>NZ_JBTZUG010000005.1:0-349426 GCF_054890645.1 Alteromonas sp. HB246098 | reverse complement strand
CCCAAGGGCTGCTTTTTGAGTAATTATCCAGGTACCGCTTTTTCAAAGTGTAACTGCAGTACTGAAGAAGCAGTGCCTAGTCATCCATATCAATAGACACATTAGACAAGGTGCCTAAGCTAGAACCGTCGCTAGTATCAAGCTTGATCATTAAGCGCAGATCGTTAGGCGAGTCAGCATGGTGAAGCGCTTGGTCCATGTCTATCTTACCTGCTTTATACAAATCATATAGGGCCATATCAAAGCTTTGCATGCCCTGCTCTTTACCCTTTTTCATGGCTTCTTTTAATGCGCCTATTTCGTTACGCTGAATAAGATCGCGCACTAACGGCGAGTTAAGCAGTATTTCTATAGCCGCTACCCTGCCCTTACCGTCTGGTGTTGGCACAAGTTGTTGAGCAACAATAGCGCGTATGTTCAGGCTTAAATCGAAGCGCAGCTTATCGTGCTGATCTTTAGGCGCCAAGTGCATAATGCGCTCTATAGCTTGGTTCGCGTTATTGGCGTGCAGCGTGGCTACACATAAATGCCCTGTATCGGCAAACGACATGGCATATTCCATGGTTTCCATTGAGCGAATTTCACCAATAAGAATCACATCAGGAGCCTGACGAAGCGAGCTTTTAAGTGCGTCGTCGAAGGACTGAGTATCAATGCCCACCTCGCGCTGCGTGATAACACAGTTTTTATGCTCGTGAACAAATTCGATAGGATCTTCAATGGTTAATATATGCCCATGAGTGTTTTCATTTCTGTGCCCAATGAGCGCAGCCAATGACGTGGATTTACCCGTGCCTGTTCCGCCTACAAAGAGAACAAGACCGCGTTTAGACATAATAATTTCTTTTAGTACTCGCGGCAGACCCAAATCATCAGCTTTAGGAATTTGTGTCACGATTCGACGGATAACCATACCCGCTTGGTCGCGCTGCCAGAATGCTGAACAACGGAAACGGCCAATACCGTCACGTACGATGGCGAAATTACATTCCTTCGACGTATGAAATTCGTCTCGCTGCTTTTCGGTCATCGCTTCGTGAACCAGCGCGAGCGACTCTTCTACCGACGTAGCACTTTCCGTCACTGGCGTTAGTTTGCCGTTAATTTTGGCGCTTACCGGAAACTCAGCCGTTATAAATAAATCCGACGCATTGGTATCGACCATTTTTTGTAATAGTGAATCTAGCATAATGGCCTCTAGAAGTTGTTCATAGACTGTTTATCCACTGACTTTGCCGCCGCATCTTCTTTGCTTATGACCCCCATAGCTACCAGTCGCTGTAAGCATTGATCCATGGTTTGCATACCATGTGCTTGCCCGGTTTGAATAACCGAGTACATCTGCGGCACTTTATCTTCACGAATAAGGTTTCTAATAGCTGGGATGCCCACCATAATTTCGTGAGCAGCCACACGACCCCCACCTACTTTCTTAAGCAGAGTTTGCGATATAACCGCGCGTAGCGATTCCGATAACATTGAACGCACCATGGCTTTTTCCTCTGCTGGGAACACATCAATAATACGGTCAATGGTTTTAGGTGCTGAGTTGGTGTGTAGCGTACCAAACACCAGGTGGCCTGTTTCTGCAGCTGAAATAGCAAGGCGAATGGTTTCTAAGTCACGAAGCTCACCAACCAGAATAACATCAGGGTCTTCACGAAGCGCTGAGCGCAGAGCGTTATTAAACGAGTGCGTATCGCGGTGTACTTCACGCTGGTTTACCAAACTAAGTTTATTGTCGTGAACAAATTCGATCGGGTCTTCTATAGTAAGAATATGTTCGCGTTTATGCGTATTAATATGGTCAACCATGGCTGCTAGGGTGGTACTTTTACCCGAACCTGTAGCGCCGGTGACTAGCACTATTCCGGTAGGCTGATTAATGATGTCTTTAAAAATTTCGGGCGCGCCAAGGTCGTCTAAGGTTAACACCTTGCTAGGAATGGTACGTAGCACCGCCGCGGCACCGCGATTTTGAACAAAGGCATTAACACGAAAACGGGACAAACCATTTACTTCGAATGAAAAATCGGTTTCTAAGTTTTCTTCGTACTCTTTGCGCTGCATGTCATTCATAATCTCGTAAACAAGACCATGAACTTGCTTGTGATCGAGGGCAGGCACGTTAAGTTTACGCATCTCGCCATCTACACGAATAATTGGTGGTAGGCCCGCTGATAAGTGTAAATCTGAGGCGTTATTCTTAACACTGAAAGCCAAAAGTTCGGTAATATCCACAACCACTTCTCCAAAACAAGGTGAATAATGCAAACAATAGCAGAAAGACTAGATTCCGCACGAAAAGGAATAGACCAAGCCGCTACCAGTGCACATCGTCCACCAAAAACCGTTAAATTGCTAGCGGTTAGCAAAACAAAACCCGTATCAGATATCATTGAAGCGTATGAAGCGGGACAACGAATGTTTGGCGAAAACTACGTGCAGGAAGGTGTTGAAAAGGTTCAGGAACTTTCAAGACTCGAAGATATTGAGTGGCATATGATTGGCCCTATTCAGTCAAATAAAACTAAAGTAGTAGCCGAACATTTCGACTGGGTGCAGTCAGTAGACAGAGAGAAAATAGCCCGCCGCCTTAATGAGCAACGCCCAGCCTCAATGCCGCCATTAAACGTATGTATTCAGGTGAACATTGATGATGAAGGCAGTAAGTCTGGCGTAGCGCTCAACGAATTAGCGTCTTTAGTTGAGTTCATAGCGTCACAGGAGCGCCTTTGCTTACGCGGTTTGATGGCTATTCCCAAGGCCAATCCCGGTGAAGAACAACAGCGCGCTACGCTAACTAAGCTAAAAGAATTATTTGACCACTACCATACATCACTGAGCAATTTTGATACCCTATCCGTAGGAATGAGTAGTGATATGGCAGAAGCAATTCAACATGGCTCTACCATGGTTCGAATAGGTACCGCTATTTTCGGAAAACGTACTTAGCCATACCTATAGTGCTTAGCTTTTAGTGAACAGCTTTACTACACAGACTTAAATGCAACCAACAAATAGGATTTACATGCAACAGAAAAAATTAGCATTTATTGGCGCGGGTAACATGAGCCGCAGCATCATCAGTGGTCTTATCAAATCTGGGTACGCGAAAGAAAACATCCTTGCGGCAAACCCGTCCACTCCAAAGTTAGACGGCCTTAAAGCCGAGTTTGGTATTCACACCACGCAATCTAACGATGAAGCTTGCCAATTCGCTGACGCCATTGTGCTTGCGGTAAAACCACAAATTATGGGTGATATGTGCGGCGAACTGCAAAAAAATAACGACCTATCGGGTAAGTTGTTTATGAGCATCGCAGCCGGTCTACCCGTTGCCCGATTACAAGAGATGTTAGGCGGCGAATACCCTGTTGTTCGCATTATGCCAAACACCCCAAGCTTGTTAGGTAAAGGCATGTCGGGGATGTATGCCGACGACACGGTTTCTGAGTCAGACAGGCAATATGTTGACGATGTAATGAACAGCGTGGGCGAAACCGTTTGGGTAGATAAAGAGGATGGTATTAACGGTGTTATTGCCGCAGCAGGTAGCAGTCCAGCCTATTTCTTCTTGTTCCTACAAAACATGCAAGAAGAAGCCATGAACATGGGGTTTGATCAAGCCCAGTCACGCCTTATGGTGCAACAGGCTATGTTGGGTGCAGCTGAAATGGTTTGTAACAACCCAGACCTTGAATTAAGTGAGCTTCGTGCCCAAGTTACGTCAAAGGGCGGCACCACAGCCGAGGCCGTAAATACCTTCATTGATGAAGGCTTAAAAGATATTGTCAGCAAGTCGATGCGGGCAGCCGTAGCGCGTGCTGAAGAAATGGCAAAACAGCTATAACGTTTTAGGAAAAACACAACATGAATGCAACGGTATTTTTGGTTGATACCTTATTTAGCCTTTATTTGATGGTGGTTATTCTGCGCCTTTGGTTACAAATGGTTCAAGCAGACTTTTATAACCCAATGAGTCAATTTGTAGTAAAAGCAACCCACCCTATCGTGGGGCCGTTGCGCCGTGTTATCCCGTCAATCGGCAGATTCGACACCGCTACCTTTGTATTGGCGATAGCGGTATGCGCGCTTAAACTCGTTACTCTTGGGCTTATGTTTGGCGGTACGCTAAACCCCGTAGGCATAGCCATTTTATCGGTAATTGGCGTGGTAAAAGAAACCCTATCGCTAATGTTCTGGGTATTGCTGTTACGTGCAATTTTAAGCTGGGTATCGCAAGGTCAATCTCCGGTAGACTATGTGCTGTATCAACTAACTGAACCCTTTTTAGCGCCTATTCGCAAAGTCATTCCTCCACTAGGTGGCCTTGATTTGTCGGTACTGATTGCCATCATCGCATTACAGTTTTTACAGCTTCTGATCCAAGACACTTTCCCTATGTAAACAATGTTTACTACAGGCATTAAAGGTGAATCCTTAGGTCATGCAGTATTAGGCAGCGGGTACGCCCGCTGTTTTGTAAAAGAAAAATATGAAGGCAAAGTAAGGTCTATCATGAGTAAAATAAAACAAATCAAGAAAGGGTACGCAGCTCTTCTTGCAATAGCTATAGCTTGCTTAAGCTTCTCTGCATTTGCCGAACAGAAGAAAACGCTTGGTGAATGGGATGTACACTATATGGTAGTAAGTACGCCTTTTTTAACGCCTGAAGTTGCAGCTAATTACGGCATTGTAAGAAGCAAGTTTAACGCGCTGGTCAACATTTCCGTACTCGACAAAGTTTCAGGTGAAGCGCAGCGTGCAGACGTGACAGGTACGGCAAAGAACCTCTTAGGCAATGCTCGCAAACTTACCTTCAAGAAAGTGGAAGAAGGCGATGCCATTTATTATCTCGCCGTACTACCGTTTCGCGACCAAGAAACGTTCAGGTTTGAAATAGACGTACAAAAGGGTGCAAGTAAACAGACGCTGAAATTCCAACAAAAAATGTATGTGGATGAATAGGCAACTGCAGATTACTTTCTAAGGGCAATATTGTTTACGCGTTAAACTATGCCAACCCTAGTAATTTGTAACCTCTTTTTACTAAACATAATTTTAAAACTATTAAGCGAGATGGCCGATAATTGGTATCTCGCTTTTTTATTGTGTTAAAAAATTGATAACTCCACTTTACCAATTTGATGCAGTAGTAAATAATCAAGACAACTGGTCGGGCAAGTTGGCTCGTAAAGATTAAAGCATTAGTTACTGAAGCCTGCTGAAGCGCAATTAAAAATAGTTTCTACGTACTTTAATTACTAAACAACATGCTAGATGCCTTCATAGTAAAAAATAGAGAATATATATGAATACGCCCTCGTCACAGTCTGCACCTCAGACCGCCGCTGCCCATTCTGTAAATACGTCAGAACAGCAGTCACCTTTTTACCCTAACCTATTAGCCCCATTAGATTTGGGTTTTACTACACTTCGTAACCGTACCCTGATGGGCTCGATGCATTTAGGTTTAGAGGAGGAAAAAGGCGGCTTTGATAAACTGGCAGCTTTCTATGCCGAGCGAGCGAAAGGCGGTGCTGGGCTTATTGTGACTGGCGGCATTAGTCCTAACATTTCAGGTTGGGTGGCGCCCTTCGCCGGCAAAATGACGCGCTCTCGTCATGCCAAGAAGCACCGTGTTATTACCGATGCTGTACATAAAGAAGAGGGTAAAATTTGCATGCAAATACTGCATTCGGGTCGCTATGGTTATCACCCGCTTGCTGTTTCCGCTTCACCTATGAAGTCGCCCATTACTCCGTTTAAGCCTCGCGAACTTTCCTCGCGCGGCGTGAGAAGCACCATTAAAGACTATGTTAAATGTGCTGCCCTTGCCCAACAAGCAGGTTACGACGGTGTGGAAATTATGGGTTCAGAAGGTTACCTTATTAATCAATTCTTTTGCGAACGCACTAACCACAGAAATGATGAATGGGGTGGCAGTTTAGAAAACCGAGCCCGCTTAGCAATTGAGATAGTTAAAGGTGTGCGCGAGAAAGTAGGTACTAACTTCATTATTATCTATCGTCTGTCTATGCTGGACTTAGTGGAAGGCGGCGCAAAGTGGGATGAAGTCGTGTACTTGGCTAAAGAAATTGAAAAAGCAGGTGCTACGCTTATTAATACCGGTATCGGATGGCACGAGGCCCGCGTTCCCACAATCTCTACATCTGTGCCACGTGCAGCGTTTACCTGGATAACCGAACGCATGAAAAAAGAGGTGAATATTCCTCTTATCACCACTAACCGTATCAATACTCCAGAGGTGGCGGAATCGGTATTGGCACAAGGGCATGCTGACATGGTATCAATGGCCCGCCCTTTCCTGGCTGACGCCCATTTTGTGGCTAAGGCCATGCGCAATGAATCTAAACTTATCAATACCTGTATTGCCTGCAACCAGGCCTGCCTTGACCATGCCTTTGAGCAAAAGCGGGCAAGCTGTTTGGTAAATCCACAAGCGTGCTATGAAACTGAACTTACCTTTACACCTACGCAAAACAAGAAAAAGCTAGCGGTTGTAGGTGCCGGTCCAGCTGGATTGGCATTTTCAATGTATGCTGCTGAGCGAGGGCACGACGTGCATTTATTTGATAAAGCCGCTGAAATTGGCGGTCAGTTCAATTATGCCAAACAAGTGCCCGGGAAAGAGGAGTTTTATGAAACCCTGCGTTATTTTGACAATCAGCTAGCGCGGGTTGGCGTATCCATTCACCTTAACACCGAAGTTAATGCAGAAAGCTTGTCAAATGAGGGATTCGATGAAGTGGTGTTAGCAACAGGCATCAATCCACGTAAACTTTCTATTGAAGGTCACGACCACCCTAAAGTGATGAGTTATTTAGAGGTATTACGCGACCACAAACCGGTGGGCAAAAAAGTGGCAATTGTTGGTGCTGGCGGTATTGGCTTTGACGTAGCAGAGTTCTTAGTTGAGCACGAACATTTAGCTAAAGATAAAGAAAAGTGGCTAGCTCACTGGGGTATCGACAAAAATTACTCAGCACCAGGGGCACTTAAAGAAAAGGCGATAGAGCCTTCTGAACGCGAGGTGTATTTATTACAACGCAAGACCTCGAAGGTGGGCAAAGGTCTAGGTAAAACAACAGGCTGGATCCACAGGCAGTCGTTGAAGCACCACAACGTTCAAATGATAAATGGCGTTTCCTACGAGAAAGTGGATGATGAAGGCCTTCACGTACTCATTAACGACACGCCTAAGGTGCTGCCTGTCGATAATGTTATTGTGTGTGCAGGCCAAGAGCCCTTTAAACCTCTGCAGAAACCTCTAGAAGATGCAGGCTTTACCGTACATATTATCGGAGGTGCTGACGTCGCGGCAGAACTCGATGCCAAGCGTGCTATTCGCCAAGGAGCGGAACTGGCAGCGCGAATTTAAGGGCTAAGCGAGCTATGGAAATTAAGTTATTATTGGCTATTTCGAATAGCCTTTAGCTTGGCGGTGTAAAGCGCTCTATTCTGTGAAGGCAGTGAAAGAGAGAGCGCTTTTTCCATCATATTTTCAGCTTTAAGCACCTTACCCTGTAAAAAATAAGTCTTAGCTATAGCCGAGTAACTTTCTCCTAAATAAGGGCCTGTAGCGATGGCTTTGTTGAAAAACATTTCTGCCTCCGAAAGTTTGCCCTTCGCTAAAAATGCATTACCTAAATCTATCCAACGATAAGGGTTGTCGTCGTCTGTTTTTAAATACATATCCCCAATACGCGATAGCGTTTCTACATCGCCTACCTTTTTAAGCAACACGGCGAAATTTGATAACGTATGTACCGACTGGATATGGTTTTCGATAGCGAACTCATACAACTTCCGAGCTTCTTTTTCGTAGCCATTCGAGCGATATAGTACGGCGAGAGAATTTAGTGTTGAAGCATTTGTTGTAGTTAACTGCATAGCACGATACAAGTAACTGTAAGCCAAATTAGGGTCATCACTCATCACTTCAGCAGACATGTTTTGGTAATACATAGAGATAAAATCGGCCTCTGAGATATAAACTCCCCGGTCATCACGGCTTGATGGAAAATAATCGATGACTGCTCTACCTCGAAAAACAATGCTATCGCCTGTTTTTTCAGGTTCCGGCCCTAAAATTATACTTCTAACATGTGTAGACGTAGTGAGTGTCTTTCCAAACCTTCGGTACAGTGGTGGGGTATGTACTTGTTGATAAACCACATCTAGATTAACGAGTCTGGCAAGAGCTGTAGTTAGCAACGCAAGCGACATACAGTTCCCGTAACGTTTGTTTAAAACATCTTGTGCTTTTAGGGTGTCTCCAGCGTAGCTAAAATTTGAGACCAGATCGTTTAAGTAGTAAGCGAGGCGAAAATTAGGTGATATATGTGCTTTAGTCGGCGAGTTATAGTAAGAAAGAAAGTGTTGCTTTTGCTGGTCAGACAACGCAAATAATGACGCAGGCTCTTCCACATCAACCCTTGCGAACTCGTTAACCTGCCAATCGAATGGTGTTAATTCACTATTGCTCTGGATGGAAGTATTTTTGGTACTCTGACACGCTACCGTTGTCATCAACGCTATAGCTAGAAATAACGATTTGGTTTTCAACCCGCCTTCCCTCACTTCCTTTTGATTAAGAGTAATAGCTCAAAAAACTTGGGTAGTTAGCTTCCAATGGCAATAAAAGAAATTCTTCTTAAAATTGGTCAAACATAATAGTGTTGCCGTCGGGGTCTTTAACAATAAAATGACCAGGGCCGCTATCGCCTTTCACAGGTACATCCAATGCAATGTCTTGTTCAACTAAGCTAGCCTGAAGCGCTCTAACATCGCTGGGGTTAAAGGTCATAATGTTGTCTTCAAACATACCTTCGAACAATCCAATCATGGTGTGGCCGTTTTTCATCATTAACCATTTGTCTTCTACCGAGCCACATGAAGGCATAGCTTCAAAACCTAATGCTTCGTAGAAGGCTTTCGATTTATTAATATCCTTGACCGCTAAACTCAATGAAAATAACCCTAACTCCACCTTGCGCTCCTTTAAACCTTTATAAGTTTGTATAATTACTACTCTAGTGAAGCTATTCGTCAATATCACTGCTATTGGTCGCAAAAACGAAAAAAGCCAGTAAGGTCTGAAACTTACTGGCTTTATAGTGTTTTAAGTTCTACTTAATTTGCCGCTATTCACTAACTTTGTTGGCTAGCAATCCAGCGGTCAATTTTCTGTTCAAGAATAGCAAGTGGAATTCCGCCCGTATTCAACACTTGCGCGTGGAACTCTCGAATGTCGAAATCGTCACCTAATGCTTTTTCCGCGCGAGCGCGTAGCTCTTGAATTTTAAGCGCGCCAACTTTGTAAGACAGCGCTTGCGATGGTATAGCAATATAACGCTCTACTTCTGCCACGACTTCCGTGCGAGTCATGCCTGAGTTTTCAAGCATAAAATCGATAGCTTGTTCACGGCTCCAACCTTTGGCGTGAATCCCCGTATCTACTACCAAACGCATAGCACGCAGCTGTTCATCCTGAAGCGTGCCGTAACGGTTCCATGGGTCATCAAAAAAGCCCATTTCATAGCCCAAGGTTTCTGAATATAGCGCCCACCCTTCACCGAAGGCAGGTAAGAAACTAAAGCGCATGAAAGACGGCAGCGCTTCATTTTCTTGAGCAAGGCTTACTTGGAAATGGTGGCCCGGCGCACCTTCATGAAGGTACAAGGTAACGTTGCCCGTAGTTAAGCGACTAGGCAAGTCGTAGGCATTAAAGTAAAAAGTACCAGGGCGAGAGCCGTCTGGCGTGCCCGGTTGATAGGAGCCCCCCGCACTGAATTGCTCGATAGCAGGGTCGTAAGGTTTTATTTCTAATTCAGATTTTGGCAGTAGAGAAAAGTACTGGTCAATTTTTTCATCCACTTCACGACCAATATCATAATAGCTCTGGGTTAGTGCCTCACGGCTTTCAGGCTTGAATTTTGGATCGGTGCGTACATAGTCGAAGAACTCGTTTAATGTTCCTTCAAACTTTACTTCGTCTTTAATTTCAAGCATATCATTTTTGATACGCTTAACTTCTTTTAAACCAAGATTATGCAGCTCATCAGGGGTCATTGGCAGTGTCGTTGAACCTTCCACCATTAATTGATAAAGCTTTGCACCACCTTTCATATCGCTAAGGCCAATGCTTTCACGAGCAACAGGCAAATACTCGTCGCGCAGGAAGTCGCGCATACGCGTGGTTGCATCGTAAATTTCTTGCGTCGCTTGCTCATATTCAGCGGTCAAACGGGCTTTTTCTTCGTCAGAGAAGCTTTCTGGAAACATGGTAATTGGCCCCCAAAATTGTGACTCTTTGATAGGGATGGCCAGTTGAGTATCAAACTGCTTTATCACACGGTCGATAGTTAGCTTAGTTTCAAGTACACCACTTTCCATGCCCTCGCGGAACTTGCCGATAGCACGGTCAGAAATAGCAATGTAATCTTTATGGCGAGATAGATTGTTTTCGTAATCTTCAATTGTTTTAAATGGCGCTGCGCCTTTTCCGCTTGCAAAGGTTGGGTAAAAAGTATGAAACCCGCTAAAGTGGTTTATAGGGCGCACTTCTGTGAGCGCTTCAATCTCATCGCTCGACATTTTTAGCGAGCGCTCTTCATTGTACTTAAATACATCGTAAGCAAGCTTGTCGGTATCGCTTAACTTACTGCGATCAATTTGTTTAAGTTCTGACAAGTTAAGCAATGTTGCCGTTTTTCCCGCTATAGCATGGGAGTCTGTTAAGAAGTCGCCCATTCTGTCGGCATAACGCATATCACCGCGGAAAATGGCCATAATCGGACTAAGCTCGATATCACGCTGGTCGGCAGCCGAAAATAGTGCAAAAAGCTTATCGTGCTCAGACACTTCTTTTGATACTGATTCACTTTTTGATGAACTCTGCATATCTGCGTGATTGTGTGCATATGCTACCGCTGAGCTAAGGCCCAGTGCCATGGTTACTGCACTACTGACGAGTAGTGTTTTAAATGATTTCATTTGTGATTACCTTCTTGTTTTATTATCTCGCCGTTAATCTAACGTAAGCTTTAGTATCAGCTTTAATTTCAGCTTTTAAATTAGCTTCTAAACCAGCGGCACTGTCGTTATATGTTATTGCCCTACAATGACGTAGCAAACAGCTTTAATTACTGAGACCTGAACTGGATCCCTAATATAAAATTCACATCTGATGAATTGTTATCTATTGAACACTTAGCAAGGCTTGTGATTTGCACCACGTTAAACCAGCCCAAGGCTGTTTCAACGCTGTAAAAAACTATTCAGGTAAATTAGCCATCTCTTGTCGCCATGCTCTTTCATAGGCTTCACGGCCCAATACACGTTTCGCGTAAGCCCCTACATTATCTGTTTTACCGTCAAGCGTAATATCAAGTTTACTGCCTTTCGCCCACGCCAAAATATGGCCTGCTATCACATCGGCCATGGTAAACATGCCGCCGCAAACAAACTCTTTATCGCCAAGCATAAAAGAGAACACAGGCAGCACTCGATTAAATTCCCACATCGCTACTTCGCGCATCTGCTCAAGCCTCTGCTCTTTTGGCAGGGCAAAGGTGTGTTTTGCCAAATTCCAAATGGGCTGCTCTAACTCACTGGTAAGAAACAGCATCATCTCTTCATATTTTGCACGCTCGAAACTGCCTGGCTCTGGGATAAATTCATGCATGCCGTGTCTTTCAGCTAAAAAGGTGACAATAGCAGCAGACTCAGTCAAGGTGCCTTCGGGTGTCGCTAGCGCTGGAATTTTTGCAGCCGGGCTTATGGCTTTATATTCCTCTGACAAGTGCTGCCCTTGTTTTAGGTCAATCAAATTGTAATCAAAAGGCAAGCCGAGCTCTTCCAACGCCCATGCCACGCGAACCGAGCGGGTTTTCGGATAACCGTAAAGTGTATACATAACAATATCCTTTAAAAACTGAAAGTGGGCTAACTGTAAGTCGAATAGGAGAAAAGTGCCACTACCATATTGTTACTGAGTTTTACCGCGCTACTACAAACTTACCCGCCTTCATTTCATAGAACATAGAAAAGCATTCGGTAACTTTTTCATAGGACGCTATAAGTCTTGCACCCAACTTAAGGGATTTTTTAAAGAGCTGAGAGCTATGTATGGCCTAAGGCTTACACTGATAAAGACTTCAGCACCTTTTCTTTTACTTCGCTCGAACTGGTTTGTTTTATGCTGGTTAACTTTGTAGTTGCTCGAAAACGAATCATTAATTTAGTGAAGGAGAATACTATGAAGAAACGTTTACTTACTACTTTAGCAGGCTCAATTTCTTTAGTGCTAAGTGCTGGGAGTTTTGCCGGTCATCATGAAGAAGGAAAAGAAGTGATGATGAAAAACTTAGAAACTGGCAATGCTATTGGTACAGTTATGGTGAGTAGTCACGATGATGACGGCGTGGTATTCACACCTAAGCTGTCAGGCTTAACACCTGGTGTCCATGGTTTCCACGTTCATCAAAATGGAGATTGCTCCTCAGCAATGAAGGATGGCAAAAAGGTACTAGGTGGCGCAGCTGGCGGTCACTTTGACCCAGAAAATACCGATAAACATAGAGCTCCATGGTCTGAGCGCGGTCACGAAGGCGATCTTCCTGTGCTTTATGTAAATGAAGAAGGTGAGGCTACTCAGCCAATTTTCGCGCCAGAACTTGAACTGGAAGATATTGAAGGTCGTGCACTGATGATTCACGCCGGTGGTGACAACTATTCTGATTCACCTAAAAAGCTCGGCGGCGGTGGAAAACGTGTGGCGTGTGGTGTAATTAGCAAATAAACCACAGTTAATGCAAAAGAGCGGCTTTATTAAGCCGCTCTTTTTTGTTCTGCTTTATTGGCTAAATATTCAGCCCTTATTTAACCGGTATTCCAACGTAATGTTGGCATTCAGCAGTTGAGAAACGGGGCAATTCTCCTTCGCTTCTTGGGCTATTTTTTCAAATTCGTCTTCAGTGATACCGTCAACTTCAGCATCTAACGTCAATGCCGACTGAGTAATTTCAAACCCGTCATCGCTTTTGTCTAGGCTAATTTTGGCCGTTGTATTTAATTCGCCGTCTTCATACCCTGCATCGAATAATGCAAAAGAAAGTGCCATAGTGAAGCAGCTCGCATGAGCTGCGCCAATTAACTCTTCAGGGTTTGTCCCTTTTTCATCTTCAAACCGCGTGTTAAACCCATAAGGCTGATTAGACAAAGCGCCTGTTTCCGTAGAAATGCTGCCCTTCCCTTTTTTACCTAACGGCTTGTATGCTGCACTACCTGATTTGACTATAGACATATTATCTTCCTTACCTTCTACTTAATAAAACCTGAGCCAAGCTCTTTTTAGAGATGTAAACAAACGACAAACGGCTGTACGAAGTGAAGCAGTGGCTGATTAGCGTTAAGCAAAGCTGAACTACCTCACTAAGTGAAATCACGAGTTGTCGCGCATTTTGACTCACACGTAATGGTTGAGATGCAAGTGCTCTGCCGACCAAAAGTCTCTTACTTCACCCCCTGTCATGGAAGGGCTACAGAGCAGTAGCGCGAAATAATATGACGTTCACTTTGCTACCGATGAACGCAGGCTACAGAGTCTGATGAAAATTTTACTTACCCTCTTTTGGTATTAATTGTTTTTGATTCTAGTGCGATGCTATTAATCGCTAGCTAAGCTCTTTCTTTTATAAGCGTGGAAAAAGTGATGCTTCAAACTACGGTGAAATAAATTGCAGCCTAAACCGTTCTTTATCTAATACTCGTATATGTTCACTAACATAGCCTTACTTTATAAGTCGAAAAGCTTAGAAGGAAAACTGGGCCATAGCGCATAGCTATATGGCTCTGTCAAAACGTAAAAGGTACAAAATGAAATCTACAATCACCGCAGTATTGTTCGGCGCAACTTTGAGTGCCGCGGTATTTATACCATCTACAAAAGCCGATGAAGCTATTTTAGCGGGGGGCTGCTTTTGGTGTATGGAATCTGACTTTGAAAAGTTAGAAGGTGTAACCGACGTAGTTTCTGGGTTTACTGGTGGAAGCGCACCAAACCCTACCTACAACGGCAATCACAAAGGGCATTATGAAGCGGTCAAAATTACTTATGACGGCGAGGTGCTTTCTTATGAAGATATCCTCGATCATTTTTGGGTAAACATTGATCCTTTTGACGACAGAGGGCAGTTTTGCGATAAAGGCCCCAGCTACCTTAGCGCTATTTTTGTTGCGAACGATAAAGAACGCGCTATCGCCGAAAAAACAAAAGCTGACGTAATCTCCCAGTTTCCGAATAAAGACGTGGTGACGCCAATACTTGACGCCTCTACTTTTTATCCAATTAAAGGTGACGAAATAGGTCACCAAGATTTCTATAAGAAGAGTCCTGTTCGCTACAAATTCTACCGTTGGAACTGTGGTCGCGACCAGCGCTTAAAAGAAATTTGGGGCGACAAAGCCATGGGAAAATAAAATAGTATATAGCGAGTTTGGCTAAGCACAAATCTCAACGCTTCAGCTCTGCGTATTGTTAATATTCTATGTAAACAAATGGATATTGATGCCATAGCAATATGAGGAGGTGTGTATGTTTAGCGCTAGCCCAACGCTTGACTTGATATGTAGAGGCCTTTTTCTTACCTCAATGGCAATGGTATGGGTAGTATTACTGGTTCGTATTAACGGCTTACGTTCTTTTTCGAAGATGACAAACTTCGACTTTGTTATGACGGTAGCAGTGGGTTCATTGCTCGCCAGTGCATCACAAACAACTAACTGGATTGCTTTCATTCAAGCCATGATAGCAATGGCAGCCTTGTTTATCGTGCAGTCGATCACCGCCAAGCTTCGTAGAAAATCCGATAAAATTGAAGCGATAATGCAAAACACGCCGGTTGTTCTAATGAGAAATGGCGAAATTATTGATGGTGCCCTTGAAGAAACCCGAGTGGCACGCAGTGATCTGTTAGCCAAGCTACGGGAAGCTAACGTATTGAATCTGGATGAAGTTAGGGCTGTAGTCCTGGAAACGACAGGCGACATCTCGGTGCTACATGGCGAGCACTGCTCAGAAGCCTTGTTAGAGGGTACGAAAAGCGTAAAAGGCTAACTATCATTTAACTTTTTCACTTAACCTGCGTTATATCTATAGAAGATGTAAAGCGCACCAATATATTACGCCAAAAACGGCGACGCCCAAAAAGACGGGTAGGCCCAATGTTCTGGTTTTACGCCAAACGAGTATTGTTATGGCTGTTGCAACACCAGTGGCTATCCAACTAGACGGTGATGGCACTTTAGGAACAAGAGAAGCTCCCAACATAGCGGCTATCATTAATGGTCCCAACACACTCAACCAGGTAGGCAAGCGCGCTTCGGAATTGTTGGCTTTGTGTTTATTGAAATGACGCTGTGTCCATAACAATGGGGCAACCCGTAATGCATAGGTGCCTATAGCAGCTACAATAATTGCCACCCATATATCAGTTTGCATGAGACGGTTTCCTTCCGACATGGGAAGTAAGAACATAAAATGTAAGCGCCCCAAACAGTGCAGCTAAAGGAATAGCCGCATTTTTAAAGCTACTAAGTGCAATGAAAAGGGCGATAGAGATAGTGACCAATAAGGTAACCACCCATTGTTTACTGGTGAACTTTGGCGCTAAAAGAACGAGAAACAAAGCTGGTAAGGCAAACGGCATTACACTATCTAAGACAGGCCATTTCTGTGTAAGCGAATCTCCAGCTAACCCGCCCAGTGCAGTCCCCAGAATCCAACTAAACCACGCCACCATGGAAACACCTTTAAACCAATCAACTTTCTTTGCGTCTTCCATAGAGGGTAAACGTGTATGGGCTAGCGCAAAAATTTGATCGGTAAGACCATGCATTAAGTAGGGCCATGCCCTACTTTGTGGTAAATAAGGGACTAAGTTAGGCGCGTAAACCACATGGCGTATGTTGACTAATAATGTCATACACACCGCTAACCATAGGGGAGCACCTGAAGCCACCATGGCAACTAAAAGAAATTGTGACGCACCGGCGTAAATGAACACAGAAATGAGTGTTGCTTCCAACGTAGAAAAGCCAGCTTGAATAGCGATAACGCCGAATGAAATAGCAACTGGAATATACCCGCCTAACAAAGGTAATCCATCTATGATCCCCTGCTTAAGCCCACTTTTTGAAGAAATTTGGCTCATTCCATTGCCTCTTTGTGATAAACGATAGTGATAAGGCAGGTTGCCCAGTCATCTTGAGTTTTGTAGACATGAGGTAAATCAGCCTTAAAGTCGGTAGTTTGGCCGGGCAGCAATAGTTGAGTACGGCCAATATTTCCAGCTTCTAACGAACCGCTTATTACTGTAATGGTTTCCTTTGTTCCAGCCGCGTGTGACTCGGCTTCTCGCAATGTATTAGGTGCGACCGACATCCAGTAAGCATCAACATTAGGTATACCCTGTCCTTGTTCAATGAGTCGCACTTCCACCCCATTCTCTCCTACACTTGTGCTAAGGGGCTGAACAAGCTGACCAAAGGGCACGTCTAGTTGTTTGGCCAATCGCCAAATAGTATCTAACGTCGGATTGCCATTGCCCTGTTCTAGCCTAGAGAGGTTAGATTTTGCAATCCCTGCTCCTGCGGCTAATTGAGACAGAGAAACACCTTTATCCTGCCTAAGTTTCTGCAAATGCCTACCTAAAATATTGAGGGTAGATTGATTCACTCGCCGCCAAACCACTTTGTTCCATTTAAAGAACGTTCTATATATAGAACGAAGTAAAGTCAAGAAATTTGTTTTTTGACACGAATAATCGTTAAAAGATAAAACCGGCTATGCCAGCTAGCCCTGCATAAAATGTTAATAGTTACCTGAGTAAAAACGACAGATGTTGCGAGCTTTTACGCTCAGAAAACAAACACTTTAGTATTGAGTTAGCACTCATGTGCATTACTGAGAAAATGACGTGAACCAAATCATTAACAAACACACTACATTTAAAGCGCTGAAAAGATTAAGAAACCTTATCAGCTACCGTTACTAAAGGGTCATTCGCTGCTAAGATCTTAGATTATTAATGAATGAACGTAGCACAAGCTTGAGGCTTTTGGCCTTTTTTGAATAGCCAAAGTAATAGCTTTTAAAAATAGAAAGCCGGCAAACATACCAGTTGCCGGTTTTTGTATTTTAACCTTGTGCAAGTGCTTCGTGCTCAAGCAGCAAGCAAGCGACTGAATGGTACGATATGAAGGAACAAAGATAGTTTATGGCGAATCAAACTGACGATATCACTTCTACTCAGGCAGTGTATAAGGGAGCCCGTTCGCAAGAACAATCAGCGGCGGGAGAATATTCACTAGCGACTATTACATTCTGGCTAGCTTTCGGTACTTTTGTAATAGGTTGCAGCGAATTTGCTGCTATGGGCTTACTACCCTACTTCGCTGAAGATTTTGGAATAACTGAAAACGTTGCGGGCCATGCTATTAGTGCCTATGCCATTGGCGTTGTAGTAGGCGCGCCGCTCATCACTATTTTCTTTTCTCGCCTTGCCAGGCGCACCATGCTTATCTCAATGATGGTATTTTATGCTGGGGGGAATTTGCTAACAGCACTAGCATGGTCAGAATGGACAATGAATATAGCCCGTTTTATTGCAGGGCTTCCACATGGTGCTTACTTCGGTATTGCCATGCTTTTTGCAGCTGACATTGCCGGTAAGAATAAACGGGCGCAAGCTGTCAGTAATGTTATTTTAGGCTTAGCTATTGCCAATATTATTGGTGTGCCTTCCATTAGTGGTATAGGTCAAATGTTCGGATGGAGAACAGGCTTCTTTATCATTTCAGCCTTTGCCTTAGTCACCGCATTAATGGTGTGGAAAACAGCACCGTATCGCGGGCCAAACCCGGATGCCAAACCGTTAACTGAGCTTAAAGCGCTAAAAAACAAAGATGTGCTGCTTGTATTACTCATGGGCGCTATAGGCTTTGGAGGCATGTTCTCGGTGTATTCTTACTTTAGCGCCTCGTACCTTAATACTACGTCTTCGCCTGAGTGGGGGATCTCGGCCACATTACTTATCTATGGCATTGGCGTAACCCTAGGCAACATTATTGCTGGGCGCTATTCTGAAGGCAGGCTTCTAACCTCAGCTATCGTCTTTCAAGTTCTACTAGGTTTATCTGCAGCGGCTTACGCCGCGTCTATGGGCAATCCGTACCTGATGGCGGCCTCACTGTTTTTCATTGGTATAGGCGGCGGTATGGTAGTACCACTTCAAACACGTTTAATGGATGTAGCTGGCGAAGCACAAACCTTAGCGGGAGCTATGAATCATGCAGCATTCAATACCGCTAATGCGCTAGGCCCGTGGTTAGCAGGTATGGCTCTTTCAGCAGGATTTGGTTATACATCCACGGGCTGGGTAGGTTTGGCGTTAGCCGGAGGTGGTGTGTTGGTATGGCTAGCTATTGTTATGACTACACGCAATACCCAAGTAAAGACAGCAACCGTATCTGGTTAAAAGGATGTCTAGCGCTGACAAGCTTCATGGTCGGCGCTAGTCAATTACGTTTCCCTAGCTATTGCTCGGTATCGTTTTCGAGTTCAGAATTATTACGAGAACCGATTCCCCATACATCTTCTGGGATGTCTCTTTTAGGCGCTGGCGTACTGGCTATCGCTTCAGCTTGCTTTTTCTCTTGATTTGACCATTTAACACGTATCTTTTTACCTTCGATAACTTTGGCGTTAAGCGTTTCAATCGCTTTATCGGTTTCATCTTGGGAACTCATTTCAACGAAGCCGAAGCCTTTAGATAAACCCGAGTTATCATCCATCACTAAGTCGCATGACGTTATAGTGCCAAACTCAAAAAACAACTCTTCAAGATTTTCTTGGGTGAATGATTTGGGTAAATTACGAACTAATATGCTCAAGTTTTTGCCTTACTTTGTGGCTTAAAAGTACTGTTTATAGTGTAGCATGCAGCAGTTAGTATGATAGCTAATCTTGCCGTGTTACAGCGATTCGTTTTTCTTACAAAGAAGTGAAAAATTTGACTTCAGCTATTGTAAGCGTGTGATTAAACCCAGATATAGAATAGCCATCGCGCAAATACGATGGCCATGTATCGAAGGCGAAGATTCTTTAGCTGATCCAGAGTGAAGCTGCTGAGCCCCTTTCAACTATCAGTAATTATTACCGAAAAAAGCTGTTAACTTTCTTGGTTACGCAGAAATACCAATTCTGTTGATGAGCTTTGCTCTTCGCTAAATTGATAGCCGTCTACATCGAAGTTTTTCAAGCCTTCTACATCTTCAACACGATTTTCAAGAATGTAACGCGCCATTAAGCCGCGGGCTTTCTTTGCGAAAAAGCTGATAATTTTATACTGACCATTTTTGCAATCTTTGAAAGTTGGGGTAATGATCATGCCGTCTAACGACTTTTTCTTTACTGCTTTAAAGTATTCATTGGACGCAAGGTTAATTAATACGTTATCCCCCTGCGCTTCCAACGCCTTATTTAAGACATAGGTAATGCGATCATCCCAAAACGCGTACAAGTCTTTACCTTCAGGGTTCGCCAGTTTAGTTCCCATCTCTAAACGATAGGCCTGCATTAAATCCAGTGGTCTTAGCAATCCATATAAACCAGACAAAATACGAAGATGTTTTTGTGCGTATTCTACAGTGTCGCTGTCTAGCGAATAAGCATCAAGCCCAGTATAGACATCACCGTTAAATGCATACATTGCCTGACGCGCATTCTCTGGTGTGAACGGTGTAGAAAACTCAGCAAAACGGTTAGCATTTAAGGTTGCCAGTTTATCGCTTATTTTCATTAGCGATGATAAGTCTGCCGGAGATAAAGTGCGGCACACTTCCATCAAACGTTCAGTATCTTCAAGCATCTCGGGCTGAGTAAACTGACTTACTGGGACTTCACTTTCAAAATCTAGGTTTTTTGCTGGGGATACTACAACTAACATCTCGACTCCTTAAATTTTTACATCACTATTGTACCACCTGATACCTATTAAAAAGCAAAATGGCATAAGAAAGACACAAATTGGCTTAACAGAGAAATCCGATTAGCGAATTTGTCATTATTCAATGTATGAATTGTCACACGGGTTTGATATAAATAGCATTACAAAAAATATTCAAACAATAACCTTGATGCACGGCTTATGGGTGCCTCTTGAAAACCAAAGCGCTATTTTCGACTTAGCTTAGTTTGTTTTTTACAAGCTAAATAAACAAAGAGAAAACGCAAGCGCAATATCCTACAAAAACGCGCAAGCGTATCGTTTTATTCAACTGGCTATTCTAGCGAGTTGTCCAAGTTTATTATTGATAAAGTACAGAGAGAATTATGAGCAATCAGTTAGCTTCATTACGTGATATCACTACCGTAGTTGCCGATACCGGCGACATCGATGCCATCAAAAAATATCAGCCGGTTGACGCTACTACCAACCCGTCGCTACTGCTAAAAGCAGCAGGTCTTCCTCAGTATGCAAGCCTAATCGATGACGCTGTAGCGTGGGCAAAACTTCAGTCAAACGATGCTGACCAGCAGTTAACTGATGCCTCTGACAAGTTAGCAGTAGCCATTGGTAAAGAAATTTCTGCAACAATCCCAGGCCGTATTTCAACAGAAGTTGACGCCCGCCTATCGTTTGATACTGCCGCAACGATTGAAAAAGCAGAGCGTTTGGTACAGTTATACGAAGATGCAGGTATCGATAAGTCCCGCATTCTTATTAAAATTGCGTCTACGTGGGAAGGTATTCAAGCTGCTGAAGCACTAGAGAAAAAAGGTATTCAGTGCAACCTAACCCTGCTGTTCAGCTTCGCCCAAGCGCAAGCATGTGCAGAAGCAGGCGTTTACCTTATCTCTCCATTTGTAGGCCGTATTCTAGACTGGTACAAAAAAGCGACTGGCACTGAGTCTTACGCTGCAGATGAAGATCCAGGCGTAGTGTCAGTGACCAAAATTTATAACTACTACAAAGAGCACGGCTACAACACAGTTGTAATGGGCGCAAGCTTCCGCAACATTGGCGAAATTCAGGCACTAGCTGGCTGTGACCGTCTAACTATCAGCCCTGCACTACTTGAAGAACTAGCCAACGAGCCAGGTGAACTAGAAGTTAAGCTTAAAGACAATGGCGCGACAAAAACGCCAGGCGACCGTCTAACAGAAAGTGAGTTCCGCTGGGCAATGAACGAAGATGCGATGGCAACGGAAAAGCTATCTGAAGGCATTCGCAACTTCGCAGCTGACCAAGAGAAGCTTGAAACCATGCTTCGCGAAAAACTAAGTGCATAAGGAACCAACGAGACAATGAGTGTTTTAACTTCTCTTCCCGAATGGAAAAAGCTGTCTGAACTTGCTTCAGCGGTGAAAGATGCCCATATGCGCGACTGGTTTGCACAAGATGCAAGTCGTGCAGAAAAGATGCAGCTTGAAGCCTGCGGTATTTTTCTTGATTACTCAAAAAACCGTGTAAATGACGATGCGCTTAAAGGGCTTTTTGACCTAGCTCGTGCTTGTAAATTAGAGCCCCTGCGCGACGCAATGTTTTCTGGTGAGCAGATTAACTCAACAGAAGGCCGCGCTGTGCTTCACACCGCACTTCGTAACTTCTCTGACCGCAAAGTGATGGTAGACGGCGAAGACGTCATGCCTGAAGTACACGCCACTCTTGAAAAAATTGAGGCCTTTACTGCCTCAATCCACAATGGTGAACACAAAGGCTATACAGGCAAACCTATCAAGCACATTGTAGCGATTGGTATTGGTGGTTCGTTCCTTGGCCCTAAAATCATGACCGAGGCGTTAAAACCGCACACGGTTGAAGCGGTTAAGGTTCACTTCGTTGCAAACGTTGATGGTTGCCACATTCACGATGTGCTATCTAGCGTAGATTTTGAAGAGACCTTGGTGGTAATGTCATCAAAGTCTTTCTCTACCCAAGAGACGTTGCAGAACACGCTAACGGCTAAAGACTGGTTCTTAAAGTCTGGCGGTACACAAGAAGATATCGCTAAGCACTTTGTAGCAGTATCTTCAAACGTTAAGGCAGCGACCGAATTTGGTATCAGCGCCGACAACATTTTCCCTATGTGGGATTGGGTTGGCGGTCGTTACTCGCTATGGTCAGCTATCGGCCTGCCTATTTCACTTGCTCTTGGCTTTGAAAACTTTAAAGGCTTGCTTGAAGGTGCATTTGAAATGGATACACATTTCACGACTGCACCGCTTGAAGAAAACATGCCTGTATTGCTTGCGTTGTTGGGCGTATGGTACAGAAACTTCTTCGATGCACAATCTCATGTACTACTGCCTTATTACCACTATCTTCGCGGTTTACCTGCTTATGTACAGCAGTTAGATATGGAAAGTAATGGTAAGGAAGTCACGCAAGAAGGTGAAAATGTAGACTATCCTACTGGCCCTATTATTTGGGGTAGCGAAGGAACAAACGGTCAGCATAGCTTCCACCAGCTTATTCACCAAGGCTCTGGCGTGATACCAGCAGACTTCATGCTGCCACTTAACGTGCCTAACCAAGACGACACGCATCATGCTATGCTCGCGTCTAACTGCTTTGGTCAAACACAAGCACTAATGCAGGGTAAAACTTTTGAAGAATGTTATGCAGATCTTGACGGTAAAGGTCTAGACGACGCAGAACGCAAGCGTTTAGCTGCCCATAAGACCATGCCTGGTAATAAGCCTAGCAACACTTTCTTATTCGATAGCCTTACACCTAAAACACTTGGCGCGCTGGTTGCAATGTATGAGCATAAGGTATTCGTTCAGGGTGTTATCTGGAACCTTAATTCATTCGACCAATGGGGCGTAGAGTTAGGTAAAGTACTAGGAAACCAAGTACTTGCTGGCATTCAAGGCGAAGCAGACAAAGATAATTTCGACGCTTCAACACAACAATTGATTGCCAAATTCAGAGCAGCGAATGCACCAAAATAAGGAACTCGAGGTGATTTAAAATCACCCACCTGGTGCAAATAACAAACTGAACGGCTAGCTTTCTTGGAAGCTAGCCGTTTTTTGTTGCGGTGTTTATCAAGCATACGACAGACATTTTTGATATCCGTAGCGCTGTATTATTGTTTACTAATAAAACAAATAGATTCAATTAGATACAGTTTTTGTTTACGCTTTGAACACACTGAACTTTCCTTGCCCTTGTCATCATATCGTCACAATTTGTTAATAAAAGGTAAATTAAACTATTTTATTTTAGTGGCGGCTGTGATACAAAATTGTACAGAGGGAATTATAAACAAAAAACTCTGTATTAGTTGTAGTGGTATAAAAAGGAGATCCCAGTGGATAAATCAGATCTATTTGCCATGTTAGACATCGAAGCAAGCCCAGCAAAAACCAAAAGTAAAAAACGTAAGTGGAGAGAAATCGAAGCGCTACGCGATAGGTACGCTTTAGAAAAAGAACTGGCCGAACTCGACTGTGGTTTCGAGTACGAGCTAGAAACACTGGAAAGATAAATTAAAGGCCGCCTGTAACACAGGCGGCCTTTTTACTTTCTAGCAGGGTGTAAATGCTTAGTGTAAAAGCTAACGCTATATCTGCCAGATGATCGGCGTTTTACCTTTGTCGAGCAAGTATTGGTTGGTTTGGCTGAAGTGTTTACAACCTAAAAAGCCTCTGTGCGCTGAAAGCGGAGATGGATGAGGTGCATGTAAAACGTGGTGTTTTTCACGGTCTATGTGCTTACCTTTCTTTTGCGCGTGACTTCCCCACAAAAGAAATACTAGGTTGTGGCAGTGCGTATTGACCACATCGATAACCTTATCGGTGAAGGTTTCCCATCCCCATTTAGCATGGCTATGCGCTTTCCCTTGCTCCACCGTTAACACGGTGTTAAGTAAGAGTACGCCTTGTTCTGCCCAAGACGTAAGCGTACCGTGATTAGGCTCGCTAAAACCGTCTATATCGGCTGACAATTCTTTGTACATGTTTTTCAGAGATGGAGGTGTCTTAACGCCCGCTTTTACTGAAAAACATAGCCCGTGTGCCTGATTAGGTCCGTGATAGGGATCTTGCCCTAAGATCACGACTTTAACCTTATCAAGCGGGGTGTATTTAAGTGCATTAAATACGTCAGACTGAGGCGGGTAAATAACACTACCCGCTCCACGAGCGTTTTTCACCCGCTCAAGCAATTCAACAAAATAGTCTTTTTGCTTTTCATCACCTAGCGTGCTTTGCCAAGTCAACTCCGATGATGACATTACTTAAGTAAGCCCATCATGTGCTGTTTAAGTGCATCGTAGGACGCTGGTAAGTCAACCGCTAAGCTGTCTTCTCCCGCTACGTCAGCCAACGCTTTAGGTAGGCTAATAGGATTACCTAACACGTTTTCTACTGTCTCTCTGAACTTAGCTGGGTGTGCCGTTCCTAAGAACAAA
The DNA here is from genome assembly GCF_054890645.1 of Alteromonas sp. HB246098. Taxonomy (NCBI): domain Bacteria; kingdom Pseudomonadati; phylum Pseudomonadota; class Gammaproteobacteria; order Alteromonadales; family Alteromonadaceae; genus Alteromonas; species Alteromonas sp. HB246098. The sequence continues at coordinate 324,916 of NZ_JBTZUG010000005.1, read as the reverse complement.
CCTATTTCACCGTCTTCTAAGTCATGGCTTACCACGCGATAGGCAATAGCGGCATGAGGCTCGCTGGTATAGCCTTGTTGGGCTAATTGACGCATTGCAAGCTGGGTATACTCTTCGTCTACCATCTCACCTTTAAGACACGACTTGTCGATGTAACCACGCTCTATAAGCGCCTCAATACGAGGCCAGTTATTTGGCTGACTAACATCCATCGCGTTAGACATAGTTGCAACAGTCGCTTTAGGGTCCCACTCGCCTGTTTTAAGGTAGCGAGGCACGGTGTCGTTTAGGTTAGTTGCCGCGATAAAACGCTTAATAGGTAGACCTAAGGATTTAGCAATCATGCCAGCAGTCAGGTTACCAAAGTTACCGCTAGGTACTGAAATAACAAGCTGGTCGCGCTTCTCTTTAGGCAGCTGACTTACTGCTTCAAAGTAGTAACACACTTGTGCCAACAAACGGCTGATATTAATTGAGTTTGCTGAGTTTAAGTGAAGACCCTCGCGTACATCAGGATCGTCAAATGCAGTTTTAACCAAGGATTGGCATGCATCAAAGTCAGACTCTACTGCAACAGTATGAATATTGCCGCCTAGCGTGGTGAATAACTTTTCTTGCAGCGCGCTAATCTTTCCTTTCGGGAACAAGATAACCACGTTGATGTTATCGATACCATGAAACGCGTGAGCAACCGCGGCACCTGTATCACCTGATGTTGCGGTTAAAATAGTTACTGGCTTGCCTTCGCTGATGCGTGAAAGGGTTTGCGCCATGAAACGGCCGCCGAAATCTTTAAATGCCAGCGTTGGACCGTGGAACAGCTCTAGGCTGTAGACATTATCATTAACCTGCTCAACCGGCGCACCAAACGCAAACGCGGTTTGAACAATCTCTTCTAGCTCGCCGTTATTCAGCTCATCGCCAATAAGCGCGCGAAGTACTTCAATGCTGCGCTCAACGAATGGTTTTTCTAGCAGTTCGTCAATATTATCTAGAGTGGGAATATGCTCTGGAAAATAAAGCCCTTGGTTTTTACCTAAGCCCCGCTTAACGGCTTCGGCAAAATTTGCTGTGTCCGATGAATCTTTTAAATTTACCAATTCCACTTGCTGTTACCTTTATAGTTGGGCAGATAGGCTGCCCTTTTAATCTTTTAAAAAATCACAGTATTTTTATAAATTACTATGACTTTAAGAAATCATGTGCTTTTGAGAAGTCATGTATCTTTGCGAAATCATATGCCTTTAAGAAATCATGACTTTTAAGAAATAATAGTACCTTGGCTTGGTATTTGGCACACATGGCTAAAGCCATCTTCGTTTTGAATGTAGTTCGCGGTTAAATATGCTGCGACTTCTTCCGCTTGCGCCTTGCTTGGACATACAGCAAACACCGTAGGCCCCGAGCCCGAAATACCAAAAGCTAGAGCTCCGGCTTGCTCGCTAAACGCGCGAGCTTCATCAAAACCTGGCAATAGCGATTTTCTGTAAGGCTCGGCAATAACATCTTTCATTACCGACGCCGCCAAGTCAAAGTTACCCGCGTGTAAGGCATGAACAAATACACCAAGTTGTCGGCCAAAGGTAAGCGCCGTCGCCATATCCACCTGCTTAGGCAAGATGTCACGCGCTGCCGCCGTCGATACGCTAATGCCCGAATAGCACACTGCATAGTACCAGTCATCGTTAAGAGGTAAAGACAGTGTGACCGGCGCGTCGCTACCTGTCATCAAAGTCATGCCACCTAAGTAACATGGCGCAACGTTATCGTAGTGAATACTACCGCTTATTTGACCTTCTAGCTCACCCATCATAATAAGTAGCGTATCTTCATCAAATGGCGTATCGAAGTAAGCATTGAGTGCCGCAAACGCTGCCACAATAGAACTTGCGCTTGAACCTAGACCACTACCAATAGGTAGGTTTTTATGTAGCGTTAGTGCAACAGGAGACGTTAGCTTTCCCGCTTTTTCCATCTGCTCACAAAAATAGTGGTAGCACTTAGTGACAATATTGCTATCTGCATCACCCGGAAGTTTGTGGGCAAAGCGGCCCACTGTTTCCAATGAAAATAATTCAGCCGCTTTTATTTCTACCTCGTCACCTAGCTTGGTGCCGTCAACCGGCGCAAGCGCCGCGCCAAGTACGTCGAAGCCTAAGCTTACATTTCCAATTGATGCCGGCGCAAAGGCCTTGAATGCTTTCATATAATTTCTCTTACTTCGCTTGCGACATAGCTAATTAAATTAGCCATTAATGAGCCATCTGTTTCCAAGGCATAGTACGTAAAATGTCAGCAAATACCCCTGCCGCGGTAACCGTACCACCTGCCCCGTATCCTCTGATTACGTAAGGAATAGGGCTGTAGTAGTCACTATTAATCGCCAGCGCATTCTCGCCGTCTTTAACCTGAGAAAGCGGATTGCTAGCAGGTACGGCCTGTACACTAACTTTGCACTTTCCATCTTCAATGCTGCCAATATAGCGAAGCACTTTGCCTTCCGCTTTAGCCGCCTCAACTTTTTCATTCATTGCAGCATCTAACTCAGGTAGCTGCTGCATAAATTCGTCGATAGAACAGTCTTCTGCAAATCCCGCAGGCAGTACCGACTCAATTTCTATATCAGAAAGCTCAAGCTCTAAATCGGCTTCACGGGCCATAATAAGTAACTTACGCGCTACGTCCATACCGCTTAAATCGTCGCGAGGATCTGGCTCGGTAAAACCGTTATCTTTGGCAGTTTGTGTAGCTTGAGACAAACTCATGCCTTCTTCAAGCTTACCGAATACGTAAGATAGACTGCCTGAAAGAATACCTTCAAAACGATGCAGTACATCACCTGCGCTGAAAAGTTTTTGTAGGTTGTCGATAACAGGAAGACCTGCGCCCACTGTCGTCTCATAAAGGTATTGACGATTTGTAGTAAGTGCCGTTTTACGCAGCTTACGGTAATAAGCCATAGCGGAAGTATTCGCCTTTTTGTTAGGCGTTACTACGTGAAAGCCGCTTTCCATCATATCGACGTACTGATTAGCGATGGCTTCATGGCTAGTACAGTCAACAATCACCGGGTTCACCAGACTATTGTCGTTAGCGAACTGATGTAGACGCTCTACACTCAAGCCTTCACTTGCAGAGTCAAGTGCCGCATTCCAATCGCTGCTTAAATCAATACCTTGACTGTTCAACAGCAATTTACGGCTATTGGCTATACCATAAACGCGCAGCTGAATATTGCGTTTTAAAAGTGCTGGCTGCTGCTTTTGAATTTGGACAAGCAGTTCGGTTCCTACATTGCCACACCCTACTAGAAATACGTCTATGGTATGGCGATCAGAGAAAAAATTCTGGTGAATAACCTTAACCGCTTTCTTGGCACGCTTGCTTTCGATTACTGTGGAAATAGAACGCTCTGAAGAGCCCTGTGCGATAGCAACATTGTTTACTCGCGCTTGAGCAAGCGAGTTAAAGAAGCGCGCTGCCAAGCCTTTAGTTTGACGCATACCGTCACCAACCAAAGTAACAATAGCCAAGTCGTGACGCACTTCAATAGGGTCCAGCAGCTGGTTTTGTAGTTCTAGCGCAAAAGCATCTTCAAGTAACGTTAATGCACGGCTGGCATCTTTGCTCTGAATGCAGAAACTAATTGAATATTCCGAAGATGACTGAGTAATAAGGCTAATTGAAATATTAGCGTTAGACATCACCTCAAACACACGACTCGCCATACCCACCATGCCTTTAAGGCCTGGGCCGGCCACGTTGAACATAGTGACATTATCAAGCTGTGAAATACCTTTGACCGACGTCCACACTTCGCTTTTCTCATTACTGATTAGCGTACCAGGTGCAGCTGGATTAAGTGTATTTCTGATCAGGCAAGGAATGTGGTGCTGTGCAATTGGGCCGATAGTTTTGGGGTGAAGCACTTTTGCGCCGAAGTAAGACAACTCCATCGCTTCTTGATAAGTAAGCTTATCAAGCAGTACCGCGCCTTCAACTTGATTTGGATCAGCGTTGTAGACACCGTCTACGTCAGTCCAAATTTCACAGCAGCTTGCGTCGATACAGGCCGCCAAGATAGCTGCTGAATAGTCAGAGCCGTTACGTCCTAGGGTTACTTTTTCGCCTGCTTCGTTTACGGCAACGAACCCTGGCATAATCAAAAACTCGCTACCATCGGTAGGTACATCTGTAAAACGTGCTTTACTTAGCGATACGTCGGCAATACTGTCTAGGTAATCGCCCTCGGCAAGTACATATTTAACTGGGTCGATAACGCGATTTGCGATCCCTTTAGCCGATAGCATAGCGCTAAAAAGCGTCACCGAGATGTATTCGCCAATGCTAAGAATACCAGCAGCAACATTGTCTGGCGCAACGCCGAGCAGCTTGATGCCTTCAAGATGCTGTTTTAATACTGATAAGTGACTATTGATAAATTCCACCACGCTTGCGTGCTCAAACCCGTCGAACTCATCGTTTAGGTCATTGGCAATGCCTGTAACCGTGTCGTTCAACTTATCGAATAATGGCTGGAAATCTTCACCCGCGGCTGCTTGTTCACAAAGTAGTGAAAGCGCGTTCGTTACCCCTTTGGGGGCAGAAAGTACAACCGCAGCACCGTCGGTTTGGTGGGTTGCCGTGCTAATTTCCATAACGCGCATGTATCGCGGTGCATCGGCTAGAGAAGAACCCCCAAACTTTAAGACTTTCATATGCTGCTCCTTAAGGTTACGCATGCTAAAACGTGTGTAAAAAAAAGCCCGCTCTGTGTTAGGCGGGCTTTCGTTGTCTTTTGCTTACTTGCACTAGTCAGCGACCGCCCTTTTTAAGGTGGTAATTAACATAATGGTGGTGCGAGTAAGTAGAATCTTTTTCATACAAGCAATTTGCCGTATAGACGTCTATAAGTCAACCGCAGTTTTCACCACACTGTATTGCAAAATATGAAACACTCTTCAATTAATATTTCTTTTTAAGGTACAAATACGAGTTCAAGCTGTTATTAGTCGACTTACTAGTACTCTGATAGCTTTAAAACCTGCTTATTTCTAAGATCATTCAAACAGAACTCATCCAGTGGAAACCTTTCTTTAGGCCAAACTCGCCTTCAAAAAAGGGGCTGTTGCACTTTGTTGGACCTCAGCAACCTCCTCTGGGCTACCTTCTGCAACGATTTCTCCTCCCTCATCACCTGCGCCTGGCCCCATATCTATAATGTGATCGCAAGCCCCAGCTACCTGCATATTGTGCTCAACCATCACCACCGTATTCCCCGCTTCAACTAGTGTGGTTAAATGCTGCATAAGTAGCGAGGTGTCTGAAAGGTGTAAACCTGTTGTAGGTTCATCGAGCACATAAAGGGTATTAGCATTTTGAGCACGTTTAAGTTCTGACGCTAATTTAATGCGCTGCGCCTCGCCGCCTGATAATTCAGTAGCACTTTGCCCCAGGGTTAAATAGCCAAGCCCTACATTCATTAGTGTTTGAAGCCCCCGCGTAATGACTTGATTACTATTAAATACAGATAGCGCTTCTTCAACCGTAAGCGATAGTACATCAGCAATAGAGTGTTCGTTGTAACCGACTTCCAGTACGTTTTCGTTAAAACGCTTACCGTTACAAACGGTACAGGGGGAGTAAACACTCGGCATAAACAGTAGTTCTACCGATACCACACCCAAACCTTCACAATGTGGGCATCGCCCTTTTGCGACGTTAAACGAAAAATGACCCGCATCGTACCCACGGAATTTTGCTGCTTCGGTTGAAGCAAATAAACTTCTGATTTGATCAAATATACCGGTATAGGTTGCCAATGTTGAACGAGGTGTCCTGCCTATGGGAGACTGATCCACCACAACTATACGGCTTAACTCTTCAAGCCCGCTTTCAATTCGCCCTTGCTGCAGCTCACTTTCATGCGAAAAAGCGTCTTGAGCAAGAAGCGAATTGGCGTCAGTAAGCAGTTCTTTCGTTTCTCTCGTTTCTTTCGCTCGCTTCCCTTCTTTCTCGGCTGTACTTAAACCATCTTTGACCAACTCAACCAATGCTTGGCTAATCAAACTCGATTTTCCAGAGCCCGAAACGCCTGTGACGCAGGTCATCACACCAAGAGGAATATCAATATCAACATGGCTGACATTATTTCTAGACACGTCTTTTAACCGTAATACCCCTGACGAATTACGTTTGATACGCTGACTTAGGGCTTTATTGTTAAAAACATAGTCTGCCGTTGGGGAGTTTTTTATGCTTGCCAGCTTCTTAACCGGCCCACTGTAAACAAGCTCACCGCCGTTCACTCCAGCTCTCGGCCCTACGTCTACAACCCAGTTAGCACCTTTGATAACGTAAGGATTGTGCTCAACAACAAGCAGTGAGTTTCCCGTTTCTGTAATAGTGTGAAGCGCTCGAATAAGCCCTTCTACGTCGCGAGGGTGAAGACCGGATGAAGGCTCATCCATAACAAAGACAACGCCAAATAACTTCGATTTAAGCTGAGTTGCCAAACGTAATCGCTGTAGTTCTCCTACTGAGATACTTGTTGTGCTTCTATCTAATGAAAGGTAATGAAGCCCAAGCGCTATTATGGGTTTCACCCTTTCAATAATGTCGCCCGTAATATTGCGTATTACCTGACCACGCTCTGACGTATCGCCGTCAACTGAATTTCTTAACGCCTGAAGCTTTTCGTGAACTTGCTGTAATGGCAGCCTTGAAAAATCAATAATATCTAAATCGTCAACTTTCACTGCTAGCGCATTTTGCTTGAGCTTTTTTCCACTGCAAACCGGACATGCTTCAACAGATATGAAAGGAGCAATTCGCTGCTTCATTTTCTCTTTTTGAGACGTTTTGAAAGTATCGAGCACATGACGCCGCGCGCTGATAAACTTGCCATTGTAGCTGGCAGGTTCACCTTCTTGTTGTGCTTTTCGGGTTTGCGCTAAATTATAGTTTCGATAGACGGGTAACTGAGGCATTTCATCAGTGAATAAAATCCAGTCACGGGTTTTTTGAGGTAGATCACGCCATGGAATATCAACATCAATACCTAACGATAACAGTACCCTTACAAGATTTTTGCCCTGCCACGCGCCAGGCCAAGCTGCCACAGCGCCCTCACGTATAGTGAGGCTGTCGTCGGGAACAAGGCGATGCGCTTGTGTGTCAAAAACTTTTCCAATACCGTCACAGTGTTCACATGCACCTTCAGGCGTGTTAGGGGAAAAACCATCTGCATATACAATGCTGTGGCCCTCGGGGTAATCGCCTGCCCGGGAATAAAGCATTCGCAGACTATTAGAAAGCGTGGTGATACTGCCAACGGAAGAACGTACTGAAGGGGCGCCCCGGCGCTGATGCAGACCCACAGCAGGCGGTAAGCCTTCTATTGCGTCTACATCAGGTTTTTCCACCTGCTCGATTAACCGTCTGGCATAAGGTGATATTGAATCTAAATAACGGTGCTGAGCTTCTGCGTAAAGCGTACCGAAAGCCAAAGAAGATTTTCCTGAGCCAGATACACCGGTAAACACTACCACTTCATTTCGAGGTATATCGATACTGATATTTTTTAAGTTGTGTACACGGGCGCCACGTACGTGAATTTTCCCCTCATCATTGTGCACTTCATCACCTGCATATCACCTTTATTAAAGAATACTTAGATACAGGCGCTGTATTTCGATCACTATTTTTAAACAAGCATGTCAGCTGTCTGATATGAGATGTTGAGCTAAAAAATCCACCAGCAATCTAATTTTAGGTGCAACATTTCGGTTTGAAGGAAATACCGCCCAAATAGCCTCTTGCTTGTCTTTATACTCAGGGAACAGTTCTATTAGTTGACCTGAGGCTAGTGCTTTGCGCACGTAAAACCCAGGTAGTTGTGCAATACCTAAACCAGCAATCGCAGCGCTGCATAGGGCATTCCCACTGTTATACCGTACTCTCCCCTGTACAGAAATTGATTGAATTTTATTATCGATAAGTAAACGCCAATATGGCTGTGACCCCACCAGCAGCGAGTGTTCTTTTAACTCCTCGATGCTTTTAGGCTGACCTTGCTCTCTAAAATAATCCCTACTTCCGCATACAAATAAATGTCGGGTAGCCAGCTTTTTAGCAACTAAGGTCGAGTCTTCTAATTTGCCAATGCGGATGGCCAGGTCGAGCCCCTGCTCTACAATATCAAGCTTTTCGTTTGAAAAGGTGCATTGCACGCTAATGCCGGAATACTTTTGCATAAAGGTATTGAGCAGAGGCGCGATGAATGCTTCGCCGAAAGCGACCGGAGCGGTGAGCTTAATTAACCCTTGAGGAGACGCTTGAAGTGCGCTTACAGATAGCTGGGCATCTTCAAGCGCTTTTAACGCGGGTAAAACTTGCTGAAAATATTGTGTACCTGCTTCAGTAAGTGAAACACTTCGCGTAGTGCGCTGCAATAATTTAACGCCAAGCTGCTTTTCAAGCGATGCGACTTTACGGCTTATCTGCGCCACTGACGTGTCGAGCTTGTTCGCAGCCCCGGTAAAATTGCCAACGTCAGCTACGGCACAAAACTCAGCTATGCCTTCTAGATATTTCATTATCGCCACTCGTTAGTTTAGCGTTGTTCAACACAGCGCTGGTTTATTTAACTACATTTTATTTACCAAACTCAATTATTACAAATATGCAAAAGTAATTTACTTAAACTGTATTTATCATTAGTAATCCGTCTCCTATACTTTGGCCTATAAAACATCATCGTATATTCATGATAAAGGAGTCATCACATGACATCGTTTAAAGATTCGTTGCAAGAAGGTCAAACGCACATCAAGTCAAAAGCTGCGGTGGCTTGGGGCCCGGGTGAGCCGTTGAAAATGGAAGAAGTTGACGTAGAGCTTCCTAAGAAAGGTGAGGTACTTGTACGCATCGTTGCAACTGGCGTATGCCACACTGATGCATTTACGCTGTCCGGTGATGATCCTGAAGGCGTATTCCCTTCAATTCTAGGCCACGAGGGTGGTGGTATTGTTGAAATGGTGGGCGAAGGCGTTACTAGTGTAGAAGTGGGTGATCACGTGATCCCTCTTTATACAGCAGAGTGCGGAGAATGTAAGTTCTGTAAATCAGGTAAAACTAACCTTTGCCAAGCGGTGCGCGAAACACAAGGTAAAGGCTTAATGCCAGATGGTACAAGCCGCTTCTCTAAAGATGGTGAGCCAATTTATCACTATATGGGCTGCTCAACGTTTTCTGAGTACACAGTTCTACCTGAAATATCGCTAGCGAAAGTAAACAAAAATGCGCCGCTAGACGAAGTTTGCCTGCTTGGTTGTGGTGTAACTACGGGTATGGGTGCTGTACTTAAAACTGCAAAAGTACAGGAAGGCGACACGGTTGCTATTTTTGGCCTAGGCGGAATCGGTCTATCTGCCATCATTGGCGCACGTATGGCAGGCGCAGGTCGCATCATTGGTATCGATATTAATGAAAGCAAGTTTGACCTAGCGAAGCAGCTTGGCGCAACTGATTTAGTTAACCCTAAGAATTTCGACAAGCCTATTCAGGAAGTGATTGTTGAAATGACCGATGGCGGCGTTGACTACTCGTTTGAATGTATCGGCAACGTAAACGTTATGCGCTCTGCCCTTGAATGCTGTCATAAAGGTTGGGGCGAATCTGTAATCATTGGTGTAGCTGGTGCAGGGCAAGAGATTTCAACGCGTCCATTCCAGTTGGTGACAGGTCGTGTATGGCGCGGTTCCGCATTCGGTGGCGTTAAAGGTCGCTCAGAACTGCCAGGTATTGTTGAACAATACTTAAACGGTGAGTTTGGCCTTCAAGAGTTTATCACTCACACCATGGGCCTTAATGACATTAACAATGCCTTTGATTTAATGCATAAAGGTGAAAGCATTCGCTCTGTTGTGCATATGGACAAATAAGCATTAGAGCCAAAGCGCAGTTATTTTTGTATAAAAAATAAAGGCCCGCAAAATTGCGGGCCTTTTCGTAATTACTATATATGTAAATCTACTTGGCTCTCTTTCGTCTTATCAGCGCCAAAGCCGATAGAGGTAGCAATATTGCTAAGCTTGCCGGTTCAGAAACAGAAACACTGGAAACGCTTGCGGCAAAGCTAGGCGCTGCAGTTACCACGATATCGTCAACAAAGTTGCCATAGGTTCCTGTATTAATCGTAGAGAAACGAATAGTAGTCAGGGCAGTCTGTGCAACAAAATCACCGTAGAATTCAGACCAGCTTTTAATCGCATGATCGTCAAACACCTGACTGTATAAAACACTGTTAGTATCACTGAGTATATCTAACTGAAAACTCTCTCCACTGCGTCGTGCGGCATAGGCAAACGACACATCGTAAGTATTTCCGGCTTCAGTAGAAAAAGTCTGAAAAATAGAATATCGACCACCGTTTCCATTAGCATTTAGTTCAGCGTATTGGCTACCATCAAAAGCGTTTAAACGTTGAAAGTTATCCCATAATTCCATGTTTGTGCCGCTCCAGCCGTCTACAGATCCAGCGTTGAAGGCCTTCCAGCTATTACTTCTAATATCGTTATTTTCAAAACTACCGTTTAATATTAAATTAGCATGAGCGGACGTACTCACACCAAAAACTAAAGATAAAACTACTAACCACTTGCTCATGTACTTCTCCAAATCTACGCGCGATTCTATAAGTATATTTTATCAAGTGGTCCAACCTGTGTATCTTGTTCTTTAGCATGTTGTAAAAAAGTATAACTAAATAACTCCCTGCTCTAACGCTTTGAGCACGGCCCTTGTTCTATCTCTTACGCCAAGCTTGGCCATGACCGATGAAACCTGATTCTTTATCGTTCCTGTAGATTTGAACATTGCATCCGCAATTTCCTTGTTGCTATAACCTGCGGCAACTAACCGAAGAATGTCGACTTCCCTCTCAGAAAGGGGCTCCGGATTTTCAAACGACTCAAACTCTACGTTTAGACCTTTCAAGCCTTGCAACACTTTTTCGGTCACTGCGGGCTGAATTAGTGTTTTACCATTCTTTATTTGTGTAATAGTGTCTACCAAGGTTTCTAGCGACACATCTTTAAGCAGGTACCCTTTTGCTCCTGCGCGCATAGCGCCATTTACCAACTTATGATCGTCAAACGTTGTAAGCATTAGCACCGGCGTATTAACCCCCTTATCACTTAGCGCAAGTAGAGTATCAATACCCGATAGCTGGGGCATGCGTATATCCATCAATATCACATCACAATTTGAAGCGTTTTCACTGTCAATAAGCTGCTGTCCGTTTTCATATTCGCCAACAACCTCAACACTGTTATCAAGTCCTAAGAGCGATTTAATGCCCTCTCGTACAAGCATTTGATCTTCAACTAAAATAAGGCGTGTTTTCATTCGCCCTCCGGAATGTGAATTGCGATGCGAAAACCCTGTTCGGTTTGCTGCCAGCTGATAGTTCCATTTAGCTCATGAACCCGTTCCTGCATTCCACTAAGGCCGTTGCCAGCGACTACATGGCTTGAAGTGTCTGATCCGCTTGGTCCTGCCTCCTTTTGAATACGTTCTACATGGCTACATGATGCTTTGTCGAAGAGTTTTATGCTACTTGGCTGTTCGTCACTTAGTTTCTTATCAGCAGTATGCGGCACCATACTATCTTGCATTAGTAGTTTGTAAGCCCCGTTGTGATGCGTTAGTGATATGGAAAAGTAATGCGCCTGTGTATGGCGGACTACGTTAGTTAGCGCCTCCTGCATATTTCGCAACAGGCAATCGGCAATTCGCACGTTAGTTAACGTTAAATTATCGTCTATGTGTAGATTTACCGCCGGCCTAGGCAAGTCTTTAATCAGTGCGTTTACCGCTAATGAAAAATCAATAGCGGCATTTTCTCTGATGTCAGATATCGCTTCTCTGACATCAGAGAGCAAAAGTTTTGCAATACTGTGGGACTGCTCAACGTGTTGCTTTATGGCTTGCGATTCAGAGCTTTCTAATAAATCCGCCTTTCTCGACGCGACTTGAAGATTGATGGTAAGCGCCGTCAAATGATGCCCTAAAACATCGTGAATGTTTCGCGCTATACGCAGGCGTTCATCTTGAGTAAGCGCCTGCTTCATTAGCTGCTGAGTACTCAGTAATTGTCGATTGAGCGCATCGGCTTCTTCTCGCGCTTTCGATTCTTTAATGGCCGTGTTCGACATGATCATAGCGAATACATTGAATGTCCAAAAAAGCGCTCCAGTTAACAACGCATACTGTTCATTCCATACTTCGCTTTGAATAATAACGGTAGGTAAGGAGATTGGAATGGAAAGGGTAACGCACTGCTTCCAAGGCATGTAATAAGGGAGTATGGCGCAACACATCACTACGAAAATAGCGAGGTAAACATAAGGAACAACCAATTGGCTAACAACCGCAATGAAATACATAAAGCCCAAAATATAAAGGCTTGAGCTATTGTTCATTCGATGCTTACTAATGACGGTAAAGCAAATCGCTAGTGTAATAAAAATAATTGCTGCGGATAGTGTACGCCAATGCACTAACGAGAACTGATTTATCAGAAAATAAAGCGCTGAGCAGCTTATCACTAACCAAGTTATGCATGCTGAGGCGTGCTCTATACCCATTTTCATCTGCTTGTGAGCAGTGACTGAGATGTCCATTCGTATCTGACTACCTTTATCTTTTCGTTCTTATGGCGCTACTTTGACAAAAAACACAGTTCAATGCATAGGCCAGAAGTCACTTTTTATTTCATGACTTCTGGCACTGTTGTCAATCTCGTGAAGTTATCACTATAAGCCTACAATTTTGTTCATTGCCAAAGGAAAGCAAGATGCAAACAATTCATGGCTTTATAGTAACGCTTCATATTTTAACGGGTGCTCTGTCACTTTTACTGTTTTGGGTGCCTAGTCTTACGAAAAAGGGCGGAAAATCCCACAAGCAATTTGGTGGTTACTATATAAAAGCAATGCTATTTACGTCTATTAGTGGCGTTATCAGCTCTACTATGGTGTTGTTTATTCCGCTAGTCATCTACCCAACAATGCCCGAGCACTTTGAGTCTGTTGCTTATTTCACTGCCTATCTTAGAGGTCAATATCTCTTTTTGCTGATGTTAAGCCTGTTGGTATGGAACAACGTAAGGCATTCTGTAGCGGCGCTTAAAGCGAAGCAAAATCTTGAGAAACTGCGTACTGTCGAGTATCTGTGGCTACCCGCTTTGCTTACTGTTGTAGCTTCTATTGCATTGTATCAAGGTATTACGTACGGCATTACGTTAACCTGTATTTTTGCCCCTATCGCGCTGTTAAATGCCATTGGCATTGCGCGCTATGTTTATCAAAAAAACATCGTTGCAGGTTCGTGGGTAACTGAGCATATTGGGCATATCATTGGCTCTGGTATTGGAGCATATACCGCATTTTTTGCCTTTGGAGGACGCGCATTATTTGAAGGCTCGCCGTCACTGCAAATTGCCAGTTGGATTCTACCTGCCCTTATAGGCGTTCCTTTTTCAGTCTGGCTTAACTGTAAATACAAACCAAAGTCGTCCAGTCTGAAGAGGCCTTCTTTGAAGCCTACGGCGGTAAAAAGCTGAGGGCTTAACTCAAAATTTAACGGCTGTTATCTATGTTAGTGTTTGGGCTTGTTGACCTTTACTTAAAATCAAAGGTCAACTGGCCGCTAAACACAAAAGGTGGGCTTTGCCGTTTGGACAACACGCAATCAAATGTGTAACGTAAGAAGTGACAGCAACGCCTCTTTTAAACAGTGTTAAACTTGAGCGCTAAATTATGAAAAAGCCCCAGCCAGCAATAGATACAAGAATGAAAAATTCACTATCGTTTAAAAAGCCTACATTTAGGTTGATTGTTACCACTGCTTGTATCAGCTTAGGGCTAGGCTTAAGTACATCTGTGAACGCTCACGCTACAGCATCGAAAACGAGTACCGACACGCAGGTTAAGGAAATCATTCCTACCCTATCGACGCTTACTAACTACCAAAAAAATGCGCCCTTTATGTACTCTTCAGGCTTGCCTGATGCCTCTCACCTTTCTTTGCTGAAAGAGGAAGGGGTGACACACGTTATAGATTTGATCCCAGGAAATCGATCGAGTGAGATTTTAACTACCTCAGAATTAGGCCTCGACTACTTTAATGTGCCCGTTGATTGGGAAGCTCCTACGTTGGCTAACTTTTTAAATTACGCGGCATTTATGCAAAGCGTAGATGTTAAGAAGGACAAGGTACTCACTCACTGTAAACTGAATTGGCGGGGTGCTGCTTTTACCTACCTTTATAAAATTAACGTACTGGGTGAAAGTGAACAAACCGCAAAAACAGACCTTATGGCTATTTGGCACCCGAATCCTACATGGTACGCGTTTATGAACGACGTTATTTCTCATTACAATGAGGTAAACGGTAAACAAGTAGCAATGTCGTTTGAGGCCGCCGTTCCTGAAAGCCGATAAATTTAAGCACTTCCTTAGTTAGCTTTTAAACCACTTTCCCCCTATTAAACATATATGAAATTTCAGATGCGTCATTGACACATACGAAATTTCATATACGATACATCACATACGAAATTTCATATGTGATGATTTTTATGTCGAATTGTTGTGAACCCGCGCAATTAGCGCCCCTAGCTTTTTTTAAATGCCTGTCGGAAGACACTCGCTTGAAGACGCTACTCATGCTTAGCGTAAAAGGCGAGCTATGCGTGTGCGACCTCACCGATGCGCTTCAACTAAGCCAGCCGAAAATTTCGCGACATCTTGCAGATTTACGAAAATGCGGCTTAGTGCTAGATACCCGCAAGGGCAAGTGGGTGTATTACCAACTTCACCCTGACTTACCTGCTTGGGCACTAGACGTTATCAAAAACACGGCGTCCAATAATAGTGCATACATTGATGAGCCATTAGCGAAATTGTCCTGCGAGAATTGCTAACTCCTACGTAGTGTGGTGCAAATCAATAGTGATGATTGCATCTTGGTAAGCCGCCAGTTTTCTATTTTTCAATATTTTTTCAACTTTTTGATAGCTATTCAAAATAGCGTCAGCCAATTAAATAAGGTTTTTATATGAAGGTTTTATACATTTGTACGCACAACCGTTGCCGCAGTATTCTTTGCGAAGCCATCACTAATGCCTCTAACGGTAATGTAGAAGCGCGCAGTGCGGGCAGCCAGCCTGTCGGCGAAGTACACCCTCTTTCTATTAAATACCTTGCAGAGCGCGGATTTGATACAAGCGGACTTAAAAGCCAGTCGTGGGATGAATTTGAAGATTATGAAGCCGATCTGGTTGTCACCGTTTGTGATTCAGCAGCGGGTGAATCATGCCCCGTTTATTTCGGCAAATCACTTAAGGTGCACTGGGGCTTAGAAGACCCGTCAAAGTTAGAAGGTAGCGAACAAGAAAAAGCCGAAGCGTTCAACAACACCATCGATATTATTGAAAAGCGTGTAGCGGCATTAGCAGAGCTTGCTGAGAAACACTTAGATAAAGCAGCGCTTAAAGAGGCGCTATCAAAATTAGGCGCCCAGTAAAGAGTAAAGGTAAATCAATGGAACAGAAAATATCAACAGCTGAAAGCCCCTCTGATAACGCAGTAATGGAGCAAATGCACAAGCCGATTATGGCTAACTTTGCATCAAGGTTTTCAGATCATAAGCCGCGCATTTTGTTACTTTACGGTTCGCTTAGAGAACGTTCTTACAGCCGCCTAGTTATAGAAGAGTCAGCGCGCTTGCTTGAATACTTTGGCGCAGAAGCCAAAATTTTTGACCCTCGCGGTTTGCCGCAGCCAGATACTGAAGATGATTCACATCCGAAAGTTAAAGAGTTACGCGAGCTTATGATGTGGTCTGAAGGTCAAATTTGGTGTTCACCTGAGCGTCACGGCAGCATGACCGGCATCATGAAAAGTATGATCGACTGGGTACCGCTTAGCCTTGGTGGCGTGCGCCCTACTCAAGGCAAAACGCTGGCCATTATGCAGGTATCAGGCGGTTCACAATCGTTCAATGCGGTAAATCAAATGCGTATTTTAGGGCGCTGGATGCGCATGCTAACCATCCCTAACCAGTCTTCTGTGGCAAAAGCGTTTTTAGAATTTGAAGACGATGGTCGGATGAAGCCGTCACCTTACTACAACCGCATTGTGGATGTAGTTGAAGAACTGGTGAAATTCACATTGCTTACTCGCGACAACAAAGACTTTCTTGTTGATCGCTACTCTGAGCGCGTTGAAAGCGCAGAGGAAGTAAGCAAACGTGTTAATCAAAAATCGTTGTAAAACTGAGACAAGGTAAGCAGAAATGGGTTTCTTTGAACGTTATTTATCAGTGTGGGTTGGCCTTTGCATTATTGCAGGTGTGGGCCTAGGCTATGCTTTGCCTGGCCTATTTGAGTCTATTGCTGCGCTTGAATATGCACACGTAAACCTTGTAGTAGCAGTACTTATTTGGCTAATGATATACCCAATGATGGTGCAAATAGACTTTGGCTCTATTAAAGACGTGGGTAAAAAGCCAAAAGGCCTGGTGCTAACCCTTGTGGTTAACTGGCTTATCAAGCCTTTCACTATGGCGCTATTAGGCTGGCTATTCTTTAAAGGTATTTTTGCCGACTGGGTAGACCCGCAAACTGCCACTGAATACATTGCAGGTATGATTTTACTTGGCGTCGCTCCTTGTACTGCCATGGTTTTTGTATGGAGCCACCTTACCAAAGGAGATGCTAACTACACCTTAGTTCAGGTATCAATTAACGACCTTATTATGGTCGTTGCCTTTGCCCCGCTTACCGCTATGCTGCTTGGTGTAACAGACATCACGGTTCCGTGGGACACGCTGCTACTGTCTGTAGCCCTCTATGTAGTATTGCCATTGGTAGCGGGTTATATCACTCGCCGTCGCTTAGAAAATAAAAACAACAGCACGCAGAAGGCAGGTTCAGGAAATAACGCGGTCGACGCGCTAGTAAGTAAATTTAAGCCGTTTTCAGTAATTGGCTTGCTGCTTACTATTGTTATTTTGTTTGGCCTTCAAGCAGAAACTATATTATCACAGCCCCAGGATATCGTGCTTATTGCGATACCCCTGCTGATACAAACTTACGGTATCTTTGCTATTGCCTACTTTGCCGCAAAACGCATGAAACTACCGCATAATGTAGCTGCGCCAGCATGTATGATTGGTACGTCGAACTTTTTCGAGTTGGCGGTAGCCGTAGCCATTTCACTATTTGGTTTACACAGCGGCGCTGCACTTGCCACTGTGGTGGGTGTATTAGTTGAAGTGCCCGTTATGCTTTCACTGGTATGGTTTGCAAACAAAACTCGCCACTGGTTTGACTAAGCAGTATTTTACAAACCTGTAGCGGTGAAATCGCGAAAATAAAAAAGGCGAGCCTATGGCTCGCCCTTTTCATTTTTTAAATTCTTAAACCGCAATTGGCGCTTTATAAGTATCGGGAAGAATGAAACCAAAGCGTTGTAGAACCGACGTAAGTTCGTCACGCTTAATTGGCTTTTCAATAAAACCTAATGCGCCTAATGACATCACTTTCTCTTGCATCAATGGCTGAATATCACCTGAAATAACAATAACAAAAGTCTCTAGTTTGCGGCGTTTAATTTCGCTCAACACGCTGAGACCGCCCAGCACAGGCATTGTTAAATCTAATAATACAAGGTCAATAGTATGATGTGCTAATACTTCTAGAGCGTCCATACCATTTGACACTTCATAAATAGCTTCAGCGAACCCACTAGGCAAGTTACTTCTAGCCATTTTCCGTGCAAGCGCTGAATCGTCACAAATTAGAATATTAAAACCCATCAACTACAATCTTATAATTGGTTACTAATCCACCATTAGAATACATTAAACGAAAGTATAAGAAAATAATAAAAACATAGAATTATTGGCTACTTACTCGATAACTACACCAAACTCCCCTCTCTTGATAGCATGTTTTGTGGTAGATATAAGACGTAATAAAAAAGGAAAACATCCCTATGCAAGAGTTAGCTGCAAGCCAGGACAAAAACTTGGTGAGAAAAGTTGCCTATCAGATTCTGTCTCATTTCGATAAGAGTTACCGGTGGTTCACCCGAATTACACGGGGCGCTCAAGAAAGATTTGAAAAGGGTAATTGGAAAGAAACTCAGCTAGCCTCTAAAGAGCGCATTACCATTTATGAGCAAAGCCTGTCAGATGCTGTTGCCGAAATTTATCAGCTTACTCAGGTCCACCAAAAAGATGATGCTTTCTGGCAAGAGCTTAAAAAAGTGTTTGCGCTACAGCTTGAAGGCCACCCGCAGTTTGAATTGGCCGAAACCTTTTATAACTCAGTGATTGGCCGCTTGTTTAAGCACAGAAAAATAGACAACGACATGATGTTTGTTCTGCCTAGCCGCTGCTTTTTGCCTGGGCAAGATAGAGACAAAGTAGTCAACAGCTTTGACACCACCACTACCGTACGTGAGATGTACGAGTCGATATTCAAAATTTATCGATACAATATTCCGTTTGAAAACTTTGAACGGGACTTACAAAACCTCGAGACGGCCTTGCGCGCACGATTAAACAAAGAGCAACTAGCCAGTGTACAAGCCGTTGAGATCCTTAAGCCTACTTTTTTTCGTGGTAAAGCGGCTTATTTGATTGGTCGCATTTGTATGCCTGACGAAACCCTGCCGTTTGTCATCGCCATGCGAAGATACAACGAGCCACATATGTTCGTTGATGCCCTTCTGACCGACCGCAAAGATCTAAGCGTAATTTTTGGTTTTGCCCGTAGCTATTTTATGGCCGACACGCAAAACCCAGCCGAGGTTGCCGCTTTTTTACAAGAGTTATTGCCGAATAAAAAACACTTTGAGTTATATATGTCGATGGGACATTACAAACACGGCAAAACTGTTTTCTATCGCAACTTCTTAGCACACATGGACGAGACTGATGACAAGTTCGAAGCTGCGCCAGGCATTCGCGGCCTGGTGATGATGGTTTTTCATCTCCCCTCTTATGGCGTTGTTTTTAAAATCATTAAAGACGAGTTTGCTGAAAGTAAAAAAATCACCCGTGAGCACGTTAAGGAATGCTACAAGTTAGTAAAAATGTCAGACCGTGTGGGTCGAATGGCTGATACTCACGAATACGTAAACTTTAGGTTTCCGTTAGATAGAATTGAACCCGAGCTAATCGAAGAACTCAAGGAAACGTGTGCTTCGAGTTTAGAATTCACAGAGTCTGAGCTAATTATCAAACACATGTATATTGAGCGAAAAATGACGCCGCTAAATATATACCTTCAAGAAGAAACCGACGACGAAAAAATAACCCGTGCGCTTGATGAGCTGGGTCTATGTATTAAGCAGATTGCCATGGCAAATATCTTTCCCGGCGATATGTTGCATAAAAACTTTGGTATTACCCGTCACGGTCGCGTGATCTTCTATGACTATGATGAAATTTGTTTAATGAACGAACGTAATTTCAGGGAGTTGCCAAAATCCGATGACCCCTATGCTATTGATACACTCTCAGTAGCACCTAACGACGTATTTCCCGAACAATTTGAGCACTTCATCGTTGGTAAGCGAAAGTTCAAAGATATACTTAAGTCATTGCACGGCGACTTAATGACACCTGAGTACTGGCACGGCGTACAAAAGAAGTGTGCCCGTGGAGATGTGCAGCATTTTACCCCTTATAACCCAAGCATGCGCTTTGACAAAGGTGAATAGGTTGAAAGCGCGAATAAATAGCACCTTTCCTATCACCTTAATCTAACGTTTAAAGGGATAAAAAGCTCTATATACAAGGACAAATTTTAGCTACATGCGAAAAAGCTTAAAAGTGATCGTTTTAAGACATATAGCTCGTAAAAGAGCCAAAGCGATATTGCTTTTTGACGGCTTGTTCTCGCCTGCTACTCGTTAAATACCGCATATAGGTATCAGCAACGCCAGACAAGTGTGTGAATGTAGATAAACAGAAGAATCCTGATAATGAAAGTGCTACTTGTAGAAGATGATCCAAAGGTTGCCTCGCACATTGCAAATGGACTATTGGGTGAAGGGCATGAATGTATTACTGTAGGTGATGGAACATCAGGCTACCAACAAGCTGCTAGTAACGAACTAGACGCGGTAATCCTAGACGTAATGTTACCCGAACTCGATGGTTTCACTGTGCTTGAGAAGCTTCGCGAAGAAGGTAACACGACCCCTGTTTTATTACTAAGCGCTAAGAGCCAAGTTGAAGATAAAGTCAAAGGCCTGCGCACAGGCGCCAACGACTACCTAACCAAACCTTTCGCCTTTGAAGAGCTGCTTGCTCGCGTAGAAGGTTTGGCTGGACGCAATAAAGACGGCGAAGACAAAACCTTGATAAAGGTTGGCGATCTCACGCTAGACTTGGTTAACCGTAAAGTATTGCGTGGCGATCAAGAAATTGACCTTCAATCAAAGGAATTCCAACTGCTTGAATGTCTACTTCGTCATAAAGGTAAGGTTGTGACGCGAAGCATGTTGCTTGAACAGGTTTGGAATTATCATTTCGACCCCCAAACTAACGTGATTGATGTTCACATTAGCCGCCTGCGTCAGAAAGTGGATAAAGCATTCAATGTGCCACTTATTGAAACGGTAAGAGGAACGGGCTACCGCATAGCGGACGGGCTTGCATGATAGCAATACGCGACTTTACGCGTAGTTCTAGTTTTCGCGTAGGCGTATTGCTCACCACTCTTGCTTGTATTGCCATTGTTTTAATTGTTTATTTTTGGCGATTAACGAGCAGCGACTTGTTCATTTCCGAGTCTAATGCTGCCGTTAATGCCAAAGCGAACGCCCTTGTAACGCTTTATGAAAACCTAGGTATTGATGCCGTTAAGTCGGCTATTATAAGTGACAATAACCAACCTCCTTCTGGCGCAAAAACACCCTCTTCTTCATTCGAACATTTGCGATCATTTGTCGTACTGAGCAAAGATGAGCAAGTAGTTGCGGGAAACTTAGCATCTATCCCACTGGTATTAGAGCGGCACAAAGGGGCTAACTTTGATACTTCAGAAATTGTTATTACTCGGCCTAACAGCTCATCAAGGAAAACCTTGCGCCAAGCATTGATGAGGGAAGATGTACTTGGGGACTATATCCTCTATGTCGGGCGTGGTATCGATGATTTATATAGCGCCCAGTGGTTTGGCAAAACCTTTAGCTGGATCATTGTCGTGTTGCTTTGTGCCTTAAGTATTCTAAGCTTCGCTATTGCCGTGTATGTGGTCAATCGAATTAACCGCATGTCTCAAACTGCTGATAAGATTATAAAGACTGGCAACCTTGAAGAGCGGCTAGAGATTGATAGCAATTGGGACGACCTCAGCAGTCTTTCTTTCGTTTTCAATCAAATGCTGGACACCATTGAAAGCTCGGTCAATAACATCAAGTCAGTCACAGACAGTATTGCTCACGACCTGCGCACACCGCTTTCAAGGCTTCGTAACACGCTAGAAAGAATTGAAGACGATCAGCTTCGAGAAGACACTACACAAGAAGCAGATAACCTGCTAAATATGTTTAATAGTTTATTGCGCATAAGCGGTCTTGAAACCACGAATAAGAAAGAAGGTTTCTGTAGTACCGATGCCCGAGCTATTGTAGAAGACGTGGTCGACCTTTATCATCCCCTAGCCGAGGAGCGTAACATTCAGCTGTCCAGTCAGCTTGAAAGCGTGACTATGCTTGCCGACCCTAACTTACTTTTCCAAGCCGTGGCTAACGTATTAGACAATGCTATCAAGTACTCGAATGAGGATAGTATGGTTACTGTGCAGCTAACGACTACACCTCGCCATATTGTTATTGCCGTCAATGACGCAGGAATAGGCGTTGGCGAGCATGAGATTATAAATTTAGAGCGTCGTTTTTATCGCGCTGATGGCAGCAGAACAAGCAAGGGGAATGGATTAGGCTTATCACTTGTCTCGGCAATAGTGAAGCTGCACGATGGTCAAACTTGGTTTGTACACGACCCGTTAATGCAAGGAAACGGGCTGGGTGTTGTTTTTTGTTTTCCTATTAGTCTGCGTCAAAAACTAGCTAGTCTGAATCAGTAAATAGTAGGTACTATCTATATACCTAGTGCGCTAAGTTGTACTCGACAAATTTACTCTTCTCTTTCTTTTTCCGAATGCTGACCTATAGATGATACAGGTCAGCAAAATTTCCAGTTTAGCGAGCATTCCAGAGCTATAATTGCAAATTATCAATCGGTTTGCTTCTGCATAAAAATAGTAACTTCGGCCATCACAATACCGAACTTACGAATGTACGAACGGTTCATCATGGTAGAGTCATCGAAAGCCCAAAACCAGTCATCAAACGTTACTGAATAGGTCGTATCGTCTACCGGTAAATCCATCTCGTAGTGAAAATTAAATGCATTGCCGTAGCTGGTGCCTTTTGCAGGCCCTTCAATATCACTCGCTCTGCCTACAAAGGTGCCATTGCTCTGCTTTACAATAGTCCATGTGCGGGATTTTGGACCTTCGCCAACCCCATATTCAAAGGTTTCATCAAGTGTCAGGGTATCGCCCTCTATTGCGCCATCAATGTTTACCACAAACCTTTGTACCACCTCACCTGAGCGGTTTTGTACTATGCCCCACGCCTTAACGTTTCCATCGAAAAAATGCTCAATATCGAAACCCGGAGATACCGACTGATAGTCTTCACCATCGACTGACACAGAACATCCAGATAGCCCTACCATGGTCAATGCTGCAAACCCTACCCCTAAACATAACTTCATCATATTTTTTATCATTTTACTTATCCTGCTCAACTAACCTTGCTTGGTTTTATTTCTATAAAATCACTAAGCTAATCTTTTCCGAGTAACTTTTTTCTAAACTTAGGTTCCGACGTTTCATCACTTAACCAGATATCAAAAAAACGCTGCGTAAAAGTTTTGTCGCTTATCTCATCAGCTTTTTCGCCGTTTACGTAGAACACGCTTGTGCCTTCTTTCGTTGCGATCCCCGTAATTACATCGCCTTCACTAACGTCAGGAAAGATACGCTCCATTAGCGACAGCCATTTATCAGCATCTTCGGTAGCGATATCTCCTTGTTTTTTCATTTCATCAATAGAGCGCTCGGCAATCTTTTTACCTTCGAGGTCCCGTTGGTAAGTCAAGCGAAGCGCGAAAGGAGGCTGATTAGCGTACTTGCCATCAGGAGCAAAAAGCTCACCTGTGTAAACATCCCAAAAGTAGTAAGAAAACATGCCTTTCCCCACCAGTTTCGCATTGGGAACATATTCATTAATATTTTCTGAATCATACTCTTGCGCATAGGCGTTATTTGACATGGTTAGACCGCTCAGTGATATGGAAACAAACATAGCAAAGGTGAATGCCGCGGCTGTTTTATTAACGTGAGATGTAGAAAAAGCGCTAGCGTTTTTTACGTAATGAAGAAACCATGATGGGGTGTAAATCACAGGTTTTCGTAAAATACCGTTTTTCTTAGTAACCATAAAAATGCTCTTATAAAGCGTAATAAAAATTACAGGTCTTTTATTGAATTTCTATCTGGTTATACTCTTGCCAATGTCCAATTGATCAACTGTCCCTAGGCTCTCATCGTGCTTTCCCTTGATGAATTTAAAGTGTCACTCACTCTTCCTTCGCCTCTAATCCCTTTCAAACCGAACTGGGAGGGTGCAAGCAAGGTATCGCTTTATGTTAAGCGTGACGATGCTATTCACTCTGTGATGTCAGGAAATAAATGGCGAAAACTGAGTCATGCGTTAACGTGTCCTTTGCCAAACGCCGTAATCAGTTTCGGAGGCGGATTTTCTAACCACCTTCATGCGTTGGGATTTGCTTGTTACAAACTTGGTATTCCCTTTACCGCCATTATTCGCGGCGACTACAGTGCAGCACCATCGCCAATGATTAAGGATTTGATGCAGTGGCAGACTCGCATCAAATATGTAAACAGAATTACCTATAAAAAGCGTAACGATAGTACTTATTTAGATGAACTAAAACTGGAGTTCCCTAACGCGATTATCATTCCTGAAGGTGGAAGCCAGGCCCTAGCGCTTCAGGGGATAAAAGATATGGTCGATGAAATTGAGGTAGACTTCGACTTTATCGTTGCCCCTGTCGCAAGCGGCGCTACATTGGCGGGGATTATAAATGCATTAAATAAACGTAATAGTTTAATGGCTACTGACTTTCGTTCTCATTACAAAGCCATTGGCATAGGTGTACTAAAAGGTGAAGGCTATCTAGAGAAGTTGGTTGAGCAATTTCTTCCAATAACTAACCAGACACATTGGCATATTGATCATAGCTACCATTTTGGTGGCTACGCCAAAGCGCCAAGTGAGCTTCAAACCTTTTGCAGCGATTTCAATAACACTATGGAATTTGAAATAGAGTCAGTTTACTCGGGCAAAGCTTTCTGGGCCGTTAAAGATATGCTGGCTAAAGGTAAGTTTGAGGACGGTTCACGCATCGTCTTATTGCATACAGGTGGTTTACAAGGTGCAAGGTAAAACCTTGTTATAACAAAGTATTGTTTTAACTACGTATGAGTGATACAACTAAACTTGTGAGCATACTCACATTACATATAAATAATAAACTAACGATAACAACAAGAAGTTTGTCGCAGGATGCGGCATAAAAAATATAGCTTGCTACCTGCAAACTTCATCAAGGAATGATTATGAAAGATATTTTCTTCTTCGACTCAATGCTAACCCCTAAAATAATTACTTTTGTGTACTGGCTATTGCTTTTAGGGTCGGTTGTAAGTGGCGTAACAACAATGTTTGTGGGGTACGACGCGAGTTTTGTATACGGCCTATTTATCATCGTGTCTGGTTGTATTGGCGCAAGAATCTGGTGTGAACTACTTATCGTTCTCTTCAAAATTCACAGCAATCTTCAAAAAATTGCGAATAAAGAGTAGTGTTATGCGAATGCTATCGCTTCATTAAATAGCGACAGCATTCCGTTTATCTCTTAACCCAGACCTTTACATCAATCTGCAACAGGATAGCCAAACAACCTTTTCAACTTTGCTTTTATTCCTTTTGCCTGCTGAAGCTGTTCACGAAGCACACCTATTTGACTGAAGTTGGCGCTTAGGGGGTTATCATCTGGCATTTTTCCAACGATGCCGTATTTGATACTTATTTTTTTATCTTCTTTAGCGAATGTGCCGAATAACTTATCCCAGATGATAAGCACCCCACCGTAGTTTTTATCGATATAAGGCTTATTGGTTGCATGGTGAATGCGGTGATGAGTAGGCGTGTTGAAGATATGCTCTGCCCAGCTTAAATGGCCGATCGTTTGCGTATGTACAAAAAACTGATAAGCAAGATTTATTGCGACAATGGCGAAGACCAAGCTGGGAGAAAAACCAATAAGTATCATTGGTATCCAAAAGAGCCACATGCCCACGAGTGGGTACAAGATACTTTGTCTAAACGCTGTGGTGAAATTCATTTTTGTTGAGCTGTGATGCACCACATGGGCGAGCCAAAACCAGTGTATGTTGTGTGAAGCCCGATGAAACCAGTAGTATAAAAAGTCTTGTAGGATAAACCCTGCAAAAAGCGATACTGCCGTAAGATCTATGTTAAATAGAGAAAACTGGTGCAGCCAAAGAAACAAAGGCATTAGTAGTAATAGTACCAAAGCATCAGAGCCCTGATGAAGCAGTGCTAGTAAAGCATTATTCACGCTGTCTTTTACATTATAAAACTGCCGTGCCTTTTTGAACTCCACAAATACGCATAGTAAGAAAACCGGGCTCAAGCCAAGCAAAATAAGTTCAACGGGGATCAAAACGTGCTCCTAACTTATTCAAACATTGCTCTATGTCGTGTTGTAAAAGGCGTGTTAGTAGCCAATTGGGTATATACCAAGGCGCGCAACAGCTAATGCGATAAGAAACTTTGGTTAGGCTACCCTGTGCGGAAAATCTGATAACTCCCCGATGATCTTTTACTGGAAAGTCGTCAACAACGCGATATTCAATACCATCTGTGTCTGCTTTAACAATCTCTTCTTTAAAGCTAACGCCTAGAATACTCACTTCTCTCACACAGCCCACCCCGCCACTGACTTCACTATTATTTTCTGCTCTTAATACCTTAAACGAAGCGTTAAAGAATTCGCTTAAATTCTGGTGGTCAAGCAGCGTATCGCGAAGCTCTTGTGGCGTTGCATTAATAACTCTTTGGTAGTGAACGTCAACCATTTACGATATGTCCTCTTCTCATGGCTATTAGCATAAATTGACATTCATATTTGATCTTGCGTTAATACGTCATGATTTTTGTTATTTTGCGACACACCTATGCCATCAGTTTCTTTTGCCTATATTCAAAGTATAGAAAGCTATTTAACTAGCTTAGAAGTTGGTACAAAAGAACTGTCGCGACTCACGCAAACGCATAGTTCACTTTCAGGTTCCCCCCGTGTTTCCATGGAAGCCTATATCGAGCTGTTAAACCAAGGTGCATCGCTCACCAATAATTCATTATTTGGGTTTGAGTTAGGCAAACATATTCAGGCAAAAGATTATGGGGTGTTGGGTTACCTCGTTGAAAGTTGCGAAAATTTAGCTCAAGCCATAGGGGCGCTTACTCGGTTTGATGCGCTAGTCGCAGACATCGGCACAACAAACGTATTTTTTGAGTCTGATAATGCCCGTGTTGAATGGGTGCCTAAAAACTTAGATTGCAAACAAATGGTATTGCGCAATACCACCGCGTGGGTAGCGACCGTTTATAAAATATTGGGTACGGCCTGCCAATTAAATGCTATTTCCTTTACTTTCTCTTTAAGTACATTGGAAAAAGATAGGTTAGCCCAGTGGTTTAACTGCGAGGTGATTGATTGTGCCCGCACTAACGCCATTATTTTTCCCCTACACTTACTGCATGTTCCCTTCACTAGTGAAAATAAGGCTATGTTCAGCGCGCTTATAGAAGTGACAGAAAAGGAAATGAACGCATGCAAAGGGGAAAGGTTTGCTCAAACCAACAAACGCCATTTTAACCTTAATCCTCATGAAGATATCGCCCACAAAGTCGTTTCGCTTTTAAACGCTAACCCTACGCTAAAGGGCTGTAATCAAAAGCGTATGGCTGAAGCGTTATTCATGAGCCCACGCACCCTGCAGCGGAAGTTGAAGCAAAGTAACACCAGCTTTCAGCAGATTCTTGATCGTGAGCGCAAATCTCGTTTAGACGATCTTCTTAAACAATACTCTATTGCCGACACCGCTGATTTATTAGGGTTTCAAGAGCAATCATCCTTTACTCACGTGTTTAAAAAGTGGTTTTCCACCACACCGCTTAAGTATCAAAAACAGCTAATATCAAAAGAGTAATCATGTCTCGTTATTAATCCTCGGCGCAGGCGCTATTTTTGGTTCGAGAAAAGATGCGTGCCTTATAAGCTTGTAGTCTGAATAGGCATTTTTTTACTATCAAAATTATGATTATTAAACTAATGTGACTGGGAACGCGTAGGTATTATCAGGTGTACAGCAACGCTAACTCACAGGAGATACGCTATGATCGACCGTCCAGTTACATTGCCAACGCAGTTAAATGCACTCGTGTCAAAGTCACTAA
The DNA here is from genome assembly GCF_054890645.1 of Alteromonas sp. HB246098. Lineage (NCBI taxonomy): Bacteria > Pseudomonadati > Pseudomonadota > Gammaproteobacteria > Alteromonadales > Alteromonadaceae > Alteromonas > Alteromonas sp. HB246098. The sequence goes on along the minus strand of NZ_JBTZUG010000005.1, from coordinate 297,188 downwards.
ATTTATGTGAGCTTATGTTACCCGTGTGTGATGTGTTTTATCCGTTTGCTGCTATTTATGAAAATGGTCGCATCGGCTGTATATTTGCCGACGAGAATGGAACTAAAAAGCGCGAGTCACAGCTTATCGAACAGCTTCAGTGGCGAATAATCGATACCACCACAGATACAAATAGTTACAGCGTCTTAGTGTATGCTGCGGCAGTTAACACTCAAGACAGTAAAACGGTTGATGCTATTGCCATTGCAACTGCAACGCCAAATCACGAAGAACGACTTATTCTTTACCCTTACTACAAAGTAGACAATAAAGTAGTAATTTCTCCGCCTATCGATACTGTAACCCGTTAGCGAAACAGCGGTAGGGAAAATGTTATTTTTTAAATCACCTAGTACAGACCGGTATCAGTTATTAAAGTAGTCTTTTGAGGTAGTGCCTATCAGTGTGTGCACTACCTTTTACATTCGTTGTTACGATTAAAATTTTTTGTCCTTTCATAGGCTGTCTTTGCTTGCCAAATCCCATTGGTCTGCTAGCATTCAGCCCAAAATTCATTAGCAAAATTAGGGATTAGTTATTATGTCTCGCGTTTTAATTATTGGTGCTGGCGGTGTTGCGTCGGTAACTGTGAAAAAATGTGCACGTTTACCGCAACATTTCGACGAAATTTACTTAGCAAGCCGCACGGTATCTAAGTGTGAAGCACTACAACAAGAAGTAGGAGCAGATCGCGTTAAGGGTGTTTTCGCTGTTGATGCCGACAACGCAAAAGAAGTTGAAGCACTTATTAACGAAGTAAAACCAGACCTAGTAATCAACCTAGCGTTGCCATACCAAGACCTTCCTATTATGGATGCATGTCTTGCCACTAACACAGATTACCTAGACACAGCCAATTACGAGCCAAAAGACGAAGCGAAATTCGAATACTCATGGCAGTGGGCTTACCAAGACAAGTTCAAAGACGCAGGCATTATGGCCCTTCTTGGCAGTGGCTTCGATCCAGGTGTAACAAACGTATACACAGCGTATGCAGCAAAGCATTACTTCGACGAAATTCACTACCTTGATATCGTGGATTGTAATGGCGGTGATCACGGTCAGGCTTTCGCGACTAACTTCAACCCAGAAATCAATATTCGCGAAATTACTCAGCGCGGTCGTTTTTGGGAAAACGGTGAGTGGAAAGAAACGGATCCACTAAGCGTACGTGAAGACCTAGATTACCAAAACATTGGTGTTCGTGCGTCTTACTTGATGTTCCATGAAGAACTAGAGTCTATCGTTAAGCACTTCCCTACGTTGAAGCGCGCACGCTTCTGGATGACATTTGGCGATGCTTATCTTAACCACCTGCGTGTACTTGAAGGTATTGGTATGACTAGCATTGAGCCAGTTGAATTCCAAGGCCAGAAGATTGTACCTCTAGAGTTCTTGAAAGCAGTACTGCCTAACCCTGGCTCACTTGCTGAAGGTTATAGCGGCATGACGTGCATTGGTACTTACATCACAGGTATTAAAGATGGCAAAGAAAAAACTATCTTTATCTATAACAACTGTGACCACGCGAAGTGTAACGAAGAAGTGGGTGCGCAAGCAGTATCTTACACCACAGGTGTTCCGGCGATGATTGGCGCGGCGCTTATGCTTAATGGTACGTGGAAAGAGTCGGGCGTTTGGAACATGGAACAATTCGACCCAGACCCATTCATGGAAATGCTTAATGAGCACGGCCTACCATGGCACGTTCTTGAATGTGAAAGCAGCCCTTTCACTAAGTAAACGATACCCAAGGGCGCTTTATTTAGCGCCCTTTTTAGTTAGTGCTATTACTGCATTAGAAATCACTCAAATTATCCTTGGTTGTTAAACTGCACTAGTCAGCCGCTTTTTGAGCTAAAACCTATTCTGTAATACATTAGACATCTCATTAATGCTGTAAGCAGTTTTATTTTTTGGAGCTTTACCCATTGACCGATTTAACTCAACGCACTGATATTCCTTCTCCTTGCTATGTGCTGGAAGAAGAAAAGTTAATTAAAAACCTTGAGCTGATGAAACGGGTTCAAGACGAATCAGGTGCCCGCATCATTCTGGCGCTGAAAGGCTTTTCAATGTGGTCATGCTTCGACATTATTAAACAGTATTTACACGGTGCAACAGCAAGCTCGGTTTGGGAAGCTAAACTCGCAGCAGAGATGGGTAAAGAAGTTCATGCTTATTCTCCAGCGTACAAAGTTAATGACGCTAAGGAACTAGCGAGCCTTGTTAATCATCTGTCTTTCAATAGTTTGTCTCAGTGGAATACGCATAAAGAAACCTTATCTAACGTTTCGTTAGGCCTTCGCATAAACCCTGAGCATCAAGAGGCTGATACGCCACTGTACGATCCAGCAGCGCCAGGCTCGCGCTTAGGCATACGCGCCAGTGAACTAGAAGGCGTAGACCTGACGGGTATAGAGGGTTTTCACTGCCACAACCTTTGTGAGTGTGATTCTTTTGCTACTGCACGCACCCTTGAAGCTATCGAAAAGCGCTTTGGTAAATGGCTTGGTCAATTGAAATGGTTGAACCTAGGTGGCGGTCATCTTATGACCCGAGAAGGTTATGATGTTGAGCACCTTATTAAAACACTAAAAGACTTTAAAGCCCGTTACCCACACCTAGACGTTATCTTAGAGCCAGGCTCTGCGGTTGCGTGGCAAACAGGTCCTCTAATTTGCGAAGTGGTTGATATGGTGGAAAATGACGGGGATATCGCTATTTTAGATATTTCAGCCACTGCTCACATGCCTGATGTATTAGAAATGCCCTATCGCCCGGCTATTTTAGGTGCAGGTATGCCAGATGAAAAAGCACATAATGTGAAGCTTGGCGGTAATTCCTGCCTTGCCGGTGACGTCATAGATGTCTATTCCTTCGACACACCGTTAAAAGCAGGCGCTCGTTTGCAGTTCGAAGATATGATGCACTATACCATGGTAAAAACTACCTTTTTTAACGGTGTAGAGCACCCTGCTATCGGTATTCTGCGAGCTAACGGCGACTTCGAGCTAGTTCGTGAGTTCAGCTACGAAGACTTTAAGGGCCGTTTGTCTTAAACGTAGCCCTTCATTAAAAAGTATACCAAAAGCCAATTGATCATTATTTGATCAATTGGCTTGTTCCCAATCTGCTCTAGTGCTATTTTGTGGGTGTTGAGTCGTCAAAAGGGAATTTCGACCTACCGCCCTATTCAAGGTGAGTCTCTAATCTCCGTCGTCTTTTGTTCAACACCGAATTCAGGTGTTGTATCAAACCATCAATAATTGCCTGTCTCGGTTATATCTTATCTTTATCAGAGGAATTGATCGTGAGAAGGAATAATCTAGGCTCAAACTGTGCAACTCAAGTACACACATTTGCCAAACCTATTGTATCTGCGCTTAGTGCGCTACTTTTAACTACGGCTTGTATGTCGACAACTCCTTCTATGGGAGGCGGAAGTTCTGGCGCAGTAAGTGGTGGCGCCGGCGGCGCTACGGCTTCTAATAATAATGCGCAGCTAGAGAATTGTGACGAAACACTCGGTACATTAAGTGTTTTTGAAGATACAAGTTTGCCCTGGTGGTCAGAGTATCGCAGAACTTACCCAAAACTCGGCAGTACCATCCCTGTTATCAGGTTAATGATTCAACAGTCTAACTGTTTTGTTATTGTTGAGCGTGGTAGTGCTATGAATGCAATGAACACCGAGCGTCAGCTAATGCAATCAGGACAACTTCGCTCCGGTTCTAACATTGGGGGCGGTCAAATGGTAGCAGCTGATTACACGCTCAGCCCATCTGTACTATTTGCCGAAAAAACGCAGGGTGGTAAAGCGATAGCAGGTGCACTATTTGGTACATTAGGCTCTATCGTAGGTGGAGGTTTTAGCAAGAATGAAGCGGCTACCTCATTGCTACTTATAGATAACCGCTCGGGTGTTCAGGTTTCTGCTGCAACAGGCAGTGCCGCAAATCACGACTTTAGCTTATTTGGTGGCATGTTTGCTGGCGCAGCCGCAGGCGGCGCTGGCGGCTTCTCGAAGACACCTGAAGGCAAAATGCTAGTAACTGCATTTGCTGATTCCTTTAACCAGATGGTGATCGCACTTCGCTCTTACAAAGCCCAAGAAGTTGAAGGTGGTTTAGGTAAAGGTGGAAAGCTAACTGTGGGCGGTGCAGATGATGCCATGCCAGAGGCTACCGACGCACCGGCGATAACCACCTCAACAACAACCACTGCCGTTTATGTTGACAATACTCCCTCTAGGGTTACCGTCTCAGATCGCAGGTCTTATAACTTTGGTGTAGATGAGTACGATGAGAAAGCCTTCAATAGGTACTACGACTGGCTGAAAAACTATGGCCCGTTAATGACTGCATTTGTTTCTTTCGACCCAGAGAATAATAACCCTAATTGGCCTGGCGGCATGTCCATGGCGGCAGCTGCTACTATGCTTTTAACTCAGCTAGACTCTCATCGCATTGAACTTGAAGCATGGCCATATGAGGCTAGGGTACAAGCATGGAGAAAAATGGGAAAAAGGTTGGAAAGCCACACTGAACTGTTTGAGCGAAACCGGACATTAGCGCTTCGAAATGAAAAACTTGACGACGAAGTTCGTCAAGTTATTGAAAGCATACAGGTAGTAACAAAAGAAAGTCTGTTCCCTGAGGGATTTTAGTTTTTAATACGTTTTAACCGAAGCCGCAAATTGCGGCTTCGGCTCTCAATACTATTGATACTAGTAACGTATTATAGCTATACCACACCACTACCCGAAGTAGCTTCAGATTTATCAATCTCTCCTTCAGCTAGGACGTCATCATCGAGTTCTATTTTAAAAGTTGTACCTGGCTTCCCCTGCAGGCTGTAGCGAAAGCCGTACATCTCGCCCTCGTTTAATGAAACGTCCGTCACATCATTTGGGTGAATTAAATCGTAAACGCCAGAGTCATTCGCTTGAGAGAATATATCTACCAGCCATTTGCCATCAGACATGGTGATCTTAAGTGTCTTTGTCATCAGCGTCTCCTTTAGTAACCAGTCTCTTTATCTTGGACTGCCATACAAAATACTTTGTATTTCGCCGATGACGCTTAAGATCAATCTTTCTTAACGCAAACTACCCTTTTGCATCTAGTCCTGCTTGATATAATGCATTCTTTTTCAAATCATAATGACTTGCTACTACAGCCGCGGCTTTTTTCAACGGCATGTACTCGCACAATGTTTGCAGTAAAGACATTGCTTCACTAGGTATCGCCTGTTCATTTACCTTGGCAGGACCTATCATCACAACAAATTCGCCTTTTTGATGTGCTGGATCGGCATTGAGATAATCAATCACATTTTGAGCGCTGCCACTCACATAGGTTTCAAAGGTTTTAGTCAACTCTTTAGCTACAACAATGTGGCGTTCGCCTAATACACGCTGAATATCAGTAACCGTGTCTAGAATTCGACGAGGTGCTTCATAGTAAACTGTCGTGAAAGTTCTATCTAATAGCGCTGATAGAACACCTTCCCGCGCTTGTGTTTTAACCGGCAAAAAGCCTTCAAATGCGAATTTATCTGTAGGCAGCCCTGACGCGCTTAATGCAGTAATTGCTGCGCATGGCCCCGGCAAAGCACTAACTGGAATGCCTTGCTCACGACATTTACGCACCAAAACAAAACCAGGGTCGCTGATAAGTGGTGTGCCCGCATCACTTATCAAAGCAACAGATTCACCGCCTCTCAAACGTTCGCAAAGTATAGCTGTACGTTTATCTTCATTATGTTCGTGAAGTGAAAGGGTTTTAGTTCCAATACTAAAGTGCTGTAGAAGTCGCGCGCTATGACGGGTGTCCTCAGCAGCAATCCAGTTAACTTCACTTAATACGCGAATTGCTCTAGCACTGATGTCATCTAAGTTGCCAATAGGCGTAGGAACAATATATAGAGTGGCGGTGTCTGTCATAACAGTGGTTAAGTCTTACGTTAAATTGAAAGGTTATGCGATAAGTGTATCACGCCATTAGTCCAGATTATGCTGGCAAGCGTAGATTTTCACACTGGTTAAGATAAACTTGACCTATAACGATGTAAAAGGAATGAAACTGTGCGTCATATCGGACAATCTGGAAAAATCTTTACGCTATCAGCCATTGCTTCGGTATTGGTATTATCGGGTTGTGGGAGCACGCCAAAAACTCAATCTAAACCTGTGGTAGTGGAACCTACTCCAATTGAAACCACCCAGGTTGAAGAGAATGTCACGCCTGAGCACAAACTTCTAGAAGCTAAGAAGGCATGGGAACGCACTCGCGATAAAGAACAGCGTAATAGTTTATTACTGCAAGCTGCTGATTTATACCTTCAAAACCAACAACCTGTATTAGCGCAGCAGGTGTTGTTTGAAGTTAAAGAAGATGGTGTGTCAGAACGCAACCACTCGTACTATTCCCTTTTAGTTACCAAAGCCTATGCAGGAATGCCTGATGCGTCAGCAGATGAATTGCTGGCAATGCTGGACGGAGTAATGGGTACAGGTGAAACTGCATTTCAAAAAGCAGAACTTCAAACTCAGCTGTACTCACAGCAAGGTAATTTTGCAGCAGCAGCCAATAGCGTGCTACAAACGAATTTGTCAGACGAAGATAAAGTACAGCAGGTGTGGCAGTGGCTCACTTCCATACCGACAGAAACGCTTTCAACAGTAGGCAAAACGTACCCCTCTCTTTCCCCTTTCATCACGCTTCGCGAGTTGACTGAAGCGAATGCTTCATCGCCCGCGGCATTGGCAAGAGAACTTCAAAATTTTCAGCAAGTTTATCGTGGCCACATTTTAGAAACGACTTTGCCTGACAATGTGCTTAAAGCAACACAGCTTACCGATGCAGGCGCCAATGATATTGCAGTATTGCTGCCACTTTCTGGGCGCTTAGCGCGTACGGGGCAAGTAGTAAAAAATGGTATAATGTCGGCCTATTACACTGATGTTGAAAAACGCCAAGATGAACACTTACTGCCACGCCTGCGTTTTATTGACACAAATGGTGTGGATACGCAGCACCTCCTTGATGAAATTGGCGACACCAAATTTATTGTCGGACCGCTGCTGAAAGATACCGTAGAGAATTTGATCCCCAACTTGCCTGTTGGGGTGAACGTACTAGCATTGAATCGTCCAGAAGAACTGATAGACCAAGTAAATGCAAACGAAACTCCGACCGAGAGTAGATTAACGACATCATCAAATTCTACGCTAGATAGTGGCACTGATTCGGCGGGAAGCATACTGACGGATACAGAGACCCAAGAAGAGTTGCATGCACTGGATCTAGCCACTTCGTTGAACTATTTCGGTCTTGCCCCAGAAGATGAAGCCAAGCAGCTTGCTGAATATATCTTCAACAAAGGCTACCGTGCACCTATCGTTATTGCGGCCCAAAGCAGTTTGTATCAGCGAATGGACACCACGTTCAAAACGCACTGGAGAGCGCTTAACAACAAAGAGAACAAGCGTCGCACTAACATAACATCGGTTACCTTTAACGACAGTAATTCGCTTCGCGAAGGTATCACACAAGCACTCGATGTTGCCCAAAGCAATGATCGCATTAATCAAATTGAGTACATGACCAACGATGAGGTATACAATATGCCTCGCAGCAGGCGGGATATTGATGCCATAGTCGCGTTTGCCTCTCCGCAAGACACAGAGCTGCTAAACCCAATAATTGAAGCGAGCTTAAACCCTTACGACGGTAAGCAAGTTCCTGTTTATGCTACATCTCGTTCGATGGATTACGACAGCGGAAAAAACCAATGGCGTGATTTACAAAATGTGCATTTTATCGATATGCCATGGTTGATGCCTTCACACAATTGGCAACCTCTTCAGCGAGAGGTCGAGCAGGCTTGGCAAAATCAAAATACCATGCAAAAACGTTTGTTTGCGTTTGGCTTTGATGCCTACCAGCTACTTCCACAGCTAGGTATGCTCAACACGCTGAAGTACCTTTCACATGAAGGCTTGACCGGAACCCTTTCGCTTAATGAGAAAGGCGAAGTCATTCGCCAGCAGCCTCAAGCTATGATCCGTAACGAAAAAGTACAGATGCTGTCGGAGTAAGATATGTCGAAACTGCAAGGGAATGCAGCAGAAGACAAGGCCTGTCAATATCTTGAGGAACAAGGTCTTAGGCTTCTGTGTAGAAACTACCGTACGCGACGTGGTGAGTTAGATATTGTGATGCAAGACGGCAATACTATTGTGTGTATTGAAGTCAAATACCGGAAACGGAATCACTTTGGCAGTGCAATAGAATTTGTAACGGCTAAAAAGCTAAACCGAATTCATGCTGCGTTTGGCTTCTATTTGTTAGATAATAACCTGAATCCAGCATCTACGCCTTTACGGATAGACGTTATTGCCATAGATGGAAGCAATCTTCAGTGGCTAAAGAACATTGGATAGAGGCTCTCACATATAGTTTTATAGTTTATGTTCGCTTAAATGGAAGAATATAAGTGTTGGATGTGAACGCGTTCAAGAATAAATGGCAAGGCCTTTGAGTAAGAGCTATGCCATTTGTTTTATCTTAGTTTTACAAGCTTTCTTCTATTTGACGAAAGTGTCTTAGGTTCCTACAAATAATGAGTCACCCCAACAACAAGATGTCGCCCTGTAAACTTGATAACCAAGAAATAGAATTAATAGTCGGTAACTCTAGTGCCAACTTTTCTGGTGTAACGTCTACTATGTTGCAAGTGACATCGATACAAAAGCGCATGATCAATTTGCGGATTATGGGTAAACACTTTGTCCCGGACCCTTCGATGACAATAACATCCTGGGAAGTCGTTAAAATGTGTCGACGCCCGCTTAGTAATGGTAAGTGGCGTATTTTTCACGCACGCCGTGTTGACGAAATGATTCAGGGAGTGCTGCTGAAATACATTTTTCGTGCAAAAATAAAGCTCGTATTTAGCTCGGCAGCTCAACGAGAGCGTTCCGCTTCCACAGTATGGTTAAGTAATAGGATGGACGCAATTATTGCGATGAGTAACCGTTCCGCACAGTACTTAAATAAGCCTCCTGCCAAAATTAATCTCCACGGTGTGCAGATTGATAACTACACGCCAGCAGAAAATAAGCAAAAAGCTTGGCAGTCACTAGGTTACGGTGGAAAATACGGAATAGGAATTTTAGGTAGAGTAAGAGAGCAAAAAGGAGTTCACCTTTTTGTGGAGGCCTGCATCAAAATATTACCTAAATACCCTGATGTGAATGCGGTGGTGGTGGGCGCCATTTCTCCAAGCAACCAAGCGTTTGTAAATCAACTCAAAGAAAAGGTGTCTGAAGCAGGTTTAACTGATCGCATTATTTTCACTGGTGAGTTGCCCTTTGAACAGATTCCAAGCATATTCAGTGCATTGTCTCTAGTAAGTGCGCTTAGCTACAACGAAGGCTTTGGTTTAACCGTACCTGAAGCCATGAGCGCAGGTGCGGCTGTACTAGCAACACAAGCGGGCGCATGGGAAGATATTGTCAGACCAGGTATTGATGGATATATAGTACCTACCAGAGACCAGCAAGCTGTTACAGAAAAGATGGATTTACTTCTGTCAGATATGGACAAACTTGCAGAAATGGGCAAAGCCGGACGCGAACACATTGTAAAAAATTTCAAGGTTGAAGATGAAGCAAGAAACTTAGTCGAGTTCTTTCGCTCGCTTCAATAAATAACGCTTTGGCATTGCAGTAAAGGTTAATGCCACTTGGTATTTAATATTAATAATCCAAAGCATAAGCAAATATTTTTCAGATACTGATCATTATGTTTAGCCGTGCGTTGTAACTTATTGCTACAACCACTAAAAGAGATCAGTAGGCAGTTGAAAACAAAGAGATGACAGATGATTGAACAGATAAAATCGAACTTTACCGAGAGCATTCAGACAAAAATTGCAGCATCGGAAATATTGCCGGAATATATTGAAAAAGCGGCGTACATGATGGTTGAAGCCTTAATAAGAGGCAATAAAGTACTGAGCTGTGGTAATGGCGGTTCTGCTGGCGATGCCCAGCACTTTTCATCAGAAATGTTAAACCGCTACGAACGTGACCGTCCTAGCCTGCCTGCTATTGCGTTAAGCACAGACACGTCGACCATCACGTCTATCGCTAATGACTACAGCTACGACGAAATATTTGCCAAACAGGTACGAGCGTTAGGCCAGCCTGGCGATATCCTTTTGGCTATTTCCACTAGTGGCAATTCACGTAATGTTATCGCGGCAATGGAAGCTGCATTGTCTCGAGACATGACCATAGTTGCGCTTACCGGTAAAGACGGCGGCGAAATGGCTGGCTTTTTGAGTGAGCATGACGTCGAAATTCGCGTCCCTTCTAACCGTACCGCACGTATTCAAGAAGTGCATCTGCTAGTTATTCACAATCTATGTGAATGCATTGACGACAGCTTATTCCCTGCTGATCACGGTGACGACTAATCAAATTAACTATGAGTAGACAAATAAAAAAATTGAGCCTGCTGGGTTCTGTATTAGCCCTGATTTTAACATTACAAGGTTGCGTAGTGGCAGTCGGTGCCGCCGGAGCCATGGCGGCAAAAGTGGCTAACGATAGACGTACGGTAGGTACACAACTTGACGATCAAAATGCCGACGCAGCGGTGTCTTATCAATGGTCGAAAAGTGACGCACTTAAAGAGCAGACTAACCTTCAGGTTGATGTTTATAACGGTGTCGCTCTGCTAACTGGCCAAGCCCCCAACCAAGGGCTTATAGACGAGGCAGTTAGCCGTGCTCAAGAAGTGAGCTACATTAAAAAAATTCACAACCAAATACGCATTGGCGAACCGATAGGTGCTGGCACACAAGCCAACGACCTGTGGCTCGCGTCAAAAGTACGCACTAAGATAGTCGCTGATGAGCGCGTTCCGGCTCTTCAGATTAAAGTGGTTGTGCAAGACTCAGAGGTATTTTTAATGGGTCGATTAACTAACCTTGAAGCTACAGCAGCCGTCGATATTGCTCGTAATATTACGGGTGTAGCTCGCGTCGTTAGAGCCTTTGAAATTGTTCAATAAAGAGCTTGCCACTGCCCTTTTGGTAGCAGGGGCACTCTTTATGGAAATTCTGGACGCCACGGTAATTACAACGGCGCTCCCTGTTATTGCTGCTGACTTTAACGTGCCGGCAGCTCACCTTTCTATTGGCGTGTCGGCTTATTTGGTAGCCGTTACGCTGTTTATCCCTCTAAGCGGTTACGCTGCTGACAAATTTGGGGCTCGCACAATATTTATAGCGGCGATTTCCGTTTTTACTTTTGCCTCGGTCCTATGTGGCTTAAGTACCAGTTTATTCGAATTTACCTTATCCCGTATTCTTCAAGGTTTAGGCGGTGCTATGATGGTGCCGGTTGGAAGATTAGTAGTATTGCGGGATTTGCCCAAAGAAAAACTAGTAAAAACCGTAGCGATTATTACATGGCCCGCCTTGAGTGCACCGCTATTAGGCCCAGTACTTGGCGGCTACATAGCCACACATTTTAGCTGGCAGTGGATTTTTTATATGAATATTCCGCTGGGTATTATCGCGATCCTCGCCTCTCTTTACCTATTGCGAAACACCAAAGGTGATGTGGGCAAGTTTGATATTAAAGGCTTTTTACTTACCGGCGTAGGCTTTGCGCTTTTTATGGCTGGTATCGAGTTTCTTGCCAGTACCAGCGACAAACTTCTTCAGTCTCTTGGCGTCATTGCCGTTGGCTTAACACTCATGATTCTCGCAATACGGCATGTTAAAAAAGCCAAAAATCCCCTATTTTCATTCGACGCCATGCAGCATAAAACCTTCAGACTCTCGGTCTATGGAGGCTCTATTGTGCGAGTGGCACTTGGAAGTGCACCTTTTCTTGTGCCGCTCATGCTACAGCTAGGGCTAGGTTACTCGCCTGTAGAGGCTGGTTCCCTTTTGCTGTGGCTATTTGCAGGAAACTTGGCGATTAAGCCCGCCACCACGTGGATCATGAATACGTTTGGCTTCAAACGTGTACTTGTAGTGAACGGCGTGCTCATCGCTCTTGGTTTTGTCGCGCTAGCTATGATAAATCACACTACATCGTCGTTTACCATTGCCGCTATCTTGTTTGCTAACGGTGTGACTCGCTCAATGCACTTAACGTTAATAAATACTATTGCTTTTGCCGACGTACCGCCTAATAAAATGCGAGATGCGAATACGCTAGGCGCTATTCTAATGCAAATGAATCGCGGCCTTGGTATTACCTTATCAGCGCTTGCAATCGCTGCTGCAGCCTTAATTCTTGGACAAAGCCCCGACGCGCCAAACCTACAAACCTTCACCCTATCTATGATGTTTATGGGTGCGGTGGCGCTAGTGAGTATTTACGACAGCCTAATGCTTTCGAAAGAAGATGGTGACTCTGTGTTAAACAAGCGCAAGGCGAAAAAAGCGCGACAAAGCTAGCCCAAACCTATTATTTGTAAATCTAGTGACAAATGTCACATGCTATTGATGACGTTTGTGACTAACGCAATCTGAGATACTTTTACATACTTTACCTATCGACGTTACAACATTAGGTAAAGCACATGGAACATATATTAGACCACGCTTCTACAACTAGTATTCAAAGCTCCCCTCTTTCACTAGAACAACAGCGTGAAGACTTCAAAAAGAAAAGGTTTATTGCAATGCCGCTTGCAGGCACCCTTGTTTGGGCCTTACTTGGTATGAGCGCTCCTTTTGTATCTGAGCTCACCATAACCTGGATGCTTTATATCGGCACAGGGGCAATTTTCTATCTAGGCGCAGGTTTGTCTTATCTTACTGGTGAAAGATTCTTTGCGAAAAGCGCAGTAAAGAACAGCTTCGATCGGCTTTTCTTTGTTGGTATGTTTATGAGCCTACTGGTCTTTGCCATCGCCCTTCCGGTTGCCGCTATTGACCACACAACCGTGCCCTTGAGTATCGGCATTCTCGCTGGACTAATGTGGATGCCTCTGTCGTGGGCGATAGAACATTGGGTTGGCTATTTTCACACTATCGCAAGAACCTTCGGCATCGTTGTAGCTTGGTACCTGTTTCCCGAAGCACGAGTAGAAGCAATTTCGGCTGTCATTGTGGCTGTCTATATTGTATCGCTCATTACTCTTGAACGCCGTTTTCAAACAATCAAATCTAACTAATTTCACTTTAACAAAAAGGAACATACGATGACTTACTTACTTTTAGCGGTTGCAGTTATCACCGAAGTTACAGCTACCATGCTGCTTAAAATGTCGAACGGTTGGGAGAAATGGGCCTTTGGCTACGGCGCTATATTTTTCTATACCGTGTCAGGAATGTTGTTTGCCATGGTCCTAAAAAACATGGGAATTGGCGTTGCCTATGCAATATGGTCAGGGATGGGTATCGCGCTAATCACTGCTGCATCAGTGATATTTTGGAAACAAACTTTCGACATTTATGCCGTGCTGGGTATTATGTTAATTATCTCTGGTACCTTGCTCATTACCAGCAAGTCAGCCGTTGTATTTCAGTAAGGATGAAGTACACACAATGCGCAGCCATAACTGCATGCAAAATAACAAGGACGCAGTGCCTACAGCTCATTTAAATGAAGGCACTGCGACAATGGGTAGCTCAATAAACAATGTAGACAAAAGCGATATGGCGCCAGTCATGCCATTGCTGGGAAGTGGTAGAAAAAAGCGCTGGTCTCATGCCAGCTTGTTTTTTTCACTGTTCTTTTTTGTGCCCCTTATAATATCCCGCCCTCTTCCCACTGAGGTATGGGTAATTCAAAGCTTGGGATACCTTAGTTTTATTGTTCTATACATCAAAGCGATAAGTCAGCCTGTCAAAGCTCTACCTTCCTATTTATTATCTATGTTTTTACTGTCTGTCGCCTGCAGCTTTCAAAATCCAGGTGGCGCGACGATTATAGGTTTCATTGCATTTATCATTGGCTATTACAACTCGTTCAAAGCGGGTTTTGCGAGCATAAGCATAATGATGATCGTGCTTTTCACTCTAAACATTACTATGTTTGAAAATGCACACTTTCTCTTAGGCGCTTCAATCATTAACAGTTTGGTATTGTTTGGTTTTGGCGTTATGGAGCGTAAGGAAACCCTTCATGGCCTAAAAGAAAGCCAGCAAGCTGAAGCCTTACACGTATTATCCGCGATAGCTGAGAGAGAACGTATTGGCAGAGACTTACACGATGTTGCAGGTCACGCATTAAGCTCAATTTCGTTAAAAGCTCAACTGGCTGATAAGCTTATTAGTAAGGATAAAATTGCCGACGCGCATAGGGAAGTAAAGGCGTTGGCGCAACTATCTCAAGCATTATTAAGCGACATTCGTCAGGCAGTATCAGATATTAAACAACTTTCGCTTGGCGATGAAATAGCGAAAGATAAAGCACTGCTAGAAGAGAACGGCTTTAACGTTTCAACCACTATTGATGACGGCGCTTTGATGAAGCTGACTTCAAAGCAAGAAAGCCAGCTTGCGCTTGTAGTAAAGGAACTAACCACCAATACCTTGCGCTATTCAAAGGGAAAGACGGTATCTATTAATTTTGACCTTAACGTTAATCCGCAAACTTTGGTCATGACCTATCAAGATGACGGTGTAGTTGAGGACAGCGGCTCAATTAAGGAAGGAAACGGATTAATGGGTATAAGAGAACGTGCAGCATCTATAGATGCAGATGTGCGCATTTCATTTTACCCTTCTGTAAACATGCAGCTTATTTTGAAAAACCCATCGTCTGAAAAGGTGGCGTTATGAATGTAAAAGCGAAAACAACCATTTTAATTGTTGAAGACCAATCGCTTATTCGAGATGCCATAGCCATGCTTCTGTCACTAGAGGACGACCTAACCATCGCAGGTAAATGCAGTAATGGGCAAGAAGCGATTAAGTATTTAAGCGATCACCCTGCGCCAGACATTATACTAAGTGATATTGAAATGCCGCTGGTCTCAGGCCTAGATTTAGCCGCCCACGTGACAGAACAATGCCTTAGTAGTAAGGTAGTTTTAATGACTACATTTTCGAAACCGGGATATATTAAACGTGCATTAAGCTTAGGGGTTAAAGGTTTTATTTTAAAAGAATCTGACAGCGACTACTTGATAGATGCCATACATAAAGTATCTGCGGGGGAAAAAGTGATTTCGACGGAGCTGGCTATTATGGCCCTCGACGACAACAACCCGCTTTCGCAAAAAGAGATGGCGGCACTTAAGCTCGCTTCTGACGGACTGAAGACCCAAGACATCGCGCAATCGTTGTTTTTATCAGAAGGTACAGTAAGAAACTATCTTTCCGAAGCGATATCAAAGCTTGATGCAACGAACCGAGTCGACGCAGCTCGCATTGCGAAACAAAAAGGCTGGCTTTAGCAATAACTCAAAACCAGGTAGTAGCAACTGTCGCAGAGGTCGGTATGTTTAGCTTTTCAGACAAACCGGTAAGCACTCGCTCGGGACCGTAGATAATTCCTTGCTGCTTTGCAGTCCATATGCAAGTTAAAATGCTGGTACCTTTGCGTAATTCACACTGCCATTTAGCTGTGGTTTCAGCAAGTCGTTCATAGTCATCCTCAATTTCCCAACCTGCGTCTACATGCTCTACGATAAGTTGTTCGAATTGAGAGAACGGAATAGGCTGAATGATTACCCACTCATTTTTCTTAAACTTTCTTTCTAACCGCGATTTTTTGAAACTGGTAAAAAAACCCACGCTCCATCTCCGTATGATTGAAAAGCTTTACGTTCAAAAGCATTTCTAGTATTTCGACACCGTTCCCATAATTTGCCCTGAAGGAGTAGGACAAGAACAAGACGTTCCAACCATTTCACCGTTCGTCGTGGGGCATATGCCATACTCGCCGTTGCTACCATAGCGGCACTGGTTACCAAACTCAGCGTTGGCTGATGCAGCCCTTTCGTTGCTAGTGGCATTACCTGCTTCATCATCCGGTAGATACACAGTGTATGTGCAGCTAAAAAGTAGACTTATCGCAATAATGGTGCTTAAACGAGAAATTAATTTTAGCTTCATTGCTATTGGTCGATTATTTTTAAGACAATTTTAAAACTATGCTAATAATGAAGATAAAACAAGAAAAAATAAGCAAAAAAAAGCCAGTCATAAGACTGGCTTAATTATTATAACTTGTTGTTGATATTAGAATTCAGTTGAGAACCTAACACCAAACTCGCTCGCATCGTTACTTAAAATTTGCAGGATATAGTCACCTGTATTCAAGCGCGCGTTGTCGTAACGCTCATCGAAAATGTTGCGACCGTAAAGTGCTACGGTATACGCACCATTCGCCGGTGTGTAAGCAATGTCAAAGTTCACTAGCTCACGGCTGTCTAGCTCAGTCATGCGTTCAGGCGCTGAAGTTGGCTCGCCATACATTTCTGCACGGTACGAGTAATCAGCACGTACGCGAATTGAATCACCACCATCAAGCTCGAAGGTATATTGCGGGCCAATCGCTAGCGTAAGATCTGGAGTAAGCGGTGCAACAGGGTTGAAACCGTCTTGCTCTTCAACATCTACATCCATATAACCAATGCTGGTCATCATGCTAAAGTTGCCGTAGGTAAAAGTTGCATCGGCTTCAACACCACGAGATGTTTGTTCAACAACAAGGTTTGCAGTGTCGAAACCACCCTCGCTCACGCGACTTACTTGGTAAGGTAAGTCTTCAAACTCAGTGTTAAATACGGCAACACTGATATCGAAGTAATCGTTAACACGACCTTTAATACCCACTTCATAGTTAGTCGCAGTAATATTGTCAGACGCTGTAAAACAGTTATTTGCACGAACTGCCGCTTGCGCACCTTCGATATCATCAAAGCCACCTGCGCCAAAGAACTCACCTATCAAGCAGTAAGGGCGTGCAGGGAATTGACCTGACTGATAACCAGACTGAATAGTTGCATAACCTGTCATGCCATTTTCAAACGTGTAGTTTGTAGCTAGTTCCCACGTTACTTCATCCCAATCGTTTGAATCATAGATAGTTCCAAGTGCTGAGAATACGTTCGCAGACGCTTCTTTTTCGTCTTTGGTGTAGCGAAGACCACCAGATACACTTAGTTCGTCAGTAAGATCGTGACGTACATTTATGTATGCCGCTTTCGACGTAGTTTCCTGGTCAAGTTGTAAAAGGTTAGGTCCGCCATTGAAGTTAGAATCGTCGCCCTGACGGTTGCTACCTTCTTCATTAAAGTAGTAAAGACCTGCTACGAAGTCCGTGTACTCATTGATATACCCGTTAAGCTGAAGCTCAATTGATGTTTGATCGGCTTCACCGCGCTCAGGAAACTGGTCTAGTGAGAATGCCGTGCCGTCATCGTCAAGACCAGCCTTATACTTTGATGTGCGCTGACTTGCTACCACTTTCGCGGTGTAGTCGTCATTGATATCCCATTCAGTAGTTAATGAAAGGCCGCGTGCTTCGTTTGTTACGCCTGTAACCGCTTCAGTGCTCGTGGCATTATCATAACGGTCTGCACCAGCTGGAATCACATCTGTGTTTCTCAATGGGCCGCTTGGAATAGGGTCGCCATTACTATCTATCCCTGTGTAATAACGTCCCGTTGGCAATTCATCAATAAGCACAGTGTACGGACGAAGGCCGCCATCGCCATTGTTAGCGTCTGCAGTTAATACCATACGGAAGTCATTTGAAGGCTCCCACTTAAGTGAAACACGACCTGAAATATCTTCAGTCTCACCTACATCGTATTCAGCATTTGGCACGTTAATGAATTCGCCAAGACCATCGCGCTTGTTGAATGCCAAATTCATGTTGAACGCAAAAGTTTCTGATAAAGCATGATTAACAAAAAGGTCCGCTTTAACGCGACCGCGTGTACCAAATTCAGTATTGATTTTAGTTACATCACCTTGGTCTGGCTCTTTGGTGATAATGTTAATTGCACCACCAATAGAGTTACGACCGTACAGGGTACCTTGAGGACCACGAAGTACCTCGATACGTTCAATGTTGTTAAGGCTCCAGTTTTGACCAACTTGGCGGCCTAGGTAAACACCATCAACATAAACACTTACACCAGGGTCAGTAGTGATAAGGTGATCTTGAAGACCGATTCCACGAATAAACGGGTTAACTGACGATGTGTGCCCAGCAGAGAAACCTGTTACGTTTAGGTTTGGTACGAACTTACCAACGTCTGTTAGATCTGTTATACCTTGGTCAGCTAGCTTATCGCCGTCAAAAGCACTGATGGCAATTGGCACTTCATAAATAACTTGAGGGCGTTTTGTCGCGGTAACGGTAATGGCTTCAAACTGTTGTTCTTCAGTTGCTTCAGCCTCTTGAGCAACGGCAATGTTTGAAAGAGCTGGAACGGTCATCGCTACTGCTAGTGCGACAGGTGAAAGCTTACTGGCGAGTGTCTTAGACACGTCAGTATTGGATTTCATGGTGTAACCCCTTTTGCGTGAGTGTTAGGTATAAATTTGTTGTTATAGGCTGCTTCAAGTTCTTCTTTGGAACCTTGAAAGACTAAACTCACTGAACTAAGAGGCACACATAACCTTGTGCTAATACTGGATTACAGGCAATAAAAAAGTAAGTCGCAATAAAACATTACAAACTTACTTTCAATAAAACTCTGCTTTAAAAGTAGTAAATACTTTCCCAGTCCTCTAAAACTCAGTAGAAGAATTTAGGCTTGAAGACTGGAACGATATGTTACCGTTAGATTGCGATCTTGCAAAGTAAAATATTACACTTTTACTATAATAACATTTCAAAATTAGACTAATTGGTTAAATTGAGCATCCGAAAACAAGAACACTAAAACCCATTAAAAAAATCTAAATATCAAATAGATAATCAACTCACTCAGCTACAAAATTCACTACAAAAATTCATTTAACACCTAGACCAAACGGACAAACTTTCACCAACTTAATAGAAGTTAATTTTGCCTCTGTACAATGGCGTTCGACTTTGCAGCTTGGTCAATAGATTATCTCCGTATTTCGCTAAGCGGCATAAAGCTAACCATGCTTAGTTCAAATGATAGGGTTCATTCAGAGTTTACTCGTTTATACCTATCTACCTTGCTAAAGTCATGTCGAACACAACCTTGCAGCGTCACTATAAAACCGCCTCCTTAACCCTTTTGTCGACAATTAAACCGCATTACTGTTGAAAAACCACCTAAACAGACATATATTGTCGACATTAGTTAAACAAAGACTCATTATTGTGTTAGTAAAAAGCGAACAAGCCATCACCAATGCCGACCGCACTTTCTTTCAATTGAGGAAAGATATTGTTGAAGGCGTCATTCCCGCAGGCAGTAAGCTAAGCGAAATGGAATTGTCGACAAAGTATGAAGTTAGTCGCGCTGTTATACGTGAAGCCATAAACCGTCTAGCCACCTGTCACCTAGTAGAACGTAAAGCTAACGTAGGTGCTCGCGTGGTTGCACTGTCCCCCGAAGGCCTTATTCAGCTATACCAAGTGCGCGAAGCATTAGAGGGTATGGCCGCGCGCTTGGCTGCACGCTACATGAGCGATGAAGAAATTGCCGACATGCAGGCGTTGCTTGATAGCCACTTCGATAAAGTAAAAGACGGTCAAAGCTATTATCAAGAAGCCGGCGATGTAGACTTTCACTACAGAATTGTAACCGGCAGTAAAAACGATCATCTCATCAGCGTACTTGTAGACGGGCTTTACCATCTTGTTCGTATGTATCGCGTACAGCTCGGTATGGCTGGCCCTCGTGTTAGCACTGCGTTTGATGAGCACAGACACATCGTTAACGCCATCGCTAATCGCGACGAAGAATTAGCGGAAATGCTTATGCGTCGCCATATTCTTTATTCAAAAAACAATATTGAGAAGAAGCTTAATCATGGTTAACACCACTCAGTCTTCTTCATACTTAATCCACCTCTACCCTACTTTCAAATAAGCGAGTGATTATTATGAGTGCAGGAAAGAAATTCAGAACCGCATTAGAGAACAATAAACCGCTACAAATTGTCGGCACCATTAACGCCTATACCGCCATGATGGCAAAGGCCATTGGTCATCAAGCCATTTACCTTTCAGGCGGCGGCGTAGCCAATGCATCATACGGCCTACCTGATTTGGGTATGACGTCACTTAACGACGTAATTGCAGACGTTCAGCGCATTACCAGCGCTTGTGACCTACCGCTAATGGTGGACATCGACACGGGCTGGGGCGGCGCATTTAACATTGCTAAAACCATTCGCGATATGGAAAAAGCAGGAGCAGCAGCGGTGCATATGGAAGACCAGGTAGCCCAAAAACGGTGTGGTCACCGTCCTAACAAAGAAATTGTTAGCACAGAAGAAATGGTAGACCGCATAAAAGCTGCAGTTGACGCCAGAACTGACCCAGACTTTTTTATTATGGCGCGCACCGACGCGTTCGCACAAGAAGGTTTAGACAAAGCCATTGAACGTGCAAAAGCCTATGTTGCAGCAGGGGCTGACGGCATATTCGCCGAAGCAGTGCAAACCGAAGAACATTACCGTGCATTTGCTGAAGCGCTAGACGTTCCGATCCTTGCCAATATCACTGAGTTCGGCAAAACCGAACTATGGAACAAAGAAGAGCTTGGTGA
Organism: Alteromonas sp. HB246098; assembly: GCF_054890645.1. Classification (NCBI taxonomy): domain Bacteria; kingdom Pseudomonadati; phylum Pseudomonadota; class Gammaproteobacteria; order Alteromonadales; family Alteromonadaceae; genus Alteromonas; species Alteromonas sp. HB246098. Next base: position 276,453 of record NZ_JBTZUG010000005.1, on the reverse strand, counting down.
ATGGGGTGCCGACATGGTGCTTTACCCACTAAGTGCATTCCGTGCGATGAATAAAGCAGCAGAAATGGTGTACAAATCTATACTTGAAAACGGCGACCAAAAAGCCGTTGTCGACAGCATGCAAACACGCATGGAACTGTACGATTATCTTGGCTACCACGAGTACGAGCAAAAACTAGATGCTTTATTCGCCGAAGGTAAGAATTAGTAAATAGATAAATTCAGCTTGAAGTTGGCGGGCACGAAGATGCAGGGGTGAAGTACAGTTCCCTGCCCCTCCTAATGAGCGGGGACGATACACATAGCGTTACCACGCCGTAAACCCATCTATGGGGGCTCCGCCTCGGCATCCATGCCTCAAAGGGGTATCGCACTGTGCACCGCCCTGTTTTATCGGAGCCTCGAGCCGACTCTAAGCTGTAACCTACACCGTTTATTTTTGAGCAGATTTTTAAGTACCTTACAAATTATACAAGACCGGAGACAACAAGATGGCTAAACAGTTAAGTGGCGCGGGTTTACGCGGCCAAGTTGCAGGCAAAACAGCATTATCAACCGTAGGTAAATCAGGTTCTGGTTTAACGTATCGTGGCTACGACGTAAAAGACTTAGCGCAAAACTGTCAATTTGAAGAAGTGGCGTACCTTATTCTCAAGGGCAAGCTACCTAACCAGTCTGAGCTAGACGCATATAAAACTAAACTTCGCGGCATGCGCGGCCTTCCATCTGCACTTAAAGAAGTGCTAGAGCGCATTCCAAAAAATGCCCACCCAATGGACGTACTTCGCACGGGCTGTTCAATGCTGGGTAACCTTGAGATGGAAACCAGCTTCGACCAGCAGCAAGACGTGACAGACCGCATGTTGGCATGTTTCCCAAGCATCATTTGTTACTGGTACCGCTTCTCGCACGACGGCGTGCGCGTAGACGTTGAAACCGATGACGACTCAATTGGAGGTCACTTCCTTCACATGCTTCACGGCGAAAAGCCACGTGAACTTCATGAGCAAGTTATGCATGTATCGCTAATTCTATATGCAGAGCATGAATTTAACGCGTCTACTTTTACCGCTCGTGTTTGTGCATCAACCTTATCTGATATGCATTCTTGCGTGACCGGTGCTATTGGCTCACTTCGCGGCCCGCTTCACGGTGGTGCTAACGAAGCAGCCATGGAAATGATTGAAGGCTTTACCTCTGCTGATGATGCTGAAGAGAAGATGATGGGCATGCTTGAGCGCAAAGAGAAGATCATGGGCTTTGGTCACGCTATCTACTCTGAGTCTGATCCGCGTAACGAAATTATCAAGCAATGGTCTGAAAAACTGGCTGCTGATGTGGGTGACGACGTGCTTTACCCTGTGTCTGTTCGCTGTGAAGAAGTGATGTGGCGCGAGAAGAAACTTTTCTGTAACGCCGATTTCTTCCATGCCTCTGCGTATAACTTCATGGGTATCCCTACGCCATTGTTTACACCAATCTTCGTAATGTCTCGCCTAACTGGTTGGGCAGCACATGTTATGGAACAGCGCGCTGACAACCGTATTATTCGTCCGTCAGCAGAATACACAGGCGAAGAACTACGCCCAGTGCCTGCTATCAGCGAACGCGCATAAGGCTGAGGTTAAAGTTTTATGAATATTGATTACCGTAAACCGCTTCCAAACGCGGGGATCGATTTTTTCGATACCCGTGAAGCGGTAGATGCTATTGAGCCTGGCGCCTACGCCAAGCTGCCTTACACCTCACGTGTACTGGCTGAAAACTTGGTGCGCAAATGCGCACCTGAGATGCTCACCGACTCGCTAAAACAGCTGATTTATCGCAAGCGCGACTTAGACTTTCCCTGGTTTCCTGCTCGCGTAGTGTGTCACGATATCTTGGGTCAAACGGCACTTGTCGATTTAGCAGGCCTTCGCGATGCTATTGCAGCAAAAGGCGGCGACCCGGCGAAGGTTAACCCAGTAGTGCCTACTCAGCTAATTGTGGATCACTCACTCGCCGTTGAACACGCAGGTTTTGAAAAAGACGCGTTTGAGAAAAACCGTGCTATCGAAGACAGACGTAACGACGACCGTTTCCACTTTATCAACTGGACAAAAACCGCGTTCAAAAACGTTGATGTTATCCCACCGGGTAACGGCATTATGCACCAAATCAACTTGGAGCGTATGTCACCTGTTATTCAAGCCCGTGACGGCGTAGCCTTCCCAGACACACTAGTAGGCACCGACAGCCACACGCCACATGTTGATGCACTTGGTGTAATTGCCGTTGGTGTTGGCGGCCTTGAAGCGGAAAGCGTTATGCTAGGTCGTGCGTCTTACATGCGTTTGCCTGACATTGTAGGTGTTGAGCTAACGGGCAAACCAAAGCCTGGCATTACCGCAACCGACATTGTATTAGCATTAACTGAATTTTTGCGTAAAGAGCGCGTAGTCTCTGCGTATCTTGAATTCTACGGTGAAGGTGCATCACATCTAACGCTTGGCGACCGTGCTACCATTTCGAACATGACACCAGAATATGGCGCCACTGCAGCCATGTTCTATATCGACCAGCAAACTATTGATTACTTGCGCCTAACGGGGCGTGAAGAAAAGCAAATTGCATTGGTTGAACAATACGCTAAGCATACTGGCTTATGGGCAGATGACTTAGCAACTGCCGAATACGAGCGGGTGCTTACATTCGACCTTTCTGCTGTTGGCCGTAACATGGCTGGCCCTTCTAACCCACACGCACGTTTGCCTACCAGCGATTTAGAAAGTCGCGGCATTGCTGCGAAATGGGATGAAGAAGAAGGCAAAATGCCTGATGGCGCGGTTATTATCGCGGCAATCACCAGCTGTACCAATACATCTAACCCGCGTAATGTTATTGCAGCAGGTCTGCTTGCACGTAATGCCAACGCGCGTGGTTTAACCCGCAAGCCGTGGGTGAAAAGCTCACTAGCACCAGGCTCTAAGGCCGTTAAGCTGTATCTTGAAGAAGCCAACTTAATGAGCGAGCTGGAAGATTTAGGCTTTGGCGTGGTTGCCTTTGCGTGTACTACCTGTAACGGTATGAGCGGCGCGCTAGACCCTAAAATTCAGCAAGAGATCATCGACCGCGACCTTTACTCCACAGCTGTATTGTCGGGTAACCGTAACTTCGACGGCCGTATTCACCCTTACGCAAAGCAAGCATTCTTAGCATCGCCACCACTGGTTGTAGCTTACGCCATCGCCGGTACCGTGCGCTTTGATATTGAAAAAGACGTATTGGGCACCGACAAAGAAGGCAACCCAGTAACGCTTAAAGACATTTGGCCAAGCGACGAAGAAATTGACGCTATTGTAGCAAAATCGGTAAAGCCAGAGCACTTCAGAAAAGTGTACGAGCCAATGTTCGATTTAAGCGTTGACTACGGAAAAGACATCAACCCGCTTTATGACTGGCGTGAAATGAGCACCTACATTCGCCGCCCGCCCTACTGGGAAGGCGCAATGGATGCCGAACGTACTATGAAAGGAATGCGTCCGCTAGCTATTTTAGGTGACAACATTACCACCGATCACTTGTCGCCTTCAAACGCTATTCTAGCCAGCAGCGCCGCAGGTGAATACCTTCACAAAATGGGCTTGCCTGAAGAAGACTTTAACTCCTACGCTACCCACCGAGGCGATCATTTAACCGCACAGCGCGCTACTCTCGCGAATCCGAAAGTATTCAACGAAATGGTGCTGGAAAACGGTGAAGTGAAGCAAGGTTCACTGGCCCGCCTTGAGCCCGAGGGTAAAGTAGTACGCATGTGGGAAGCTATCGAGACTTACATGAACCGTAAACAACCGCTGATTATTGTAGCAGGTGCTGATTATGGTCAGGGTTCATCACGTGACTGGGCAGCTAAAGGTGTACGTCTAGCAGGCGTTGAAGTAATTGTGGCAGAAGGCTTTGAGCGTATTCACCGTACCAACCTAATTGGAATGGGCGTGTTACCGCTTGAGTTTAAACCGGGCACAACCCGTAAAACGTTAGAACTAGATGGTACAGAAACTTACGACGTTAACGGCGAACCGTCACCAGGAGCAACGCTAACGCTAGTAGTAAACCGTCAAAATGGCGAGCAGCTAGAAGTGCCCGTAACCTGTCGCTTAGATACTGCAGAAGAAGTCTCTATTTACAGCGCAGGCGGCGTATTACAGCGCTTTGCCAAGGACTTCTTAGAAGCTGAAGCTAGCTGATTGTGATAGGAAGACCTTTCAGTGGGAGGAGGTGAATCAGTTACAGGGCACGCAGTGAATACGTCCTTGTAGGCTCCCAACTCGCATCCTTGCGAGTTGAGGGCCCCGAAACTGACCCACCTCCCCCACTTAAGTTCGGCCAATATTGCATCAGTTTACTTAGCTGGGAGATAAGTTAGTCATAGGGCACGCCCTAAATACGTCCCTATAGGCTCCCAACTCGCATACTTGCGAGTTGAAGACCCTGAAACTAATCCACCTCCTCCGTAGCAAGTATCAGCTAGTTTGGTTGGAAGCTGTTTGTGATTTGAAACCCTCCAGCCGCAAGGATGCGGCTGGGGAGCGCACATGGATGTGTTCACAGCGTGTTTCAAATCACGAACAACCTTACTTCTCTCCAGATAAAATGGTTTTTAGTTTAAGAGGGCGTTGATGCACCGTTGAAACCTTCGGGGCGCATGGACGCGCCCCGAGAGCCTACAGGGATGTATTCACGGCGTGTTTCAACGGTGCATCAACGCTCTTATACCGAAGAAAGGAAAAAGCATGACAAAGTATGCGCCACAACTTCGAGTACCGGCTACCTATATGCGTGGCGGTACTAGCAAAGGTGTATTTTTTAACTTATCTGACTTGCCTGAGGCTGCACAAAAGCCGGGGCCGGCGCGCGATGCCCTGCTTCTTCGTGTTATCGGAAGCCCAGATCCATACGGTAAACAAACTGACGGTATGGGCGGTGCTACCTCGAGTACTAGCAAAACAGTGATCTTAAGCAAGAGTGAACGTGAAGGTTTTGATGTTGACTACCTGTTTGGACAAGTCGCTATCGACAAGCCTTTCGTAGACTGGAGTGGAAACTGTGGAAATCTAACCGCAGCCGTTGGCGCATTTGCTATTAGCAATGGCTTAGTTGATGAAAGTAAGATTCCGGAAAACGGCATTGCCACCGTCAACATTTGGCAGGCGAATATCAACAAAGCCATAATTGCAAAAGTACCAATGACTAATGGTGAAGTTCAAGAAACTGGCGACTTTGAGTTAGACGGAGTTACTTTCCCTGCCGCAGAAGTAGAGGTAGCTTTTGTTGACCCAGCCGACGGTGAAGGCGCTATTTTCCCCACTGGACGCTTAGTCGACACGCTTGAAGTACCGGGTTTTGGTTCACTGCAGGCGACTATGATCAATGCGGGTATTCCAACTATTTTCGTTAATGCAGAAGATGTTGGTTACACAGGTACAGAACTGCAGGATGATATAAACAGTGATGCAGAGGCGCTTTCCAAGTTCGAAGCCATTCGTGCATACGGCGCGGTTCAAATGGGACTAATTAAAGATGTAGGTGAAGCTGCAAACAGGCAGCACACACCAAAAGTCGCGTTCGTTGCACCTCCAAGAGGCTATAAATCATCAAGTGGCAAAGATATTTTAGGTTCCGACATAGACGTACTAGTACGTGCATTATCTATGGGGAAACTTCACCATGCAATGATGGGCACAGCAGCAGTAGCTATTGCCGCCGCTGCCGCCATTCCAGGAACTTTGGTGAATATTGCCGCAGGTAGTAAAGACAGAGAATCGGTTACTTTTGGGCACCCATCGGGAACACTTCGTGTAGGCGCTAAAGCTACTTTTGAAAACGACAGGTGGAAAATTGAGCAAGCGGTAATGAGCAGAAGTGCCCGTGTTTTAATGGAAGGCAATGTTCGTATTCCGTGTGAACAAAGCTGATTAACCGTACATAATATAAGACACACCTTATTTAGACATAAGTCTAAAAAGCCCTCTAACAGAGGGCTTTTTCTTTTTCAGTTAGTTATTATCAAGACTTAAGTGCCTAGAGTAGTTCACATGTATAAAGTTCTTGTAGTAGAAGACAGTTTAACTGTCCGTAAGATCGTCAATAAACTTATTGAGGATAACCCTCACTTTACCTGTGACCTATGCGAGGACTTAGCCGAAGCGCGAAGTGCTTTAGAAAGCGATAACGAATACTTAGCCGCTATTGTTGATTTAAACCTTCCAGATGCTCCCAACGGCGAAAGTGTAGAACTAGCACTTTCACACAACGTTCCAACAATCGTTCTGACCGGCAACTTTGACGAGTTCACTAGAGCTCAATTATTAGATCAAGGCGTATTGGACTACATTACAAAAGAATCTCGTTACTCCTACCTACAAGTTTCTAAATTAGTCGACCGCTTAAGAAAAAACCTAACCACAAAAGTACTTGTTGTTGAGGACTCAAAAACCAGTCGAAACCATATTTGCTCATTACTTCGCAAATTCCAGTTTCAAGTGCACGAAGCCAATGATGGCCTTGAAGCGCTTGACGTACTTGAAAATCACCGCGATATCAAAATGGTGATAGCAGATCATAGAATGCCTAACATGGATGGCTATGAGCTTGTTAAAACGATTCGACACGAAAGACGGATGCAAGACTTGGTTTTTATCGGCCTTTCAGCTACGGGTGATAGCGTACTTACCTCTAAATTTATAAAAAGCGGCGCTAATGACTTTTTGTCCAAGCCGTTTTATCACGAAGAATTTTACTGCCGCGTAATGCAAAACCTTGAATCCCAAGAAATGATTCAAACCATTCGTGACTCGGCGAACTTAGATGCATTGACCAAAGTGTATAACCGACGTTTTCTACACGAAAAAGCGGAGGAGCTTTTCGCCAATAGTACGTCTAGAAAAGACGTTATTGTATCTATGATTGACGCCGACAATTTCAAAAGCGTGAACGATACATATGGTCACAAAACCGGAGATATGTTACTGCAGGAATTCGCTGCGCTACTGAAAGATTACTTCCCTGATGACCTAATTGTGCGCTACGGTGGCGAAGAATTTACGGTGGTATCGGTGAGGCCGCCCAAGGTGTATTTATCGGCGCTTTCAGCATTTATGGATGCAGTTCGCACTACGCTGTTTACCAGTCACAAATTTAACATTACGTGCAGTATCGGTGTGAGTACTGAAGAGCACAAATGTTTAGAGTCGCAGTTAGAAAAAGCCGACGCGCGCTTATATGAAGCCAAGCACGCGGGCAAAGATCAGATTATTTTGAGGGATTCAGTGGCACGTCTAGCAGAAGCTTAAACCTCTGATGCTATTTCAGCCAACCAGGTAACAAATAGCAAAATACTACTAGCAAGCAAAAGTAACTTACCAACAGCAGAGCAATAGATTTGTCAGTAGGTACACTGGTATTGACCTCTCGGTTGGTGGTAATAGTATTAACCTCGCCGCTTGAAACAAGCACCGAAAGAACAACCGCAGGTAACACAGTTCCCAAAAATCCTGTTACGTTCCACCAAAACCAAAACACGTCATCGATAAAAAATGCGAAGGTTAGGTTGGTTGAAACACCACATAATAGGCCAAGGTTGACCTGCGTGGCGCCTACTTTTTTCGTTAAAATGCCAAGTAAAAAAACAGCCAAAACCGGGCCGAAAAAGACCGACCCCACCTTGTTAACCGCCTCTATTACCGTAGGCGCTATGTCGCCGGCATTAAGCGAGAGCAACAAAATAACTACGCCCCATATCAACCCAGCGAACTTAGCGCTGCGAAGATAGCCCTCAGGTTTATCTTGTTTTCCCTTTAACTTAAAATAATCTTCCAGTGAAACAGCCGCAAGTGAGTTAATGGCAGAACTTAACGACGACATAGCTGCAGCAAGAATAGCTACTACAAGCAACCCTATAAGGCCGTGAGGCAGGTAATTAAGAATAAACACCGGCATTAACCAGTCTGGATTATCTTTCGGAATTTGGGATAGCAATTCGGCATCATTAAATGCCAATGTTCCAATTACTAAGCCCGCCAAACAATAAAGCAGCGTAACCGGAAACCTGAATATCCCGTTAGCCAGCATCATCTTTTTTAGATCGCCTTCCGATTGCGCTGACAAGGCTCGCTGCGCTTCAGATTGATCGCACCCATAGTAAGAGGCATAAAGGATCACGCCTCCTAGCACCATGGGGAAAAAACCAAAACTATCTCCATCAAAACCAAGTGATGAGAAATTGATAGTTGATACGCGTTCACTGGGAAGGAGTTGCATAAAAGTATTCCAGCCACCCAGCGCATTTAAACCAAACGCTATACAAATTGCTGTACCCACTACAATAACCACCATTTGCACAGCGTCACCGTATACAACTGCTTTCATGCCGCCCTGTAAGGAATACAGAAGCGTAATAACACCAATCAGCAATATCGCCTGCGTAGCTGAAACTTGCATGGTTCCCTGTAAGATAATAGACAAGGCGTACACCATTATTCCGGTGGCGAACGCTCTGCTGAATTGAAATACAATGCTAATAAAGATACGCGTAGAAGTAGAGAAGCGTCGCTCAAGATAGTCGTATATACTCACTACGCCACTTCGGTACAGGGTGGGTAATACAGTGGTAGCGAGCAGCAGCATCGCCAAAGGTACAGCAAGTTCGTATGACAGCCAAATCAGGCCTCCACCCTCACGAAACCCAACAAATGCAGGTGCCGAAATAAAGCTAACGGCTGAAAGTTGCGTCGCCATGATGGACAGCAGCAGTGGCTTCCAACTTAAGCTTCTGCCTGCTAAAAAATAGTCTTTCTTTGACTGCTGCCCCCGCAGACTAAAGCCAATGATAAGTAAAGCAATGAGGTAAATCGCGATAACACTGTAATCAAGAATATCCATATAAACGCAAGGTTGTGAAACTTGATATCTACCTTTACACAAACTCGCGCTGTTTGCATAAAAAAACGGTGTATGAAAACAGCGAACAAAAAATAGCGCTATAGAAATGCCTTACGTTACATCCAAGACCTTCTGGTAGACTCCACTTCAAACAGTACACTATCTGCTAGTTTATCGACGTATCCCTCTGGTAAAAACGGTACAGTCACCGCACCTGAAGCCAGCACAAATTTTATCGTGGCAAGCTTATTACGCTTCATAAACACGCTTTGCTTAATAATCACTTGCTGTACTTTATAAGGTTCGAAACACTGATAGTCGACACCTATTCGACCTTTTCTTATGTAAATGTACTTATTATCGTAGGCTATCCCCCATCGCCACCATCTGAGTGTCAGCAAAAGCGCTACAGAGATAAAAGTAGTAACCGTGCCAATCATAATGTCTAAATGGGAAGTGACGGCTCCCAATGTGAAAAAAGCAACAACTGGCAACGTCCAAACGGCAAGTAACCAAAAGCTAATAAACCGCTTACTGATAGTTTGATAATTTTGGCCTCTCAGGTCACATCCCGCCATCACTTCTTGGCTAAGTTCGAAGGCTTCATTTTCAGTGACCGATGGCACAATGAGTTTATTTGGCGACATCAATTCTTGCATTTGCTGCCCAGCCGTAGAGTTTTGCTCAAAATACAAATTGACCCGCTTTAGTATTTTATCAAGCCAATCTTGCTTCGCCGTAATCATTTGAATGCGTGATGCTCGCATGCTTACTTCCAGCTTATTGAGTAAGCCGCTGCGCCGGATATAGCGATCACCTGATCGTGAAAGTGTGTAGCCGTAAAAGGTGAATAGCGCGCCACCAACACTCAGTAGTGCCACTAACGCCATTAGCATCATGAGAACGACAAAGGCATACAATCCAAATTGCCACCAGGCTACCGTTTGTTCACCGACCAGCTGATTTAGCTGTAAGCCCTTATCGGCTAACCACTCTGACACAACCCCAAACACATCGTCATAAAAAGGCGCGGCGGCACCCAATATGATCCACACGCGATTATTGGTGATACCGTGAATAATAATGTCTTTCACAGACCGTCGATTTAATACTTCTTCAGTTGTATGGGCGTTACTTGCAGCTTTATTACTCGTGCTTTGTATGCGTGAAGTCGAACTTCCGTCAGCCAATTCACTATCAGAAAGGTCCTCACCGGCTAGCTCATCTATATCGCCAACGTCGTGATGAGCTTTTTCATACAACACCTGTTTTTTTAGCGCTTCAGCATAGTCTTCCGGCACGGCCACTATCTTAGCTTCTTCTTTACCGCTTCCCGCCGTATCAAGAACCACCAACGCATATCCAAACGGGCGATAATAAAAAGGACGTTCTATTTTTACGTTTTGAATGCGCCACAAAGGTAAGTTGGTATAGCGGCGCTGAAACACGCCATGATGAATCTCAACGTGTTGGTTGTGCACGCGAAATTTGTACATCAAAAAGCTTATTACACCGCTGCCACTCGTAGATAAGAAAAGGATACCGGCACCGATGAGCACTTCAGGCGACAGCAGGTTATCCCAAATATTAAACGATATGGCTAAGGCGGGAATGGTGTAAATAAGTACTTGTGCCGAGGCGGTAAAATTACGAACGGTAAAATACAGAATAGAAATAAGAGAGAGGCGCTGCCACTCTCCGCCAGTCTCAACTTTTAGCTGTGGTTCTGTAATACCCGCTCCATGAGTTTGATGCGACACATCCACATTAATTTTGGCCTCACAGTCTCCTGGTCTAGCAACATCAGGCGTCTGGCTTGAAAACGATTCAGGCGCGGTCATTAGCGAGCACCAATATCTTTGTGAGCAAGTATAAATTCACGTAATTGCTCAGCCCTCTCAATACTTAGCCCGGGTATTTCAAAGGTATGCATTTCTCCGCCGGCCGAAAACACTTGAAGAGAAGCAAGACCCGCCCATCTATCGAACGGCCCGCGGTTAACTTCAACGTGCTGAACACGCAATATAGGCTGACACGAAAGCTTTCTAAAAATGAGCCCAGACTGCTTGCTGATGTCTTGCTCTCGTATTGCATAAAATATGCGAACATCAGCGAAGAAGTGGTATAGCGCCCATACGGAACCTAAAGCGACGATACCTGCAACCATATACGGATAAGATTGCAGCAGCCCTTCAGGCAGTGACCAGAAGCTTTGTAATCGTAGTGCGGTGGCAATACCTATAAGCACTAAAGCTATCAATCCAATTGAGAAAATATTTAGCGCTCGGTACTTTTTAGAAATAGGAAGTAATGCGAGCGTTTGAAGTGAGGGAATTTCCTCAACACTTAGCTGATTATTTGAAAATACGGTCTCTTGTTGTGCGCTTGTTGTCATCACATTAATTCCTTTTACCACTGTATAAATAAGATAAGCCTACCGCTTTTAAAGCGCAATTTGACTAATTGGCAACACCGCACCCAATGTTTACTCTACCGCAGTTTTTATAACAAAAAAGAGGGCAAGCCCTCTTTTTAACATTACAAATCAAAGAGCGCGTTGCAGTGACTAGTCGTCAACCTGCTGTTCGTTTAACCAATCATGCAGCGCTTTCATATCGTGCTGAACCGCCATTTGCAGTTCTTCAACCCAATCGTGCACGTTCTCCCACCAAGTTGGATGATCACCTTGTTGGATTTGATTAGCGATACGTTGTACGCGAGCTAAGCCAACAGAGCCAGCTGCACCTTTAATTTTATGAGCCTGTGAGCACACTTCAGACTTTTCATCGGCACTTAAGCTAAGCTGCAGTATTTCCATGTATTCAGGCATTTTTTCTTGGAATACTTTAACGCTAGCGCGCACCATTTCATCCCCTATGGTATCAACTAACATCTGTAACAAGTCCATATCTAAAATGTTACTTAATATTTTATTAGGTTCAGGGCGCTCTACTTCGCCGTCTACCTCTAACGGGGCAGGTGGCGCATGGAACAGCTCGTTGAACACTTCAATAACCCGAGACTTCTTAATTGGCTTTGCGATTACATCGTCCATCCCGTTTTCTAAGTATTCATCGCGTTTTTTAATTACGTTTGCCGTTAGCGCCACAATAGGCGTTTGCATGACCAAGTCTTCTTCAATTAAGGTACTTGCCACGTCGAACCCTGTCATATCAGGCAGCTGAATATCTAACAAAATTAGGTCGTACTGCGTCTCTCGAGCTTTATCGATAGCTTCTTGCCCTGTCATCGCCACATCGACTTTCTGTCCAAGCTTTTCAAGCAAGGCTTTGGCAACCATCACGTTTAGCTCAATATCTTCTACCAACAAGATATTAAGCCCCGTCACTTGAAGCTGAGCAACCTTCATTGGACTATTAGAGATTTGGACCGGCAGCACAATTTCAAAGCGAGTGCCTTTACCTACGTTACTAGTTACGTGAATTTCACCTTTCATCAAATCGACCATTTGCTTACAAATAGCCAAACCGATACCTGTGCCTGTCGCCGACTGGTGATCGGGGTGATCAACCTGGTAATACATAGCAAAAATCTTATCGATTTCACTTTCAGGAATACCCACACCGGTATCTTCAATAATAAAGGTAACGTAAGCTTTATCACCATCAGGTTTAGTTGATGATACTGATAAACTCACGTGCCCCTTTTGTGTGAACTTCACTGCGTTGAATAAGATATTCCACAAAATTTGGCGAAGACGGGTACCGTCAATTTCCACTAAACGCGGTAGTGGCTCATTAATAGTCGTCTTCAGTTCAAGCTGTTTATCTGCTGCTAGCAGTCGAATAATACTGCTTAATTCTTCTGTGAAATCTTTTAGCGAAATCGTTTTAAGGCTTAGCTCTAGTTTATCTCTGTCTAATTTGTCGAGGTCAATAATATCGTTGAAGATGTTACCTAATGTAATAGCACTAGCGTAAATCGTACTAACCCAGCTAAATTGCTCATCGCTCAGCTCGGTATCACGTAGCATGCGGCTTAAGCCTACAATACCGTTTAATGGGGTACGAAGTTCATGACTGATGGTCGCTATAAAGCGCGTCTTATCTGTGCTTGCTTTCGCTGCAGCATTTTCAGCTTGTTTACGCTCTGTCATATCTCGACCGAATGACAGCAGACCCAAACGATTACCTTCTTTGTCGAAGAAAGGCACGCGTTTCATTTCGAAGTAACGACGACGTCCGTCAGCAAAGCGAAGCCACAGTTCTTCTGTAATACTCGCATTGGTTTCCAATACTTCGTGATCGCTTGCTACAATTTGGCGGGCTAGCTCTTCTTCGTATACATCTTTTGGCGTCAACCCAAGCAGCTCTTGCTCGGTTTTGCCCGTCATTAACTCGGCAATGCGGTTGCAGCCCGCAAACCTACCCTCTTCATTGCGGTAGTAAATTAAGTCGGGCGACGCATCAATAATAGAGCGCAATAGCGTAGATAAACGACGCGCTTGGGCTTCTTGCTCAGATTTATCCTGAATTTCTTTCTCTAAATCTTTGAAAAGCGCTTCCCGCTCTTCTTGTGCCTGCTTACGTTGCTCAATTTCGTGGTTGAGTTGACGAATATTGCTCTGTAGTTCTCGGTTAAGAAATACATCTTCTTCACGTAAGCTTTCTAATTGGCTAACGACTTCTTTTAAGTTAGTACGGGAATTCTCTAGCTGCTTTATTAGCTCACTAAAGAAATAGAGCACCCATGGAGCCGATAACATGGTAAGAATAACAGCGCTTATAAAATCATCTGGCTGTACTTGGCTCCCCATACTAACGCGTATCACATAGGAACCGCCTAGCGTGAACACAAGCGAAAGAACAACAAACAAAATACTGAGTTTGAGAGTGCCAAAACGCTGAACAAATTGAGCAAAGCGGATTGCCCAAGAATCGTTTGGTGAATCTGAATGCATGTACGTCTAATCTAGTCTTATTTTGCCTGTATCCTATCAGGCTTTACCCACTTCGGGAATGCGGTTTGTTGAAGCAAAGCGATGACACCACTTTACGTTCACGATTTAAACGGCGACTTTTCCGTAACTTCGTGAATAAACGCAGTGTTAACCCACCCCACTTTAGTAAAAGATACTTTTGCCCAATCGCCCTGTTTCTCGAGTACTTTTAATATTTCTCCTTTATTTAAGCCATTATCAATAGTGGGAAATGAAGCACCAGGCCCTTTTCTAACATTAAGTGTATTTGCACTCACATTCGCAATTTTCTTTATAGGGCTAGTTATATCACGTCGAAATTGGTCGTGGGCTTCACGCTGCGAACTAGTGTCTTTTGAGTCGGTTACGCACTCGTTACTGCCGGAGTGGAATGAGAGTTCTTTAAACTTTTGTAAGGGAAAAGCGGGGCCGGGATCTACTTTGCGCGAAGGCGAAATCTCTTCATGCCCTACAATGGTAGAAATCTGGTAGTGCTCACACAGTGCTTTACACAAAGCGAGGGTTCGCGCAATTTGAATCTCAGAATACTTGTGCCAATAGCCAGTGGCATGCTGGTTTTCCCTTTTAGCTTCGAATACTTCGCTTTTTTCGAACACTTTGCCAAACCAACTCTCATAAGTGCCATCGCTTCTTTCTTTAAGCTGGCCTGCATTATCTAGTTCAATACCTATTGAATATTGGTTTAATCCACTACGCCCTTGGAAGTGGCTCTCGCCTGCGTGCCATGCAATCTTATTGGTTGGCAGCATTTGTACGATATTACCATTGCGTCCCACGGCGAAATGAGCAGACACGCCGCTATCTGGCCTGGTTAATACATTAACTGACGACGCTAGACTACTGCCTGCGGTGAAGTGTATGACGATAGTGTCAGGAAAGCCCTGCTTAAAAAGCCCTGAGGTATTGGGTGAAGGCGTAAAACTCACGCCTTCGCCGGTTATTATATGGTCGTTAATAATAAAGGTGCTGTTAGGGCTTGCCTGTAATGCTGTCATTCGATAGTCCTCACTGACTTGGTAGCATGTGCTTTCAGTGAATTTTTATTCTCTAACTAACGCTAATGCGCTCGTGAAAATTACACGAATGTCCTATCAAGTGAGGCACAACCTTACATACGAATAATTTTTAACCAATATAGCAAACTACTTATATGAGTGGAACCATAACTTTACGATTTAATAAAAATACAGACAAAAGGCATTTGACAACATAAATCAACAACCTTAAAGCATAATTATTCACTTTAAAAAAGCGAATGAGAACCAATACCATTTGCCACGTTGAAACTTATCATTTTTATCTGCTGATAACATTTTTGTTACAAACCTAAAAGACACACTATAAGTAAATGAATTCAATACATTTATTTGTATTTATGCCAATTCTCTATAAACCTTAAATTTTTAGCGTTTGATTTTATTTTTCAATGTGGGTATTTTGTACGGCCCGCACAGCAATAATGCATAAAAATGCGGAAACGACTGGAATCCTCTAATAATAAATAACGACAAGAAAGGCGCATGCCGCGAGCAATACCGCTCGCTGGTTTAAAAGACGTCTAATAATGTTGTGATACGCAAACCTAGGCGCATCTACACGCAACGCATACCTTGCCCAGTCAAAAGGTTGAAGGAGTTAAGAGATGAGTTTATATAATCCCAATGATTCCCGGGACAACTGTGGGTTTGGCTTAATCGCTCACACTCATGGGGAAGCCAGTCACGAATTGGTAACTACTGCTATACACGGTCTTGACCGTATGCAGCATCGTGGCGGTATCGCCGCCGACGGGAAAACCGGTGACGGCTGTGGTTTATTACTGCAGAAACCGGATGCGTTCTTCCATGCAATCGCCGAAGAAAATGGCTGGAAACTCAGCAAAAAATACGGCGTGGGCATGATTTTCTTAAGTCAGGACCCGGTACTTGCGCAGACTGCGCGTGAAGTACTTAATGAAGAACTTGAAAAAGAAACACTTTCAGTAGTGGGTTGGCGCGAAGTGCCTGTCGACCGCTCAGTACTGGGTGAATTAGCGCTTACAGGCGTTCCACAAATCGAACAGGTTTTTGTGAACGCTCCAGCGGGCTGGAGAAAACGCGACCTAGAGCGTCGTTTGTATATGATCCGTCGCCGTGCTGAAAAGCGACTAGAAGCAGATCCAGATTTTTACGTAGCATGCTTGTCAGGCTTAGTAACGATCTATAAAGGCTTGGTAATGCCAAAAGATTTACCCGCCTTTTATCACGATCTTGCCGATGAGCGTATGCAAAGCGCTATCTGCGTTTTCCACCAACGCTTTTCAACGAATACTTTACCACGCTGGCCTCTAGCCCAACCTTTCCGTTTCCTTGCGCATAATGGTGAAATTAACACTATTAAAGGTAACCGCGACTGGGCGATGGCACGTGCCGCTAAGTTTTCAACGCCGCTTATCCCCGACCTTAAAGACGCTGCACCTTTTGTAAATACTGAAGGCTCAGACTCATCGTCATTGGATAACATGCTAGAGCTATTCTTAGCCGGTGGTATGGATTTATTCCGTGCTATGCGTTTGCTTGTTCCACCTGCATATCAAAATAACAAAACCATGGATGATGACCTTCGTGCATTTTACGAGTTTAACTCGATGCACATGGAACCATGGGATGGCCCTGCCGGCATCGTATTAACGAATGGCCGTCATGTTGCCTGTAACCTAGATAGAAATGGCCTACGCCCAGCTCGCTACGTTATTACCAAAAATGGGTTTATTACTCTTGCCTCAGAAGTGGGTATTTGGGACTACGAGCAAGCTGACGTTATTGAAAAAGGCCGTGTAGGTCCAGGTGAAATGCTTGCTGTAGATACTTACACGGGCAAAATCTGGCGTTCTACGGAAATTGATGACGACTTGAAAGCGCGTCATCCATATAAAGAGTGGCTAGAAAAACACATTCGTCGTTTGACCCCTATCGAGCAGCTTGATGCCTCGCTAATTGGCAAACGCGTGTTTGACGATGATGCCATGGCGGTATATCACAAGCTACACGCCTACAGCTACGAAGAAATCCAGCAAGTGGTTAAAGTGCTTGCAAAAGACGGTCAAGAAGCCGTTGGTTCAATGGGTGACGACACGCCAATGGCGGTTATGTCATCGCGCCAGCGTACCGTTTACGATTACTTCCGTCAGCAGTTTGCGCAGGTTACTAACCCGCCTATCGACCCGTTACGTGAAAACCACGTTATGTCGTTGGCAACCTGTATTGGCCGCGAGCAGAACGTCTTTAGCGAAACTTCTGGTTACGCTGACCGCGTGTTGTTCGACTCGCCTATATTAATGTATACCGATCTTAAGCAGCTACGTGAATTTAACCCTGACAACTATTATTCAGAGGTTGTAGAGCTTCAATACGCACCGCAAGAAGGCTTGAAGAAAGCCATTGAACGCGTGTGCAACGAAGTGGAAATGCTAGTTAAGAATAAACGTGCTGCATTTGTTATTCTGTCTGACAGAAACATTAAACAAAACCGTTTGGTTATCCCAGCAGCAATGGCGGTGGGTGCGGTACAGCGCCGTCTTGTTGAAAAGTCATTGCGCTGTGACGCGAACGTTGTTGTTGAAACAGCAAGTGCCCGCGATCCGCATCACTTTGCGGTCCTTATCGGCTTAGGTGCCACTGCGGTTTACCCATTCCTAGCCTACGAAACTATCGAGCAGCTTTGCGAAAAAGGTGAGCTGGATATTTCTCCTATGCAGGCCACGTTGAACTACCGTAAGGGTATCAACAAAGGCTTGTATAAGATCATGTCTAAGATGGGTATAAGCACAGTTGCAAGCTACCGTAGCTCTAAGCTGTTTGAAGCGGTGGGCGTAAACAATGAAGTAATGAACCTTTGCTTTAAAGGTGTGACTTCACGCATTCAAGGTGCGGGCTTTGATGATTTCCATCAGGACCTTGTGAACCTTAACCGAATTGCTTGGCTTAAACGCAAATCTGTAGACCATGGCGGTTTACTTAAATACGTTCACGGTGGCGAATATCACGCCTATAACCCAGACGTGGTCAGCACGCTTCAAAAAGCGGTGGTGTCGGGTAACTACGACGATTACCAGCAATACGCCAAGCTTGTTAACGAGCGTGCGCCTGCGCACATTCGCGACTTGCTAGCTATTAATCCTAATTGCGACCCTATTGATATTAGCGAAGTTGAAGCACCGGAAAACTTATTCCCACGCTTTGATACTGCGGCGATGTCAATTGGTGCACTAAGCCCGGAAGCGCACGAAGCACTGGCGATAGCCATGAACCGCCTGGGCGGACAATCTAACTCAGGGGAAGGTGGTGAACACCCTTCTCGCTTTGGTACTGAAAAGAATTCTAAAATTAAGCAGGTTGCGTCAGGTCGCTTCGGTGTAACACCTCACTATTTGGTTAACGCTAACGTTATCCAGATTAAAGTAGCGCAAGGAGCTAAACCGGGTGAAGGTGGTCAGCTACCTGGTGATAAAGTGAATAAGTACATCGCACAACTTCGTTTCTCTGTGCCAGGTGTAACCCTTATTTCACCACCACCGCACCACGATATCTATTCAATTGAAGATTTGGCTCAGCTAATTTTTGATTTGAAGCAGGTTAATCCAACGGCACTTATATCGGTTAAGCTGGTATCCGAGCCGGGTGTAGGTACGATCGCAACAGGTGTAGCAAAAGCTTATGCCGATCTTATTACCGTTTCAGGCTACGACGGCGGTACAGGAGCAAGCCCATTAACGTCTGTTAAGTATGCAGGTAGTCCGTTCGAACTGGGCTTGTCTGAAACGCAACAAGCACTTATTGAAAACGGCTTGCGTCATAAAGTACGCGTTCAAACCGACGGTGGTTTGAAGACCGGTCTTGATGTAGTTAAGGCAGGTATTTTAGGCGCAGAAAGCTTTGGTTTTGGTACAGGTCCAATGGTAGCGCTTGGTTGTAAATACCTACGTATTTGCCACCTAAACAACTGTGCGACCGGTGTAGCAACGCAAGATCAAAAGCTGCGTGACGATCACTTTATTGGCTTACCTGACATGGTGATGAACTACTTTAAATTTATCGCTCAGGAAGTACGTGAAATCATGGCATCTATGGGTGTTGCTAAGTTCGACGACTTAGTTGGCCGCACAGAGCTACTTAAAGTACTAGACGGCATTACTGCTAAACAGAATCGCTTGGACCTGTCGCCACTACTTGCGCAGCCTAAAGCGGGCGACCATACGCGCTTATTCTGCTCACAAACGACTAACGCGCCTGTCGATAAAGGTGAATTGAACGCGCAGATGCTTAAAGACGGGCAGCAAGCGGTTGTTGACGGTAAACCTATTACCCTTAAATATTCAATCCGCAATACGGATCGCTCTGTCGGCGCTCTGCTATCAGGTGAAATTGCTAAACATCACGGTAATCACGACTTTGAAGATACACCTATTAAGGTTGAACTTACCGGTACAGCGGGCCAGAGCTTTGGCGTATGGAACGCTGGTGGCCTACATATGCACCTTGAAGGCGATGCCAACGATTACGTAGGTAAAGGGATGACTGGCGGTAAGCTTGTTATCCACCCGCCGCGCGATATCTCGTATGACGCCCACGATAGCGCCATTATGGGTAACACCTGCCTTTACGGCGCAACAGGCGGTAAATTGCTTGCTGCTGGCCGCGCTGGTGAACGTTTTGGCGTACGTAACTCAGGTGCTATCGCAGTAGTGGAAGGCATTGGCGATAACGGCTGTGAATATATGACTGGCGGTATTATTGCCGTACTTGGTCCGGTTGGCGTGAACTTCGGCGCAGGTATGACAGGTGGTTTTGCTTATCTTATGGATGATGGCGACGACCTTGATAACCGTGTAAACGCCGAGCTTGTTGATGTTATGCCTATTGAAGACAAAGCGATTCTTGCTGAGCACTTACGTGGCTTAATTAATCAGCATTACGAAGAAACAGGAAGCGAGCACTCGTTGTCACTGCTTACTGATTTCGCCGCAACGCTGAAACGCTTTAAGCTTATTAAGCCAAAAACCAGTGATGTGAAAAACTTGCTTGGTCACATCAGTCGTTCAAGTGCTGAATTACGCATTCAGGCTCAGTAGGAGGATTTAGTTTATGGCAAAGAACGTATATCAATTTGTCGATGTTGAACGTATCGATCCGCCTAAAAAGCCGATCATGGTACGTAAACAAGAGTTCGCGGAAATCTATCAGCCGCTGAGCCAATCTCAAACCGAAGGCCAAGCGGATCGCTGCTTGGACTGCGGTAACCCGTATTGTGAATGGAAGTGCCCCGTGCACAACTACATTCCTCAGTGGTTAAGCTTGGCAAATGAGGGCCGTATTCTAGAAGCAGCGGAACTTTCTCATAAAACCAACAGCCTGCCGGAAGTATGTGGTCGCGTATGTCCACAAGACAGACTTTGCGAAGGAGCGTGCACGCTGAATGACGATTTTGGTGCGGTAACTATCGGTAGTATTGAAAAGTACATTACTGATACCGCATTCAAAATGGGCTGGCGCCCAGATATGTCTGACGTGGTATGGACCGACAAAAAAGTGGCAATTGTAGGTGCAGGTCCTGCAGGTCTGGCATGTGCTGATATTCTAGTTCGTAACGGCGTTAAACCTGTTGTTTACGATAAATACGAAGAAATTGGTGGCCTGTTAACATTCGGGATCCCGTCTTTCAAGCTAGAGAAAGATGTTATCAAGTTACGCCGCCAAATCTTTACCGAGATGGGTGTTGAGTTCGTACTTAACACTGAGATTGGTAAAGACATACAGTTCCAGGACTTAATCGATAAGTACGACGCCGTTTTCTTAGGCATGGGTACGTACAAGTCAATGCAAGGCGGCTTTGACAACGAACACGTTGAAGGCGTATATGATGCACTTCCTTTCCTTATAGCCAACACCAATCGCGTAATGGGTCTTGAAAAAGATCCTGCTGATTTTGTTGACATGAAAGGCAAGCGTGTTGTTGTGCTAGGTGGTGGTGATACCACCATGGACTGTGTACGCACCTCAATTCGTCAAGAAGCTGCAAAAGTAACCTGTGCATATCGTCGTGACGAAGAAAGTATGCCTGGTTCACGCCGCGAAGTGGTTAACGCTAAAGAAGAGGGCGTTGAGTTTAAATTCAACCTACAGCCTCTTGATATAGCCGTTGATGAAAACGGAAAAGCCTGTGGCGTTAAGTTCGTTAAAACCGAAATGGGGCCGCCAGATGTAAATGGTCGTCGCCGTCCTGTTGAAGTAGAAGGTTCAGAGCACGTACTAGAAGCTGACGCGGTAATTATCGCCTTCGGCTTCCAGCCCAGCCCTGCGCCATGGTTTGCTGACTTCGGCATTATGCTTGATGAAAAAGGTCGCGTACGTGCCCCTTCTGCGGGTAAGTTTGCCTTCCAAACTTCACATCCACAAGTTTTTGCTGGTGGTGATATGGTGCGTGGTAGTGACCTAGTTGTTACCGCTATCGACGAAGGCCGTAAGGCTGCCGAAGGTATCATGGATTATATTGGCGTTTAACCTTCGCGAATATTCTCTGTTATTAAAAGCTCGATAGCCTCGCTATCGAGCTTTTTTGTTTTACACGTCCCAGAAGATACGAAAAGCTCTTCTTACATACCTTAATAGACCAAGGTTTAGTTGAAGCAAAAGAATAACGCCTCTAGTATCGTAAAAATAAATAAAGAATATCGCCCACTGGATGAAGAACCTACCTATGAAGCACGTAAACACTTGGACATTTTCACTTTGTTTAGCATTAGCCTCAGCCGCTGGAAGTGCCTGTTTTGCAGACACCCTTTCCGTAGATTCTTCGTTGAAAGCCCAAATTAATGAGAAAAAAAATAACCAGGATGCGATGCCGTCTTTAAGCCAACCTACTATTGTGTCGTGCCCAGCCGAGTTTCAGCAGGTGAAAATCTCTGATGATGCAAGACAGTGCCAAGCCTTTGAAAAAGACACGTCAGCTGTGATGGTTTACCACTCACCACGCACGCCTAACGAAATACTCGGCGTTTATGAAACAGCCCATCCATCGTTAAAGTCTCATTCCCCTGTTAGGGGCCGTACTCTGCTTTCATCAGAAGATAAAACAATAAGAGTCATAATAAGCCCTGATAACGCGGGCTCTCAAGTCGATATTCTGGTCACCTCAAAAACCCACTAGAAACTAGGTTAAGTTTGCTAGCGAAATAGTTCATGTTGGCACCCGCTTTGCAATTTCATCAATAACTACTTCATGACAGCAGTAAGCGTCATTTTTATGACGCCTATGCCGTAAACAAAGTTCATGCCGCTAAACTATATACTGGGCTAGGCTGACCTTCAGTTACTCGTGTCATGACTTTTTCTATTGATATTTGCGAGGGTTACGATGGAATTGGCAATTATTTTAATGATGTTACTTATAGTCGTTGCACTAGGTGCCATAAAGTTGTCAGACGGTGGAGTGGCATTTCCATTTAGGCGAAAAGCACAACTGTTCACTCCGGTAGAGCATACTTTTTTAAACCTTATTGAACAGGCCATGGGTCGAGAGTTTAGAATAGTGTGCCGCGTACGCCTTAATGACCTGGTATCAGTACGTCAATCAGCCAACAAGAAGACAGCAAGCCAAGCACTTAGCAGAGCATCTAGCAGACAACTCGACTTTGTACTGGTCGATAAACAAGATATGAGCCCTGTTATGGCTATCGATTTGGTTCACAGCCAAGGGAAAGAAGGCTATAAAACGCAAAAAGATTGGTTTGTAACGGGCGCTTTAGATGCTGCAGGCCTTCCGCACGCTAGGATTAAAGTTAAATCTGGCTACACGGTTGACGATATTCGCGAGTGCTTAGAAAACAAACTTATTCCTTATCGTCGTTTACAAAATAAAATGGCACAGTTACCTACGCACAACCCAGAACCACCCAAGCGCCCTACCCGTCCAGTACGTTCAAGCAGACCAGCTGCTGCCTGATAGGGTTAATTTAAGCTTCCCCTAGCCTTTGTTACTTTACTGTTTTCTTACTCTCAAATAGCGGTAACAAAGGCATTTTTCTGTCAGTTTCTCTATTTTCCTTATACAATTAGTGCATTCAACAGCGTATTCACGCGTTAAATTCCCTCAACACCGTCGGTAGAGTTATGAACAAAATTGGTATTTTAGGCGCAATGGATGAAGAAGTTGCGCTACTTAAAGCATCGCTTTGGAATGTAAAAGAGACAAAGTGGAAACACCTTACATTTTATGAAGGCACACTTAACGACATGGAAGTGGTGTTAGTTAAGTGCGGCATTGGTAAAGTGGCAGCTGCTATCGCTACCACTGTATTGATTGAACAGTACGCTCCTGATGCTGTCGTGAATACAGGCTCTGCTGGTGGTTTCGACAAAAATTTGAATATTGGTGACTTAGTTATTGCAAGTCACGTTATTCACCACGACGCCGATTTAACTCATTTTGGTTACAAGCTTGGTCAATGTGCAGGTATGCCTGAAGATTTTCGCTGTGATACCGCATTAATGGAAACAGCGCGTAGTGCAGCTGCAGAGATTTCCTCATTGCAATCGACAACGGGCTTGATTTGCACCGGTGATGCTTTTATCGGGAGCGATGAAGCTGTGGCGGAATTACGTGAAAACTTCCCCGATATGAAAGCGGTGGAAATGGAAGGCGCAGCTATCGGTCAAACCTGTCATATGCTTGATACACCGTTTCTTGTGATTCGCTCGTTATCAGATATTGCTGGAAAAACATCGTCAGTAAGCTTCAAAGAATATTTAGACACTGCTGCTAAGCATTCTGCACAGCTAGTTATGGCAATGATCAAGGCCCTCGCAAAATAATATGACAGAGGTAATTAGCGACCCGCAATATCAGTCGCTATTGGTACTTTGGCTGGCTATTGCCGTAGATGCCTTGTGGCGTTGGCCCCAAAGTACTCACCCCCTAACACTTATGCGCTACCTCGTTTTGCAAATGGGGCGTAAGGTAGTGCCATCACGAGACTTCGGTCCATCTCAGCACTACATTTCGGGTTCGTTAGCCGCACTAGTCTTACTTGCGCCTTTAGTAGTTTGTATCACCATTTTAGTATATATGGCCCAGTACCCCGTTTTCTTTGAAGCCATTATTCTTGTCGTGCTGCTCGATTTTGGCTACCAGCGTCAGCAGTATAAAAAAGTGCTGGCAAGTGTTGGCAGAAACAAAAAGTCTCTCGCACGAGAAATGGTTCAGACCATTACCGCACGTCAATGTAACTCTCTGACAGATATTGGTATTGCTAAAGCAGCGATTGAGTCGCTTTGGCTTAAATTTCTTTACCTGTATTGCGGCGTTATTTTTTACTTTGTGGTTGCAGGGCCAATAGGTGCACTGATCTATCGGTTACTTTTGCTTACATCGTGGCAATGGCACTACCGCACGCCTGGTATGGCACTCTTTGCCAAACCTGTTCGTAAACTGGTTTATTTACTTTCCCTTCCACCCGCTGCTATTGGTGGCCTTATAACTTTGTTAATTAGCCATCCCGTAAAAGGCATTAGCGCTATAAAACGCTCACCAGTAAAAGATAAAACGTCACTACTTCTGGCACTCATGGGTGGTGTGTTAGATGTAAAATTGGGTGGACCAGCAATTTATGCCAATAAGAAAATTCGATATGCCCGCGTAGGAGGCGTAAATGACGTTAAGTATTCCCACATGTTAAAAGCTAAAAGCACGGTTACATTAGCTATGATAGCAACTAGTGCACTTGCATCATTAACCCTGTTAGCTATGGCCGTTGCGCTATGAAAACATTACGCGTACTAAGCGCTTTTTCCTTTTTACTGCTGTGCTCAACGCCTATTTTCACGCATGCTAACACAGCAGAAGAGCCTACCCCTGAGCTAAAAAAAGTAACCAACGAAGATCAACTTTCTTCTAACGATTTAACAGCACATTCAAAGGCGAATACTACTGACTTAAAAATAATTAGCCTTGCTCCACACCTTACAGAATGGGCATTTAGTTTAGGTTTAGGTTCAAACCTTGTAGGTGTAAGCGACTACAGTGACTATCCAGAAGCTGCCAAGAATATTCAACGCATAGCCGATTTTCAAGGTGCTGATATTGCGGCAATAGTGGCGTTAGAACCAGATTTAATACTTGCTTGGGATGGAGGTAACAAACCTCAGGATATACATAAACTTTCTTCAATGGGGCTTAATGTATTTACCAGCAAGGTCGGAAATATCACAGATATTGCTGGTGAAATAAAAAGGCTTGGCGCACTTACTAACACGCAAAAAAAAGCCACCCAACTCACCAATGACTTTCTTAGCGAGTTAAAAAACCTAAGACTAAAATACGATAACGAGCCACGCAAACAGGTGTTCTACTATTCATGGACGGCGCCACTTATTACTATTGGCCCCCATGCCTGGGGAAATAAACTATTAAATGTTTGCGGGGCTCAAACGCTATTTCACGATAGCCCGATAGATTACCCTCAAGTAGCGGTTAAAGACGTGCTAGTTCGCCAACCTCATGCACTCATTGCCGCCTCCAAGAGTTCACACGAAGAGCTAGAAGTATTCTGGCGCGCTCATCGCGGGTTTCTTGATGCACCGCTTATTGTGGTCGACCCGGATGTCACTAGCCGCTTTTCACTACGATTAATAAATGAACTAAAATCATTATGTGAAGGTATTAAATAAAACGCATAAGCGTTATACTTAAGTCTAAAATATCAGTAAGAAGGTAAGAGCATCTTTTCATGCGGATTGTTGTTGCGGGTTTTCTAGTTGTTGTTAGTGTTGCATTATTTGTTTCGCTTCAGTGCACAGCGAAAGCGACGGCGCAAGCTTCTGTTGCCGCTTCTCCTTATCTTATTGAACGGGTCGCTAACAACGACTGGCTGCTTATTGATGTTCGCTCACCTAAAGAGTTTGCCGATGGTCATATTCCTGGCGCGGTAAATATGCCCCACGAGAACATCAATGAATATCTTAGTGAGTTGGAAGACCATAAAAACAAACCTATCATTATTTACTGCCGTTCTGGCAGAAGAGCTAAACTCGCCATGAAAGTGTTAGAAGAACTCGACTTCTCTGAAGTCATGCATTTAGAAGGCGACATGTTAGGCTGGAGCGCAGCAGGCATGACAGTAGACAGAATGTAGCCTAGCAGCTTGCCCCTAGAAACTCCGCAATGTTCTATAAACCAAGCGCTTAGCTGATAACTGTGTGTAACTCATCCCCTGTGATACACTTCTTTTATTCGACGATTGCATGAAACACCTATGAAAATAGATATTGCTACTCCGGCTATGTTATTTCCGGCAATTTCTTTATTGCTTCTAGCCTATACCAATCGCTTTTTAACCCTCGCGACCATCATCCGAAACTTTTCAAAAGAAGAGAAAGATGACAACACTCAAGCGCAAATAAAAAACCTTCGGTTGCGCATTCAACTGATTAAGCGTATGCAGATAGCCGGGGTGGGCAGCTTTTTTCTTTGTGTGGTCTCAATGTTGGCCATTTATCTCACCTATCAACAAGTGGGAAACTGGGTTTTCGCGGCAAGTTTAGTGTCACTACTGTATTCATTGTGGATGTCGGTAAGAGAGATTTTGATTTCTGTAGAAGCCTTAGATGTTCACCTTGATGGGATGAAAAATGCCCCTCATAAAGAAAAAACATGATGCCAACCACTCACATGAATCATTTAGTTCAAAGCGATATAACTTACGAGCAGTTAGCGCCTGAATTTTTTCAAGGCGTGATTTCTCTTGGTAATTACGTACATGGTGACAACTACCTCACTAACGAGTTGCTAGCTGACTACTATGCTAAAAGCTTTATTGGCGACATTAATGCTAGTTGGGTAGCACTATACAAAAATAAGGTAGTGGGTTTCAGGCTGACCTTTGCACATACTCAATGGAAAACAGATGAATGGTGCAGCCCTTCTTTGTGGCCGGTAGATTCAAATACAGTGTGCTATTTCAAATGCAATACCGTAGACCCCGCTATGCAGGGTTGTGGAATTGGCAGTATGCTATTAAGCAAGTCAATAGAATGTGCGAAAGCGCAAGGTGCAGAAGCGGGTTTAGCGCATATTTGGTTAGCAAGCCCGGGCAATAGTGCATTTAAATACTTCACCAAAAATGGTGGCCAATTGATAAAGAAACACGCCAACAAATGGCGTTACGCTTCTATTCACGAGGGCTATGATTGCCCAGTTTGTGAGGGCTACTGTGAATGCGAAGGTGCGGAAATGCTACTACAATTCTAATGCCCAACTTGACCTAAAAGCTCACAGCCATATTATTCTATGACCTACGATCCTCTTATTTCCCGCGGCGTTTCATCAATGCTTCCCGCGCCCAAAAGCTACTGGCATGCTACGCATAAGGTGCCAACACTGCCGCCTTTAAACAAGAAGGTAAATACCGAATACCTAGTTATCGGGGGTGGCTATACCGGCTTGTCTGCTGCAATTACGCTTGCTCAAGCTAAGCAGGACGTTACGCTACTTGACGCAAACTCACTTGGATTTGGCTGTGCAGGGCGCAATGGCGGTTTTATCCTTTCGGGAAGCGGTAGACTGTCATTAAGCGCTATAGAAGATAAATGGGGTCATACAATCGCCACGGGCATGCAGGCCGAGTTTGACGGTGCCGTAGATTTGCTTAAAAAGCGTATTACAGACTTTGATATGCAGGTCGGTTTAGTAGAAGGGCCTTATTTAAAATTGGCCCATAACGTCAAGCAAGCCGAGCAACTATACGCCACTGCTAATCGTCTAGCATCAAAGTTCAATGTACCAAGCACTCCCCTCTCTTCAAAAGACGTTGCCGCCCGTTTTGGTATAAACGGGGCTTACGGTGGTGTTGAACTTGAAGGTGCATGTTTACACCCTTTAAAGCTGGCAAGCGAATATGCAAGAGTAGCTAAAGAACTTGGCGCCACGCTTTTTTACGACTCTCCTGCCATTCGCATCGAAAAGCAAAAAACAGGGTTTCTTGTCACCACGCCAAGCGGCTCAGTATTAGCTAAGCATATACTCATTGCTACTAACGCCTATACTCCCAAACGCTTTCACGACAGCGTAGACAATAAGCAATTCCCAGTACAGTCGAGCATTTTTGTTACCGCTCCTTTAAATAAGGAACAACGCGCTTCGACCGGGTTGACCACCCCCATGAGCTTTATGGATACGCGGATGATGAAGTATTACTACCGTGTGCTGCCAGATGGTCGATTGTTATTTGGCGGTCGTGGGGCAGTAAAAGGCAAAGATGCAGATAACACTTCAGAGAAAAAGCGCTTATACCGCGCTATGGTAAAAAGCTTCCCTTCACTTATCGGTATAGCCATGGATTATTTTTGGAGTGGTTGGGTGAGCGTCTCGCTGGATAGCATGCCACGTATATTCGTAAACAGTGAAGCGAGCAGTAATAACGCAAACCGTTCTGCTTATTCTATCGGTTATGCTATGGGCTATTGTGGTTCAGGGGTTTCCTTTGCCGCCTTTGCCGGTCAGCGCCTCGCTCAACGAATGATGGGCGCAAGCGACGTCGATTTATCTCTTCCAATTTATCAATCGCCACTTAAAACATACCCGTTTCCCAAGGCGAGAAGGCTAGCGCTGCACGGTTTATATCAGTGGGCTAAAATCGCAGAGCGTTAATCTTAGTCAGTTTTTACAGAAGTCTACTGTATTCACCATTGCGCACTGTCCATTATTTAGGCTATGTTAGTATTCTAATCACTGACGGAGCCACCTCATGTCATACATCGATGCCTTTGCCGTAGCCGTTCCCACAGAAAATAAAGCCTTATACATTGAGCACGCCAAACTCGCTGGCGATATTTTTAAAGAGTATGGTGCCACTAAAATTCTTGAAGCTTGGGGTGACGATGTACCCGATGGTGAGATAACCTCTTTTCCTTTAGCGGTAAAAGCCAAAGAAAATGAAACCGTGGTGTTTTCCATTGCGTTTTGGCCATCAAAAGAAGTGCGTGATACCGCATGGCAAAAAGTGATGGAAGACCCCAGAATGCAGGAAAGCGAAAACCCCATGCCGTTTGACGGTAAGCGCCTTATCTATGGCGGCTTCGTTCCTATGTTGGAATTGTAGGCAAAAAAAAGCCCGCTTAAATAAGCGGGCTTTCCAATACTAGCTTAGTGAAGCGTTAAGCTAACGTGATACGGGCAAATTTGCGCTTACCTACTTGGTAAACGTTTTCACCTTTTTCAGTAATTACTAGACGGGTGTCTTCTACTTTGTCACCGTTTATTTTAACTGCGCCTTGTTTGATCATGCGCATGGCATCTGACGTTGAACCAACAAGCCTTGCTTCTTTTAATAAATTGCCGATAGCAATTCCTTCTTCGCCTAGCGCTATTTCAAGCTCTGGCATGTCATCAGGGATAGCATTTTTCTGGAAGCGCTGAATAAAGTCTTGGTGCGCGCCTTCAGCGGCAGCATCGTCGTGGAAACGAGCGATAATTTCTTTTGCCAACATGATTTTGATATCACGCGGATTTTCACCGCCTTCAACGCGGGCCTTAAGCTCTGCTATCTCTTCTAACGGACGGAAGCTGATAAGGTCGTAGTAACGCCACATCAAGTCATCAGAGATAGACATCACTTTACCAAACATATCGTTTGGCGCGTCTGTGATACCAATGTAGTTGTTCAAAGACTTTGACATCTTTTGAACGCCGTCTAAACCTTCAAGTAACGGAACCATCACAATTGACTGTTGCTTTTGTCCCTGCTCTTTTTGAAGCTCACGACCCATTAGCAGGTTAAAGCGCTGGTCAGTACCGCCTAGTTCAACATCTGACTCAAGGGCTACAGAGTCCCAACCTTGCACCAACGGATAAAGGAATTCGTGGATAGCGATAGGCTGACCGTTGTTGTAGCGCTTTTTAAAATCATCGCGCTCTAGCATACGAGCCACGGTTTGGCTTGCAGCAAGCTTGATCATGCCCGCCGCACCAAGACCGTCCATCCATTCTGAGTTAAAACGAATTTCTGTTTTATCTTCATCTAGGATCTTGAACACTTGTTCTTGATACGTTTTAGCGTTTTCTAATACCTGTTCTTTACTTAAAGGCTTGCGTGTGACATTTTTACCTGTAGGATCACCAATTAGGCCAGTAAAATCACCAATAAGAAAAACAACTTTATGGCCTAGTTGCTGGAATGTACGCAACTTGTTGATCAACACAGTGTGACCAAGATGTAGATCAGGCGCAGTTGGATCAAAACCCGCTTTAATGGTTAGGGTTTTGCCGGATTTTAGTTTTTCAATTAAATCCTCTTCGGGGAGTATTTCATCGACGCCCCGTTTAATCTCAGCTAGCGCTGTTTGCCAATCTTTCATTTGTTAATCACACTCTACATAACAGTACATTCAATATTGGCGGGCATTTTACGCGTACAACGGAACCATTAAAAGCTTTGCGCGTCAAAAAACGGATTACAAACAGTCATGTTGTTAAACCCAACAGCTTTGAACGCGAAATTAGTGTATTGAATAAAGCTGAACTGAATGTGAGGGGAGAGGGCTTTCGCAAACACGCGGTAAACCCATCCATGGGCACTCCGCCACCGCTTCCCTGCGGTGGAGGGTTTGCTCCTGCCCTTCCCCTCACATTCAGAGATATTTAGATAGCGCATTATGTTATTGCGAGTTTAAGAGCTATTGGGTGTAACAATTTGCGCTAACAAAAAAATGAGAAAAGTTGCATTTTTAAGCAACGTATGTGAAATAGTGTTGTGCACATAACATTTCTCAGGTGGGCTGTAGTATGAGAAAGAAATTAGACGCTTCTAAAGCGCTACATTTATATAAAAATTTACCTAAGCAACATAGAACCGGCATTGCTATCGCAAGCTTGTTTCTTGGCGGGCTTATCCTTTTGCCGTCGGAGTCTGTAGAGGCTAGCCGTCATCAAGAGGCACATATCTTAGACGCAGGTGTCCGCTACCCTGTAGATCTTAACATTACACCGTCAACCGACGTTTTTTCGAATGAAGAAGAGTCTACTTGGCAAACGTATAAAGTGCGAAGTGGCGATACCCTAGCAAAGCTGTTTAAGCGTGCAGGGTTCACATCGCGCGATGTTTACAACGTGACTCAGGCTGGTGAACTAACAAAAACACTTGTTACTTTATTGCCTGGTGACGAATTATCGTTTAGAGCGAACAAAGACGGTAGCTTCGGCGAATTAAAGTACAAGCTATCTTCAACGGAAACTCTTTTCGTTCGTCCGGATTCGACTGACGAGAACAGCAGTCTTGTCGCTGAATTAGAAAAACGCGATGTAGATATTCGCTACAACTTTGCGCAAGGTGAAATTCACTCAAGCTTTTGGAATGCCGCGAGAGATGCTGGGCTTACCAGCAACCAAATAATGAATTTGGCAGGTATTTTCGGCTGGGACATAGATTTCGCAATGGAAATACGCTCTGGCGATACGTTCAACGTTGTTTTTGAAGAGCAATACATTGATGGGGAGTTCGTGGGCTACGGCGATATCGTAGCAGCGGAGTTTACTAACCAGGGCGAACAGTTTAGTGCGATCCTTCACGAGGATGGTACTTACTACACCCCGGAAGGTCGGAGTATGCGCAAGAGCTTTTTGCGCGCGCCAGTTAATTTCAGATACGTCAGCTCTAATTTCACTAAAGCACGTTTTCACCCTGTACAAAAACGCTGGAAAGCGCACCGAGGTACCGACTACGTAGCAGCCGTTGGTACACCGATTATGGCCGCCGGCGATGGAAAAGTTATCAAAGCAGGCTATGATAAATATAATGGTCATCATGTATTTATCCAGCACGGCGAGAAATACACCACTAAGTACCTTCACTTTAAAAAACGTGCGGTCAAAGTGGGCGACATCGTTAAACAGGGCCAAACGGTAGGTTACCTTGGAAGTTCTGGCATGGTGACAGGTGCACATCTTCACTATGAATTTTTGGTAGACGGCGTGCATAGAAATCCACGCACTGTAGAGCTGCCAAAAGCTTTACCAATAGCAAAGGAAGAGCGAGAGAGATTTATGGAAATTGCAAAACTTCGTCAGCAGCAACTCAATAACAACAAACGTATTATGCTCGCGATGAAATAGTTGCGCTATGGCAAAATATATTGGCTTGATGTCAGGTACAAGCATGGACGGCGTTGACGCCGTTCTATGCGACATCACTGCAACAACATGCGAAACGCTTTCAGCACATACAATCCCCTACCCTAGCGAACTACTTCACGCGCTTAATGATTTATGTAATGAAGGCCCTGACGAGCTCAATACGCTTGGCATTGCAGATAGACTCGTTGCTGAAGCCTTTTCAGAAGTTACTTTAGCGTTACTTGATAAAAACAATCTTGAAGCGTCAGATATCACTGCCATTGGCTCCCATGGTCAAACAGTGCGTCACTACCCCAACTCTGATGTGATGTCTGCCCATTTTTCCAGCCCTTCTATCCGGGGCTTCACTTGTCAGATTGGCGACCCTAACACTATCGCCGTGCTTACCGGCATTGATGTTATCGCCGATTTTAGGCGTAAAGATATTGCGTTGGGCGGACAAGGTGCGCCGCTGGTGCCCGCTTTTCACAATGCGGTCTTCTCCACTGAAAATAAACATCGAGCGCTAGTAAATATTGGCGGCATCGCAAACATTTCATTGCTTGCGCCAAAGCAAGATAAAATACCACCTAGAGGGTTTGATACCGGGCCAGGTAACACCTTGATGGACCAATGGATAAGCCTGCACTTAAATGAAAGTTTCGACAAAGACGGGAAATGGGCCGCGGCAGGGCAATGCCATAACGGCTTACTAGGCAGGTTTTTATTAGATAATTACTTTTCTTTACCCGCGCCTAAGAGTACAGGTAGAGAGCATTTCAATATTGATTGGTTAAGCAACGCCCTTGCTGATTACTTTCCCTCTAGTGCAGACCTGCAAAGCGAAGAAGAAAACAACAATTTAGCTCCAGAAGATGTTCAAGCCACTTTGCTAACACTCACCGGCAGCACTATCGCTCAAGAAATCATTAAACACCTACCTAAAATAAGTGATGCCAAGTTACAAAGCGAAGTGATTGTGTGCGGCGGCGGCGCGTTCAATAAAGCGTTAATGTCTTATTTGAACAACGCTTTGAGCGACTATGCCGTAGCAGACAGTTATGCGCTGGGCATACATCCACAGCACGTAGAAGGCGCCGCGTTTGCCTGGTTTGCGTATGCATTTTTAAATGACATTCCGGGTAATGTGCCCGAGGTCACGGGGGCATCCAGGTCTACAGTACTTGGGGCACTATTTAAAAAAGCATAAAAAAGGCCCCTGATGCAATCAAGGGCCCTTTAATATCATTTCCTCAGAAGTATTACTTAGCGATTTCCATTTCCATATCTTTTAATGCGCTCGCATCAATATCTTCCTGAGGTTTAACGCTGCTCTTTTTTGCGCGCATGTCGAAATAACCGTATCCACCTACAAGCAGGAAGCAAATGGCTGGTACAACATAAGATACGACCACCCCTGCGCTATCAATAATTGCAGCTTGGAAAAGTGGCATAATGGCTCCCCCAAGGATAGCCATTACAAGGCCAGCTGCACCTAGCTTTGTGTCTTCCCCCAACCCTTCTAGCGCAATACCATAAATAGTCGGGAACATTAGCGACAAACAAGCAGAAATTGAAACCAGTGCGATTACACCTGCTAAATTAGGAGACTGTGTCATGAAGATACATAGTGCCATGGCAACCATCGACATAATCATTAATAGCTTAGCAGGATAGAGATACTGCATTGCCCACGTCATTACAAAGCGTGAGATTAAGAATACGATCATGCTGTATTGTAATATTTCACCACCACTCACTTCGTTGCCACCCGTCGCTTTCATTGCATATTGGATGGTGAAGGTCCATACGCACGTTTGTGCTCCAACATTAAAAAACTGAGCCAATACGCCAAACCGATAATGCCTATTGGCTACTAACCGCTTTAGCGAAGCGCCCAACTTAACGTCTTCTACACTAGACTCAACCGATTCTTGAATTGGCGCTTTGATTAGGAATATTGCGACCCAAACCAAAACTAGTACACATGCCATACCTACATAAGGAAGCATTACCGCGTCAAGTTCTGCCCCTATCACGTTTTTAAGCTCGCTTACTGACATGGCAGCACGCTCTTGCGCAGTTGCCTGATTCAGGTTTGGCAATATAAGCGTTGCAGCCAAAAACACACCTAAATTAGTACCAACAGGGTTAAATGCTTGAGCTAAATTTAAACGGCGCGTCGCGCTCTTTTGATTTCCCATCGCCATGACGTAAGGGTTCGCCGACGTTTCAAGAATGGATAAGCCACCGGCTAGTACAAAAAGTGCGGCTAAGAAAAAGCCGTAAGTCATGGTTTGACTGGCTGGATAAAACAGAAATGCCCCAGCAGCGGCACAACCCAAACCAGTCAATACACCTGTTTTATAAGAAAAGCGCTTGTTAATAAAAGCAGCAGGAATGGCTAAGCAAAAATACGCACCATAATAGGCAAATTGAACCAGTGCCGATTGCAAAGACGACATAGTAAATATTTTACTAAATACCTTTACTAAAGGGTCTGTCATGTTCGCAGCTACACCCCATGCAGCAAAGCAAATCGTTAACAATATAAAGGGAATCAATGTGTCTTTGGAAACCAAAGGGGCGTTGTTTTTCATAAGAACGGCCTTTCGCTTGTAAAATATTAGTTAACCAATTTAAGCATCACCCTCTAACGCTGTCAATAAATCAATTTAATTTATTTATTTTAACTTTCGTTAAAAATTAGACTTTATGCGTAGAAAGTCGGAAAAAGAAAAATATACGTTCATCTTTTAAGTCACGATTAAAAACAAAAAACCGCATTATTTTCATCAAGTTATAAACACCAAGAGATTTAAAAATGAACTTTTCTTGTAGCCAAAAGCTTTGAAGCCGCGTGACACTTTAATTAATAAAAAATACACAATTTCGCAAAAAATGTTAAATAAACAAGGTTGATTTAACTTGAAAGGTTAGTTAGATTTCGTTCAAAACAAACTTATGTTAATTCGTTGTAACGTTAGCTAGCGCTGATTTATTTAGTTTCGACAGAACGTTAGTAACAAATGCGTAGATGTCATCAGTCACACGCCCGTAACAAGCTGCGGTTGATAAACAATTTTGATTGAGAGAATAATGATGAAAATACCTACAGTTATCCGTTGCCTTTCTGGATGTAAGACAGGCTTGCAAACAGCGCTCCTCGCAAGCTCCGCCATTGTTGCCGCCACTGCGTCAGCATCACAAAGTAAGTTTCAGGACGCGTTTGACTTTCAAGCAAGTTATACGGGTGAGTCAGCCACCAATATTGACGGTGGTGAACGCAGAGGCAGTGCCTATGCTGGTCAGCTCTTTGTAGGTGGGGAATTAGATTTGAATACGCTAGCGGGCTGGAAAGACACCAAAATCCATATTGCCATGACAAACCGACACGGCAAAAACTTAGCCGAGCACTACATTGGGAACAGTACGTCCGTACAAGAAATCTTTGGCGGACAAAATACCCGTCTTGCACGGTTTACGATCTCTTCCTCGTTTTTAGATGGCGATTTAGAACTGGAAGGTGGCCGCACAGTAGCGAATATCAGTTTTTTAGGATCTGAACTTTGTCAGTACTTTCAAACCAATGCTGCTTGTGGGAACCCAACCTTTGTATTTAGAACCAGTAACTTTACTTGGTGGCCGGTTTCGAGTTGGGGTGGCCATGCGAAATACTGGCTTTCGCAAAAAACATACTTTCATACCGGCGTCTATGAAGATAACACCAGTCATCAAGACTTAGGCGATCACGGCTTCGATTGGGCGACTAATGAGGCTACAGGTGTTGTTGTGCCCTTCACTCTGGGGTATCAAACTTCGTGGGACAATGACGACCTTCCAAGACGCTATGAAATTGGCGGTTGGTACGACGGCGCAGACTACACCGACCCTGTCTTTGATGAGGAGGGCAACTATGCGGCGCAGTCAGGCAATGATTACGCCGTTAGAAACGGTCGCTCAGGTATATTCGCACGTTTTGAACAAACCGTTACTCGTCCTAACCCACTAACGAAAGAAGGGTTAACACTATTCGGTGCAGTGCTAACCGGTACATCGGGCGAGCTGATTGAAGACTACTACATAAAAGCGGGCTTTGTATTACGAGGCACACTGGCCTCACGCCCTAACGATACCATTGGCTTCGTATTTACCCGTCAACAGTACAGTGACGAAGCGCTAGAAGATCAGCGTATATTAAGAAGTATAAACGGCGGGGTTGGTACACCAGCAAGCAGCCAAACCATGTTAGAGCTAAGTTATGGTTATCAACTCAACGACCACGTAAGGATTCAGCCGAACGTTCACTACATTATCAACCCCGACCAATTCGCACAGCGCGACAGAGCCTTGGCACTTGATGATGCGATTGTTCTGGGCCTAAGGTTCGACGTAAACCTGGCGGCTTTGATACTTTAAATCTCCCTGCAATACACTTCATAGCGCCTTCGGGCGCTTTTTTTCAAACCGATGCCATTCCCTGCCGTTGTGTTTAATTAGTTTCAAGGGCAACTTTCTACAAATCCAACTTCTCGCTATCTCTGTATTCACTACTATCTCATAGCGTTTTGAGCACAAATACGCCTAGCGCTTCAACATCAATCTATTCTTCGTTGAATAAGGAATACGAATGACAGACTCAGTACTTTTCAGCTCGTTCGATTGGGCAGGTAATACGTTACAAAACCGCATGGTATTGGCACCAATGACAAGAGGAAGGGCAGGCGCCGATCGCATACCCAATAAAATTATGGGCGATCACTATGTTCAGCGTGCAGATGCAGGGCTTATTATCACTGAAGCAACGACCATATCAGAAGAAGGCATTGGTTGGGTTGATACCCCTGGAATTTACACTGACGAGATGGTTGAAGGCTGGCGTTCTATTGTAAACCGCGTTCATGAAGCGGGTGGAAAAATCGTACTTCAACTCTGGCACACCGGGCGCGCATCTCACAGCGACTTTCACAACGGTAATTTACCTCTTTCAGCATCTGCTATAAAAATTGAAGGCGATGAGATTCACACGCCTAAGGGCAAAAAGCCTTACGAAGTACCGAAAGCAATGACGTTTGACGATATTAAGCGCACCGTAGATGACTACAAGAATGCCGCTATAAACGCTAAGGCGGCAGGGTTTGACGGTGTGGAAGTTCATGCGGCAAATGGCTATCTTATTAACCAATTCTTAGATAGCCGCAGCAACCAGCGTCACGATAATTATGGTGGTAGTGTAGACAACCGATATCGCTTCTTAAGCGAGGTAATGGACGCAGTACTGAGCGTATGGGAAAAAGAGCATGTCGGTGTAAGGTTATCGCCAAATGGCGCATTTAACGACATGGGCGCTGACGACTTTCGAGAAACCTTTACTTATGTGGCGCAGCAGCTAAATAAGCTAGAGATAGGCTATTTACACGTAATGGATGGCCTAGCATTCGGCTTTCATGAACGTGGTGAAGCCATGACGTTAGCAGAATTCAGGGCCCTTTTTGACGGTATGTTAATGGGTAACTGCGGCTATACAAAAGAAGAAGCGGAACAGCGCTTATCTGACGGTGATGGTGACATGATTGCTTTTGGAAGACCTTGGATCACAAACCCAGATCTACCTACTCGCTTTAAGCACGACTACCCACTGGCATCATTTGATGATCCGTCGGCATGGTACGGAGGCGGTGAAGAAGGCTATAACGACTTTGACACATACCGGGAAAAAAGCGGAAAAGATGCGATGACATCGCTGACCTAAACGGGCTATGGGCAGAGCAAACCGCTCTGCCCTTGTCTAGCGCCAACTGAACTCTTATCAAACAGTGGGAATCAAACACTGTGCTCCATGTATTCGCGTCGCTCTTGGTACTACGCCCCAACCAGGCCTAAACTTTGCCTATCCCTATACCTAACCCTTTGCCTAACCCTATTGCCTAACTTGTTCCTAACTTGCAAAAAGCTGGTGAAAGCAGAGGTGTGGTTAATTAAACGATTTTTTTCTAGCGGCTAAAACAGCAAGTTTTTCCAAGCACGACATCCACGCGAAGTTGTGCTGATCACACTCTTGCTTGTTTAGAAAGCCCTGTTGGATAAGAACTAGTCTTACGTTGTCTTCTTCAGTTTTTTCGAAGTGAATATCTACGGATGTCATCACCGATTCTTCCATATCATCTTCCCACGCCCAAGAGAACGATAACTGTTCGTTGGCTAAAATTTTCACGTATTCACCGGTCAATGACATTTCAATGCCACTTGGATCCATCATCTTTATACGATAGTGACCGCCTTCTTTGAAATCACTCATAATCTGTGTGACTGAACAATCGCCTGGTGCAAACCACTCTGAAAGATACTCAGGCTCGTGAAATGCTGCAAAAATAAAGGGCAATGATGCATCTAGCGTTACATCAATTTTAAACTCGTGCATAAAGCCGCCTTAGTTATTTTGTGAAGGTAAGGGTCTTAGTGTCTTTTTACTTTATAGCAAAGAAACTCGCTAATCATCGCTATTAAACTTTGCCACAAATAAAAAATCCCGAGCCCGCGTAAGGAAAGGCCCGGGAGAAGGAGAACATCCTCAATATGTTTTATCGACAGTTCAAGACAATTTCTTAAACTAAAAGTGCGCCTATCCTCCTTTCATCAAAGAATCCATACTGGCCTTGCTGCCAAAATGCTGTGAGCTTACTCTCTCACTTACTGATAAATACAAGTTATCTATGTCTGCGTTTGCCATAAACTTCTCACAAAAACCAGGCGCATGTGGCTCGATAAAATGCTTGGCGGCCAGCATAAAGTGAGCAATAAGTTGCTTAACATTGTCTGTACCCATTGCAATACGCATAGTCGTCAATTCTATTCCGGCTTTTTTCTGTTCGTCGCCACTGAGTTCTGAATGAGACGTTAACGCTGGGCACAAAACAATCGTATTGTTTTGACCTATGCTTACTTGGTGGCTAAAGGCCGGCTCTAGGGCATCGAAAAAGCGCACAAACACGTCGCGAGGTAAATTCGCGGGCGCCATATCTACGGTGAATAAGGTACAAGGCCAGCCGTGCGTATGCTGTTTCTCACGCAAACCTGCATTGCTGTGTTCAGGCAACGCATGACAGTTAACGCGAATTTGGTCGTGGGCATTTAGAAATGAGGTGAAAACTTGAGTGTTGATAACCTTAGTCATCATGCGCTGTTCCAAGGTCTTCATACCGTTCAATACATCAAACGCCTTTTCAGAATCTAGGAATGCACCTTTAATGTAATACACATCCCAGAACATGGTTTCAGACCAGTCCACGCCGTTTACTGAGCTGCCTTTTGGCTGGAACATGCGATGCCCCTCGCCTATCACAACACCCGCCGTGGTCGCACCACTACCACACAAATCTTTGGTATAGCTGTGAATTACATAATCGGGTCGTGCAGCTTTGTTTTTATGCTGTAGCGGTTGGTGCAACACAGGCGTAGCCAGCGTAGAGTCCAACATAACTAACGCATTTTGTGCGTGTGCTAACTCACATATTCCGGGTACGTCCAGTACGTAACCATGTGGGTTACATGGAGACTCTAAATACACATGCATTCTTGCGCCATTGTTTAAGCGTGAGACATGCTCGGCCTTTGTTTGCTGCATAAATGACGCAAAGCTTTGCGCGTCATAACCATCAAACCATGCAATTTGAATATCCATGCGGTTGCTGCGAGCAAAGTAGTCATGAAGCAGCTGATACACCCCACCATATACATTTCTAGAAACAATGAGCACATCGCCATGACTCAGCACGTTCGATAAACAGGCATCAATTGCCGCCATGCCCGAATTGAAATTCCAAGCCAAGTATTCAGCTGCGTAAGGGCCCGCTTCCATATCTACAATTGCGTTAGCAAGGGAGATGTTGGTAGGGTTCAATAATCGCGAATAAATTTGATGGGTGAACTCTTTTCCTTGAAAAGCATCGTCTACCCATTCAGTACAGGCATACACATAGGTTGCAGTTCTTACGACCACTGGCGTTGCTGAAAAAAGTGCTGTGACGTTGTCGAATAGCGGATAGTGCCCTTGTGAGCCGTTGCCGCTCGACAAGCTTTGGTATGTGGCTCTAAACGGGTTTTGCAGCGTATCTAATATTTTAGCAATTTGAAAAGACAAAAACTTTTTAGCATTGAAATAGGCAAGCCTGTCTTCTTTATCAAGTTCTTGCAACGTGTTACTAGTAATATCCCAAAGCTGCATAACGCTGGCCTGAGCGCCGTACAAGTGATGAGCCGTATTGGCGAGTGCCTTGCCATAGTCGCTTTGTGCACTTATGCCGAAGTGTGAAAGTTGCTCTTCCACTAGAGCCTGTGATGTTTCGGCTTGGGTCGTGTTACGCTTAGGTGATAGCACTTTTGCGTGCGTTACATCAACATCTATTGAATTTTGGAATTTATTTTCTGACTGCATAGCGATTCCGTTGCAATTTAACTTCAGGTGCAAATACATAACACCGACATTGTTTACAAAAATGTAAAACTTAAATCACATTTTTAGAACAACAAGCTTAACGATAATGCATTCAGGCAGAGGAAAGAAAAGTTTACTTTAGGAGTGTTAGGCCAATGACAGCAAGGAGTTCGAAGGTGATTGAACTTACTATTTTAAGCAATGAAGCTAACGATATTGCAGACGCACTTCGAGAAAAAATAGCAAATAACGATAGCTTTATCGGGGCAGATGGCTGCCCACTTATAACGCTTAAACAAATAACTACGCGATCAGAAGATGTAGATACCAAAACCGTCAGCGTGATGCTCACAGACCCTGATCTAGCTTCTAATATCATTCACAGCTGTACTGCGCTTACTTGGTGTCAATCAACGTGGGCGGGCAATGCCCCACTGTTGAACGCGAATAAAACAAACTACACGCTTACTGGATTAAAAGGAATTTTCGGTAAATTAATGCGGGAATACGTTTTTGCTTACTTACTTGCGCATGCTAGAAATACAAAAGCATTTGAGCAAAATCAGCGAGCCGTCCAGCCGAAGTGGGAGGCATCAAAACGGGTACCTTTAAATGGCCAAACGCTGGGTATAGTCGGACTTGGCAGTATCGGGCAAGCACTTATACCAGTTGCTCACGCCTTTGGTATGCAGGTTGTAGGTCTAACGAGAAGCGGGAATGAAGTGGAAGGCGCTAATGCTGTCTATACTCCTGATGACATTGAAGGGTTTGCCAATGCATGTGACCACGTAGTGAATTTAATGCCAGATACCCCCACGACACAAAACTTACTATCTCACGGCTTTTTCAACGCTCTTAAACCTCATAGTGTGTTCATTAACGCTGGCCGAGGTAGTGCCGTTGACGATGATGCTCTTATACAGGCTTTAAACAGCGGTGCGTTAGCTCATGCGGTTTTAGATGTGTTTCGAAGCGAGCCCCTCGACCCCGCTCACCCGTATTGGCAGCACCCTAATATTTCGGTGACTGCTCACACGGCCGCAGAATCTCAACCAAGCGATGTGGCAGATGTATTTTTAGACAATGCGCTGCACTATATCAAAGGCGAACCGCTTAAATACCAGTTTGATTTTGATAAGGGCTATTAATTGTTTAACAGCCCTTATTTTTGCAGCCTTTTCTATAGCAGCCCTTTCTTTAGCAAAGTCGAAAACTTGGTTGGGCTTAAATATAGAGTGTTAATTCTTAGTTAGGACACCACTACCTATTTATACCTAATTTACCTATATTTACCTGGCCATGATATCTGACTAAATCTAACTACGCGGGTCAGTTGCGGTTACTTCAATTCTGTCATGGTGCTTTTCATGGAACGCTAATAATTGTGGGTAGTCTTTCATGCTATGTAATTCGCGGAAAAGCACCCAGTCGATCATGCTATACAAACAGATTTCCGGGTAAGTCCATCCACTAAAGCCACCCGCATCTAGTTGTTCTGACAACGCATCCAATACTGCTTCAATCCGCTCATTTTGAAGTCGGTAATACATTTTATCTTCGCTGATATCAAAATCTGAACGCTTTAGAAGCATAAGCTGAACAAAGGAATCGTTAGCGGCGTCAATTAACGTTAGCTGATTCTCTTCTTCCCAACTTAACCCATCATGATCAAGCTTATCGGCAAGATAATTATAGATAATCCGAGAATCGAAAATCATTTGCCCATCATCTTCAAGGCAAGGTACTTTTAAAGTTGGGTTGCGCGAAGCTAGCAGTTCGCGATCTTCACCTGAAAAGATTTGAAGATTTAAAAATTCGTGTTCTGTAGACGCTAATACAATGCGAATGCGGCGTACATAGGGAGACGTGGTAGAGCCATATAATTTCATAAACGCTGTCCTAAACTATGGTCGTTTGTTGAAATCAGTGTAGCCAGAATTTGAAATTAAAAGGAAGTATTGTAAGCAGAACAACCGACAGGCATACAAAATGATGCGATGTATGCCTATCGCTTCAACTGCAAATGGTTAAAAATGCAGACTTTAACGTTTAAAGCGCACGGCGTTTAGCTTGTCTTTAAACGAAGTTACTTAAACGCTAAAGCTTGCGCCACAGCCACAGGTAGTCGTGGCATTAGGGTTTTGAACTAAAAAGCGTGACCCTTCCAGGCCATCCACGTAATCAACAATACCACCTACTAGATATTGTAGGCTCATTGGGTCGACAACCATGGTCACTGTGTCTTTTTCAATAGTCATATCGCCTTCGTTCACCTTCTCATCGAATGTGAAACCATATTGAAAGCCTGAACAACCACCACCTGTTACGTATACACGTAATTTCAAATCAGGATTTTCTTCTTCTGAAACAAGGGCTTTCACTTTCGCTGCTGCAGCGTCTGAAAACTCAATCGGCAACGCCGTTTCTACAGACATACCCACCTCTACAATAATCTCGTGCTAGCGCACTTTCTGCTTGCCCGCAATTATCTAATACTTGCGGATAGTTAGCAATTATTGGGGCAAAACTTAACGAATCAACCTCAGCCTTGAGCCAGGAGGTAAAAATTGGGCCAAGAGATAACAATCAAACCATGTGATAAAAATTGAGCCACGTGACAGCATCTAAACCATCTAGTAGGCATTGCACTATAAACAACGACTGTGGCTAACCCGCCTTAAAGCGTAAATCTACTGATAGTTTTATCCAGCGCTTTCGCCTCATCATCTAGCTCATTTACCAAGCTATAGCTTCTTTCCATACTGCGAGAGGTTTCTTCTGCCGTTTGCGAAATGACGGAAATATTTTCGCTGATCTCGCCGGTAGCCGCAGATTGCTCCCGTGTTGCTGAGGCTACATGGGTATTGGCTTCGGTTAGCTTACTCACCTCTGCCGATATATTAGACAGCGCCTGCACGCACGTGGATAAGAACTCAGACGTGGCTTGCGTACTTTCGTTACCCCGCAGAATATCCGCTACTGTGTCTGACGTGCGCTTATTTAGTTCATCCATAAGCTGGCTGATTTCTGTCGTAGACTCGTTTGTTCTACTTGCAAGGTTTCTAACCTCGTCGGCTACTACGGCAAAGCCTCGCCCCTGCTCTCCTGCTCGTGCCGCTTCAATCGCTGCATTTAACGCAAGTAGATTAGTCTGCTCAGAAATGCCTCTAATCTCATCCAAAATAGACGAAATAGAATTAATACTGCTAGAGAGCTCGTTAACTGAGTTTACCGACTTTGTCATAACACCGCTAAGCTCACTCATGTTTTGCATAGCCTTGTCTATCGTGTTAGCACTAGCACTGACATTTTCTTCGGTCGTATTTGCTACTTCAGATGCACCCTGAGCACTGTTTGATATTTCACGTACGGTTAGGTCCATCTCTTCAATAGCTGCGGCTACCGAGTTTGTGCTGTCAGTTTGTCTTGAAGAGTAACTTTGAGAAAGCTCTATTTGTTCATAAACTTGTGCAGCTATGCCCTTAACGTGCTCTGCACTATCCGAAACTTGGAGGAACATGGCGTGAAGCTTCTCTAAAAATAAATCTATTTGAGCGGATAAAGCGCCCACCTCGTTATCTTCATTGATATTCAAGCGAGCTGTAAGGTCGCCATCTCGTTCGTTCAATGAAGTAACAGCGGCGGTAATAGTATCAATAGGTGCAAATATCTTGTTCGACAAGAATCTCATTCCCACCAAACCTAGCGCTATGATAACAAGAGCAATGAGTATGTTAGTTAAAACAGCGGTGTTAATGGCACCGTAAAGCTCATCTGTTGGAACTTCTGTAACCAAATACCAATCCAAGGAATTCAGTTTCACTGCAAGACGTGTTACATCATTGCCAGACACTTCTAGTTCACTGGGATTGTTCACAAATGCACTTGCATTCAATTTTTCGCCACGCTTCGACATATCTGGGTGCAAAGCAATATTACCGGCGTCGTCAACTAGATAAACAATGCCACTCTCAGCAACTTTATATGAGGCTATCAGCTTAGACATGGCATCTAACGATAAACCCACGCCTGCCAGCGCTACGCGCTCACCTTCAATTTTTATCGCATAATTAATAAACGCCGAAGCAACACCGTTCGATTTGTCGATATCGATAGCTATTTCAAAAGGCTGGCTACTATTAATAAAGGTTTGAAACCACGTGTCGCCTTGA
Organism: Alteromonas sp. HB246098; assembly: GCF_054890645.1. NCBI lineage: Bacteria > Pseudomonadati > Pseudomonadota > Gammaproteobacteria > Alteromonadales > Alteromonadaceae > Alteromonas > Alteromonas sp. HB246098. Next base: position 231,830 of record NZ_JBTZUG010000005.1, on the reverse strand, counting down.
GGTGTGATCTGGCGATCTATACCTTCATGGGTATAGTAATTATTAGAGTTTCCCGACACAACGTAAGCGCTAATAGCATTACTTTCTCGCTTTATTTCAGCAAGGTGGCTAGTAAGTACGTTGACGCCTTCTGAAGGCTCACCATTTTGCATCCAACGCTTTATGTACATATTGTTAGCCAATGAACGGCTTGGGAGTATAGTACTCTGCAAATCTAATTCAACAGCATTCTTAACCTCTTCAAGGGCGGTAGGTAGGTCTGATGTCTCTACCTTATTAGTAAGAAAGCTTAAAATAGACGTTGCAAATACGGCCGTGGTAATAACCACAGGTACAATAAGCGCGGAAATTAACGCAATGAAAAGCAGACGCTTTAATTGCATATTTATTTACTCCAAATTAATTAAATAACTATCAACACTAAGTGTGGCTTAAAAACGCCATACTGCCAGCGCTTGAACAACGCTGTCTTCTTCTTGCGTTCCTAGCTTGTTGTTCCAATACTGATACTCTACTCCAAGGAACAATCTATCCTTCACATTGAAGAAAGCCTGACCAGCGTCCCATCGCGCTTGGATTTGCGCCAACACCCACGACTCGACTACAGCGCCAGGTATTTCAGACGTTCTTTCATCGATGTACTCTGCATGTCCTTCTATATAAAATTGTTGTGAAGAAAGACTTAGGGGGTACCGCCAAGCAATATCGACCATCCAGCTGTCGTCTTCTTTAGGTGCTCCACCAGCACTGAGCCCCTCGCTATCATCTAAATACGCGGTGACAAGTACATTCAAAAACTGGAAGCCTTCAACGTCGAGATGAAGTTGAATGCCTGGCAGATATTTTAAAACGTCTGACTCTGGCGCCATATTTACGCCCATGACAAAACTGATATCGCTTAGAACGCCGCTGTAATTAGCATTAAATAGAGCTTTAGAGCTGAAAGTGGGGTACCACTCTGCATATAGTTCATCACCGGCGGACGTGCTTGAATAGTCAGCAAAAAAGAAGTTTCCGCCATACTCCCACCCGCTGGCGTGCTGGAATGTAAAAATTGTCGTAGTAAGTTCAGTACCCGACGCCTCGGCAAAAGGCTGATTGAGCTTCCCGTGCTGGATATGGAGCTCGTTTTCACTCCATGTGGCACTACGGGTATTAAAAGAAAAAAGAAAAATTGCCGTCAAAAGAACCAACGAATAAACGTTGAACTGCATACTTAAATCCTGTTAGCGTAATTTGACAGGTAAGTGTAGACGCTCTTTTCAATTCTGCATGAGATTTCTTAAAAATTAATAATTCGCGGTTAATATTCTGATATTTATCTGAAATATAGGTTATTTATATGAGCTCTTCTCATCAAAAAACTATCGTTACCTTGTTTGATGATTTCGGTCGTTCTCGATTTAATGAGAAAGAAGAATACAAAAATCAGTTAAGTACATGCCAAGAATCTCTTTTTCATGTTCAGCAGTCCTACTATCACCAAAAAAAACGCGCGCTTATCGTTTTTGAAGGCTGGGATGCATCAGGCAAAGGTGGAGCCATACGACGTATCACAGAAAAATTAGATCCTCGCTCCGTGAACGTGTTTCCGGTATCTGCGCCGACACAAGAAGAACGTGAAAAACACTTTCTTTATCGCTTTTGGAAACAGATCCCTTCACCTGGTAAGCTCACAATTTTTGACCGTTCCCACTATGGACGAGTGCTGGTTGAGCGGGTTGACGGGCTAACTCCCGCCAATGACTGGCAGCGTAGTTATCAAGAGATAAACGAATTTGAAAAAACGCTTAGCGATAATGGCGTTCGCATCATAAAGTTGTTTATGCATATCTCCGCAGACGAGCAGCGCGAAAGATTTGAAGAGCGCTTACACAACCCTTTTAAGCGTTGGAAACTCACTGAAGAAGATTTACACAATCGTCGCATGCGCGAACATTACGTTGAAGCTATTAACGATATGTTCGAGAAGACTCATACTGATTACGCTCCATGGCATATTATAAATGGAGAGTATAAATGGCAGGCGAGAGTTGACGTACTCGAAACCCTCGTTCAAGCATTAAGTGAAGGGGTAGATATTACCCCTCCCCCTTTAGATGAGAAGCTCATCGCTATGGCTTCAAAACAGCTAGACGTGAATGAGGAAAAACTAAGAAGCACTGATAAAGAATAATGTGTCACTATTTTTTATCAGCAATTACCAACTAGTTTTCCGGAAGCGTTACGTTTAGCTCTAGTACGCTGCATTCGTCATTATTATCAAGCTGAACTGAAACCTGATCATCCGCGATAGAAACGTATTTGCGAATTACCTGAATAATTTCCTGCTGCATCATTGGCAAGTAATCGGGCTCTGTCCGTTTCTTACGCTCATGCGCAACAATAATCTGTAACCGCTCTTTGGCTACTGCCGCAGTGCTCGGCTTTTGCTTCTTTTTGAGCAGGTCGAAAATTCCCATTACTTCCCTCCTAGCAGACGCTTAAAGAACCCTTTCTTCTCTGCCTCTAGGAAACGATGAGGAACAGTTTCGCCTAGCAGACGTTTTACAGCGTCAGCATAAGCTTGTCCTGCATTAGCTTCTTCGTCAAGAATAACCGGCTGACCTTGGTTAGATGCTTTAAGCACTGCTTCAGATTCTGGAATAACGCCCAATAGTGGAATCGCCAAAATTTCTTCCACATCGGCAACACTCAACATTTCCGCACTTTCTACACGCATTGGGTTGTAGCGAGTAAGAAGCAGATGCTCTTTAACCGGTTCGCCTTTTTCTGCGCGCATCGATTTGCTTTGTAAAATACCTAAAATACGATCTGAGTCACGTACCGACGATACTTCCGGATTGGTTACTACAATGGCTTCATCAGCAAAATAAAGCGCCATTTGAGCACCTTGTTCGATACCTGCTGGCGAATCACAAATGATGTACTCGAAGTCTTTCTTAAGCTCGTCTAATACGGCTTGCACACCCTCTACAGTGAGTGCATCTTTATCGCGAGTTTGAGAAGCGGGAAGAATGAAAAGATTTTCCGTTCTCTTATCTTTAATTAGCGCTTGTTTTAGTGACGCTTCTTTGTTGATAACGTTAACAAAATCGTAAACAACGCGGCGCTCACAACCCATAATAAGGTCGAGGTTTCGCAAGCCTACATCGAAGTCTATCACTACCGTTTTATTACCTGCTAACGCAAGCCCCGTACTTATTGCTGCACTCGATGTAGTTTTACCTACACCACCTTTTCCTGAGGTTACTACGATAATCTTTGCCATCTATTCTTTCCTATTAGTGCGTACAAAGCATTAAGCTAACGGCTCTATACGTAATGTTTCTTCTTCTAAATACACTTGTGCAGGCTTCTTCCAGCACTCACCCTTTACGGTGTCGTGCATAATGAATTGCCCAGCAATTGAAATGAGTTCTGCGTCTAATGACTGACAAAATACACGAGCCCCCGTGTTGCCTTTAACGCCAGCTAACGCGCGTCCGCGCAACGTACCGTAAACATGAATGTTGCCATCAGCCAAAAGCTCAGCACCTTCGCTGACCGACGCAGTTACTACTAAGTCACTGCCTTCAGCATAAACTTGCTGGCCAGAACGTACAGGACGATTTATGACTTTAGCTGGCTTAAGTGCTGGAGCTACTGCAGGAGCAGGCTCGCTTTTAGGAGGCTCTGCAGGTGCTTGCTTCTGTGCTTGCGACGCGCGCTCGTTGCTATGGGTTTTGTTGCTGCCGCTTTCAGTGCCGTTATTAGCGCTCTCTTTTTGTGAACGAAGTGCGCTATCTGTAAATTTACTTTGGCTTACATCAGCTAATCCCAAATCATTAATGGTTGCTTTCAGCTCTGCCACTTCACCTTTCACCGCCATAGGCTGCAATTGCAAACGACGGCAAAGAGCCACTAGCAGTTCGAACTCGGTAGCAGACAAAGGCTTTATCAAATGCAAAATCAGTGAGGAACGGGTAAAGAACTGCGGCGCGCTCGCAACTTTCTTAGATAACTGAGTTTCGAAGTTATCTGGCTCAAAATCTATTACTTCTAACACAATACTGGTGAGCGTAGTGCCCTTCATGCGAAAGCAAGTTTCTGTCATTTTTTCATCCCGAAAAGGCGTTACTTTTTTCCTAGCAATTCGCCATCAAAATAAGTAAAACCTATTAGCGCTAATGTCTGTCGCTGTCTTACGCAGCTATACAAATAATTTATATCATCACTGTACCAAAATTCCTGTTCACATACAGCAACTGTATACCGCTTAAAACAGGTTTTACCTAAGCTATTAGCTAGGAACGTGCCAACCATCGCATAGTTTTTAGGCAAGCAGCTGCTCTGCGATTTTTTTACTCAACATCCTTCGAGCCAAACCACAAAAAAAGTGCGATGGTAAGTCGCACTTTTTTCAGTCCACATCTGTTTCTAACAAATAGTTTAGGCCTTGGGTAAGCCCTTTACAGCTAAGTGAGATCTCTAGGATCTAGTAAGGCTTCCAGCTCGTCCCTAGGGATATCTGTCATTGCTTCAGCCACATCGATAACAGGCTTATTCTCCTTATAAGCTGCTTTGGCAATTTCCGCAGCTTTTGCATAGCCAATGACAGGGTTGAGCGCGGTAACGAGGACAGGGTTTCTGTAAAGAGGCGCTTCAATGTTATCTTGGTTGACCGTGAATCCTTCAATTGCCTGTTCGCCGATAAGCGTCGCACTGTTGGTCATTAGCGACAAGCTTGATAACAAATTACTGGCAATCATAGGCAGCATGACGTTGAGCTCGAAGTTTCCAGACTGCCCGCCTACGGTAATTGCCGCGTCGTTGCCTATTACCTGTGCTGACGCCATTGCCACCGCTTCAGGAATAACTGGGTTAACCTTGCCCGGCATTATCGATGAGCCGGGCTGTAATGCTGGCAAAGCTATTTCGCCCAAACCAGCTAGCGGGCCGGAATTCATCCAGCGCAGGTCATTGGCAATTTTCATTAAGGTTACTGCCAAGCTTTTCGTCGCACCTGAAAGCGTTACCGCGGTGTCTTGCGAGCCAATGAGCGCAAAGAAATTATCTGCTGGTTTAAACGCGATATCAGTGAACTCTCCTAGCGTATCTGAAAATGTTGTTGCAAAGTCAGCATGGGCGTTTACACCCGTACCCACTGCCGTGCCCCCCTGAGCAAGGGTTTGGATAGCAGGTTGCACAGCACGAAGATTTTTTAACTGCTGCTTAAGCTGAGATGCCCAAGCTAGTAGGCTTTGATCCATTCTTACTGGCATCGCATCCATAAGGTGAGTGCGCCCCGTTTTACAATATTGCGCGACAGACTTTGCTTTTGATTCAATAATACTAACCAGACCTTCCACAGCAGGCACTAGCTCATTTGATAAGGCAATAGCCGCGCTTACGTGAATGGTTGTTGGTATTACATCATTTGAACTTTGCCCATAATTTACATGATCGTTCGGGTGAACCTCTTCACTTGAATAACGACATGCCAAACGGGCTACTACTTCGTTGGCATTCATGTTTGTGCTGGTACCGGACCCCGTCTGAAAGACATCTACCGGAAAGTGCTGCATAACATCGTCAAGGGCTAACAGTTCATCGCAGGCTTTTACTATCGCCAAACCGCGATCGCTATCTAGTGCTTTCAGCTTCATATTTGCTTGCGCTGCGGCTTTTTTTACAGTGAGCAACGCGTGTATAAAAGCTTCAGGCATGCGCTGCCCACTGACCGGAAAGTTTTGAATAGCACGTTGAGTTTGTGCGCCGTAAAGTGCATCTTCAGGCACTTGTAACTCACCCATGCTGTCGCGTTCAGTGCGTGTTGCTGTCATAACTCGTATCCTTGTGTTGATGTAACTGAATTTTTGGCGTGTTTATCACGCTGTCATCAAAGGTCTACTCGGGCTACTAAGTGCAAACTAAGAGTACTCAGTAGGTATCTCCCTCGTTAGCCGCTCATAAAAAATGTGGGACTAGCACATGCATATCTATTTTTAATCTTGCAAGCGTAATTCGATCACTCTCGGTACAGGCGTAGCGCTCAGCGGTAAGTAAAGGCTTGTATAAGTGGTCTAAACAGGCATAACGCCACTGCTTACTAACTAGCGGGTCGCAAATGACTTCATACAGCAATTCAACTGCATTTTTATAAATCGCAAACTTGTCGCTTTTTTGTGGTAGTAAATTAGCGATGCAGGTCACACTATCTAAATAGTTGGCCAATACATCCAGTTCACCACCGTTGTGTCCAAAACGAATTTGTTTACGTGCATTTCGTATCGATGACATTAGCTTTTATCGTTTATCAAGAGAGCATCAAAAAATAACGCAGTGAATAGGCGAGAACTATTGATAGCAAACTCACCACAAAAACTCAAATGATAATTATTAGCATTCAGGCTGATCCAGTGTTATGCTTTTTCGTATTGAAAATGGAATCTTCTAATTCCACCGAAAGGTGCGGTTAATCTTTATTCAAAGGATATTATTTATGATCAAGAAACTACTTGGCGGCACAGCCCTTTTTCTTTTAGCTTCCAGTGCATTTGCTAACGAATGTGAAACGACTGTGGAATCAAATGACGCGATGCAGTTCAATACAAAAAACGTAACGATTCCTGCAAGCTGCAGCGAATTTACCGTAACGCTAAAGCATACTGGTCAACTACCTAAGCAATCTATGGGTCATAACTGGGTAATGACCACCAAGGCTAATGGGCAAGCGGTAGCAACAGACGGCATGAGTGCTGGACTCGATAATGACTACATTAAGCCTGGTGATGAGCGTGTTATTGGCGCTACAGAGATAATTGGTGGTGGCGAACAAACTTCTACTACGTTTTCTGTTGAAGGTCTAAGTAAAGACGAAGAATACATGTTCTTCTGCTCATTCCCCGGTCATATCGGAGTTATGCAAGGTACGGTTACCCTTTCTAGTTAAGCATATGCAATTTGCCGATAGGCAAACGAAAGGCGCACTTTTAATTGTGCGCCTCCAAATAAGTGTTCAGTAATCTGAGAGTGAAGTTGTAATGAGTACAGCGTCCCACACATCGAAAAGTGCAAAAGCGTTGGAGCGCGATAAGTATCGACCGCGGCTTCTTGGTAGTTTTACTCAAGGTTTAATTCAGAGCACTCTTTACCCGCTGCTAGCTAACAAGCGGCTGCTTATGCCGCTTTTAGTTATCACTCTACTCGCTTATGACAGTACCCGCTTTGTGACGCTTTCAGTTTTATCAGACGCATACTTCCAAGTAGCAGCATTTGTTTATGCATCGCTCGCACTTTATTACTTGGCCACATTGCGGGTCTCAGCTGATGCTATTGGCAACTACATGAAAACGCACCCCGTCCACGAGGTAGGCCTTTCGGCACTGCTTGGTGCTTTACCCGGCTGCGGTGGTGCAATTATTGTAGTGACCCAGTACACACGAGGTGTTACCAGCTTTGGCGCGGTGGTAGCGGTATTAACCAGCACCATGGGCGATGCCGCCTTTTTGTTGCTAGCTCAGGCGCCATTAGATGCGTTAACCGTTATGGCGGTTAGTGTGACTGTAGGTGCCGCGACGGGATTAGTGGTTAATAAATTCCATAATTATCGAGCACCTGAAACGGTTGATTCGAATGAAGAGCTCCAGAACACCGATAAACCAAAAGCACTAAGCCATCAAGCCGCGTCACTATCTAAAGTATTCTGGATGACTATGAGCTTACCGTCGCTAGCAATTGCCTTGGCTCTGGCGTTTCAACTCCCCGTTCACAGTTACTTAGCTATTAGTGAGGATACACTAACACTAATTGGCGCCTGTCTGTGTATAGCAAGTTTGGTGCTTTGGTCACTGTGTGGCTCGGGAAGCGGATACGCCTCAGTCACCAAAGAAGACGTCATTCCGCCCCCTCCTAAATGGCAGGAAAAAGCCGCGTTAGATACGCAATTTGTATTGGCATGGGTGATACTCGCATTTTTGATTTTCGAGCTTTCTGTTGCCTGGTTTGGACTAGACATAGCTGGAATGCTTGAAGCTATGGGACCTGGCTTGGTCGGCTTGGCTATTGTTATAGGTTTTTTACCCGGCTGCGGCCCTCAAATATTGGTCACCAGTTTGTATTTAAATGGCGCTGTTCCTTTTTCAGCTCAATTAGGCAACGCGATTAGTAACGATGGCGACGCCTTGTTTCCCGCTATCGCGCTTTCGCCAAAGGCAGCCCTTATCGCTACGGTGTACTCTGCCATTCCAGCTTTTCTTGTAGGCTATGGCTACTGGTATCTCTTTGAATGAAATAACAAGACCATAATCCTAAAAACTATTAAGGTTTTACACACCAAAACCACGGGCGTGGCTAAACCATAGTTTTCAGGGGCTTACTCTAGGTCAACTGAAAGCGCTTCACTCCACGGCACGCTTACCTCATAGTTTCCTTTGCGAGTTTTATACTGATAAACCCGAGTAGTGAAAACAATAGACTCTACGTCTATATCCTCTTCGATAGTAAGCGTTACGTTAACCGCTTGGAAAAAACGAAAGCGATACTTAACGTCTTCATCAAGTAAGCTTGATTTGCCGGATTCTAACCTAACAGGCTTTCCATTTCTTTTGCCCACAATAGCAATGTCTAAGTTGCCATTTATCACTGCCTTTCTTTGTTTAGATTGCAGTAAAACTAATCTGAGTTGATATGATGAATCACTTAATTTAAAGACCTCTACCCCTTCAATAGCAAAGCCGTCATCGGTTTTCTCGGGCGCCATAACACGCTCATAAAAGCTTAACAGCTCTTGTTGTGCTTCTAGTTCTTTCTTCTGACCGCTCAACGTTTTTGCGATATTTTCAGACTCTAATGTGGCGAGCTCTACGGCTACTTCAAGCTGATTTACTTTCGTCGTTAGCGCGTTATTTTCTTCAGACAAAATAGCAATAGTTTCTTTTTGAGCCTGCACTTTCTTGCTGTCGCCTTCGTCAACAATTCGCGCTAGCTTGTAACCGAATCCAATCATGACGAACATGATGAACGCTACCATCAAGGTCCATTTATAGTTGCCTAATAATTCTTTTAATTGGTCTGTTGTCATAATTTCTTCATTAAAAAACTACAAAACGCTAACGCGTTCTAAATATTATGAATTTTAAGTGTTTATGGTAAGCTGCTAGCTACGTTAATCTACTGTACCACAACATGCGCTTGCAGGCTTTAAGAGAGGAGTTAGCTCATCCACGCACTACTATTCAGTTGTGCATGCTGGGCATTGTAGGGGGAACCTGCGCGGCGCTTATTATTATACTGTTTCGGCTATGCGTTGAATGGCTTCAAGAAACAGGGATATCGTCGCTTAAGTCAGTTCTTGCTTACGACTGGTTAGTGTGGCTAATTATGCCGCTTATTAGTGTTGGCTTAATACTATTCATTGCTTTTCTCACCGGCTTCAAACACTACCGCTTGGGCATTCCTTTCGTTATTCACCGGGTAAAATACTATTATGGTTACGTGCCTTTCAGAACAACCATAAACCAATTTTTTGGCGGTATGCTGGCATTAGCGGGCGGTTTTGTCGTAGGGCGAGAAGGCCCTTCTGTCCATATGGGGGCATCAGGCAGTAGTCTTCTCGGGCAATGGCTTCGTTTACCCTATAACAGTATTCGAATTCTTGCTGGCTGTGGCATTGCGGCAGGCATCTCTGCATCGTTTAATACTCCCTTCGCTGCCGTTATCTTTGTAATGGAAGTCGTGCTTCGAGAATACAAAATTCACATATTTGTACCTATCATGCTGGCCGCAGCCTGTGGCTCTGTGCTTACCCGTATTGTATTTGGAGAGGTCAATGAACTTTCCTTCTTATCGTTTAATGCGTTTAGCCAATGGATGTATTTCTATCTCGTGCTATTAGGCATTTTACTGGGTATGTTGGCCGTGCTTTTTAATAGCCAGCTTATGCGTGTTATGACTTGGTTTAGACCGGTTTCTATGGTGTGGCGCTTAATACTTGCAGCGCTAATTACAGGTATCATAGGTATGTTTATACCTGAGGCACTTGGGGCGAATTTTATCGACGTTGAGCACTTATTCGATAGCTCCCCTGGCGCGCTATTGTTGGTATCTACCCTTGTATTTAAGGTTATCTTAGCGGTATTCGCTATTGGCCTTGGTATCCCTGGGGGGATCATAGGCCCAGTAATGGTTATTGGTATGCTCGCCGGAGCCGTGCTTTTATTGCCGCTATCCTACTTTATCAACGTGCCTGAATTCACTAACAGCTTTGCATTGCTAGGTATTGCGGGAATGCTGACGGCGGTGTTACACGCGCCTCTCGCTGCACTTTCTGCGGTTATGGAGCTCTCTTATAGCCCTCAAATTATTCTGCCAGCCATGCTGGTGATAGTGCCTGCTTACGTAACTTCCACCCAGTTTTTCGGCAACCGCTCTATTTTTATACGCCAGCTTGACTATCAAAATCTTCCATACGCTATTTCATCTATCCGAGAGGCCCTTGAAAAGACAGGTGTGCTAGCGGCAATGAATACAGATTATAAGCTTTTTCACGATGCCCCAGAACAAGCGCTAATCAACTATTTAGAAGGCGATCCGACAAAAATTGTCATTCAGAAATCAAAATTTGAAATAGATGTGCAGTATAAACTGGTCCAATACAATGTAAGTTTGGAACACGATGCATCCGCGTTAAACTATTATGAAATGGAAGGCATTAGCGCCCAGTCTACGCTGCACGAAGTATACGAACATCTTAAAAATTCGCGCTCTGGCGCAGTTTATATTTACGATCAGGAGCTTAACGATATTATTGGCGTAGTAACCTGGAATATCTTGCAAAGCTTCTTACAAAAGGCACATTATTAATATGTACATTTTATGGTTTAAAGCACTGCACATCTTTTTCATGCTGGCATGGATGGCAGGACTTTTCTATTTACCACGACTTTTCGTTTATCACGCCACGACTAAGTCTCAAATAGTTAAAGATGAATTTAAAGTCATGGAGCGCCGATTGTGGCTCTTCGTTACTCCATTCGCCTTATTAACTCTGGCATTCGGCGTTGCGCTTATTGTCAGCTATGGTGGCACCTGGTTTAAAATGTCCGGGTGGCTCCATATAAAATTATTGTTGCTGCTTGCTATTTATGGCTACCACTTCTATTTGTTTAAGTTGATGAAGCAGTTCGCACGAGATGAAAATAGGCACACTCCCCGCTTCTATCGCTTTTTGAATGAAGCCCCAGTGTTAATTATTCTCGCAATTGTATGCTTAGCTGTAGTTAAACCCTTTTAGGTTTAACTACACGCGTTGGCATTTATAGACAGTAAGAAAGTCAGTACTCAAGGAATCAGTACTACAGTGTGATGTAAAAAGTTTTTAAAACTTAATGTAGAGCGTGTTGTAAACATCACACATAGCCGCCCGAAACTCACCATGTATAGGGTTTATTGAATTGTTTTTATCGGAATGTTTACCATGGATGACAGTAATCAACACCTCAAATACCTACTAAAGCAGACGGATATTGCGTTTAAGGCGCTAATGAGAGAGCCTGCCTCAACACTATTAAACGAGCAATATGAAAAAGCGAAGCTTGAGCTAGATAGCTACACGGCATCGCTTAAACATACGTTAAACCAACGTCACCAGCAGCAACGGCAGCGTTAACCAAATACAGTGAAGTCGATTGAATAAAGTCCTAAGTAACTTTGCTAAAGGTTTCGAATTGATTGGGTAATGCCTGCGCCAACTCTCCGGATAACTTTGTGTAATCTGCGAGTACAGATGGCAACTGCTTAACAAGCATGCGGATATTACTTTCCAGCTGGGCAATTTGCGTTTCGTTTCTGTAGGACAAAGCCAATTCTATGTTGGCAAGCGTTGAAAAAAGCTTTAAACAACGGGACAACCTCGCCTCCGCAGGTTTAGGTAGTTTATCCTCTTCTAAATGCTCCTCGTCATCATTTGTATTTTGAGCAGAGCGCTTATCAAGATGGTTCCAAGCATTTTGCCATACTGGCTCTAATTGCTTATGTACTTGTAAAAGCCCGTTCAACCAGCTTTCTAATTCCTTTGAAGGCCTCATCACTCCTTTCACTTCTATCGCTTCGGTGAGTTCACTAGATAAAGGTGATTTACTCTGGCGCATTAAATCTAAATGGGCGCGCAAGCCGTTCATCAAGGTATCTGCAAGCTTATCGACATCTTTATCTACTAACTTGCTGTCACTAGATTGAATGAGCCAAGGCATCCACTGCTCGGGCATGGGGATTTCTGGTGCGGCGGCAACCGCAAAGATCATCCCATCAACCTGATAAGCATTCGGAAGTACATTTTTGAAATTGGGATGCGAAACGATATCGCTGATGATGTGTACTGGAAACCCGTCTTTCATCATTACCTTCCTTTTTTAATTTGCGTTCTCTTTCTCGAAACGGTAGTCTGCGCGGCCACTTTGCAGAGGGCGTGTTTTCTAGCCTTATACCTCACCCACATAGTTGGGGTTGGGCACACAGAAAAATAGGTCCTTTGCATTGGGTACGCGACAATAGGTTTAAAACCAATCTGTTACTGTATTGGTTTAGCGGTACTGTTGCGTGCTCGCCCACCTATTGTCATGATAGCAAAACTTAACTAAGAGTCGTTGCAATGGCAAAAGATAAATCAGGATATATCATCGCGGCCGCCTTCATTGGCCCTGGAACAGTAACTACAGCAAGCTTGGCGGGTGCAAACTTTGGTTTTCATTTAGTATGGGCGCTACTTTTTTCCATATTTGCAACCATAGTATTGCAAGACATGGCGGCACGTCTTGGTGTAGCAAGTGGCCAAGGCTTGGCAAGCGCAATGAAAAACATGGCGTATAAGCCATGGCTTAAAAACGCCTTCATTGTACTCATTGTTAGCGCTATTGGCATTGGTAACGCAGCCTATGAGTCGGGCAACCTAACCGGGGCAGCAATCGGTCTAGACGCGTTTATCAATATAGGCATTGGTCCGTGGGCCAGCATATTAGGCACTATCGCAATCGTGTTGCTATGGTCAGGTAGCTACAAGTGGATAGAAACAGTATTGGTGTATCTTGTATTTATCATGGCGGGGGTATTTTTAGTGACGCTGCTAGTAGCCAAACCTGATATTACCGCAATGTTTAGCCAATTAATGTCACCGCGATTAGATGCCGATGCCATTACCACCGTGCTAGCCCTTATTGGCACAACCATAGTGCCATACAACCTATTCCTCCACGCCAGCCTTGTTGCGAAGTCATCAAAAGGACAGGATAAACAAAACGCTGTAATAGCCTGTCGAAACCAGTCGGCTAGAGCAATCAGTATGGGAGGGCTTATTACGCTAATTGTTATGGCCACAGCTATGATGGCGTTTTTCAACCAAGCAGCCACCATGGACGCGTCTAATATGGGCGAGCAGCTAAAACCGGTTTTAGGTGACAAGGCGCAGTGGTTCTTTGCATTAGGGTTGTTCGCAGCCGGTTTGACCAGTGCCATTACCGCCCCCCTAGCCGCCGCTTATGCTGTAACCGGCGCGCTTGGACTATCTGATGATATGCAAAGTAAAAGCTTTAAAGCTGTTTGGTTCATTATCATTGTTGTAGGTGTAAGTGTTGCAGCACTTGGCTTTAAGCCCCTACCTGCTATTTTATTTGCGCAGGCAACTAATGCCCTACTGCTACCTATTATAGCGATATTTTTGCTGGTCGTTATGAACAAAAGCACAGCGCTGGGTGAGTTTAGAAATACGTGGAAAAGTAACCTAGCAGGCTTTGTGGTAGTAGGCACAGTGATTGGTTTGGGCTTATACAAACTTATCGGTGTGTTTAGCTAGCGTTAAAAATGATGGCAGAGTAATTTGCTCCCTTTGTATGCCGTTGTGGTGTGCACTCGCAGATAGCAGAGAAATTACGTAACTAACAAACTATATGAAAAGGGCCAAAGTAATACTTTGGCCCTTTTTGATAGAGAGCGTAGTTACAAAAAGTACTCTGACCCCACAGTTTTTTAGCTGGCGAGGCGTTGAAGTATGTCTTGAAGCATAGATTTGCTGCAGCCAAAGTTGATTCTGAAATGATCTGCTTTGTGGAAATCAATACCCGGAGATGGACCAACGCCCTTCTCTTCCGCCCACTGTTGAACGTTTTCTACGCCTAGTCCACTGGCATCTACCCATGCTAGAAACGTTGCATCGGCTTTTAGCATTTTAAGCCCGTCAATACTGTTGATGGTGTTAAACACCATGTCTCTGTTTTCACGTAAGTAGCTAAGCTGCTGCTGATGCCAATCGTCACACTGAGTGAATGCAGCTTCTGTTGCCGCTAAGCCTAGTACGGTTACCCACGGCACTATGCCTGCTGCGGCATTAGTAAACGCCTGACGTAGTTGGCGATTAGGAATAATGGCAAAAGACGTACCTAAACCCGCAATATTAAATGTTTTGCTGGCAGCCATAAGCGTTACGCTATTTTCAGCAAGATTAGCCTCGCGACCTGCTGGGATATGCTGCTTCCCGTCTTCTAAAATAAGGTCACAGTGTATTTCATCAGAGCAAAGCTTAACATTGTTCGCATTACAAATTTCAGCAATACGGTCCAGCTCCGCTTTAGAAAGTACCGAACCTACAGGGTTCATTGGGTTACAAAGAATAAACAGCTTGCACTTAGGATCCGCAGCTTCTTTTTCTAACGCGTCAAAGTCCAGTGTATAGCGCGCTCCATCGACTTCACTGATACTATCTAAACGTTCACCGTTCGCGCTTTCAACAACAGTACCTATATCTACTCGCTCTAGGCCGTTAAGCTTTGGTGCTGCCAGCAGTGGCGGATAATTTGGCGTTTGAATAAGCACTTTATCGCCGGGTTCACAATACGCTTTACATGCTACGTTGAACGCAGGTACAACGCCTGGTGTCCACACTAACCACTCGGGCTGGATTTCCCAATTGTGCTTATCTTTAAGCCATCGCACTACAGCCTGAATAGCACCGTTATGATGGGCAGGCAGTATATACCCCATATTTCCATGTTCAACTTGACCAGAGATGGCATCTAAAATTGGCTGAGCACAACGAAACTCGGTATCAGCCACCCAAGCTGGAATGATGTCTTTTCCTTTGTACTTTTGCCATTTGAACGAAAACGTATCTTTTCTAGAAGGGGTATTATCGAATAAGGCGCTCACATTACATCCTGTTGCTCAAAAACTTATAGCATCAGTGTAGAATTTTAGCGCCTCATAAACTAGGGGCTTAAGATGAATTAACTCAGATTTGCTATATCGAAATGTACTTTTATAGAGGGAAAGTTAAGGCGTTAAACAAGCTGTGGCAAAATGGACTTTTCCATTTTATACCTTGTTGCGGTGAAAGCCTGCTTACTTTCGTTATCAGGTGTCCGTTACCAAGTGGCGTCAATAAAACCGTAACATGTAAGACAAGCTTTAAGGCTAACTTGCTTGTGTGACTGCTTCTTTCGACTTTTGAACCAGCTCTTCCATATTCAGAGGTTTAGCTAAAAAGCCTGATACTTGTAGCTTACGTGCTTCAATAACGAGCTCTTTGTTAGGGTCGGCAGTAATAAGCAAAAAAGGGACGTTTAAACCAGATGACTGACAAGTTTTTAAAAGGCTAAGCCCGTCGTAATCCGGCATTACTTGGTCACTTATGATCAAGCTTATGGTGTCGGAAGTTTGTTGTAGCAAGAAGTCTCTCGCAAATTTACTACGCGTAAATGGAAAAACAGTGGCGTCTAACTGCGTCTCTAACGCATCAGTAATAAGGTCTAGCGTAATAGGATCATCTTCAACAACGGCTACAGAAAACACTACCCTTCCCCTTTAGTTAGGTCATTAGTCGTTTATATTACAGCGACTTAGCTTACGTGTTAATGCGTAAACTTTTTCTTTCTTAAGCATAGAAGTTATAAGTATGTTTGACCACTAACCTTTGGTCGATATTTAAGCTTTTGGGTGTTTAACCATTACAGTTAAATAACTAAGTTGGAGAGTTCGAAAGGAAAACTTTAAACCTACAAAAAATAGGGAAGGCTGGCGGCAACTATTAGGTTAACAAAGTTCAATCACTAAATAAAAAATGCCAGCAAAAGCTGGCATTTTTAAAATCGATGTAGTCTTAAAGGATATTAAGACTTAGGTGCGCGTGATGCACGCTTACGTTCGTTTTCTGTAAGAAGCTTCTTACGAATACGGATAGACTCAGGTGTTACTTCTACTAGTTCGTCGTCATCGATGAACTCAAGCGCTTGCTCAAGTGACATCTTGATTGGTGGAACTAGGGTTTGCGCTTCGTCAGTACCAGAGGCACGAACGTTTGTAAGCTGCTTACCTTTAAGTGCGTTTACAGTTAGGTCATTGTCACGGCTGTGAATACCAATAACCATACCTTCGTAAACTTCAACACCGTGACCGATAAATAGGCGACCACGCTCTTGCAGGTTAAACAGGGCGTTAGTCAATGCTTTACCGTTTGCGTTTGCGATAAGTACACCGTTTTTACGCTTACCGATAATACCGCCCTTGTACGGACCGTAGTGATCGAACGTGTGGTAAAGCAAACCAGAACCAGATGTCATTGTCATAAAGTCTGTTTGGAAACCAATTAGGCCACGGCTTGGAATAATGAAGTCGATACGTACGCGACCTTTGCCATCTGGAGACATATCGGTCATTTCGGCTTTACGAAGACCAAGCTGTTCCATGATTGAGCCTTGGTGCTCTTCTTCACAGTCAATTGTTAGTGTTTCGTAAGGTTCTTGTGTTTCGCCATCAACTTCTTTAAGAATTACCTCTGGACGAGATACAGCAAGCTCGTACCCTTCACGACGCATGTTTTCAATAAGAATACCTAGGTGAAGTTCACCACGACCTGATACGCGGAACTTATCAGGGTCTTGAGTTTCTTCAACGCGAAGCGCAACGTTGTGCACTAGTTCGTCGTTAAGACGCTCTAGGATGTTACGTGACGTTACATATTTACCTTCTTTACCCGCAAACGGAGACGTGTTTACTTGGAAAGTCATAGTAACAGTAGGCTCATCAACCGTAAGTGGAGGAAGCGCTTCAACTGTATTTTGGTCACAAATGGTGTCAGAGATCTTAAGTTCGCCAAGACCTGTGATAGCAATGATGTCGCCGGCATGTGCAGATTCAACTTCGTGACGTGCAAGTCCAAGATAGCCGTAAACCAGACCAACTTTACCGTTACGCTTTTCGCCATCAGCAGTAACAACTGTCACTTGTTGGTTTGGCTTAACTGAACCGCGCTTAACACGACCTACACCAATTACGCCCACGTATGAGTTGTAATCAAGCTGAGAAATCTGCATTTGGAAAGGACCGTCTACGTCTGCATCAGGTGCAGAAACTTGCTCAACGATAGTTTCAAATAGTGCATTCATGTCTTCTTGAGGCTCGTCTGCATCGTGTGATGCCCAGCCATTTAGTGCAGAAGCGTAAACAACTTGGAAATCAAGCTGCTCGTCAGTTGCGCCTAGGTTATCGAAAAGGTCGAATACTTGATCCATTACCCAATCAGGGCGTGCGCCAGGCTTGTCGATTTTATTGATAACAACAATTGGCTTAAGGCCTTGGGCAAATGCTTTTTGCGTTACGAAACGCGTTTGTGGCATTGGACCTTCCTGTGCATCTACAAGTAGAAGTACAGAGTCGGCCATTGACATTACACGTTCTACTTCACCACCGAAGTCAGCGTGTCCTGGAGTATCTACGATGTTGATACGGTAGTCATTCCAGTTAATCGCTGTGTTTTTAGCTAGGATGGTAATGCCACGTTCTTTCTCGATGTCGTTCGAGTCCATTACGCGCTCTTCTTGCTCGCCTCGAGATTCAAGGGTGCCAGACTGCTGTAACAGTTTGTCTACCAGGGTGGTTTTACCGTGGTCAACGTGGGCGATGATTGCGATGTTACGCAATTTACTAATATCAGTGGTATTCATGCTTATATAGAGCCTGTGTAAATCGATGCCAACTTAATTCGGGAATCGAATTAGTCTGCATTAGATTTGTTGCAAAAAAATGCAGATAGAGAAATTTGCGCGGATTGTACAGAAAAACCACGACGTTTGCGCACCTTTTTTTGATAAGAAGTCACTTTTATTAGAATTACCTCTTCAGTTTAAAAAATAACCATCACATTTGCACCGAATTGAACATATACGGTGGTGGTGTGATACAAAGTGATCTAGGCTAGATGACATAAAAGTAACAATTAAGCACCACTATGGAGCATTAACGCACCTTGCTGGTGCATTGCTATTCAAATGGAAGTGATAGATGCCTGTCCATGCCGCAAAATTCGGCTTGCTTGTAAATGGCATGATAATCGCTTTCACTTTTGCCACTGTTGGAGTGAAGCTGATCATTCCGCATTTTTACATTAAACCTGGAGGACACGATGTCAGTAGATAAGGCATTAGAACTGATTAAAGAAAGTGAAGCGAAGTTTGTAGATTTACGTTTTACCGACACTAAAGGTAAAGAACAACACGTATCAATTCCTGCAAGTGTTGTTGATGAAGAATTCTTCGAAGAAGGTAAAATGTTCGACGGTTCTTCAATTGCTGGTTGGAAAGGCATCAACGAATCAGATATGGTTCTTCTTCCAGACGCAGACAGCTGCGTAGTAGACCCTTTCGCAGAAGAAACACAAGTAAACATCCGTTGTGACATTGTTGAGCCTTCAACAATGGAAGGTTACGAGCGTGACCCACGTTCTGTTGCACGTCGCGCAGAAGAGTACTTGAAATCTACAGGTATCGGCGACACATGCTTCTTCGGCCCAGAGCCAGAGTTCTTCCTTTTCGACGACGTGCGTTTCCATACAGATATGGCAGGTTCGTTCTACAAGATTGACTCTTCAGAAGCAAAGTGGAACTCAGGTGAAGAATTCGAAGGCGGCAACATGGCTCACCGCCCTGGCGTTAAAGGCGGCTACTTCCCAGTACCTCCGGTAGATTCTGCTCACGACATTCGTGCTGCTATGTGTATGGTTATGGAAGAAATGGGCCTTGTTATTGAAGCTCACCACCACGAAGTAGCGACAGCGGGTCAAAACGAAATCGCTTGTGAATTCAACACGCTAGTTAAGAAAGCGGATGAAATTCAAGTGTATAAGTATGTTGTACATAATGTTGCACATGCATACGGCCAAACTGCTACCTTTATGCCTAAGCCTCTTGTTGGCGATAACGGTTCTGGTATGCACTGTCACCAGTCTATCTCTAAAGACGGCGTTAACATCTTCGCAGGTGACAAATACGCAGGTCTTTCTGAAGAAGCACTTTACTACATCGGTGGTATCATCAAGCACGCGCGTGCAATCAACGCCTTCGCTAACGCTTCTACTAACTCTTACAAGCGTCTAGTTCCTGGATTCGAAGCGCCGGTAATGCTTGCATACTCTGCGCGTAACCGTTCTGCATCAATTCGTATTCCTCACGTAACAAGCGATAAAGCGCGTCGTATTGAAGTACGTTTCCCTGACCCAACAGCTAACCCTTACCTAGCGTTCTCTGCAATGCTAATGGCTGGCCTTGACGGTATCAAAAACAAGATCCATCCTGGCGATGCTATGGATAAAGACTTATACGACCTACCTGCAGAAGAAGCTGCTGAAATCCCAACTGTTGCAAGCTCGCTTGAAATGGCACTTGAAGCGCTTGATAACGACCGAGACTTCCTTAAAGCAGGTGGCGTTATGACTGACGACATGATTGATGCATACATCGACCTTAAGTCTGAAGAAGTTACTAAGCTTAACATGACAACTCACCCGGTTGAGTTCGACATGTACTACAGCGTGTAATAACACACTGTATAGCGATATATACTAAAGCCCGCTTCGCGGGCTTTTTTTATGTTTGCAATTTAACTACTATGTCCTTGTGTCTGCGCTAAAAGTGGCTTATAAGTTTGCTTACCTCGGGCAGTAAACTAAGGGCCGCCTTATTTGAGTACCGCTTGAAAGATGTAGCTACAGGCCTCCCGTGACAAAAGTATTATGCTGACATTTTTCAAATATAATGATTAGGTAACAAACCGTGCAAAACATGATGCGATACATCTGCTTAACTTCACTGCTATTAATTAGCAGCAATGGGGTGTTACCCCTTCAAGCCGCTATGCTTAGCTTAGAGCAAGATAATTCGCAGCAAGAAACACAAACAAATGAGACAGAGCGCGACGCCGAGGCAACTACTACCCTTTCTTCTTCAACTACAACAATCTATAAGGTGGTAGGAGAAGATGGCTCTATTACTTTCACCGATAAGCCGCAAAAAAATGCTGAACCACTGGCATTCGATGATAAAACGCAAAATGTAGTCACAGCAGCCAAAGTACCTCCCCCACCACCGCTTAAGCCTGGTGCGCCCAAACCAAATTATCGCGTAGTCATCAAGTCCCCTGCACCAGAAGCAACAATCCGAAATAATCTAGGTGAGCTAACTATTTCTGCGGCGCAAACTGGTGCACCCAAAGCGCCTACCTATCGCTTAATATTCGATAACGCCCCATTTGCTAGCAATAGTTCGGGCGTATTTAAACTCTCAGGTATCCATCGTGGGGCACATACTTTTAAAGTTGAGTTAACTAACAATACGGGCAAGACTCTTGCATCGTCTCCAGAACAAACCCTTTACCTACATCAGGCATCGGCGTTAATTAATAACTAATAGCGTGCAACCATTGTTCTGTAAGCGCACCACCGAGGTTCAGTAAGCTATGTTTGCTTAGCCTCTTATTCGCGTATCGCATCATTGCAAGCTACAATGCACAATTATGGTGCAAAGGAGACGAACTCGGATGCATTCCACCGAGTTAGAAACACAACAGCTTATAAATAGCCTAAACACAGCGTTGGTAATGGTAGATAACAAACTTACCATTGTTTACGCTAACCATGCAGGTGAAGCCTTGTTCGAGACCGGGCTAAAGCAACTTATCGGGCACCCGCTTCAAGATTTTTTCTTACCGGGAACAATAGAAACTACCAGACTAAAAGCGGCGATTAGAAAAGGTGAAGACTTTACAGAGAACGAAATTAAGCTAGCGTTTAGAGACAACCGCTATGTTTCTGCAGATTTAACCGTTACCAACTTACACTTTGACGATGGCCCTCGACTGCTGTTCGAAGTCAAAAAAATTGACCAACAAAAACGGATTTCTCGAGAGAATTTACAAAATGCACAGCATTATGCGGCTCGAGAGCTAGTACGTGGCCTAGCCCATGAGATAAAAAATCCATTAGGTGGCATTAGAGGCGCAGCCCAGCTTTTAGAAAAAGAGCTGTCGGAAGAACACAAAGAATTTACGCGTATGATCATTGAGCAATCTGATCGTCTGCGCAACTTGGTCGACCGTTTGCTAGGCCCTAATTCACTGCCTCGATTCGAAGAAAGCAATGTGCATCAGGCTCTTGAAAAAATACGTAGCCTAATGCGTTTTGATTCAGATAACCCTATAGCCATAGTCAGAGACTATGATCCAAGTATACCGCCGCTGTTATTAGACCCTGACATGATTCAGCAGGCTGTGCTTAATATAGTCAGAAATAGCATTCAAGCTTTAACTGAGAGCCAAACCCCTAACCCAGAGATTAGGCTAGTTACGCGAATAGAGCGCCAGATGACGATTCAAACGAAACGTCATGCACTGGTAGCAAAAATAAAAATTATAGATAACGGTCCGGGTATTCCCGCTGAAATTAAAGACACGCTTTTTTATCCCATGGTCACGAGTAAGCAAAATGGCTCTGGGCTGGGTTTGTCTATTTCGCAAACCCTTATTAACCACCACGGCGGCAAAATAGATGTAGACAGCTACCCTGGTCACACTGAGTTCGTAATTTACCTACCAATAGATCGTAAGGAGACAGACGATGACGAATGAGTCTGTGTGGATTGTCGATGATGACAGTTCTATTCGTTGGGTGCTGCAAAAGGCCTTACAAGCCGCTGATATCAGCTGCTTAAGTTTTGAAAACCCCGAAGATTTATTGCTTCAACTTCAAAGCGGTCAAGCCCCCGAAGTCATCATTTCAGATATAAGAATGCCACAAATGGACGGCATGACATTACTGAACGAAGTACACGCTTCCCATCCATTGCTTCCCGTTATCATTATGACGGCGCATTCGGATTTAGACAGTGCGGTAAACGCTTATCAAAAAGGGGCATTTGAATACTTACCAAAACCTTTTGATATTGACGAAGCAGTAACCTTAACTCAACGCGCCCTTGCTCATGCAAGAGAGCAGTCGACGGTATCCAAATCACAAGTTGAAGACGTTGTAACCGAGATAATTGGTGAAGCGCCTGCTATGCAGGAAGTTTTCCGTGCTATAGGTCGACTTTCACGTTCTTCGATTAGCGTACTTATTAACGGCCAATCGGGTACGGGTAAAGAGCTGGTAGCGCACGCACTTCACAGACACAGCCCTAGAGCGAGTAAGCCTTTCATTGCGCTTAACATGGCGGCAATCCCGGCTGACTTGGTTGAGTCTGAGCTGTTTGGGCATGAAAAAGGCGCCTTTACCGGTGCACAAGCTGCACGCCAAGGGCGTTTTGAGCAAGCTGACGGCGGTACACTTTTCTTAGATGAAATAGGCGATATGCCGTTAGATGTGCAAACCCGCCTTTTGCGAGTACTCGCGGATGGTCAGTTTTATCGCGTAGGTGGCCATCAGTCGGTAAGCGTTGATGTACGCATTATTGCGGCGACCCACCAAAACCTAGAGCAGCGTGTTGCTGAAGGAAAGTTCAGGGAAGATTTATTTCACCGCCTGAACGTTATTCGTGTGCACCTTCCATCACTCAACGAACGTCGTGAAGATATTCCGTTGTTAACACGCCATTTCCTTCGCCGAGCAGCTAAAGAACTTGATGTGGAAGCAAAAAGCATTTCTAAAGAAGCTGAGCGCGTTATGTCTCAACTGCCTTGGCCCGGTAACGTAAGACAGTTAGAAAACGTATGCCGCTGGCTAACGGTAATGGCAAGTGGACAAGAAGTCTTACCGAGCGACTTGCCGCCAGAAATTCACAGCGATAGCGGTATTGAAAAACCGAGTGCCGAATCGGGTGATTGGCCAGATTTACTCGCGAGCTGGACCGACAAACAACTACGCGATGGTCACCACAATATCCTTAACGACGCTATGCTGACTTTCGAACGCGTGATGCTTGAGCGAGCACTCCAGCACACACACGGCCACAAGCAAGATGCGGCTAAACGCTTGGGTTGGGGAAGAAATACGCTTACCCGTAAACTGAAGGAATTAGGCGTAAATTAAACCTGCTTCGCTTTTAGAGATAGCTGAAAAGCCTTTAGCTGAATTAGGCTCTCAGCCAACATCATATAGCAAGATAAGGGCAGCGCTTACTGCCCTTTAGTTAAAAGCGCTGTCATAGCTTGATTAAAATGCCTTACCCACTTCATACTAAACTGACCTTTGGCGCTTCGATTTATTTCTATCACCGCCTCTTTTTTGGAAAGAACATTGTCTTCGTTGTGCGCCCTTGGGTGTGTCATCGCGTCGTAAGTGTCAACAATTGCAAGCAGCTTAGCGCCTTCACAGATATCGTCTTCTTTTATGCCTAGCGGATATCCAGTTCCATCAGTGCGTTCATGATGCTGCATCACTATTTTACGCGCCATGTCCCATTGGTCTAGGTGCTCTAACAAACGAGCGCTTTTGTAAACGTGAGACCGCATCAGATTGAACTCAATATCACTTAATTCATCGCCTTTATGCAACAGCTTTAACGGCATGAACGCCATGCCAAAATCATGAACGTAACTGGCTACCGCCAGCTGGTCTTCGTCAATTGGATTTTCAGCGACATCGTTAATGTACATGGCCAACTTAGCAATGCGATCACCTCGTCCAACCCAATAGTTAGAACGACGCTCAATGGTTTGCATAAGATCGCGGAAAAACAAAATATCTTGTTTCTTCTCGCTGCTAATGTCTTTAGGTATACCTGTCGCAGCTAATGTGGGCGGCTTTATTTGCACGTTTTCGGGGTCGTCGCCGTCAGCGACAATGTCTAACGCAGGGTTGAGTAACAACACAGCTTCAGTAAGACGTTTTTCATGTTCAGCAGAATTGTCAGGCGTAACACGACTGATAGCCAGCACTAGCTGATTGTGAAGGTTGTCATCATACTCAGCCTTACCGTCAGCCATCACAGCCTCAACAAAGGCTTTTACCCTGTCCATAGTAAGTAGCACTAGGTCGCTCATTGTACTGGTATACGCTACCTGTCCTTTGCGCAAGTAATCGAGTAAATCTTCGACATGCTGCAAAAGCGGGATCATGGGTGAGAAGTTAACCAAGCCCAAATCGCCTTTAATAGTGTGGATTGAACGAAACAGGGCTCGTTGCAACTCGTTGTCTTCCGGCCGAAGCTCTAATTCAATCAAAGTTTGCTCACTTGATTCATAGAGTTCGTTAATTTCCTCCATAAGGTCAGCAAGAATATCTTCTTCTAGGTCGTCTGGAGTAAATGTCTGCATGTAATGAATACCGAGTTAGGTTCTATTAAGCTTTCTATTATTGTAATTCGGTATCGGCAAAATTTCCTCATACTAAAGGTGATAAAGAAGGAACTTTCACAAGTGATGACCCGATTAAATCTAAACATTGTAAAAACTCATCGGACAAGTGTACGCTGAAACTTCATCTATACTGCGCGCGTCAATTGTATCTAGGAGTTGTTTTGATCGCTTTATTTCGCATACCGGCACTATTTATCGCCTTTCTATTAATCAACATTATTTTGCTGATCATCTGTATTGTGCGCCCTTTTCACAAGGACAACGTGCATGTTGCCGGTAGTTTGTATTCACTTATGGCTAAAATAGTGGGCCTTAAAATTATTATAAAAAGAGACCCCGCTGTAAAAACGAACGAACCTTATGTTTTCATTGCAAATCACCAAAACAGCTTCGACGTTATTACTATTTGTAAGGCTGCGCTTCCGGGCGTAGTCACAATTGGAAAAAAGAGTTTGAAATGGATCCCTATTTTCGGCCAAATTTATTGGCTGTCGGGGAATATCATGATCGATAGAAAAAATTCAGGAAAAGCCAGAAACACCTTGGATATTGCCGCTAACCGCATTGCCAAAAAGAAAACATCTGTATGGCTTTTTCCTGAAGGAACGAGAAGTTATGGCAGAGGTATTCTACCTTTCAAACAAGGTGCATTTCGTTTAGCCAAAACCACGAATGAACCTGTGGTTATGGTTACAGCGAGCAACCTGCATGAAAAGGTTAAATGGAACCGCTGGAACAACGGGATTGTGCTGATTGATATCGCAGCGCCTCAATCACTTACCGAAGAACGCACAATTAAAGAGTGGATGGTGCACTTTAATGATGAAATGAAACAAAAGTTTGATGTGCTTAATACACAGGTCGATGAACTGGAAAAAAGCAGGTAAACTTGCGCCTAAATTGCTAACGAGTGTTTATTATGACCCAGTTCGATGAAAGAGAAGAGTGGTACGAGTTTAACCAAGAAACTATTGATGCCCTTCTAGAAGATGGCAGTCAAGCAGATGCCGACTATACCATTGAGCACCATTTCGCCAGTACCGACTTTGACGTCTTAGAAAAAGCCGCTGTTGATGCGTTTAAAGCTGGCTTTGAAGTAACTGATGCCGAAGAGCTAATTCTTGATGACGGCGAAACCATTTTTTGCTTCGACGCCGTGGTAGAAAGAAAGCTAAACATTGAAAAACTTAATGCGGATTCAGATGCCCTTTTAAAAATCGCTGACAAACACGATGTGACCTACGATGGATGGGGCACGTATTTCGAGCCACGCGAAGAAGGCGAGTACGAAGAAGAAGACCATCACTTCGACGACTAACCCTTAATTTTTCCTATAAAGCTGAAGGGATATTAAGTTACTCTTCAGCTTTTGTTCATCTTTTTTCGTCAACAATGACTCTGTCATTATCGATTGGAAAAGGATGGACAGATGAAAAACTTAGTATCAGCACTTACAGCGTATTCTGCTATCGCCGCATTACAGCTTGCGTTTTTGTCACCTGTGCATGCGAATACTGATAGTAATTCAGAAGAAAAACAGGTTAACTCAACTGAATTCCGCTACGACAAACCATTTGTAGCCGCTGAATCACTACAACCGAAAACCACAAGTGGGCTGACCAATGACAGTATTGTCGAGCAAACTACAGATAAGGCCAACGCTCAACAAAGCACGCTCAGCCAAACTAATAAGCATCAACAACACCTAGGTGTAAACAAGTCATCAAGCGATATTGTGGTTAGCAGCGTTAATGAATTCTGGATTTATGAAAGTTGGGTAACGCTGCTACAAGACATTGACTACGATGGATATCACTCTACATTCTCTATTGAGTTTGACGCCGACACGATTTTCACACGAGCGCCTGTTTACGCAGTATTGTATTTAGGTAAAGACGGTCTCTACGATGCAATTCACGTGTCGTCTGAATTTTATATTTATTCAGAAGATTCAACCGATACATTTACCATCGAAAGTTCATTAGTAACTGGCTTTCCTCCTGGCGAATACGACATACTGCTAGAACTTTACGATGCAGATACTGAAGAGCTAGTGGCATTTACCGATGCTTATGACGACAACGCACTTGCCTATCTTCCTCTTGAAAGCGAAAACAACGAGTACATCGTAGAGGATACGGTAGTAATAGTAGAAGAACACGGTGGTGCTTGGTCGTTACTTCCATTGTTTTTACTAGGGGGCATTGTAGTTACAAGACGCCTCAGCAAATTCTCTCGCCATTAATTTTCCTTCTAAATTTATCTTTGCCAAAAGCTGTTTTAAACACAGCTTTTGGCTATTTTTTAAACCAAAGTCTAATATATAGGTTAACTCTTCTTTCTAATTAACGCTGATTCGCCAATGTACAGGGAAAAACAGTACATACTGACGCTTTCAAGTGGTGTAGTGCAATGAGCTTCAACAATGTTAACTTGTTCAATCTTTTAGAAAACACAGAAATTGGTGTGGTTATTCACAATGCTTCTGGCGCAGTAGAGTACGCCAACCCCGCTGCGTTGTTGATGCTTAAATTAAGTCTTGGAGAGCTTAAGGACAAAAGCTTAGATGCAGAGACATGGGAGTTCATAGATAGACAAAACCGGCGGCTTTCCTACGATGAACTACCTGTAGTTCGAGTACTATCGACAGGCAAATCTGTAACTAATCAAATTTTGGGCATTATTGACAAAACAACAGAAAAAACCGCTTGGTTTAGTGTTAATGCCTACCCAGATAAAGTTAGCGGGAACGGAATTACACCGCCCTTTGCAGTCGTTTACTTTACAAACATCACAGCGAAAATAAACGACTTTTCCCATAGAGACATTGTGCAGAAATCACAAGACATGATCTTGGTGACAGAAGCCAAAAACATCAATGCCCCACTCTCACCTAAAATAATTTACGCCAATGAAGCCCTCTGTAAGCATACTGAGTATGACTTCGAAGAGCTAATTGGCGAAACACCCAGGATTTTCCAAGGAACCCTAACAGACAAAGCCTCCACAGATCGCATTCGCCAAGCCCTTGTTGAACAAATTCCGTGTACTGAGACACTGCTGAACTATACGAAAACCGGTACACCGTTCTGGGTACAAATGAATATATTCCCTCTAACCAACGATTTTGGTGAAGTTACGCACTTTGCTGCGGTTCAGCGCAATGTAAGTGAGATGAAGTTTCAGTCTGAACAGCTGGATAAAAGAAATTCAGAGCTAAAAAGAATAAAACAAGATTTAGAAAACTTGGTTCACGAACGTACAAGTGAGCTGCGAGATGCAAACCTGAAATTAGAAAAGCTGGCATATTTTGACGCCTTAACCAATATCCCCAACAGGCGAGCGTTTATTGATGCGTTCTCTAAATCTTTAATGTTTGCCAAACGCAACAACCATGAAGTTCTGGTAGGAATTGCAGATGTTGATCACTTTAAATCAATAAACGACAACCTTGGCCATGGGTTTGGCGATGAAGTGCTGACTATCGTTGCGCAAACAATGCAGAGATTCTTTCGCGCCGAAGACGCAATAGGCAGAATTGGAGGGGAAGAATTTGCTTTTTGTATTGTGCTTCTAAGCCAAGTCTCGCCGCACCAAATTCTGGATAGGCTAAGATTGAAGGTAAGCAGATTACATGAAACCCAGCCGCTTTTAAAAGGGCATAAAATTACGGTAAGCATTGGTGCAGTACAATCGAAGGATCTTCAGCACAAAAGCGCTAAACAGCTTCTCACCTATGCCGACAAAGCGCTTTACAAGGCCAAGAGCAATGGGCGAAATACAGTGGAGTGCATTCAGGAAGGTGCAAAAATTTCAGCAATTTCAGCTCAAGAGCCATTAGACGATGAGTCGCGGGAGGCGCTTTAACCGACTTTAAAAAAAACGCCAGCCGTTTACTTTAAACATGCTTGAGTTGCTTAACACAATGGCCTATTAGTGAACCTTATTAATCGTCATTCTTCGACGGTTGAGTTTCTTCAACTTCCACCACTACCTTTTCTACAAGCTTGACTCTGCCTTGCTTCACAAGCGCTTGTCTTAATACATACTCAATTTGTGCATTAACACTACGCAAATCATCAGCGGCCCACCTTTCCATAGCGGCAAGTACATTTTCATTAATCCGAAGTGGATACGCTTTTTTCTTTGCCAAAATAAAAACCTTATGTGCCGCTTTAAGTTGCGACGGCACCATAATTAGAAACTAAACTTTATTAGTAAATTGTACCTGTATTAATAACAGGTTGCGTTGATTTATCACCGCACAGCACGACTAGTAGGTTACTGATCATGGTCGCTTTGCGCTCTTCATCTAGCTCAACAACCCCTTTTTCGTTTAGTCGTTGAAGTGCCATTTCAACTGTTCCTACGGCACCATCAACAATCTGCTTGCGGGCAGCAACAATAGCTGAGGCTTGTTGACGCTGTAGCATAGCACTTGCGATTTCTTGCGCGTAGGCAAGGTGGCTAATACGAGACTCCAATATGGTGATCCCTGCTTTCGCTAAACGCGCCTGAATTTCTTCTTGTAATCGTTCTGAGATCTCTATCGGGTGGCTGCGAAGGGCCACTTCAGCTTGCTCATCATCGCGAGGATCATAAGGAAAACTACTTGCCATATTACGAATAGCAGATTCACTCTGGATGCGAACAAAGCTTTCATAATCGTCTACGTCAAATACGGCTTCTGCAGTATCCGTGACTTTCCACACCACAATTGACGCGATTTCAATGGGGTTACCTTGGTTATCATTTACCTTTATTTTAGCGCTTTCGAAATTTCTTATGCGAAGTGAAATGTTGGTTCGGCGAAATAATGGAATTGTCCAACGCAAACCTACATCAGAGACGGTACCGACGTAGCTTCCGAAAAAAGTCATCACTTTGGCTTGATTGGGTTGCACCATAAAGTACCCCATCCAAAGGGTAGCAACCAGAAGACTTAAAATAATTCCTCCCTCTGGACTCCCTCCAACGGCATAGAAAAATGCCGCAGCCTGTGCAACCAATAAGACACAAATCATCAAATATCCGTTTACTGAAAAACCGTTCTTTTCTTGCATACCCATCACCTTTGATATCATTTTGATATCTTTATAATTGAATCGTAAATGCTTTGCCATAAGCTAAGTGTTACCAGATATGTCCAAAACACGATTGCATTAAATTATCTTCAAACATTTTTTGGTAACTCTCTGAAATAGATGCCAGAATGTTACAAAGGATATTTCTTATACGGACTTTGATAATGTCTACTAAGCCTTGCAACATTAGTAACGCCTCTACATCACGCCGCACTTTGTTAAAAGGCGGGCTAGCGCTTGGACTGACAGCCGGCATTACCCCCTTTGCTATTGGTAAAGCAAAACCAACCTTGCGGGTTATGGGAACGCACGTTACTTTGCAAGAAGCTATTCGACAGCGAGCTATTGAAGATCTAGGCATTAACATAGAGTTTGAACCTGGCGGTAGCGCTACTGTTTTACAAAAAGCCTCAATGGCGCCCCATTCTTTTGATTTATACGAGCAATGGTCAAATAGCATTAACGTTCTGTGGCGAGCAAAATCTATCCAACCTATACAGAAAACGCGCCTTCAATATTGGGATGAAATAAACAATTTAAGTAAAACCGGTAAGCTCACTGAGAATGCGCGCATGGGCGCGGGTGATGCACCCCATAAAATTCTTAATGTACAGGGCGATGGCTCTTTAGGCGAACAGCACACCGATACCATTAGCTTTTTACCCTATGTACACAATGTTGACTCCTTTGGTTATGACACCTCAAAACTACCCACTGAACTTCAAGGGCAAGAAGAAAGTTGGGGATGGCTGTTAGATCGTCATTTTTCTGGAAAAGTAGGTATTGTGAACGACCCCACAATCGGACTATTCGATTTAGCGTTAGCAGCGCAAGCAAAAGGGTTTATTACTTTTAAAGATATTGGTGCCATCACCCAATACGAACTAGATGACTTGTTCAACCTGCTCATTGAATTAACCCAGCTCAACCACTTTAGTGGTTTTTGGACATCGGTGCCCGAGTCTGTTGAATTTATGAAAAGCGGCCGTGTTGCCATTGAAAGTATGTTCTCCCCCGCTGTCTCGGCACTGAATGGTCAAAATATTCCGGTGACATTCGCGGCACCTAAAGAGGGCTATCGAGGGTGGCACGGGGTAATGTGTCTTTCTTCTGCTACTCAGGGCAAAATGAAAGATGTAGCTTATGAATACATGAACTGGTGGCTGTCGGGTTGGCCTGGTGCATTTATAGCAAGACAGGGCTATTACATTTCAAACCCTAAGCGTTCTGCCGATTATTTATCGCAGGCTGAATGGGACTATTGGTATAAGGGTAAAGTTGCCTCCACTCCGCTAAAAGGCCCAGATGGCAAGGTCAGTGTACAAAAAGGCGCCCAGAGAACCGGTGGTAGTTATGAAGAGCGCTTTAGTAACGTTGCAGTTTGGAATACGGTTATGCCAAGCTATGAATATAGCTTACAAAAGTGGTACGAATTTATCACCGCATAAAACAGTGTAATACCACATCTTAAATGGAAGAAGGTTCTTTAGGCTTATATGTTATCGTCAATACGGATACAGCTTATAACAGTGTTAGTTGCGCTAATCGCACTGATCCTTGCCCAAGGTTTTGTAGCGCGAAAAAACCAAGAGGTTTTGAACGAAGGCGTTGCATCTGCTGCGAAAGCCGTCATTGACGTTAGTACAGTTAAAGAGCTTGAGCGCGACGTTGTCGACCTTCAGCGCAATGTCCTAATCTTTAAGGAAAATGCAAGTAAGTCAGCCATAACTCGCTTTAGCCGCCTAATGATTACGATAAACGGTAAGCTAGATAAATTAGCGGCGGTAAATGAGCTCGCTGATTCAAAAGACGACAGCAATCAAATTCTCGATAGAATGAGAGAGCATTTACACGCTTACCAGGAAAACTTCTCTCAAGTTGTTGAGGCTCGCTCAGAAAGAGACAACCTTATCGATCAGGGCACAATGTCTGACATAACGTTGCTAGGAAGTAAGCTTGATAAGGCTTTAGCACAAGGGCAGCTTTCTGCTGCTTTCGTAGACGATGCCAAGGTCATTCTTATACGTACAGAAAATGCCATGCTGAAATACTTGATGAAGCCTGATATGAAATTCATCCAGTCTTTTAATGATGCCATAGACGCTTTGAAAGGCTTACCATCTTCTGCCCCTCCTAAACTGCAACAGCGTATTGAACGCATCATAGATAGGATTAAAAACGACTTCTTTAAGCTGACACAAATAACACAAGGCAACCTTTTTCTAGTTAATGTTGTTATGGCAGGCTCTGCCAATGAATTTCTCTATTTAAGTGGAGAACTGGCGAAAAAGGTAAGTACCGACTCTGAGGTTATAACGCAGCGCACTTACCAAATAGCAGAAAGTACACAACGCAATGGTGAGCTCTTTTCTCTGTTTGCCATTTTACTTGCTTTGTCGGCGGCATTGTTTTCTACCTTGCGTATTCTTGGCCCTATCCGCTCTATCACGGAAGTTTTCAACAAGCTCGCTCAAGGCATACAAATCTCTAATATTCCAGGCAGTAATCGGAAAGATGAAATTGGCAAGCTAGCGAAAGCCGCTCTTGTGTTTAGCGATAAAAACCGTGAGACAGAAAAACTGCTTAATGAAGCGCGAACCATGAACTCTCAGTTGGAAGACTTAAATAAAGTTATCACTGAATCTAAAGTTAAAGCCGAACAAGCTACCGCATCGAAAAGTATGTTTCTGGCCAATATGAGCCACGAAATACGCACGCCTATGAATGGCATTATTGGGTTGATAGAACTAGCACAGCAGCAAGAACTTTCTTCTACGGTTAGAGGTTACTTAGACAAAGCGGCGTATTCTGGGCAGATTCTGCTAAGCGTAATTAACGATATCCTCGACTTCTCTAAAATTGAAGCAGGTAAGCTTAAAATAGAAGAAGTGAGCTTTTCACTACACTCGCTATTTGACAACTTGATTGCGGTAATTGCGTTACGAGCAAAAGAGAAGAACCTGTCGGTTCATTTTACGGTAAACCCCAAAATACCGCCTCAGGTCATTGGCGACCCTCTTCGTATAGCTCAAATTATCATGAACATTGGCAACAACGCCGTAAAATTCACAGAACAAGGCCGTATAGAAATTGAGTTTGACGGTAGCTTAAATGAAAAAGGCAACCTGCTTAATCTTTCCATGAGAATAACCGATTCTGGCATTGGAATGAGTCCAGCGCAGCTTGATAAAATATTCAAACCTTTTACCCAAGCTGACGGTTCAACCAACAGAAAATACGGCGGTACGGGTTTAGGACTTGCTATCGTTAACCAACTTACCGAACTTATGAATGGACGACTGGATGCGACCTCGACCATGGGTAAAGGCAGCACGTTTGAAGTTGAACTTCCCTTACGAGCTTTTAAAAACCAGCCCGGGGTATTAGAGAACTCGCCTCAGCTACCAAATAATAGCATTTACATCACTGAGTCACCTTTGCTTCCTGAGGCTTATTGCACCCAAATTCAGCTTTCGACAATATCGGGCATGCCATTAGATGAAGCTAAAAATGTTTTGTCGCTCCCAGACCACATTATTGTCGATGTTCATGAGTTTAGCTTCTTTAGAAAGAATATTAGCTGGCTAAATAGCTTATTGGAAAGCGGAAAATCTGTGGGCTTGGTAATGGAAAGCGCAGGCAGTGCTTTACAATCTAAATATGATTCGCTTTGGAAGGGCCCATTAATTATGCACCCCTTTACCCCGGCCCAATTCGAACGTTTTGTTAATCAGGTTATCTCGAAAGACGCCAGCTTTGAAGGTCAGCACTTTAAAGACGAATCGCTAATTACTTCACTTGAGGGGCACGTGCTGCTGGTTGAAGACAACAATATAAATCAGCTCGTTACCGGCGAGATGCTTACTAACCTAGGGCTAACCTTTGATATAGCAGAAGATGGTAAACAGGCCGTACAAAAAATAGAAAACTCGCCTCAATACGACCTCGTACTGATGGATGTACAAATGCCAGTTATGGACGGATATGAAGCCACAACTCAGCTTCGAGAAAAAGGGTTTACAGCATTACCCAT
Organism: Alteromonas sp. HB246098; assembly: GCF_054890645.1. Lineage (NCBI taxonomy): Bacteria > Pseudomonadati > Pseudomonadota > Gammaproteobacteria > Alteromonadales > Alteromonadaceae > Alteromonas > Alteromonas sp. HB246098. The sequence goes on along the minus strand of NZ_JBTZUG010000005.1, from coordinate 198,125 downwards.
TATCGGCCTTTCCGCTAACGCGATGAAAGAAGACAAGCAAAGCGCTATAAAGTCTGGCATGAACGACTATTTGACCAAACCTATAAAGCAAAAGTCTCTGATAGGCATGCTAAGACAATACTTGGGTAAGCAAGACTAGGTTCCATTGGGCGAAATCGGTTGAGGTAAATGTTTAGTCGTGCTTTTGGTAGAAGGCAACAGCACAAAGCCCTAATGTCAGTCAGTATTTATTTAAATTAAGTTCTGATGTGAGTTAGCGCTTTAATGTATTAGCCCGCATGTAATATCAGTCCGCATAGATAATTTATTAAGACGCTCCGTTTGATTGCTAATAAAAAAGGGCTACCTTTCGGTAACCCTTCTAATTTTTATCGATAAACCCCGTTCTAGGGCTGCACTTAAAGCGCTTTAATGGTCTCGAACTGCTCTTTAAGTTTGGCTAGAGCTTTTTCACCCTCTTCCAACTTAGCGCGTTCTTTTTCAATTACCGCTTCAGGCGCATTGCTTACAAACTTCTCGTTACCCAACTTGCCACGAGTACGAGAAACATCTTTCTCGATTTTCTCCATGGCTTTAGTAATACGAGCAAGCTCTGCGTCTTTATCGATAAGCCCTGCCATTGGGATAAGAATTTCCATCTCGCCCACTAGCGCTGTGGCGCTGGCTGGCGCTTCTTCACCGTCTTTCAAAATAGTTACGGTTTCAAGCTTAGAAAGCTTATCTAGGAACGCTTTAGCGGCATCAAGACGGCGAGCGTCTTCGTCGCTTACGTTTTTAAGTAGCGCATTAAGCGGTTTGTTTGGCGAGATATCCATTTCACCACGGATATTACGAATACCCACGATAAACTTCTTCACCCACTCGATATCAGCAAGTACTTTGTCGTCTTGTTTCGCTGCATCAACTTCAGGGAATGCCTGAACCATAATGCTTGCGCCCTCTTCCACCTTAAGCGCACTTAGTGGCACAACGCGCTGCCAAATAGTGTCGGTGATAAATGGCATTAGCGGGTGCAACAAGCGAAGCAGACTTTCAAGTACGTTAATAAGCGTATGACGTGTACCGCGCTTCTCAGCTTCGGTGCTAGCGTCATTGCTAAGCACAGGCTTAGTAAGCTCTAGATACCAGTCACAGAACTGGTTCCAGGTAAACTCGTATACGGTTTGCGCAGCAATATCGAAACGGTAATCTTCAAGGGCCTTTTCAAACTCAACTAGGGTTTGTTGGAACTTAGCCCAAATCCAGCGATCGGCCATGCTAAGTACCATTTCGCCACCGTCACGACCTGTATCGTGCTCTTCTGTGTTCATCAATACGAAGCGCGATGCATTCCAAATCTTGTTACAGAAGTTGCGGTAGCCTTCGACACGGGCCATATCAAAGTTAATATCGCGGCTGGTTGACGCCATAGCTGCAAACGTAAAGCGCAATGCGTCTGTACCGTAGGCCTGAATACCGTCCGGGAACTGTTTACGGGTACGCTTGGCAATCTTCTCAGCAAGCTGAGGCTGCATCATGCCAGCAGTGCGTTTAGTAACTAGCGACTCAATATCAATACCGTCAATCAAATCGATTGGGTCAAGCACGTTGCCCTTCGACTTTGACATTTTATCGCCGTTCTCATCGCGGATAAGACCAGTAATGTAGATGTCTTTAAACGGAATTTTGCCCGTGAACTTCTTGGTCATCATGATCATTCTGGCAACCCAGAAGAAAATGATGTCAAAGCCGGTTACTAGCACTGAAGAAGGCACGAAGGTTTCTAGATCAGGCGTTTCTTCTGGCCAGCCCATGGTGGCGAACGGCCATAGTGCACTTGAGAACCAGGTATCTAGTACATCGTCGTCTTGTGAAAGCGTTACGTCACTGCCGAGGCCGTGCTTTTCACGCACTTCTTCTTCAGTGCGGCCAACAAAAACCTTGCCGTTTTCGTCGTACCACGCTGGAATGCGGTGTCCCCACCACAGCTGACGTGAAATGCACCAGTCTTGAATGTTGTGCATCCACTGGTAGTAAGTCTTGTTCCAGTTCTCTGGCACAAAACGAATTTCGCCGCTTTCCACCGCTTCAATCGCAGGTTTAGCAAGAGACTCAACGGCTACATACCACTGGTCAGTTAGGTATGGTTCGATAACCGCGTTGGTTCTATCGCCACGTGGAACTTTAAGCTTGTGCGGCTCAATCTTAACCAATGCGCCTTGTGCGTCTAAATCAGCAACAATTTGCTTACGGGCGTCGAAGCGATCTAAACCGCGATACGCTTCTGGCGCTTCGTCGTTAATTTTCGCATCGTCGGTAAGAATGTTGATCATAGGCAAGTTATGACGCTTACCCATGTCGTAGTCGTTAAAGTCGTGAGCTGGCGTAATTTTAACGCAGCCTGTACCAAACTCTTGATCGACATAGTCATCGGCGATAACCGGAATTAAACGACCAGTAATCGGTAGCTTAATTTCTTTGCCGATGAAGTTTTGATAACGCTCGTCATCCGGGTGTACCGCAACCGCGGTATCGCCTAGCATGGTTTCAGGACGCGTTGTCGCAACCACTAGCTCACCGCTACCGTCAGCTAACGGGTAGCGCATGTGCCACATGTGGCCGTCTTCTTCTTCGTTTAGTACTTCAAGATCAGATACTGCTGTGTGAAGCACTGGATCCCAGTTAACCAAACGCTTACCGCGGTAAATAAGGCCTTCTTCGTGAAGTTTCACGAATACTTCAGTTACGGCTTTAGACAGGTCTTCATCCATGGTGAACACTTCGCGAGACCAGTCAGGAGAGGTACCTAAACGGCGCATTTGACCAGTAATAGTACCGCCACTGTGCTCTTTCCATTCCCACACTTTTTTGATGAAGTCTTCGCGGCCTAAATCGTGGCGCGTCTTGCCTTCAGCGTTAAGCTTACGCTCTACCACCATTTGGGTAGCTATACCTGCGTGGTCGGTACCCACTTGCCAAAGGGTGTTGTCGCCCTTCATGCGGTGATAGCGAGTTAGGGCATCCATAATGGTTTGCTGGAAACCATGGCCCATGTGAAGGCTACCGGTAACGTTCGGCGGCGGAAGCAAAATACAATATGGGTCGCCGCTGCCTGAAGCTTTAAATAAACCCGCCTCTTCCCATGACTTATAGCATTGCTGCTCGATGGACTGCGGTTCGAAGGTTTTATCCATTACACACTCTCAAATTGAAGCTAAACGCGAATGACTTATGCAGATTTAAACTGCATGTTGCATCCAGCTTGCTGATAGTTTTTGTATCTTACCCGCGCAGCCTGTTTGGCGTTCTCGTCCACGGGTACAAAATCGATGATTTGACGATGCTGATTGGGTGAAGGCACCATACCGGAACCCACGTTCACCACCATTTGTCGTCTGGCTACCTGCTCGGGCTGCCAACAAATTTCCACCGGCGTTCCTGACTGCGGCCCTTCACCAAAAAGGTTATGGGGCACAAAGCGGTCTGCCGGCAGTTGCCATAACAATTCATCAACGTCTTCAGCTTGCGCCTGTGTATCACACAGCACGCTAATTTTTTGCTTATTAGCAAACGCTGAGGCAATGACTTCACTGGCGCGGCCTGCCACACCATTGTCACTGCTGGTAAGTTGATAAAATATCACTTGTGGCATAAATGATTAGTCCTCTAACTTGATATCAGCGCGGTTCATTAGGAACTGAGACAGCATAGGCACTGGACGGCCTGTTGCGCCTTTGTTCTTACCACTGCGCCATGCCGTACCGGCAATATCAAGGTGAGCCCAGTTGTACTTCTTAGTGAAGCGTGACAAGAAACAACCTGCGGTGATCGAGCCCGCTGGGCGACCACCTAGGTTTGTCATGTCGGCAAACGGGCTTTCAAGCTGCTCTTGGTAATCGTCCCATAGCGGTAAACGCCATGCGCGATCTGAGCTTTGCTCTGACGCATTAAGTAGTTCGTGAGCTAGTGGGTTGTGCGTGCTCATTACCGCTGTTGCGTGATGACCAAGCGCGATGATAGCTGCCCCCGTTAGGGTAGCAACATCAATGACTAACTCTGGCTCATAACGTTCAACGTAGGTTAGCGCATCGCACAATACCAAACGGCCTTCTGCATCAGTATTTAGTACTTCAACGGTTTGGCCCGACATGGTCGTAAGAATGTCACCCGGACGGTAAGCTTTACCATCTGGCATGTTTTCACAGCCTGCCAATACACCAATAACGTTAATTGGCAGATTCAGCGCCGCGATAGTGTGCATTGTACCTAGTACACCTGCTGCTCCACCCATGTCGTACTTCATTTCGTCCATGGCTTCGCCAGGCTTTATTGAAATACCACCTGAATCGAAAGTAAGGCCTTTGCCTACAAGCACGATTGGCGCTTGATCAGCTGGGCCACCGCGGTGATGCATAATACTCATCATGCTTTCATTTGCAGAACCACGGCCAACGGCAAGGTAAGACTGCATACCCAGCTCTGCCATTTGTGTTTCATCTACCACTTCAGCGGTTACGCTGTCGTACTGGCTTGCTAATTCTTGTGCTTGCTGCCACAAATACGCTGGGTTACAGATGTTTGGCGGCATGTTAGCTACGTCTTTGGTTACTTTCGAACCACGAGCTACAGCTAAACCATGTTCAACTGCGCGCTCACCAACAGTAAGCTCGCGACGAGTAGGTACGTTGAATACAATTTTACGTAACGGGCGGCGAGGCTCACCTTTCTTGGTTTTAAGCTGCATGAAGGTGTAAAGTGTATCTTCAGTTGCTTCTACAGCCTGACGCACTTTCCAATAGGTATCGCGCCCTTTAACGTGAAGCTCGGTTAAGAAACACACCGCTTCCATTGAGCCGGTTTCATTCAATGTTTGAATAGTTTTGGCAATAATATTTTTGTACTGACGCTCATCAAGCTCGCGCTCTTTACCACAACCGACAAGAAGCACGCGCTCACTTAGTACGTTTGGCACGTTGTGTAGCAACAACATTTGGCCCGCTTTACCTTCAAGGTCGCCACGGCGCAACAAGTTGCTGATATAACCTTCACTGATTTCGTCTAGTTGTTCAGCCACTGCCGTAAGGCGGCGCGGCTCGAAGACACCCACAACAATACATGCGCTGCGTTGTTTTTCAGGACTGCCACTTTTTACACTAAACTCCACGATATCACCTCGCTTTTCGTCGTTTATGGTTTGCACGATGACTAAAATCACGTAACGTTTCGCGCTGCTTTATGTTTTAATACACAGCATAACTTTTTAGTTCGCTGCAATTCACGCTTACAGACCTATTGAATATAGGTTAAATTTGCGTCAAAACACCATGCAAACGGTTTATGATTGCAGGCAAAACTTGTAAAAACGGTAAGTTTAAACAAAATTGTGCTTTCTTTCACTAAAATTCCTAATTTTCCGGAAGGGCTGAGATGCTGATATTCCGCTATTTACTTAAGGAAACGCTGAAATCTCAGTTAGCGATTTTCTTTATCCTAATGGCAATTTTTGTCACCTTGCGATTCGTGCGCGTTTTGGGCGACGCATCAGACGGTGATATCCCCGCTGGGCTAGTGCTTGGCTTCTTAGGTTTATATGCCCCTATTCTCTCTTCGTTGGTGCTGCCTATTAGTGCTTATCTGGGTATTATGCTGGCACACGGCAGGCTGTATGTAGACAGTGAAATGACCGTAATGCGGGCTTGTGGTATCAGTGAATGGTACGTCACACGGGTAATGCTGTTCTTATCCGTAATCATCATGATAGTTACAGGCGCAATTACCCTTTATTTCGCGCCACTGGCCGCTGAAAATGAATACCAACTACGAGAAAAAGCCCGTAACGAAGCTGGGCTTTCTGCCCTTATGCCAGGTAGATTCCAGCAAACGGGTAACGAAAAAGCGGTTATATTTGTGCACGATGTAGATAGCAACGATAAGCTGCAACGTGTGTTTTTATCCCAGAATCAAACGGATGACAGCGAAGGCGATGTGCGCGTTGTATATGCGCAAACTGGTGAAGTGGCCAATAACCCTGACGGTACGCGAAACCTTGTGTTGAAAGAAGGGGTACAGTACGAAGGCAAACAATCTGAAAAGGCTTATCGCAAAGTAGAGTTTGACGAATACCAAATTCAGATTGCCGATAAACCCGCGGATGAAACCCGACGCAAGGTGAGCGTATTGCTCACCAGCGAGCTTTGGGAAGACGACAGTATTGAGGCCAGAGCCGAGCTTCAGTGGCGTATTGCGATACCGCTATCGATACCCTTTTTAGTGCTGATTGCGGTTCCGCTGAGCGCCGTAGATCCACGTCAGGGTCGCTTTGGTAAAATGTTTCCGGCCATTCTGCTTTACCTAGGCTACTTCTTGCTGCTGCTTGCAAGTAGACGCGTACTAGAAGATGGAAAAATGCCGCCACAATTAGGCTTGTGGTGGGTACATACCATCATGCTGATCATTGGTGTCATGTTAATCGTGCGGGACAGAAAGACCGGCACTGAGCTTCGCGCTTGGATATTGGGGAAAAAGTAGATGTTTAAAATCCTCGATTTATATATTGCCCGTACGCTGTTAGGTACTATCACCGTTACGCTTAGCGTACTTATTGGCTTAAGCGCACTTATAAAGTTTGTAGAACAGCTGCGTAAAATTGGCGAAGGTGACTATGACATGCTTGTCGCCTTTATCTACGTTTTACTAAGCTTACCTCGTGACTTAGAGCAGTTCTTCCCTATGGCCACATTACTTGGCGGCCTTATTGGTATGGGCGTACTGGCCAGTAACAGCGAACTGGTAGTAATGCAGGCCGCGGGTATGAGCCGTTGGAACATTATCAACTCGGCCATGAAATCAACCCTTGTCATGATTTTATTGGTGATGGCCGTTGGTGAATGGGTTACTCCATACAGCGAAACCAAAGCCAAACAGATAAGAACCGAAGCCATTTCAGGCGGTAGTTTATTTTCTTCCGATAAGCTGGTGTGGGCAAAAGATGGCGACCGATTTGTAAGCATTGGTCAGGTGCTTAGCCAAGATTCACTTAAAGACGTAAGCATTTTTAGCTTTAACCCAGACTTATCTCTTGAAAGTATTACCTACGCGAAAAATAGCGCTTTCGATGGCGACGGCTGGTGGTTAAGCGATGTTGAAGTAACCGAGTTTTCAGAGACCAAGGTGTCGGTAGAAGAAAACGACCGTATGCGATGGAACTCAACGCTAACCCCCGATAAGTTGGGGATTGTAGCGGTTAAGCCAGAAGCTTTATCCATCACTGGGTTGCTAGATTACGTAAATTATTTAGAAAACAACGGCCAAGACCCTGCGCGCTATGAGCTAGCGCTGTGGCGAAAAATATTTCAGCCTATCTCAGTAGGTGTGATGCTATTAATGGCACTGTCGTTCATCTTCGGCCCGCTACGTAGCGTTACTATGGGCGCAAGAGTGATTATGGGCGTACTCACTGGCTTTGGTTTCTTTATTCTTAATGAAGTGTTTGGGCCAGTCAGTTTGGTATATCAGCTGCCGCCGTTTTTGGGCGCTTTGCTGCCCAGTCTGCTGTTTGCTGCTATCGCTGGTGTTATGCTTAAACGTTGATTAAGCTATCAGCGCTCGAATAGTTTCACGGTCAAGTTGCATAAAAAAGAGGCGTTTTGAAGCCTCTTTTTTAATACTTTTTTAGCGCCCTTCAAGGCCTAGAATGCGTCATCACCAACTTTTGTGGTCGTTCGCTTCTTTGGTAAGCTTCAACACTTCCGTTTGGGCTAAGCGGTCCTGTAGTGATTGCTTATTTTTAAAATCAAACAAAACAAGCAAGGTCCCTAAACCGCCCAATGATGCGACAAGGCGAATTAACAAGCGCGGCCATGTCATAGGCTCTTCAACCGTGCTATAAATTCGTAAACGCCATGCTCGCATGCCAAGCGTTTGTCCGCCCCTGCGCCAAAACCACAAAAAGAAACCCGCTATCCACAAGCCTACCCAAGTTTGAATAAGCAGTTTATAGCCAGAGGAAGCTTGAATTAAATCTGCGGGTTCAGCATAACCTTGTAAATCAAGCGCACCGTTTTTCAGCATAACTACCAGCGTCACTATCATCATCATGGCCGCGCACATACCGACGGCAGTGGCTACTAGAGTATCGTAAATCATCGCCAATAAACGTCTAACGAAGCCTGCTCTTTGCACTGGATTGTTTTCGGCATCGTTTTTTTTAGTACTGTCCCCACCGATATTTTTAGAGTGATAAGTAGATTCGGCTCTTCGTTTCGCTTTTTTGTCGTGTTTTGCCACGCGTTTCTCTTCAATATTTTCTAGACAGTCTATATTTTGGCATATGTACGTGATTGCATAAACAGGCGCAGGTATCCTTAACGCCATTTTAAAGTTTTGCAGTTGCGGTTAAAAGTGATCGAATTTAAGTGTTTGAACATACAAAAAACTAAATCGACTTTAAAAGGAATAGTACATGTCTGTTTCGAAGAAAAAGTCAGCGAAAGAGAAGTGTCGCCCCAAAGTCTCTTCAGAGCGCCTACGTCACCAAGCATGGATAGCTACGTCATTCTTGCTGCATTTTGAACAGGGTTCTAATAAATTGTCATTGAAGTGAAACTTTGGTTTCACTTTTTTTGCATCCAATTCACTTGATGAATCGTTATATGATTAAACTACATATAATGGACATCGAGTGTGACCAATACAAAATTAATAACGTTTTCTGCTTTAAGTGCACTTTGCTTTTTACATCCTCTAGCCTGGTCTTACGACGGCTTTGAAAGTGATATTGAGCATATTCGAGTTCGTGGTGACTCTTCAGTAAAAGACGGTGAATTTATCTCGGCTTCTCAGGGATGGGTGTCTGGTGATACTATGATTGACCGCCCTATGCTACGCGCTGGTGAAATATTGGAATTTATTCCAGGTATGATGGTGACGCAACACAGCGGTTCAGGAAAAGCCAACCAGTATTTTCTTCGCGGTTTTAACCTTGACCATGGAACCGATTTCACCGTAAGCGTAGATGGAATGCCGGTCAACATGCGCAGTCACGGCCACGGTCAAGGGTACAGCGACCTAAACTTTATTATTCCTGAACTAATCGACAGCCTTAGCTATTTTAAAGGTACCTACTATGCCAACATTGGCGATTTTTCTAGCGCAGGCGGTGCGATTTTTAATTTGAGAGATTCTCTTGAAAACAACCAAGTATTCTTAGGTCTGGGCGAATATGGTTTTAAACGCGCCGTTACACTAAACCAGTTTGAAGCCGGAGAAAGCCGAGTTGTTACGGCTTTAGAATACCAAACCTATGACGGCCCGTGGACTGATGTTGACGAAGACGTAAAAAAGAAAAACGCTCATATTCGATATATTACCCCAATGTTAGATGGCCAACTTACCATAACAGGCATGGCTTATGACAATAGCTGGAATGGCGCTGATCAGGTACCCGCGCGAGCTATTCAAAGCGACTTAATAGACCGCCTTGGCTCTATCGATACCCAAGTTGGAGGTGAGTCTTCTCGCTATAGTCTATCAGCAAACTACGCTAGCGACACATGGAACGCCTCTATTTATGCCATAGACACTGAGCTTAGTTTATTTTCTAACTTCACTTACTTCCTCGATAACCCTGAGCGAGGCGACCAGTTCGAACAAGCTGATGATAGAAAAATCTATGGCGGTGAAATATTTACTACCCTCCCCCTCGCTATTACAGAAGGGAGCAGTATTACCTTGGGCGGCCAGTGGCGCTTTGACGATATTGACAATGTAGGCTTGTATCGCACTCAGAATTTAACTCGATTCGGCACCGTTCGAGAAGACGCAATAGAAAGCAACAGCTATGCACTTTTTGCTCAGTCCAATATTTTTCTAAATGATAGATTAAGCCTTTCGTTAGGCGGTCGTTATGATTATTTAGATGTTGACGTAGATAGCGACCTAGACGCCAACAGCGGCAGTGCTGACGATGGTATTTTTACGTTAAAAGCAGGTCTTAAATATTTGCTGTCTGAACAGCTCACCGCATTTGCCAATATCGGTCAAGGCTATCACTCAAACGACGCACGAGGTGCAACTATTACCGTAGATCCGGTAAGTGGGGATACAACCGAAACTTCACCGCTATTGGTGAAGTCTCTTGGTTATGAAGCTGGGGTTAATTTTACCGATAACAGAACCTATAACGTTTCAGCTGCATTATGGCGACTAGAACTAGACAGTGAACTGGTTTACGTTGGCGACGCAGGCTTCACCGAAGCAAGTCGTCCATCGGAAAGACACGGAATAGAAGTAAGCGCCTACTACTGGGTTAATCATCATCTAACAACTGACATTGAAGCGGCTTGGACAAAAGCAAGATTTAGCGACAGCGTAGAGGGCGAAGGCCGTCATATTGACGGTACAGTTCCGGGCGTTGTGAGCGCGGGCCTGACCTATTTTCAAAACAGCAACCAGTTTGGGTTTAGCTATACGCTGCGAGGTCGTTATTTAAGCTCTCGCACAGTAGAAAGTTTCGATGAAATCTCACCACCATCAACGTTTTTAATGAATGCACAGGTCGCTTATCGTCAGCCCATGTGGGACGTTACTTTAGAAGTGTTGAATGCCCTTGATAGTGATGATCATGATATCGACTACTTTTATGTGTCGAGACTTCCTGGCGAGCCTGAAGAGGGCATAGAGGATTTGCACTATCACCCGGTTGAACCAAGAAATATGCGCCTTACGGTTTCAGTCAAATACTAAAATACCAAGTTCTTGGCTAATGCAGTTTAGGAACCGTCAGGCGAAATTGAGTATCCATTCAAGCAGTTGTACATAAAGCATGCTACTTTAGAAAGTAGCCACCTCATACTTAAAAGCAACAAGTAAATGGCCGCGCCATAATGATAATAATAGGAGCATCAATGGAACATGAAACCCTGTTTCCGCTGCTGTGTAAAACAGCAGAGGGAAACAAAGAAGCTTTCGCAAAGCTTTATGAGCTAACAAGTGGTCAGCTTTACGCTGTTGCTTTAAAGCTCTTAAAAAGGCCAGAGTTAGCTGACGAAGCCACCCAAGATGCCTATATAAAAATTTGGCATAACGCCGGTAACTATCAACGGGGAAAAGGCACTGTCCTTACTTGGATGGTTAGCATTGCACGCTATCGTGCGCTCGATTTGATTCGCTACCACAACGTAAGAAATGAAGTGGAACTAAACGATGACGCTTCAGCGGGAGAAGAAAGCGCACAAACAGTTAAACTGGGAGCGGAACAAGCGAAGCTGGCCGCGTGTTTAGATGAATTAGACGGTCCGCAGCGCCAGGCTATTCATTTGGCCTATGTTAACGGTATGTCGCATCAAGAAGTTGTGACTCACTTGGCATCACCACTTGGAACTATTAAAAGCTGGATAAGACGAGGCTTGCAAAGCTTGCAGAGGTGCCTATCACTATGAATTATTTAAAAGAAGAGCGATTAAACGCACTTGCCGCGGAGTATGTGGTTGGAACGCTACGCGGTAAAGCGCGCACCCGCTATCAAAAACTAATGATGCAGTATCAAGCTGTGAGCGACGCGACTGCCCAGTGGGAGCAATACCTTACTGGATTTGCTGAAACCTTGCCACCAGTCGCACCGCCCGAAGGCGTATGGGAAAATATTCAAGCAAAACTAGGTCACAAGGCGGCTAACGATACTACATTCACGAATAATGTTGCCGATTCAGCGCCAATTAGCGGAAATATCGTCGATTTTGAACAAGAGAAGCAGAAGCGCTGGAAGAACCTATCGCTCATATCCACAGCTGCTGCGATGGTGTTGGCCGTATTGCTTTTCGTCATGCAACCTTTACCTACCCCAGAGGTTTCCCACATCGCCGTTGTCAATAATGCTGATAACACGCCACTGTGGGTGATAGAGGTATCTGACACGACTATGAATGTTAAGGTTACCGATGCTTTCGTGGCGTTAGCAGACAAAGACTATGAGCTGTGGATGGTACCGGCAAACGGTGAAGCGCCAATTTCCCTCGGTTTGATGCCTGAAGCCAATGGCGATACAAGAGCAACACCAGATATACTGCTAGATCAAAGTATCGCGGCGTTGGCAGTGAGTTTAGAAGCACCTGGCGGCTCTGTAACGGGGGCTCCAACGGAGGTACTTTATATAGCACCGATTGTTTCCGTATAAATTCAATCACTTATGCACTTAGTCAAAAGGCCACATTACGTGGCCTTTTTGCGATTTATACTTATCGCTTTTTTAAAAAAGCCTTTCAGACAGTACACTTTTACCTTTCATAAAAATTTTATTTTAATTTTTTAAACAATTTTGCATCTAAGTTGAAACTTCAATCGTTTGGTCTTTTGAACTCATAAAAACAGAGAGACCCAACATGATCCAATTCAAACGCAAAACTCTAACACTGGCTATTGCCGTGACATGCGCCGCCGTAACTGCGGGCGCAATAGCGTCAAGTCACCGTGAAGCACCTAATATTACTCGCCACCCAGCCTTAGATAGCACAGATTTTTACGCTTTCAACAGTTATGAAGAAGGCCGTGAAGACTATGTGACTTTTATTGCCAACTATATTCCACTGCAAGATGCCTACGGTGGCCCTAACTACTTTGCTATGGATCCGAATGCACACTACGCCATTCATATCGACAGCGACGGTGACGCGAATGAAGACTTAAGCTTTGTATTTAAGTTCAACAATATGCTTGCTGCCGATAACGAAGGCATTGCCCTGCCAATTGGCCCAGAAGGCGAGCAAAAAATGGTGAAAGTGCCACTAAAAAATGTAGGTGGTATAAGCGCAGACGATTCAAGCGCAGCAAACTTCTCAGAAATGTATAGCCTCACCATGGTAAGTGGCGACATGCAAACGGGCACGCGCACTACGCTTACCCCGGCAATGGGCGATATGTTCAAAAAGCCTCTTGATTACATCGGCAATAAAACTTTTACCAGTGAAACAGAATACGCACGCTATGCTGAAAGCTTCATCTACTCATTTAATATCCCTGGCTGCGATGACATGGCTAAAGTATTTGTTGGCCAGCGCAAAGACCCCTTCGTTGTTAACTTAGGCAAAACATTCGACTTGGTAAATTATGTACCTGTTGAAGGCGATAGCGCACCGGGCGCGGGGGATGGCGAAGGCTTCCCTGGCGGCATTACGCAAAGCACTATGAATGATGATTTAGTGGACAAAAACGTGACGGCCCTATCTATTGAAGTACCAAAAGCGTGTGTTACCGGTGAAGGCAATGGCGTAATTGGTAGCTGGACCACGGCAAGTTTGCCGCAAGCGCGCATTTTAAACCCAGATGCTACTTTTGAGAAGCCAGAAACCAATGGCGGCGCAATGACCCAAGTATCTCGCTTAGGTAGCCCGCTAGTTAACGAGCTTGTTATTGGTATTGGCGATAAAGACAAATTCTCTAGTTCTCATCCAAGTGCAGATGGCCAATTTGCCGATTATGTCACTCACCCATCTTTACCAGAACTACTGAACATTCTGTTTAAAGATGCAGTGAATGCTACGCTGGGTACGGATATTGAGACCCTTGCGCCGACTAACTTCCCGCGTATGGACTTAGTGACAGCGTTCCTTACAGGTTTCCCAGGCGTTAACCAGCAAGCAACCGTAACCGCATCAGAAATGCTGCGCCTAAACACAGGTATTCCAGCGACACCTGCCGAATCCCAGTCTACATTCGGTGTAGCAGGCGATGACTTAGCGGGCTTCCCAAATGGTCGCCGCCCTGGTGATGATGTGGTTGATATTGCGCTTCGCGTAGTAATGGGGCGTTTATGCTACCCCATTCCAGTTGCAGGAGAAGACACAGACCTTGGCCTTTGTACACCTGAAGACGCGAGTGTAGGTAATGTACCATTCACTGATGGTGCGCCTGTAGATGCTAGCATGATTGATACGTCATTTCCGTATCTAAAAACACCACTTGCTGGCTCTGAATAAGGAGACCCATCATGTCTACAAAGATTAGGTTATTTAATGAGTGCAGTGGTAATACTGCGCCTAACAAGCAAACGTCAGTAAATCGTCAACAACACCGTTTGTGGATTGCTTCAGGATTGGTGTTAGCACTTTCTGGCTGTTTCGACAGTGACGACGATAACGACTATCAAGCCCCTGAAGAAAATTCAGCGCCAGTAGCGGTCGACCAAATGCTAACAACGCAAGCAGATATTGCATTTGATGGAACGTTAACAGCAACCGATGAAGATGGCGACGCACTGACTTTCGGCCTTGGTGAAAACGGCAGTTTAGGTAGTGCTGAAGTTAATGCAGATGGCAGCTTTACCTACACGCCTAACGCTCAGGTTACCGGAAGCGATAGCTTTACCTTTACCGTATCTGATGGTGTGAATTCAGAAGTCACGGCCTCTGTTAGCGTAACCATAGAAGCGCAGCAGGTGTCTTTCTCTAGCTATACCCGCGATGCCTTCAATCAAGCGCCAACGGATAAGCCATTACCAATAAATGGACGTGAGTTCACCCAAGATGCTGACGACACTACATTCGATGACTTATTGATAGACCAATAACACACATCAAATGATAGGAGTTGGTTAGCACATTACCAGTGTCAACCGTAAAGCCAGGGACGGCTTTTTAAGGACGTATGAATGATGCTGAAGAATTGCCATCTCTAATGGACACCGCTATAGCAATAAAACACACAGCCAAGGTTGGTAGAAATACGCTGTTGCTAATGTGATAAATAGATTCGCCTCCTCTTTTGGACAATCTTTCGACACTTAACCATAAAAAGCACAAAAAATTGTTGTATAGGCGCGATGCATCGCTATAATGCCAAGCATCAACACCACGTTGATATCTATACACAATGCCAGTGTGATGGAATTGGTAGACATGGCGGATTCAAAATCCGCTGCTAGCGATAGCGTGGCGGTTCAAGTCCGCCCACTGGTACCATCTCTTCTTTGTAGAAGTAGATACTGAAGAGCTCTACCCCATAAACGGGGGATCAGCATTCACCTTACACGATTGATAACACCATCCCATCCGGTAACCGGCATAGCACAATGGGTCATCATTCTTATTCGATAGTTTTCAAAGTTTCTAAAACCATACGCTCTTCTTGATATCATTTCCATTTTGTTGTGGAAGCCTTCAGTGATCCCGTTGTTTCGTGTAAAGCGCCACATGGCGATGATAGGTTGCAACCACGAAGTTAAGGTTTTGGCCAGTGCACGAAGTGGACTGTGATGTAACTGTTCAAGCAAGTCTAAGAACCTCGGTAATGTCTTCTCCATTCGTTTTTCATTCATAGTCTTTAACAGCATATACCTGATGAGCTTCTGTTTGACCTCATACAGTGTTTTCAACACCGGATAGTCAGCTAAGTAGCGTTGTAGGTTGCTGTTTTTCTCTTCGCTTAAATGCCATTGATGTCATCGCATCAAACTAAGTAAACCCCGATTTTTACGTCCTTCAGGGTGGTGTTGCTGCCACGCTTTTAAGAAGTGATAGTTTATCAAGCGCACCACATGAAAACGGTCAGCGACTATCGTAGCATTAGGGAAATAGCGTTTGGCAATACCACGATAGGTTTCCGATAAGTCCATCGCGATGAGCTTCACGTTTTCTTTATTGGGAATGTGGCGTAAGTACGAGCGTAAACTTAATTCAGAACGTCCCAGTTTTACATCAAACACACTACGATGTCGTAAATCTACAAACGTCGTCGCATGACCCTTCTTACGGGTAAAAAAGTGTTCATCTATCCCCAACATCTCAGGACAAGGTCGACTGATGATTTCTTTGTATTTTTGACTGATGTGAGACTGGTACCAACGTTCAACCGTGGTAGGGCTGTTACGGTGCGTGCGTGAGATACCACGCTGCGTAACACCACCGTGGTGCGCTTCAAAGACTTCTAAGCGAAAGCACTCCGACGCCCGATAGCGTGGCCGGATCCCAACAAAAGGGTGCCTGAAATAACGACCACAGCATCGACAGTTATACTTAGGTACCTTTAAATGTAACGTTAGCACCTGATTACCTTGGCGCGTGTGCTTCACAGTACGCTTATGTGTGGCTTTTATGCGTAAATGTCGACTCTCACAATGCTTGCATAGAGGCTTTTTAGCGGGCTTTGCCCACACTTCAATAAAATCATATCTATAAACACGTTCTATTTCTAACTCACTTATGACTAAAATAGTACCTGCGTGGGACATCTGTACTCTCCATTAAATGATTCTTCGCAAAATCAGTTTAATGAATGCGGATGTCCCCCGTTAATGATGAAGAGTCAACAAATCCTACAACGATTCGTACAAACGTGCAGAACAAACTGACATAAACCGAAATGGCGGGAGAAATGCTCTAATTTGAGAGCTATATCTTCTTTACATAACAGATATAGCCCAAACAAAAGTTTTCAAATTTCCTCTATCTAGTCTATAGGATTGAAAGTAAATGCCCTTTTCCATTGAATAAATACCAGAGTGACTCATTACCCTGAGTTGGCCATTCCATGAAATTTAAACTCTCCTGTAGCATGTAGTAAAGCTAGCATATACATACTGCCGTTGTAATAGCGATAGCTTCCCGATGGAAAGTCCTGGCTCCAAAAGTCATTAAAAAACGTGCTTGCTTTTGCTGCTGATACAGTTGACCCTAATAGACCTACTGCATTGGCTGCCACTTGACCTATTCCGCACTTATCTGTTCCAATCGGCCCCCCCCACTGATAGCGTTGGAAATAAGTGCAGTTTCCGTTATTGCGCTCTCCATCAAAGAAATTTAATATGCCGTTTAGAATATCTTTATGCCACTGTTCCGCCCCTGTTAAGTGAGCGTCCAGACCAATATTCATAGCAACACGCCATGCGTCATACTCGTACATATCACCGGGATTAGGTTGCCCACAGAAAAGTAATCTGTCTGGGTTTTCCTCTTTAATACCATCGTTATTGCAATCGAGTTTTTCAGTTGAGGTAGCGGGCCAGCCGTTGTGGTAAGCAAGATAGGTAGGCAGCTTATCGACAATTTTGTTGAAGTGAGACTTTAAAAAGGCACGGCTCGTATTAGCAGCATCCCTCCAAAACTGCTTGTTAGATGAAGCTCTATAAGCAAAGTACTCGTAAAAAGCTGGTATTTGATAAGAGGGGTCGGTAATCCCTGTCCAATAGGGCGAGAAAATAATGTTTTTATTATTCATTAATTTTGTGCGCAGCGTATTCAATACACTCTCACCGTCAGCTTTGTAATTGAATGTACCACCACTGCCCCATCTAGCGTCAGCATTTAACAAAGCAAATGCGTAATATAGTTCTCCATCTGGAGCTGGTGCATGGTCGATAACGCTGACCGAATTGCCGTTAACCCGCAATTGCCACTTAAACGTACCTCGTAATTCGTTAGGGCCTGAATTTAAGGGATTACGTTGGTGGTTTTTGGCAAATCGCCAAAGTTTATTGAAGCGAGTTTGGTCGTCC
This sequence comes from Alteromonas sp. HB246098, assembly GCF_054890645.1. Lineage (NCBI taxonomy): Bacteria > Pseudomonadati > Pseudomonadota > Gammaproteobacteria > Alteromonadales > Alteromonadaceae > Alteromonas > Alteromonas sp. HB246098. Next base: position 180,664 of record NZ_JBTZUG010000005.1, on the reverse strand, counting down.
ATCATAACCGCAATTGTCATTGCCCAAGATTGCCCCTCTGTTCTTACATCGTTGCTATCTGGAGTCCAAATGTATGCTTGGTTATCTCCGTATTCATAGTATATACGCGAGGAACCTGAAACCATGCGACTGTAGTTAGAAGTAAGTTTATTTTGGATACCGGTTTTGCCAAACTCATTGGCCAGATTTCGATAACTACCGTTAGTTTCTGAAGCTCCCGTTTCTGGTGGTGATTGATTAAACGCCGCACTGGCATTGAGAGCGCTACACATCATTAGGCAAGGTGCAACTAATATTGCAATTACTCGTTTATTCATAAAAAGCTCGTTTATTTAAATTAATTTCAAATATTCAACACTTCATGTACATTTAAAGAATGACAACTCTCTCGGTTCAACATGAAGTGCGCCTGATTCGTCACATACGCTCATTACACTTGTTAAAATAATGTGAACACTTCGTAATATATAAGGTGTATTTAAGAGGGGCGACAGCTAAACAAATAAACATAACTTCGATCGGTATAATAATAAATTTTGAAGGTATGTTGTTGTCAATTAAAAGGGGCCTAGATAATGAAAGGAGTAGCTATCACGTTTTGAGTATTTCGCTGCAGAGGTCGGCTATATGAAATTTAGGGCTACTTCAGAACCCACGTAAGCATAGCGCAATGGTTGGTACAGTTTTAAAATGCACCGTATTTATTGGACAATAAGCGAACTGTAACTTTACCAATGTAAAAGCGGAAAATATGAAATTTGTTGAATTATACTTACATTTCTTCCAACTCTTTACCTTTGGTTTCCTTTACAAGTAGAACTATGAATACCAATGAAGCCATCGCGAAGGCGGCGTATAGACTGTATGTTCCCGACAATCCAATACCCAAGAGCAAAGCCGGGAAAGTAAAGGTTACGGCAAAGTTTGTTCCCCACTGGACAAGGCCTGATACAGCTAGGCCAGTCTCCTTTATGCTATTTGGAAACATTTCACCAAGCATAACCCACATCACAGGCCCCCAAGAAAAATTAAAGCAAAACACGTATAGGTTCGCCGAAATTAACGCTAGCGGCCCCAAGCCCCCAAGAACTAAACTCCCTGATGAATCTATATCAGCTAGGTAGAAACATGCCGACATTATTATTAGGCAGAGTGACATACCAACCGATCCCATAACAAGAAGAGGGCGACGCCCTACCCTGTCGATAACAAGTAGCGCTATGGCGCATGCACATATACTTAACCCACCACTTATCACGTTTATTAATAGAGAGTCACTCTCAGAAAACCCCACAGCTTGCCACAGTACTGCGCCATAGTAGAAAACGACATTGATACCGACTAACTGTTGGAAGCTTGCCAGACCTATACCAATCCAAAGAACCGAGTATTTCCTAGTAGAAGACGACTTAGTTACATTTAACTTTTGTCGTTCTCCTTCTATTGATAGCTTTATTTCGTTAATTTTTTGCACTACATCTTCATTTAATAACTTTCTAAATACAGACTTTGCTTGCTCAATCTTGCCTTTGGTCACTAAAAAGCGAGGGCTTTCAGGAATAAAAAAAAGCAAAACGAAATAAAGGACCGCCGGTACTAACTCCATCCAAAACATCCATCTCCAGGCTGCGAAGTCCAGCCAAAGCGTTTTTGTCGAGCCAGATGCTATATCTGCCAACAGGTAGTTACTGATAAATGAACAGAATAAACCGCTTACAATTGCAATTTGCTGAATAGATGAGAGCATTCCTCGATACTTTGCAGGCGATACCTCTGCAATATAAGCGGGCGCGATTATAGATGCCCCTCCAACAGCGAGACCACCGATAACTCTATAAAATATAAACTCTCCACTGCTTGTAGAAATACCTGACCCCCAAGCACTAAGTACGAATAAAACAGCAGAAAATTGTAAGATTGTGCGTCGACCTAATCTTCCAGCCAGCCAAGAGGAGAAAAATGCGCCTACGGCACACCCGATTAGCATACTTGATACATTAAGTCCTGTACCAATACTCTCGGATTTAAAAGCCAATTGGAGACCATCAACGGTTCCATTAATGACTCCACTATCAAAGCCAAATAAGAAACCACCTATAGTTGCCACAACACATACAAAGATGACTGAACTATGAGCAAAAATTGTTTCAAGAGAAAGAGCTTTATTATCAATCATTGCTGTCACCCTATTGCTTCATGGGCAAAGAGAGTTTTTTTACTCCCTTACCAGTTGCTGCCCAATAAATACCGCCAAATAAATGCCACTGGAACGATTCTACGTCGTAGGTAGCTGCCATATGACCCAAAGACGTATAGAAAGAGCGTCCTCCATCAAAATAATGAAACCACGCAATGGGATGAAAGCCCCCCATCCCATTTCCGCTGACTGCTTCCCATTTAGCCTCGGGGTTATACGAATTCTCATTCACAGAGAGCAAATAGTTCAAGCCCTCAACCTTAGGCTCAGAAAATTCGTACCACTCATCAGTCCATAATTGCTTGTCTTTGAACGCGTGCATGCCCGGAAAGCCACTATCCAGCACGCTAATTAAGGCTGTTTGTACAGGCGGGTGAATGATGAAAGTACGCCCTATCAATTTTTGATACCAATGCCATGACTTTTCGGTATCACTGGCGCTATGTATACCAACAAAGCCTTTTCCGCTTTGTATAAACTTTTCAAATGCCTGTTGCTGTTGATTATTAAGTACGTCGCCGGTTGTTGAGAGAAAAATTACTGCATCGAATTTTTGGAGCGTTTGTTGATCAAACATATTTGCATCTTCATGCCATTCAACATAGAAGGAGTGTCGCTCACCAAGGCTATATATAGCTTCTACCGCCTTATGTTGAGATTTGTGGTGCCACTCTTGTGTTTTTGTAAAAAGGAGTACATTAAATTCATTTGCTAATACACTGGTTGAAAAAGCGACAAGCAAAGTAGCCATCAATACTCTCGCTGTATTGCGAAAACAACAAAAAAACAAAGCTCTCTCCCTATAGACTCGCTGTTAAATTACGAATTAACAGGAGTCTATCCCACAGGCTCTTTACGAGTCTTTGTATTCCATTTATGAATTTACACTTCCAGCCAAATTGTTATTGAAATGTTAAGATTAAAAATTAACCTACTTAACTTCAATTTGACTATAACTATGATTGGAGTTTGTAATGCTTGTAAGAAAAAACGTTTTACTCAATTTTTTGAGGATGTTGATAGTTTTACATTTGGTAATCGTCAATACGGCTAATGCTGCGCTTATTGAGCACTCGCTAAAAAAAATAGATAGCAGTAGCTACGAAGTTGAATTTGCAATTTTTAATACTTCCAGTGCTCCAGTTAAAGCTTTTACACTTTATTTTGATTATGACTTTTTCGCAGGTATTTCTATTACTTCTACGCCAGCTGACTGGGATAGCTTCGCCGTACAGCCAGACCAAATATTAGGAGTAAACGAACCTGGCTTTGCAGATTTCTATTCAAGTACTGTAGCTATAGGCCCTAATAATTACTTGAAAGGTGTTCTTATTACATTTGATTGGAACGGTATGGGTGAAATAGCAAGCGCTCCTTTTTATTTTGAAACTTATGACCCTTCGACCTTTGCCGTGCTAAGTTCTGGCTACTCAACGCTGAAATCTGTATCTGTTAATGAGCCAAAGACTTTGGTCGTTTTTTTATTGGTACTTATTGTAGTAATTTCTAAGACATACGTACGGAGCGCTAAGCCATGATACTCTCTAAAGTGCCATTTCTAAGCTTATTTTTAATAGTTAACATCAGTTGTTTTCTGTCGAATTCAGCACTAGCCCAAATTCAAATCGACGGTTTGCATCTCGTCGATAAACAGCGGATAAGTCGCTATGAATTTAAATATACTTTCAACGTGACTGTTTCGAACGATGAAGCTGATGCGTTTAATATTGCTATAACACCTAACGCCCAAACGCAAACCACGTCTATACAATCTGAACCAATAAAACTAAGCTTTTTAGCCTCACAATCAGTAAAAACTCTAGAACATAGTTTGGTCTTTATACATGATAGGCGGGAGGCTTTCTCAGATGATACAATCACTTGGGAAATCACTTTTGACGCTGAGTATAGTATTTCAGACACCTTTTCGACAAATTCGAGTTTTCACACTGGAACATATACAAATTTCTTTTCAAAGCTCGGTATTGCGTCACAACAAGCGGTCTCTGATAAGCTTGAATCGACTTACTCCCAACTATTTGAACTTATACCCGAAAGTGGAAGCAGCGCTAGCGATGATAGCAGTACTGTTTTGTACAGCGAATCATTCGAGTTAGGCTTGGAAAATTGGGAGACTACTCCAGACAATGGTTCGCGATTAGAAATAGCAACAAACCATAGTGGTCAGTCAGTTGTTATTTCGCCTAGATGGGAAACCTCTGGAGACGTATTTTCCTTTAAGAACCGAGCATTTATTAATGAGAACATTCAAAACGGTATTTCCGTTAGCTTTGATCTTTATATACCTCACACATATATTGAAGATGGGAATTTAACTACGCAGCTACTGTTAGAAGATGCTAATCAGCAGCCTGCATTTGTAGGATACGCGAGCGTATCTCCGCACCCTTCGGATACTTTTTTCACAATAAAATTCGAAAATATTAGTTCGCAAACTTCATTTGGTTATATCAGCGACAGTTTTGACTTTTCCCGTGTTCAAGGTGTCGGGGTTCAATTTATTGCAAATGGAAAATCAGCCGACATTGAAGGCGACATCGTAATTGATAATGTGGAAGTTAGCACTGCGATAAATGCTCCGCCTTCTACAGATAATGGTCAAAGTCTCCTATTTGCAGCAGGAGAAGATATGGCATTCATCAAAGCAATAGACTCAAATGACATTCGCTCTGAAGGCATGTCATATGGGATGTTTATTGCTGTGATGATGAATGATCAAGAAACGTTCGATAAATTGTGGAAGTTTACTAAAACAAAAATTCAAAATAAGTCAGGTCCACATGCGCACTTTTTTGCATGGCAATTGAATGCAGAGCCACCTTATTTACCAATTGCAACAAATCCAGCGCCGGACGGCGAAGAGTTTTTTGCAATGGCTTTGTTTCTAGCCAACAACAGATGGGGAAGTAGCGAAGGCATTTTTGACTATAAGAGAGAAGCAAACAAAATACTCTCTGATATGATTTATACGAACTCATCATCTACTCGTCTAATGATGCATCCGACATACAAGCAAGTGGAGTTTGTAACTACTTTAAACATCGCATCATTTTCTGATCCCTCTTATCACCTCCCTGCATTTTACGATTTATGGGCTATATGGGCTGACGACAACAACACGTATTGGCATGAAGTAGCACAAATAAGCAGAGCTTATCTTTTAAAAGCTGCCCACCCTGTAACCGGCTTATATAGTGACTACGCATCTCACGAAGGCGTGCCTCAAGTAACAAGCTTCAACAGTAATAGTCATAAAAGTGCTTGGGACTCTTTTAGGGTAATGGGTAACCTCGCACTTGATTACAATTGGTTAAGCGAGAACGATGATTTAAAAGAAGTTGTAGAAAGGCAAGTGTCTTTCTTTTCAAATGAGGTAAATACGTTTGGCGATTTCATTGCGATTTACGAAGTCGATGGTACTCGAGAGCCTGGTATTAACTATAGAAGCCACGGAAGAACCGCAATGAATGCATTTGGAGCGACAATAAGTGAAAACAACTTTGCTAAGGAGATGATCACTTATTTGTGGCAGCAAGATGCACCGACAGGAAAGTATAGGTACTACGATGGAATGCTGCACATGCTAAGTCTTCTACATGTTTCGGGAGAATATAAAATTTATCATCCAGAATAAGTACTTTGTTCCCCTGCTGCCTAGCAGGGGCTTACTCACCTTGGACTTGGAGCTCGATTATAGTGCTCCTCCCTGTATTGGGTAGGAGTTAAATCGAAATGCTTTTTAAATACAGCATACATGTATTGAAGTGAAGGGTAACCACTTTGTAAAGCAACAGACTTAGTAGGTAATTCCGTTTGTTCTAGCAAACTCCTCGCTTTATTGAGCTTTTCATTATGTATTTCGCTATGAACTGTATGTCCGCGTTCCAATATAAACCGCTGCTCTAAGTTTGAGCGAGAAATCCCAATAAAATCGGTAACTTGATCAACTTTGATTCCTTTGGTCGCGTTTTGCCTGATAAACTGCATCGCTTGTATAACATAAGGGTCTTTGAGTGACTTGTAGTCTGATGATTGACGAGCTGACACGCCAGCAGGAGGAACCAATACTCTTACATTTTCGGTTGAAGGGCGAGTTAGTCTGCGGTGTAAGAGCTTCGCTGCTCGATAACCCATTTCTACTGCACCTTGCGTTACCGAGCTTAAACTAACTCGACTTAAGTGACGAGCAATATCGTCATCGTCAATACCAATAACCGAGATTTTATCCGGCACCGCAATACCTGCCAACTCACAAGCTTGCAGAATATGTCGCGCGCGACTATCTGTAACAGCGATAATGCCTATTGGCTTTGGCAAGCTATCTAGCCAGTCAGCAAGCCTATTGATTGCGTAGTGCCAAGTATCAGGACTTGTTACCACTCCTTGATAAAAAAACTCTTCATATCCTTGAGAACTAACTAGGTGCTTGTAAATCTTTTCTCTTTGCAGTGCCCATAAATGAGAGTCGTCTGATGGTACACTATAAAACCCAAAACGTTCTAAACCACGGTTTTTTAGATGCTCGAATGCCTGCTTAACTACTTCATAATTATCGGTAGCGACATAGGGTACTGGTGGGTAGTCTTCCTTATCAAAATATGAGCTTCCCACGCCGATTACGGGTTTATCTGATTGCGACAATGCGTTTCTAATTTCTAAAGAGTCGAAATCAGCAATAACACCGTCCCCCGACCAGTCATCTATATGGTGCAATCTTGCGGTAAAGTCTTCTTCTAGATATACATTCCAATTTACTTTTGAAGCTTGTAGATAGACTCCTACACCCTCGATGACTTGCCGGTCATAGATTTTATTGGCATTGAAGAGGAGAGAAATACTGTGCTTAATGTCAAACAAACCATACCTCCTTTGTCATAGTATTAATTTCTTGTTGAATAGTTCATTATGACTATTATGATTTAGTGTTTTCTAATAACTATCATGCATAAATAATCGCCGCACACTACAACCATATTGTAATAATGACCATAACATATTGGCAAATTATTTTATTTTTTATTAACATTATCTTTTGACAAACTATAGGTAACTAATGCCAACTTCACTCCCTTCTTACGCAGGCCCATACCTCCCCCACTTATCTGTAGATAATATTGTTTTTGGTATTATTGAAGGTAAGCTCAACGTTCTTGTAGCTAAGTACAACGAAGGTGATGCAAAAGGAAAGCAGGGGCTATTGGGAGGATGGATTGGCTTTGATGAGAGCATTGATGAAGCGGCAAAAAGATTAGTCAGCGACATAACGGGAGAGCAAGATTTCCATATGGAACAGCTCAGAGCATTTGGCGAACCAGATAGATTTCACCTCGATAGGGTAATTACGATTGCTTACTACACTTTAGTAAGACCTGAGAACTACAAGTTCGAGCCCGGTTTCACGGCTGACGACGTTTCGTGGTATCCCGCTAATAATCTCCCACCACTTATCTATGATCACAATGAATTAGTAGAGGTCGCATTAGAACAGTTAAAAAGAAAGATTAGATTTGAACCTATAGGATTTAACTTACTACCTGATAAGTTTACGTTAAAGCAGCTACTGGAAGTCTACGAAGCAATTTGGGGCATTAAGCTTGATAAACCAAACTTCCGACGAAAGATATTAAAAATGAATTTGCTAGTAGACTGCAAGGAAAAGCAGAAAGGGGTAACTCATAGAGCCGCAAACTACTATCGTTTTGATCCTATTGTTTATCAAAAGCTTTGCGAACATGGCTTCAATTTCGAATTTTGAAGATACTTGCTCCTAAGCCTCAATATAGACTCAAAATTTTAATTACAACATTATTAAAAATCGAAAAAAGCGCGCAGTTCCCCCCCTGTTATAGTCGGTAAAACTTAAACTCAACAGGAGCAAACAATGAAATTGCCTTTTTTTCTTTCAATATTAGTTTTCACATCCTGCCTTGCGTCGGCAGATGAAATACGAAAACCACTTTTCGACAAAAGTAATGACTTACTACTGCTGAACTTTGATTTAAAAACGGATGTGGACGACGTTCACACCATAGCCGCGTCTGATCTAGTTTTTAATCATCCTTCATTCTCGAACATAAATGTATTGGCAGTCACCGGAACTTATGGCGTTCAAAGTGGATTATATGTGCCTGCCGACGAACTAATGGATAAAGTTTTCAATGATAAGTGGACTGACGCACACATGTACCTCGCTGACTCCATAAAGTTAACTATTGAAAAGATGCATGATGTCTTAAGTACTGGAGGTAAGGTATGGATTGCAGAAGCAGGGCAAAGCGACTATACAGCAATAGTTATGCGGACGTATTTGTCACGATTTGGGAGCCTCCCTCACTCTTCAATAATAGTTGTTCAACACAGTGAATGGAATGAAGAGAACACCAGTGCCGATGCTTTGCAATTTGTTAAAGAAAACGCCACTTACATTAAAATACCTGATGGAAATATTACCGATAACGGTTCACCTGGCTTTAACGACCCATCTTTCAATGCAAAGAATCTCGAAAAAATAAAAAGAACCTCGACCGTTTGGAGTCTAGCTAGTTCAATATCATCCCAGTACAACGGCATAAACGGTCGCTACCTGAATGAAACGATTGATAAAGGAGGCGTAGACTTCTCAGACTTAGTAGAAATTTCATGGATACTCGGTCTTGATAAACTTGATAACACTCAAAATTTCTTCAATAACTTTCTAGACAATCATTAATTCAAGCCGATACCTATTACTTAACACTTTTGGGGCGGCCTGACCGCCGCCCCTTAAATTATTAGGCAAAGCTACCCTTTCTATGCGCCTGGCAGACGTTTAGCAAAGTCTTTCAAATTCGCATCTCTATCAAATAACAGCGGATAATCTGTTCGACCAGGCATAGGCCAATCATTTCGCCACGAGTGTGCGTCGTGAATTCCCCAGAAAGTAATGCGTCCGATTTTATCACTGTTACGATTAAATATGGCAAATAAAGCTTGGTATCGCGACGACAATGCCTCCTGTTTATCTGAGGGCAAGCCATTTTCATAGGGGTTGAACTCGTCTTGCAAAGCAAGCGATACCCCTACATCAGCCCCCATATTTTTATCATCCGGAAAAGGCAATACCGAGATATCTAGTTCAGTGATCATCACATCCACACCAACTGCAGCAAAGGCATTTATACTTGCTTCAACATCAGAGAAGTTGGGATATTCAAGAGCATAATGTGCTTGCATGCCCACACCATCAATGCGAATCCCTTCTGCCTTCAATTTCTTAACCAGTTCAACGACACCATTACGCTTTTCTGGTTTGAATAGGTTGTAATCGTTGTAATATAGTTTTGCATTTGGTGCAGCTTCTTGGGCAAATTTAAATGCATACTCTAGGTAATCATCACCGATTATGCTTCGCCACTTTGAATCGCGAAGAGTACCATCTTCATTAAATGCCTCATTCACCACATCCCATGCATAAACACTGTCTTTGTAGCGGCCCGCTACCGCAGTTATGTGCCTCTTCATTAGCTGCAAGAGTTCATCTCTGCTTTTCTCACTGCCATCTTTTCGATGAAAGACCCAATCAGGTGTTTGGCTATGCCAAACCAGTGTATGCCCAACAAGTTGCATACTATGTTTATTTGAAAAGGCCACTAATGCATCAGGTCGAGTAAAAGAAAATGTGCCAGGCTGAGGGTGAATTTCCTCCCATTTCATCATATTTTCTGGCGTTAATGTGTTGTAATGGTGAGCAATCAATCTGCTCTCAGCAACATTAGCAATATGCCGTTCGTTAACCGCAGCGCCTATACTGTACTTATCATTAAAGGCTTTCTTTAAGCTAAAATCTTCGCCTGTATTTCCGCTCCTATTAACTTCACCACTGCAACCTGTCATCCATACGATGGCACTCACAACACACGCAACAAATATTCTTCGATTCACAAAATTCCCCTTATAGTCATTGGAACCATAAATTCTGCTGGACATATCATAGTAAGACAAACAATCATTTTTACCATTGCCGTTACAATTTTAAGTTTTTAACTAGACATAACTTTTACACAGTATACTTTACATTAACATTTAGTAGTTATAGTATTTTTGACAATTAGAATTAGAGAGATGTTTAGTGAAAGCTACTGCATTAAGTGTTAAACAAAAATTTGGTTATGGTTTAGGCGACACTGCTAGCAACATTGTTTTTCAAATGGTTGCTAACTTTATGTTGATTTTTTACACGGATGTTTTCGGAATAACGGCAGCAGCAGCAGGTACTTTGTTGCTCGTAGTACGCTTGTTTGACGGCATTACAGACCCTGTTATGGGTACTATAGCTGACCGTACCCGAGCAAAACTTGGAGGTTATCGACCCTACCTTCTCTATTTAGCCATCCCGTTTGGCATTTTCGCTGTTCTCGCTTTCTACACACCCGATTGGTCATACAACTACAAGTTGGCTTATGCATACGTCACATACGGATTATTAATGACCGTATACACAGCTATTAATATTCCCTACGGTGCTCTCGGAGGAACCATGACGACGGATCCTACCGAAAGAGCCTCTTTGCAATCTTATCGCTTTGCTATGGCCATGTTTGCCATGTTCTTAGTAGTGTGGGCTATTCCAAAGTTAGTAGCGTTTTTTGGTAAAGGCAGCGACCAACAAGGCTACCCAATCGCTATGCTGTTTATGAGCGTATTAGCCATTCTGTGTTTTGTTCTGTGCTATTTTCTAACTTCTGAGGAGAAGGTACAAATTGAGGGAGAGGAGAAAGCCAAGCTCTCTGATTTTTATTTGCTGTTAAAAAACAGCCAGTGGACATTAGTAGCGCTTATTAGCTTATTCACTCTAATCCTTATTGGTGTACGTTCCTCAGTTGCTCCTCATTATATAAAATACTATTTAGAGCAGCCTGATCTAATTTCTTCTTTCTTAACTGTCGCAGCTATAGGTTCTGTATTAGGCGCAGTATCTACTCACCTTCTGACAAAAAGAATTCAAAAAATTAGTCTTTTTAAAGTGGCTTTAATCGTCATTATTATATCTCACATTTTGTTTTTCATTGTTCCGCCTTCCTCAGTTGCGGTCATATTCTCACTTTTCTTTATTGCCAATTTTGCTCATATGATCATCACACCACTCATGTTTTCAATGGTGGCAGACACCATCGACTTTGGTGAGAAAATCAGTGGTAAAAAGCTTACAGCTATTGCTTTTTCAGGCCATTTATTAGCGATAAAGCTCGGTTTCGCTATTGGAGGTGCTATAGCAGGATGGCTGCTTTCAGTGTTTGGTTATATCGCAAACCAACCACAAAGTGCAGAAGCCCTTCAAGGAATCCTCATCGCATTTGCCGGAATTCCTATTCTTTGTACGGCAGCTGCATTTATTTTCATCACGCGCTATCGGCTAAGTGAAACAGCCGTTATAGATATACAACATTCGCTTTCAAAGTAGTTAACAGGTTTAATATGCAATTAAGTCATGCAGAAGAAGTTCAAATTAAAGATGCAGAGCGTGCAGAGACGCTTACGGAGAACCAGAAGGATAAACCGCTTGTAGAACACATTTATACAGCTGATCCATCTGCTCATGTTTTTGAGGGTAAAATTTATGTCTACCCCTCTCATGACATTGAACAAGAAGGCGGCCCCTCTGTAAATGATGACGGTGACCAGTACGCTATGCGTGACTACCACGTTTTGTCATTATCAGAAGACTTACAAAAGGCCACTGACCACGGTGTAGCATTGTCACTAGAGGACATTCCGTGGGCTAGTGAGCAGTTGTGGGCACCCGATGCTGCGAAAAAGGGAGATACCTACTATTTTTATTTCCCTGCTCGGGACAGAAATGGCTTATTTCGCATCGGTGTAGCAACTTCATCGGCACCTACTGGTCCGTTTAAAGCTGAAAATAGTTACATTGAGGGGACTTTCAGTATCGACCCTGCAGTATTTGAAGACGACGACGGTAGTTATTATCTCTATTTTGGTGGTTTGTGGGGGGGACAATTGGAACATTGGGAGAACAATCAATATTCCATCTATGCAGCGAACCGTGAAGCCAGCGATCCTGCGTTTTGCCCTCGAGTAGCAAAGCTTTCTAATGACATGATTTCATTAGAAACAGCGCCTAAAGAAATTTTAATCTATAACGAACTCGGTGAACTTATTACAGCAGGGGACAACCACCGCCGCTTTTTTGAAGCCGCATGGCTGCATAAGCACGAAGGTGTTTATTATTTCTCTTACTCCACAGGCGATACACACAAAATAGTCTATGCTACTGGCGCCTCACCGTTTGGTCCTTTCACATACCAAGGCACTATATTAGAACCTGTTCTTGGATGGACCAATCACCACAGTATCGTTTCATACAACGATAAATGGTATCTGTTTTATCACGATAGTACCTTGTCAAAAGGACAGTCACATTTGCGCAGTGTAAAAATGACTGAAATTATCCATGACGATGACGGCAGAATCATTACGTACAACGCTTACAAAGAGTGAATGATATGAAAGTTGTTATTGTTGGCGGCGGTACCGCAGGCTGGCTTTGCGCAGCATTAATAGCTGCTAAGCATCAGCCACAGATTGTAACAGGTCAGCTGACAGTAACACTTATTGAATCAGCTAACACTCCGACGTTGGGGGTCGGTGAAGGAACTTGGCCCTCAATGCGTGCGACGCTCAGAACGATTGGCATTAGTGAAACTGCGTTTCTGCTTGCCTGCGACGCAACATTCAAGCAAGGGTCGACATTTTTAAACTGGATAGCGGGCGACGACCGATATCATCACCCTTTCTCTCCCCCCGACCGCCAGGCTGCTCATCAGCACGAGGAAACAAATGTTGAGATAACCGCTAAGCAATCGTCTCAGGTAGATTTAATAAGACACCACAGAACGCCTAAATTACTCAGTGCAACTGATTATGAGTTTACTGCAAATTACGGGTATCACTTAGACGCTGACAAGTTTGTTGCACTGTTACAACAACACTGTACCAGCGCTCTAGGTGTACTTCATCAATACGATGATATAGCAACGTGTAAAGTCAATCACGAAGGCAACTTGCTGTCGGTGCTAAGTTTAAAAGGCGCGAGTTATGAAGGTGATCTATTTATAGATTGTTCAGGCGCAAAGGGTCTCTTGATTAACGGCCACTATAATGTGGGATTGACGGACGTAAGTCACATATTACCGAACAATTGTGCTATCGCCTGCCGAGTCCCGTACAATCAAAGCGACGCTCCGATATACTCAAGTACGAGAGCTACTGCCACATCACACGGTTGGATTTGGGATATAGGTTTACAAAGTCGTCGAGGTATCGGTCACGTTTTTTCAACAAGTTTCTCAGACAAAACATCAGTTGAAGCACAATTGCGAGGGTATATAGAACAAGACCCTTACCTCTCATTGCGAGACCTTTCTTTTAAAGAAATAAGATTTACAGCTGGTTATAGAACTACATTTTGGCGTAATAACTGTGTTGCGGTTGGTATGGCTGCAGGTTTCATCGAACCATTGGAAGCTACTGCGTTAGCGCTAGTAGAACAATCAGCATTGTTTATCGCATCGCATCTGACAAATAAATCGACTTCAATGGCAGCAGTATCGAAGCGCTTTAACCGATTGATGACTGAGTATTGGCAGGAAGTAGTAGATTTTTTAAAACTTCATTACGCCTTATCTACACGAAATGACTCGCCTTATTGGCGGGAAGTAAGGTCTCAAGACTCCCTCCCTGCCTCACTGAAAGAAAAGTTACTCATTTGGCAAGCTTTACCAGCTTCAATCTACGATACAGAAATGAAAACGCCGTTATTTTCGCACAACAGTTTTCATTATGTTCTAACAGGTGCTCGACAATACTTGCCCGCAATGAAAGTAAAAGTCGCGGATCCTTCGTTTAACCATCATTTAGTGAATGCCCTGCCAACTCAAAGACACTACTTTACTCAGTTACATCATGCGAACAATAAGGTGAAAAAATATGCCTAGCATTGAAGTTGTTAATAATATTGATCACGCAAATATTTATATAAACACAACATTTACTGAAGCGAACAGCAATATAAGCTGGGTGTATCCCACCTTCATTCAAGAATTTCGCCTCGTCATGAGAGAGTACCCAATTTTATTTCAACAAACTCAAGACGGTACCCTCACACCGGTAGTACTATGTGGACTAAGTGCAAAAGAAAATGTATTTGTTTCCGACGGAGAGTGGCGCGCTCGTAATATTCCACTATCTGCACAACGCTTACCATTTTCTATCGGCTTTCAGCAATCAGACTCTACTTCGACTCCCATCGTCACACTAGATACCACCTCTCCACAGGTCAATACTCGCGGAGAGGGGCTACCACTTTTCTTGCCTCACGGAGGCAATAGCCCCTACCTAGACCAGATTACAGATATATTAGAGCACCTTCACAATGGCCTAGTCTCTTCACAACCTTTTATTGATACGTTGAATGAATTGGCGCTCATTGAGCCCGTCACTTTGAACATAAAGTCAACTCATGGGAACAAGCAGCTCATTGGGTTTAATACAATCAATGAGGATAAACTTTCGTCATTGAGTATTGACGAGCTAAAGATTCTGCATGACCGAAATTATTTAGAAGCGGTCTACCTTATGCTGGCATCACTTCAAAATGTTCAAGCAATTAGTGAAAAAAGTCAGCGATAGTAGGTCGTTATGCAAATCACATCGCTACCAAATTTACCAGAGCTGTCGTTAGAAACTTTCGAAGGCGATCCCTTACACTATTTAATGTCCAGCGAACCATTCGTCGTTAGACGGTTCGCTGCACAATGGCCACTGTATTCTTGTGTAAGCACTGATATCGACTTTCTGCATTTGTTAAGTAATTGTGCTGCTGAAACAACCTTACCGTATTTCGAGCTTCCTCCATCGGCAAAAGGCAGAATATTTTATAACTCTGATTTTTCCGGCTTTAACTTCTCCCAATCCCGTGACGTTTTTCATATTTTTGCTAAAAAACTGATAGATCGAGATACGTGCTGCTACTTAGGAAGCACGCCTGTATCTCATGCCTTTCCAACACTATTCTCCATGATAAACGCGCCTTGGGCTCCCACTGATTCAATTGTTAATCTTTGGATAGGCAACGCTTGCTCGGTAGGAGCACATTATGACGTATTACAGAATTTAGCGGTCAACGTTACAGGTCAGAGAACATTCACCTTATTTCCGCCTGAATCCATCGTCAACTTATATCCAGGACCTATACACAGGGCCCCCGGCGGTCAAGCGATAAGCTTGGTAGATTTTGCAGATATTGATGAAAAGCAATACCCCAGATTTAAAAACGCCTTAGATAGCGCGATGACTGCTACCTTGTCAGAAGGCGACGCCATCTTCATTCCGTCACTGTGGTGGCATCACGTGCAAGGTAAGAAACGAATCAATACGCTGTTGAATTTTTGGTACAAACATAAAGAGACTCCTTCCCAACAGTTACGTCCAATGGACGCGCTCTCCTATTGTATTGCTGCAGTGCGTGATTTGCCAAAAGCACAACGTAAAGGCTGGTTAGACGTTTTCAAATACTATGTATTTGAGCACGATAGTGCGGACACTGAACACATACCGATTAGTGCACGCGAGAGGCTGACAAGTCCTCTGCCTAATGACATACAAAAAAAGATTCGGGCTCAAATGACAAATAATTTAAAGCGATAGGGGTTAAGACAATGAGTGTTAATTCATACAAAAACATAGTTATAGCGGGAGGAGGAACCGCTGGTTGGATGGCCGGTGTAGCTTTCGCAAAACTGCTTGGTAACCAAGTCAAAGTTACCCTTATTGAGGCCGATGATATACCTACTGTAGGCGTTGGAGAAGCTACCATTCCATCACTTCACGTTTTTCATGATTTACTTAAAATCAACGAAGCTGAGTTCATGAAAGCTACAGGTGCAACGTTTAAGTTGGGGATACAATTTGATAACTGGTATGAGAAAAATGCTGGATATCTTCACTCGTTCGGCTATTTAGGAAAAGGATGTTGGGCAGCTGGTTTTCAACACTTTTGGCTTCGCGGTCAAAAATTAGGTATAAGCAAATCACTGGGCGATTATTGCGTAGAACATCTCGCTTGCAGGGTAGGACAGTTTGCTACAGCACCTGGGCAGCCTAGAAATTACGCATACCACCTAGATGCTACCCGTTACGCAGTTTTTCTTAAAAAACTAGCGATCGAAAATGGGCTACATCACATTCCGCAAAGAATCACCGCGGTAAACATGTCTGAAAAGGACGGCACCATCGAGTCGCTATCATTGAACGACAATGAGACTGTTTACGGCGATCTGTTTATTGACTGCACGGGATTTAAAGGCTTGTTAATAGAGCAGGCGTTAAATACCGGATTTGAGGACTGGGGTCATTGGCTCCCTATGAATAGTGCTGTTGTGGCACAAACGACACTGACAGAGCAATGCAAGGTACCGTTTACACGGTCAATCGCGCACGATGCTGGATGGCGTTGGAAAATTCCACTTCAACATCGTACTGGTAACGGAATGGTGTACAGCGATAAATTCATCAATGATGATGATGCCAAGCTAATGTTCGAGCAAAGCCTAGCAGCCCCGCCTATTACTACTCCTCGTTTACTTAAATTTAAAACTGGCACTCGCAGGCAGCATTGGAACAAAAACTGCGTAGCTATCGGGCTTTCGAGTGGATTTATTGAACCATTAGAGTCTACGAGTATTCATCTAATTCAACAAAGTATCATTCGTCTTTTGCAGCTAATCCCCAACAATCAGGATTATGTACCCAACCAATTGCTTTTCAATCAACGTATGCGCTTTGAAATGGAGAATATACGTGATTTCATCATTCTTCATTACCACGCCACAGCCCGCAAGGACACACCCTTTTGGCGTTTTTGTAAAGGAATGGCAGTACCTAAAAGCCTGGAAAGGCGAATCGCACTATTTAGTTCATCAGGCCATGTATATAAACAAGATGAAGAGCTTTTTGGAGAAGACTCGTGGTTACAAGTTATGCTGGGACAAGGCCTCTACCCAAAGTCCTACCATGCAATCGCTGATGCTATGGAGCCAGCTGAGCTTAGCAGCTTTTTAGAAAATATTTATTCACAGGTAAGACGACAGGTCGATAGGTTTCCTTCGCATACTGATTTCATTAAACAATACGCTAAAAGCGAAGAATAAGAATATTCGAAATGCTTCTTTCAGAAAAGACTTTTGTCCGTGGCATCCACGAAGGCCAAGCCAAAGTCATTGTAACAACTAAAATTTTCGAGCATCCTGACAAAGTTGTGAATTGGATAGAATTAAATCATAGCTTTAAACAAAGTAGTACTTTTTACCCCGGCGTTAGAACGCCTATTCCACTTTGGATGCTTAAGCCCGTTGTAACGGCTGCCATACGTTCGATTCGAAAAGTTTTTAATATCCCTAATAGCTTAGTGCCGCAGTTAAGGGGAGCCGATTTCTCTTTAATTACTACCGAACCATCTAGACTTGGCGTTATGCAAAGAATACCTCATTATGACGACGTGTATCCTTTTCAATTTGCTGCCTTGTGTTACCTCTCAGAGCCTCCTCACGGTGGAACCGGTTTTTTTCGGCATAACGAAAGTAAAATATTTCGTTTGCTGGAGCATGATGAAGCACCTTATCTAAATACATTACAGAAAGAACTCTCGCATGAAACACCAATGTCTCAGTATCCTTCGAGAGCTTGCCCTCTTTTTACGCTTACTGACATTATTGATTACACTTACAATACGATGGTCATTTATCCAGGTAACCTTTTACACAGTGCATTGATTGAACCACAAAGCGATATTTCAACGGATATAAAAAACGGTAGATTAACCGCAAATATTTTTATCCGTTTTGGCTAATATTAAAAAGGCCTCGAATGAGGCCTTAGTTAAATAGCACTAAAAACTGTAGCGAACTCCTAAATTGTATCTAGCCCCCGTTTGGGTAATTCTATATACCAATCTGTCGTCACGCCCCACTTGCTTGTTTTGTTCATCAGTTATGTTTATTCCTTCAACAAAAACAGATAAACCTTCCACTGACTCAAAATCATAACTTAGATTAACGTCAATTTGATGATAGGCATCGGTAAAAATCGGCGCTGTTAAATCACCATTTACCCTTCTCTCACTTAAAAATTTGTCTCTCCAGTTATAAGAAACCCTAGCCTGTAAACCGTTTTTCTCATAGAAAGCTACTAGGTTTGCCGTATCAGACAAACCAACGAGTGCTTCGGTATCAGACAACGAATTGACGTCGTAACTCAAGTCTGTATCAACGTAAGTGTAGTTAAATATTCCTCCAAAACCGGTATCACCGAAATTATGTTGGACATTAAACTCAATCCCATCAATGGTGTGCTCTGTATCACCATTTACAGGGACGTTTACGTTGAACACTACAAGATTATCTGAGTCAGGATCGCCTACTATAGAACCACCGTCTAAATTGCCATCTTCATCAAAATTAGGCGTAACCAAAGGGTCATCAGCATAGTTAGTCAGAATATAGTTACGTATTTCTTCGTTTGAAGCATTAGCGCCTAGTGCAGCAACAGCAGCATCAAATTTCGCACCATCTAATGGGTTAGCAAGATTGAAAACTGTCGATTCCACGGTGCCAGTTGTGATCCAATTGCTTACTTCTTTTCTAAAGTAACCCAACGAAACATAGCTACCTTCGTCATAATACCACTCTGCCGCAAGGTCTAGGTTTTTAGATTCTAAAGGTCTAACCCCTGGGTTTCCAGATTGACCAGAATACCCACTTAAGCTCCCACCTGTATTAATGGTTGTTCCGCCTTGTAGAGCATTATAGCTGGCTCGCGATAATGTTTTACCCAATGCAAGTCGCATGACAACGTCATCTGTAACGTTAAGATTGAAGTTAAAGTTAGGCAAGAAGTTATTGTAGTCAGCTTCTTGACTAAGGGTTTCTACCCCCGCGAAGCCAGTTACGGACGTAGCCGTGTCCTCGTTCCACTCAACACGAGTATAAGAAGGAGCCGCAGCCGTTGAAAGCACTTTGGTCTGCTCGTACCTTGCACCTAATAGCAAGTTATAGAACATGTCACCAATTTCGCCTTCATGCTTCACTTGTGCGAAAACTGACTTAATTTTCTCTTCGGTATAGCGATTTGTTCCTGCATCCCAGTTCGTAGACGCACAGAAATGTCCTTCTCCGTTAGGTCCAGCCACTGCTCCTTCGGGTGCTAGGCAGTCGCCCCACACAGAATCAACGTTAGCTGTCGGATCAGCAAACTCAGCAGCACGTACAATTTCATCAAAATCAGCGAACCAAATTCTGTCAAACACGTCGTACAAAGATTGGGTAGCAGTGCCAGCAAAGTCGCTTGCACTTCCATTGAACTTATCTAGGATTGTATCTTCTTCCCAATCAATATCGGCGAAATCACCTACTTCACCCACCCCACCCCAATCGGCACGCTGAACCTGTGTGTGTCTGTATCGGTTACTAACATTGTTTAGTGAAATCCCAAAATCTATTGAGGTGTAATCAGAAATATAATAATTTCCGGAAATTTGGGTTTGGTCCACTTCTGAAGTGTAATAGTCATTGGCAAACCAGCTTCCCGAAAGTCTAAAAGTATCAGGTGAAAACTGATCAATGTTTCCTGTTGCTATCGTAGGAATATCTCCCCGTAAATCTAATCCTGTGCGAGTTCGGGTATAAGAAGGCAGCTGAATATTGTTACGCGTTCCATGTCTTGGATCTGAAGCTTGCATCTCCGCTTCAGAGCTATGATGATCGAGTTCTAAGCGCAGATCGACAGATGCTTGCCATTGAAGGTTTAGACCGATTGAGTCTGTCGATTGCTCATTACCCCAAGCACCAACGGTAAGCGATGTATCAGCTAAATCTGCATCACTGTTTATTTCATAAATCTCTGAGTAAACTAAAGGAACGGCATTTGGCTCACCAGCCCAGATAGTTTCGCTTCTGTCACCCGCGTAATTGAACCACACTGAAGCATCTGTATGTTGCTCCTCAATATCATTTCGAATGACCGTGTAATCTAATGTTGCTGTTAAGGAGTCGATTGGTTGGTATTGTAATACTAACTGACCATTAACACGCTTCCTTTGGCGTTCCTCAAAAACATAACGAGGCTGCTGAGGAGTTGAGTAAATACCTGAAGTAGGCCTATTCTGTCCTCCAGCTTCTCCAGCAGGAACCCCCGCCCATCCAGTGTTCGTATAATCACTTCCTCGATAACCTTGATCTTGAAGAAACTCGCGCATACCACTATCTCTTTCTTGATAACTGGTATTGATAGAAACACCTACTTTGTCGTCCATAAACGTTTTGGAATAGAGACCACTAAACTCAGGCGTCAAGCTTGAATCCATGGATGAATCATCACTAACAACCTTTGCACCAAACGACGCAGTCGTTCCTGGGGATTGTAAAGGGCGATGAGTCAAAATATTGATGGTTGCTCCGATACCACCAGATTGAACACTTGCTTCTGCAGTTTTATATACTTCAACGCCCTTAACTGCCTCAGATGCAATATTTGCAAAATCGAAAGTTCTATCACCTGTAGTACGTGGCAGTTGTCGTCCGTTTAGCGTGATCATGTTCTGCGAAGCACCAAACCCGCGTACCGTAACTCGACTACCTTCGCCAGCCGCTCTATCAATTGAAACTCCAGTTATTCGTTGAAGAGACTCTGCAAGGTTTGTATCTGGGAACTTGCCCATATCCTCTGCGGAAATAGCATCTACTATTCCATCCGAATTACGCTTGACGTCCATTGCTCGCTGAAGGCTACCTTTTATGCCCTTAACTTCTATAACTTCTATAGACGAAGTAGCATTTTCTTCTGCCGCTTGTTGAGCTATCGCGGTGGCTGAGTAGCCTGCGGTTCCAATTGCAGAGAGGACTGCTGTTGTTATGAGTTTTCTCTTAAACATGTATTTTCCTCGACCCATTGTTAATGTCATGTTGACCATATGAGATATAAACACAACAACGCATGGTTAACAATATTTTAACGTTTTCTGTTTTTACGTTTTTCCTTTGTTATTTTTTATTCAACGATTGGGAGCCTTTGTATTTAGTTTTGGCAAGATATAGATAATCAGGGGTTGTAATCAAAAGTGATTTCCAGTCCTTACCGCCAAACGCAATATTAGTAATTCGGGTATCTATTTTGATTTTAGACTTTTCATTTCCGAGGTTAGAAAAAACTACGATTTCACCTGTAGTGTGGCTGGCGACGTAAATGTTTCCTTTCTCATCTACCGCTAGGCCATCGGGTGCATTCACTTTAGCAAAAAGCTGTCGTGTCGAGGTATCAACACTTCCAAAACTATCAACGTTGTATACATAAACTGAATCATTACCTGCGCCGACATAGAGTTTGTTCTCCCCTGGGGAAAGTGCCACCCCATTAGGGTTAGGCAGACTATCATCAATGATTTGAAGCTGACTCTTTTCTAAGTTAAATGCATAGACAGATGTATGTAAGAGTTCCCTTTTCCGCCCCCATAGTTGCCAGTCAGGATCGGAGAAGTAAACTACACCTAATCGACTTATAACTAAGTCGTTAGGAGAATTAAACTTTCTTCTGTTGTAGTGCGTTAAAAGCGAATAGCACTTATCCGTTATCACACACAAGCCACGCAGTTTATGATTCGCGGCATAGAGCTTTTCTTCATAAGAAATAAGGCCATTGGTACCACTATCTTTGAAAACCAACTGAGGCGTTTCACCTTCTGCCAACGTCAAAATATTTGATAACGGCCCTTCTCCGGTGTCCATTGAGAAGTGCATATCTGAAAAATAAAACCGGTCACTACTTTCAGACCAAGTAGGTCCCTCCAAGAAGCTAAACTTTCCAGGTACTTTTTTAATATCAAAAATGAGTGATTCTTCGGCGATTAAGTCGTGGTTCCTCAAGAGAAGAATAATGGTTATCACAATGTTAAAAATATAGACGTAAACGGATTTTTTCAAAACAAACCTTATTGTCATATCGACTATTAAATGTTAAATGTAATTTACAAATACTGAAAATATTTTGCAATTTTTTTGTAAAAAACAATTTAAGTTGACCTAGTTACATTGATCACTCATCGGAGTTTTGAAGGATATTGTTATGAAGATAAAGTTTTTTCTCAGTTGCTTCTCTAGCTTACTACTAATGCTCACCACCCCAGTTTCAATAGCAGAAACACTAAAAGAGCATTTTAAAAATGAATTTAAGGTTGGCGCGGCTGTCGGGCGTGACATCGTAGAAGGGAGGCTTCCCAACGCAAATCAAATCGTTGCTGAGCATTTCAATACGTTGACAATAGAAAATGATATGAAAGCGGAGATCGTAAGCCCGAAAAGAGGCGTGTACAATTTTGACTATGCTGATGCTTTTATCAACTATGCGGAAAAAATGGGTGCTTTCGTAGTGGGCCACACATTGATTTGGCATAACCAAACACCATCATGGTTTTTTACTGAAGTTGATGGGACAGCCTACAATAAGACAAAGCAAAAAGAAGTACTAGAAAACCACATTAAGGTTATGGCAACTCGTTATGAGGGTAAGGTTCATGCATGGGATGTATTAAACGAGATTATTGACGACGATGGGCAGTATCGACCGACGACTTGGGTCAATCAAATAGGTAGCGGCGACGAACTTGTTAAACTAGCCTTTCAAACCGCTCAACAATATGCATCAAATACAGAACTTTATTATAACGATTTCAATGCTTGGAAGCCTGGCAAAGTAAAGGGAATAATTAGAATGATTAGAATGCTCAAGAAAGAAGGCATTCGAATTGATGGAGTAGGAATTCAAGCACACTGGGGCCTTAACTATCCAAACATAGATTTAATAGAAAAAGCTATTGATGCTTATGCCGCAGAAGGCGTCAAGGTGATGATTAGTGAAATCGATATCGATGTATTACCAATAACAAAAGAAGGGCAAGTAATTGGAACCGGACTCCTCCATAAACAATTTCAAGAACCTGAATTCGAAACCTTTTTAGATCCTTATAAAGAAGGTCTCCCCTCAGATGTAGAAGCCCAACTTACTCAGCGATGGGCTGAATTATTTTATCTCTTTAAAAAGAAGTCTGAATTCATCGACAGAGTGACATTTTGGGGTGTAGATGATTCCACTTCGTGGAAAAACTACTACCCTATAGAGGATCGCACTAACTACCCTCTCATATGGAATCGAGATTACACGCCTAAGAGTGCTTTGGAAGCAATTCTTTCACTTTAATCATTTTTGTAGTACGCCTTCATCGTGAAGGCGTATCGTCATTTTTTTAGTAAGTTACTTGTATTTGACACAGAAATATTCATAACCACCATTGGCATTTTCGTAATTGTTGAGTTTTAAATCTTCGTTAATCTTGGGTTAAAAAAGAGGATTTGAAATGCATTACATTGGTATCGATCTAGGTACGTCAGGGGTTAAAGTAGTCGTTTGCGATCAAAATGGAGTCGTAATTGACAGCGAGTCAGCACCGCTTACGGTATCTTCACCTTCTCCAACATGGTCTGAGCAGTCCCCCTCTGACTGGTGGCTAGCTATAGATAAAGTATTGCTTTTGCTCGGAGACAGAGGAAGCCTAAAAGAAGCAAAAGCGATTGGCCTCGCCGGTCAAATGCATGGCGCGGTTTTTCTTGATTCTCATGGGGAAGTCATTCGTCCAGCAATACTATGGAACGACGGACGTTGTGCGAAAGAATGTGAAGAAATGATGCTCGAATTTCCAGAGTCGACTTCATTAACTGGTAATTTGATAATGCCGGGATTCACCGCTCCTAAAGTGAGATGGCTTGCCAAACATGAAGCTGCTAACTTCAACAAAATTTCAAAAGTTCTACTACCTAAAGACTATATTCGTTACCTATTAACAGGCAACTTTGTAAGTGACATGTCCGATGCTGCTGGCACGTGCTGGCTTGATACTAAGAAGCGAGACTGGTCTGATACTTTACTACAGCTATGCGGCCTAAATCGCTCGCATATGCCTGCATTGGTGGAAGGCACTGAGTCATCGGGAACGTTGAAGGAGTCACTCTCCAAAAGGTGGAACGTTCCTTCAATAACGGTGGTAGGTGGTGCTGGTGACAATGCCGCAGGTGCAATAGGAAGTGGCGTGACTGATAGCGGGCAAGCGATGTTATCGCTAGGTACGTCTGGAGTCATATTCGCAGTTACTGATGACTTTGTTTATAGCCCAGAGTTGGCACTACATAGCTTCTGCCACGCTTTGCCTAACAAGTGGCATGCAATGTCGGTTCACCTCAGCGCCGCATCTTGCTTACAGTGGTTTGCAAATATTGCAGCCAATGGTGATGTCGCGCCCCTTCTTAATGAACTAAATAGCTCCAGCAACTTGCCTTCCAAGTCTACGTGTTTTTTCATTCCATATCTTAGCGGAGAGCGCACACCTCACAACGACCCATCGCTCACCGGGAGATTTTGTAACCTTACCCACAACACATCTAGAAGCGATATGACATATGCAGTACTCGAGGGTGTTGCCTTCGCATTTAAAGATGGTCTGAACATCATGCAAGATGCAGGGGTGAATCTACACTCAATTTCAGTGATCGGAGGCGGAGCCCGCAGTCAGTACTGGCGACAATTGATTTCCGATGTATTGGGGCTAAAGATCGCCTACAGACAAGGGGGAGAAGTGGGTCCGGCACTAGGCGCAGCAAAGCTAGCACAAATAAATATCGAAAATACTAAAGAACTGGCTGAGCTATGCCCTGCTCCTCCGATTAATGAAGTACACAGACCAGATGAAAATCGCCATCAATTATTGATGGAAAGGTACAAAACTTTCAAACAACTAGCTAGCCAACCTCAATCAAATTAATAGGTATTTTATGTTCTCTAGTAAACAGTGCGCTGACGCAATAAGAATTTTAAGTATTGATGGCGTAGAAGCCGCTAACTCTGGTCACCCAGGGATGCCATTAGGTATGGCAGATATTGCAGAAGTGCTTTGGAGAAAGCATTTAGTTCACAGCCCTCGAGACCCAAATTGGATAAATAGAGATCGTTTCGTGCTGTCCAATGGCCACGGTTCAATGTTGCTTTATAGTTTGTTGCATCTTACTGGATACGATGTTTCTCTTGAAGACTTATCAAATTTTCGTCAAATACACTCAAAAACGCCAGGACATCCAGAAAAAGGCTATACTCCGGGTGTTGAAACGACCACAGGTCCGCTAGGACAAGGTCTCGCAAATGCCGTGGGTTTTGCACTTGCTGAGACAATGCTGGCCAGTGAATTTAATAAACCAAAATTCAATATTATTGATCATTACACATACTGCTTCGTTGGTGACGGTTGTTTAATGGAAGGCATATCTCACGAGGTCGCTTCTTTAGCAGGAACGTGGGGATTAAATAAGCTTATTGTTTTCTATGACGACAACGGTATATCAATAGACGGTGAAGTGGAAGGTTGGTTTACTGATGACACACCCAAGCGCTTTGAGAGTTATAATTGGCATGTAATACGCGATGTAGACGGGCACGATGCTAATGCCATCGACGAAGCAATTTTAGCCGCTAAACAAACATCTCAGCCTACATTAATCTGCTGTAAAACAACTATCGGTTTTGGTTCTCCTAATAAAGCGGGTTCTCATGCATGTCATGGTGCGCCATTGGGTGATGAAGAGATATCTCTAATTAAGCAATCGCTCAACGTTGGTAATGAGCCATTCTCCCTTCCGCATGGAATGTATAGTGCGTGGAGCGCTAAGGATAAGGGTAGCACTTGGCAATTTAAATGGGACGAAAAGTTCAAAAACTATGCGACTTTTTACCCTCAAGAAGCTAAAGAACTAGAGCGAAGACAAAAGGGTGATTTACCACGACACTTACCGACTCAAAAGAAGGCTCTGCTAGCAGATCTCTTAGCTAATAGAGTGAGCGTCGCTTCAAGAAAAGCTTCAGAAAGTATGATTAACCACTTAAAAATGTTAATTCCCGAGTTAGTGGGAGGGTCTGCAGATTTAGCACCTTCTAATCTAACACAATGGAAAGAAGCGATACCTTTCGCTACTGCAACCCCTCACGGGCAGTATTTACATTTTGGCGTTAGAGAGTTTGGCATGGCTGCAATTGCCAACGGTGTTGCCGCTTATGGCACTCATAGAATCTTTACTGCCACCTTCTTAATGTTTATGGAATACGCAAGAAATGCCGTACGTATGTCTGCTTTAATGAAGCTCCCTAATATTTTCGTGTTTACTCATGACTCAATAGGACTTGGAGAAGATGGACCCACTCACCAACCTGTAGAGCAAATAGCGAGTTTACGCGCCACGCCAAATTTAGATACTTGGCGGCCATGCGATGAGGTAGAAACAGCTGCTGCTTGGTATACCGCCATTGAGCAGTTAGAGCGCCCAAGTGCCTTGTGTTTTTCTAGACAATCTCTTCCACCTACCCCACAAACTGAGACAACAGTCGAGAATATTAGCAAGGGCGGGTATGTGCTCACAGATTGTAATAAAGAACCAGATATAATTTTAATGTCTAGCGGCTCTGAGGTTCATTTAGCGCTTTCCATCGCGCAACTCCTAAACAGCAAGACTAATTATCGAGCTAGGGTAGTTTCAATCCCTTGTTTTTCTCGGTTCAAAGAACAACCAAAAGACTACATAGAGGAAGTGCTTCCAACAAAAGTAAGACTTCGGTTCGCCATTGAAGCTGCGAGTTCTCAACCATGGTATGAATTTGTGGGCTTAGATGGCGTGGTCTTTGGTATCGATACATTTGGAGAATCGGGCAAAGCTAGCGATCTTTATCACCATTTTGGACTCACCGAATCGTCCATATACGAAAAGATACTCACCCATATAGATCCCCTCTCATCTAAAGAATAAGAAGAAACCTATTAGGAAAAAACATAATTGTTAGCGTTATGTAAACGTCTAATAATCAGTTGCCATTTAAATAAAACCGGAGAACCATCCATGTCTCAATTTTTCGAGTCCGTAGAGAAAATTAAATTTGAAGGCCCGTCTTCAAGTAACCCACTAGCATTCAGACACTATGATGAAAATGAAGTTGTGTTAGGTAAATCTATGAAAGAGCACCTGCGATTCGCAGCGTGCTACTGGCATAATTTCTGTTGGGACGGTGCAGATGTTTTTGGCGCCGGAACTTTTGGTCGCCCTTGGTTAAAAGAGGGTGATGCGATGGAAAGGGCTAAACAGAAAGCGGATGTAGCATTTGAATTTTTTAGTAAATTAGGTGTTCCTTTTTACTGTTTTCATGATGTTGATGTAAGCCCTGAAGGAGACAACCTTAAAGAATATACTGAAAATTTAGCTGTAATGACCGACGTACTTGAGCAAAAGCAGGAGGAAACAGGTCTGTCTTTACTATGGGGGACGGCTAATTTATTCAGTAATCCTCGATATGCGGGCGGAGCGGCGACAAGCCCTAATCCAGAAATATTCTCTTATGGTGCAACACAAGTATTTAACGCCATGAACGCGACTAAGCGTCTAGGCGGAGCTAACTATGTGCTTTGGGGGGGGAGAGAAGGTTACGAAACATTATTAAATACTGATCTACGCCAAGAACGAAAGCAATTGGGTAGATTTATGCAGATGGTAGTTGAGCATAAACACAAAATAGGCTTTAACGGCACGCTACTCATCGAGCCAAAACCACAAGAGCCTACAAAACACCAATACGATTATGATACCGCTACGGTTTACGGCTTTCTAAAAGAGTTTGGTCTTGAAAATGAATTTGCTGTGAATATAGAAACCAATCACGCAACTTTAGCTGGTCATTCATTCCATCATGAAGTGGCCACCGCCATTTCTATGGGTATCTTTGGCAGTGTTGATGCAAACCGTGGAGATGCACAAAATGGGTGGGATACTGACCAGTTCCCAATTAATGTAGACGAGCTGACACTGGTTACGTATGAAATTTTAAAAGCAGGAGGCTTCGCCACCGGTGGCTTTAATTTTGATACGAAATTACGCCGACAAAGTACTGATCCTAAAGACCTGTTCTATGGACACATTGGCGGTATGGATCATCTTGCTATGGCATTAAAAAGAGCAGCTAAGCTTATTGAGAGCGATTTTCTTTCAGAAGCAGTTTCAAAACGCTATCAAGGATGGGGAACCGAGCTAGGGAAAGATATTTTAGGCGGTAACTACAGCCTTGAAACATTATCAAAGCTTGCCCTTAATGAACAATTGAACCCTAAACATCAATCTGGACAACAAGAGCTATTAGAAAATAAGGTAAACAGAGTTATTTACGGCTAAGTTCACCATACTTTCTAGCAGAGGCAGGCCTATCGCCCCTCTGCTAGAACCCTTCTTGTAATTAATTAAATATGGAAAAAGCAATACTTTAATCATCCATGACAGCTAAGCATTGTCTGTAAACTCTTTGTATTCGACTGAGTGAAAATAGGCAGGCTTTCTAGAACCAGACAAATCTTGGCAAGCTATTCCAACGAAAGCACCAGTAAAATTAGCTCCAGCTCCCCCTTCGCCACATTCGTCTGATAAAATGCTGTAATCAAGGTTTTTTGAAAGCCACACCCATTCAGCGTTCTCAGTCTTAAATGCAAAATGGAGTAGATCGTACTCCACGTGTGCTTTAAGCGTTAATTTACCCTCGTCAGGCAACTTTATGTTTTCTTCTAAGTGATAGGTACAGATGGCTTCACCTTGGCAAGAAACCAACTCCATCACCTTCCCTCTTTTTTCGTCTAAAGTGACATATACATAATAATATTGTTCGCTATTGTAATAACAAACTAGACCTGCCATTTGCTGGAAACTCTCTGGCGCAAAGCTGAGTTCCACTGTATATGTAAAACAAAAGTGCTGCTGTCGCCTAGCCATCAAACTTTGCTCAAATAAACTGCCAAGACTCTCTTGCCCATGAAGCACAAGTGACTGATTCAAATAATAAAGTATATTTTTCGGTAAAGGATAACGTAGAGAATGGTAACTAGAAGGTAGTGTTTGATTTTTAAAGTCGATAAGCTCGTTACGAAGTGTAATGTCGGTACAAGAATTTGTTTCAATTGATTCTGCGGGAGTATTTTTTCCACTTTTTAGACGCGGCCAGTCATTAATCCATTCAATATATTGCAAAGCTGTTTCTCTTCCCATAACAGCCCGACCGCGATAAGCGAGCGGTCGGCTACACAAATGAACCAAAACGGTATTTCCTTCAACTGTCGAGCAAAAATCTCCATGCCCTGCTCGTTTTAGCGCTAGTTTCGGTGTAAGCCTGCTCGTCATTAGCGGTCTGGAATCGGGCAACTCGTAAGGCCCCCATACCGATCTTGATCTTGCGATAGTTACAGCATGATCTCTATCAGTACCTCCCTCTGCTACTACTAAATAGTAGTAATTATTCCTTTCAAATATATGAGGACCTTCTGCTAATCCTAATTCTGAACCTTTAAATATAATCTTTGCTTTACCTAATAACTCACCGGTAGAAATATCTATTTCTTGACAACTTATTCCATGAAAAAACCTGTTAGCGCCTTGAGAACAACGCGTTTTTCTCGGCCTGTGATCCCAAACCATATTTAGCCAATAACTTTTTCCATTTTCATCGTGGAACAAAGATGGGTCAAAACCGCTGCTATTCACGTGAATCGGCTGTGTCCATGGGCCTTCTATGCTCTTACTTGATGCTATGTAGTTAGGCGT
This sequence comes from Alteromonas sp. HB246098, assembly GCF_054890645.1. Lineage (NCBI taxonomy): Bacteria > Pseudomonadati > Pseudomonadota > Gammaproteobacteria > Alteromonadales > Alteromonadaceae > Alteromonas > Alteromonas sp. HB246098. Next base: position 150,682 of record NZ_JBTZUG010000005.1, on the reverse strand, counting down.
ATCTTTAAAATCCCCTTTAAAACGCCGCGTGTTAGTGAAGGCGAGGTAAAAGGTGCCTTTTTTGTAAGAAAGACAGGGTGCCCAAACCCCACAACTATCAGGATTTCCACGCATATCTAGTACATCAGTCCTATCCAGAGGCCTTGCAATAAGTTCCCAATTAACAAGATCACTTGAATGATAAATACAAACTCCTGGGTACCACTCAAACGTCGAGGTCGCAATGTAATAATCATTGCCTACTCTTACTATTGAAGGATCGGGATGGAAACCCGGCAATATCGGGTTGCTGATTAGAGTCATTATGTTGATACCTTATGAAATAGTGCCAAAAGGACTTAAGGTTGAATCTATAGTACAACGCTAACAATTACGATTATTTACAAGGTATTAATCAATTTTCATCAACCTATTCTCAGTACGAAATATTGCTATAACCTGTCTGTTAAAAAGCAGTTGCGCTAGCAGCTCATAAATCCACACTAGCTTTGGACACATACATGCAAAACAAGACGGTAAATTGGGGCATCATTTCTACTGCTCGTATAGCTAATACATTTGCAGCCGATATAGCGCAGTGCGCTAACTCACATTTATATGCGGTTGCATCTAGGAACTCAAAAAGTGCAGAAGAGTTTGCAGCACGTCACCGTATCCCAAAGGCATTTGGAAGCTACGAATCGATGCTTGAGGATCCAAATATTGATGCAGTTTATGTCGCTACGCCTCACAGCATTCACTGTGAAAATGTGATGCAAGCATTGAAGGCAGGTAAACACGTTCTGTGCGAGAAGCCAGCTACGACTTCACTTTCTTCCCTTGAGCACATGATCGCGGAGGCTAGAGCGCAAAATTGCTTTTTTATGGAGGCAATGTGGACATATTTTCTACCACCAATAATACAAGCAAAGAAATGGGTTGATTCTGGACGAATAGGTAAACTCAGGCATATAAAAGCAAGCTTTGGCTTCCCTATGGTTTACCAACCCAACTCTAGAGAGTATGACAAAAAGTTAGGAGGAGGATGCCTGTTAGATATGGGGATATACCCTATTGCTTTCGATTCTCTATTTTTCGAATCTACCCCACTACCATCGCTTATTAATTGCCATTTTGCCCCAAATGGGGTCGAAGATGACGTATCTTGGACTTATCAAAGAGGTGAAGTGCTTTCAACACTTCACACGAGCTTTCGAGGTCAACTCAATAATGATGCATGGTTGATTGGAAGTGAAGGGACAATTCAGATCCCAGATTTTTGGTCCGCGAGAGAAAGCTTTTTATACAACTCAGGAGAATTGGTTGAGCATCAAACTTTCCCTCGCTGCGGTAGCGGTTTCGAATTTGAAATTGCTCACGCAAGTGAAAAAATCCTACGCGGAAAAACAGAGTCTAATATTGTTTCTCACTCTGTATCACGAAATTTTATGAGAAAGCTTAACGATTTGAGTCTACTCATCAATAGTAAGACTTAAACCATGTAAGAATCATTCAAACCTATTTATTGTTAATTTAAAGAAAGTGAAAATCATGAGCATATTAGAGCAGTTAAAGAGTGTAACCACTATTGTTGCCGATAGTGGCGACATTAATTCTATCAAGTCTATATTACCTATCGATGCAACCACAAATCCTTCACTTATATTAAAATCAGCGAAGGAAGAGCAATATAGTTATCTGCTCAATTTAGCAATTGAAAATACTGACGACACGTCCAATATCGCTGATATCTGCGACCGTCTAATCGTCAACTTTGGCTGTGAAATTTTGAAACACATACCAGGACGAATTAGTAGCGAAGTGGATGCTCGCTTGTCATTTAACACTCAAGCATCAATAGATAAAGGTAGAAAGCTTATCTCTATGTATGAAGAAGCGGGTGTGTCGCGAGACAGAGTACTTATTAAATTAGCGGCAACATGGCAAGGCATCAAAGCTGCAGAACAACTCGAAAAGGAAGGCATTCACTGCAACTTAACACTGTTATTTTCTCTACCTCAAGCTATAGCATGTGCAGAAGCAGGCGTTACGCTTATCTCACCCTTTGTAGGCCGCATACTTGATTGGTTCAAAGCTAAAGATAATAAAGATTACCACGGCAAAGATGATCCGGGAGTAAAGTCAGTAACGCAAATCTACAACTACTATAAAAGCTATGGCTACCAAACCGTCGTTATGGGAGCAAGCTTTAGGAATACAGAGGAAATATTGCAGTTAGCAGGTTGTGATCTCCTGACTATATCACCTGACCTCATTCATCAATTAAGCAAAATGGATGGAGAATTAGAAGTCAAATTAGATTCGAGTAAGGTTGTAGCAAAGTCGAACGCTGACATCAAAAAACTTACTTATGAAGAATTTTTATGGCAGTTTAATGAAGATGCAATGGCGGTCGAAAAATTAAGCGAAGGTATTCGTAATTTTGCAAAAGACCAAGAAGCGCTAGAGCTGTTGGTGAAAGAGTTTGTCTGAGCCCGCAGCCAGTGAAATAGCTGAATAATTGCTTCTTAATTATTGCTTCACTGAAAATAAATAGACGCTATTTCAGCGTTGCGTTTGAAGCTCACTAATTTACAATGATCATGCTTCATATATGTCAATGAAGCTGAACTTTATTCTCAGGGCAAGGTGAAATTCCTTACCGGCGGTAATATTGAAATCATTCGGTAGAGCCCGCGAGCGCTTATAATTTCCACAATTATAAGGACTAGCAGATCTGGTGAAATTCCAGAGCCGACGGTTAAAGTCCGGATGGGAGAGAATAATAAGACACCATTTATACTGTCTTTACTGACGGTAGACTTTCGTATGCTAAAAAACCTCGGTAGTAGTCTATTGTCATACTCTTCAAGCCCTGATTCTAGTATTAAATTTAAGGAATTTACTATGAATCAGTCACTATTAACACAATTTGGAAACACCTCAGAAAGAGTCTCTGCCGCTATTTCAGCACTGCAGCAAGGGAGAGGAGTTCTACTCGTTGATGATGAAAATCGCGAAAACGAAGGTGATATCATCTTTTCAGCAGAGCAGCTCACTAAAGAACAAGTCGCACTTCTTATAAGAGAATGCAGTGGGATTATTTGTCTATGTATGGAAGATAATCATGCAAAACGGCTTGATCTTACCCCAATGGTCAAAGATAACAGCAGTAGTTACGGCACCGCTTTTACAGTCTCAATTGAAGCCAAACAAGGTGTAACTACTGGTGTCTCAGCTGCGGATCGTTTAACAACGATAAAAGCAGCTATAGCAGAAAATGCGAAACCAAAAGATTTAAGCAGGCCTGGTCATGTTTTTCCACTTGTAGCAAACCATGAAGGTGTACTTGCCCGTCGGGGCCACACAGAAGGTACTGTAGATTTAATGAAACTGGCGGGTTTGAACCCATACGGCGTATTGTGTGAGCTTACTAATAAAGATGGTTCAATGGCAAAATTAAAAGAAATAGTCGAGTTTGCCAAAGCCCACAACATGACGGTATTGTCGATAGATGATATTGCTCAATATCGCGCTAATTTTATCGCACAGGCCGTCTAATTTAGTTACCGAATAGACTACTTCTTAACCTTGCTTCAAATGGTTATTTAAGGCATTCGGTAGCGTTAAAAGCTAAAGTGATAACATAGAGCTTTCCATAAACTCTGTTATCACTTCCCTTCTACCAAAATAACAACGCGAGATACTAATGCACGTTAAACATGTATTGACTTCTCGCGACTCTGTTTCGTTCTAAGTGATTTTTGAATTAGCGATTGGTGACTTTCACATCTGATTTATAAGTTGTCTGCGCCATTAACCAACTTTTTCAATAGAGATCGAGCATCTGCAATGTCGACAGAGGTAAATATGATAATGACCACTTCTACCACCTGTTTACACCACGCCCCTTTATAGTCATTATAACCATAACAACATAGAATTTGGTTACCTATGAAACTTATTAGACCGTTTATCTCCCTATTATTGATTTGTACCAGTAGTACTATGGCCCAAAATTCGATTAACACTCAATCGGATCGATTGCGTCAATACGCCGGGTATTGGGTTAGTAGCTCAGATTTAAACACTGACAATGTCGCAGATTTTCCCAATATTAAAATGAGTAACGTTCCTGCTATGCAAAACCAAGCGCTACAGGTTGATGTAGTGCAGTATCACGGTGGTAAATACAATCAATTGTTAGTAGAACTCATAGGCTATGACTCAAAAAGTGAGAAAATCATCGCGTTAGGACAAAACCAACAAGGCTTTATTTTTAAGGGTGAAGGTCTGTTTTCATCCGACTCGGAATGGAAGATGCGTGATAAGGATATGCTAGGTAACTTTTACATGGATGTTGAATTTCATTTTAATAGTTTTACCGACGTTGTTGTAGAGGGCTTTAATGAATCAGGTGAAAGTCTGTGGCAAACCCGCTTTATTAAATCCAACCCTAAGAACAAAAACATTGGAATTCAATTAGTCTCTGTTCATGCAGAAATGCAAAAAGCGCCCGCGGCAACACTCCGTGAATTGAGCCGTATGGGCTATAGCTACGTCGAAACATTCGTATACGATGATGGAAAATTTTATGGCATGCCACCTATCAAATTTCGCAATTTAGTTGAGGCGCAAGGGTTAAGTTTCTTAGGTTCTATGGTATTTCGAGATTTGCCATTGCCTGAAGAATTGGAAAGTACTATGAAATGGTGGAGCAAGACGATTAATGATCATGTGGCAGCTGGCGTAGAATACTTAACGATATCTAACAATCAACTAAACTCGATTAAATCCATAACTGACTTGCAGCACATTGCTAATTATTACAATGCCATTGGTGAGCTCTGTAAAGAAAAAGGCATAACTTTCGTATTTCATAATCACGCTGACGAATTCAAGACAATTGATGACGTGCGTATTTACGATTATCTTATAGAAAATACCAACCCCAATCATGTATTTTTCCAAGCTGATATTTATTGGATGATTGTCGCTGGAGTTGCCCCTATCAACTACTTTAAAAAATACCCTAACCGTTTTTTGAGCTGGCACGTGAAAGATTATAGCGAACTCGGAGTTAGCGGAAAAATCGACTGGACTGGCTTGTTTTTCCAAAATGGAGTTAACCTTCCCAAATACATCGTCGCTGAAGTTGAAAACTACTCCTATCCACCGCTTCATAGTGTACAACTTGCTTGGGAATATTTATATTTTCAATTGTTAGAATAGCTAAACAAAAACTTCTAATTTATGCCTAAGATAAGTGTTTAAATAAACGAACTGAAGTTCCGCTTAAGACCTTGAGTTCAATAAACGGACGTTCAATGGTGTGTTCTCCTACGTTGGACTCTGGTAGAAAGCAAACATCAACGCGGCTATAAACAGTGAGAGTTTGCAAACGTCCAGTGACCAGAGGAAGCGGATTAAATGAGCTTGATATATCTGATTGCGAAGATCAGAACGGAATGTCATCATCAATATCAGACTCTGTTGCTGGAAGGGCTTTTTGAGGCAATGGTAGGCTGTTTGCTATGTAAAGGTTTAGTTGAATTAGTACACCTAATACATTGTTCCTTGAGCATGCTAAATTGGATATATTATCTCATTTCTTGTAGTTTAGCTTCATAGGGCTTGCTTGCAAAGAATTTGCAAAGTGCTTTTATGACACTATAAATTTCTGATTCAAATTAGTTAATTTAGACACTAACTTTTCAAAATCCGCTGCTAGCGATAGCGTGGCGGTTCAAGTCCGCCCACTGTACCATCTTCTTCTCTAGAAGATACTGAAACCGACTTTTGAGTCGGTTCTTTTTGTGTCTGGAAGAAAGATAACCCTCCTAACGAAACCAATGCCCCATATTCATCTAGCTCTACTGTAGTGCTTTTCTTTGTATGCTAAAACAAGTTTTTGAGCGGTCTATTTGCAGTATTAAATAGTGATGGACATTTAATAACCGTTGTAAATTATTCCTTAATCAACTATTTTCAAAATAGGACTAAAGATTTCGTCAGGGATTAGCGTTTTTCATGCCAATGCTTACCAAAAGCAAGTTCAAACTCGCGTGTGAGTGTCCAACAAAACTTTCATATGTTGATGACAAGGGTTATGAAAATACTTCAATGGACGACTCCTTTCTTGAAGCTCTTGCTGATGGTGGATATCAAATTGGTGAGCTAGTCAAAGCCTATCATCCTGAAGGTCTGAACATTGAAGCCCTAGACAAAGAAGAATCGCTTGCGCAAACCAATGAATTATTGAAAAGAAACAATGTCATTATTTTTGAAGCTGCAATTCAATATGGTTCGATGTTTATTCGTGTCGACATGCTGAAGAAACAAGGCAATAAGATTGAGCTCTATGAGGTAAAGGCGAAATCCTATGACATAACAAAAGATGGTGACTTCAAAAACAAAACGAAGGGTTATCAGTCAGGTTGGATGCCCTATTTGCTAGACATCGCATTTCAGTGGTTCGTAACAAAAAAAGCATTTCCACAAAACTCCATCGACTGCTTTCTTACATTGGTCGACAAAAGAGCCACTGCGAAAACCGACGGTATAAATCAAAAATTCAAAATTACAGAAGACAAGAAAAATAGAAAACGTGTCGTCACCTGCAACTCTTTATCTCAACAAGACTTATCTGCGAATTTCTTGACTCATCGTCATGTGATGCCAATCATTAAAGACCTTTTTGAAGGCGAGAATGCCTTTACAATTCCCAACTGTCCAGGAGAAACTCTAGAGCAGAATATCAATCAGTTAGCCAATTTGTACGAGCAACAAATACGCATTGCGCCTGTTATCGGTAGCAAATGTAAGAAATGCGAGTTTAAAGTTAAATCTAATCCTGAACTTAAAGATGGCTTTAAGCAATGTTGGAAAGAAGAACTGCGCTGGAGCGACGAAGATTTTGAGCTGCCGACTGTTCTCGATATCTGGAACTATCGAAAAGCCGATGCACTTGTAAAAGAACGCCGCATACATTTTAAAGATTTGACCGAAGAAGATTTTGGCTTATCAGGTGAAGAAACGAACTTCGCTTTGCTACCCAAAGAAAGGCAATGGCTTCAAGTAGAAAAAGTAATAAATAATGATGGCTCTGCATTTTTCGATTCTGATGGCTTAAAGAAAGAAATGGCCACGTGGGAATGGCCACTGCATATGATTGATTTTGAAACCAATACTGTTGCGCTACCCTTTTTTGAGGGTATGCATCCTTATGAGACAACTGCCTTTCAGTTTTCACACCATATTATTTATAAAGATGGCCGTGTCGCGCATGCAGGCGAGTTTCTTAATACAACGCCGGGCGAATTCCCTAACTTTGCATTTATTCGCGCCCTAAAAGCCCAATTAGAAAAAGACAAGGGAAGTATTTTTAGATATTCAAACCATGAAAATACTGTTCTTTGTGCTATTCATCGACAGCTAGAAGCTTCAGATGAAATAGACAAAGAAGAACTCATAGGGTTTATCAAAACCATTACTAACAAAAAAGACAAGAAAACAGGCTACTCATGGCGCGGAACCAGAGACATGGTTGATTTATGGGATTTAGTCAAAAAATACTATTATGACCCGGCAACTAACGGCTCAAACTCAATAAAAGCTGTTCTTCCAGCGGTTTTGAATCAAAGCCAATTTTTGCAGAAAAAATATGGTGAGCCTATTTACGGGTCTGAAGAAATTTCTAGTTTAAATTTTGAAAAATTTACCTGGCTTAAAAGGGACTTTGAGTCAGGCAACATTATCGACCCATACAAACAATTACCAAGAATGTTTAAAGATATTAATGAGCAAGATTTGGAACTGCTTAGTGGTGATGATGAGTTGAATAACGGCGGTCTAGCGTTAACCGCATACGCAAAGTGCCAGTTTACCGAGATGAGTGATTATGAACGAAATGAGCTGGAGAAAGGCCTTCTCAAATATTGTGAGCTGGATACTTTGGCGATGGCGATGATTGTTGAGGCTTGGTTAGATTGGATACACTGATACCTTGTTATTTGGTATCAAGGAAAATCGGAAAAACACAATGAATGAAAATATTTATAAAAAGTTCCTACTAATAGAAGAACTCTTAAAAACAGAATTTTCTGACTCATGGAAAGAAGTTCACCATCTAGTCAGTCTCATACCAGAAAATCCCTGTTGCAACTAAATAACCGAAACTCGCCCAGCTTGAGTTAGAGACCGCTTGGAAAAAGCACTTTCTGACGTTTGAACGGGTAAGTTCTTTTTTACTTCAAAATAGCTATAAACCTGTGGCCAAAATGACTTGACCACTACACAGTTATACCGCCAATGCATGTTTCTATTTGTGAAACTAATACAAATAACGGTTACTACACTCTCATAAAAAAGGTAGATGCCCACGATAAAGCAATCCACCTTAAATAACTCTTTAACTCAATGACACTAAATTTTGTGCTCTATTAGGTTGCAGTATAACCGCCATCTACTACTAAATTTTCACCATTGACCATGCCAGCTGCGCCGCTAACAAGATACAAGGCTGAATGCGCAATTTCTTCTGGTTGAGCAAAACGACGCGCCGGTACTTTCGCTTTAAAGTTTGCACCTGTTTCGCCAGACCAGTAACCACCCGCGCCTAACTCAGTCTCTACAACCGTAGGAGAAATAGCATTAACAGTAATACCTTCAGGGCCCCACTCCATTGCCATCACGCGGGTCATGCCTAGTACACCAGCTTTACTTGCGCAGTAAGCTAAGTGACCATCAAGTGCCACCAATGCCGCCTGAGAAGCAAGGTTAACAATACGCCCACTCTTTTGTTTCAGCATTTGTTTACCCACTTCACGGGCATATAAGAATGGACCTCGTAAGTTCACAGCCATAGTGATATCCCAGAGATCTGCTGGCGTCTCTTCAGATTTGGCTAGGGGGCCAATACCAGCATTGTTTACAAGAATATCAATACGTCCAAGCTTTTGCACCGAGTCAGCAACGATTTGCTGCGCAGATGCTTCATCAGAGACATCAGCTATCCACGCCAGGTTGTTCTCACCAAGTGAACGTGCTGTTTCATGAACGGCTTCGCTTTTATCCACCAAAATAAGTGTCGCGCCACGCTCAGCAAAAAGCTCAGCTATACATTTACCAATACCTGATGCGCCGCCTGTGATAAGAGCAACTTGCCCTTCAAGGTTGTAGGCTTTATCAAACGAAAATGACATTTTTTATCTTCCTCTTAATTAGTTTTATACGCGCTATTTTTTTGCAAGGCCGCTAGCACGGGCGTAGGTTGATACCACTTCTTGAATCCAGTGTCTGGCTAAAGAAAGCGGATCGTTGTTTAGGGTCCCTGCACGAAATGCCGCATATTGAAGTGGCATAAATTGACTCAACAACGTCATAGGTGCAGGTTGCTCTGTAAGGTTGTTAATAAGCGTTTGTACGCTTTCATCAACTTTAGGGTCTGCCCAGTAGTAACGCGACCTATCGCTAAAGCTGTATTTGCGCGCAAAAGCCTGTTCTTGCTCGGTACCTGTGTAATATTTAGCCCAGTTTTTCGGGTTTTCCAGCATTTGCTGTTCAAGTACTTGGCGTAAGTTTGAAAGTGGTTTATTGGTGATCCACTCTTGTTCAATATAGCTTAACGCAAACAACGCCTCGCGCGCCGCGTAGGTTAACCCTGGGCCAACTTTTAGAATGGCAAAATGATCGCGAACCAGATTACTTAACGCTGTTTCAGTTTGATAATCGGTAGAGTGCGCCTCATAAACCAGGTTTTCAATGTCTAATATGGTTTTGCTTAATTCCTGTGCTTTTTCAGGCTGATATCCAATGACCATAGCATGGTCAAACTCAACACCAGGCTGAACCACTACCCCGATGACTCTCTCCCATGCACTTTGCAAACCGCTTTGGTTAAACTTTTCTTTGTGGGTGTTTATGGTTTGTTTTAAGTCATCAATATTGGTGGTGGCAAGCTCATGTAAGTCTTCTTGGGCACCGCCGGGCACAGGTACCTCGGTACCAATAATATACATAGGGGGCACTTTCGAGTCGTCAATCGCGGCTTCGGCGGCGGCACATAAAATGGTCGCGCGCTCGGCGATTACTTCATCCGAAAGTGGAGCTACATCATCTGCGCACGCCATGCTCGCATCTAAGTGTATTTTAGAAAAGCCAGCGGCTACATAATCTGCCACCATTGTTTTTGCTGCTTCCATAGCTTCTGCGGCAGGTAACGATGTCCATGGGTTTGGCCCTAAATGGTCGCCTCCCAAAATAAGATCATCTTCAGAAAAACCTACTTCCTTTGCAATATCTAGCACATACTGACAGAAGTCACTAGGCGTCATACCGGTGTAACCGCCTTCATGATTAACTTGATTACACGTTGCCTCTACGAGCAAGGGTGAGCCATCAGTTTTAGCTTGCTGCATAGACGCTTCAATAACAAGTCGGTGCGCAGAACAAACAGAATAAATCCCTCTGCTACCATCGGCTCTATTTCGTTCAACAGTTTCTTTCAGAAAATTAGCATTCATGTTTTTTCTCCACTGATAGTATAAATTGATCTAGCTCGTTTAATGTCGAGTTACCTTCCATAGGACCACGTTGTGTCACGGCCAGCGCGCCTGCAGCGTTTGCCAATTTTAATGCGCGCTCTATTTCAATCTCTTGTGCTAAGCAGGCAATAAGGGTTCCGCCAAAGCAATCACCCGCCCCTGTTGGGTCGACCTCGGTTACCTTGAATGAGGGCATTTTTATCGAACGTGTTCGATCGTAGTAAACGCAGCCTTCAGCGGCATTTTTTACCACCACCATGTCCATGGAATATTTGTTTAGTAGGGTTTCAACAGCGTCGCTTTCTGGTACATCACCACAAAAATAATGCAGGTCTATTTCGCTGGGGAGCAAAATGTCGCACGCCTCTAAAATTAGCTGAGTGGCTTCTTGAATCACCGGCGATACCATGATTTCTGGGCGAATATTCGGGTCAAACGATACTTTTCCGCCACTTTGCTTAACCAACGCTAATGCGCGCTTAACCGCTGCAATTGAACCCGCGTTGCCAAGCGATGAGCCCATTACATGAAAATAACGGCAATTGCTGGCAAGGGCAGGGTCAACGGAGTCTTCGTTAATAAGCGCTGCTGCACTGTTACTAATGTTAAAGATAAACTCTCGGTTTCCGTCTTTTTGATAAGTAACAAAAGCAGTGCCTGTTGGTAATTCGTCCGAACGGCTAATACCACTTACATCCACACCATCACTGCGAAGCCGGTTTAAGATAAGCTCGCCAAAACCATCATTTCCAGCACAACCAATAAAGGCCACGGAAGCCCCTATTTTAGCCGCTTGATCCGCGAATATTGCTGGAGCGCCACTTGGATAAGGCCCAAGAAATACACCCGGCTCGGTAAAGGATTGGCCAATATCTTCTGCCATAATTTCAGCGAGTAGTTCGCCCATACATAAAATGTCAGTCATCGCTCAACTCATTGATGCTTGTCGTCCTCTATTAGCACTAGGACAACCGTTTAATTACATAAGCAATCCCGCTTTTTATTAAACAGAATTGCTACTTTTAATCGGCTTTGTTTTACCTTTGATAGCGTTTAACGAAATCACTTACTTTCGATTTTTTCTTTAAAGCTTATCTTAAGCATTCAAAAAATTAACGCTGACTACTTAGCTAGCCTGAAAACGTGCCTAGTACGAAATATCGTGACAACCCGCCATTGTTAGGCATTTAAAAAGTGGACGATATGGTTAAATCTGTATATCGCCTGCTTAAAGCGCGGCAAAATCTAGATTTAAAATCACAATAAAATCGAAACTTTCGAAAGCCATTTATTTCATTTTTTGATGGTAACCTTGGATTTACTGTTCGTAAAGTTATTTCGAAGATTTCGTAAAAAAAAATATTCTAACGAAAGGAAAGGTAAACAATGATCGTTGCGAGCGGTAATATCCGCTAAGCGAAAATAAGAGGTTTAAGATGCGGGTTGTTAACTTGCCATCCCCCGGTAGGCGAGGATACGGCGAAGACGGCGTGTATAAGGGCTGATTATTTACGGGTGCTTAATTGCGGATTCATAGTGTAAATAAGCAGGCCATAATTAACATTATGGCCGCATAACTTATCCTAGGGCTGGGTCACTGCTGATAGAAGATTACTTCCTATACCACTATACAAGTGGCAGTTAGCGTTGCTAACTCAACGTATTATCAATACGCGCGTATGTGGCCAAGCCCTATTCACTTAGGCACTGTGTTCAGCCATTGATTGACTGCGACTATTCAAGCGCGTAGCAGGTTGTTCCGCTTTATTGAGGGTTTTATGGCGTTGTAGCGACCAATATGCCGTCACAAAGTAAATAACCGTACAAATAAAGCATGCTATTTCAAACTGAGATTTATGCATGGAGTAGATGCTCATGCTGTCACTAAAAAACATCACTTGGCTGGCAAAGGCAAAAATTATAAGTAACGAAATAGTAGAACAGCCGTTCAATACTTTCGTAAATAGTGAGCTATCTTCTAGGGGGGGCTGCACGTTTTTCGCCTGTTCTGCTTGGTAAGCTTTTATGTTTTGCAGCTCTTTTTCCTCAGCCTCAATTTCTTTACTGTAGTTCTCACCTGCGCCATATTTTTTAGCCAGTAAGGTGTAAACGACAATAGTGAACAACCAAGTCGGTATAAATAAATAGTAAAATGACATTACATCAATGATATTCAGACTAACGCCAAACACTAGCGCCAGCACCCACGATGCAATAGCTGGAACGCTGCGAGTAATGTTTTTATATTTAGCCCAATAGCGGGTTAAACCAATTTTAGGAAATAAAACATGCTCAGCAAATACGATACCGCCAACGGGCACGACCAATAAACCTGCGTAGGTAAGTAGTGGCAACATTTGAGAAAATACAAACGGGAAACAAGCAATAATTACGGTAACAACACCAACAATAGCGGTAGTACGTTCGCGAGACTGCGCCACAAAAATAGATTGTGCAGCAAGACCAGCGCGGTAAAGATTTGCGTTTGCCGTAGTCCAACCTGCGATGATAACAACCACAAAGCCCGTCCAGCCTAATGCGTGATAAGCAACATCGCCAGGATCAAGAGATGATATTGTGGTTTTTAGTAACACCGCTACACCAGCTCCCATAACTCCTGCAGCGATCCACGCTAAGTAATGACCAAAAAACATGCCCACACCTGAAAATAAACCGTACCGTTTACGTTTAGCAAACCTAAATATTGCCATATCAATTAAGCCAAAGTGGGTAATAGAGTTTGCTGCCCACGCAAAACCAATAACTTCTAATAAACCAATACCTGGCTCTCCCTGTGCATTAGTGCCGGTCCATATGGAGGCGTCTCCTATTGCTATAAAGTCACCAAAACTATTTAAAGCAGTGGTGCCCAATACATAGTTAGAGAGTTCAGGAAATAAAACAAATGAGCCGGCTAAAAAGATAACAAATAGCCAGGGCGCACAGATTTTAGAAAAGTCTGCCACAGTGGAAAAGCCATACATAGCAACAAACACAACAATTGAGCCAACCGCTAAAACAATTGCTACAAACGATAAACTATTTGGATACCAATCTAGCTGTGCCGGAATGTTAAACAAAAACCTCACCGCTGTTGCCGATACAGTGATCATTGCAGCGGATATCACACTAAATATAACCACATTAGCCCAGTTATAGAGCTTGGTCATCGAATTACCAGCAATCTTATTAAGGTAGTTGTATATACTTAAACGTGTTTCTACCGCAATGGGAGTGGTAATCAACCACCATGAACACATCGCTAGAAAATTACCAATGAGTAATCCTAGTAAAATATCGATGGTAGATGCGCCCAGCGCCACGAAGGTTGCACCAATCACAAATTCGGTTGCCGCTACATGCTCACCAGCAAATAGGCCAGCAAAGTGTTTCCAACCGTGCAGTTTGTGGTTAGCAACGGGAAGTTGCTCCTCATTCACATTGTCTAATCTATGTGTATTTATCGTCATGGATTTTCCTACTATTACAGATATTGTCTGCTTATAACTTCGTCACACTAAATTGTTCATCGCTCCCTACTTTTGCATTATTCATGGTCGACTGGCGTCGAGACACAACTCACAAAAATAGTTTTTACAATAGCTACTTGTGTATAAATAACGCTCAAATAAGATAATATTGATGCTACTTCGATACTTTTTAACCAGGTAATTCACTTTCGAATAACATGGTGAACATTTTCTGCTAGCGCTCAAAAGTAATCGTCTACTAAATAAACCATTAGCGAGTGCGTAAATAAAAAACGATAAAAGCATTAACTTAAAAAACATACGTGAAGCTTTACTTATGCTTAACGCACGATAATAAGTGCAATACTCGGTTTAACCCCCACATCAAATCGAAAGCATCGAAAGAAAAAAGCTTTCATTTGTTAATAGTAACGCTGCGGCTGGGGTACGTAAAGAAATTTCGAAGACTTTGTAAACAAAAACCTTCACTCGAAAGGTTAATAAAGCAAGATATGCTTGAGTCTACAGCGGTTAATAGGTTAATTATTTTCACGCAGTGACGTTGTAAGGAAGTAGCGAAGAGATAGTAAAGAGGCAGCAGGATAATGGTGAGCCTAAGCAGAGGCAGTAAAAAAACGTGGTGAGCACACTTTATACATTTGCCTGTTTGTTACCGCTCGGGATGTAAGGGGAAATCAAGCCATACTTAAGCTTTTTCAATTACTTAGCGAGAAAGCCCAGTGAGGGTTAGTCACTGGGCCGTGTATGGCTGCCGTTGCTTATTTGGCGCAGCGCTCAATAAAGGTATCAAGCTCGGAAAAGGTAGAGGTGCCCTCCATAGGGCCTTTTCGTGCCACCGCTAACGCACCTGCGGCATTCGCATATCGTAGTGAATCTTCTGGTGACATTCCCTTAAGACGGCATACCACAAAAGCTGCGCCAAAACAGTCGCCAGCGCCTGTAGGGTCTACCTCATCACTGGCAAAAGGGGGAAGTGATATTAGCTCACTGCGGTTATAGAAGCTGCCGCCGTTACGACCACGCTTAATCGCAATTTCGCGCACGCCAAGATCAAGGATTTCCTCAATTGCTTCATTTTCTTTATTAGAGCTGGTCAGCATAGAAATATCGGCACCACTTGGTAAAAATATATCTGTATACTCTAAAATGAAATTAAGCGCCTGACGCATTTCAGGAATTTTTAGCATTTCTTTACGGATATTAGGGTCGAAAGAAATAGAACCACCATTATTTTTCACTATTTCAATCGCTTTTTTCATTTCGTCAATAATACGGAACGAAAATAAAGACGACCCCATAACATGGAAGTGTGTACAATTTTTAAGTAACAACTCTGCCGAAGGGGTTAGCGAAAAGTGTGCACATGCGCTATTCGTATAGTTGAAAATAAAGTCGCGTGAGCCATTTTTTTGATAAGTAACAAATGCCGTACCCGTTGCAATTTTTTTGTTAACGCTAATACCACTGATATCGACGCCATCGTTACTTAGCCGAAACATATTAAGCGCACCAAAGTCGTCGTCACCTACGCTGCTGATAATGCCACAAGGTTGATTTAGCTTCGCTACTTGGTCAATAAAAATAGCCGGAGCACCGCTAGGGTAAGGGCCTGCTAATGCGCCCGGCTGTCGAAAACTTTGACCGACTTCTGTCGTCATAATTTCCACTAAAATCTCGCCCATGGTCACAATTTTGTTCATTTACACTCCATTATTATACTGCCTAAGGTACGCATAATAGTTAACCGCCACTATATATATTATAACTACCCTGAGTGCTGGTATTTGACATATCTGCTTGCTGAAGTAGCGCAAGCTCTTCATCCCCCAGATCGCAATTAACAATGAGCGTACTCAGTTCGCTTAAGCGACAGACAGGATACCCTTCGCATGCAGAGAAACCTACACGTGAAATTAAGCCGATATTTTTTTCTGCATGACTGACAACATCGCGATATAACCGCGCCATAGCCGCATTTTTAACGGTAAGATAGCCCTCTTCGTTTACGCCCATAAACTCAATGAAGCACTTGTTCACTAACTGCAGACGCACCGCTTGTTCAGCAATAGGGCCTACCAACGCAGTGCAGTCATCAATCACCGCACCACCCAATATTTGTAGGTCGCAGTTAATAAATTGCTGCACAGTGGGAACTATTTCATAGGTATTTACAATGAGTGACAAGCTTTCGTGAAGCGCCAAAAAAGGCACCATTTTATGTGTTAATTCACTCGCGCCTAAAAAAAGCGTATCGCCACTTTCGGCGCTATTGGCGGCCAGTTGCGCTATAAACGTCTCATCAGCCTTACTTACTGTAGACGACGAGGTTGCTTCAACTGGGTAAGATTGGGACGAGCTTGAGTTAGGATTATATTTCGCGCTACCAAACGAGCGCACAATAAACCCCTGCTCTTCTAAATAGTTGAGGTCGCCACGAATGGTGACCGTAGAAACCGAGAATTGCTGACTTAAGGCCTCTACTTTCACTTCGGTTTGTTGGCGAATTACATCTAAAATTTGTAATCGGCGCTTCAGTGAACTATTTCCAGTCGATCTGACCAAACTAATCTCCCTCAACAATCGGCCAGAACGGCACTGCTAACTTTACATAATTAAACGTTTACAAAAACATAGGTTTGTTTAGCGCGGCACTTCTTTGCCCTGCTTTTGATGTATAGCTTGAATGTAAAATTCGAACTATTCGAAAATAAATACTTACAACCGCGAAATACTAACGCCAAGGCCCCGAAGGGTCAAGGTGATGAAGTATGGGCCTGAAGGTAAACGTCTTGATACTTTAAGTTAATGACAATTTTTCGAGATAGCATTATTTGAAGAAGACAGCAAATAGGACAGTCACTTCCTCTGCTGATGTCCAGTTGGATTCTGAGCTAACTCATGACTATTGAAACACCCCATCCATGCAAAGAATTTGCAAAGTTTTTCAACATGCTTTAACTTATTGATTTTTAAATATAAAAGAATGCAGTATCTTTTCAAATTCCGTTGCTAGCGATAGCGTGGCGGTTCAAGTCCGCCCACTGTACCAAACATTAAATCAACTTTTCAGTTGTTTTTTTTGTGTCTGAAGCTCAGTAAATCGCCACGCAAGCGTGTCGGCCGAGTGTCGGTCCAATCAAAGCCCGCCCACTGGTACCATCTCATCTTTGTAGAAGTAGATACTGAAACCGACTTTTGAGTCGGTTTTTTGTGTCTAAAAGAAAGATAACCTACCTGACAAAAGCGGCTCTACCCCATAACCGGGGGATCAGTATTTATCCTGTTCTATTAATTTGGGGTAAATCAGACGAGTAAATTAACTTTAAACAAAAGCTTTTTCAGATCTTGTCTAGAATCAAAAACTAGAAGAAGAATGACTGTCTTTGTAGACTCTTCAACTCGGTAAAGCACCACATTATGACTATCGACAAGAAGCTGCCTGTATTCGGTTAACCCTAATTCCAGGAGCCTGTCGCTATGAGGCGCAGAATACGGATTTCCATAGAGTTGAGACTTAACTTTTGATTTGATAGCTCGCTTGGCCTCGTTTGCAACATTGTGATTAAATTTTCTGGTTAAAAAGGCATCCAGTTTTTCAAGCAAAGTTTAAAAACCGGTGTCATTTTTATGCTATATTCAATCGTCGTCAAATGCTTCATCCAGATCAAATAGCCCGTTCTGTCGCGCACTGCGTTCTGACAAGTTTATGAGTTTTAATAATGTTATAGTTTGTTGCTGTTCTTCGTAGTCATTCGCATCCTGAATAACATACTTTGGCTTGCCATTTTGCGTGACCAAAATGGGATTATCCAATTCCAGATGATTCGCATGTTCCTTAATGTAAGATACAGTTTGAGTTTTCATGACAATCTCTATTGGTCTAAATATAGACTTATTATAGTCCGATAGACGAGGAATGAAACGGATAGACTTCCTAGTGGATTGCAATATTTTCATGATGTACCCATACCGGAACATTTATTTAATCAATACTTCATTTGGTACTGCCTAACAATTGAAGTCCCCCACCAAACCAATTAAAGTCGCTCAACATTCCCCCCTAAATTCCCAAAAAGGCTTTAATTGATGAACATTGAACGAATGGAAACCAAGCAGCGCATGAGTCGCATTGTGAAGCACAATGGCGTTATCTACTTATGCGGGCAAGTATGTGCAGATGCCACGCAAGATATTACCCACCAAACTCAAACCATGCTTGATAAAGTGGATAGCTTACTTGTTCAAGCGGGAAGCGATAGAAAGCATATGCTTTCAGCGACCATTTACCTTAAAACCATGGATGATTTTGCGAAAATGAATGAGGTATGGGATAACTGGGTACCAGAGGGTTATGCTCCAGCGCGAGCTTGTGTTACTGCCGATATGGCACGCGAGGCACTGCTTGTAGAAATCTCTGTTGTTGCAGCTGAGATTGCAGAATAAGCATAGAAATTAAGAACTGATTTTAGGCTCTATGATTATCGGTATGCCCACACATAGAGCCAACCATTCTAAATTTATTCAAATATTTCTCGCCGTCATATCTCTGAAATAAATATCCTATAGCGTATAAGGTTCTCTGAAAGTGCCGTCAAAAGCACTATTTCAAAATGCACATTGCTCCGATATGAGTTTTCATGAAGAAATTGAAACGCTATCAATACGAACGATATGCCATCCTCTGTCAACTCGCCTACCCCGACGCCGACGCGCAATACGAAAAAATACTAGATCCTTTTCATGAACGTCATCTTGTCGATAAATACGGTAGAATGAGCGTAAGGATATTGTGGGTTGAGAACAAAAAAGAAGTCATCATCGTTTTTCGCGGTTCGTTAGGCTTCAAAGATTGGTTTGCCAACCTGTTTTTCATACCCTATAAATTGCACCAATTAAATAGAAATTTCTTTGTCCACTGGGGGTTTGCCCGATTGCTTGCGCAGCCAATGTACTCAAGTACAAAAACCTCTGATGACGCCTTACCGCTCAGAGAACTACTCGTAAAAGTATTAGAGCCACTTCGTGCACAAGGCAAACGGTTTTCATTTATCGGTCACTCATCCGGTGGCGCGGTCGCCGTGCTCATGGCCGATTATTTCGAAAGACGGTTCCCTAAGTCAGTAAAAAGAGTGGTTACCTTTGGGCAACCTGCTGTTGGCACCCGCTCTTGGTACAAGCATTACTTGTTACACCATCGAACGTATCGCATTTGCTGCGACCTAGACGTTATTACCTTTATGCCTCCCTTCCCTTTTTACTTCTGGCATGTGGGTAAAATGCTGTGGCTGCATGATGATAAAATTTATGAAAACACGCCTACTCACAGGCGATTTTTAATGTCTCTTAAAAGCTGGTTGTTGCGCCCTATTACCTACCACTACATGCGGAAATATATCCGCAACAAGTCGTTGTTTGACGAGCATTAAAGCGATCATTTTTAGCCATTTGAGCGTAATTTAAATGAGTTAATACACGCATACCCATCCAAATGAGTTAGTTGGCAGGCGAGAGGAAAGATGGCTTCACTAATCATAGAACGCGCAAGAGCAGCACTTAAAAACGCATTTGTCGGCGACGCACTCGCTATGCCAGTGCACTGGTTTTACAACCCAGCTGATATCTATAAAGCATTCCCATTAGGAATAGAACAATTTGAGGATGCGCCATCCTTTCATCCCTCTTCAATAATGTCGCTGCACTCCACACAACAAGGCGGTCGTGCAAACAAAGCATCAGCTAGCCAAAAAGAAATAGTGGGTGAGGTCATTCTTAAAGGAAAAAGACAGTACTGGGGTAAAGACAACGTTCATTACCATCAGGGAATGAAAGCAGGTGAAAATACGCTTAATGCCCACTGTGCTCGTATCGTTCTAACATGTGCCCTTAAAAGCTATGATGCAAACGAGTTTTTAAACCAATATATTAGCTTTATGCGCGCTGACAAACCTAGTCATCCAGACACCTATGCCGAGTCTTATCACAGAGGTTTTTTCGCAAATCTCGTACAGGGCATTCCGGCAGAAAAATGTGGAGCGGTTACCCACGATACAGCCTCAATAGGCGCATTTGTATCAGTAACCCCTCTAGCGATAGTAGAAGCTGCTAAAAATACCGCGCTTAGCGATATCAAACACCTGTGCCGTGAACATTTGTATTTAACTCATCCCGATGAGTCCTTAGCTTCAGTCTGTGATTACTATGTAGGGCTGATATACAAATTGGTTCACCGCCAAGATGAATCACCCAAGGATATTCTAGAAGAGATTGCGGGTAAGTCAGCACGTATGAACTTAGCTTCTCTTACGGCAAAGAACAAAAGCGATATTGAAGTTGTTGGGCGCATGTATTCGCCAGCATGTTATATCTCAGACGCCTGGCCCGCCGTTTTGTATTTCGCATACCGCTATGCAGATAATCCGAAAAGAGCGCTTATAGCAAACACTAATGTGGGCGGTGACAACGTGCATCGCGGTTTTGTTTTAGGGGCCATACTAGGTTTAATGCACGGGGCCGAGATAACTTCATGGTTTAGCGAGTTAACAGACGCGAAAAAGCTAAACTCGCTAATCGATTCTCTAGACGTTGAATGACTCAAGGGGGAAGTTTCGTAACTTGAAGCTTCTTACATTCAAGGCGAAGCGAATGCCAAACCTAGCATTTCATGAACAACTAATTATTGATGCTTCGCTTGCGCCTATTGAGCGCGGTGACAAAACGTTACAGCCTAACTGTTTGACCCGTTTTCGCCGCTTCAAATATGGCGTTAACAATCTTAATATCAGCAAGCCCTTCACTACCGGTTACCATTGGCTGGCGCCCAGTTAATATGGCTAAAGCGTCATTATCCATTTGAAGCGTTTGCTGCATACCGTTAATAGGTGGCAGTGTTTTTCCGTCAGACGTTGTACCCGTTACACCGTTATAGCTCTGCATTGGTTTTAGCTGATACCAACCGCCTTCACAATCAGCTTTAAAATGATTAAACCCTTTTACTACGCTAGTGCCGCAATCTGCCACCAGCCCGTCACCAAAGTCCATGGTGAATAAGGTAGTTTCATCAACTTCAGTGAATTTTTCGGGGAAACGTTGAGGAGGATGACTACCGGTAACAGACAAGGGCTCTCGCCCCGTTAAAAAACGAGCACTGTTTATCGCATAAACGCCCATGTCATATAGTGCACCGCCTCCCATATGCTTTTTCATGCGCCAGTTGTCTGCCGCTCTACCCTGCCCGGCATAACCCGCAAAGCTCGATACTGCCGTTATATTTCCATAGGGTTTCGTTTTTAGATACTGACGAAATGCGCGTGTATTAGGCTCGTGCTGCATGCGATAGCCGATAGACAAAGTCACATCATTTTTATTACAGGCATCGATGATAGCTTGGCACTCCTCACTATCCATGGCCATTGGCTTTTCACACCACACGTGCTTTCCTGTATTTGCAGCCTGCACAGCAAAGTCTTTGTGCGTACCTGTGGGCGTTACGACATAGATAACGTCAATATCATCATTATCCGCAATCTTAGCCATAGTGCGGTATGTGTATACGTTGCTATCCTTAATTCCATGCTTTCTTTGCCACTTGGGAATTTTTTCTTCGCTACCTGTGATGATTCCTCGCAGCTCACAATGCTTGGTGTGCTGTAGCGCAGGCGCTAACAAATTTGTGCTGTAATTACCTAAGCCAAGCAAGGCTACGCCTAGTTTCTTCTTAGGTGGTTGAGCTAACAAATAAGGGCTGTGGGCAACGAGCAAACCAGAACCCGCTAGCTGAAGAAAATGACGACGAGTGATACGAGGCATTAACCTTCTCCATAAGAAAAGAATCCATGTATGGTTTTAGTAGTGTTTTACTTGTTTAAATAGATCACTCACAAATTGCCTAATAGGATAAGAAAGCTCATCACTGCAGCTAATATTATTTAAAAAGTAATTAGCTCTTAACTATTATTTCGAAACCTCATTTGTTGAAGTTTATGGTCTCGTTTCATTAATCTCAGCACTGAACTTTAATTATGAAATTTTCGTAATATTCATACTGGAATTACACCTATATATGCGCGAAAAGCGCTTCTCACCAAAGGCTAAGACATGGATAACGCTGGCTCTATTAATGAAAAACAAAAAAAGAATCTAACTGGCGCGTACCCTAAAATAGCCAAGCAAACTAAATTGCTGAATACATTAGTAATCTTCGCTTTTATTTACACTATGTACTTGGCGAAATCTTTACTTATTCCGCTGTTCTTTTCTGCCTTTATCGCCTTACTATTAAGCCCACTTGTTGCCATTGCTCGAAAAGTTTACGTGCCACGGACGATGTCGGCTGGAGCATTAATTGCGCTATTGGTGGCGCCTTTCACTTTGTTAACTGTTCAACTTGCTGAGCCCGCCGAACGTTGGCTACATTCACTCCCTAAAATAGCTTCTGAGATCACTGAAGAAATAGAAGAAATTAGCAGTAGTATTGATGCTTACACGACACCGCCTTTGGCTGAGCCCGTAGAAAAAGAGTCGTCTATTTTTGACTGGTTTGGCGATGATAATGAACCGGAAACTCCCGTTGCTAATCCCGATACCGCAAACTCAGTAAAAGATAAGATTAAGCAAAGTAGTATTGATATGGGATTAACACTGTTTAGCAGTGCTCCCTTCCTACTAGCACAAGTACTCGGCTGCATTGTATTAATTTTTTTCTTATTAGTTTTCGGCCCTAACCTATTTCACGTTTTCATTCGAGATTTCCCAGTGGTTACGGATAAAAGACGAGCACTGGTATTAGTCGATCAAATCCAGCGAGAGCTTTCTGCATACATAGTAACTATCAGTATCATAAACACATGTTTAGGTCTGGCTACCGCTGGTGCATTTTACTATTTGAAGATTGAAGACGCGCTTCTGTGGGGAGCCCTTGTGGCGTTAATGAATTTTGTGCCCTATTTAGGTGGCATTGCTAGCTGCGTCGTTCTGCTAGTTGTAGGGCTTGTTCAATTTGGTCTTGTAAGTAGCGCATTTTTACCAGCAGGTGTTTTTCTAATTTTAAATATTATTGAGTCTCAGCTAATCACTCCAGCTGTGCTAGGGCGTAGTATGCAGCTCAATCCGCTAATTATTATAATTTGGATCGCCATCACAGGGTGGCTATGGGGTGTGGTAGGCGTGTTACTAGCAGTGCCTATATTGATGTGTATTAAAATTATTCTTGAAAACTTAGGTGTTTTTAACCATTGGATAAGGCTTCTTGAATCGAAATAATAGGCTGTGTGTTGATAAGTTAATGAAGCCTTAATCGAAAAGCCTATGTGGGCAAGTATGAGCATTAAAAAGGCCTAATGGGCTAGGTTTTACCCCATTATATTTCATCGCCTTTAGGCCTTTTCTTATCTTAATCAAGTGCACACCAAACACGTTAACCCGCTGTGTAGGTGAGCATTTCCTCTCTTAAAGCGTTAACCTAAGCTACTTCGCTCGGTCAAAATAAGAACGCCGAATGAGGGTAGCCTGACTCTTCCATTGTCTATATGAATTTCCTGCGTACATAGTCCATCAGACCAAGCAAATAGACAATGGGGATCAGCCGGCCCACCTAATAATTGATACTCATCTATTTCTGCGCTACCTAAATGAAGGAATACCCACACGGATTCATTGGCAACGTCGTTAAAACGGCGATAGCCCAGCACTTTGTTTTTAGTGTCATGATGAACAATCTCTGTATTTTCGCCAGTTAGCCCAGAGGTCGCTTTAACCTCGCCTTTGCGTATCTTAATCAACTCGGTTATTGCTTTTAGGTATTCATCAAAACTATCCGTGCGTGACCAATCTAAGTCTTTTGTATCGTTAAACCAGCCAGTCTCTTTGAACTCCTGCCCCTGAAATAGCATAGGTATGCCAGCACTTGTAAGCACTAGCGCTGCCGCTAAAATTCCTTTTTGACGTGCAAAATAATCGTCATCTACATTCCCTGGTGCAATTTCTTCCACCAACCGGGCTTTACCATTAGCCACTTCATCGTGAGATTCGGTATAGACCACTCGCGAAAAGGCGCTGCCGCTATATTGTTTGCACAGGGCGCTAACGAGTGTATCAAGATTTATATTTTCATCGTTTGATTGGGTAAGCACTTCACGTACAGGGTGTACAAATGCGGCGTCCCATTGCGCCGTGTAACCACAACCGCCTTCCTCTACAGAATTTGTAATGTAGTCGTGCTGATGTAGATCTTCAGCAATTGTCATTTTTTCAGCGCATGCTTGTTGAATACGCCCATTTATTCCCTTAATGAGTTCATAAGCTTCTGGAATATCATCTTCACCTGAGTCTGCTCCAGAGACGGTACGCATAAAAGGCACCATGTCCATTCGCAAACCATCAGCCCTAAACTCTTGAAGCCACATCATGGCGTTGTCGGTAATATAATCTCGTACTTCTTGACGGCCATAGTCAGGGCGGGTGTCACCCCATGGGGTACTTGAACGTTCGTCGTTATAGAAATAAATTCCGCCCTTGTCGTTCTCGCTCCATCCGTCAAATTGCCAAATATCCAAGTCGCTAGGACCAAAATGGTTGTACACAACGTCCATTATCACGCCCATTCCCAGCTTGTGAGCGGCGTCGATAAAACGCTTAAGACCGTCTGGCCCACCATAAGCTTCTTCAACAGCAAAGGGGCAGGCTGGGTTATATCCCCAGCTTATATCACCTGCAAATTCGTTCACCGGCATGAGCTCTATCATATTTATGCCGAGTGTGGCCAAGCTATCTAGCTTCTCTATCGCCGTGTCGAATGTCCCTTGCTCACCGTTCTTACGGTGAAAGGTGCCAATATGAAGCTCGTAGATAATTCTTTGATGAATAGGAACTGGTTTAAAGTCTTCTACTTCCCAACTGAAGGCATCATCATAAATAACGCTATTGCCTACACTATTGGTCATCAACCTTGCTCTCGGGTCGTTTTTAAGAGCGCTGTCACCCTTGCCAGTTGTCACCTCATACTTGTATTCATGGCCACATGCAGCTCCATCGGCTTCACACCACCACACACCGTTGTCCTGTCTCTGCATACTGATTCCCGGGCGATTCCAGTTATTAAAATCTCCGGTGAGTGAGACGTTTTGTGCGTTAGGCGCCCACACGGAAAAACGATATCCATTTTGTGTTTTTACTACACCTGGACCTATTGGATTTTCACACATTTTATTAGCGCTCCAACGCGAAGGGTTGAATAAAAAAGAGGATTGCATCGCGAAAGTAGCGACGACTCAAATAGAGTCCGTTGGATGTGCAACTCAAATGCCAATAACAAGTGTGGCTGAGCCCTTATAACTCAAGGGTTTCTAATGCTGCGTCACCCTGTGCCGTTCAATTTTGCGTAGTTTTTACACATTGATTAGTAAAATTGGTGGCGAGTAAGTTAGGTACTGACTGCATCTGGGTAAATGGAATATCAATAAAAAGAGTTGTTCCTGCGCTAGCTAGCCAACCCTTACGAGATCACGCGTTGCATAGCGGTTTAACTTAATAACCGCCATGCAAAGTGACAATATGGAAAGATTTAATAAATGAGTTTTGATTAAGGTGTTTCAACATAAGGAATAAAGCGACCTAATACAATAACGCTCAACCATAGCGCTAGGGATAACCAGGCCACTACCGCTGCTTCTTTGCCTCTCGTTGGTGGCTGGTGAGTCTTATGTAGCTGCGGTTTTACTCTTTTTACAAAGTAAATCGTATTAACACCGGCTAGCCCAATAGCCAGCATCTTAAGCCCGAAAGCAAGGTTAACTAGGTATCGTCCAGGGTCGCCAAATACAAATAAAACACCCGATATCAAATTAATAGCAAAACCGATAAGGGCAAAACGAAGAAACAACTCAACATTGTTTAGCGGAACTTTTTTGGCAACACCTACAAGCCTCAAATCGACGACAAGTAAAGCCCCAAAAAGCATGCTTAAACCTAAAAAATGTGCCATTTCTAATATTGGAAATACTACAGCATTGTCCAAAACGAAATGATTAAGCTGGCTTGATTTTAATGTATCGATCACTGTGGATAGAAAAGTATTCATTTTTACGCCCCTAACCTGTGTAGCCAATCAAGCGGCCAGCAATAATAGCAAACACCCAACAAAGCAATGCGACGACAGCCAGCGTCTTATGACTTTTATCGTTTTCGCTTGGTGATGACATCGCTTTTTTGACCATCAACTTAGTAAAAGTAAGTCCCAAAATGACCATTACAATTTTTACTCGAAAAGCTAAGTTGAAATACAGCTCGGAAGCGTTACCGAAAAACAAAGCTGAACCCGATAGAAAATTAATCACGAAACCAATCAAGCCTATCGACCAATAAGGAGTAAAAGATGAGAGAGGTATCGTTGATGCAAATCCTAAGACACGAGCACATAACATCAATGAAACGCCCACCATAATCGCCATACCAATTGCATGCAGCGACAGGATAATGGGATAGCCCCATTGCGTGCTTGATACAGTTGTTCCAATTTTTGTTTCTTCAAGCCAATACAAAAGCGGTTTTACCGATTGATCTGCTTCAACTTTTTCTGAGGCGCGTGTTACACCTACACCACCTAAACTGTCTGACCCTCGTTCAGCGGTTAGATCTTCACATTCGTAGTCTATGTATTTGTCATTGGTGAAGGTTACCTGATCTTGCCCTTCCATTGGTGACGCTAAATATAGTGGGTCTGTTATAGTATATTTTCTGGTTAAAACAGTGCCATCTTCACTTAACGTAAAGCGCTCTACTATGGTCATTTGTGTACTATTCTTAGCTGGAGAAGGTGGGCCAGGTCTTCCCTCAGGGCCACTTCTACCAGCACCAGACGCACCTTGTGCACTATCAGGTCTAGGTGGACGTTTTTGTCGCTCTCCTTCTTCTCCCGGTGGCGGCCCACCTGGATTACCTCCAAGAGGTGCCATGATCCATCCTTCATCAAACCCTGTGGTTGTCACAACTAATTCCTCGCCTTCCCAATGTCCTTTAGAAAAACCGGCGCGATTAGGTTGGTAGTCTTTTGGAATAGTAGTGCCATCTAGGTAAATTGTACGTTTCAAATTCATGAAGCCGTAAGTCAACGTAATTCGTTCATCTGTTTGGTCAATACGATTGACCATCATATCGAACCACCAGTCCATAATGATGTTAGTTGGCTCACATTGATATCGAGGATTATCAGCAGATGTAGCGCCTTCGACCGCTATTTCTCCAGCAGGTGTTAGCGTAGCTCGACTACCTCCTCCACCTGGAGGGCCTTCCCCTGAACGAACCATTACCCAATTTCCAGCAATATTCAACGAGCCATCTTCGCGAAGGCGCTCACGCGAAATCAGGTCTACGGTCTGCTCTGGTGACGCGGCGTCAAGATGGTCGTCCTCATCATGGTGCTCGTCATCATCATGATGGTCGTCCTCGTCATGGTCTTCTACATTATAATCTTTTGACGGCTCGTCTTTTACAGCACCTTCACCGTTTTCAATAACGTTTCCATTTTCGTCAAACTCGCTGTTTCGAAATGCGACAACACCATTTTCAAAGGTGATTTCTTTCATGTAACAAGTAGTAGGATCGGTTCTGTCTGGTGAACCCTTGATGGAAATGAAGCTACCCGTTTTAAAGAGCGACTGAGTCCAGCCTCTTCGCTTTAACAAAGAACCAGACTGTAATTCGCACCGTTTGTTCGTAACCTTACCGGTTTCATCAATTGAGTCGAAATACACGTAAGCATGTGGGTTAACAAGACGAACCCTAGTGATGTTACCGCTAAACTCGACCGTTGCATTGGTATCGAATTGTCCGCTACTTCCGTGATGGGCGTGTGCTGATAACGAGGTTAATAGCGCAGCAAAAACACATAGATAAGCAAGGTGCCGCATTACTTTTTCCTTGATAAATAGTTTTGTTCGGGTCACTTGTCACCTAGATTGGAAATGGTTTACAAGGTCAATGATATGTCTTTGGTTTGTAGGTAGATCATAGTAAATCGGCTCTCCTCTCACCATAGGAAAAGTGTAAAGACGGGTTAAATTATACGCTTAGCACTACAGACAACTTTTCCAGTTTAACTGCTCACTCCTACCTCATTTTTAGCGACCATTCACCTTCGGAATACCTTTTTAACACCTAGTTAGCCTCTTTCCGTAAAGTTCCGTAAATGAGGTAAACCTTCGTAAATCCACTTGACCATTCCGACCAAAAATCACTCAAATAGATTTATAAATCATTAGCTTATGTAAACTCGAATTTACACTAATGAAATACAAATGAAATATAAAAGACGAACAATTGCGGGCTGTGGAAACCGGAGACTTTGTACCTCACCACTGAATACGTATTAGTACCTAGCGCATTGGTATCGACAACGAAATACAAACCTAACTTTCATTAACAAAGAGAAGCACATGATTAAAAAAACTTCGCTTAGTCGCATTGCGATGGCTGTCGCACTGTCTATTGGTGTTACCGCTACAGCGGTCGCAGCCACCGGTCAATCTTCCGCAATGCGCGGTACAATTGTTGGTCCACAAGGTAATCCAGCTGCAGGAAGCGCTATTACCATTATCCACCAGCCTTCAGGTACTGTAAAAGAAGTCACGGTTAACGAAGATGGCGTGTTTTCAGCCCGTGGATTGCGCGTTGGCGGCCCTTATATGATTATTGTTGAGTCAGATAAGTTCCAAGGCCGCGTTATCGAAGATGTTTACTTAGAATTAAATGACACCTTCGAGCTAGATACAGCGCTGGAGTCTGCGTCCAGTATTGAGCGTGTGACGGTTACAGGTAGTCGAGATTTTTTTGCGAATAATGGCTCAAACTCAGTCTTCGGAGAGTCCGCCATTTCCAACATGCCTACATTTAATCGCGATATCAAAGACATTGTACGCTCGAACCCACTGGCAGTGGTAAGCGCTGACGGAGAAGAATTGAGCATTGCTGGCTCAAACCCTAAATACAATACTTTCACCGTAGACGGTGTAGGTGTTAACGACACCTTTGGTTTGCAGTCAAACGGATACCCTACTTCTCGCCCACCTGTTTCGTTAGACGCTATTAGCCAAGTGTCTGTTGAGTTTACCCCTTTTACAGCTCGTGCCGGGAAGTTTGGTGGTGGTAATGTAAACGTGGTGACAAAATCTGGTACAAATGACTTTCATGGTACTATGTTTTATGAAGAAGTCCCTTTTTCAGGCACGGCCGAAGACACAAAGCTTTACAATACAGAATATGATGTTGATAACGAAGAGTCCTCATATGGCTTTACGTTAGGCGGACCGCTTATAAAAGATAAACTTTTCTTCTTTGGTTCTTATGAAAAATGGGAAGAAGAAATAGATACAGGCTTTAATGCTTCCGCTTATCCATCAGAATTAGTCACCGCAGCAGAGAACGTCATTACTGCTCTTAGTGAAACATACGGATTGGAAGACTCGATTGCTGGCGCGCCCGACGCCGATGAAGATGAGAAGTTCTTGGTTAAACTAGACTGGAACATCAATAACCATCATCGTGCTGATTTCACCTATAGCTACCAAGAAAATACCGCGGCACAAAACTACAATGACGATTCCGAAGAATTGCACCTTACCTCCAACACCTGGACACTTGCCCAAAAGAATACTTACTACACCACGCATATCTACTCAGATTGGACCGATAATCTTCAAACAGAGATAAGCGTATCTTACAAAGAATTTGAGCAAGCCTCTGTTACCGCTTCAAATTGGGGCGAAATCAACATAGATACTGCAACGGGTACCGATAACGGCTACGCTATTGTAGCTGGCGTAGATGAAAACCGCCACGCCAATGTACTAGAAAATGAAGTATGGAACTTTGCGGCTCACGCCACCTACCTCGCCGGTGATATTGAATATAAGTTTGGTGCCGAAATTGAGAATACATGGAACTACAACCTGTATGGTCGTGATTCATTAGGCACATGGTACTTTGACGATGTGGAAGGTTTTGCTAACCAAGATATTTCGTTCTTCGAATATGCAAACGCATATACCAATACTGTAGATGACTTGGCCTATGATGTAGAAAGTACAGTCTACGCGCTTTACGGTGACGCAACCTTTGAGTTATTCGAAGACTTTATGGTAACTGGTGGCCTTCGTTATGAGTACCTTACGGTTGAAGACTCACCGCAACTTAACGATAACTTTGCCAATACGTATGGCTTTGCTAATACTGAGAACCTAGATGGCTTTGATATTGTCTTACCTCGACTAAGTTTCAACTGGACGCTCAGTGATGAGCTTACGCTTCGCGGTGGTGTAGGACGCTTCTACGGCGGTATGCCATTGGTGTGGATATCTAACGCTTATACCTCTGATGGCGTCACAAACGATTCAATCACCTTTTCAGATTTAGACGCTACCTCTGTCGACTTCACATCAGTTCCAACTGAAGCGCAAAGTGCACTAGTACAAGGTGCTGGTAGCACAAACAGTATCGATCCTGATTTTGAGCTGCCCTCAGACTGGCGCTATCAAATAGCGGCAGACTACACCTTCGATATTCCAAACGTGGGCGATAACTTTGCATGGACTACTGAGCTTACCTATGTTGACCGTAAAAATGCAGCCTATTGGGAAGATCTGTCTCGTGTAGACAGCGGCAATAGTACAGTGGACGGTCGTATCATTTGGGATAACGTCTACGATGGAACTGAATATGCTGATAACTATGACATTCAGCTTACCAATTCTGACGATGGTGGCCGCAGCATCCTATTTACCACGGCATTGGCTAAGCAATGGGATAACGGCTTCAGCCTAAATGCTTCTTATACTCACCAAGATATTACTGAAGTTAACCCTGGTACAAGCTCTACAGGCGAATCGAACTATCAGTACGAAGTAACCGTAAATCGTAACGACCCGCTGTTAGGCACTGCTTATTATGAAACTAAGCATCGCTTGTTGGTTAACTTAGGCTATACCCATCAATTCTTTGAAGGATATAACACTAACGTTAACTTGTTCTTTGAGCGCCGCTCAGGCCAACCATTCTCATGGGTACTCGGTTCATACCAAGACGGAAACTTAGGCGATCAAACCGCGTTTGACGATTCAGATATCTATCTACCTTATATTCCTTCTGGTGCAAACGACGCTGCGGTAGATTTCGAAAGCGGCCTAAGCTACGACGAAATTATGGCTATTGCAGAGCAAGCGGGTGTAGCAGGTTACGCTGGAGGCTACGTAGATAAATACGCTAACACACAGCCTTGGGTTACCACTATGGACTTAGCGATTTCTCAAGAAATCCCGGGATTTGTTGAAGGTCATAAAGGCCGCATTTATCTAAACATTGATAATTTTGCGAACTTGCTGAATGACGACTGGGGTAAGGTTTACGAAATGACCTACCCTCAGCAGATTTTGTTTGATTACGATGTGAATGAGGCAGGCCAATATGTTTATCAAGAAGCTTATGGCGGCACTGATACGCGAAACTACGATTCTTTCGACGAAGAGCAATCCACGTGGAGAATTAAGGTTGGCGTTAAATATACGTTTTAACGGCTCTCTTGAAAGCACTTTTTTAAGCTTTGCTTAGATACTTTTGACACTCATTAAAGGCTTTTAAAACTTAAAAAAAGCATCGTCCTACTTCAATCTAGGGCGATGCTTTTTATCGTTGTAGCAACAACCACACTTCGATTACTATCAATACCACCCTATCAATAAAACCTATACCGAGACAGAATCTCGCACTACAACCTTGCGCCATAAACCCGAGCACTGCTCAACAAACTGCTTATGAATTGGATGAGATTGGTATTCATTTTGGGCCTCGACACTTTCAAAAAACATGAGTTCAGAAACATCAAAAGAATTATCAATAACGTCGCGCTTTAAAGTATTGGCAGGTACACCGATATGAAGGGAGTGAATTTGCGGTATAGCTTTTAAGGACTCTAAGCCAGCAACCAACTTCGCTCTGTCTTCATTAGAGCCGGAATTGTTGAGCCAAAAATAAACCATATGAAGTATGGGGGGAAGCATACTGTTTTTCATGCTCGAAGACTTAGCAGAGGCTGGAGGCAAAGAACTTGGAGAGCTGGCACTAGCAGGTAATACAGCAAAAGAAGCAAGTGCGCCAGCACTCGTTACAAACTGTCTACGTTTTATATCTGTCATCTTTGATGCTCCATGGTTAAGCGTTTTAGCGAAAGTCTACCTACCATGGCACTATGATGAATTTGAAGCAACTATAGCCAGCTACTATTTAGAACAGCCTGCTTTTGTCAAAACTGCAGCAGCTACGACACCGCTTTGGGTACGTTAAGCGCATGCCGTGCGTCATTGGTCAGTTTCACTAACGCTTTTCGTACGTCTGTTGACGACACGCATGGTTCCTCAAAAGGGATAAACCAGGTTTGCTTTTGTGTACCGCAATGTATACCTTCTGGAAATACGCTGTGCATTATCGGCGCTTCAACGTTGAGGCCTATTTTATGCTGCAAAATAAGCCGCATCGCGTCCTGATGGTCTTCATTCATATGGGTAATCATGCCCTCTGGTGCGCTATGCCAGTCCTGGGCTTCAACGCGCCAATAGTTTTTATCAACCCAGTGGATTTTTCCGAAACCTCCAATAAAACGTACTCGCTCAGTACGAATAACGTAAAAATTGAAATCGTGGGTTTGCTCGTATTTTTTAGCTTGAGGGAATAAACGAAGATACTGTGCTTTCACGTCATCTTGGTTCGCTAGCTGCGCACTCCCCATAATAGTTACTCGGCCATTCGCCTGAGAGTCATCTTCACTAGCATCGAAAATAGTTAAGCTAACCTTGTCGTTCGCTTTAATATTACGCGTATGCAGTGCGATATCACTGATGTAGATAATTGCGTCACCAGCAGGCGTTAAATAATAAGGTACAACCGAGCCAAAAGGGTAGCCGGGCATTGATGTTGAATGCGTGCCCAATACACCGCTATGGTGGGTTCGGCTAAGCTGTTTTGCTTGAAATGCAATATCTTGCATGCTCATGATTAACTCCGTTCTTGTTTTTCTGTTTTCGGTTTTCGGTTTTCGGTTTTCGCGAAAATTAATGGGTTACGAAAACTTGGTTTTGTTCGTTTTTAATTAGGTTTAACTGGGTGTGATAGCACCGAGATAGCATATCGGTGGTGAGCACTTGCGTTGGTGCTCCGTCGGCTAAGCAACGCTTTTCACCCAGTAAAATGAGTCTGTCGCAATAAGGGGAAATTAAATTGAGATCGTGACTTACGCAAATAATGCACAGCCCTTTTGCCCGCAGTGCAACCAGTTGTTGCATGACCAGTTTCTGGTGACGTAAATCCAGCGCTGAGGTGGGTTCATCTAACAGCAACAGCTTGCCTTCCAAACTCTCGTTTTGATCGCCCGGTATTATTTGAAGAATAGATTTAGCTAAAAATATTCTCTGCCTTTCCCCGCCAGATAAGGTTTGAATATTGCGAGCAAGTAAATGCGT
This sequence comes from Alteromonas sp. HB246098, assembly GCF_054890645.1. NCBI lineage: Bacteria > Pseudomonadati > Pseudomonadota > Gammaproteobacteria > Alteromonadales > Alteromonadaceae > Alteromonas > Alteromonas sp. HB246098. Next base: position 117,172 of record NZ_JBTZUG010000005.1, on the reverse strand, counting down.
AATGTCAAACTGCTCGGCAATACCATGAATCAACCGACTCTTTTGTTCCAATGACTCAACGTACTGATACCGCGCCAAATGGAGTAACTCGTCGGCGATAAATCCAAATGGCGTTGACGCGCTTTGTGCCATCACTGCACGCTGTATTGCTAATTGATTTGCGCTTAGCGAGCTGATCTCTTGCCCATCAAGGGATAGCGTTCCATCAAATGGCGTTTCTACACCACTAAGCATAGTAAGTAGCGTAGATTTACCGCATCCGTTTTCACCCGCTATCGCGGTAAATTCGCCAGTGTTAAATGACAAAGATATTTGCTCAAGCAAACGCGTGTCACCTCTGGCTATCACAACATCTTTCAATGTAAGCAACGCCGTGTTTAACCGTTTACCATTGTCGCTTTGCTCTAGGATTTCCACTTTCATTTTAGCTACACCCCACCACCAAATATGCGGCGCTGTTGCCACAGTAAGTAAAGGAAAAATGGCGCCCCTACTGCTGATGTAACAATACCAATAGGTATTTCCATGGGCACAAATAAGGTACGAGCCAATGTATCGGCAACCATTAATAGCAAAGCGCCCATGAGCGCACTGGCAGGTATTAGCACCTGGTGGTTTACACCAAATATTGCCCTGCACATGTGGGGCACCACCAAACCTACAAAGCTAATAATGCCGCACAGCGCCGTCGCTAGTGCCACAGAGAACGCCACCAGCCATAAAACCCCATGTTTATATCGCGAAACATTAAGCCCCATATAAGCCGCTTCTTTTTCACCAAGCGCTAGTAAATTTAGGGCATTGCGTGACTTCATAAGACCAGTAAAAGCAACAAGCCCAGCTAGCGCAATAAGACCACAAAGCGTCCAGCTTGCGCCGGCAAGACTACCCATGGTCCAGTAGCTTATTTGGCGAAGTGCATCATCGCTTGCTACATAACTAATAGCCCCTATCACGGTTCCGGTTAAGGCGTTAATGGCAACTCCAGCCAAAATAAGCGCGGCTACTGAAACGCCTTGCGGCCCATTTGAAAACCGAAGCACAGTCCATACAGAAAGTAGTGCACCACCAAAGGCCCACATGGCTACCCATACAGACTCAAGCGCAGGGATGAGCGGAGGTACTATGGTCATACTAAGGGCTGCGGCTGCGCCACCAGCAATACCAATTAAACCAGGGTCAGCAAGCGGATTGCGCACTAGCCCCTGCATGGCACAACCAGATACGGCTAGCAGTGCACCAATCAGCATCGTCATGATCACCCTCGGCAGCCTTATTTCAGACAACACATACCAATGGGTGGTGTTTGCTGCCGTATTTTCTACCGTACTTTCTACCGTATTTGCGCCGCTAATGAAGTACCTAAGTTGCTGTTCAATATCAATTGGTAAACTGCCGCGGGTTAACCCTACATAAGCACAGATCAACAGCAATACAACCAATATTCCCATACCTATACGTTTTCGCTGCGCGCGGGCATTAATAAGCTGAAGTACTATAGGCCTAGAATAATCGCCTGGCTTATCAGCTAGGTTATCACTGCGCTTAGCTGCGGAAGATAACTGCATTATTGACTCGTTCCACTGTTAGCCGTTTTTTGCGTTTGTTTCATTTCAATGGCTTTTTCTGCGTGCTCTGCAACACGCTGAAGCGCCACATCAAAGCGCGGAGAAAGCCCCAAACTTATGCTGCTATCCATGGCTTCAACCAGGCAATGAATACCAGCAAAGGTGGCTGCCAACGCATGGTGCGTACAAAGTGCGTCCTTCGCGCTTTTCCCACGCAGCATGTGCCCAGCAGCAATCACAATATCAGGGTTTTGCATCAGCACAGACTCGGCGCTCATCACTTTGTAGCCTTCCACTGCTGCACCTATATTAACGATACCCAGCGTATCGAATAGGGCTTGGGGCACAGTATTTTTACCCGCAACCGTTATTCCCCTGTCATTGTTCGCCACCACAAAGAGCGCTTTAATTGGCGTATTGAACGCTAAGGTTTTATCTGCGTACCGCGCTTTTTGTTGCTCTACCTTCTTTTCAATATCGTGAACAAGGGTAATGGCGTTATCACTTGCCGATAGTTTTTCACCAATATCCTGTACTAGGCGCTTTAGGCCACTTAAGTTTTTGTCTACGTTAAAGGTAGTAACCTCTACGCCAGAATGGGCTATTTGTTCAAGCGCAACATTCGGGCCTGTCGCCTCAGCGCCTAATAGCATTGTGGGCTGTTGGGCCAATACTCCTTCAGTGCTGAGCTGACGGAAGTACCCAAGCTTAGTTAAACTTGTCGCTTCTTTTGGGTACATACTGGTACTGTCAGTAGCAATTACCCAATCGCCACGTCCTAACGCGAAAACAATTTCGGTAATGCTGCCGCCAGCGGTTACTATTCGAGGCGGCGCAGTTTGCGTTTCGTTCAAAGGGGCGCTAAACGCCCCTACTGCGAACAAACTCAACCCTGCCATCACCGCAGAAATAGCTTTTGCGGCTATCGAAGAAAGTGAAAGAGCGTGTTGCAACATTGTTTACTCTCCACTTAAAGGATCAGCGCGGAAACTATAGGCACCAGATGCCCCCTCTTCATCGTAATAGCTGGTAATTTGAAGCTTGTAGGTAGAGTCGCCAGCCTGAATTAAATAAACCCCAAACTGTGAGTAAAGTAAGTGGCTGGTACTGTCGTAGAAATACCAGTTGTGTGAACTCATCGCGTACTCACTCACTGTCTCTTCACTGAAACCATAGAACTGCGCCGCTTCAGTATCCACGCCATCATAAGTTTCAGCGTCGGTGCGAAGTACGGTAGCGTCATCAGCAATAGAAAGGGTAAATTCCCCCGCCCCGTCTGCACATGGAATGGATAAGTCCCAACCGTCTGCTTGTGTAACTACTTGCTGCATATCGAAGTCAACGTAAACGGCGTCACTACAACCCACCGCGTCAACGGTCAGTGCGATTTCATCAGCAAAGGTGGATTGCCCGTCAAGAACGCTTTGATGCATAACGCCAAGGGTAATTTCGCCAATACCTCGCCCTTCAGTAACAATATCGGTAACGTGGAATTTTGTGTAGTTGCTGTCAGAGGACACAATGTAATACGTCTCTTCATTTGGCGTTACTACGTGAGTAGTAAAGTCGTAGTTGTAAAAGGTATCGCCGATCACTTGGGTTTCTGTATCTGTGCTGAACGCTTCAGCTTCTGGTATATCGCTTTGAGTAACAGCTAAGTAGTCGTCAAGTTCGCTATCAGCCGTAGCATTTAGGAACAATTCAGATACTGGCGCGCCCGTATCATCGTAAAAGTCGCTGTTATTTCCGGTGAAATAAAGACTAACAGCGGCTTCTTGGTGTGTATTTAAAAACACACTGGTACGTTTAAAACCAATATCCCATGTGGTATCTGTTGCAGCTTCTTCTTCAGTAAGCGTAAGCTGCGTTTGTGTATCCAAATCAAAGTAAACGGCAACAGGCTCTGATGTAGACCCTGTACTAAAAGGCCCGTAAATTGTTGCCTCTTCGTTTTTGCCGTCACTGCTTCCGTCATCTGAATCTCCACTGCCATCGGTTACTTGATCAGGCGTTTCAACTGAGGTGTCATCGCTACTTGAACCACCACAAGCAGTTAAACCGAATGTCATGGCAAGCAATAGCGCCAAATACGTTTTGTTCATGTGTTTTCCTTTTTTTAAAGTTCGCCGAATTAGCCAGCGGTTTTTAGTTGTTGGTTTGGGATCTGCCGTTAGGTAATTTTTGTTTTGATCTCAAACGCTGTTTTCTATGTCGGTACTTTCGTTTATGTTTTTTTCAATACTGGTAACTCACGCCCAAAAACAATCGCCTTGCAGCGATAGGTCTTGCGTCAAAGGCCCCCGCCAAAAGAGCGTCGGTTGAGCGATGTTCATCTGTGAGGTTTTCAAGCCCGAGGCGCGCTTGCCACTGAGGCGTGAACTGGTGCTGTACGACTGCGTTTAGCGTGGTAAAGCTGTCTTTGAAAACTGATGTATAGCCACTGGAAGGCGACACATTTCCCTCATGCACTCCGTAGAGCTGTAGGCTGGTATCGGTTTGGCTAAACTGATAGGTAACGGATGCTTTAACTAAATGAGTAGGGCGTTCAGGCAAGCGCTGTGAGCTGCCATCTTCAGCAATTAAATAACTGTAATTCAGTTGCCACTGCCAATTGTCGTTCTGCGCGCCGGCGCTTAAATCTGCACCGTAAAGGATGGCTTCATCGAGGTTCTGATAAACTGAAATATCTAAACCCGCCTCTTGCGATGCAGCCACGTCTACCGCCGTGGTGATGAAGTCATCAGCTTTAGTGTAATGAAGGTTAATATCAAGGTGATATAACCAGTCACCTTGGGTCGGTTCTACTTGAAGGTTAGCGCCTAAGTTTGCATTCAGCGCGGTTTCAGGGGTAAGTGCGTCGTTGCCTAGCACCATATAACCCAAGTTACTGTGGTCAAATATGTAATAGCGTTCCTTAAGGTTTGGCACGCGATAACTACTGCCAGCCCCTGCGCGAAGTTGCCACGAAGTATTCTCAGCACTAAATGACTGGCTTGCATTTGCTTTAAATGCAGCATGCCAACCAAAATCAGAATCGTTTTGTATTCTTGCGCCCGCTAAAAGCTGGGTGTCATTTTTCTGCCAGTTTCCTTGTAAATAAAGCTCGGCACTTTCACGACTTACATCGTCGACTTCAACCGTGCCCGTGCTGAGGTTTTGTTGGTCCAGCGTGTCGCCATGTAAAACAAGGCCGCCTACCCACTCAATATCTTTGGTGGAATAAATCTTTTGCGCTTCTAATTCCGCAAGCTGAATATCGGTTTGACGCAGCCCGTTGCTGTTACCGCTTTCTTCATTATGTGAAAGATAGCGTGTGTTGATATGCCAATCGTATTGCTGCTCAACGCGAATATCGTGCTGCCACTGGGTAACGTCAGAAAAATAGCTAATAATGGTGGCTTGGCCGGGTATTGATGACTGTGGTTTGTCTTTTTGCTCGTCCAGCCATTGCCCTTTGTATTGCACGCTAACGCTATTTACCAACGTCGATAAGGACATTTGCACAAAGGATTTATCTACCGCGCCACCATCTTGTGATGTAGTTTCGCCGTCGTAATCAAAGCCCGGATTGGTAATGCTTTGAGCCGTGATGCCAAGCTGCCAATCGCTTACTGCTTTGGCTGCAGTGACCCTTGACGTATGCCCGAATTCATCACCGTCAATTGCATCATCGGTAAAATAAGATGCCTCGTAGTCTGCTGAAAACTGCGACCCTTCTACCTTTTCGGTAATGATATTGATAACGCCGCCCATGGCAGAGCTGCCGTAAAGCACAGACGCAGCGCCTCGCACAATTTCAATTTGCATAATATTGGCAACGCTAATTTGGTCAAGGTCGACAGAAGAGCCTGTGGGTGAAATGATGGGCTGACCGTTAATCAACACTAATACGTGATCGCCATTGAAGCCATTTAGCTGAACGTTGTACCCGTCTTTTTGACTGCGTCTAACCACAACACCGGGCATCACTTCAAGTACTTGGCGTAAGGTACCTTTACTTAACCGAGCAATCTCGTCTTTATCAACTACGTCAACCTTCACCGGTGAAGAAGCCAGTAATTTCGGCGTCCTAGTACCAGTTACGACAACGCGCTCTAGGTCATCTTCCGCTAAAACTGAAAAAGCCAAAGGAAGTGTGGCGGCTATAACAAGTGAAGGTACAACGTAGGCTCGTTTCATTTATTCTTCTTTTAACGCAAATGATAATGATTTGCGTTTGATCTTATTTATTTAGAAACGTTTTGCAAGGCAAATTGTTAAATGCGTTTGAATGAATCTGATAAGCATCTAATAGATATAGCTTTTTAGTTAACACCTGATGGAAAAGAAAAGAAATGGAGCCGTTGAATAAACTTGGCAAGATAATTGATTTGAAAGATAGATATTAAGGTAATAACAACGAGATTTTGACACTATGCGCCTACCTACTAAACAACTTATCAATAAAATCGAAAATTTGTCTAATGGCCTAACGCCAGAGCAGTTATCAAGCTTTTTAGATATTATTGACGCCATGACGGCACTGGTTGAGGAAGCTGGAGAGTTGAAAGCTGATAACGACACCAAAACTAATAGCACCAGTACAGAGCTTTCTTTATTCCACTAGACTAAGCTTTACAGTGTTCACTTCCTTTAAGTAAGAGCGCTATAGGAAACCAAGAACGATGAATATTCGTTTTTGCTCATTTGTAGTTCGTTTATGTTCGTTTTATGATGCGTCCCAATTAAACGTACATGGGAAGCTGCGTCAGAATAAGAACTAAACGGCCTGTTAGTTAGATGAACAGTTAATACAATATTGCGCAAAACAAAACGGTTTCTGCCTTCATTTTCCCTAACGTAACTCTGTCGTTTCTTTTTCTGCACAACGTGTTGTACTGGTTAAAGCTTTAAAGGACGAATTATGTTACCTCTCAAGGAACCAACGCTTTTCCGCCAGTGTATTGCTGAATTCATAGGCACTGCAATTCTGATTTTCTTTGGAGTTGGTGCAGTCGCAGCATTGGTATTAACAGGCGCTTCTTTCGGTCAATGGGAAATAAGTATTGTCTGGGGGTTCGGCGTAGCTGTTGCCATCTATTGTACTGCTGGGGTTTCGGGTGCACATATCAATCCAGCGGTAACCATTGCGCTTGCGCTTTTTCATGGTTTTGAAAAGCACAAAGTAGCCCCCTTCATTCTTTCCCAGTTTCTGGGAGCATTCGCTGCTGCCGCACTTATCTACGGGTTATATCATCAACTTTTCATAGACTATGAACTGACTCACAACCTCTCACGCAATAGTGTAGAGGCTTTAGCAACAGCCAGCATTTTCTCTACTTTTCCTCACGAAGCACTTTCATTCTGGGGGGCCTTTGGCGTTGAATTTGTTATAACTGCAGTGTTGATGTTCGCAATTCTGGCGCTGGGCGATGAAAACAACGGTGCATCACGTGGAGCCATGAATCCGCTACTTATTGGTATCGTCATCGCTGTCATTGGCTCTTCTTTAGGGCCGTTGACCGGTTTTGCCATGAATCCTGCTCGCGATTTTGGTCCAAAGCTATTTTCCTATATTGCAGGATGGGAGCATGCGCTTGATGGGGCTAAAGACATTCCTTACTTTATTGTACCTATTGTTGCGCCTATATGTGGTGCATGCTTTGGCGCTTGGCTGTACACTATATTAATAGGTCATTCTCTTTCCCAGGATAGTCGCGCCTGCACTATTGCTAACGATTGCGAAACCTCCGTTGTTACACAAACGTCTCAAGCGAGTTTCGATAGAGGATGAACTGACTGTTGATATGCAAGCGGCGATAGCCTATTTTACGCCGCAGTTGAATTTATAAAGAAGCATAGCGCGTGTTTTATTTAATAGCAGTTACTGCCCTATGGGCATTTTCCTTTTCGCTTATTGGCGAGTTTTTAGCCGGCTCAGTAGACAGTTATTTTGCTGTCTTGACACGCATTGTGCTCGCCACACTGGTTTTCCTCCCCTTTCTTAAGTCGGCATTATTAAACCTTAAACAAAAGGCAGTTCTGGCAAGTTTAGGAGCCGTGCAGCTGGGCTTAATGTACATTTTTTTCTACCACGCATTTTTGTTTTTAAGCGTGCCAGAAGTTTTGCTTTTCACCATTTTTACGCCGCTTTATGTCGCCATTTTGAACGACGCCCTGTTTAAGCGGTTTACCCCGTTTTACTTGTTATGTGCACTTGTCGCTACCGCAGGGGCAGCCATAATTCGTTTTGACGGAATTACCGATAACTACTGGTTTGGTTTTGCCATTGTTCAAGGTGCTAACCTTTCCTTTGCGCTAGGACAGGTGGGTTATAAAAAACTGACCTCTACTGTTGAAGGCCAAATTTCCTATCACAATGTATTCGCGTGGTTTTATTTAGGCGCGTTAGTTGTAGCCTTGCCCGCGTTTTTCCTATTCGGCAACCCAAGTCAACTACCGCAAAATATCGAGCAATGGGGAGTGCTACTGTGGTTGGGTATTGTGGCTTCAGGGCTTGGCTATTACTTTTGGAATCAAGGCGCGCTAAAAGTCTCTGGTGGTACGTTAGCCATAATGAATAATGCGCTTATTCCGGCAGGGCTTGTGGTTAACTTACTGCTTTGGCAAAAAGACACCGATTTTACTCGCCTTTTTATTGGCGGTGTCATCATCGCTTTTGCGCTTTGGATGTCTCATCAATACACCAAAAAACAGAAGCAGATCTAGGCCTAAACAAAGCCAACGCTACGCAGGGCTATATTCACTTACCATAGTGTAGTCTTTGCGCGGCCCAATCACCTTCCATGTAGAGCGCCACACGGGCCAAGTAGAGAAGTCATAGCGCACTACGTAGTTGTCATCGCCGCATAGATGTTCGGCGTTCGGGTTGCTCGCGCTAAATGTATGAAAATAACGTTCATCTTCAAACAACACTTCAAACAAACCGCTTTGAGGTTGCTGCCAGAAATACCGACGTTCAGCGGGCATTACGCCCCCGTTAGGCGCAGTTACCTCCCCTTTTTCGTTATACGCTAAGGTGCTTTTTTCTTCCTGTACGCTGCCTTCCAGCCAGCTAAATTCAGCCTCGCCAGAAAAGGTAAATACATCGCCGTTTCGCTGGATAATTTTGCGCGTTAGCGACCATCGTCCAGCGAAGTCGTTTAAGGTTTTAGGAGAGTTAACGGTCATTGCGCCTCCCTTACCAAAAATAGGTAGCGGTTGCAGAGTATTGGTCGCCACGACCCGGCGTACCAGGAATTTCTTCAAAGCGCTCATCCCACAAGTTATCGACTGCCAATACCAGACTTAACCCTTCAATTTGAGCTGGTGAATACGTAAGAGCAACATGCGAGAAGAATGCTGAGTCACCGCCGTTTCTAAGCGCGTTGGTTTCTTGTTTTCGCCATTCATTGTCAATGCGCACTTCAATTGTATCAGTTGCAAACCACACCAACCCAAGGGTTGCACGATGCGGCGGATAGTTAAGTGCGTAAAAGCTCGCATCTACCTCATCAATTCGATAGTCTTCAGACTTGTCTAAGTAGGTATAGCTTGCCACCACATCTGCGCTATCAAAGCGCTTAACTGCAATCAACTCAATACCTAGGGTTTCAATATCAACCGGGTTTGCGCTGCGCGCCGAGGTAGAATCGAAGCTATAAGTCCAGTCTGTCAGTTCATTATCCCAACGATAGAACAAGGCGGTATCAACCTTAAAAGAGGATTTATCAAAAGACGCCCCAAACTCTAGGTTTTTGCTGACTTCTCGCTGTAACTGGTTGTTACTTCTAAACAGACCGCTTGAGGTACTGCCGCCTACAGCTGTGTAGCCAGCCACCTGCGTCGCTTCTGCATACGAAAGATAGAGCGTACGCGAGGCATTGCTCCCTGTTTGGGTAACCCAGTTAATATCACCCACAAAAGACAATCGGTCGTCGTCGCGATTCGTATCGTCAAACGCCCCACCTAAACGAACGGTAAGCGATTCATTGCTGTTCAACTGAGTTCGATACTCGGGTACTAGGCTTATTTTGTAGTAGTCGCGAGAGGTAAAGTTGTTCTCTAGCGTGGTTGAAGTGATATCGTCTGCAGTAAGCTGTGCTGCGTAGTTGATACCAAATTCTTGCGATACATTATGAGTACCAGAAAGCGCAAATGACTTCACTTTGGTTTCGTGAAACGCCTGAAACGCTTCAGGGTTTTCACGTGAGAATACGTAATGGTCGTCATTCTCTCTGTAGTAAGCAGAAACCTCAATGGTATTTTTCATGCTCTTTTCGCCGTAGCGCTGTTTGTGATTTAGCATAACCAAACGAGTTTGAATATCTTCTGTTTCGTTTACGTTGAAAGGCGTGTACAAGTTAGGCCAGCCAAAGAACTTTTGCTGGAAGCCATAAAACAAATCAGTTTGTGAATCGTCACTTGCTAGTTGGATACGCCCTGACGCACGTTCGAACTTATGATCGCCATTGGCAATAGTGCCATCGCTCTCAGAGCGAGAATACTCGCCTTCAATTCCTACGGACCAACCGGGTAAATCACTAAGCGCGTACTTTACTGCACCGTGTACACGCTGCAAATTGAAGTTGTTATTACCTACTCCCACGGACATACTGCCAGCAGTTTGGATAGGGCGCCAACCATAAGACACCGTACCTACAGAGCTATTTACGCCGTAAAGCGCGTTATCTACGCCCGTGAAAATACTCGGTTTCGTCAACATTTCTGGTGCAATGGGAATTTCAGCGAAATAGTGCCCCGTTTGCGGGTCAATAAGCGTTGCGCTTCCTATGCGAAAACCCGTGTTTTCGAATATACCGCCGCGAATAGTGACGTCAGCCTGCGCTTCTGCCATGTTCCTTGATTGCAAATCGACACGAGGGTCATACTCTAAATTTGAAATAGGTGAATTAAACGTGCCTACTGGCTTGTTATTCGCCGTCGCCGCCCCTTCAATCGTAATTTTTTCTACGCCTTTTTCGTTGCTGTCCACGCCAGCGTTAGCGCTTGAAGTATCAACACTTTCAGCGGCCATCGCAGCAAAAGGTACAGTACAGAAGAGTAAAGAGAGTGTTGTATGACGCATTTAGTGTCCTAGTTCAAATTCACGGGTAGCCAGCAATAAGGCGTAACAAAAACGCGAAGTGTATAGCATTGGCAGGCAGAGGAAAACGCTGCGCAGGTGAGTTTAGACCAGTAAGTTTATTTTTACTTACAGCTCTGCACAATTCTATTTATCAATAGAACAGCCTGAATATATCTCTAGCACCCCGCCAAAATCATCAGTCTCATTTTATTGTCTGCTTACCTTCCTTGCCAAAAGAAACGAGATAACATAACATTCGCAAACTCTACAAAACCTGCCAAAGACACGTAATACTTTGCTTATGCTTGACCTTAAAACACCGTTTATATTTTCTTTAGTTGCATTATCAGTAAGCGCCGCTGCGCAAAGTGATGAAAGCTCCCTTCAAGGTGCTCATGATGAACTTGAACACATTGAGGTAAAAAGACACTTTCAGCCATACCGTGGTAATGTACCGCTAATCGACACCCCACAAGCAATCGACCGAATTACTGCTGATACCTTAGCGAATGAAGGGATCACGCGCTTCATCGATGCGTTAGATTTTGCGCCCACCATTGTTAGACAAAACAACTCTGGCGGCATGTTCGATAGCTTTGCGATCCGAGGTTTTTCTGGCGATGAAAATAACCCATCGGGTTATTTAATAAACGGCTTCAACGTGCGTGGCTATAGCGGTAATAGAAGCACGGTTAACGTTCAAACCATAGAAGTAATGAAGGGTCCGGGATCAGCCTTATATGGTCAAGGTGAACCTGGCGGTACCATTAACGTTATTACCAAAAAACCTCAGTTCGAAGAGCAAGGCTATATCCAGGGTACCGTAGGTAATTTTGATAAAAAACAAGTAGAGTTCGATTACACGAACGGCATTAATTCAGACATGGCGTATCGGGTTAACGGTTCATACGAAGACTCTGATACTTATCGCGATAACGTGTTTTTCAAGAATTTGAACCTTAACCCTTCATTTATTTGGAACATTTCTGATCACACCAGCTTAAGCTATCAGATGGAAATATTGGATCAGGAAAAGCCGCTTGACCGTGGTGTGTTCATATTGAATAACGACTTTGACGCCGTAGATGCCGAAGACTTTTATGGTGATGTTAGAGACGGAGCCCATGAAGTTAAAGCCTTCGGACATCAGCTAGTGTTAAATCACGAGTTGAATCACAATTGGCATTTACTCAGTGGCTTCGCCTACAGAGACTCTTTTTTTGAAGGGCAGTCTTCAGATACTGAACTATCAGAAGGCCGTCAGCTTTTGTATACCGACCCATCTATACTTTCAAGGCAACGCAGAACCCGTGACTATCAGGCGCAAGACTTATCACTACGCTTTGAATTAAGTGGCGTGTTTGACGTGGCAGGCTTCGTAAACAACGTCTTATTTGGTTTGGACTATTACAACTACCACATCGATACCGACTATCGTCGTTGGCGCCCTGCGTGGGGTGCAGGGGATACCACTTATAGCATCGACCCTGAAAATCCAAACTACACTATTTTCAGACCTGACGTTACGCCCACTACACTTACAGCTGAAAAGCAAAAAGGGTTAGGTTTCTACGCACAAGATGTTATAGAACTTAGCGAAGCAACCAAGCTTTTGGTTGGCTTTCGCGTGGACAAATTCGAGCAAGACATTCTTAATAAGTTAAGCAATGAAGGGCAAGAACAAGACCAAACGGAAGTGACGCCGCGCTTTGGTTTTGTGTATGAAATCAACGATTCTGTTAGCCTTTACACTAGCTACGCGGAAGGTTTCAGACCCAACCCTGGTCTTGATTCTGACCGCAACGCGTTTGACCCTGAAGAGACCACCTCTTTTGAGGTAGGTGCTAAGTGGGAAAACATTGCTGATATGTTTTCAGGTAGCGTCGCTATTTTTGATGCTGAAAAGACTAATATGCTAACCGCTGAACCGAACACTGGCTTTTCAGCTACACTCGGTGAAGTTGAAAGCCAAGGGGTTGAATTTCAGTTAACGACCGACCTTACTTCAGACATTCGCCTTGATATGGCCTACGCATACATAGATGCTAAAACCGCGAATGAAGTCAATAACTTGGATTGGGGCGTGCCTATTCCTAAAGGGTCGCGCTTAATCAATATTGCCAAGCATTCGGGGTATATCTCGCTTAAGCATTTCACCAGCGTATTTGAAAAAGAAGCGTTCTTTGGTGTGACCATACGTTACGTGGGCGATCGCTTAGGGCAAACCACCGATCCAACATTCATTTTGCCGTCTTATACCCTTGTGAACTTAGCAGGGTCGGTGAATATTAGCGATGCACTTTCTATGAAATTTGACGTGAATAATCTGTTCGACAGAGATTATTTTGAGAACTCATACCATCAACTTTGGACCATGCCGGGCTCACCGACTAACTATACGGTAAGTGTTAAGTACCAGTTCTAATGCCTAGCTGAAACAGCGTTACTCGCTTAACGGCGTAAGTGTTCTTAAGCAATAAAAGCCAGAAAGATAATATCTTCTGGCTTTTATTATTTACAAATTCAAGCTAAGAATTGTGGACGTAGAAACTTACAAACTCTCTAAATCAAATGCGCCTTGCTTTGAGAGCTTTTCGTTCAATGGCTTCACTTCTTCACCAAATAAGGTTTCTAGCTGTACTTTGTACTGCTGCCACTTTGCGTTTAAGTCTTCCAAACGTTTTAGTGCACCAGCTTGTGCAGGCGCCCCTGTTCTGTCGAAGTTATCCATTAAGAAGCGGACTTGTCTGTCGAGCATATTCGGCCAGTTAATGTCATCTTCAAAAGTTTGATGTTTGGGCTGAATAACCAGCGCTTCCCAGTCGTCGATTGCACTAACAATGCGCTCGATTGAAGCCGACACATCGCTTGCCAGCATTACGTTATCTTCAGACACACCGTTTAATTGCGCTCTAACATCACGGGCTTTTTGCAGGTGAGCAAACAAATCATTCAGTAAGGTTTCTGTAGCCTGAATGCTCTTTTCAACCACTTGAAGTTGCGCTTTATCTGCTTCTTCCCTTGGGTCTGGAAGTACTTTAAACGCGCGAGTTTGTGCAAGTTCACCTACTGTGATTTTCGCTTTGTAGTCTCCAGGCATAACACGGGCGCCTTTCCAACCACCAAACAGTTTTACGTTTTCGATGCAGTTCAACGGCTCACGTCGAAGATCCCATACAAATTCGTTGTAACCCGCTTTTACTGCAGGGTGTTTAAATTTGATAGGGCTGCGAACGTCTTCGTTACCCTTCGCACACTTCTCAAATGCACTAGGTGCAGATGACAGTGTGCGAACAAGCTCGTTATTGGCATTAAATATATCAATGCGTAGCGTTTGCTCTTCTTCTAGCGCGTCTTTCAGGTAATAACGAAAGGTAGCGCCACGTGGCGGGTTTTTCGCTTGTGGCTGGTCGGTCATACCGCCGCCAGATAGCAAGCGAATGCCATCTACGGGTTCAAATTGAAACAGCGCTTCGTTATCTAACGACTTGTGCACTTCACGTAGCGGACTCATGTCGTCTAATATCCAAAAGCCTCGCCCTTGGGTTGCAATGACCAAATCATCACCTTTAACTTGCATATCGGTAATCGCCACAGGCGGAAGGTTTAAGTCTAATTCTTGCCAGTGTTTACCGTCGTCGAAACTAATAAACATACCGCTTTCTGTACCCGCGAACAGCATACCTTCGCGCTCTGTGTCTTCACGCACTACACGAACAAAGGCATCCTCTGGTAGGCCTTCGTCAATACGCTTCCAGCGCTTGCCGTAGTTGTCGGTTTTGTAAATGTAAGGCGTGTAGTCATTTAATTTATAGCCTGCTACCGCAACGTAAGCTCTGCCTTGTGCATGAGGGCTAAGTTCTATGGCATTGACCTGCGCTTCTTTTTTATGAGGGGTGATATCTTTCCAGTTTTTGCCCTCATCACGGGTTATATGCAGCTTACCGTCATCGGCTCCAACCCAAAGCTCGCCTTTGTTAACTGCCGATTCGGCAATATAGAAAACCGTGTTGTAGTATTCGGCCCCGGCTTGTTCATTGGTGATCGGCCCGCCGTTCAGCCCCTGCTTTTCAGGCTCGTTACGGGTTAAGTCTGGGCTAATTTCCTGCCAGTTCACACCGCGATCTGTGGTTTTTAAGATCATCTGCGTGCCATAGTACACGGTGTGAGGATCATGCTTTGACACTACCACAGGGGCATTCCAGTTGGTGCGGTACTTTTGATCACGTGCGTTTCTGCCAAACACATATTCAGGGTAAGGCATAATGGGCCGCGTTAGCCCAGTATCGCGGTTGTATTCGGTTAATGTACCGTTGATTGTAGTGGCGTAAATCAGCGTTGGATCGTCAGGGTTAAACGCAATATGCGCGCTCTCACCGCCGCCCACGGCAAACTGATCTTCTATTCCCATGCCGTCACCCCAGGTTTGAGAAGGCGTTGCCATGGTTGAGTTATCTTGCTGTCCGCCATACACATAGTAAGGGTTTAAATTGTCGGTAATAACGCGGTAAAACTGCGCTGTTGGCTGATTGTAAATGCTTGACCAGGATTCACCGCCGTCGAAGGTGATCGTTGCGCCACCGTCGTTAGCGTTGATCATGTTTAAGCTATTTTCAGGGTTTATCCACATATCGTGGGTATCACCGTGGGGCAGAGATTTAATTTCGAAGGTTTTACCGCCATCAATGGATTTATGCAGCTGCACATTCATCACATACAGGGTATTTTCGTCGTTAGGGTCAACTTTGATGTGGTTGTAGTACCACGCGCGGGCTTTAAGAATATTGTCGCCGTTCATTAACGACCAAGATTTACCCGCATCATCACTGCGATAAAGGCCGCCTTCATCAGCCTCGATAATGGCATACAAGCGCTTCGGATTAGACGCGGCAATATCTACACCGACTTTACCTATAAGCTTAGGGAGCCCTTTTTCTAACTTGTCCCAGCTTTCACCACCGTCTGTTGACTTATAAAGGCCACCACCCTCGCCGCCTGACTTAATAAACCAAGGCGTTCTGCCGTGATGCCACATGCTGGCATAGAGAATTCTAGGGTTAGATGGGTCGATTGCTAAGTCAGCGGCGCCGGTATCGGCGTTTACTTTTAACACATGCTGCCATGTTTCACCGCCGTCTATCGTTTTGAATATACCGCGCTCTTCATTAGGCCCCCAAATATTGCCCTGTACTGCAGCCCAAGCTATATCGGGGTTGGTGGGATGTATGCGAATTTTAGGGATTTGACCGCGTTTATCTAAACCTACCAGCTTCCAGGTTTCACCGCCGTCTGTAGATTTATAAACACCTTTTCCGTGGCTAGTGGTTACGCCTCGAATAGGGCCTTCACCAGTCCCTACATAAATAACGTTAGGATCTGAAGGAGCAACGGCGATAGCGCCAATACTGCCTACTTTGAATGTTTTATCGGATATGGCTGTCCACGATAAACCCGCGTTTTCGGTTTTCCAAACACCGCCACCGGCGGTGCCCATAAAATAAAGGTTGGTATTACCTTCAACTCCAGTAACCGCTACCGAGCGCCCACCGCGATAAGGCCCAATAAAGCGATACTCCATTTTATCGAAAAGCTCAGGGTTAACGGTATCTTCAAGTGCGAATGCAGAATGCGAGAAACTAGAAAGTGTGCTTACGCAAATAGCAAGCGCAGCCACCATTTTCCCAGAAATCAGTCTCTGTGAAACCATAAAAAGTGCCTTGTCGTGTTTTTATTTTTTATAAGAAGAACTTCTTATACTGCGTTGTTGAGGGCGTTATGGCAAAGTTTTTGTTAGAGAAAATTGGGCATTCAATGATAGATATATCTACTAGTAATCCCTTAACACACACTCGCTGTTGGAAAGTTTAGCGACAATTCGGTCGCCAAAACCAGGGAAAAACTCAATAGTAAGAGAAACCCCTTCGCCTCGGCTTTCCATTGGAAAGCCACTTAACCACTTGAGGTAGGTTTCTACTTCGCTATCTGTTAGCGCCATCGACTTATTTAGGTCATCTTTGGTTGATTGGATAGTTTCTCTGTCAAAGTCACTGCTACTATCATCTTGTTTTTCAGGCTCTGCAGCATCATTCGAATTCATATGTGGCTGTTTTTTCATGGTGCATTCTTAAAGTCATCACTACAGACTAGGTGTTTCTTTGTTATGAATATTCAGATTAAACAAAGAAACGGGTTGCCTGAATAAGCCGTTGTCTTAGCCCATTTACGATTTCGTTGTTCATCTGCTGCCTCAGCCCTTACAATGAATACATTCTGTTGTTACGGCGTTAGCATTAGTGACTCGCGCTGTTTTATTCGACACCTAATTACTAAAGAGACTTTTTTATGAGAATTCTACTTTCTATAGCTTTCGCTATTACGCTTGCAGGCTGTGCAACCCTTTCTCAATTGGCGGTTTACACTGTGTCTAATGCCGAGTTAGAACAAGTGCTTGATAGCCAAGTAAGTAAGCTTCAAAAACAAACCTCACTTGCTGGTATCCCTCTTTATTTAGATGTGGAAGATATGACAGCGACCATTGGGCCAGATGGTAGAGACGTGGTTCAGCTAGGCGCAATTGCCACGGCTCGCGTAAGTGCCTTCGGTTTGAACTACCCAGCTAAGGTCAGCCTTTCATTAGAAGGCACGCCTTATTACGACAGTGAGGAAAAGGCGATATTTGTGCGCTCGTTGTCGCTACTTGATAGCACCATTGATGCAGGCGGTTTTAAAGGTAACTTAGCACCTGTAAGCGGCGAATTTATGCAGCTTATCAACGGTTATTTAGCATCGAACCCGGTTTATCGCTTAGACCCTGCAAACAAAGCAGTAAACGTACTTTCAACCGTGCCTCTACAGCTAACCGTTGAGCAAGGTCAGCTTGCACTTCGACCTAAACAATAATCATTGTGTAACCGTACCAATTGTCGTGTACCGAGCGTCGAGTGTTTCAGCCATACTAAGGTAGACGAAGCCTCGACGCCGAAGAACAAACTTCCGCTTTAGTAAAATAGGCAGGCATAGTGACAGAACGTATCAAAACGCTAGATGAATTTGCACAGCACGTAGATTACTCATTGCTTAATACCCTTACTCCAGACCCGCAGTCGACGTGCGATGGCAACGACCATGACCCGCGCCAAGTTTTCTCGGGTCACTATGTGCCGGTTACTCCGACCCCATTAACTGCACCGACATACATTGCGCACAGCAAAACGCTATTTGCCGAATTAGGCTTAGACGACAGCTTGGCTACATCAAAAGATTTCACCCAGCTTTTTTCAGGTGATATGTCGGGTGTACCCGCCCCAATGAAACCTTACGGCTGGGCAACTGGCTACGCACTTTCCATTTATGGGACGGAATATACACAGCAGTGCCCCTTTAGAACGGGTAACGGCTACGGTGACGGCCGCGCAATTTCTATCGTTGAAGCAGTATTAAACGGCAAGCGTTGGGAAATGCAGTTAAAAGGTGCTGGTCGCACGCCTTACTGCCGTGGCGCAGACGGGCGCGCCGTATTGCGCTCTAGCGTGCGCGAATTTTTAGTCCAAGAACACATGCACGCTTTGGGAATTCCCACTTCCCGCTCTTTAAGTTTGTTTATGTCTGAATCAGACACGGTAGACAGGCCTTGGTATCGCGAAGGTTCTCATTCCTATGAACCAGAAGTGATGGTAGAAAATATAACGGCCATATCCACCCGCGTCGCTCCTTCCTTTTTGCGCGTTGGGCAAATTGAGCTTTTTGCTAGGCGTGCACGCTGCAACGAACACAGCGAAGCGTTAAACGAACTAGAAGCCATTGTTAAACACCTTATTGAGCGAGAGTATTCAAGTGAAATAGACACTACAGCGCCGTTTGACGAGCAAGTGGTAACGCTGGCTGAGCTATTTAGAAGCAGGTTAACTCGCCTAGTTTCTAATTGGGTTCGCGTAGGTTATTGCCAAGGCAATTTTAATAGCGATAACTGCGCCGCAGGAGGCTTTACGCTGGATTATGGGCCATTCGGCTTTTGTGAGTTTTTTGAAGCCGACTACCAGCCTTGGACAGGCGGTGGTCGTCACTTCTCGTTTTTAAACCAGCCCATAGCTGCGCAAAAGAACTTTGATATGTTCTGTCGCTCACTGATGCCGCTACTTGAAAGCAACAGTAAACAGCTATCTAAGCTTAACGAGATCAACGACGGTTTTTCTGGCGTGATGGAACGCGCCATGGAGAGTATGTGGGCAACAAAGCTTGGCATTGCCAGCTACGACCACGACTTGCTTATCAAGCTGCTGCAATTAATGCTGCGCACAGGCGTGGACTACAGTCTGTTTTTCCGAGAGCTATCGTCAATGCCTGAAGATATTGCGGGTTTGACGAAAAGCTTTTACTACCCACCTAAAGCAGAGGTAATGACAGAATGGAAAGCGTGGTTACAAACCTGGCGTGAGCGTATTGAAAAGGACGCAGAAGCACACGATGATGTGGCGAACGCTACTGCTGCTGTAGCAGAGAATATGCGCAAAGCTAACCCTAAATTCACTTGGCGCGAGTGGCTTATTGTGCCTGCCTATAAAGCCGCCGAGAAAGGTGACTTTACCCAAATTCACGAACTACAGAAGATACTTACCGCGCCTTACGATGAGCAGACAGAAGAGGTAGAGAATAAGTATTATCAACTGCGCCCACTTGAGTTTTTCAGTGCTGGTGGTGTTGCACACTACAGCTGCTCTTCGTAGAGCTTTGGTGCAAAAGACCTTTGCATTTTGTTTTAGCAAAGGTCTCCCTTGTTGCCGATATAACTACTTCAAATATACGGTTTTACCGGTTTTGGCACTTTCTCTAGCCGCATCAAGAATTTCTACTACCACCATATTGTTTTCCAGCGCAGATAGGTCATGAGGTGATATAGAAATTTCCTCGTTGATGAGTGCTTTGAAATAGTGGAAAGGGTCGTTATATGGCGCAGCTCGTTCAGGCAGGGTAAGTGTTGTTTCTTCAAAGTCGTCGTACCCTTTCGCAATGCGCATTCGGTAGTTATGACGATTGTCGGCATATACTGCGCCTGTCTCACCGTAAATTTCCATATCTTTGCGCCCTATTGGCCAGTTCCAAGACCCTTGCACAATGGCATTGGCGTTTTCATAGCCTAGAATAATGATAGATTCGTCATCTACCTGAGGGTTGTTTTCTGCTTGAAGCTGTTGAGTGATTGCCGTTACGCTCTGCGGTTTTCTCCCTTCCATCAGCCAAGTCATAAGGTTTGCACCATAGCAACCGAAGTCGACAATCGCGCCGCCTCCGTTTTGCTTCGGATCAACAAGCCAGTCTAAAAACTCACTGTTAATGCCAAGTTTCGCTGGCCCCTTATGACCATCGCGTACTATGACTTTGCGAATGTCGCCAACTTCGTCATTCTTTATTGCTTCATACGCTTTGTGATTGGTGGGATACCACGTGGTTTCATAGTTGGTGAGTAGATGAATGTTGTGCTTTGTGGCGAGGGCTTCCATTTCCGATGCGTGTTCCATATTAATCGCAAGGGGCTTCTCAACCATAACGTGAACGCCGCGCGGCGCCGCCTTTTGCACGACTTCTAAATGCTCGTAAATGGTACCAAACGCAGTGACTGCCTGAACGTCTTGTGCGGCGAACATGGCGTCCATCGAATCATACACTTTGTCCATGGAGTAGTTGTGCTGCGTGGCATAACGCTGAGCCAGATCTTTGTTTTGCTCAACAATGCCAACAATCTCAAATTCTCCATGCTTTTCGCTTTCGAAAATCCAATGAACATGGGTGTGGGTTAACCCAACCACACCTATTTTTAGCTTATCCGAAGCGTGTGCACTGCCAAAAGACAACGCAACCAATAGCGCACTTAAAAACCTGCCCACCGTTTTTCTCATCTTTATTCCTTTAAATGTTTTTTAGACGCTACTAAAGCGCGTCAATCGATTCGCTAGGCTCAGTAAACCACACAGGCCCTTCGTCGGTCATATAAAAGTGATCTTCTAAGCGAATACCGAACTCGTTTGGCACCACTATCATAGGCTCGTTACTGAAACACATGCCAGGTGCTAGCGGGTGAGGATTATCTTTTACTAAATACGGCCATTCGTGAATATCCATACCGATGCCGTGCCCGGTTCGATGTGGCAAGCCTGGTAAGTTATAGTCTGGCCCTAATCCGTCTTTTGCTAAGCTGTCTCGCGCGGCTTTATCCACATCGCCACAGGGAACACCAACTTTTGCAGCGTTAAATGCAGCAAGCTGCGCGCGCTTTTCGCTTTCCCATAGTGCTCGTTGCTTATCGGTTGGCTTACCAAAACAATAGGTTCGAGTGATATCAGAGAGGTAGCCATGAACCTTACAACCGGTATCAATCAATACTAAGTCGCTTTTCTTTAATACCTGCGGGTCTTTAACGCCATGGGGAAACGAGGTCGCTTTCCCAAAAAGCACGATGCAAAAATAGTTACCGCTGGCCCCTACTTTTTTATGTGCATCATTTATAAATGCTTCAACTTCTGTCGTGGTTATACCTTCATAAAGCATACTGGCTGTGGCTTTGTGTACAGCAAGGGTCATGTCCATGGCTCGCTGAATGAGCGCGAGTTCATTGCTGGATTTGTGCATACGACAGTGCGCAGTTACCTCTGCACCATTGATGATTTGCCATGGTTGTTCAAGCGCTTTATTAAAGCCATCTACAATAAAAAACTGGGTTGATTCATCAACACCCAGTTTGCTGCCACCCTCTGTATCCAGCTCACTTAACATAGATATGGCAAGCGCGTATGGGCTTTCATGTTCTTGCCAACCGATAATCTCGCCTTCTACTAGTTTAAGCTCGTTTAATGAATCTATTTCAAACGTAGGGGCCAGATATACAAGGTCACCTTTTGCAGGCAAAAGCGCGCCAACTAAACGCTCACTGGCGTACCACTGCATGCCCGTAAAATACGCTAAGTTAGTACCCGCGTTTAGATATAACGCGCCAATGCCATGCTGCTGCATGTAATGCTGCGCCTTAGCAATGCGGGCTTTAAATTCTGAAAGTGGGATGGGTGTTAGGTCACCAGTCATGTTGCAAAGGCTGTCCAGCGCCTGCTGCGGTGTTTTTGTACCTATTTCCGTGCTTATTCTTGCGCTTAGCTGTGTTTCTTTCGGAGTGCTCATACGCCCGCCTTAACTATGAATTTATTAAAACGGGCACACTGTACAATAATGGGTAGGAAAGTCGAGATAAGCGAGGGTAGCGATGCCTGTTAAATGGCGTAACTAATGCTGAACACTCACTTACTACAACTGAATTTTACAGGGCACTTTCCCACGCAGCTTCTGGAAGTAAGTACAAACCTTTCTCGCTTGTTGCACCTTCATTCACAATATAGCCGATGCCTGCAGCCATAACGGCCAAGGTTACGTCGAAGGCATTAATACTGTCACCATAACCCGCCGTTAAGTTAAACATAGAGCCATCAGCGAGAAGATACAGCGTTTTATCGCCTAGCTTATAAGCGTTAACATAAGGCATTGGCACACTGTGAGTAGCGTTATTTTTTAGGTATGGCACATCAATTTCTTGTGCCACGTGGCCTACATTTAGAATAAATGCGCCATCTTTCATGCTGTCTAAATGTTTTGAATTCACCACGCCATACGCTCCAGTTGCAGTGGCAATAACATCAGCTTGGCTAGCAGCTTCATTCAAATCGACCACTGGCCAGCCGTCGTATTTCGCCTGAAGCGCTCTTGCTGGGTCAAGTTCTGCAACTTGAACCTGTGCACCAAACGCCTTTGCCGATGCAGCAACGCCCTGCCCTACCAAACCATAACCAATAACAACCACTACTTTTTCGTGCAGGGTTAAGTGGGTGGTTTGGAAGAAGGTTTGCCATGCGCTTAAGCCCACCATGTGCCTGTTGTGAAGCCCTTCTTTAACTGGCAAGTCATCCCAGTTAAATATCGGGTAGTGTGGCGCCATACCGTTTAAGCGGTTAATGCCAGATCCTGTTGCTTCTAGGCCCGATACAATGCTTGGAACTGGCTTATTTGCTTTTATATTTTCGTGAAGTCGGGTAGTTAGATCAGCGCCCATTTCACACAAGTGGGTGGGTTGCCACGCCAACGCTTTATCGAATGACTCAGACCAGTCAGCCTCGCTCATATCACGCCACGCATGGGCCGTTGCGCCTTTATCAACAAGGTAAGCCACCACGTCATCTTGCACTGTAGTGGGGTTACACGTGGTAAGAAAAATGTCGCACCCTCGTGAAAGTAGCCCTTCAACCAAAGGTGCCATTTTCAAATCTAAATGCATGTTGCAAGCAAGTTTAACGTTCGACAGATCGGGAAGTGATGCGATGGCTTTGCGAGTGCGCGGCATATGCAGGCTGGCCCACGCCAACTCTGCTTGAAAATCTTGGTACATGAAAAGGATACTCTGAGAAATCTAAGAACAGCAATACTACGTCAGGTATCCTGCAATTCACAAGTTGTGATTATAAAAGGGCTTTTTGTATAAAAGCCCTTTTAATGATTTTATTGGTAGCTAACGTTTTTAACGCTGTATTCTTCGTTGTTAGCCCTAATTTTAGGCGTATTGTGGTGCGATACATTTTCAATAACGGTAATTGGTTCGCCGTTAGTTAAGTAAAGCGAAATTGGGGCACTGTCTGTAAGCGTAGTATCGTCGATATGAAGATTTTGTACGCCGTGGAAATACATAGATGCGCCAGTCCTATGGGTTTTACCTTTCCCGACGTTTTGCAACGTATTACCTTTAACACTTACCATTGGGCCAAATGTGCTTTCATCAAAGCCACCGCGGTACACGGTTACTACTTCCTCTTTCACATCGGTGAAGGTATTGCCTTCAATCGTAAGGTTTTCAACACTGTAAACCCCTAAATCTTCCGTTTCTTTATTCAACGAGAGTATAGCCCCTGTGATATTGCTCATGTCAGAGTTGGCGATAACAATTTCATCAGCAAACGTGCCAGGGTAAGCCTTAAAGAAGTAAAAGTAGCCGTTGATGTTAAGGTCTGTCACTTTCACATTATCTACAAGTAGCGAATAGTTGATATTCATTGAAGAGCGACTGGTTCTGATAATGCTATTGCCTTTGTAATCGGGTGAAGCGGCGCCATCAAACCAGAGGTTGTTCAGCGTTAAAGCCCCACCATTGCGAATAACGATAAAGCTTGGTTTCTCTGAACGGATAACAGGTTTAGCGCCCGGCTTTGCCATCACCGTAACCGGGTGGTTAATATTCGCAAAGCGGGTTAACAAATATTCGCCACCATTTTCCAGCACAAGCGTGTCGCCTGGCTTGCTATTTTCAAGGGCATTAGCAAGGGTGTCTATGCCCTGGCTAACCGCAATTTCTTTGCCGCTTCCAAATGCAACTTTGCCGTCTTTTTTATCGTAGTAAGGCGCACCCACCTTATCTTTCGTAACAGGCAGCTTAATTTCCCCGAAATCAATATCATCAATTAAACTTTGCTCAGGGATCATTAAGCCGTACTCGTTCTTCATTACCTTATAAGGGGCTGTCGTAAAGCCTTTGCCAATTGGGTTTTCAGACGTTTGCGTTAACACATTACCTTTAAAGTTTATGCCTGATACATCATCAAACACCGTAATGGGGGTATCGTTGTATTTACCCAAAATAATATTGTTTTGCATTTCAGAGCTTTTAGGTGGTGCTGAGCGCTCTTCATCTGCACCCGCACCTAATTGAATATAGTCACTGTCGATCACGATATTATTATTCATGACAGACTCAATTACTGGGTCGTAACGGTTAGGCGGTGAATTAGGTACGCCGTTCATAATGACGAGTGCGCCGCGAAAACGTCTGCCGGTTAGGCCATATAGGTAGTTGTTCTTTACAGTTTGGTGTTCGTTAATGATGCGAATACCGCCGGTATTTGGCTTTCTATTACCAAGAAAGTAATTATTTTCAACCCGTGTATAATGCCCATGGCGCATTGTTAACGTGCCCTGAGCTTCAAAAAACACATTGCCTAAAAAGGTGTTTCCACTCGATTTGTTAGAAATAATTTCGTGTTCTCCGCTGGTGCGATCGAAATAGTTGTATTGCACTAGTGTATTGGCATATTCGCGGGAAAAGTGACTGGTGCCTATGCGTAAGGTTTCACCACCATTAGCACCAAGCACCTGCCTTGGGCCAAAGTAGTTGTACTCTATAACGTGGTGATTCTCTCTACTTTCTTTCGAGTTCATTCTCACCGCAACTGTTACGCCACGGTTACGTTTATTAATAAACGAGTTATGGTCGATACGATTGTGTTTACCATAAATAGCAAGCCATAAATCTGAAAGCTCACGCTCTGGGTGACTAAAATCGTCAATAACAACATTCGTTAAACGGGAATAACTTGCCAGCTCTGTAGGCGAGGTTTTAAATGCAATCACTTCGCCTGTAGGTGTATGCCCGCGGGTAAACACAAGCCCATCAACCACTAAATATTTGCCCGAAAGACTCAAGTTAGACTGCCCGGTAATTATTACCTCACCGGGGGTTTGTGCATTTAAAGTTATAGGTTTGCTTTCAGTGCCTTCACCTTTAAATACAAGTTCAACGTTTGCCCACTCACCGTTCGCAAGGGTTATAGTGTCGCCTGGTTTTGCCGTTTCTACTGCTTGGTTAAACGCTTCGATATTAGAAACAAGAGTGGCAAATGCTGAGCTACTGAAAAACAGCAATAGCGCTACACCCAGAATATTTAGTCTACTTACCAATATATGATTCATTTTCTAACCTTGTTATTAACAACGCTGACAGCCTTAAATGGTTAAGGCGTTAAACATTTCGATTTATAAATTTGATAGCACTATGAACAACTTCTTCTACCGGCATTGCCACATCTATATGCTTGCCATAGTAAGGCAACTGGAAAGTATTTAGCTGCGAACGCAGTAATTTGGGATCGAAAAAGTGATCGTTACGAGAAGAAAGTCTTGAAGCCAACAAAGCCTCACTACCTGTAAGCACTATCCAATGAACAGGCAACGTTTTATTCGCACTTAGTATATTGCGGTAAGCTTCTTTCAGTGCCGAGCACGCCAGCACTGCCCCTCCAGCTTTTTCATGTTCAATAAGTAAATTGGACAGCGCTTCTAACCATGGAAATCGGTCTTCGTCATTGAGCGCTTTTCCCCGCTGCATTTTTTCTATATTTGCTTTAGAGTGAAAATCATCTCCGTCGAAAAACGGAAGTGAGTAATGCCCGGCGAGTGCTTTACCCACGGTTGACTTACCTGTACCCGACACACCCGCAACTACAATCAACATATCAAAGCCTTATACTTGTTCCAAAAGCGCTACCACGCCGTTAGCTGAAATAATCACCGCAAAAATAAAAGCCATTACTAGTAGTGTATTTAGCAACCTTCCTGGCGCATCTTTTTTCATTAAGGCTTTTTTGTTTGCCAAAATTAAGATGCCTAAAGTGACTAATGGCAATACAAACACATTGAATACTTGAGAAAGTATTTGCCCTTTTATGGGGTTGAAGCCGAACACGGGAATAATGAGTGCCACCAAACAAGCAATACCTGTTATCACTTTGAACTGTGTTGATTTGGTATCTAGCTTACCAGAGCGATAATCTGCAATAAGAAGAGGGGCTA
The DNA here is from genome assembly GCF_054890645.1 of Alteromonas sp. HB246098. NCBI lineage: Bacteria > Pseudomonadati > Pseudomonadota > Gammaproteobacteria > Alteromonadales > Alteromonadaceae > Alteromonas > Alteromonas sp. HB246098. Next base: position 90,889 of record NZ_JBTZUG010000005.1, on the reverse strand, counting down.
TTAGCAAACAAGGAAACACGGAAGAAAGCCCTGCAGCTAGCGTCCCGAAAAAGAATACGGTTAATGCCGTTTTGCCTGCTATTGGCTCAAGGGCATTCACCATGTCTAATACATGCGTAATCTTTTTCCCTTCGTGAAACAGTGCACCATGGGCAACAGCCATAACCGATGCGCTTATGATAAATACCAAAATGGCAGCAACAATTGCATCTTTCTTTTGCTGCCCCTGATTAGCCATGCCCCAGCCTTTGCCCTGAATGAACAAAGGGCGAGATAAAAACGTGGCAGCGGCCATTGTTGTGCCCACAAACGCAGCCACCATCATCTTTCCGCCTGGTACATCGGGTATTGAAGGTACAAAGCCAGCAACGACCTCGGCAGGAAGCGGGCGGACAACAAAGAGCGAGAATACGAAAGAAATTCCCATGCATGACACAAACATCACCAGTATTTTTTCAAAAAGCGAATATCTACCGATGAGCATAATGGCGTACATAATGCCGATGACCGACACTGCAATGCCTAATACCAACTCGTACTTATATTGGTTAAGAGCGGGGGAATAAAGCGCCAGCATCTCGAATATGATGTTTGACGAAATACCAAGAATGCCCATGAGGGAATTCCATTGCCCAAATGTCACGCCGACTATAATTAAGATGGCGATAGTACGTCCGAACTTAAGATGCTTTTTAAACGCGAAAAGTGCTGTTTCGCCAGTGACTATGGCGTAATTGCCATAGGCATATATGAGCGCTCCTGAAAACAGGCAACTTAAAAACAAAACCCACAATAGTGACATTCCGTAAGTACTGCCCGCCACTATCATAGATGTAACGCTACCTGTTCCTATGGTGTAACCTATTGCAAAGAACGCCGGCCCGAATGCCATTAGCTTTTTGAGAATCGGCAACATTGTACTACCTCTTTTTATAATTTATTCGGCACGCATCAAGCTTCGCCAGGCTTACGCCATGTATACGCCACCGTTGATGTCCAAGGTGGCGCCTGTTATAAACCCGTTGTATTCCGATGCTAAAAAGGCCACTGCGCGAGCTACATCTCGGGGATTTCCCGCACGCTTCAACGGTATTTCGCTAATGGTTTTGTTCGCTGATTCGTCGGTGGTGTGAGTTGAATGAAAGCGCGTCCCTAATATAAGACCAGGTGTAACCGCATTAACTCGAATACCTTCGCCTGCAAGTTCAGCAGCTAGTGAACGAGTGAAGGTGAGCACCGCTCCTTTTGACGTTGAATACGCAAGCGAGCCTCCATGGCCTCCCTTTCTTCCCGCTAAAGAAGACAAATTCACTATCGAAGCCCCATCGTCTGCCGATTTCAAAAGGGGAAGGAGTACACGACTAACCATCATGGTTGAGGTGACATTCACCGCCATGACCTTTTCCCAGAACGCATTGTCTATATCGTCTAGCGTATGGCGTTCTACAAGATCTCCGGTGTTATTCACTAAAATATCCAAAGAAGACGTTAAAGAGAGGATCGTTTTAGCAAACTCATTCACAGCATCTTCGTTCGTTAAATCGGCTTGGACAGGGATTATTTCTCCCACACCCGATTCCAAAACTTCTTTTTGTAGCTCTTTTACCGCATCTTCAGAACGGTAATAATGAACAATAACAGTTGCGCCTTGCGCCGCTAGTTCAGAAGAGATTGCTCCCCCAATACCACTTGCACCGCCAGTGACTAGGGCTTTTTTTCCAGACAATGAATTCACTTTGACTCCTTATTTTTATCAAATAATTTTATTGATAAACCGTTTTAGTACCTTTTCAAATTAACACAGCAATATGCCATGTCAACAAAATAGAAACACAAAAATAACATTTTAAAAAAGCGAAAAAGTGATATTAAAAATAAAAATAAGCTTAAATTTCATAGATTTAGATTAAACCTTAAAACAAGTTTAAGAGGCAAACAGCGTTATACTTTTGGCTAAAGCAGTGTCTTTTAATGCTTTAGAACGAAAATAAAAATTAGAAAATCAAATATTTATCTATTAAATACCCAGTAAGAAAGAAAATTATTCGGTGAAAAAGAAAGAATAATGTTGACTAGATTAAACTAAAGTGTAACTTTAATGTAAACATCCTGCCAGGCGGGATTTTTTATTAACATAAAACTAAACCGGTTTAGTTAACAAAAGAAAACTTCACATGAAATTTTTAATTCGGGGTTTGTGAGGTATAAAGCGGACCAGCTTTCGGAGAAGCGAAATGAATAATAAATTATCTAAACTCACTATTGCCATTCTATCTGCCTCTAGCGTGGGCTTTGCATCACAGGGGCTTGGTCAAGAAAATCAAGAGCTTGAACAAGCCGATGACGTTGAAGTTATAGAAGTACGAGGCATTGCCAGTAGTATTGCCGAGTCAGCCCGTCTTAAGCGATACGACTCTCGCATTGTAGACGCCATTGTTGCCGAGGATATCGGAAAACTACCAGACAACAACATAGCCGAAGCACTGCAACGTATCACCGGTGTTTCTATTAGCCGAGAATTCGGTGTGGGCGAGTCTGTCACCATACGAGGCATCTCACAAAACAGAGTGGAACTAAACGGCCGTTCAACTTCAGGCAGCGGTCGAGGTGGTATTAGTTTAGATGATTTTCCGTCGAGTTTTCTGAAAACCGTTGAAGTGGTGAAGTCCCCTACTCCAGAGATGATTGAGGGTGCGTTAGGTGGAACCATAAATATGACTACGGTCAGACCGCTAGAGCTTAATGAACCTCTTGTGGCTTTCACTCTCGATGGAGAGTACGCCGACAAAGCGGAAAACTGGGCACCTATATTCTCCGGTGCTGCTGGCACCAATTGGGATTTAGGTGATGCCGGTACCTTTGGCGCTTCCGTGGTTATGTCGTATCAGGACCGTACTTTAAGAAGGGACGAATTTTTCAACCTTGTAACGCCTACCGAACTGGATCTAGATGGCGATGGTACAAGTGATCAAGCGAATACTCCTAGCGGAAATTACCTTGTACGCAGCCAAAATACTGTAGAGCAAAAAACGGAGCAGCGAGAGCGAACCGCTTACGGTCTTTCGTTGCAGTGGGCGCCTAAAGATACCGATGCATTTGTTTATTTAGACATTAACACCACCGAGCTTGATGGTGGCCAGGAAGCCTATTCTGTACTTAACGATAGTAAGGACTATAGCGACCTGATCCTTGATAACGCTTATGGTGATGCGGAAGGACAACTCAATGACTTTGGTTCAGGTAGTGTATTTGTCCAACCTAAAACTTGGGCTGACTTTACTACCAATGAGACTTCTTCTAACGCACTGGGCGGGGAATGGTTTGTTACGGATAAGCTTAAAATATCAGGTGAAATTGCTTATACAAAATCTGAAAGTTTGCGAACGAATTCAGAATTTAACCTACGTCCAATATCTAGAGCGCAATACGAGGAAGACGGTACCGTTACAGAGCACCTGTTTACCCTGACAATGACAGGTGATGGCTCGCAAGTGCCTGGCATCGCTTTTTCAGATCCTGACGCGTTATTAAACCCAGATAACCTTGCTATAAGGCAGTTCACACACCAACGCTACTACGAAGAAAACGAGGAAACCGCCGTCCGCTTTGACGTAGAGTACCTTGAGCCCATTCCAAGTTTTAGCTTTTTAACCAAAATAAAGGCCGGTGTACGCACTACAGACAGAGATTATGAGCTAGACAGATACGACCTGCGAACCAATGGTAGTGAACTGAAAAACCTACAAACCAGTGTTACATATGATGGTGTACTTCGACCAACTTGGGTAGATGAATTTAATGAATCATTTGGCGGCTTTAAAGAAGTTAACCATAGTAATTCGTTCGATCAATCCGGTATTTCGGGTAACAATGCTCTTACCCATTACTATGTGTACGATGGTGCAGCGCTTGCCTATGATATAGACGGCACCTATGCCCGTGTACAACAAATGCTTGAGGGGAGTAACTATGAACTCGTCGGCAGTCTTGACGATAACATGGTTCGCAACACTGGCTCTTACGCACAAATTAACGAAGAAACGCAAGCGCTGTATACACAGTTTCATTTAGATTTCGACAAACTGACGGCGGTAGTGGGTGCAAGGTATGTCAAAACAGATCTCGTTTCAAATACGTTTGATCAAAGTGGCGAGTACGATTATTCAGACTTTCTGCCAAGCTTAAATGCCACGTATTCACTAACAGATGAAACTATTCTTCGCTTTGCGGCCGCAAAAGTGATGAGACGACCTGAATTTGGCGAGTTAAGTCCTGCGCTTAATGTCGACAACTCATTAGTAACAGGTACGCAAGGCTCTTATCAGTTAGACCCCTATCGCGTTACTCAATATGATTTTTCAGCGGAACACTACTTTGGTGACGGCGGTATGGTGTCTGCGGCTATCTTTTACAAAGATGTTGAATCCTTCACCGTTGCTAGCAGTTCATGTCAAGCAGACCCGAACACGATAGAAGGGCAAAACGTCACTGAGTATGTAAACGTATGCTTGCTTGATACCGCGGGTGTTAGCCAAGCCGATGTGAACTACGTAACGGGCGACCAAGACCTTGCTTATGTTGAAGCTCAGCGTGATGCAGGACTAACAGGTATTGTTATAGATACTGACGTAAACGGCGGTAGTGGTGAAGTTACAGGTATCGAGCTTGCCTACCAGCAACAGTTCAGCTTTTTACCTGGCATGTGGTCTGGGCTTGGCATAAGCACTAACTACACTTACGCAGATAGCGAACAGCCCGACGGTAACCCTTTGTTAGATATTTCTAACAATACATTCAATGGGCAAATTTATTGGGAACACGCCGGCTTCCAAGTTCGTCTTGCTTACAACTGGCGTGACAAATATCTAGACTCTCAGGATGAAAAACGCGTTCGTCCAGTTGGCGCACTAGCCACAGGTATTTACAACAGAACTAACCCTGACGAACCTTTCTTCGATCCGACATTGGGCAATAATTACCGTGAAGCTAGAGGTCAATTCGACTTCTCAGCGAGCTACGATATAAACGAAAACATAACGTTAGTCGCCAATGCGGTGAACTTAACTGCAGAACCCATTACTCAAGTAACAGAGTTGGGCAGTATTTGGCAGTACAGTGAAGCAGACCGTCGTTTCACATTCGGAGTAAGAGGCCGCTGGTAAGAAGCGCGCCACCTTTATTAGGCGCTGTAGCCTGCTGCAGCGCTAATTTCTCTCTCCCAATCTATAACGAACACCCTAGGTTAATTCTATGAAAATAAGAACGCCATTGGTTGCGGCTAACATACTTATTACTTTCACTATTGTGGGCTGCAATGGCAACGCACTATCTGAAGACAAAGGGGATTCCGAGCGAGTACCCGGTGATAAATTCGATTTGAGTGGGTGGAATATTATGCTTCCCGTTGATGAAGACGGTGATGGTGCTGCAGATCGAGTTAACAATGACGCACTCAAACATTATCAGCACGATACATTCTTCTACTTAGATAACAATGACGATATGGTATTTGTGGCCCCTAACAAAGGCTTCACGTCACCCACTTCAACAAACACACGTAGTGAACTTAGACAAATTTATACCAGCGAAAATGGGCAAGTACCGAGTTATGAAAGCCCTCGTAATTACTTCGCGTTAACCTCCACACCGAATAGTGAAAACTTTGCTGCTATAGGCGGGCGAATGCAAGCCACACTAAAAGTTAATCACGTGTCGTTAAACGCAAAGTATGCCGATAAACCACCCGCCTATTCCGTGGTAGTGGGCCAGATACATGCTGCCAAATTAAATGATGAAAAATCGGAAGATGCTGGCTTTGGTTGGGGTAATGAGCCTCTAAAAATTTACTACAAAAAGTACCCCAACCACGAAACAGGAACCGTTTTCTGGAATTACGAGAGGAATCTTCCTGAGAGCCATCCAGAGCGCATTGATATTGCTTATCCGGTGTGGGGAGATGGTTGGAACGATGACACTGACCCTGGCAGCGAAGGCATAGCCTTAGGTCAATCGTTTAGCTACGAGATTAATGTTTATGGCGATACCATGTACCTTACATTTTCAGCTGCAAATCACCCCACAGTGAAACACCAAATAAACTTGGCAGATAACGTAGATGCTAAAGGAAGTGTTGATAAGCACGACGACCCTATTGGATACAAAAACGATTGGTTGTTTTTCAAAGTTGGGGCGTATAACCAATGCAGCACAAAGGATGCGCCAACGTTTCGCTACCCTGCATGCCCCGGCACGGGAAATTGGGAGCTAGATAAAAAAGCAGGTAACTATACCAGTGTTTCATTTTCTTCTTTACAATTAGGCGACGCGGTAGCGCCTAAGTAATGCGGAAAACTATTTGTTACGTAAGCAGTTAGAGAACATAAAATGAATAAAAACAAAGTAAGACTCGTAGACGTTGCGACAAAAGCAGGCGTTTCAAAAAGTACCGCATCTCAATTTTTAAACGGTCGCTTCGATTTCATGTCGTTAGATACCCGCCTTCGTTTGCAAAAAGCAGTCGAGGAATTAAATTATGTACCTAACAATATTGCGCGTAGTTTAAAAACCAATAAAACCCGAACACTGGGCGTGATTGTTCGCGATATCGCAAGTTATTACACAAGCCAAGCGATACGAGGAATGGACGATTACTGCAAAAAGCATGGCTACGATCTGTTTATTTATAACTCTGACTTCGATCCAGCTACAGAGAAAAGTGCACTAACAACGCTATGCCAGCTTAATGTCGATGGCGTTATTATTGCGTCCTGTGGTAACAATGCGAAGCTAATCGAAGATATTTCCAACAATACTGTTCCTGTAGTTCAGTTTCAGCTTGAGCATGATGATTGCGATACGGGTATTGTTGTTGCTGATTACAAACGATCATCGTTCGAGGCTACCGAGTATCTTATCGAACTAGGCCATAAAAATATTTGCTTTGTCACTCAACAGTTTGAAACAGTAAAGTCTCGCCATGAGAAATATCAGGGCTTCGTGGACGCTCACAACAAACACACCCTACCGGTTAAAGAAGAGTTAATCCTCCATTGGAGCAGAACTGAAGGACTAGCCGCATCGCCGGTAGAGCTTCTTAAATCCGAATTAGCCCCTACCGCTTTTTTCACTCAACAAATTGCCATTACCGTTGATGTGTTGAAGGCGCTAGAACAAGCAAACATTAATATTCCCGGCGACGTCTCTTTATTAGGTTTTGAAGAAATACCTATGGCAGAATTTTTCAGAGTTCCGGTAACCGTGGTAAGACAGCAACCGTATGAAATAGGCAGTGAAGCAGCGAGTATGCTATTGAACAAGATAAAAAGCGGAAAAGCCTTTAACACCCGTACCCTAGTTCCCTGTGAACTCGTACTGAGAGAATCTTGCTCTACAGCAAAATCGACAGAAAAGCTTTAAGGAGTAGATGTTGCCGCTCTTTCGTTCCACAGCACCACCTTGTTTCGCCCGTGAGCTTTTGCTAGATACAACACAAGGCTCAACGAAATACTGGTCAATTATTGCTGGTGTTAACTTACGCCACGCTTATCAGAACGTATTGCGTACAGGTTTGCCAATCAGCACCAGATAAAGCTACTTTTTCTTTGAGGTATTACCAATTTACTTTATGCATAAGAGCATAAACTTGGCATACTATGGCTCTTTCTCCCTATTCAAAAAGCAGTAATCTACTGTTTTGTTACGCAAATTTACTCAAAGGCGTTAGTTCTTTTTATGCTTAGCTTTATTACCAGTACGCTTATTCCTGTATTGATACTTCTTTTGATGGGGTGGCTCTTCTTTCGTATTAGGTGGCTGAATGAAGGCTTTATAGAGGCTGGGTCAAAGCTGGTATTTAACGTTGCGCTTCCTGCTCTACTGTTCTTATCAATCGCCAGAGCTGACTTTTCCAAAGCCGCAAATCTATCCCTTATGAGCGTGGGAGTGATAGGAACACTTATCGTATTTGCAGCGCTTATGGTTATTTCTCATTTGACAGTACATCCGTATAAAGCCAGAGGTGTAGTTGTGCAGGGCGGCTTTCGAGCCAATATGGGTATTATCGGCTTAGCCTATTGCGCTAACACCTATGGGCAAGAGGGTCTTGCTGTAGCGTCTGTCTACATGGGGTGTATTACCATCTTATTTAATGTACTTTCAGTTTTTGTTCTTAACTTTTACCAAGGTACGTCGCGCTCCTTAATGGGCCAAGTTACCGGCATGGCGAAAAACCCGTTGATCTTATCAATTGCCGCAGCCCTGCCCTTTTCATACTTCGAATGGCAACTTCCAGATACCTTAGTGAAAACAGGGGAATACTTCGCACAGCTTACCCTGCCACTTGCCCTTATATGCACCGGCGCCTCACTGCAGTTCCGCTCTTTTTCCAGTGACTGGTTTAATATTGTACTTAGCACTACCAGTAAATGCGTAGTCTATCCCTTTGTATTGGTTGTTCTTGCCTATGCACTTGGCTTTAAAGGAATGGAGCTGGGCATTGTTCTCCTCTTAGCTATCTCACCTACTGCTGCAGCAAGCTATGTAATGGTTAGAAACTTAGGCGGGGATTATCGCTTAGCGGCAAGCATAATCGCAGTAAGCACATTGGTGTCTTTACCTATTACCGCCCTGGCTTTTGGAATACTTAGCAAATTGCAGCTTGTGTGATGAATAAGCGTTGGCACTAGCACTATTTCATAAGCTCCATTTCGCAATAGTCTTTTTCATAGTTGTTAGCGTCGATAGAAGAGCCTCCATTCTAACGAGCTGACCGGCTCAAATCTGTCTGACCAATTAAAAAACAAATTTTACCAAAATATTTAATTGGTCTGCTCCATTCTTCTTAAACTTCTGTTATTGTGTTTATTACAAATTGTCATTTTTAAATAACAACATTTTTACCCTACAACTGTTGTTGCCTGTTTTCATCAATGGCTATTTGATAACAAGGAAATAAATACAATGAACATCAAGAAATTTAGCCTTACCATGCTAGCTGTTGGTATCAGCCTGTCGTCTTTTGCTAGCGAAGCAAAAGGTCATCCTAACCTTATTCTTACCGAGCCTGGCGTAGAAAGAATGAGAGAAAACTTGGGTGAAGTTCCTCTGTTTGATAAAAGTTTGGCAACCGTTAAGCAAGAAGTAGATGCCGAAATTGCAATGGGTATCGATACGCCTATTCCAAAGGATTTCTCAGGTGGTTACACCCACCAACGCCATAAACAAAACTTCTTTATTGCGCAAAAAGCTGGCGTTCTTTATCAAGTGTTAGAAGATGAAAAGTACGCTAAATATATTCGTGACATGTTGTTTCAATATGAAGCCATGTACAAAGACTTACCCCTTCACCCGCAAGAGCGCTCATATTCGCGGGGTAAATTATTCTGGCAATGCCTAAACGACAGCAACTGGCTGGTTTACATGAGCCAAGCGTATGATGCTATTTACGACTATTTGTCTGCTGATGAACGCAAAACACTAGAGGACAATCTCTTCCGTCCGTTTGCCGATTTTATTTCATTAGAAAACCCACAATTTTTTAACCGCGTACATAACCACAGTACCTGGGGCATTGCTGCTGTAGGCATGATTGGTCTGGTTATGAACGATGAAGAGCTTATTCAACGCGCCCTTTACGGTATTGAAGACGATGGCTTAGAAGTGGGCGGTAAAGACAACGATGGCGGTACTATTAAAGTAGAAGGTCAGCGCAAGGGCTTTTTCGCTAACTTAGAAGAGCCTTTTTCTCCTGATGGCTACTATACCGAAGGCCCTTACTATCAGCGCTATGCAATGTATCCTTTTCTAATACTTGCGCTGGCAATGGAAAACAATCGCCCAGACTTAAAGGTACTGCAGCATAAAGATAATGTTTTGTTGAAAGGCATTAATGCACTTCTTAACCTTTCTGATGCCGATGGTGAATTTTTCCCGCTTAACGATGCACAAAAAGGCATGTCTTATAAGAAAGCCTCTTTAGTTACCGCTGTGGATCTCGCGTACTTTTACGGAGAGAAAGATCCTCGTTTGTTAAGCGTGGTAGAAAAGCAAGGTGAAGTACTACTACAAGAGTCAGGACTTGAAGCTGCTATTGATATTCGAGATGGCAAAGCGGTTCCCTTTGTAAAGTCTTCCGTAAATTTAAGTGATGGCCCGAACGGTGACCAAGGCGGTGTAGGCATTTTACGTTATGGCAATGAAGATCTAACCCTGGTGTTTAAATATGCCGCGCAGGGTCTGAGTCACGGTCATTACGATAAGTTATCGTTCTCCTTATACGAAAAAGGCGAGGAAGTTCTGCAAGATTATGGCCTAGCTCGCTTTGTAAATATCGGTCAAAAAGGCGGTGGTAACTATCTAAAAGAAAATACCACGTGGGCTAAGACAACCATTGCACATAATACCCTATCAATAAATGGCACAAAGCATTTTGATGGAGAGTACGACGTTGCCAGCCAGCATCACTCAGAACTTTTCACTTTTAACGCAGAAGATGACAACGTAAAAGTGGTTAGCGCAACAGAAGAAAATGCCTACCCGGGCACGTTAATGCACCGCACCATGGCGGTGATCAAAGACGAAAACTTCGAAAAGCCATTTGTATTAGACATACTACGAGTTGACACTGACAAGAAGAATCAATACGACCTGCCCTTCTATTACATGGGACAGATAATTGATAAGAACTTTACTCACGAGTCACCCACCACGTTATCACCATTTGGTGAAGACAATGGCTATCAACATTTATTCGTAGAGGGCAAGGGTAACGCGAGTGAAGGTAACACTAAGTTCCAGTGGCTTCAGCATGGCAAGTATTATACGCTGACTACGGTTACCAACGCTGAAGACGAGGTGTATTTGACTCGCATTGGCGCAAACGATCCAGACTTTAACCTGCGCCGCGACGCTGCTATTACGCTTAGACGAAATGACACTCAAGACACTTTGTTTGTTTCTGTCGTAGAACCTCATGGTTCATACAGCCCAGTGAGTGAATCGTCGATTAACTCAAGAAGCAGTATCAAAAACCTTGAGGTGGTTTTAGATAGCGACGCGTATACTGGTGTGCGTATTACCGACGTCAAAGGCGGTACACAGCTATTTATTATTGCTAACAGCAATAATGATAACAGTGCAAAACACAAAGTTGAGATTAACGGTGAGAGCTTTAGCTGGGTTGGCCCTTACTTTTATAAGTAATATGTACTTCAAAATTACACTGATGTAACCCGAAACAAAGCCTCGCAAGAGGCTTTGTTTGTTTTAAACCCTGATTTTCTACTTTTACGTTTTTTCGCCTTTGAGATCAGCCCCGTGTATACCTGCCCGCGTAGATAATTGCCCACCCAGAAGATGCTGGTAAGTTTCCTAACGAAGCGTGGGAATGCTGGAATGGTATTACTTATCAATAGCACTCGCTAATAAGGGATAGCTAATGGCTATATTTTTTAAAGAAAGCCTGCACCTATAAAAGTTGAATCACCTTTACTTAAACTGATCATTTTATCTTTAATAACCGTTCTATAATATTTTTACTATACTGGCTCTAGCTGCTATTAACTGATCGCACATATAATTTTTTAGAAAGTTGTGAATGTCTAAAATCACTGATGTTCGCCAAACTACTCAGCTTAAATGGATTTAATCGAATTACATGTCACAACTTTTTCAGACACTACAGGTAAGAGTTATTATTCTAATTTCAATGATTGCCATACCCGGCTTCATTGGCATATCTTACGACGCCTACGTGGAAAGAAAGCAAGCGATAAAAGCGGCAGTTAGCCAGGCAGTAAACACAACAAAAACACACTCTAAAATACAAGCCAACCTTATTGAGGAAACGCGATATTTTCTAAAGAATTTGGCGCAGTTCGACGCAGTACAACAACCAAGTACAGAACAATGTAGCCGTTTTCTTGCTAACGTGCTCAAAGTAAACAGTAATTATGTCAATCTAGGTGTACCAAGGGCAGACGGTGAATTGTTATGTAATGCCCGAAAATTAAAACGTTCGGTAAACGTTTACGACCGACCTTATATACAACAAGCTATCGCCACCCGTAAATTTTCGATCAGCGAATTTCAAATAGACAGGGCTACAAATTTAACCAGTATTAATTTCGCCTACCCCGTCATAAACCCAAATCAAGGTAATTTAGTCGGTTTAGTTGTAGCTGTTATATCGCTCAACTGGTGGAACGAGATACTTTCTGAGTCTTACCTACCCGATAATACCGTTGCATTTATAACTGATAGTGAAAACAAAATATTAGCAGCATTCCCCGTTAGAAAAGAACTGCTAGGCACATTGCTAGAAATAGAGGGAAAAGAAAAGGGAAATAAGAGCGAATATACGAACACATCATTAGATAATACTGTTTTTTTGAGTGAAGACCCCTACCAACGCGTTTATGTAACTCACCCGCTATTTGATGATGGGCAGCATATCAACATCACCATTGGTATTCCGCTGAAACACACGTTTGAAGCAATTGATACCAGGTTAATGACAACCACCCTTATATTAGCGTTAATCGTTTTGTTTTTCGTCGGTGTTTCAGTATGGCTAATACGAAAAAACGTTTTGATACCCATAAAAACGCTTTTGAAGTCGACTACAGCGTTGGCCGAAGGTAAAGAAGTTGATGAGACATCGACAAAGGGCAGTATAGAGCTAAGAAAACTTCAACTACGCTTTGCACAGATGGCTAGAACGCGCCTGGATGCTGAAAAACAACTTATTGATAGTCAAAATTCACTGCAGGAAAGTCGAGATATCTTAGCGAGTCATATTGAAAACACACCTTTAGGGTGCGTAACCTGGGATACTGACTTCATCTGCACTGATTGGAACAAATCGGCTGAATTGATCTTTGGCTATAGCAAGGAAGAAGCTATAGGTAAGCATGCCTCGGAGCTTGTGGTTCCAATTGAATTACGGCATGAAATAAATGACGTATTCGAAATACTAGTCGAGGGCAAAAAAACTGTTCGTAGAGTAAACGATAACCTCACTCGATTGCTCGAAACAATCACTTGCGAATGGTATAGCACCCCTATCTTAGACTTCTCTGGCAAAGTAATAAGCGTCGTTTCATTAGTTCAAGACATTACCGTAAACAAACGCTTAGAAGACAAATTAAAACTATCAGCCAGCGTCTTCTCTCACGCCAGAGAGGGCATCTTTATTACCGATAGCGAATCGAACATTATTGATGTAAACAAAACCTTTGAAGAGATAACTGGCTACTCCCGAAGCGAAGTATTAGGCAATAAGCCCAGTATGTTTAAATCTGGAAAGCAGTCTAAGGAATTTTACGAGAACCTATGGAAGTCAATTATCAATGACGGTTATTGGGCGGGAGAAGTTTGGAACAAGAGAAAAAACCACGAAATATATGCTCAATTACTAACAGTTAGTGCTGTAAAAGACGATGACGGCACGGTTAAAAATTACATTGCTATTTTTAGCGATATCTCCGAGACAAAAGAACAGCAATATCGTCTTGAGCAGATGGCTCACTACGATATCTTAACTAACTTACCTAACCGCACTCTACTCGCTGAACGTTTGGATAGTGCACTTAGGCAATGTCAAACCGATAAACGCTACGCCGCTGTTGCTTTACTTGATTTAGACGGGTTCAAAGAGATAAACGATACGTTTGGACACAGCGTGGGAGACGAGCTACTTATTACACTGGCTCACCGCTTCAAAAGCACGCTCAACCAGGGAGATACCATTTCCCGTTTTGGTGGAGATGAGTTTGTAGCAGTACTTACCAATTTAAAGCAAGCCCAAGACTTTAGGTCTACTGTAAAGAACATGCTCAAAGCAGCTTCAACCCCAGTTAAATATGGTGAAAATGAACTTAAAGTCTCAGCGAGCATTGGATTAACCGTCTACCCTACCGACGATACCGATGCCGAGCAGCTAATTAGACATGCAGACCAAGCTATGTATTTAGCGAAACAGAAAGGTAAAAACTGTTTCCACCTTTTCGATATCGAGTCAGAAGATGCGATTAAAACTCGCCATGAAACAGTTAAAAATATAGGCAGCGCGCTTAAAAACAATGAATTTGAACTTTACTACCAACCTAAAGTGAATATGCGCACAGGGGAAATCGTTGGCGCAGAAGCGCTGATTCGCTGGCAGCATTCAACCCGAGGGCTTCTTTCTCCGGCAGAGTTTTTACCCTTTATCGAAAATCACCCGCTTAGTATTGATGTTGGCGAATGGGTTATTGAACAGTCGTTGCGCCAGTATCACCAATGGAAGCAATTGGGCATAGACATCAAAATTAGCGTGAATATTTCTGCATTGCAGATACAACAAAGAAACTTCCCTACTCGTTTAGAACATTTGCTTTCAAAAGTACCCGAAACACCACCTAAAGCAATCCAATTAGAAGTACTTGAAACCAGCAAGCTATCTAATATCAAAAAGGTGTCTGAGATTATGGAAGACTGTGTAAATCTCGGTGTAACCTTTGCCATTGATGATTTTGGAACGGGTTATTCGTCTTTAACTTACTTAAGACGCCTGCCCGCTGAGGTAATTAAAATAGACCAGTCATTCGTTCGCGATATGTTAGTAGACTTAGAAGATAAAACGATTGTTACTGGTGTAATAGCACTGGCTAATTCATTTAACCGCAGTGTTATCGCTGAAGGTGTGGAAAGTGTTGCCCATGGAGCATCTTTATTAGCACTAGGTTGTGAGCTCGCGCAGGGTTTTGGCATAGCACGCCCTATGCCCTCCAAAACCCTACCTACTTGGGTGGAGCAATGGGAGACAAGGGAAGAGTGGAAATAAGCTTAAGAAGTACCTTCAATATTGTGAGGTATTAGTACTGAGCTTAGTTAAATGGTGTAAACAACGTTGGATAAAGACCAGGGAGCTCGCGCCAGTGCTCTATCGCCGGTACGCCTTCAAATGCACTCGATACTCTCCCTTCTAAATGACTCGCCCCCGTGTATTTCACTACCGACATTCCGGCACTTAACGCACCTTCAATGCCTGCATCTGAATCCTCTATCACTAAACACTTTTCAGGTGGAACCCGCATTTTTTCAGCAGCAAGAAGAAAAATATCGGGCGCAGGTTTTCCCCGTGTTACCTCTGCGCTAGTAGTCACATATCCATTAAAAACCGTTTCTAGCGCCGTTGTTTTTAAAGAAAATGAGACCCGTTCAGGATGACTACTGGTCGCAATACATTTTCTTACTACAAGGCGCTGTAAGATAGTCTCTAGGCCAGGTGTGGGAATAAGCTCTTCAGCGAACACCGCTAGAAGCGCTGTTAAATAATCATCCCTAAACGCTTCGGGGAGGCTGATATTAAAATCTTCGACTATTTGCGCTTTTGCAGAATCGTAACTCTTACCTAAAAAGTGCTTATCAAAGTAATCGTCATCTATTTTTACGCCAAGGTCATGCAGCATAGAAATCAGTACACGCTTGCACAAAATCTCGCTGTCAATAAGTACTCCATCACAGTCAAAAATAACCAACTCTATATCGGCATTTGTTACTGTTGGCTTTTTCTGCTCCATAATAATTCCTTGCTTAGTCTAACCATCTTTAGAAGGTATGCCTTTCATACCTTGCTACGATTACTGGCTAAATTGCGTTTTTAAAACGTTTTACTTTTGTAGTTTCTTTTAGCTAAGCGCTAATGCTTTAACTGCAAAGAAGTACACTATTAGTTAACGTTGGGAACCTAATAGTGTACTTGGGATGCACTCATTAAAGCCTTGCGTATCGCACTGCAGCAATGCCATTAAGCTGCCGAAGACGACGTTTTTTCACCCCAAGACAACTCAGGGATGGTTACGCCTTCTTTGTCGAAGTGCATGATTTTCTCTTGCGCTGCCGTTAAATTAATTATGTCGCCGTAGGCCACTTTGCAATCCCCGTCGGCTTTCACTGTTAATGTACCGACACCATCAACATGAACATGCAAAAAGGTTTCAGACCCTAAGTGCTCAATCACGCCAACTCTGCCAGTCCACAGCCCTTTTTCTTCGGTAATTCTAAAGTGCTCTGGGCGCACACCTAAGCTGCACGTCGGGTCACCTGCTTTGGTATCTACACTAATAAAGTTCATTTTTGGCGAACCGATAAAGCCTGCTACAAATTGATTTACTGGCTTTTGGTAAAGCTCCAAAGGCGTGCCTACCTGTTCAATAATGCCACCGTTGAATACTGCAATACGGTCTGCCATCGTCATGGCTTCAACTTGGTCGTGAGTAACATAAATCATGGTGGTATCTAAGCTCTTATGTAGCTCAGATATTTCAAGGCGCATGTTTACGCGAAGTGATGCATCTAGGTTCGACAGTGGCTCATCAAACAAAAATGCTGAAGGCTGGCGTACTATAGCACGTCCGATAGCAACGCGCTGACGCTGACCGCCCGAAAGTTGACCCGGTTTACGGTCAAGATAGTCGGTAAGGTTAAGCATTTTCGCCGCTTTTTCAATTTTCTGCTCAATAATTGCAGGCTCTACTTTCGCTTGTTTTAGCGGAAACGCAATGTTGTTTCTTACCGACATATGAGGGTAAAGGGCATAAGACTGAAACACCATAGCCAACCCCCGCTGTGCTGGCGGCATGTCTGTCGCATCCTGGTTATCAATTTCAATAGTACCGCTTGTTGTGTCTTCAAGGCCGGCAATCATCCGAAGTAAGGTTGACTTACCACAACCCGACGGCCCAACAAACACAATGAATTCACCATCTCGAATTTCTAAATCCAGCGGTTTAATCACGTTAACGTCGCCGAAGCTCTTTGTAACTTGCTTTAAGGTAATACTTCCCATTTTGAAGTTCTCCTACTTAACTGCGCCGAAGCTTAAGCCGCGCACTAACTGTTTCTGACTAAACCAACCTAGGATAAGAATTGGCACCACGGCCATGACTGAGGCGGCTGATAATTTTGCGTAAAATAGGCCCTCTGGGCTTGAGTAACTGGCAATAAATGCGGTTAAAGGCGCTGCGTTAGCTGCAGTAAGAATGAGGGTCCAAAATGCCTCATTCCACGCCAAAATAACGTTTAGTAGTAATGTTGAAGCAATTCCTGGCAGCGCTATCGGCAGCAGCACCTGGAAGATCTCTTGCTTTATTCCTGCGCCATCCATTCGTGCCGCTTCCAAGATTTCATTCGGGATCTCTCTAAAATAGGTATAAAGCATCCACACCATAATAGGCAGGTTGATAAGCGTCATTACAATGACCAAACCAATACGCGTATCTAATAATCCAAAATCGCGAAATAGCAGGTAAATAGGAATTAACACGCCTACCGGTGGAAGCATCTTGGTAGAGAGCATCCACATAAGTAGGTTCTTTGTGCGCTTAGTTTGGACAAACGCCATGGACCAAGCTGCTGGAATAGCAATAAGCAACCCAAGAAGACTAGCCCCAAGCGAAATCACAACTGAGTTCATGAAATGGTCGAAATAAGGAGACCGAGAAAGCACTTCAGCATAGTTCTCCAGAGTCCAATCGAACATAAACAAACTCGGTGAAGCGGAAATGGCCTCTGACTCTGTTTTAAAGCTTGTAATAATCGTCCAAAGAATGGGGAAGAAAATCATCCCGCTTACTGTCCACGCCGCAAGGGTGTAGATAAGTTTTGATTTATTTGTATCTTTAATCGCCATTACTTATCCCTCTAAGTTCTTGCCAATAAGGCGCATTAGGAAAATAGCGACTATGTTGGCAATAACCACTGCCACAATACCGCCTGCCGAACCACCGCCCACATCAAACTGCAAAAGCGATTGGGTATAAATAAGGTAAGTAATGTTGGTCGATGAATATCCAGGGCCGCCGCTGGTTGTCACAAGAATTTCAGCGAAAATCGATAGTAAGAAAATCGTTTCAATTAGGATTACTGCCGTGACCGCACGAGAAAGGTGAGGCAACACAATATATACGAACTTGCTCCATGGACCTGCACCATCAAGGTCTGCCGCTTCTAGCTGCTCACGGTCAAGCGATTGAATAGCTGTGAGCAAAATCAGTGCTGCAAACGGTAGCCACTGCCACGACACAATGATGATGATTGACAGTAAAGGCAGTTCAGCAAAAAAGTCGATAGGCGTTACGCCAATAAACTCAGCAAGGTGGGCAAACAGACCATTCACTGGGTTCATAAACATGTTTTTCCATACCAGCGCCGATACCGTAGGCATAACGAAAAATGGCGCAAGTACCATAATGCGTACGTAGTTTCGTCCCCATATAGCCTGGTCTAATAGAACCGCTAAGCCAACTCCGCCGCAAATGGTGATAAACAATACACCACCAACAAGCAACAGGGTGTTAAAGAATGACTCGATGAATGCGGGGTCAGTTAAAAAGAACTCGTAGTTGAGAAAGCCGATGAATTCGTTATCGCCCGGCATAAGCAAGTTATAGTCTAATACCGAGAAATAAAGGGTCATGCATAAAGGCACGATCATCCATGCTAAAAGCAAAGAGACCGACGGAAAAAGCATGATTTTGGCTAAAGTACGAGATTGTGTGGTCGCCATGACTAGCCCTCTTATAATTATTAAATGGGAAAGTGCAATAAAGCACTTTCCCTGTGGTTAACGCTGTTTATTTTGGGTAGCGCGCTTTGCGCATAGCGCGTTCAACTAAACGCTGTGAGCTTTGCAGTGCTTGGTCTACCGTCATACGTCCGGTTAACGCGGCGCTAAACTGCTGACCTACTGCGGTACCAATACCTTGGAACTCAGGAATTGCCACAAACTGAATACCTACGTAGGGCACAGGCTCTACTGTTGGGTTTTTCGGGTCTGCAGAATTAATCGAATCTAGGGTAATTTGTGCAAACGGCGCGGCTTCTAAATAAGCGTCGTTCTCATACAATGAGGTACGTGTGCCCGGAGGGACATTCGCCCAACCTTTTTTATCTGCAACTAAGTTTGAATAGCCCTTTGATGTTGCCCAGCTGATGAACTTCATCGCCGCATCGGTTTTCTTACTGCTTGATGGAATAGCTAAAGTCCAAGCCCATAGCCAATTACCGCGTTTACCTAAACCGTTATCAGGAGCAAGCGCGAAGCCTACTTTATCGGCAACTTCAGAGTCTTTTTCATTAGTAACAAAGCCACCCGCTACGGTAGCGTCAATCCACATGCCGCATTTACCGGTTTGGAACAGAGCCAAGTTTTCGTTAAAACCATTGGCTGAAGCGCCTGGAGGGCCGTATTTTTCCATTACATCTACGTAGTACTCTAAGGTGTCTTTCCACGCTTTAGAATCGAACTGCGGTTTCCAATTTTCGTCGAACCAGCGAGCACCAAAAGAGTTAGACATTGACGTTAATAGCGCAATGTTTTCGCCCCACCCAGCTTTACCGCGAAGGCAAATGCCGTATACCCCGGCGTCTTTATCGGTCATTGCTGCAGCAGCTTCTTTGATAAAGCTCCATGTAGGTGCTTTCGGCATTTCTAAGCCCGCTTTTTCCATTAGGTCAGTGCGGTACATCACCATTGAACTTTCACCATAAAACGGTGCAGCATAAAGCTTGTCGTTTACGGAAAGGCCACTGCGAATGGCAGGTAATAAGTCGTCAATATCGTAATCGTCACCTAGCCCGTTAAGTTCGGTAAGCCAGCCTTGCTTGCCCCAAATTGGTACTTCATACGTGCCAATTGTCATTACATCGTACTGCCCACCGCTAGTAGCAACGTCGGTAGTAACGCGCTGACGAAGGATGTTTTCTTCTAACGTTACCCATTTAAGGTCGATATCAGGGTGCTGCTTTTCAAACTCGCTGCTAAGCGACTTCATGGTGATCATGTCGCCATTGTTAACGGTAGCGATAGTGATAGTTTCTGCTTGCGCCGCCACGTTAATGGTTAGTGCGCTGGCTACAATTAAAGATAGTTTTTTTAACATCGGGTCTCTCCCCTTTGTACTCTTATCAGATATGACTTTCCCCTCCCCGCCCAAATTTGGTTAACGCGGGGATGAAAAAAATCAGAGGTATTAAAGTAAGTTAGGTGGTTAGGCAGCGAAGCAATTCCGTGCCTAACCTTTTGTGTTAAAACTTAGTTAGCGATTAAAACTTAACTGAAATTTCAGACGTTAGACCGTCGAAACCTGCGCCAATCTGACCGCCAGAGTTAACGCCTTCGTCTTGGTCTACGTATTCCACTTTCCAAAGGGTACGGTCGTTGATCCAATAACCCGCTGATACCTGTAGACGAGTAACTTCATTATCTGATTGCTCAATAAGGTCTGACGTATTTTCAGATTCTGCATAACGTGCAGCAACATAGAGCTTCTCTGGAATAATGTACTGCTGCGCTTCTACTACCCAGTATTCAACTGACGAATCAGCCTCAATGACCTGGTTAGAATCGAACGTAGTACCTGTTGGGTCTAACACGCCTTCATTACCGAAGTAAGTGATACCTGCAACAGCATTACCTTCTACGTCTGCAAAGGTATAATCATCAGTTGCTTTACCTAGCATTAAAATAACGCTGGTTTGGTCACTTGGCTGATACGCCAAGTTAAGCTGCATAATTGATTGATTAAGCCCTGGTAGTGCACCTACGTGAGTATCACGTTCACTAGAGGCAGACGCAGAAAAGTTATAGTTTTCACCGTCACCAAAACGATAGTTGGTAGTGGTAACGCCATCTAAGCTGGCAAGACCGTTTTCGAATACAAGTTGCTCGCCTTGATTAGCATTGAAGAAGTTAAGTCCGGCTTTAAAGCCACCTTCAAATTCCAAGGTACCTTGCAAACGGTAGTTGTAGCCGCGATCTTCCTGAAAAGCTTCACCAAAGCTTGACGTAGTCATGTGACCCGCCACATTGTATGAGCGAAGAATGCCGCTATCGAAGGTTTCGGTGTAGCTCAGCTGAATACCGTTTTCGGCAGTGGCGTAGTCGTTAATGCCGTTACCGATAAGTGCGTTACCTTGGTTGTCTGCACCGTCTTGGAAACCTTTAAATTGGAAAGGAGAGGCACCTATGTTGCCCACACGCAAAATAAGGCTAGCGTTCTCTTTTTCATAGCCAGTCAGTCCAAACATATCAAACTCGACACCGGCAAAATCTTGGTGGAATGAGAAGTCTCTGTCGCCATTATTACCGAAGTCATTAGGCTCTTCAGCGATATCAATATCGGCAGTTATGTTTTCGGTAATTTTGAACTTAAACATTAAGTTCACGCGAAGACGACCGAAGCCATCTGACTGAGTTTCATCTTCTGGACGAAACGCTCCGTCTTTGGCTTGGATAGCTTGATAATTCTGCATAGCTAAGAAGTTAACTTGCACTCGACCATCAAGAAATTCATTGGGTTCACTGGGTGGTACGTACATTGGCTTTTCTTGGCTAAGTTCTTGCGCCATACCTAACGTTGGCACAGTGGCAGCCATTACAGCGGCGGCGATCAGACTTAAAGATGCTCGTTTAGCGCACTTAGTTGATTGCATCACGTGTTTCGTTGTGTCAAGTCCCATTATGAACCCTCTTTTATTCTTTCGTAATTGTGTGGAGTGTAATTTTTGAAGAGCATTTGAATCTTGAAGACATTTGGGAAAAACATCACTAAAACCCAAATGCCCAAACAAAGATTAAATGCTCAACATGTGAGAATATGACCACCGTTTGTTATTCACGTCAACCAAAAAATTAACAAGTTTTTATCAATAACCTCCAAAAACCATATAAATTAATGTTTTAAATAACTTTTTTATTTTTAACTTAAATGTAAATTTAATAAATTAAAAATAAGATGAAATAACAATTTACATTTACTTAGCAATGACAACTATCAAAAACGACAAAATTGATAATAAAAACTGGTTAAAAAGCAACTTGAATTACAAATAACCAAAGCAAGGGCAATTGCAACTTATGCCGTAAAAGTGAGAAACATCGATGAAATTTGTACTGTTGTCGTATCTATACAGTGTCGAATAGGGAGATAAATGCAGGTGTGCCATACTGGACTTACACTTACGTTGCCCTATTCATAAGGTGATTTATGCTTAAAAATGCAAAGGTATTGCTAATTCATGGCATGCTGACATTGTTATTCGTTTCACAGGTCTCTCTTGCACAGGGAACCGACGCCAATTCGCTAACTCGCCTCGAATTTGATAAGCGCTTGAGCACGGTGGAGTATCCGTTCGAAGTAAAAATGTTTAGTTTCTCATCACAGGGAAACGACCTAGAAATGGCCTATATGTTTTTGCCTCCCAAAGAGGAAAAGCCTGTGGTAACGCTTTTTCATGGGAAAAATTTTAACGGAGCTTACTGGGAAAGTACGGCGCGTCTTCTGCAAAATCAGGGCTACGGCGTTCTTATTCCCGACCAAATAGGCTTTGGAAAATCGTCTAAACCCACCCAATATCAATACAGTTTTGCCACGCTCGCGAACAATACGCGACGATTAATGCAGTCTTTAAACATCGAGAAAAGTATTATTGTAGGGCACTCCATGGGCGGCATGTTAGCTACGCGATTTGCATTGCTTTCCCCAGACACAAGCGAAAGCCTTATTTTGATAAACCCCATAGGTTTAGAAAACTACTTGCTGTATGAAAGTTACACCGACATTGAAACGGTATACCAAAGTGAGCTTAAGAAAACGCCAGAAATGATCGTTAATTATCAAACAAAAAACTATTACGACGGTGCGTGGAACAACACATATGCCGAGCATGCCGAGTTTTTACAAGGGTGGATAAACGGCCCAGACTGGGAAACACTAGCACGGGTTAATGCGCTGACCTACGATATGATATTTACGCAGCCGGTTATTGAAGAGTTTGATGATTTAGCCCTGCCAACCACACTAATATTAGGTACCCGTGATCGCACAGCGCCCGGACGTGCAAACAAACACGACAAGGTAAGTAGAGAATTAGGACGGTACGACAAATTAGGCAAGGAAGTAAAATCACGCAATTCAAACATCCATGTTGTTGAATTGGAAGGGTTAGGCCACTTGCCTCACATTGAAGCTTTTGAGCGCTTTAAGGTGCCATTTTTAAACGCATTGCATGACTAATGTCCGCGTAGTCATTACTTTCTAGAAAACCGATAGTAAATTTCTGGGGCGCATTAAGGTATTTCTCTTTGCCTTTGCGCCCAAACCCAAAAACGGTCATATAGGGGCGACTTACATAGGTGTCGGGCGAATCATCGTCTTTGTGACTGTATAGATAAATCACCCGTTCGAGCTTTTCATCACCGAATGCAATCCACTCAGGCGAGGGTAAATCGCCGTCGAAAGGTGTTTTTATAGACTGACGAGTATCGCTATTACTGCTGTACCAAAAGTCACTACTATCCATTTCTCCGCCGGGCACTCCCTCATATTGAACCCAGTAATGATAGCCCTCACTCACGTTTAGCATAGTGAAATCGCAACGGTCGGGATAAAAGTCCCACTGGGCTTTCCACTTTCCGTTTGACGAGATAAAGTGAATTTGTACGTGCTCAGGTTTATTTACGGTAACTTCCCCCTTTGAAGGCGCTGTAGACGCGTTCATCGCGTGGAAATAACTACCATCTTGTTTGTGAACGGCATTCGGAAACCCACGGTATTCTCCTTTCCAGCCAGAACCTTTAATGTTGTTGAAACCAATCCAGTCAATGCCATCTTTGTCTAGCATACTGGATAGCCCTCCTCCTTCCCTTTCTAGGTAGTAGGTAGCATGCGTAGTGGTAATGATATAGGCAGGAACATTATCACCTGCAGTTTGATCAAACCCTTCTGTTAACATTACAGAAGATGAAGATGGCAGCACTGCACAAGCGTTAAGCCCACTTATTGAAATAGCAATAAATGCGGCTAAAAACCTTACCCTGCTGCAGCCCGATGCCAACGGTAGCCCGTCACCCTTTTTACTCAGCGCCCTATTTAAGTATTTAAACATAGCTCTTCCTTATCATTCCTGTCCCTTTCATTGCTCTAAAGGGATCGTCGCCATACGGGACGTTGCACTTGCTTTCAACAAATATCCGATTAGCAGCATAATGCCCGCACACAGCAAAAACATGAGCCTTCCCCATAGTGGGTTTGGGATCATCATCATTGCAAGCATCCCAATACTCATCAACATCACCATGACACCTAACTTATGACGCTGCTTGCTGTCATACTCATCTTGTTCAACATCAGAGATAACCGGAGTTTCCAAGTCTTCAAAGAAATGATTAGTTTCTTCACGGTTAGTATCATATTCTGCCTTGTAGAAAAGCGACGTTACGCAAAAGAAACCAGCAGTGATAATCAGGTGCGCGGCAATCATCATCATAAGGCCAACATCGATTGACTCTCTTCGCGTAAAAGCGGTCTTAAGACCTATTATTTGCGCCAAAACATCTGCTGTAAAAACGTGAGTCATAAACCACGATACGCACAGCCCTAACCCCACTGTCGCCCACGGTGCCCATTGTGGTGTTTTTCTAATAAAAAGCCCGAGAATGAGCGGTATGAGCAGTGGTACTTGTACCATAGTAGAAACGTTCATCATTAACTCAAACAAGCTCAGTTCTTTTAAGGACTTAAAGAAAAGCGCAACTAAAATAACCAATATACCGCTTATAAAACTGACCGTGCGGCTGACTTTAAGTAAGTGCTGGTCACTTACCGAGGAATTGCGCTTTTTCAATAAAGGCTGGTAGACACTTCGAACAAAAATACCCGCATTTTTATTTAGCGCGGAATCCATTGATGACATAGAAGCGGCAAAAAGCCCAGCAAGTAACAAACCTACCGTTCCAATGGGCATAGCATTACGGGTAAATACAAGATACACAGCATCGGCAGCTTTGTTGCCTAACTCTGCATAAGAGGTTGCTGCATCAGGGTATAAAATGGCGGCTGCCCAAGGTGGTATAAACCAAACAATACTACCTATCCCCATAAGTACCATTGCGAGAAGCGCAGCTTTACGCGCGTTAACCGTATCTTTCGCATTCAGAAAGCGAAAAGAGTCGTTAAGGTTCATAATAGTGATAAGTTGTTTGGCTAGAAAGAAAACGAAAGAGCCTATAAGAATTACGCCGTAATTCATGTCGGGGCCCATGACAAAATCCACTGGGAAGTCATTAACAAGGGCAATTGGACCGCCCACTTTTACTAGGGCAACAATGGCACATGCCACCGAAATAACCGCCACAATCAACGTTTGTACAAAATCAGAGGCAACCACGCCCCACGCGCCAGAAAGTACAGACACAAAAAGAACAGTGAGACCTGTAGCAATAATGGTAAGACTAATATCAGCATTGAAGACTGCGCTGGAAAATACCCCCAGTGCATTTAGCCATACTCCCGCATTGATCATGCTAAAGACAATAAGTGCCCACGAGAAAAACAGTTCGTTTTGCGTACCAAAGCGACGCTTTATCCCTTCTGTAGGTGTGTCTACACGCATTTGTCTGAACCGCGCAGAGAAATATAGCCACCCGCAAAAATAGGCAAAAGTATTGGCAAAAAACACCAGACTTATAGAAAACCCATCTGAAAAAGCTTTACCTGCAGCCCCGGTAAATGTCCAGGCAGAGAATTGCGCCATAAATGCGGTTGAGCCAACCATCCACCAAAGCATGCGGCCACCACCGCGAAAATAGTCACTGGTTGAGTTTTTCGCTAACGATTTAAACGCAAAGCCAATACCCAGAATCAGTGCAAAATAACCAGCAATGACAATGTACTCATAGACCATGTCAGCCTCCTAGGCCAAGTGTTTCACGTCAACCCAGTTGTCGTTCTGTCTAATCAAATCAATGAGGCGCTGGTATTGGGCACCCTCTTTAAAGGTCTGATAAGTAACGTTTCGTGTGCCTTCAATGTCGGCAACAAGCTCGCGGATAAGGTATCGCCAATTACGCTCGGTATCTCCTTCACCTTCGGGATTATTTTCAGCAATGTCGTTTGGCAGTGGCTGTTCGTTCCATTGCTGTGTGGTTTGGTCGTAAAGGTATAGCGGTCCGCTGGCGTAGTGCCCCTTAATGTAAATAGCGCCTTTACTGCCATAGATCACCACGTGATCTTCATTAAATCTGGGGTGTAGCCCTCCGTGTTTAAAAAGCACAGAGACAGGCTTTTGTGTAATCTCACTTTTTATCCGGGCCAGTACGGTATAGCTCCATTCAACATTAGATTCGCCCCATTCAAGTGAAGGGTCGTTAATATCTTCGGGGATAAAATCTCTTCGTTTTTTGAAGTTGTGAACACCTTTAACGATAGGCGCTTTACCCAGGTCGTCTCGCACTTCGCCCATAATAGATAAGATTTCTTCGCCTAAAATAGAGGTAACAATCGATAACTTATGGGTAAAATTGTTATTCAGGCGACCGCCCCCATCTTCCTTGCGGTGAGACCAGCCAAAGGGAATATTACGCTCTAAGTTGAAATGAGAAATACATTCGGCTTCTAAAGGTTCGCCGATTTTACCTTCAGCCACTAAGCGTTTAGCAAAAAGGACATCCGGCATGTATCTGAAGCTGGCGGCAAAAGCCGTTTTTACCCCTTTTTGTTCTGCCAATTGATAGAGGCGTGAAGCCGACTCCCCCGTTGTAGATAGCGGTTTGTCACTGAACACGTGACACCCCTTTTCGATAGCGCTGATAATTGCACTTTCGTGCGCGCCGCCAGGCGTTGCTATTGACACTATGTCTGGCTTGCACGTTTCTAGAGCATGGTCCCAATCGGTGCTGGTGTAAGGAATTGACAAATTTTCAGCAACTTCTTTTACCACAGATTCCGTCCTTCCAACTATGCCTACAACTTCTGCCCCCGCATACCTAAAAGCTTCAGCGTGACCTTGACCGGCAAACCCTGTACCTTGAATTAATACTGTTAGTGGCTTATTCATCGTTCGTTTCTCTCTCGCTCAATGTCTATAGTTACCAGTTCCACACTGTGCCATCTTCTAGTCTGCTAACCGGCAAGTAGGAGCGTTTATATGGATATTTGGATGCAGCTTCTTCGTTAAAATCTACGCCTAGCCCCGGCTTGTCGGGAATAAACGCCATGCCATTCTCAACAGTAAAATCATGAGAAAAAAGCGTGTTAAGCCCAGCATTGTCAAACCCGACAAACTCCTGAATACCGAAGTTTGGGGCATGTAAATTTAGGTGCATATGGGCTGCAAAACAGATTGGAGATAAATCGGGCGCACCATGAGGCGCCGTCTTAACATTGTGAACATTGGCAAAATCCCCAATACGACGCATACCAGTAATGCCCCCAGCATGGGTGGCGGCGGCGCGAATATAGTCAACACGCTGTTCTTCAATAAGGTTTTTGCAATCCCACAGCGTATTGTAGGTCTCGCCTATGGCTAGTGGAGTGGTGGTGTGCTGTCGAATAACGTCATAGCTATTCTGATTTTCTGCGATGGATGCATCTTCTAAGAAAAGAAGGTTATAAGGTTCCAATAGTTTACCAAGTCGTGCCGACTCGATAGGCGTTAAGCGACTATGCACGTCATGTAGCAAGTGGATGTCATTGCCGAGCAACTCTCGCCCCTTCGCAAAGAGGTTTTCGACCATATCGAAGTATTTCGCGGTGGACCAGGTTTCTTCAGGTGGAAGGGGTCTACTCCCCTGAAGTTCAAAGTAGTCTTTCTTATCGCCTAATACCCCATAAGTAACGCTTAAGCCAGGAATAGCAGATTGCAGTCTAATTGCCTTGAAGCCTTTTTTTACGAGTTCTTGGGCTTTTTCAAGCGTGCTATCTACATCTTCACCACTCGCATGGGCATATAAGTTCACGCCTTTGCGACTTTTCCCGCCTAGTAACTGATAAACAGGCAAATTGGCAACCTTGCCTTTAATATCCCACAGCGCCATATCGATAGCCGCAATCGCCGCCATATTAACGGGGCCTCTACGCCAATACACACCCTTATAAAGATACTGCCAAATATCTTCAATATCGTGGGCATTGCGCCCTATAAGACAGGGCGCGATATGCTCTTCTAGCATAGCGGCGACAGCCATTTCCCTGCCGTTTAATGTAGCGTCACCTACGCCATAAATACCGCTCTCGGTTATAATTTTTACTGTGACGAAATTACGCCCAGGGCTACTCACGAACACCTTTACCTGTTTTATATTCACCCTGCTCTCCTAATGAACAAATGCTTACGAACTAATGCGTTTCTTAACCGAATAACGAATTTTCGGGCCTACCGATAGCTTCAACCTTACGACGTGAGAAAAATTAATCACTCTCACAAAACAGAGATAAAACGTTTTAGTAAAACGTTTTAGTGGACGAAATTAGCATATGCAGGCACAATGTCAACATTGCATTAACATTTGGTTTTTGATTTTTTCATGCACAAAGCAAGACTTAAAGACGTTGCTCAACGAGCAAAAGTCTCAAACAGCACTGTGTCTCAATATTTAAATGGAAGATTCGACTACATGTCGAAAGAGACTCAGCAGCGCGTAAAGGCGGCCGTTGAAGAACTTAACTACACACCAAATCCCACAGCGCGGAATTTGAAAGGCAAACAAACTAAAATGGTTGGTGTAGTGGTGCGCGATATTACGGGTTTTGATACCAGTAAAACGATAAGAGGTATTGACGATTACTGCAAAAAGTTCGGATATAACGCCATTGTCTATAACACTGACTTTGATCCAGAAGAAGAAAAGCGAGCGCTAGAAAGTCTCAATGATATACGTGTAGATGGAATTATCATTGCGTCCTCAGGCAAAAATGAATTACTGATAAAGAACTACGATAAAAAAGGGCTTCCCATTGTTCACTTTCAACTAGAGCACGACGGAAGCGAAAAGCGCTTAGTTACTTCTGATTACTGGCAAGCGGCCTATGACGCAACGCAATACCTTTTATCTCTTGGACACAAACAGGTAAGTTTTGTTACGCAAACTTATACCAACGTTTTATCCAGGAAGGCCCGATTTGATGGCTATAAAGCCGCGCTCGAAGCAAATAATATCGAATTTAACAACGACTTAATTTTGTATTGGGACAGGAATAGAGGCTTTGAAACGTCTCCGGTTTCACTATTAGAAAAAGAAAATGCCCCTACTGCTTTTTTCTCTCAGCACTTAGCAATCACCACTGAGCTTTTGACAGAATTTAATCAGCATCGGGTATCTATACCAGAAGATGTATCACTTATCGGCTTCGATGAAATACCCATGGCAAAGTTTTTTAGTGTGCCCGTATCGGTAGTGAAACAAGAGCCTTACCAAGTAGGACAAGAAGCCGCTAAGCTATTACTAAACAGCCTTAAATCACTGGAAACGGAAAGTAAAAGAGTACGAGTGAACTGTACGCTAACCAAACGGGCATCGTGCGCACCACCGAAATAAAAGGTATCTAACTATCAATACATTTCAGGGCGTTATTTAACGCCCTGAAATGCCAGCTTTTGAACTCGTCTACCGGTATTAACTTCGGTAGTGTACAAGTTTCCTTCGCTATCGGTATCAATACTGTGTAGCCAAATAAACTGGCCTGGGTAGCGACCGTTTTTACCTATCGAGCCTAGCTTTTCATGAGATTTTCTATCGTAAATCCAAATACGCCCGTTCATCATGTCGGCAACGTACAAGTATTTTCCATCGGGTGAAAATGCTACATCAGTTGCTGTACCTAGCCCCCCAGTTTCTGGTCGTACGGCAAAGTTTTTAACAAAGCGGATATCACCGCTTTTTTCCCGTTTAAATATTTGAAGGCGGTTGTTTCGACGGTCACATACATAGATAAATCCGTCGCGGTCTTGATTTATACAATGCACGATATTCCCAAATAATGGGTTTTCCGGATCTATCCCCTGCTTTTGCGGCTGGGTGGCTTGGGACTGATCAAAGTCTCCTTCGCGAGTGGGCCCTAATGGCTTTTCTCCATAAGCACCAAGCACATGAGTCGCCCTCTCTTTCTCAACATCAAAACTTGCAATGCGCGCATTAATATAGCCATCTGCAATCACTAACTCGTTGTGATCACTGTCCATAAACATATCTGCGGGATTGCCCAATGTGACAAGGTCCATATTGCCGTTGGTCTGCCCACGCCTACCTATGCCTTTTACAAACTCGCCATCAAAAGTAAAACCTACAGACACATGGTCGTCTTTGCCATTCCCAGCTAACCAAACCGTGTCATTTTCATCAACAAATAGACCGTGTACGTTTACCGGCCATTGGTTTACGCCGTCTATTGTAGGCGCATTGCTTTCGCCGCCCCAAGCTTTGTCTACCTCGCCATTAGGCGTAAAACGGATAACATGGGGGGCAGGTTCACAACACACCGCGGTGGAGGGTGTTGCAGCAAGACCTGTATCAGTTTTGCCAAGAGAATTGGGACGCTGCAATATCCAAACATGATCATATTTATCGATAGAAAGGCCAGACACCTGCCCCAGCATCCAGGTTTCTGGCAACGATGGCCAGCTTGCATCAACGCTAAACCGAGGCAAGGGCTTGTTATCTATCGGAAAGGTAGCCATAGGGACAAGCGGGGTTGTATTGTCTGATGATGTAGTGCGATTTACTGTTTCGACACCCACTGATGGAGATATGGCTTGTGGCGTATTAGCGAGGGTTAAACTGCTAAAAAACGATGCAGCAGTTAGTGCAGTAACACAAACAGCATTTGGATGCATTCTGGTCATAGGGCTTTCCATATAGGCATGATCGGCAAAGGGTAAACACGTCTAGCATGCTGCAAGTCCGCTAAGATAATTGCAATAAAAAGCGCCAGCTTGTATGAGTTTTAAGCTAAATTGAAAAGCATTTTCACTCGTTGACTAGATGAAGAAATTCATCCTACCTAGATAGGATGAATTCAATTTTCAAAAAATATCTTCTTCTAAAGAATAGAAGCGCTTCTGTATTTAACGGAAGATACGTATTTCTAGGTCACTAGCTATTATAACGGCGACTAAAACGACGACTAATTTCCTAGGCGACTGGTAAACTGCCCTACCGCATCAACAACTTCTTTAGCCCCGCCTTGAATTTGCTCAATGACTTCACCCGCCTCTTTCGCGTAATTAAGCCCAGATTGCGCTTTTTCATCGCCTTCGTTAACAAGGTCTACCGCGTCCGTCGCTAGTGTCTGATTGTGCTTAACCACATTGATAATTTCTTCCGTCGCTTCTGTAGTACGCGATGCTAGCTGACGCACTTCGTCAGCAACAACGGCGAAACCGCGCCCTTGATCACCGGCACGTGCCGCCTCAATAGCTGCGTTTAAAGCAAGCAAGTTGGTCTGTTCAGCAATGGCGCTAATGCTGCCTATTATTGTGGCAATTTGTTGAGACTGAGCGTCTAAGGCGTTAATCCCTTCTTTTGCTCGGTCCATTTGCTGCGATAGTGAAGACATTTCAGAAAGTAATTCACGAATGACTTCTGTACCTCGTGACGCAATTTGATCGGTGTTGTTAGAAGAGTGGTAGGCGATGTCAGCTGCACTGGAAACCGCATTTTCGCGCGCTACTTGCTCAGTAATATCAGTAGCTAGTTTAACCACTTTATACATGCGACCGTGAGAGTCACAAATAGGGTTATAAGTCGCCTCTAACCAAAAGCTGTTGCCATGCGCGTCAAAACGTTCAAAGCGCCCTGCAACGAATTCGCCACGGGCTAGGCGGTCCCAAAAATTTTTATATTCCATGGAATTAGCGTATTCAGTATCGCAGAATATTCTATGGTGC
The DNA here is from genome assembly GCF_054890645.1 of Alteromonas sp. HB246098. Classification (NCBI taxonomy): domain Bacteria; kingdom Pseudomonadati; phylum Pseudomonadota; class Gammaproteobacteria; order Alteromonadales; family Alteromonadaceae; genus Alteromonas; species Alteromonas sp. HB246098. The sequence goes on along the minus strand of NZ_JBTZUG010000005.1, from coordinate 59,185 downwards.
TTACCCTTTATGTCGTTCAAACTGTATTTAACGGTTTTCAAAAAGGCTTCATTAGCGTCCTGAATTACACCATTAAGATCGAACTCAATCGCTGCATTAGATTTGTGTAAAGCAGCGACTAAATCTTCGTGTTCTTTCGACTTAGCGATGGTGCGCGTAAGGTCATTAAGGTTTACCGAGAATTTGTGTATCTTACCATTAATATCGAAAATAGGCTCTACTACACCACGCAGCCACGCCTCATCTCCGTTTTCACGCACAAACTCTATTGCCCCCCAGTAGTGAACGCGCTGTTCAAGAGCATCTTTTAACTTTTTAAAATGAGGAGTGTTACGTGCAATTTCAGGAACAAATTCAAAGAAGCGTTTACCTTTCACTTGAGACAGAGAGTACCCTAGTTCCTCCTCGAACATCCCGTTGACCGCGTCTATTTCACCACGCTCGTTTAGGCGAAGAAAAATCATATCTTCACGTAACCCGTCTCGCACTTGCTTGAGTATGTGTAGTTCTTCTTTAAGTGCTTCGTTTTCTTTAACTAAGTGTTTATTGAACATGGGATCTTCCCTGACAGAGAATGGCAGTAATATAATTTGTATCGGCAGTTATTTATCGTGCCTTAACTATAATTTGATAATTGTATGCAAGATTCACAAAGCGTGATGCTTAAGTTGGCTTTTCAACAATGTCTTATAACCTAGTTTAGTCATGCAATGAATATAGCCTAGACCACACTCATCACTTACGGTAAATCCAATCAGCTTTTTTCGCTTCTCCCCTGATTTTTTCACACATCTACCTAGCAAAATATAGTAGAAAAACGTCTAACTTTTTAATCGAGGAACCTTAAACGATATTTTGTAACGTTATCTATAAGCCACTTTGTGAATACTTGGAAACGCGCCTGTGAATGAGTTTCTTTATGTGTAGCCAACCAAAATGTACGCTTGATATGAATCTCGTTTTCAATGAGTCTAACTAAGCCTGGCTGAGTTTCAGCCATAAATTTAGGCAAAATGCCTACTCCTGCGCCATTTACAAGCATTTGATACTGAGCATTAATACTGGTGCTGCGAAGCGCACTTAACTGTGACAAAGCAGTCTCTTCAATGAACTTTAATTGAGGCGCATACACCAAATCGGGAACATAACTTACTAAATTGAAGGCGGTGAGCTCTTGTAATGTTCGTGGTTCGTTGTCGCTGATAAGGGACAGGTGGGTATAAAGATAAAGGTTATAGTCCGTCAGTTTTTGTGTAACCAGCAGGCCTTTACTGGGCTTTTCAAGCAAGATAGCCATATCGGCTTCTCGTTTGTTCAGGTTTAAAAAGCCGCTGGTAGCTACAAGCTCGATACTGATCCCCGGATACTGCTTTTTAAAATCGGGGAGTAATGGCGCCAAAAACCAACTGCCGAAGCCTTCAGAAACGCTTACTCTAATCGTGCCCGCTAAATGCGAACGTTCATCACCTAATTCATTTTGCGCCTCTAAAAAATAGTGCTCCGCTTTTTCGATATAAGTTACTAACTCACTACCATGGGTAGTGAGCACATATCCCTTTTTAGTTAGCTCGAACAACTTGCAATTTAATGAATCTTCCAGTTTTTTTACACGACGAATTAACGTTGTAGGGTCTACCTTTAAGCCTTTAGCTGCAATAGCTACACGACCATTTCTTGCTAATCCAAGAAACAAGCGCATGTCATCCCAATTCACTCAAATACCTGCATTTTTACAGCACCATACTGCAAGTATATGTATTGCCTTTGCAAACACAAGATTTCAATATTGTTAAAAATTATTGGAGCTATGTCATGAGAAAGATTGTTCACTTTATTGCAGGTAAAGATTTTGAGGATAGCAGCGAGAATACCGCGTCGGTATTTGCGCCTAACACAGGTGAAGTACAGGCTGAAGTAAGCTTGGCTAACACTTCAACTTTGGCCTATGCAATTGAAACAGCCCAAGCTGCACAGGTTGAGTGGGCAGCAACAAATCCTCAACGACGCGCTCGTGTTATGTTCAAGTTTAAAGAGTTGGTTGAAGCAAACCGCGATCGCTTAGCGGCACTATTATCAAGCGAGCACGGTAAAGTGTTGGTTGATGCGCAAGGTGATATTCAGCGCGGCCTTGAAGTTATCGAGTTTGCCTGTGGTATCCCTCATGCGCAAAAAGGTGAGTATACCGAAGGCGCAGGCCCAGGAATCGATGTGTACTCCATGCGCCAAGCACTTGGTGTAGTGGCAGGTATTACGCCATTTAACTTCCCGGCTATGATCCCAATGTGGATGTTCGGTGTGGCAATTGCCTGCGGTAACGCGTTCATTTTAAAGCCATCAGAGCGCGATCCGTCAGTACCTGTTGAACTTGCAAAGCTTATGATTGAAGCCGGCCTTCCTGCAGGTGTGCTTAACGTTGTTCACGGTAACAAAGAAGTGGTTGATGGTATTTTAGATCATCAAACTATTAAAGCGGTGAGCTTTGTAGGCTCTTCTGACATCGCTAATTACGTGTACGAGCGTGGCGCTCGTGCTGGTAAGCGCGTTCAAGCCATGGGCGGCGCGAAAAACCATGGCATCGTAATGCCTGATGCAGATCTAGATCAGGTGGTAACCGACTTAGTGGGTGCTGCATACGGCAGTGCCGGTGAACGCTGTATGGCGCTGCCGGTTGTCGTCCCAGTGGGCGATGAAACCGCTGAGAAACTGAAAGCCAAGCTTATACCGGCTATTAAAGACATTATGGTAAGTCATAGTGAAGATCCTAACGCCCATTATGGCCCTGTGGTTACTGCTGCTCACAAAGAGCGCGTTGAAGGCTATATCGACCTTTGCATAGAAGAAGGTGCTGAGCTTGTTTACGACGGCAGAACCAGTCAGATCCCAGACGACAGCCAAGGCTACTTCATCGGCCCAACGTTCTTTGACCACGTGACCAAAGACATGCGCTCATATCAAGAAGAGATTTTTGGTCCAGTGCTTCAAATGGTGCGCGCTAAAGATTTCAATGAAGCGGTTAACTTAGCAAGTGACCATCAATACGGTAACGGCGTCGCAATGTACACCCGTAACGGCCATGCGGCGCGCGAATTTGCGCAGCGCGTAAACGTAGGCATGGTTGGAATTAACGTGCCTATTCCTGTGCCAGTTGCTTACCACACCTTTGGGGGCTGGAAGCGCTCTGCATTTGGTGATACCAACCAGCACGGTATGGAAGGGGTGAAATTCTGGACCAAGGTTAAGACCATTACGCAGCGCTGGCCTGATGGCTCAGATACGAACGACAACGCCTTTGTTATTCCAACCATGGGCTAAGTGAGGAGACTATTATGACCACAGTTGCATTTATTGGCCTAGGTAATATGGGCTCAGGGATGGCAGATAACCTGGTTAAGAACGATTACAACGTATTGGCCTTTGACTTAAGCGAAGCGGCGCTGGCCAAAGCCAAAGAAGCAGGCTGCACTATTGCGAAAAGTACAGAGCAAGCTGCTGCTGAGGCCGACATCGTTATCACTATGTTACCAGCAGGCAAGCACGTAAAAGATATCTATTCAAATCAGATCTTGGCTTCTGTCCGCGAAGGCACCTTGCTTATTGATTGCTCCACTATCGACGTAGAAACGGCGAAGAGTGTGTCAGAATTAGCTGAGAAAAAAGGCCTTAAAATGCTGGATGCGCCAGTTTCTGGTGGTGTTGCAGCGGCTGCAGGCGGCACGCTTACGTTTATGGTGGGTGGCGACGCTGATGCATTTGACAAAGCCCATGGCGTACTTAGCGCAATGGGCAAAAAAATTGTTCATGCGGGCGGCCATGGTGCGGGACAAGCAGCAAAGATTTGTAACAACATGTTACTTGGCGCGACCATGATTGCGACGTGTGAAAGCTTCCAGCTGGCGCAAAAACTTGGCTTAGATGCGCAAGTGTTCTTCGATATCGCGTCAAATGCCTCGGGACAGACATGGTCAATGACCACCTACTGCCCTGTAAAAGGTGTAGGGCCACAAAGCCCTGCTGATAACGATTTTGCTGGCGGTTTCGCTTCTGCGCTTATGCTCAAAGACTTGGGGCTGGCCATGCAGGGCGCGAAGGGCGTCAACGCGCAAGTACCTATGGGTGAGCTTGCTGCAAAGTGGTTTGAAATGCATTGCGAAGAAGGCAATGCAGGGATGGATTTCTCTTCAATAATCAACCGATTAGCGTAAGAAAATCAACAGTTTTCCGACGGCTACTTTCCCTCAGAAGAGGTGGCCTTCTTACTGAGCGAGTAAAGGATTTTACTCGCTCTTTTTTATCTTTTGCCTCCTATCCCGCTTGTTTTTGCGCTGTTGTTACCTCGCTAGTTCCCGTACCAAGCGGAATTATTCCTTTGTTATTTGATGTCCCCTTTTCATCATCCAGAAGCCATTTTTAGGTGACCTATTCGTTCTCACCAATCTAATTAAAACGAGCTGACTCGGTGTTGGGTCTACATCTTGCAAACTGGCATTTCAACGAAGAAATTTACACTGCACTAAAGGGCTAAATTTAATACACCCTTATGCAAACTAATACTTTTACAACAGTAAAAATATTATACGTTTTAAGGACTTACTTAATTCATTAAGCAATTTCACTAAACACATTGGTTCTTCGAGCCTCTCATTTAAAGTAAGCGTGAAGAAGCAGTGTGTCGCTAAATTCTAACGTTCAATTTCCTAAATTCAGTAAGTAAAAATAAAAGGAACACAAAATGAAAAAGCGTATTGTTGCTGCTTCGACGGCAATTTTAGCAATTGGCTGTATTTTCGCCTTTATCGACACTTCTCCTTCTCACAAAAATGAGGTAGCGACGGCGAAAACAGATACAAAATCAGTTGGTAAAGAAAGCGCTGTTGAAAAGCAACGAAACGGCAAAGTGCTATCGACCGGTGTCGATAACTTCAAACCCAAAAATGAAGCCGAGCTAAAAGCTCAGGCTACAACTACTACTAACGGTAAATCAGAGAAAGACACCATCGTCTGGACAACATCAGAAGATGGCAAAAAGGTACTTGAAGCAGAAGGCTATATTCCCGCTGACGTAACCGATGAAGCTTACATTGAGCTTGATCGTGAAGAATTAATGACGGTAGAAGTTGGCGAGTATCTCGATTTATATATCCCACAGTTCGGTGGCAGTTACACCGGTGAAGTTGACCACGTTGTCACTCATCCAAACGGCGATCGTACCGTAGAGGCCCACATCCCAGGAGCGGGCTCTCTCTACGCTGCCGTTATAACGCTTGGCGAAAATGCTACCTACGGAAACTTAGCCACGCCTCGCGATGTGTTTGTGCTTGAAGGCAACGATAAATACGCATGGATCGCGCCTAAGTCTTCAATGATGCAAAACCACATCGAACGCGAACCCGACAGCGAACGCCCGCTTAGCGACGACAACGCTGAAGAAGTCTTCGATCTCGGTCAAAACTAATCCCCTAGTGCCTGTTGAGCTTCACAGGAAATTCAACAAGCTCAAATAAAACAACAAGAAGGATATAAAAATGAAACACACATTTAAGTGTTTAACAGCAATGGCAGTTTCACTGCTTTGTGCATCAACAGTAACGGCAGCCACCATCGATGTGATGGTGCTTTACACCCAACCTGCTGCAAACACTGTGTCTAATATCGACACTAAAATTAACCAGTACATTTCACACGCCAACCGTGTTTATCAAAATAATGCGATAGATTTACAGTTGCGTTTAGTGGGCGCTCAGTCTTCTGCTGCTACATCTAGCGATCTACAACCCACTGAAAGTGCATTAGATTTGTTAACTGATAGCAGTGGTGTACAAAACGCACGAGCCTCTAACGGCGCAGACATGGTTGTGCTTCTAGGTAACCGTGAAAACATTTATGAAGGCGGCCAATTGGCAGGCTATGTATGCGGTATTGGCTGGGTAGGTCAAGGTACCAACGGTACTTTGTACTCTAGCTCGCAAAGCCGTATGTATAGCATCAGTGCTGTTGATTGCGGGTTATCTACATTCGTTCATGAGCTTGGTCACAACATGGGCTTAGGTCACTCTGTGCGCCAGGGTTCAGTTGGTGGCGTTTATAGTGACGGTATAGGACATGGCGTTGATAATAACTTCTCAACAATCATGGCTTATCCACAAGCATTTGGTAGCGCCACACAATTAGACTATTTTTCTGATCCATACTGGTCGGGCTGTAATGGTCAAGCGTGTGGTGTTGAAAATGAGTCAAATGCTTATCGTGCGGTAAACGCGGTCATCAACCAGATCGCTAACTACTATTAAGCAAATAAGTAATTAGGGGATACGAAGGGAAAGCGATGATGCTTTCCCTTCAATTTACTATCTAGTTCACCTACTTTTTGGGCTGCGTTAGCATGTCATCATAGGCATCCATTTCCCAGGGCAGTTCACCTGGACTGGTATCAAGGAAGTGCAAGTAGCTTTCAAACTGGTCCAAGATATCCTTGGCTATACTCTCCTTGTCATAGCCATAAATATCATAGGCTTGACCGCCGCGACGAAGGAACACTTCAGCACGAAAGTACTTTTCCGACTCGTCATCTTCGGAACGCAATTCTGCGTAACTAAAACCCGGTACTAAATATTCGGTCATTCGAATGTCGTAGATAAAGTCCATGTGATCGTGACGCTCAACAGTGAAGATCGCCCTTCCCGTTTCCTCTTCAAGCTTAACAAACGCCTCCCACTCTCGCGCTTTCAAAGCAGCTTGTACGTCTTTCATCGCCGCTATTACCGTTTTGTCAATAAACTCATGTACCTCGCTTCGGCTCGGATAATCGACCATTGCAGCAAACCGGCCTTTAAGGCTAGTTGTTCGGCCATGATTTCTATTCAATGTATTCGCCGTCAAACTATTGTTTCGATAGCCCTCGATGACAAGTGCACGCCACAGACCTGCTGCAGACGCTAACATAATAAAGGCGAATGGTAAGGCGCTTGCAATGGTCATCGTTTGCAGGGCATTCAGTCCACCAGCCAACAGCAATACTGCTGCTACCGTACCCTCTAAACAGGCCCAGAATATACGCTGCCAAACCGGGCTTTCTTCTTTACCACCAGAAGCAAGTGAGTCGATAACCAGCGACCCTGAGTCTGATGAGGTCACAAAAAATGTAATGATTAATAACACGGTCAAACCTGACATGATTGACGCGCCGGGTAACAAGTCGTAAAGCTTAAACAAGGCTACGGCTTCGTTCTCCTGTACATCACTAATAAGCGTTGTTACCCCTTGGTTCATGATGGCGTTTAACGCTGTATCGCCAAACACAGAAAACCAAAGGAAAGTAAACATGGTAGGCACTAGCATTACACCAAACACAAACTGCCTAATGGTTCTGCCCCGGCTTATTTTGGCAATGAACATGCCCACAAACGGCGCCCACGCAATGGTCCAGCCAAATATAAATAGGGTCCAGTTTCCAATCCAGTCACTACGACTGTAAGCTTGAAGATTAAAAGTGCGCTCGATAATACCGTTGACATAACTCCCTGTGTTTTGCAGAAAGGTCTCTAGAATATGAACGGTTTCCCCCATGACAAAAACTGTACCCATAAGAGATACAGCCAAAAGCATGTTCAGAATAGAAAGTCGCTTGATGCCTTTATCCATTCCCGCAATAACCGATATTGTTGCGGCTATCGTCACTATAGCGATAGTACCTACCTGTACCATGATATCGATGGGAATATCACCGGACAGATAGTTAAGCCCCGCATTGATTTGCGTAACAGATAGCCCAAGGGTAGTGGCGATACCAAACAGTGTTCCTAGAATGGCAAATACATCTACTGCGTGACCTATTGGGCCATAAATTTTATCCCCTATCAGCGGATATAAAGCAGAGCGAATAGATAGGGGCAAACCATGACGGAAAGCGAAATAGGCAAGCACCAAGCCCACTAGCCCGTAAATTGCCCAAATGTGGAAACCCCAGTGGAAAAACGCGATTTGCATAGCCTGCTTAGCGGCGTCGACCGTTTCAGCTGCTCCTGCAGGCGGCGAAGAATAGTGTAAAACAGGCTCTGCCACACCAAAGTAGAGCAGCGCTACGCCGTAGCCCGCAGAAAATAACATCGAGAACCACTCGGGAAAGCTATATTGAGGCTCAGCATGATCGGGCCCTAATTTTATGTTTCCCCAGCTAGATGACGCAATCGATACAATAAAGACCAAAAAGATTGCAACCGACAGCATATAGAACCAGCCAAAGCTTTCGGTTATCCATGCCAGTGTGCTGTTAAAAGCCTCGGCAGCGAGCTCCGGGTTACTGATTGTTCCGATAACCAGAAGCAGAATGATGGCAACGGCGGGAAGGAATACAGGAAGAAGAATGGTGGAGTTGTTTACTTGACCTTTCATAGCAAATCCCTTTTCACTTACAGGTAAACTGATAACCTGCGAAAGTTTAAACACTTTCTTTTGTTACTAGCGGAGATCGGGTTTGGTTCAGGTTAGTCCAGATTTAACAAGGTGGTGTAGATCTCAGAACTTGTTTAAAGCGCTAACTGCAAAAAGTTAGCTGGAAAGAAAAAGGGTTCTACTTGGTTTTAATTTAGAAAACAACAAGCAGAACCCTTTTAAAGTGCTTTTTATGTCATCAGACTTTTAGTGATGTCCACCACAACAGCCACCTTCATGCTCAGCCCAGTTTTTGAGTTTGGTAGTTTTACCTATGCCCGGGTTGAAGCTGTTGGTTGGGTCAAGTTCGCGATAGAAGTTCTTAAGTGCGTCTTTGGCAAAGTACTCATGACCCACATTATGCTCTGCAGGATACTCAGCACTTCTAGCATCAAAGGTTTCTAGAATTTTGCCTTTTAACACTTTCGCGTCGGCGCCTTTCTTCAATACATAGTTTTGATGCATAACGTGGCAAAACAAATGACCATAATACAGTTTGGTATCTATCTGATCGTCTATTTCTTTTGGTAGTACTTCAAACCAATCAGGATCGTTTCGGCGAAGCGCAACGTCTATGGTCATCATGGCACCCACTTCTTTGCTGTGCATTACGTGGTAGCGACCTATTGCTCCACCGGCAACAAAGCGGTGTAAAATCGCTTTATCTGCTTCTTCCTCGGTACACTCAAAGTAGCTGCCTTCATTAGTTTTGAAAAACTCATCTAGGTAGGCTTTGGCTTCATCTACCCCGTCGTTGCTCATTTCCAAAATCCAGTGATGCTGATATTTGTCCCTAAACTCTTCCATGCGCTTGGGTAAGTGATTAGGAAAAATATAGCTCATGTACTGCATAACGCGGTCTGACATTTTATTAGGTAAAAAACCTAACTTGTCGGTAAATGCATCGAATTTGCGCTTAAACGCAAACAGTTTTGGAATGAACTTCGCCCCAAGCTTACTGATAACGATAAACATATCTTTGCCGTACTTTTTCGACACGTCATAGCAATCGCGGTGAAGGTATTCACCCGAGTCAGGCAAATTCTTGAAGGTTGAAAGAATGTCGCGCCGCACTTTTGTAAATACAGCAGCGTCGTTTGAACCTACATAAAATACTTGTTTCTTTTCGGGAATTGGAAAGGTGTCTAGCCTTACTGCAAACACAGCAAGTTTGCCTGCACAGCCTGAGGCCTCATGAAGTCGCCTGCCGTCATTGTTAAAACGAGATGGCGTGTTAGAGTCAACGTCTCGTACGCGCTCATCATATTCATTATCTGAGGCGCGAGCGTCGGGGTGCTGTACATCGGTTTCTTTATAACGCTTGTTTTCAAGGTTATCTAAAATCTCTTCTGGTTCGCGACCTAGGTTAATGCCAAGGTTGTTTACCAAAGATAACTTGCCGCTGGCATCAATTTGCGCAAAAAGAGCAAGCTCGGTATAGGCTGGGCCTCTTTTTACTAAAGCGCCGCCTGAGTTGTTGCATATACCACCCACGATAGATGCACCAATGCACGATGAACCGATAACCGAATGTGGCTCTCGGCCATACGGCGCAAGCGTTTCTTCCAATCCAAATAGGGTACTGCCGGCTAAACCTACAATTTGTTTACCATTATCCACCAGCTGAATTTCATCAATGCGCATGGTGCTTATAATAACAAGAGGTCTATCGTAATCTTTACCGTCTGGTGTAGAACCACCCGTTAACCCTGTATTTGCCGCCTGCATAATTACCGCAACATCGGCTTCAACACAAAGCTTTAATACACGCCAAATTTCAACCAATGTTCCCGGTCTTACGACCGCGAGCGCTTCACCTGCGCCAAAGCGAAACCCTTTGGTATATGGCTGCTTTTTCGCTTTATCAGTTAACAAATAGGCTTGCCCTACTACATCGCGCATAGATGCAATCAAAGACTGAGTGTCAACATTTACGGTCATGGTTCTCTCTGTGTGTTGAAGTTTTGGAAGGATTAGCTTGGTGATGAACTATACACTAACGTCATTATTAACAAAGGGGGCAAACGTTTTTTATAGAGATAATTTACTTATATTTAATTCGCCGAGTACTTAAGAAAAACGGCTATTCTTAAGCAAAATTAATATAAGTTTTTCACTGTTACATTTTGTTACGCTTTGGCGCCGCAAGTAAGACCACAGGAGTATTGTAAAGCTATTGTATAGTTCGTAAGGTTGATGTACACGAAAAGGAGCTTTCATGTCACACCAAGCGTTCGTTTTAACAAGAAGTAGTTTCTCGGAAAATACTAAAAAGGATGGAGCTTACGAACGATTCCTTAGTATTTTGCCATCGTGTGGATTTAACGTTACAACTGGCGCTATCCACCCGCCTAGAAGCGTACTCAACAACACTTATACCTTCTTCATTGATGCACAGTATTGTGACCCTGCCGCCATGTTTAGCTTGCCGGTCGTTAACGATTATCCTGAATTAAACAAAGTGATTTTCAACGTGCCGGAAAGTAACATCGACTTTCATTACGCGGCACTTCAACACGGTATCAATGGGGTGTTTCATATCGAAGATAGTTTGGAATTGTTAGTTAGAGGTGTTCAGCAGGTTCAGGCAGGTAACAAATGGTTTAGTCGCGAAATTATGAGCCGCTATATTGATGCTAATCTAGTGCCAAAAACTAAGCCCGTTGCTGCGCTTCAGTCGTCGACTACAGTGCTAACCAAACGAGAATTGGCCATTACACGCAAAATTGCCGACGGTGCACAGAACCAAGAAATTGCAGATTGCTTGCATATCAGTGTGAATACGGTGAAAACACACGTATACAGCATATTCAGGAAAACAGAATGCAGAAATAGGGTTGAACTTATCAAATGGTTCGATCATCAGTTTAGTCAGCCCCAACAGGTAAGCTACTAAACTGACGAGCAATTAAATTAAAACACTGTATGGCGCTTACGCTTTGGCGCGCCATACTCCTTTCTCCATTCCTTGTAATACTAATTCACTCACCGCTTTCTCTATGCTTTGCTTAACGCATTCAAACATGGGTTCGTTGGTGGTGTACCCCGTTTCGGCTTCAAGCAAACGCTTTAGCGAAACGTACCTAAACAATCCCGCTCTCACTTCTTGGCTCAGTACTTTTTTAGATGTTGAAACCGATACCAGTACTTGTCCCGTTCTCACATCAACCGCGCGCATATAGATAGAAATTTGATCTTCTCTAAACAACTCACTCGCGCCGACACCAAAATATTCAACGCCAGCCCCACCAGTACGAATATTGGTGTCGTAGCTAATTATGCCGCCTTCTATAATAATTCTAGCAGTCGTGAGTGGCGGTAAATCGCCCCCGTTTTTTTCGTCGGCCCGGATAATTTTTCTTTCCGTAAGAATATTTTGTAGCCCTTCGCGCTCAACAGGTAAAAACCACGATGTTTCACTTAGGGTTTGTACAAGGATAGACGTAGCCCCCTGTGTCACTGCAGTTGAAAAAGAGCTCGCTCCCGTACTCGGTTTGTATTGCCCAGTTTGATCCCTAAACGCGTACACGGAGACCGGAATTTGTCCCATGGGTGCCGGTAAACTTTTTACTTCAGAGAGGGTGGCGCTATCTTTGATAATATCCGCAGCCGTAGTATCAGGCGGGAGTGTATTTGTGATGGACTGGCAACCAGTGAGTGCCAAGGCCAATAATAAATAAACGGTACTTCTCATGTGTTTCCCTACCCAAACCGTGGAATTTCTACAATGGTGACTTCACCTGTCAACAAGTTAGTGATGTTCACGATAATACTGTCAGCGTTACTCGTTATAAGCTCAACCTGGAAGTCACCGCTAACAAAAATGCTATCTTGGTTAAAAATACTGTCTATCGGATTGCCATCTTCGTCGTATTCCTGCTCGCCAAAGGCGATATCTGTAATTTCACGAACAATTCGATTTATATAGGCTCGTTCTAATGACTCTTGAAGCCGCTCATCGTAAGAGCGTTCGCTTAAAGAAGCACTATGCGCGTTTTGTGAATTTGCCTTGCTTAATAAAAATGAACCATTAAGTGGGTTGCCACCAAAAGACGGATTTATTGGCTCATAAACCAATTCAGTTGCCAGCGTTATTGCAGGCGCAACTAACGTCGCCACTGTAAGCGCTGCAATTACAATTTTTTTCTTCATTACCATTCGTCCCCTGCTAAATCTGGGCTTCTACTGTCTATACTCGCATTGGCTACCGCGTCTAATACCAAAAAGATAGCTTGCTGTACTTTCTCATCTATCGGAACTTGCCTACGTCCCATATAAGTTTGATACACCACTTTATTGTCGTAAATTACTGAAAGTAGCGTTCCGGCTTGAGGCACTATGATTTCTTTAACTACTAAGTTTTTACCTGAGCTGTCGGGAACTTCCCGCCAATATTGACTAATTCGCGAAGCAAATTCGTGACCCTGGCGGCTTATACTGTTATCGAGCAGTAGCCCGCCTAAGCGAATTTCTTCCGCATGAACCGGAGAAAAGAGCACACTTAAAACTAGTGTGAGAAAAGAGAGATGATGCAAATACTTCATTTTATTGAATTGAGCCGGGCTAACGCCCGGCTATTCATTCTGTACTTTAGTACATTTACATCTGAACGACGGTCGCTACGTTGTAATCACCAACTTGCGTAACACTTACCGTGCCGCCGTTGCCAGTTATACTACCCGTAACTAAATTGTCGTTGCCCATTTGCGTTACTTCAAAGGTATTCATATCGCCTGAAATAACAAATTGACCACCCGTCTCGTCTGTTACCCAGTTTCCAACACCTTCTTGCATAACACTAACTACGTTGTCGTCACCATTAACAAGCAAATCTAGTAGGTTAAGCTCACCTGTTTGCGACACCATAATTTCGTTGTAGCTCGAAGTAACGTTGCTAGCTAACTCAACTGATGCATCGTTTTCAATACCCTCTTGCGACATTTCGATGATATTGCCATCCGCATAGTAAGTTGCATCTCCAATACCTGCTTGAGCCAACGCCAAGTTTGCATCGCCATCTTGTTCGATTTCAACGGTGTTTAAAATGCCATCAAAGTTTACTGTGCTGATTTCGTTGGCATCACCCACCTGAGTCAAATCGAACTCATTAAATAAACCAATCACCCCTGCGTAAGCGGTGTTACCCTCTCCCACTTGGTTAATTTCGAAAGTATTCGCTTGCCCACCGACGGTTTCTACCGTAGCAAGGTTTACATCGCCAATTTGGTCAATGTTGACTTCATTGGCTGAACCTTCGAACACGCCTGTAGTAATTTCATTGCCGTCGCCATCTTGTTCGAACTCAAGCACATTAGCATCGCCAATCATGGTCCAAGCGATAACGTTCTCATCGCCATCTTGGTCAATTTCAACTTCATTATCAGACCCAATTACGGTTAAATCTGAAATGTTGTAGTAACCATCCTGAATAACATCAATTACGTTAGCATCGCCGCTCAGTTCGCGAACATAGGATTCGTGCCAGTCACCGCTTTGATCAACATAAACCGTATTGTCGTTACCAGAAATCGCATTATTAGCCCAGTTACCACCATCGCCTTGATACACAGATAGCGTATTGCCGCTACCCACAATGCTGTTTATCGAGCGATTAAAGATAAAGCCAAACGGGCCGCCGTCACCTAATTGAACAAGTGAAACCGTGTTGTCGTCACCCTCAACTACGAAATCTGCTGTGCTGCTTAGGCTATCTTGCTCTGATTCTAAAAAATTGCCGTTGCCAGTCACACTTGCAAAAAAGGTGTTACCTGATTGCATTTGCGATGCAAGCACTTCGTTAGCGTCACCAGTTACTTCTACAACAATCGCGTTAAGGTCACCTTCCTGGCTTAACACTGACTCATTACCTACTTCGTTTCCCTCTGGTGCCGTTTGGGTTAGCGTAATTTCATTGCCTTCTGCCGCAGCTACAAAATCTGCTGTGGCGTTAAAGTCTACCGTTTTAGTTGCAGGAACTTCCTGAGCTGACGCCCACCCTGATGCTGCTACTAAAAGCAATGCACTAGCTATTTTTGTTTTTTTCATTTTCACGTTGTCTCCCTATGGCAATCACATCATTCTTGATATTGTGTGATGTTAATTACCATTTCGTTCCCTATCTGATAAACAGTGAAAGACTGCTCACCTAATTGATTGACATTGGCAACATTGTCGAGCCCATCTTGAATAATTTCGAAATAGTTGTTGTTGTTTTGCTGCAGCAAATTCACAACGTTGCCTTCACCAAGTTGAGTGATGATAGCTTCGTTATTACTGCCGTTTTGAACAACGTTCGATAGGTTGGCGCCGTTGCCGCTTTGGATAATGTTAGTTATGTTATTCAGCCCAAACTGACTGACAGCAATGAAGACCGTTTCATCGTCTATCGTAATAGCTTGAGCATTCAGACTCATTGAAAGAGAAGATTCCACCATGTCGGAGCTTGTTGATAAATCAGACTGTTGGGCATAGACAGAAGAGTTGACGATTAGAAGACCACACACCGCTGAAGCTAAAAGCGCATTGGCTTTTAATGCTTTTACGTTTTTAGCGCATTGGTATTTTTTAACCTTTAGTTTCTTGTCCATGAGAACGACTGCTTCCTTGATTTACAACAAAGGTGACCCTTCTATAAAACGCCTTAAAAGCGAGAGAATCCATCACCATTAAGTTGTATTTATTACATTCGAAATAACATCAGCATGCGTTTCATTAGCATTCTTGCGGTTAATGCTAATACCTTAGTGCTAGTTTTGTTTAAAAATCACATTCAAAAAAATTGTTGGTAAGACCTCTTGGCTAATATAGGAGACAGCGCCTCGTTTTGGGTACGCTGTCTAATAATTAAGTACCACTTCACTTATTATTTATAGTCATGGCCTAGTGGTTAAGTTGTATTTTTATACTAATTTTTGCGTTAAGGGTGGCAGGTTTTCTAAATTGCGTTATAAGTTTTAATCGTTAGTTATATCAGACCGAATGAGAAGGTTTCGTGATTAAAGCATTATTGCTAATTATGGAATCTAACTATGAAAACAAAGCCTTTTAAAACAGGCCTTTCAGCACTGTCATTAGCCCTACTTCCGCTAATGGCTTCTAGCCACGCACATGCCGCGAAAGCCGAAATTTTCGATGACAGCGTTATTGTTGTGTACAAAGAAAATGTGAGTAAAGCGGAAAAAATGCGCGCTCGTTCATCAGTGGGCGCAAGAATCAGCGACGCTAATCGTGATGAAGTGGATGATCGATTCGCCAACCTTCTAAATGGCCGCATTGCCAAACTTCAACTTCGTGGAAAATCGGTTAAAGACGCCATTGAAACTTTGAAGAAAAACCCAGCGGTTAAAATTGCCGAGCCAAACTTTTTATATCGCAAAGCATTAATTCCTAACGACCCGTCTTACGGTGACCTGTGGGGGTTGGATAATACCGGACAAGCAGGCGGCACCGCTGATGTAGATATTGATGCACCAGAAGCATGGGAAATTACAACAGGTGATAGCGATGTAGTGATAGGTGTTATCGATACCGGCGTTGATTACAACCATGAAGACCTTGCAGATAATGCATGGGTAAACCCAGGTGAAATCCCCGGCAACGGCATTGATGATGATGGCAACGGCTACATTGATGACGTTTACGGAATTGATACAGCAAACGGTGATACCGACCCTATGGACGATGATTCTCATGGTACGCACGTAGCTGGAACTATTGGTGCTGTGGGCGGAAACGGTATAGGTGTAGTTGGCGTAAACCACGATGTGTCTATCGCTGCCTGTAAGTTCCTAGGTGCAGATGGAACGGGTTCAACCGCTGGAGCTATCGAATGTATTGATTACTTCACCGACCTGAAAGAAAACCGTGGCGTTAACGTAAAAGCTACGAACAACAGCTGGGGCGGTGGCGGCTACAGTGAAGCGCTAGAGACCGCTATTGAAGTGGCTGGCCAAGCTGGAATTTTGTTTGTTGCTGCAGCAGGTAACTCTGGTTCAGACAATGACAACGTCGACAACTATCCGTCTAACTATGTCACTACAACAAACAGTTTATTGGCAGTTGCAAGTCACACTCGAACTGACGGCGATAGCGGCTATTCATACGGTCTGGAAACGGTGGATATTGCAGCGCCAGGTACAGCTATTTTATCTACTATACCCGGTGACGGCTATGCCGCATACTCTGGTACATCAATGGCTACGCCACATGTTGCGGGTGCAGCGGCTCTTGTATGGTCATTAAACCCAGAGCTTACACCGTCAGAAATGAAAGAGCTGTTAATGACTACCGGTGAAACTAGTCTTTGGGCTGACGGTCGCACAGTTTCAGGCAACCGTCTTAATGTGCTAAATGCATTAGAGGAAGCTGATCCAACACCTGGCTTTAAATTGGGCATCACACCAGGTTCAGCAGAAATTGAAGCAGGTGAAGCTTATACTTTCACTATTGAAGTTGGCTCAATTGCTGGCTACGAAGAAGAAATACAGCTTTCTCTTGCCGAAGAAAGTGACATTGCTTATTTAAGTGCTAACACGGCAATGCCTGGCGACTCCATTACGCTTACAGTAGAAACCTCTGAGGATACGCCTTGGGGCGCTTATAGCTTTACCGTTAATGGTGTAAGTGGTGATATTGAGAAGTCTAAATCTGCTAGCCTTTACGTTTACCCGCAAGGGCTAAATGAGTTCCCTTACGCATATTCAGGCGATGCTGTACCTACGTTACCGAACGAAGAAGATCCAGATGATGTGGGCGTTGATCTCGTGATCAATGTACCGGATGACCTAACGGTGTTTGGTATGCAGGCATCGGTAGACATCACGCATACATATAGTGGTGACCTAGTACTATCACTTACTTCCCCTCAGGGTACAACTACCGTTCTGCGTCAAAACCAAGGTGGCGGCACAGATGATATCGTTGAGAGCTATAACACTGATGCCTTTAACGGCGAAGTGGCTACTGGCGATTGGACCTTGAACGTGCTTGATACCTTCAACGGAGATAACGGTACCGTAAATACATGGAGCCTAGTGGTTACCGGTATTGGTGAAGTAGGGCCTACACCGCCGAACTCTGCATTTGCTTATGACGCTTCAGGTCTATCAGTGAGCTTTACTAACAACAGTAGCGACGTTAATGACGACATTGTTAGCTACAGCTGGGACTTCGGTGATGGTGCGACTTCAACAGAAGAGAACCCAACTCATGTTTACGCAAGTACAGGTGCCTATGATGTAACCCTTACGGTTACTGACTCTGAAGGCCAAACTGGCGTTTCGACAGAGACAGTGTCGGTTTCAGACAGCAATATTGTTGCCGAAATTGACCGCGCTATGCTTTCTCGCTTCGGCTCACTACGTGTAGATTTATCTTACAGCGGCTCAATGGCTGATACTGTAATGATTTATCGCAATGGTGAACTACTTGAAGAAGTAAGCAATACTGGTCGTTATCGCGATAGAAGCCGTGGCGTTCAGCCTGGCGAATATACCTATATGGTGTGTGATGAAACGTCTGCGTGTTCAGCGCCAGTGACGGTAAACCTTTAATACCGCGTTTGGTATTGCTATTACACGCAAAGTGATTCTTAGTATTTAGCATGCTAAACACTAAAGCTTAAGTAACTGCCGGCCATGGATAGGCCGGCTTTTTTTTATGCAAAAAATTGAATGTACCGCTAATCTAAGCCATCGGCTTATTCCCTATAAGCCAAATACAACGTAAACTTTATGCATTAAGATAATAATTAGATTTTTCTATGCACATACTCCTCATTGATGACCATGAGATTGTAAGGGACGGCATTAAGACTCTTATCGAGCAAGAGTATGGCTGGCACGTCACGTACGCTGTAAGTTCATTAAGCGCACTCCCCTCCTTCGCGTCTTTAGACGACATAGATGTAGCAGTTTTGGACATCTCCTTAGCTCAAGAAAATGGTTTTGACACGCTTATCAAAATTAAGAAAGAGGCCCCATTTGTAAAATGCTTGATGCTAAGCATGTACGATCACGTGGGTTATATTAGTAAAGCGCTTGAGCTTGGCGCCGATGGCTACGTTACAAAAAGTGCCGCCACAAAAGAGTTAATGGACGCCCTTGAGTCACTAGAAAAAGATGAAAACTATCTCAGTTCAGATATCAGTAAAAAATTAGCGTTTGGCGATAAGCGTCTGACCTCCATTCTCACAGAAAGAGAAAAGGAAGTTTTTTTGCTACTAGCTAAAGGTTTCCAACCTAAACAAATTGCCTATCACATAGATACTGCGCCAAAGACAGTCATGGTTCACAGAACTAATATTTACAAAAAGCTGAATGTTACTTCTCAATTTGGCTTGCTTCGCATAGCATTAGAAACTGGATACTTAGATGTATCTGACGTCATCTATGACGACACCCTAGTCAAAGCGGATTAATGAATATCACGCGGTATATCAACACTACCTATTTACAGATGGGTTTGATATATACCGGTCTATTTCACAGCGTATGGCTATTTAGCACCCAGTTTGAAATTATATCAGGCACTGTGAGTTGGTATTTACCCGCTGGCGTTCGCTTGGCCGCCTTTTTGTTATTACCGTTAGCAAGCTGGCCCTTGTTGCTTTTTTCAGAAAAATTAACCCACTTCATTTTATTCCATCCAGGGGGCGTTCTTGATAACACCGCCTTTTTAAGCGGAAGTGTCGGCTGGTATTTAGTGCACTTGTTAATATCACCCGCAGTAGTTTGTGGATGTGTTTATGTCTTTAGACGCCGCTTTGCAGCACCTTATATCGATAATGTCCGCAGTACCCTTGCTACCTTGGCATTCGGCGTGCTGATAAGCGTAGCGCTAGGCGCTGTGTTTCTCGGCAGAAGAGCTATTGAAGTACAAACTGACCTAGCGGCTTTTCTTTCTATTTTGTTCGATTTCTCTCTTGGTGACTTTGTAGGAATTATCGTTCTTTGCCCCCTTTTATTTGCGCTATACACTCGCCAGTACATTAATAAAAATGAATCAACACTGTTTATAACCGTGGGAACATGGTTACTTACTTTAGTTTTCAGTAGTTATCTCTATTCTCAAAATATTAATATAAGCTATCAAATTAAGTACCTCGCGGTATTTCCAGCTCTCTTCTTATCGTATCGCTATGCTGTGTTCGGTAGTGCGCTATCTTGTTTCTTTATTGGTATTACAGCGTTTGTGGTAGCCAGTCAGAGCGCTTTACCTCCCATTGAACATCAATTTTATATTTTAGCGCTATGCGTAAGTTGTCTCATTCTAGGGTCTTCTATCAACCAGTCGAGTAAGTTGAATAAAAAACTGGCCCGAAACAACGAAGACCTTGAAATTGCAGTACAAAACACACAAGCCCTCGCTGCCAAGCTAGTGGCATTACAAGAGGATGAAAGAAAGCGTTTATCTCGCGATCTGCACGACGATTTTGGCCACCGCATCGTCGATTTAAAACTTCAGTTATCATTGATTGACACAACCAAAGACCACGACATCTTAATCGACAAAATAGATGCTTTGTACCAGGCAATGAAAAAGAGCCTAGGCGGTTTACGCCCTTCTGGCATCGACACTCTTCCCATCGAGAGCGTGATCGAACGCTCCGACATCATAACTACGCTGAAGCGCGCAAAAATAAATTTTTCATTCAATCTTAGCGGTACGCCTATTAATTTAAAGCCCGAGCAAAAAATACACATTTATAGGATAGTTCAGGAGGCGGTAACTAATAGCATCAAGTACGCTAACGCGAAGACACTTTCTATTGATATTTCCTATGAGTCGCAAAGTGCAACATTCACTGTAGCTGATGATGGTGCGGGTATACCCGACACCAAAGAAGGTACAGTTGACGCTAAGCCCACACTCGGCCTGCTTTCCATGAAAGAGCGCGCTAAGTTGATAGATGGAACGCTTGATATAACTAGTTTTACCCCATCAGGGACTGTGGTTCGCCTTTCTATCCCCACCTACAACATTCAATAGCACTTTTTATAAACTGAACTAAGATGAAAAATTGGACTTACCAATAAACGTAATAAAGACTTCACTTTTCGCGCTTTACTGATCCTTACCGACGCTATAACCCCCCTCTTTCCAAAAACAATAAAACCCTCTAATTTTCATAACATTAAACGTAAAAAAAGATTGAAACACCTGTACCGTTAAACAGAAATTCATAAAACAATGACAAAAAACACACAAAACAGGTAGACCAATTAATTTTATTGACCTAAGATTGGTTATACACAATGTAATACAACACAAAGAGTTATTGTTATGACGAAGAAAGTAGCACTGGTAACTGGAGCAACAGGCGGCATCGGATTTGAAGTTGCTAAAAGACTTGGCCAAGACGGTTTCACTGTTGTTTTAAATGGCATTGAAGACGATAAGGGCGCAGAGCGTGTAAAAGAGCTTAGCGACTTAGGTATTGAAGCAGAATACTATGGCTTTGACGTTACAAGCGATGAAGCAGTTGATAAAAACGTAAAAGCGATTGGCGATAAATACGGCAAGATCGACGCAGTCATTAATAACGCCGGCGGCCTTGGCGGACGCAGCCCAATGGAAGAAATGACAACAGAGTTTTACCGCTTTGTTATGGCACTGAACCTTGATAGTGCGTTCTTCGTTTCTCGTGCAGCTATTCCTTACTTAAAGAAATCTGACAGTGGCTCTATCGTAAATTACACATCTAATGCTGGTTGGAACGCTGGTGGCCCTGGTGCGGGTATCTATGGTGTTTCAAAAGGTGCGGTACATACTTTGACCCGTGCACTTGCTAAAGAACTTGCACCAGCAGGTATTCGTGTAAATGCTGTTTCTCCTGGCACCATTGATACGCCTTTCCATGCGCAAATTAAAGCGACTAAGCCAGAAGTATTTGCTTCTTGGAAAGATAACATCATGCTTGGTCGCCTAGGGCAGCCTGAAGAGGTTGCGTCTGTAGTGTCTTTCTTGGTAAGTGAAGATGCGTCATTTATTACTGCTGAAACCGTTCAAATTGGTGGCGGTCAGGCACTCGGGATTTAATCGTCACGATGTTTCCTGATAAACCACTTACAGAAGACGACCTGAAAACGCTTTCGAATACCCTGGTTAACGCACGCAAGCAAGCCACTGTATTAGAAACTTTTCCAGGTGATGTTCCGACAACTTTGGACGCGGCCTACCGCGTTCAAGACATGTCGCTTGAACAGTGGAACGACGAGATCACCGGCTGGAAAGTAGGCATGGTGATCCCCGAACTTCGCGATCAGATGGGCGCAGAGCGCTTAATGGGCCCAATCTTTAAAACGGTTACCCATTTCATCGGTCGTTCTCATGCAGACGATGAATTTGTTGAGTTAGAAGTCTACGCTGGCGGTATGGTTGCTGTTGAAGCCGAACTGGTATTTGAACTGGGAGATGAAATTACGCCCGGCTCAATTGATACCAAGGGTCCATTAAAGCACCTAATCAAAGCTGTGTATGCTGGTGTCGAGATTGCCAGTAGCCCTGTTATTGATTTAAATAGCTATGGCCCCACTGCCATCATCAGTGACTTTGGCGTAAACCAAGGTATGGTAATTGGCGCCCCTATAGCGTCGTGGGATACAGTGATTGAGCATATGCAGACATCTGTGTTCATTAATAAAGATCACATTAATACGGCACCATCAAACAACGTATTACGCGGGCCTATGGCGGCTGTTGCTTATTTAATTGACCAAGCTGCAGCGCGGAATATTACACTTCCAAAAGGCTGTATGATTTGCTCAGGCGCTATTACTGGCGTACATGACACAGTGGCTGGTGCCACATCTACAGTCACTTTCGAGGGTGTTGGGAATATCAACATGAAGCTGATTCCTGTATCAGCTTAAACCGACCTGCTAAAGCGGTAGTTTACTACGGTCAATTACCGCTTTTCTCTTTGCTTTTTATGCTACATTGTTGTTGATTTAACTACTATTTTGACCATTGTATGCAAAACACTTTCTTTAAACGTCAAGCCCAGTTGATTAAGCACAGCTTAGCCATAGCTACTTTTATAGCCGCTTTCTCTATTCTAAATGGCTGTGTAAGCACCCAGAATGAACCCCCTTATACCTACGCCCCTTCTTCGTCACCTTATCAAGACGTGGTTAACGCGCAGCAACGAGCTGTGGAGGAAAGCAAGCTGCTTCTGGTTGTCATGGGAGCACAGTGGTGCCATGACAGCACAGGCTTAGCTGAGCGCTTTGCAACAAAGGAAATGGATCTTATTCTACGCGCCCACTATGAAACTGTATTTGTTGACGTAGGAACGCTTGAAGACAGAAGAAATATAACCGAGCGATTCAACTATCCGATTTACTACGCAACGCCAACTGTGATGGTTGTTGAGCCTAAAACCAGTGCTTTGTTAAACAGAACGACGATGGATATTTGGGGGCGGGCCGATAGCATCCCTTTGTCAGAGTACATAACGTACTTTTCCCGTTTTCCTGCTATGACAGCTGCGCAAAAAGCTCCACTTATTAATTGGAAAGCAACAGATGAAGAAGCCGCCTATAACAAAGAGCAGGCAATTAGGCTTCAAAGCGCGTATGACAAGCTTGGGCCCCTGCTTGCACAAGATTTACAAGGCGATACTCCAGAAGGGCTTAACCAGCTATGGAAAGAAACCAAAGGCTTTCGTACTGAGCTACAACAGACACTCATTAAACGTGCTGAGCTCACGCTAGACGCTGAGAATAGCAACGGAGTAAACACCACGCCGGCGCTGCGCCATTACAACCCGTTTTCATGGGAACATAACTAAAACATTAGTTTTTAGGGAACATCAAAAAAGGGCCTTTTATACAAAGGCCCTTTATCAATCAAGTATCATTTTACTGATAATAATACAATTTTTTACGCTTCAGCGCTGTTTGAAGCCCTATTACTAGTCGAACTGTTCGACTGGCTATTTCTACGTTTAGCAGGTCGTCTAGCAGTACCTTCGCTTCCTGATTGTCTTTGTCCTTTAGGTTTACCGCCGCCACTGTTACGTGTATTTGGCTTGCCCCCGTGAGAGCTACCATTTCCACTACGGTTGCCCTGTCGTTGTCCCGCTTTCTTATTACCGCCAGTTGACTTGCCTGCACCGCTATCACCTTGAGATGCTTTCGGTTTTTTCGGTTTTTTGGGCTTCTTCGGCTTAGAAAGCGTGGTAACAGGTACAGCTTGCTGAGGCTCAAAACCTTCAAGGGTTTTGCGAGGGAGCAGTTTTTGAATGAGTGTTTCGATATCTTTTAGGTTCTGTAATTCTTCGGCAGAAGCGAAAGACCAAGCTTGTCCGCTCGCACCAGCGCGCCCAGTACGACCGATTCTGTGAACGTAGTCAGCCGCTGTGTTCGGCAAATCCAGGTTAACCACTATCGGCAGTTCGCTGATATCTATGCCGCGTGCAGCGATATCGGTCGCCACCAGAACTCTAATCTCGCCACTTTTAAAATCAGCAAGGGCTTTGGTTCTTGCCCCCTGACTTTTGTTTCCGTGGATGGCGGCACTTGGAATTTTCGAGCGGCTCAGCTTTTCCGCAATTCGGTTGGCGCCATGCTTGGTACGGCTGAAAACTAATACTTGCTGCCACTTTTGCTGTTTAATCAAACAAATTAGCGCAGTCGTCTTTTTAGACTTATCAATAGTCACCAAGTGTTGCTCGACAGCGTCCACTGTTGTATTAGCAGGGGCGGTAGAAATACTTACAGGATCACGAGTTATCGTTTTCGCCAGTGCGGTAATCTCATCAGAAAACGTAGCTGAGAAAAGTAGGCTCTGACGCTCCTGTGGCAATAGTTTCAACACCTTTTTAATGTCGTGGATAAAGCCCATATCAAGCATTCTATCGGCTTCATCTAATACCAATACCTCAAGCTGTGAAAACTTCACAGCGTTTTGCTGATACAAATCGAGTAATCGTCCAGGGGTAGCAATTAGTACGTCCACGCCCTTACGAAGCTTCATCATTTGAGGGTTTATGCCCACCCCACCGAATACCACGGCTGTCTTTAATGGCAAAAATTCACTAAACGCTCGAATGCTTTCTTCTACCTGAGCAGCAAGCTCACGGGTAGGTGTTAGGATAAGCGCGCGAACATTATTGCCAGATACTGGCGTGCCAGACATTAATCTTTGTAAAATAGGAAGTCCAAATCCCGCGGTTTTCCCTGTTCCCGTTTGCGCAGCCGCCAGCACATCCTTTCCTTGCAATACTTCTGGTATTGCCTTTTCCTGGATCGGTGATGGCGTACTAAACCCTCGTTTTTCAATAGCTTTTAACAAGGGTTCAGCGAGCCCTAATTGGGTAAATGACATTAATAAACTCCTGTCATAGGTATTTATAAAAAGTTGCTAACCGCGAAGGTATAAGCGTTAGTGCTTTATTGTTAACCGTGGGGGTTATAGATTACTGGGAAAACCTAAAGAGACACGCCATTGCCAACTTGGCTTATTGGTGTTTGACATCAAGAAAAGAACGTAGGTGTTTACTCTTACAAATTGCGCGTGGAGTCTACCACTAAACACCTTAGGCCACCAGCGCATTTTTTGTTCAAAAGCCACTTAAATAGCGCATGGCTCTACCCCTTCATACAATTTCAATCTAATTACTAATTAAGAAATGACGCAAACCGTCTATACTAAATTTGTGAATAAGTGACGGCCCTTTCCTACATTTTATTCAAAGTCGTTACTGCCGGTCCATACAACTTAAAAGAGCATTTTTTGAAAAGTCTTAGGTCAGAGATATCCTTCAATACGCTTGCATCTATTTCAATAGTTAGTGCCCTAATCATAGGCTTGTCCATTTATGTCTACGAAAAGCTTTATATTGAGTTTGTCTCAGAAGAAGTTGATGCATTAGGCGTTAACATGGCCGTCGATCTTATTGATTATATCGAAGAGCCTGCCGGCAGTTTTAACCAAACGGAAATTCTGCTTCGTTTAGATGAGTATGAATACGCTGAAGCGGCTTATATTTTCAATAGTGACGGTACGCTTTTAAATATTTATATAGGCCCCGCCGGCTTTAAAGACGGTCCTAATAATCTTCAAGAAGTAAGCCCCCTATCTCCCGAGCATCCTAATTTTGACCGCAACATAGCAAGCTTACCACTAGGATTACATCGCACTTCTAATAAAGTAATTATGATAAAAACGGTAGGCGAAGACATTTACCCAATGGGAAAACTAGCGCTGCTGTTTAACCTTGAGGAAGCATTAAAAGTCAGCCGACAAAGATATATAATTTTGGTTACTCCTTCAGTAGCTTTTCTTATCGCTATCTCGCTAATCATATCTGCTCGAGCGCAACGTAAAGCAATGCGCCCCCTTAGTACACTGATTGAAACCATGGATAGTGTGGTAGATGACAAAACGTATGATGCTAAGGTAGAGGAAGGAGATAAGAGAGAGATGCTCGCTTTGTCTCGCGCATTCAATAATATGATGACAAACATCAAAGCGCAGTCTGAAGCTAACCGGCAAAAAACTGAGATGCTACAAAAGCAGCAGTCCCAGATGGAACGACTTGCCAATTTCGATGCGTTAACAGGACTTCCTAATCGTCAATTTTTGATGAAGCTCTTATCAAATGAACTTACCAAAGCGCAGAAAAACAATTGTGAACTTGGTTTACTGTTCATCGATTTAGATGGTTTTAAATCGATTAACGATTCTTTTGGTCACGACACAGGGGATAGGTTTCTTCTACATATTAGTTCACTAATGGAAAACGCACTTAGTGAGAGTTGTACTCTAGGGCGTTTGGGCGGCGATGAGTTTGTCGTTATCGCTCCAGACATTGACTCGCCCACCCTCCTAGAAGATATAGCTAAAAAGATTGTAAATACCGTATCGAAGTCCCATACGGTCAACCAACTAAGGCTAGATTCAAGTGTCAGCATAGGGTTAGCGCTAGCAAGTGATTGCAATTATGCCGCTACCAACTTAATTACTAACGCTGACGTTGCAATGTACAAGGCTAAGGACAATGGTAAAGCAAGATATGTGTGGTTTACCGATGAAATGTTAGCGCATACGCAACGTAAAGTTCTTATTTCTACCCGAATCACTGATGCACTTGAAAACGATGCTTTTTATCTCAGCTATCAAGCTAAGGTGGATGCAAATAAAAACGTCATTGGGCTTGAAACCTTACTTCGTTGGCAAGATGAGGTGTTAGGTCAGGTGTCCCCTGCTGAGTTTATTCCCATTGCAGAACAAACTGATAAGATTTCATTAATAAGTCTTTGGGTACTAAAGCAACTTAGTCATGAACTCCCCATGCTAATGAAAGCATTCGGTAGTCACGTAACTATATCGGTCAACTTAAGTACCCATGATTTGAATAACTACAATGTCACACACTATATTCTCAATGAGTTAAATACCGGTAGGCTCCCGGCTTCAAACTTAGAGATTGAGATTACTGAATCAGCTTATATGAATAGCTTTAATGTGGCTAATACGTTCTTTGCATCACTTAAAAAGCTAGGCTGTAAACTCGCACTTGATGATTTTGGAACGGGATACTCATCACTTAGTTATCTGACCCAGTTTGATATAGATACGCTCAAAATAGACCGAAGCTTTATCAATAATATAGGCGCTTCTAAGCAGTCAGAAATGATCACTAAGACCATAATTGAAATGGCTAAGAGTTTAAACTTCTCTGTTTGCGCTGAGGGCGTGGAAACGCAAGAACAAGCTAACTTTTTACTTAGCCATGGTTGTAACACGCTTCAAGGCTTTCTTTATAGTAAACCCCTTCCCATGCTGGACTTAATTCACAGCTTTACGGTGAAGACACAACAATCCTAGGCCTTATAACCATTTAAAGACTTCGATAAACAATCCGAATATTCTCTGGTAGCTCTGTGTCGGCTGGAACATATCCGATAGCACCATCATTGTTACTAACGTAGGTTATCAGAG
This sequence comes from Alteromonas sp. HB246098, assembly GCF_054890645.1. Taxonomy (NCBI): domain Bacteria; kingdom Pseudomonadati; phylum Pseudomonadota; class Gammaproteobacteria; order Alteromonadales; family Alteromonadaceae; genus Alteromonas; species Alteromonas sp. HB246098. The sequence continues at coordinate 31,810 of NZ_JBTZUG010000005.1, read as the reverse complement.
CATCCAAACTGTTAAATTCGATGGGAGGCGTTTGACGTCCACTGAAGCGCATTTGGGCCCAATAGGATTGAATACGCGACTCTGGCAAAGCAATAATTTTTGCATTGAAGACAGCGCGAAGTCTATTTCCTGGGCTCAAAGCGACAGGGGCCAAAACATAGCTCTTGTTTGTTCCGCTGCTCATGAAGAGGTTGCGAACTTCACCCTTAGTAAGCGAAAAAGCTTGGTCAGCAACATTTGCAACAACCCAAACTCCTTCCTGAGCTGTGGCAAATCGAGAGCTGAGGAGAAAAAGAAAAAAGAGCGCATATTTTCGCATTAAAATATCCACTCTACCGCCACTTGATACAAGGTAGCGTTTCTATCGAAGTTGTTGTCTTTTACTTCATAGAACGATGTTCTACCTTCTTTACCATCAAGAATCGACAGCTCAGCTTTAAGTGCGATATTGGTTTTTACATCCCACCTTGCGCCAAGAGTCCAAGTATCAAGATCATCCGTCGGAAAAAAGCTATTTAGCTGCTCAACTGCAAAATAAAGCTGATCGAGTTCAGGCGACACACCTACAGGTATTACATTGTCGATGGTATTGAGGGATTGTCTGGATGAAGCATAAGTTAAGTGTAAAAGAACCTCATCAAGATAGTAGCCATATGAAACATAAAAACTTTCTAAATTCGCAAGTACATCGATATCAGACGAGACCTTCATCCACTCACCGCTTACATACCAACTAAGTGTGTCATAGCTGGCGCCCAGTAAAAAAGAGCCCGCGCGATCGTTAATATCAAACTGTTCAGCTATGGAGTCGAACCCAGCAGCTCTAAGCCCCTGTAAAAATGGGGCAATTTCATCAATGGTAGTTTTGACTTTGGGGGCATTGATAGTGGCTGTTCTTAATTGCAACCCACCGTAGTTCACTTCAATAACACCACCAAACATATTGTCTACTGCAACGTCTACATTGACACCACTTGAAGCTAGCTCATCTTCATACTTTCCGTAGTAAGCCTCAAAATCTACAACAACGTTGCCAAATGACCTTCTCAACCTTGCATTTCCGCCTTCATATTGAGAGAACAAATAGCTGCTGTAGAGTTGCTGCGGCGCATTAATCCATGGGTAAGCAAACCCAACATCAATAACATCAGAATACTTTAAAAAAGGCGTGCGCAACCGACCCACATTAATTTGAAAACTTTCACTAGGTGCGTAGGTTAAATACAACCACTCTATACCTGACTCTCTATCGTCGTCGGTATGCAAGAGAAGTTGAGCTGAAGCGGAGAACGATGATGAGTAGGAATAGTCAGCCTGCAAAGCTATAAGAGATTTTTCAGAAAAGCTGATGCTGTTGTCATACCCTTCATAGGTAGCTTTTTTTGTATCTAGTTGACCTGCAACCGCCCTTGCAAAACCTGAAAACTCAAGTTCACCAGCACGGCTTTCTGCAACAGACAAAAGTAAGGCGGCTGCAATGGTGAAAGGCAGCACTATCAATTTGATCATAGTCACGTTTTCATTCTGATTGTATAAAGCTAGCGCCACTGCGTTGTATGCGCGAACTATTTCACTAATGATAGCTCGGTTAAGCTATAACACCAATTAATACGCTGAAAAATCAAAAAGCTGGCGAATGTGCCAGCTTTTTGAGGAATGAAAATTAGGAAGGTGACGGGTTCGTTACACTTGCGAACATGCCTCTGTGATGAGGTTCCACTGTTTATCTGCTACCCATTGAGGTTTCGCAACCCAAGTACCGCCTGCCGCAAACACATTACCTAGCGACAGATAGTCGTTGAAATTTTCTGGCGACACGCCTCCCGTTGGGCAGAACTTTGTATCTTTAAATAATCCACCTACCGCTTTCAGGAAAGACGCACCACCTGACAAAGATGCTGGAAACAGCTTCATTTCTCTGAATCCGTGTTCCCGTGCTAACACGATATCTGATACATTCGATACCCCCGGCAGCACAGGTAAACCTGAGTCTACCAGCATAGTCAGCAGGCGCTCGGTTACCGCAGGCGTCACGATAAAGTCCGCTCCAGCATTGATAGCAGCATCTAAAGATGCTTTATCGATTACGGTACCAGCGCTAACAATCATATCTGGCAGCGCCTCTTTAATAGCTGTAATGCATTTCGCTGAGTTTTCCGAACGCAATACAACTTCAACCGTGTTAAGGCCTGCAGCTGACATTGCTTTAGCAATGGCCACACCGTCTTCTACATTATCGGCTTGAATGATTGGGAGCAGGGTTTGGCCGCCCATAATGTCTGATATTTTTTTCATGGTTTGTCTCTTGTAATACGAGGGGCGAATGCCCTTATAAGTTCGATATAGTGTTTTATTTGGTATTCGAATACTTAGCTTTAACTTACTTAAGCGATAGATGTCACTAGGTCTGCATAGGCCTTTTTATCTACAATGGCGCCAGGGTGCTGAATCACAAAACCTGCACACTTAGCGGCTTTGTTTACGCAGGCCTCTGGGCTCTCGCCCGTAAGATACGCCCCTAGAAAAACACCGTTAAAGGCGTCGCCAGCAGAGGTAGTGTCAACAACATTAGTAACAGGGGTTAGCCCTACTTCTGAAACCTCTCCGTTTTCATCAACTAGTGTTACAGCGCTTGCGCCATTTTTAATAACGAGCTGCTTAAATGAGAAAGGCGCTAAAAAGTTTATTATCTCTTCTACCGTTTCAAACCCATACAAGAAGTTAAAGTCTTCTAATCCAGGTAACGCGACATCAGCTATTTCAAACGCTTTTTCATACAATGCAGTGGCATCGTCCCTACCCTTCCAGAGGGCTGGTCGATGATTCATATCAAAAACAATTTTGGTTCCACTTTCTTTAAGTGTTGCAAGTAAACGCCAAAACTTCGGTAAGTCTTCAGTATTTAAAATAGCGAGCGAAATACCTGAAAATAGCACTAAGTCCAACGCAGTCATGGAGGCTTTATCGTCATCAGTAAGCTGAGACATCAAGCACTTCGCGGCAGAATCATTGCGCCAGTATGTAAAAGAGCGTTCGCCGTCGGCATCGGTATAAATTTTATAAAGACCAATATGTTTGTCTGGATGGGTAAACAGGAAGCGTGTGTTAATCGTCTCGCTTTGCGCAAAGTCAAGCATCTCCTTTGACAGTGCGTCACTGCCTACTGCACTGACAAAATAGCTATCTAATTGAGGGAACGTGCGCTTTAGATAAACGGCAGAATTGAAGGTATCGCCAGCAAACCCTTCTTCTAATACACCGTTTACTTTTTTAAGTTCGGCCATGCACTCACCAATAAAACCAACTCTCATATCATCCACCCTACGAACTCGTAGTCTTTAATTTTTACTGTAATTACTTTTCGTTGCATAAGTTGCGCGCTAGTTTGAGCATTTTTACCCAGGGCAGCGACATTCGTCTTTCGCTTTCAAGAAATCAACAATGTCGATTTCTTTTGTATTTTTAAATGTATTGCCGCTATGCGACGTTTGCGGCTCTCCAACGGTATGTTCAATTTTGACCGGCGCACTTGCGTTGAACTCATTATTTTTAATCTGTGTTTTTTGTACGCCGTGAAGAAAGATGCTTGCTTTTCGCTTGTTTCTTTTACCCACACCTACATTCGATAATACGTTCTTAGCTATCGTTACCTTGGGCCCAAAAGTACTTTCGTCGGTGCCACCGCGATAGATAAGTGCTAGTGCACCTTTGACATCGCTAAATGTGTTGTTTCCTAAATTCAACACTTCAACGTTGTAGATACCTAAATCATCTTTTTCTTTATTTAACGCCAGTACGTGACCTGAGATAGTGTCAAATTGGCTATTAGTGATAGATAACAAAGTCGCAAAGCTTCGGGCGCCTGCTGAAAAGAAGTGATAGCTATGATTTATGTCTAGGTCAGTTACTGTCACCTTATCCATAGTGAATCGGTAATTAGTTAACATGCCCCACTTTTTAGTGCGGATGAATGTATTTCCAGCCGCATCTGGCGCATCACTGCCTGAAAGCGTTACGTCTTCAACTTCCAGTGAACCATTATCACTTATTTCAAAAAGTGCAGAGCGCTGGGGACGGATAATGACTTTTGCGTTTTTGCTTGCTTTTACAGAAAGAGTTTTAGTTATCTTAACAATTTTTTGCTCGCTATAGACGCCATCATTAAGTATGAGAACGTCGCCATCTTTCGCTTTAGCTACCGCTTCAAAAAGCGAATTTACACCTGGCTCTACAGCAATTTCATCTCCTGAACCAAACGGCGTTTCGTACTCTTTTTTCTGATACCAACTTGGCCCTACTTCTGCTTTATTAAGCGGTTTAACACTGTCGTCAGCCCCTACTTTCATTTCCTCAAGAGAAACACTGTTCGATGAAGATAGCTGTATATCGCTTCGTTTCGTAAAACCTTGTTCAATTTGACTCTCTACACTGTAGTTAGCCACATTGTTTGTAAATGCTATACCGCTAATGTCATCAAAAAAGCTAAATGTAGTAGGCACCGTTTTCGCGATAACAAGGTTGTTAGCAAAAGCGCTATCTACAGGTGGCGCTGAACGTTCTTCGTCTGCTCCTGCAGCCAATTGAATGTGCGAAACGTCAATGAAGGTATTGTGGTGTATGTTGGCATTCTTTACTTGGTGATAGCGATTTTGAGGTGAGTTGGGCACGCCATTCATTACTGTAAAACCACTGCCAAAGCGGTAGCCAGTAAGTCCTTTAAACACGTTATTAGCCACTTCTTGATCAGCATTAATTACACGTACTCCACCCGTGTTAGGAACACCATTTCCTAAAAACACGTTATTGGTAATTGTGTTACCGTTTCCATGCCTTAGCGTTAGCGTACCGCGAGATTCAATGAAGGTATTGCCGTGAAGAACGTTTCCGCCTGATTTAACGCTGATAATTTCAACTTCGCCGTTACACCGGTCAAACACATTGTTCTCGACTCGGGTAAAAGAGTTTTCAAGTGAATAATGGCTGGTACCAATTCTTAAGGTTTCTCCACCATTTGAGCCTAACTCAGGTCGATAGCCAAAATAATTGTTGTCTATCTTGTGATAGTTTTCGACGCTATCCTTTGAATCTAACCTTACTGCTACAGTTACGCCTCGGTTTCGCTTGCCTGCTAAGTACGAACTATCTAGCCTATTGTGTTTTCCATACAGCGCTATCCAATAGTCACTTTCAAATTTGTCTGGCTTAGAATAGTCTTCAATAACGACTTCAGTGACGCGGGTATAATTCGCAAGTTCGTTTTTACTTATTCTGTAGCTAATTACTGAACCTGATGGAGAGTAGCCGTCTTTAAATACAAGCCCAGATACAATTAAGTGGCTTCCCGCAATAGATAGGTTTGATTGGCCGGAGAGAATAACACCGCCTTTGCTTTGCGCTCTCAATGTAATTGGCTCTTGCTCACTTCCTTGCGCTTTGAACTTAATTTCAAAATCATGGTAGGTACCATTTTTTAGTACGATATCATCGCCAGGGGCAACTTTCTTTAACGCGTTGAGGTAGCTTTTTTTAGAGTCAACTAAGTAGTCTTCGGCGTAAGCCGCTGTATTAAACGCCAAGAGAGTAATAATTCCGATCGCTGACTTACAGACATTTGCTACTTTCATACATTCCCCATTTCGCTGGCAAGATCTGCGGTGATATCTACCTTGATAGTGCTACTGACCTTGCTAAATCGTATAAATCGCACATAAATTGCCAATCTTCTTTTGCAAAAACGCAATTATGCTGTTATTTATTTGTTACTGATTGTTTTAGAATCTAACCAATAAACAGACCAAAAACAACCAATTTATTTTACCAATAACAATAAAATGTATTACCAATTGAAAGAACTTTTCTGGTCATAGAGTGCTTCAACGCACAGTGCTCGGGACTTTGCGCTTTATGCTAGTTTCGATATACAATGGTCAGATAGAATTAATTTACCAATTGTCTCTTCTTTTTAGGTAAGCAACAGGCAAACAAGGGCTGTAAATATGAAGACTCGTCGTCTCTTCTGGAGCATAGTTGAAAAACTTGAAGCGCTAATCGATCAAGGAATTTATCCTGAAGGTAGCCGCTTACCCGCAGAAAGGGAACTCGCGGAGACGTACAACGTTAGTCGCCCTACTATCCGTGAAGCCATTATCGCGCTGGAAGTACGAGAGCGTGTAGAAGTAAAAACTGGTTCAGGTGTATATGTATTGCATCAGAAAAAACAAGGCCAAGCCACCAAGCCGATCAGCGCATTCGAGCTTACCCAGGCGCGAGCGCTTGTCGAAGGTGAAGCTGCCGCGCTTGCTGCTGCAACTATTTCAGATGAAGAGTTAGAAGCGCTGAAACAGACCCTTGTGGAGATGCAGACTCCTCAAAAAGCCGACGAGGCGGACCAGCGCTTCCATCAGATTATTTCTCAAGCGACACGCAATAACGCCATTATGCTTTCAGTTGAAAATTTATGGGAATTGAGAAGAACTGTCCCTCAGGTTATATCTGCCTATAGTGATGTGTGCTCACAAGGCGAAGAGCAAAGGCTGAGAGAGCATACGCTTATCTATGATGCTATTGCTAGCAAAGATACTGCAGGTGCAAGACGAGCAATGCATCAGCACTTTAATCGCCTTATCAACGCCCTTTTTGATGCGAGCGAGGCAAAAGCATTAGAAGAGATAAAACGTAAAACTGATGAAACTCGTGGGCTCTACTCTATAGCTCATCTAAGACAGTAGTTACGACTGCGTACTTTTCTTGTTACAAAATAAAACAGGCTTCTTATTTCTAAGAAGCCTGTTTGCTTTGTAGGGTACTCTTGAGAGTAACTGTTTTTATTATTTTTGCTTTAAAGCGCAAAACAAAAACTACGGTTTGCCATTAAGTTTACACTCTTCAACAAGCCGATTTTCGTATAAGCGCATAGATAAGCTAGTCCACACTCTGCTTAAACAAGCAGCAGAAAACAAATTCATATTACAATTCGGCCTTACCAGATGTCAACCAATTATTATTACCAATATTTGACTGCTTTAATTTTTTCTATCTAGTCGACAAATATCATTCAGTAGGAACATTACCTTTGCTCAAGTCATTTACTGTCATAAAATATAAAAAACGTTTAATTTCAGCGCATTAGGCAACCCCTTTATCCTTCACTTTATATCTAAGAGGATAAATCGTGTGGTGTCCCCCCTTATTTCGCTGAAAAAACCGCCAAAACCTGTATGACCAGTGATGAATAAACAAACGATACATGTTGATTCGGTGAAAAAAGCTTTACCCTAGCTAGTATTAAAGATAAAAAGCGCGCAGGAATTCCACGCTCCATTAACAACATCCGCACTTATATTGCGCGATAAACCAATTAAGTAGAAAACATGAATGTTGATAGTTTAACTCAGCACTTAGAAGAGAAGTTAGCCATAGTCAAAGCATCGGTGATGTCTGATAGCTTCATTATCCAGCTTACGACCATTGTTGTGATTTATTGCTGTGCTTATCTACTTGCTAAACAAGTAAAAAAGCCGTTTAAGCTTATGCAGGAAAAGCCACAGAATGGTGCACATACCATGAGTGGTCTTTTGTACAACCTTGGTGAAGCACTTTTTCCGCTTATAACCATAAGCACCCTGAAGATTACTACTGTATTAGGGGCACAATTTCAGTTTGATGCATGGCTATTAGAGATAGCTGTTGTTGTTGCATTAATGTTATTTGTAAGCTCTTTAATCAAAGGCTTTGTTGAGAACAGCACAATAGCCGCTTTCATGCGCTGGGTAGGCCTTCCTATCTTGTTTTTACATCTTATCGGCTTGCTACCGCTAATTACCTCGGCACTGGAATCGATAGCTATATCTGTAGGCAATGTCGAAGTTTCTGCTTACGGCGTTACTCGAGTACTCCTGTTCGGCGCTTTGTTATTTTGGCTAGGGCGAAGCTCTAATGCTATTGGGCAAGATATCATTAGAAATCAAAAGTCTCTTGATGTGTCTACGAAGGAAGTGTTCGCAAAGCTATTTGAAGTGGCGCTTTTCTGTATTGTGTTTCTCCTATTGCTTAACGTTATGGGGATCAATCTTACAGCGCTAGCTGTGTTCGGCGGGGCTTTGGGTGTGGGCTTGGGTCTGGGGCTTCAATCCATCGCCTCAAACTTTATATCGGGTATTATTATTCTGCTGGACAAATCGTTAACTGTTGGCGATTACGTTGAACTGGAAGACGGCCGTAAAGGTATCGTTAGAGAATTTAAAATGCGCTACGCGGTTTTGGAAACTTATGACGGCAAAGACATCCTAGTGCCAAACGAGAAGTTTATTAGCTCTTTGCTAATAAACTGGACGCATAAAGATCCAAAGCAACGATATCGCATTGACTTTTCGGTTGCTTATAAAACAGATATCCGCGCAATGGTAGAAATCATAAAGGAAGCGGTATCAGAGCACCCGCAAGTGATCAGTGGCGACAATATCCCTTTTGAAGAGCTACCGGACTGTGAAATAGACAGTTTTGGCGACTCAGGTGTAAACATGTTTGTCGAGTTTTGGATGGAGGGTGTAGACGATGGCAAGAATCGCGTGGGTGGTGATTTGCTACTTACTGTCTTTGAAACACTACGTGAGCACGATATTGAGATCCCTTTCCCTCAACGCGAAGTTCGGGTTATCAACGAGCAAAGTATTGGTATCCGAAATACCACACCATAGGCTTAGAACGAATATTAATGAGTGCATATTAAAACCGTCCCTTCGCGCTGGTTAGAACCTGGCGCGGAGGGTATCCCACTGCCACTCTTGGGCAAACAGGCCTAGCGTGTGAGCAAACTTTTTATAGTCTTCTTTGCCCATTGCCGACGCTACCGTCTTCAACTGAGACTTCGCTTTTATAGCTTTAACCTGAAGCAACTCTAACCGCTTATCCGCACTTGAATCGAAGTTCTCGCTAATGATGGCATTCGCTTTATCGGTAGCCTCCCATGCGGTGATCACATATCCCACCAGCTTAATGTAAACCCCAACCATTCCTTTTCTTTCGAAAATATTCTCGAACATAGAGCCAGATAACAATTTATGAAAGCTAGCTTCTGTCTCGAAGGCAACGAATGACTCTGCGTTTTTGAGTTCTTCTAACACATTGTGCAGAAGTTTTATGTGAGCGGCGGAATTAATAGCATTGTCATTTAATGCATTAATATCCTCACTTAGCATTTCTAAGTTTACCAAGGTACGTTGAAGGCTAGCCATCGCGATATTTGTCTGTTGAGGCAAAAAGTAAAGATTCAGTGTATCGAAATAAAGAAAGCTTTGCGACGCTCCCAAGGCCAATTTAACTAGATTAACAATTTATAAAGTAGCTGTGAGTTCAGCGTAGAAAAAGGGCGCCGAAGCGCCCTTTTAAACTTTGATACTATCGCTAAGAAGTTCGCGATAGCAGACTCGCTCTATCTATTTACCTATTTACCTAGGCTGGCATTTAGGTCGTGACGTAAGTCGAAGCGGTCTAGCGTCATCACTTTAGTCCATGCATCCACAAAGTCTTCAACAAAACGTTTCTTCGCATTGTCGTAAGCATAAACTTCGGCTACAGCACGTAACTCGCTGTTTGAACCAAAGATGAGGTCTACAGGAGTACCTGTGTACATAACTTCACCTGTACTTCTGTTCACGCCTTCATATACCGATGGGTTATCAGTTTTTCTCCACTTAACACCCATATCAAGTAGGGTTACGAAGAAATCGTTATTAAGCGTGCCTACTTTGTCAGTGAATACACCGTGTTTGGCATCACCTACGTTAGCCCCTAGTGAACGTAACCCACCTAATAATACGGTCATTTCAGGTACAGTCAGGTTCAGTTGATCAGCCTTGTCTACCAACATGTCAGTCGGCGAACGATAGCTGGCTTCAGCGTTGTAGTAGTTTCTAAACGCATCAGCTGTCGGCTCTAGCAAAGAGAAAGAGTTAATGTCTGTCTGCTCTTGAGTTGCATCCGTGCGACCTGGTACTACAGGTACAGTTACTTCAACACCCGCGTCAGCCGCTGCTTTTTCGATAGCTGCTGCACCACCAATAACAATCAAATCGGCAAGTGACACTTTCTTCTTAGAGAACATGCGCGAGTTGTACTCTTCCTGTAGCTCTTTAAGCTTAGACACTACAGCTTTTACTGTCTCTGGCTCATTAGCTTCCCAACTCATTTGTGGCTCTAGCGCAATACGTGCACCATTTGCACCACCACGCAAGTCAGATGCACGGAAACTTGCCGCCGCTGCCCACGCTGTTTTTACAAGCTGCTGAACCGTTAGACCACTTTCTAAGATGTCTGCTTTAAGCTTTTTAACGTCTTTATCAGAGATCGTTTTGTAGTCAGCTTTAGGCACAGGATCTTGCCAGATAAAGTTATCTTCTGGGATATCGTTACCTAGGTAACGTGCTTTTGGTCCCATATCACGGTGTGTTAGCTTAAACCATGCTTTAGCGAATGCCGTTTGATACTCTTTAGGGTCTGCCAAAAAGCGTTCGGCAATTTTGCGATACTCAGGGTCATACTTAAGCGCAAGGTCAGCAGTGGTCATTACAGGAGGGTTTCTCTTACCTTCCACGTGTGCATCTGGCACTGACTTGTGAAGCGATTCATCAGTAGGGACCCACTGAATAGCACCGGCTGGACTACGGGTTTGCTTCCACTCAAAACCAAGTAGGTTTTGAAGGTATAAGCTTGTCCATTTAGTCGGCAATTGTGTCCACGCCCCTTCTAAACCACTGGTAACTGTGTCTTCAGCATTGCCTTTTCCACAGTTATTTTTCCAGCCTAGTCCCTGCTCTTCTAAGCCTGCGCCACCTGGCTCAGCATCTAGACAATCAGCAGGCTTGTGTGCTCCGTGCATTTTACCGAATGTATGACCACCAGCGATTAGCGCTACAGTCTCTTCATCGTTCATCGCCATGCGACTAAATGCAGTGCGAATGTTTTTCGCAGATCCCATTGGATCAGGTACACCTTTAGGACCTTCAGGATTAACATATATTAGGCCCATGTGCGTAGCACCCAGAGGACGCTGAAGCTTGCCGTCGCGCTCTTCACGATCACTAGCTAGCATTTCCACTTCCGGACCCCAATACACCATATCAGGTTCCCAATCGTCGGTACGACCACCAGCAAAGCCATAGGTATCGAAACCCATATTTTCCATACCCACAGTACCGGCAAGGATCATCAAGTCGCCCCAAGATAAACTTTCACCGTATTTTTGTTTGATTGGCCAAAGTAAGCGACGAGCTTTATCTAGGTTGCCATTGTCCGGCCAGCTGTTTAATGGGTCAAAACGCATTTGGCCGCCATCACCGCCACCGCGGCCGTCTAAAGTACGATAGGTACCTGCGCTGTGCCAAGAAAGACGAATAAAGAAAGGACCGTAATTGCCGAAGTCTGCTGGCCACCAATCTTGAGACGTAGTAAGCAGCTCGTTTACGTCTTTTTTGACTTCATCAAGGTCAAGTTTGGCAAAAGCTTCAGCGTAGCTAAAATCCTCGCCTAGCGGGTTAGAACGGTTGTCGTGATCTCGAAGCGCAGAGAGATCAAGTTGATCAGGCCACCAAAACTGATTCGTCTTCGGTTGGAAAGCTTTAGTCATCCCTGTGCCTTTAGCACCAGCGGGCTTACTGATCTGGTCATTAGCAATAGCACCTGATGCGCCTAGCGAAAGCGCCACTAGTGCCGATAACGTAGTTTTTTTAAACCTATTTAAAGTCATGGTCTTTTCCCATCTGAGTTTGTTTTAGTTATCAAGCGATAAGCACTTAAAGTGCCGCCGCCCGTTAACATTTTGTTTACCTCATAAGCTGTTAAAAGATAGACACGCTTACGCAATATTTACAGTTGATAAAATGAATTCAAGTGATTGGAAAATCCAATTAAAATAAACCTGATAAATTTCAACAACTTAAAAGCGTATTCTGTTATTGGCGCTATTAGTGTTCAAAATATAGTCGAAGTATTTCTAGTCGCAACGCGTATTTATGAATCTCTTTCAGACTCTAGGAAAAATTTTCTTATGGCGCTTGGCAGTGGTTTTTAATACAAGTCTAAAATGCATAAATAACAAACAATTATGCGACCACTCCTGTAAATTTTGCTCTAGTTTGAAATGAACACTGAAATTTCTACCATGGCACAGCAGTTGAAACAGAAAGTGTGTAATCAGGACACGTCGGCTTCAAGTGAGAAGTCGATGAATTATTAAGAAGTAATGAGGATGAACTTATGAAAAACACACTTAAGACACTTACTGGACTTGCTACTGTTGCCTCTATCAGCGCGATGGCATCGTTCGGCGCACACGCTCAATCAAATCAAATTGAAGCAAAAGACAGTGGTTTTTATGTAGGTGGTAATTATGGTTACCTGCGCGTTGAAGGCGAAGATGATTTCGATGATGACAAAGACGTATGGCAAGGTCTTGTAGGCTACAAGTTTAACGAATGGGTCGCTATTGAAGGTGGCTATATCGATTTTGGTGACTACGGTAACGATATTGCAGGTGCTGAGACGGATGGTTATACAGCCGCTATTAAAGGTATCCTTCCGCTAACCGAACGCTTCTCTCTTTATGCTAAAGCAGGTCAGCTATGGTCTGAAACAGAGTACAACTTTGCGGGTGTTTCACGTGACAACGATGATGAAAGCCTTTTCGTGGGTGCTGGTCTAAGCTATGCGGTTACTAGCAACTTCCTAGTGAACGCCGAGTACACTGTATACGACACAGAACTAGACGCAGACGAAGCGTTTGATGATATCGACGACACGGACTTTGAAACCGATCTTAAGCAAGCGAGTATCGGTGTAGAATATCGCTTCTAAGGTTAGAATACCGCTTCTAAATAGAAGACCTACCCGAATTTAAATTTCTATATTAATAAGCAGAGCCTGCGTTTTTCACGCAGGCTTTCTTTTATCCAAGTATCAACTCTCTGCCTCTGTTAGAAATTGGTTACTGTTACTACTTTAAATGGAACATTTTCTGATGTTCTGCTGCGCGCAACGTAAGGCGATACTAGCAAGCAAACAGTTTGTTAATGCAATATACATTGAAATCTCTGAGCTCAGTTAAACGATAACGATGAAACTTCCTAGGTTGTGAAAATCTTACATTTTACTACACACCTCACATAATGCCCTCCGCCAAAAAAACAAATATCTCTTTATAAATCAAGCTATTGAAATCATTAAAAAGTATCCACCAGCAGGTATGAATTCTGCAACCTCACTTTTAGATTAATAAAACGAATAGCAGGTACAAAACATGCAATCAGGCAAAAGTATATTCCAACCAGGTCAAAACTGTTGGGTAGAGAACAAAGCTCGTTTCTCTACTCCTTTGATAGATTGCGGAAACTATTACAAAGCCTTGCATAGCTCAATTGTTAAAGCCAAACACAGTATTTTTATAGTTGGTTGGGATATAGACAGTCGCATTCGGTTGTTACGTGGCGATGATGAAGCTAACAGCGAAGCACCGAGTGTTATTAGTGACCTGCTCAAATGGAAAGCAGAGCAAAACCCAGACATCAAAATTTACTTACTGCGCTGGGATTCTTCTTTGGCCTTCTTCGCTCAACGTGAAATGTGGGCAAAAGAAGTGTGGGAAGAGAAAACGCCTGACAATGTTCAAACTGAGCTAGACGATACCATTCCAATGGGCGGCAGCCAGCATCAAAAAATTGTAGTTATTGATGACGAACTTGTTTTTTCAGGCGGTATGGATGTTTCGACTAACCGTTGGGATACGCGAGACCACCCCGTGGTTTCAGAGGAAAGAGATGGTCCCGACGGCGAGTACGGTCCGTTACACGATGTTCAAATGGTTTCAAGCGGGCCTGTCGTCGCCGACTTTGCAAAACTTGTTAGATGGAGATGGCAGCGAGTAGCTGAAGACACCCCTATTAATATTCGTGAAGATGCGCGTATTGATGAAAATGCGCCTTTGCCTGAAGCATGGCCAGAAGACTACCCTCCACTTTTTGAAAACGTAGAGTGTGCACTTGCTCGAACCATTCCATTTATGGATGAAGCAGAGCCAGCGCAAGAAGTACGTCATATGCTACTCGACCTAATTGGCGAAGCAGAGTCGGTTATCTATATCGAAAACCAGTTCACGACTCGTCAAGAAATCGCTGAAGCGCTTAATAAGCAACTTAAGTTAAAGCCAAATCTTTCCGTTGTTATTGTTAGCTCTTACGAACCTAAAGGTAAGTTTGAATGTGAGGCGTTTTGGGCTAGCCGTATTGAGTTCAAAGCGATTTTGGAAAAAGGCATAGACCCGAAACGTGTAAAGCTGACTTACTCTTCAATAGAAGACATGCAGGGGCGAAAAGCATACAAACGCATTCACTCTAAGGTGATGACCATTGATAACAAGTACCTTGTTATTGGGTCTTCAAACCTAAGCAACCGTTCAATGACCCTCGACACTGAAATTGATACGGTTTTGTTCGGCAATAGTAAAGACAACCAAGCGTGTATAGAGCAAGTGAGAAACGACCTACTTGCTGAGCATACAGGTCGTGATATAGATGCGATGCCGGAGATATTTAACAGCCAGTTCCCTGTTGAAGCATTGATGCAAGATCAAATAGCACATGGTTATGTGCTTACCGAAGTTCGCGACGAAGTATTTACAGAGCACTCGGTTAAAAATGTATTTCGCGCCTTATCAGACCCAGAAGAACCGCTTATTTCAGTACCTACATTTGATGGTGACGCGCTACCTGCTCGTAACCCCAAGCGTCGCAGCATAATGATTTTAATTGGCATTGCCATTATTGCGGTGCTTGGCGGGCTGATGTTTTGGGCAAGCCAGTCAATTCCATGGTTAAGCTCAGACAGCATCAACGCCTTTTTAGAAAAAAGTAGAGGCACTTATTTTGCCCTTCCAACTGTTTTGCTCGTGTATGTAGTCGGCGGCGTTTTGTTCTTCCCGGTAACCGTACTATCTCTAGCAGTAGCCGCTATTTTTGGTCCAATTTGGGGGCCCATTTACGGCATTATGGGCGCGCTAATGAGTTCAGCAATTATGTTTGGTATCGGCAAGCTATCGGGTAACGCTGGGCTTAGAAAGATTGGTGGGCCAAAGGTTGCCGCAGTGGATGAAAAGTTGAAACGCAGTGGTGTAGTTGGCGTAGCAGCCATTCGAATGTTGCCGATTGCACCATTTAGTTTGGTAAATTTGGTCGCGGGCATTTCATCTATAGGCATTTTTCAATTCTTGGTAGGTACGTTTTTAGGCATGTTCCCTCCAATGATAGCCAAAGGCCTTGTTGGCGATTCCATTGCGCAAATTTGGCAGAATCCATCTGTAAAAACTATTAGCTACCTTGTGGGAGGCATTATTTTATGGGGCTTGATGATTTGGGGGTCGCAAAAATTCGCGCGCTACTATCAAGCTCGAAAAGAGGCTAATAACGACACGGAAGAAGGCAGTAACAACTGTAAGGATGAGTCTGAAAAATGTGCCGCATAGTTACCTACAATATCCATAGCGGAGTTGGCAGGGATAAGAAGCACGACTACAAACGTATTGGGCAGTTTCTTGCGAACAGCGGTGCTGACGTAGTTTTGCTTCAAGAAATGGATACGCGCCCTCCCGAACGAGATACAGCGCAAGATGTAAAAGACATCTGCGCTGGCAATACGTTTAAATTGATTCCCTCCCCAGCAATTAGAGAATCTGATGGGTGGTATGGCAATGCAATTTTGACCCGTTTTGATGTGTTGGAACACGACACCATAGATGTGAGTCAAACAGGTAGACAGCCAAGAAACGTGCAGATTGTTGAATTAAAGACTGAGAAAACGCCTCTGACGGTGGTGAATACCCACAAAGGGCTTAAGAAACTTGAGCGTCGTTCGCAGTTTTCTCTGCTCCACGAGCACTTGTCGCGGCGTTTAAAAGAAAAACAAACGCCGCTATTTCTAGCAGGTGATTTTAACGAATGGCAGTTTTTTTCAAAGGCCTTTAAGGCATTAAATGATTTGCTATTGCAACAGAAAATTGGTGCCACGTTTCCTAGCAACTTCCCTGTATTTTCTCTCGACCGCGTCTGGGTAACTGAAGATATTAAGGTAAAGTCATGTAGGAAACTAAAGAACGAAAAAACTAAGGTGTTATCCGATCACTTACCCGTATTGGTAGATATTGTTCTACCTGAAGCATAATCGAGAAAATGCTATTTTCAATAAATGAAAAGTGGGATTTTCTCGATTATGCTGATTTCGCTACAAAGGATGACGCCGCAAACTCTAGGGTACCGCACCAATGTTTGAGCGCATTCTCCTTTGCTACCACTTTTCGAATGATATCGATAACTTGCTGATATTCGTGCGTAGCTTTTCTCTGTTTGTTTGTCGCCGCCAGCACGGTTCTATGCATTTCAGGCTGAGTAATTTTAAGCGTTGATACCAGCCCTGACTCCCTTAAATGGAAAATCGCGGAAGTAGGTAGAATCATTACTCCCTCCCCCTGCATGACCTGTCTTAAGCCGGTCATAAGCTGCCCAGAATAAGCGAGATCATGCTTTAAACTCACTCCTGTGGCTTTTTCATAATCGGCAATAAGCTGGCCAAGCGCATCTTTATTTCCGGGCGACAGAAGAGGCAGTTCACTTATCTCCCAAAATTTTATAATGGATTTATCTCGAAGCTTGGCGTACTCGGGATAAGCTGGGGAACCAGTAAAAACGAGATGTAGCTCTTCTTGAATAAGAGGGGTCACGCTCATAAATTTAGGTTCTATCGCCTGTTGATAAGTTAAAGCAATATCTACCTGTTTTGATTCGAGCCAGTCGTTGATGGTGTATGAAGGCCCAGTGCTGATCTCTACTTTCAACGCTTTATGATTACTCGTTATCTCAGTTAATAACGGCAGGGAAAGTACGTTGCCAATTGACGGAAGCATTCCTATTTTTACTACTTTTTGCTGTTCTCCCTGAAATGCTTGCAACGCTGATTTCACGTTGTCAATTTCACCCATTATTTTCTCTGCGTGTTTGTAAAATACTTCTCCAGCGGGCGTTAAGCTTATACCCGAAAAACTTCGTTCTAGTAGCGTTGCTTTGACTTCTCGCTCCAAGCTTGCAAGTTGCTGACTAATAGCAGGCTGAGCAATATCTAGGGCTCTTGCCGCCGCAGCAATACTGCCTCGCTGTACTGTGGTTATAAAGTAATGTAGCTGTTTAGAGTGCACTTAACCCCCTTTTGGAAGGCAATAGAGAATAGCCCAGCGTAACTGCATCTGAAGTCAGCAAGGTATATGCCATTCCAATAGGTTATATGAAGCAAAGATGTAAATAAAAGCGCCCACAGATGGGTTAAAAAAATCTCACATTAGATGCTACTTAAGTCTAATACCAAGAAAACCGTGAGTTTCCGAAGGGGTCAATATTTTTCTTATACCCCTGAATATTCTTCTTTCTTCCACCAGCGGCAAAGAGTTTTTAGCCTAGTCCCTGTACACGAGTTACACAATAACAATTACAAGATGTGTATGCATCAATGTGGTGCTCGTGCGTGCCTAGAAAGAGTGCAGATTCAATTAATCCGCATTCATAAATTAAGTAGCAATAAGCACGATTGGGAACACTAATGAATCAAAAGAAACTCCACACTGCAGTACGTTACGCACTTACCGGATTAACCCTTTTCACTACCTCAATGCTCGTACAGGCGCAAGAAGCCAGCGAGGAAACTACAGAAGCCAAAGATTTAGAACGTATAGCCGTTGTTGGCGCTCGTGGTGCGCCGCGCTCAGTAACAAGTTCGCCCGTTCCCGTTGACGTCTTAACCGCAGAAGACGTTGAAGCCGTTGCGTTTACCGACATGAACAACGTTCTAATGACCCTTGTACCTTCCTACTCTGTTGGCAGACAGCCTATCTCAGACGGCGGCACCTTTATTCGTCCTGCGACGCTTCGAGGCATGCCCACAGACAAAACCTTGGTTTTGGTGAACTCTAAACGCCGTCACAGAGCAGCGCTTGTTTCAATTGGTGGCTCTGGTACTCAAGGTCCAGATATCGCAACTATTCCTACAGCAGCAATCCAAAGTGTTGAGGTATTGCGAGACGGTGCGGCAGCTCAGTATGGTTCGGATGCCATCGCAGGGGTAATTAACTTCCAACTTAAAAACAATACTGAGGGCGGCTCTTTCACCATTGATTATGGTAGCTACTATGAAGGTGATGGCGACCAGATTACCGTTACAGGAAACAAAGGTTTCGCCCTTGGTGACGATGGATTCTTCAGCATTTCAGCCGAATACTCAGATAGTGAAGCGACCTATAGAGGCGAACAATATTGTGAACCATGGTTTTGTGTAGACGAGCAATCAGCCGAGTACATCGCTGATGCTACCGCTATGGCCAACAGTGTGCATGGTTCAGACGTAGTACAACCATGGGGGCAACCTAATACCAGCGGAAAACGCGTCTTTTTCAACGCGGGATACGCGCTAAGCGCTGAAGCTGAACTCTATGCCTTTGGTAACTATTCCGAAAGCGAAGGTGACGGGTCTTTCTACTATCGCTACCCTGGCAACGGGACTATTGAAGATATCCGTCTTGAAGACGGTTCTATTTGGAATCCTACAGAGTTTTTCCCTGGCGGGTTTACACCGCGTTTCTTTGGTGATGTCACTGATTATTCAATGGTGGGTGGCATAAAAGGCATGTCGGGTGATCTTACTTACGATATCAGTGGTCGTTACGGCAACAACGAAATTTCTTACACGCTAGCAAATACCATTAACCCTTCTCTGGGCAATGAGTCGCCTACATCGTTTGAGCCCGGCGATTTAACTAACGAAGAAACACAAATTCAAGCTGATTTCACCTACGACCTGAGTGAGTACATACTCGCTTTTGGGGCTAGCTATCTAGACGAGTCTTATGAAATTTCTGAAGGAGAGGTAAGCTCATATTTTGCAGGCCCTTACGCTACCTCTGACCCGTATGGCTTTTGTGACGGAACTACCGCTACTGCCGAAGGACTAGCCGTTATTGCAAACGGTTCAACATTAAATTGTGCTGACCCAGATGATGCTGTCTATACAGTAGTTGGCGTAGGTTCTAACGGTTTCCCGGGTTACTCACCTGACTATTCAGGTTCATATGAACGTGATTCTTATGCGGTGTACACAGACATTTCGGGAGACATTACTGACGAGCTATTTGCCCAAGCAGCATTACGCTATGAGGACTATTCAGATTTTGGCTCTGAGGTAGTTTACAAAGTCGCGGCATTTTATCAATTAAACAACGATGTAGGTTTTAGATCTTCATTTGGTACAGGCTTTAGAGCGCCCACACCAGGTCAGCAGGGTACAACTAACGTTTCAACTCGCCTGCCTGATGGTTTCCCTGTAGCTACGGGCTTATTCCCAGCTGGCGGTGATGTAGCACAAGCACTGGGAGCAGAAGAGCTTTCACCTGAAAAGTCGACCAACTTCACGTTAGGTATGACGGCTAACTATGGTGACTTAACCCTTACCGTAGACTATTACAATATCAAATTAGAGGACCGCCTTTACTCTGTATCCACACGTGATGTCTCAACAACGGTGGTAACCGACCCAGATGCTGATGGTTATGATGCTTACCAGAATTACTTAGCCCTTGCTGGAGCAAACGTATCGGGCGCAGAGTCAATCGGTGGTGTTTTCTTCTTCCAGAACGCATTCGATACAGTGACAGAGGGCTTGGATGTCGTAGCTACATACAAGATGGAATCCAAGTATGGCTCAACCGTTTTAACCGGCTCGGTTAACTATAATAAAACTGAGTTTGACTCTGACCCCAGCGAATATCTAGACGCAGAAGATCAGTTCGATTTTGAAAATAGCCGACCTGAAATGCGCGGTGTGTTCTCAGTCACTCACAGTTACGACGTATGGTCTGCGGTAGCTCGCCTTAGCTATTTCGGCGAATACGAAAACGCGGGGAGCGATGATGGTGTGGATCCAACAAGCATTCAAACCTTCGGCGACGAATTTATGTTTGATATCGAAGGCTCTTACCTAATTAGCGAAAACCTTACGCTTTCAGTGGGTGTCAGAAATCTATTTGATAACTACCCAGATCTGAGTACTAACGGAGACGCTTGTTGTGGCGAGCTGTATGACTCTGGCTCGATAGTCGACTGGCAGGGTGGGTACTATTACACACGGTTAGCTGCTCGTTTCTAACCCGGGTTAACTAACACCGGCGCAAGCCGGTGTTTGCGTTTTTAAATAACTGTATATAAGTAAAACTTAAAAGGTCATTCAATGTTTAAAGCTGTATTGTGTGGGGTAGAAAACTGATGGAAATAGAACTACTGTGGTTTGTAGTTACCTTGTGTATAACCGGTGCCATTGCTGGTATTACCGCAGGTCTATTCGGCAATGGTGGAGGCTTTGTTGTTGTTCCTGCCCTACTCGCTGTTTTTCCTTTCTTTACTCCCCCTTCTGAATCACTAGTGAAAGTTGCAATAGGTACGTCATTGGCATCAATTGTCGTATCTAGCGCACGTTCTGTTATGGCGCACCGAGCCAAAGGCGCCGTTGATTTTGACATCCTTAAGTCTTGGAGTATTTGGCTTATTCTTGGTGTGGGCGGAGGACTATTAATCGCGAATAACTCTAGTGCGAATGGCTTAACCGTAGTATTCGCTGCAGGTGTACTGCTTTACTCTGTATATTTTCTTTTCCCTGAATTTGTTGTACGTCCCGGCCTTGTTTTCGATATGCCTAAAGGCATAGGCAAAGCGGTACTAGCATTCGTATTGGGCGGCTTCTCTGCATTACTTGGTATAGGGGGGGGCACGCCAACCGTCATAACAATGGTGATGTGCCAACGCACTATTCAGCAAGCTGTTGCTACCGCTGCCGGCGTTGGATTTCTCATCGGCCTACCAGGTGCTATCGGCTTTCTATTTATGAAGCATCCAGACACGGCATCTCTTCCTGTTGGCACTATTGGCTACATCAACATTCCAGCGCTCATCGCTATCAGCATAGGCGCAATTTTTACTGCACCTATCGGAGCGAAGATGGCGCATAACTTTAGTGAAAAAAAGCTAAAGCGATTGTTTGGCATTTATCTCGTCATTGTTTCAAGCGCAATGTTCTATAAAGCCATTTAAAATAAAAAGGAGAATATCTATGAGTTATAACCGTTCAAGACGTTTATTTTTAGGTGGCTCGGTAGCAGCATCAGCCATAGGAGCAACAGGTTTTAGCAACTTGGTTAGCGCTCAATCTTCAAGTGCTGCAGCAAATGAAGCGGCATCGGTAATTTATGGCCCAAAACCTGGCGTAGCGAAACTAAACGCTAACGAAAATCCGTTCGGCCCTAGCCCCAAAGCGTTGGACGCCATTGCTCAGGCCTCTGCTCAAGGAGGTGCTTATTACGCTTATCCAGCAGCGATGACCCTGTTAGATATGATAGCCGAGCGTCATGGCATTACGCGTAAGAATATTTCACTAAGCGCAGGGTCTAGCCCAATTCTTTCCTACGCAGCCGTTGCTGCCAGTAAAAACGGTAAGATTCTTGGTCCGGATCTTTTTTGGGACACCACCTCAAAAGCACCTGAGAAACAAGGTGCGCCTGAAATAGTAAGAATTGCTAATACAGCAGATCTCGACATTGACCTTGACGCCATGTATGCCGCTATTGATGACTCTATCGGTATGGTACATATCTGTAACCCTAACAACCCCACGGGTAAAGTGCTTGATCCAGATAAACTTCGCGAATTTTGTATCAAAGCCTCGAAAAAGACACTTGTTTTAGTTGACGAGGCCTATAACGAACTCATCGAAGAGCCACCAAAGCATTCAATGATCCCGCTTGTTAAAGCTGGCCACAACGTCATCGTTGCGAGAACCTTCTCGAAGATTTATGGTTTAGCGGGTATGCGAGTAGGCTATCTAATTGCATCTGAGGAAAATACTGAATGGATTAATCGCTTTGGTATGGGCGGCTACACATTGAACCAAGCGGGCCTAGCAGCCGCAATAGCGAGCTATAATGACGATGCCTTTTTAACGTTTTCTAAAGAAAAAATTTATGAAGGTAAATCTATGGTTATGGACGCTGTGAAGGCTAATGGTTTGACAGCCTTACCCTCTAGTACTAACTTTATCTTTGTTAATCTTGGTAATGGCAATGCCGAGTATTTTCGACAAGCTATGGCTGAAAAAGACGTACTTATCCGAGGCATTTATCGTACTTACAATAATTGGTCTCGTGTAAGCATGGGCAAAATAGCTGACGTTAAACGTTATGTCGATGCAATGCCAGCTGCGTTAGAAAAAATGCATGCAATGCGAAAAGGCTAAAAATATAGGGGCATGTGTCAGCTTAGATACATGCCTAGCCCTCTTCATTCCCCCCTAAGCACCAGCCTTCTAATTCAACTAAAAGTCTAATACGCACAAAAGTCACCTTTGTCATATACTCAATTCTGTAAGTTCTCATGTAGAGCATGGCTGCAATAATATTTTCAAAGGTATTGTTGCAGTAACGCAAAAGTTGCACATACTTTACTAAAAAGGCATCACGTTAAATGCCATTCAAGGAGGCTGTAAATGTCACTTTCTGTACTAGTTGCTGATGATTCCAAGTTGTCGAGGCGTAGTGTTATACGCTCGCTTCCCCAAGATTTAGAATACGAGATAACTGAAGCAACAAACGGACAAGAGGCAATAAATGCTCTCTGCGAAAACGAATTTGCGCTCATTCTTTTAGATCTTACCATGCCCGAGGTAGACGGCGTTGGCGTGTTAAAGCATTTACATGAAAAGTCTAACATGCCAAACGTTATTGTAATAAGTGCTGATTTTCAGCCAGAAAAGCAAAAAATTGTAATGTCTTTAGGCGCTAAGCGTTTTCTTCGCAAGCCTTTAGATAAAGAAGAGTTGGCCATGGCACTGTTTGAGCTGGGGTATCTATGAGTATCGTACTACCACTGGATGAAGAGCAAAGAGATGCCCTTCAAGAACTGCTAAATATTTCGATGGGGCAAGCCGCGAACTCGCTCGCTCAACTTATTGAAACCAAAATCGACATTTCTATACCTAAAATTTCAGCCGTCACGCCAACTCAGCTCTATAGCCTTTTATTTGAAACCGAAGATGCCTTTTATACCCGTCAGTCTTTCTTGGGCGATGTGCACGGTGAAGTCATGTCCGTGCTGTCACAAGCAGGTTTGAGTGAAGTTGCTACTCTAATGGATTACGACGAACCGTTAAGTAAGGAAGATATTCAAGAAATCATTCTGGAGCTTTGCAATATCTTAGCGGGCGCATGTTTAGCTGGCCTTTCTGATCAGTTAGAGCTTACCACCAACTTAAACATGCCTACGTTGTTTTTACCCGATAAAGCGAACTTTGATGAGCTCCAGTGGCAGCATAGCTTGGTGATGGAAGTTCAGTTCGTTATCGCAATTTCCTCATTTAGCATGCGCGTTGTTTTTTGTTTGGACGATGAATCTCTTGCTCGCATGAAAAACACATTGGATGAGTTACTCGCATAATGTTTGAACAGCTGGTAGGTAAGTTACCTGTCGGAATTGGTGTAGTCGATGAAAGCTTTAACGTCGTTTATCTCAACGACTTCTTTTTGGATCGCCTCCCTCACAAAATGCGCGACTGTTATAAAGACACGCCTGTGGTTGAGTTGTTTCAAGGGCAAGGTAAGTTCCTTAAGCGTAGGCTAAAGTCGGTATTCGTATTACAGCACCCAAGCTTTAGCTATTGGGAGCAAAGACCGCATATATTTCCGTTCAAAAGCTCTCGGCCTATTACGGGCGAAGAGACGCAGATGTACCAAAATATGGAAATTTTGCCTATTAAAGATAAAAAAACCGGGCAGCGTTTAGCCTGTATATTCTTGCAAGATGTAACCGCCCAAGCGAGCTATTTCAGAGCCCAGCAAAAACTTTCCGAAGCCCTAAAAAAAGAGCACGAAGCGCAGCGAAAGCTCATTCGCAAACTCGATACGGCCCAAAGCCAGCTTATTCAAGCTGAAAAGATGGCCTCTACGGGACAACTTGCAGCAGGGATAGCTCATGAAATTAACAATCCAATTGGCTTTGTAAATGCGAACCTCAATACGCTAGATCAATACGCATCACACCTTCTTGCCATATGTGACGGTGTTAAAGGTCAACTTGAACACTTCACCGACGAGCTAAGAGAACAAATTGATGCCTTGTTCGAGTCGAATCACTATGACCTACTGAAAGACGATATCACCGAGCTAATTGCAGAGTCTACTGAAGGACTTACAAGGGTAAAAGATATTGTCGAGAACCTTAAAAACTTCTCACTAGAAACTGCCGAAGGGATGCAAACAGTAGATATATGCGCCATATGTAATCAGCTAATCACGCTCATCTCCGCTCAATACAGCGCTCCCCTATATAAAATTGAATGTGAGCAAGAAAAGGTGGAGGTTATGGGGAATCCAGGGCCGTTGAAACAAGCCCTGATGAACGTAGTGATAAACGCTGCGCAAGCGATAGATGATAAAGGCTTCATAAAACTCACCATCATTGATGCCGCTGAATCAGTAACAATTAAAATACTGGACTCAGGCTGTGGCATTCCAACAAACCATTTAAAACGCGTGTTCGAGCCTTTTTTTACCACCAAACCTGAAGGTCAAGGTCAAGGGTTGGGCCTTTCGGTGGCTTACACCGCCATAGAACAACACCAGGGTAAAATATCCATTAGCAGTAAAGAAGCAAAAGGCACTGTTGTAGAGATTACGATACCTAAAGCCCCAGCAGCGCCACCGCCGTCAAGCGAGGAAAGCGAAACGGAAGACTCTCAGACAGTTTAGATACTCATTGTTATGTTACGATAAAAAATACCTATTAACGCCTTGAGTCATTAAGCTATTAATCTTCTTCAGCCCGCTAGTTTACTCGCTTCGCACACCTTAAATATATACACACCGTCCTCATTTAGTGTACGCGAAATATCCCCTTCATTTATTAAGTAATTAAGGTGAGACAAGCACTCCGCTACAGCGAACACCATGTTACGGCTTGAAAGTTTGCGCTTGAACATAACGGGTAAAAGCTCGACTATCGTTTGAGGTTTCTCACAAGCGTTTAATAAGGCTTTAAGGTGCTCGTGGTGATGCGCAATGAGCGAGTCTACCCGCTCGTTGAGACCAATAAAGGGAAGTTTGTGTGCGGGTAACACGGTTGTATTTTTCGGCAAGCTTTTAAATTGGGGCAAGGTGTTCAGGTAGTCAGCTAAAGTATTGGCGTCAGGCTCCGTTGAATAAGCACCGATATTGGGTGTGATGATCGGTAGAATGTGATCGCCAGAGATAAGAATATTTTTCTTTTCATTGTAAAGGCAGGCGTGTTCGGGAGAGTGGCCGCGTCCAATCATAATCACCCATTCATTATCGCCAAGCGATAATGTCATGCCATGCTTTAAACGGGTATAGCTTATGGGAAGTGGCGAGACAACACTGCTGTAACCATTACCCTCGCCAGAGGTCAGCTTTGCAATCATTGATTCATCAAGTCCTACCCGTTGGTAATACTGTACATCCCTTGCGTTAGTAGCGCCGTTTCTGCCTGCTGCAAACGCTCTGGCAGTGAAATACTCGGTTTGGGTCATATAAAAAGGTACGTTATATGTATCGGCTATCCAACCTGCTAACCCCACGTGATCTGGATGTAAATGCGTAACAATGACACCTACAATTGGTGCATCTAATTGTTCAAATATACGCTTCCAGAGCGATTTGGTAGTAGATGTTCCAATACCAGTATCAATTACCACCCAGCCGCCTTCACCGCGAATTAAGTACAGGTTTATATGATCGAGTTCAAATGGAAGGGGCATAGTTAGCCAAAGTACGCCGTCGGCTACTTCAATTAGCTCGCCCGGTTCTACCTGTTTGTCGTATAGATACTCCATATCGCCCTCACCTTTTCTAGCCTGCATCTTTTAATATTCACTGAGTCGTTCCACGGTTTCCAATGGCTGCTAAAGTAGCGTAGTTACGATCGCCAAGTATTGATAAAACCGTAAGTCGATAAAACATTACTCGATAATGTTTGTGCGTAAACTTAGCAGTATCTTATTTGTCTGATACCTTCGTTTTCATGCAAGATAATTAGTACAAGTCTCGTTCTAACTCGCTCTGTTAACAAAAACAAACATATCTGTCGAATAGAGATCTATAGGAGTTGGTGATAACAAACGCTATACTATGGTTGTTGAAGTTGATAGCCCACGTATTTTGTACCTTTTGCACTTTTCACTGAATGCGTAAAATGCTGGTTATAGGTGGTTATAAAAATTCGATCAGCGTCCACGCACTTAGGGCTTTCCTAATACATTGACACCTTTAAAGAAGCGGTGAGTAAAAACAAATTCATGTCAGCCCCAGTAATACAGCAAGGGTTCATACTCAACAAAAGTACGTTTACCCAGCGAGGCAAAGTATATGTTGAACTCTGGGTTAAAACCGCCAATAACACCGCTAGATTAATATCGTCGCCTCAAAACCCCACTTGCTTTGTGCCCCTTGAACAATGTGCTGCATTGCGCGACATTGCTGGCCGCATTCCAGCTAAGATCATTATTTCAGAAGATGGTTTTTACACACTAGAGCAAGTACCTGTTGCTACGGTTAAAACTGCCACTGAATCGCAAATGCATCAGCTTCGTCAACGCGCTCAAGAGCAAAGTATTGTATTGTATGAAGCCGATATTCGGGTGGCCGATCGCTATCTGATGGAGCGCTTTGTGTATGGCGCAGTGGAATTCGTTACTCCAAAAGTGGTCGATGATGCGTCACAACTTGTTATAGAAAATGCGCAGATTAGGCCCTGCCATTTCAGAACTACTTTTACATCGTTAAGTATAGATATTGAGTGTAATGAACACGAAGAGCTTTTCAGCATCGCACTCGCAGGTGAAGGAAAAAGTGTAGTGCTGCTTGTTTGCCCACCGAGTTTTATTGGGCAGACATTACAGGAGCAAGAAGACAGTCCATACACGCTCATTACGGTTGGCGCTGAGAAAGAACTGCTAGAAGCCTTTTTTTCACACCTTACCTCCTACGACCCAGACATTATTTTGGGTTGGAATGTTAAGCAATTTGATATGGCTGTGTTGGGCCGCCGTGCTAAGGCAAATTCGCTCAATTATGCTATTGGCCGCCATGGCCGAGAGGCTTCAGTAAGACAGTGGGAAGATCAGACACTCGTTGATGTACCTGGACGATGCGTGATTGATGGTATTGAAGCACTTAAAACCATGACCTATCAATTCGAGTCCTTCTCCCTTGACCATGTTTCCGAAGAACTGCTTGGTGAAAACAAGCTTATTCAAGCGGCAGACAAACTTGAAGCGATAAAACACCTTTATCATAGCGATCCTGTTGCCCTCGCGAACTACAACTTTAAAGACACCGAACTAGTAAACCGCATTCAGGATAAAACCCAGTTTATTGATTTTCTGGCATTGCGCAGCATTCTTACCGGCTTAGATATGAGCCGACCGGGAGGCTCGGTAGCGGCGTTTTTAAACGTTTATTTGCCCAAGCTACATCGCAAGTCTTATGTCGCAGGAGTGAGGCCTGAAAATGGCGGTTTAGCTAGTCCTGGCGGTTATGTCATGCGCTCCCAACCTGGCTTGTACAAAGATGTTTTAGTACTCGATTTTAAAAGCCTATACCCTTCTATTATTCGAACGTTCAAAATCGACCCTCTAGGGCTTGCGGAAGGGCTTAAGTCTCCATCAACCGCTATAGAAGGCTTCAAGGGTGCAGTATTTAGCCGTGAATCACATTTCTTGCCTTCTATCATTGAAAACCTATGGCTTCAGCGCGACGAAGCCAAAAAACAGAAAGACGCACCACGCTCTCAAGCGATTAAGATATTAATGAACTCTTTCTATGGAGTACTTGGTAGCGGAGGCTGTCCTTTTTACGATCCTCGTCTTGCGAGTTCAATTACATTGCGGGGGCATGAGATCATGCAAACCACCGCGAGTTGGATTGAAGAATTGGGCTATACAGTTATCTACGGTGATACCGATTCAACTTTTGTGCATGTTGAAGGAAATACTGCACTAGGTACACCTTCTGAAACAGGTCGCGAGCTTGCCAAAATTATTAACCAAAAATGGACTGAGTTACTTAAGCGTCAGTTCGACATTGATTGCCATTTGGAGATTGAGTTCGAATCTCACTTTTCTACCTTCTTTATGCCAACAATTCGTGGCTCTTCTGAAGGTAGTAAAAAACGCTACGCAGGGATGAAAGACGGTGAGCTTATCTTTAAAGGTTTAGAGAACGTGCGTTCGGATTGGACAGTACTTGCTAAAGTTTTCCAATACGAACTATACAAAAGAGTCTTTACCAATGAGCCTGTAAAGCAGTACATCAATAAAACGCTAAACGCAGTAAAAGCGGGAAAGATGGATGAAGAGTTGGTCTATAAAAAGCGACTCAGAAAGCCACTTTCTTCGTATGTGAAATCTCTTCCCCCTCACGTTAAAGCGGCGAGACGGGCCGACAAATTATTTGAAGAACAGGGTTTACCACTTCGCTACCAATCTAATACTTCCATAGCCTATGTAATTACCGTTCAAGGGCCACAAACGGTGGAAACAATCTCTGCGCCGCTTGACTATGACCACTATATAGAAAAACAGATAAAACCCATTGCTGATAGTATATTGCCAATGATATCCCTTAGCTTTGAACGCATAGCTAACGCTCAACTTTCCTTATTTTAATTATGTTTATCTGTATGAAGATCTTTCAGGCTTCGTGACAAATTAACAAAAGCATTACACTCTGAATCTATTTCTAACTTTAGCTATTACACGTATTTTCAACAACTTAGCTCGTTGGCACGACAAGTGAATAAGATATTTGTGAGTAGCTAAATAGGTTTGTGCGAAGTATTAACTTCAATCAACATGCGTTCAATTTAGTGATTAGGGCAATTGATAGCCCGTGTTCGCAAAGAGAAACAGAAGGAATTTGATTATGAAGATCACAAAGTTAAGTATGATTACTAGTGCTGTTGTTGCAGCTACACTTTCTGCGTCAGCATTCGCAGGGCATCATGAAGAAAAAATTTCTAAGAGCTTTAATGCGCTCGATCAAGATGGTAATGGCTACATAGTCGGTTCAGAATCCTCAGGTACTATCGACAGCAAATTAGTATCTAAAATGGATACTGACGGCGACAGTATGGTTAGCCGCGCAGAATTTAATGCATTTGTTGACGAAAAACCATCTATGTTCAGTGACGAGGTTATCACGCAGGTAAAAGCTGAAGGTACAACAGACGCTGTACTAACTGAAGAAGGCAATCCAGCACTTTTTTCTAAAGCTGATAACGAAATGATTTCAGAAAAGAATAAAGAGTTGCGCACTGAGATGTCTGCAACGGCCAATACTAAGTTCACTAAAATCGATATGGATAGCGATGGTAAGATTAGTAAGAAGGAACTAGATATGGCCGACGTTGAAGGCGACTTTGACTCAATGGATGAAGACGGAGATTCGTACATAACTCGTATGGAATACCGTACCTATTTTGAAGAGATTGAATCAGAATAGTTAAATTAAATAATTCATAGTATTTCCAACTATGTAGCCCCGCTTATAGTGCGGGGCTTTTTTATTTTCCCTCAAACAATACAACCCCACTAAGTTCACCAGTTCGCCCACTAATAAATGGTCTGCGACGAAACGCTAATATTTTTCGTTGAACAGCACCGTATACGACCAACATCTTGTCGACAAAACGCATTTGCAACCATATTGTTAATAAAAGTTAAATATTTTGTTTGCACAATTGCGCTTTCTGTAATTAGCGCAAAGGTCGCTATTGTGTACTTCGATTTCAAAATCATGATGGCGATTATCCAAAATCACATTTAAATCATATGCGTACGCGCATGGAGGCAAGGAATAATGGAATCAAATACACAGTTAAACACTGTATTCCCACTTCAAAAAAGTGAGTTTAGCGGTCCTAGTGATGCTGAACTTACATCACTCACAATAGGTCAATACTTCAAAAAGGTTGTCGACAATTATGGCGATAACCCAGCGATCATCGTAAAACATCAGAGTATTCACTGGACCTATCAGCAATACTGGCATGAAGTAGAACGTGTGGCCTGTGGTTTACTTGCCAATGGCGTAGAGCCTGGTGATCGAGTTGGGATATGGTCCCCCAATAACATCGAGTGGTCACTTGTACAAATGGCCACGGCAAGAATTGGCGCGATCATGGTATGTCTTAACCCAGCTTACCGCCCAGATGAATTAGCCTTTGCTATTAACAATGTCGGGGTAAAGCACTTGGTGATGGCACAGTCTTTTAAACACTCAAACTACATCGCCATTTTGAAAGAGCTAGCTCCGGAACTAGATTCTGACGAACAGAGTGAAACGGACGCGGCGCTATCGCTCTCGAAGCTCCCTTCTCTTAAACACGTATATACTATCGGTGAAACGTCTGTAGACGGCTTACAGGCATTTTCAAAACTGCAAGTAGAGCCTACTGAAGCTTTAAAATCGCAGTTAAAAGACATAGAAAGAACGCTAAATGCTGATGATAACATCAACATTCAATTCACCTCAGGCACAACGGGTAACCCGAAAGGCGCAACGCTTACTCATCGTAATATATTAAATAATGGTTTATTAGTATCAGAAGCTATGAGATTTACGCACCAAGACAAGCTTTGTATTCCCGTACCGCTCTATCATTGCTTTGGAATGGTGTTGGGCAACTTAGTCTGTTTAGCATCTGGTGCATGCGCGGTATTTCCTGGTGAGTCTTTTGACCCTGAACAAACGCTTCGCACAGTAGAAGAAGAAAAGTGTACAGGCTTGCACGGCGTGCCTACCATGTTCATCGCAGAGCTAGAGCTTCCTAACTTTGGAGGCTTCGATTTATCGAGCTTGAGAACTGGCGTTATGGCAGGAAGTACATGTCCTGAGGAACTAATGCGTAAAGTCCATAGTAAGTTTCATATGACCGAAGTCGTTATAGGTTACGGTCAAACAGAATGCAGCCCTATCAATCATATTACCGATATAGATTCACCATTTGAAAAACAGGTTAAAACAGTCGGCCGAGCTATGCCTCATACCGAAGTAAAAATTATCGACGCACAAGGCAGTACTGTTCCAATCGGAGAGCCAGGTGAGATTTGTGCAAGAGGCTATTGCGTAATGAAAGGTTATTGGGGAGATGAAGCTAAAGCTACCATAGACGCTGAAGGCTGGCTTCATTCTGGCGATCTAGGCGAAATGGACGAAGAAGGATATGTCACTATAGTAGGCAGAATAAAGGACATGATCATTCGCGGGGGTGAAAATATTTATCCACGAGAAATCGAAGAGGTGCTGTACCAACATGACGATGTATCCGACGCAGCTGTGTTCGGCATACCCGATAATAAGTATGGCGAGCAAGTGTGCCTTTGGATAAAAGCAAAGGACAATAGGCATTTAGATGAAGAGCAAATACGAGACTACTTAAAATCAAAACTTGCCTACTTTAAAGTGCCTAAATACATTAGTGTAGTAAAAGAGTACCCAATGACAGTAACAGGCAAGCTACAGAAGTTTAAAATGCGTGAACACATGATAGAAACGCTAAAAAAGCAATCCCTACAAACCGAAGCATAACCCTGCGGTAAACAATAGGGTTAGAGTTTTGACTCTAGCCCATTTTTTTCTTTGGTGCAGAAAGCAAAAAACCCGCCATTAGGCGGGTTC
>NZ_JBTZUG010000004.1:0-425368 GCF_054890645.1 Alteromonas sp. HB246098 | reverse complement strand
AATGAGCGCCCACCGATCTGAAGAAATGTACTCTGACCCCATTAGCTAGTGATTTTTTGTTGGACAGTTATGACATACGTTTTCGTATTCGTTTTGAAATGCACGAAAAAACGGGATTTCAAAGTTTTCATTTATCGAATGGTTCACCAATTTAAAAGCTTTTATTTCTGATGATGATAACCAATGTATTGAATTTGGTGGCGCAGCGTTAATTGAAAACCAATAGAAACTGTCAGTTGATAGCATCTCACTTACGTAGTCATTATGTAGACGATGCGCAGTATCTGTAAGTGCGTATTCTTTTGCAGATTTGCAGTTCACAGTGCCACTTCCACTGCAGTGTTGCCATGCATGAACCCCAATATATACATTTTTACCTATAGAGCGTTTCACTCCTGCTAAGAACAAGCTTACTCCTCCTGATGCAATTACACCTCCTTCCAATACATGAGTTTCTAGCTTTTTTTGCCGTATGAAACGTCCTAATTGAAGAGTGACATTATCGTCGTTAGAACCACCATTAGCTGTGAATACAATACGAGTAATCTGTGGTGATTTATCTATTTCTTTGACAACAGCATCTAAAGTGAAACTGTCAAAATTTCCAAGTAAAAAGAGGTTTTCTCCCCTTTTATCAATAACCGTTTCAGTCGTAGTTTGCTCTTTTCCTATAGCACAACAGGACATAATTCCCGTGAGAATCAAAGAAGCAAACGTTTTAAATGCACTATCCATGTGACGGCTCTCTCATCTGTTTATCAGGTCAAAAAAGACACAGTACCATTTATATACTTTGCTGGACTATACTTTAAAGATAATACCGTCACAGAGCATGAAAGCCTGACGGGTCGACTTGGGAAGAAGCGTTAGCATTACGTCTTCGTCTATGTCTAACCCGCCGGTGAACTGCCCGAAGGCGGGCATTACAAATAAGTTTTTGTTGTTAGTAAAGCATTTGCCAGAGTAACGACGTCGTGTAATGGTGGTGCGCTTTTTAGGGTGATAGTGACCGATAACCTGAGCACGAGTTTCGCTCATTTCTGGCTCATGTCTGAACACCATATTATCTAGCACTACTTCAAAACAGGGCGTGCCTGGAATGCCTTCCGGCAGATCTGGGTCATGGTTGCCTTCTACCCACATCCACTCTTTCACTTTATCAACAAGCCTACATAGGTGCTGACGGTCTTCAATAGTCATACGAGACATGCTGTGTTTATCGTGAAAACTGTCCCCCAAGCTTATTACTCGCAAAGGTTGGTAATCATCAATAATACTTTCCAGGCGTTTGAGTGTGGCGGTGGAATCTAAGCTGGGTAAGGGATTCGCATAACTGCGTAAATAACTGCCTTTTTCTAGGTGAAGATCAGAAACAATCAGCCAGTCGCATGCGGGTAAATACGCCACGCCACGTGCGTCTAATAACCACAGGTAGTCTGCGTACTTCGTAATCGTGATATGGCGCTGACTGACTTTCTCTGTCAACCACGAGTCGGTTATTGCCAACTTACCCTCTTGTTCTTTTCATTTGTGAGTTCATATTTCCTATTCAACGCCAGTCCCAGAGAGTAGCGCGCGTACTTCATCCAACATAGTTTCAGCTTCAGCATACAAATCAGCCTGCTCGATGATGGCCTGTGCACCAGCGCCTTTTACTTGCTCACTGCGCACATCAAGTACAATAGGAATGGCCATAGGAGACGGTTTTTCAAGGTTCACTAATATCGCTGAATCTACGTAGCGAATGAGTAAGTTCGCGAGTCGCCGTAAGTCGAGGAGCTCGCGCTCAGCATCAGCCCTGGCTACTTTAAGTAATATATGGTCGCGGTCGTGCTCTCGCAACGTATCGTAAATGAGGTCGGTAGAAAACGTTACTTGCTTCATGGTTTTTTGACTGGCGTGATAACGCTGCTCTGTCAACCCGCTAACCACCGCTACTTGCCTGAAGGAACGCTTTAGCATTGGCGCCTGTAACATCCAATCTTCTAACTCGTCGCCTAGAATATCCGGCTGAAACAGCTGCTGTAACTGCTCTTGGATGATGGCGTCCACTGATGCTACCGACAAACCATAATCAGTCACGCTGAAGCTTAAAGGCTTAATGCCCATTTTTTCCATTCGCCGCGTTAACAACATACCTAAAGTTTGGTTCGCTTTGCGCCCGTCGAAGGTGTAGTACAAGGTATAGTGCGCCTGTCTAAATGGAAACTGCTCCACCAGCACCTTTTCAGGGCTAGGTAGCTGAGAGAACGCCTGCTGAAGCTTCAGCCACTCTTGTACCTGTGCCGGCAGTGCCTTCCAGGATTTTTGATTAGCCAAGATTGCCCGTACCCCTTCTGCTAGATAGGTAGATAGCGGCATTTGGCCACCTGCGTAGCTTGGTATTTTAGGCTCTTTGGCTTTTGCCGGCTTGGCGTGAAGCTGCATGTCGCGGATTGCTTCAAAGCGCAGTACTTCTCCGCCGAAATAAAAGGTATCTCCAGGCGTTAACTGCTGGGCGAAGTATTCTTCTACCTCGCCAATGATCTTGCCTTGGTTTCCCCTTCGGATACGCTTTACCTTTAAACGCCCTGCCTCAACGATTGTGCCTATGTTTTGCCTGTGCCTTTGTATAACTCGCCGATTTGCGGGCGCAAAAGTGCCGTCATCATTTCTGGTCAGGCGCTGATACCGTTCATACGCATTTAGTGCACTGCCTCCATCTTGGGTGAAGCGCCACAGTTTATCGAAATCGTCTCTATCTAACCCTTGATAAGGTGTGGCGGTAAGTATTTCTTGGTACAAGGTATCTGGGCTATCAGCTTTGCTACATAAACAGTTCAAGATAAACTGCGGAATGATGTCTAGCGCGCCTGGCTGAGGGCTTTCGCCATCAAGTTCTCCTTTTTCAATAGCCGTAATAGCCGCTTGGCATTCCAGCGCTTCAAAACGGTTTGCTGGTACAAGTAACGCTTCGCTAGGCTCATCTAACCTGTGGTTCGCTCGCCCTATCCTTTGCAGCAGCCTACTTACGCCTTTCGGAGCACCTACTTGAATGACTTTGTCGACGTCGCCCCAGTCGATACCTAACTCTAACGCAGAAGTACACACAATTGCTCTTAGCATGCCGCTTGCCATCATAGCTTCGGTTTTTCGCCTTTGCTCTTTGCTCAAACTGCCGTGATAAAGCGCTATGGGAAGCGCAGCCTTGTTTGCTTCCCACAACATTTGAAATAGAAGTTCAGACTGAGCGCGGGTATTAACAAACACCAGTGTAGTCTGCGCATTTTCTATGGCTGCATAAATATCATCAATGGCGTACCGGGCCATAAAGCCGCCAAAAGGCATGCGTGCTTTTGAGTGCAGCATTTCAACTTTTGGCTTCTCCCCCGCTTTTACTTTAATGATATTAGTAACACTGTCACTGCCCGCTAGCCACGCGCCCAAAGTTTCGGGAAACGCTACAGTCGCTGACAGGCCTATGCGTTTGCAGCGTGGTGAAAGCACGCTTAATCGCGCTAGGGCGAGTGATAAAAAGTCGCCGCGCTTATTTGCCATTAAGCTGTGGGTTTCATCGATGATCACCCGTTTTAGCTTGCCGAAAAGCTTATCGGCATCGGCGTAGCTTAACATCAGCATAAGAGATTCGGGGGTAGTAAGTAGGATATTAGGCGGCTTTTTACGCTGTCGCTGACGCTTATGAGAAGGCGTATCGCCAGTACGCGTTTCAGCAGTGATAGGCAACGACATTTCTTCAATAGGCTGTAACAGATTGCGATGAATATCTTGGGTTAACGCTTTAAGTGGTGAAATATATAAGGTATGTAAACCATTAAACCCACTCTGATTACCCTTGTTTTCAGCTGGCGCATTACTTTCATTGAGTTCACTAAGCTCTACCAAACTCGGCAGAAAACCTGACAAGGTTTTACCTGCCCCTGTTGGTGCTATCAGTAACGTACAGTCATGTTTATCTTTTTCCACCAACATGGTCTGTTGATAATCACGCAGTTGCCAGCCTTTTTGCTTAAACCACTTAGCGAAAGCGGAGGGAAGTAATGTCATTTACAGTATCTGTTATGCCTTTTCCGCTTTATACGCCAATTCTTTAGTTAAGTTTATATACGCCAACACCTTACTCTCTGCCTTTGTAATAACCATCAAAGCTCGGCACCAAAGCTAAGCGCAATATAACTTGCTTGAAAATAAGTATCTCCTGTACTTTTTATTTATTAGTGGATTAAAGTTATTAGCAATCGTTAATATTCGGATACACTTTAAGTATCGACTCTTCGAAAACGAGTACACTACACTCGTTAAACTACAAAATATGATTACAGGGAACGTAAATGCGAATTCAATCCATAGATGCCATTAGAGGTTTAGCAATCCTTGGCATATTGTTTTTAAACATTGCATATCATCAAAATTTTCACACCGGCTACGCGTTTTTTGAAGAATCACTTTTATCTGATGAGATTATCTCGTCACTTAGCGCGCTTTTCTTAGATGGAAGATTTCGCACCTTATTCTGCCTGCTCTTTGGAGCAGGTTTAGCTATTCAATTCGATGCTTGTCAAAAGCGTGGGCGCAACTTTTTAGACTTTTCTAAATCTCGGCTTAAATGGCTATTTTTATTTGGGTTAATACATGGCGTGTTCATATTTGGCGGCGACATACTGCTTTATTACAGTTTTTGCGCCTACTTTGTACTAAAGCACTTAACGTTAGACCAAGAAGCGCTTCGCGCGAAAAGCGTTAAATACCTTATTGTGGGCAGTATCATTATGCTTGTTTTTGGCATACTGCTTACGCTTGGATACGACTACGGTGGCGCACTTCCACTTAGGTCTAGCGAAGCTTACGCCGAAGAGGTTACGGAATGGCAAAGTAGTTATTTGTTCCAAATTGGCGTTCAAGCATCTTTTGTTCTTGCTACCGTTATTGCAGCCCCTTTTTCCATGCTGTGGCAGTCGATGGGGCTTATGATGTTTGGCGCCTACCTTTATAGAAGTGGTTTCTTTAGCGTTGGGTTTTCATCTACTGTATTTATAAAA
The DNA here is from genome assembly GCF_054890645.1 of Alteromonas sp. HB246098. Lineage (NCBI taxonomy): Bacteria > Pseudomonadati > Pseudomonadota > Gammaproteobacteria > Alteromonadales > Alteromonadaceae > Alteromonas > Alteromonas sp. HB246098. The sequence continues at coordinate 420,332 of NZ_JBTZUG010000004.1, read as the reverse complement.
GTGGCTATCATTGCCATAGCCACCTCTGTTGTTACTGTTATTCCTCAATTAATGTTTGAGCAGGTAACCTCAGATGTCATTCCTATGTTTACCAGTATCCCCGCTATTTTCTGTGCTTTTGCCTACGCTCATCTGTTAATCAAAGTGAAAAATACAACCACCTGGTGGTATCAGTCATTTATTAACTGCGGCAAGGTGGCGTTTACCCTCTATCTAACACAGTCTATTGTTTTGGCTGTGTTGTTTCGTGTGATTATGCCCGCTTACTATCCCGACTTTGCCTATACGGTGACGCTGCTCGATTTGATGTTAATTACCCTTGCGCTTACAGCAATTCAAATATTGTTGGCGAAATTTATTACTAAGCATTTTGATCAGGGGCCATTTGAAGCGGCATGGAGAACACTGTATCTGCGCAGCTTTTACAAGAAGCAACAAAGCAAGCAAGATGAGGGTTTGGTAGAAGAGCAAGAGTTGGCGACAGAGGCTAATAAAACCTCATAGCTAACATCCGTACTAAAAGAAGTTATATAAATCCAATTCAACCAAAAAGGACCAGAATAAAATCTGGTCCTTTGGCATATTGGCGTAACTATCTAGAATCTGAAAGTGCCTAGCAAAGTAGCCGAGCCTAATTGGTTTTCGTCAGTATCGTAGCCTAACCCAAATTCGATAGATAAATGTGGGTTAAACCAGTAGTGAATGCCTAATTCAAGTGGTCGATTAAGGGGGTTAAATACGTAGTAACAAGCATTCTCTGATTTGGCAGGACTACAAGAAGTGCATCCATCAACGTGGTTAAAAGCTGACGATACTGGCCTTTATTGCGAGCCGGGTGAGTTTTACATCGACCCAATGAATGAAGTCGCCACCGCGCTTGTCACACACGGTCACGCAGACCATGCACGGGCAGGTCATAACAGTGTGTACGCAAGCTCAGAAACACTGGCAATTATGCAAACCCGCTACGGTGAAGATATGGCTATTCATCAGCACACTGTAGCTATGGGTGAAAGTATTACTTTTAACGATGTAAAAGCCACGTTTTACCCTGCTGGCCACATTCTTGGCTCTACACAAATTCTTATCGAATATGCAGGCTACCGCGTTGTAGTTTCCGGTGATTATAAGCGCCGTCACGATCCTACTTGCCCGCCCTTTAAAGTTGTCCCTTGCGATGTATTGATTACCGAAGCCACCTTCGGGCTTCCTGTCTTTAAGCACCCGCCCATAGAACATGAAATTGAAAAACTCCTTCATTCGTTGCGCGTATTCCCCGAAAGGTGCCATTTAGTAGGCGCATATGCATTAGGCAAGTGCCAGCGGGTTATTTTAGCGCTGCGCGAGGCGGGTTACACAAAGCCCATCTACTTACATGGTGCGCAGCTAAAACTGTGTGACCTATACAAGCAATTAGGAATAGACTTAGGTGAGTTAATTCCAGTCTCTGAGGTTGCAGATAAAAAGATCTTAGCCGGTGAGATAGTCATTGCGCCCCCTTCGGCACTTGCCGACAGGTGGTCGCGAAGTTTGCCTAACGTAAGGCCTGTTGTGGCATCTGGCTGGATGCAAATTCGCGCTCGCGCTAAGCAAAAAAATGCCGAGCTACCGCTTATTATCTCTGATCATTGCGACTGGCCTGAATTGCTGCAAACCATTGAAGAAGTCAATCCGAAAGAAGTGTGGGTGACTCACGGCAGAGAAGATGCGCTGATGTATCAGGCTGAAAAAATGGGGTTTAAAGCCAGAGCGCTATCTCTAGTCGGTTATGATGAAGAAGAGCAAGGAGGCGATTAGTGGAAGCATTCAGTCACTTACTTGAGCAGCTGTATTTCACGTCTGGAAACAAAGCCAAAGCTCAGCTTATAGCTAACTACATAGCCAATACACCAGACCCTGACCGAGGCTGGGCAATTGCTGCTATGGCAGGTACATTGCGATTCGACTTTTTTAAGCGCAATACGGTAAAAAAACTCATTACTGAACATGCCGACCCTGAGCTTTTTGCCATGAGCTATGATTATGTGGGTGAGGTTAGTGAAACCGTGGCTCACTTATGGCCTTATAGTGAGCCAACAAATTCGCTACCCACGCTTACCGAAGTGGTAGAAACATTCGCTTCGGTTAGTAAGCAGAAAGTTTCTGAGACGCTAGCCCATTACCTAACAATAATGACACCGGCTCAACGCTGGGCGTTACTAAAGTTGGGCACACGGGGGTTACGAATAGGCGTGTCGGCGCGCTCTATAAAACAAATATTGGCCGACTATGGCAATAAAGACATTAAAGAAGTTGAGACACTTTGGCATGCGGTTGCTCCGCCTTATGTCGATATGCTTGGTTGGCTAGAAGGAAAAGCTGACAAACCTGATATTGAAAATGCCGTTACCTTTCATCCAGTAATGCTTTCTCACCCCATTGAAGATAGCGATATCAACGCTTTCACCAAGAACACTTGGCAAATTGAGAACAAGTACGACGGCATTCGCGTGCAGCTTGTTGTTAAGTCAAATAACCCTGTAGGTGATAAGATTCAGAACGGTAGTAAGGCCGATGGCGATAAGCCCGAAAAAGCCCTTTTTTCTCGTACTGGCGATGATATTAGCCACTCATTTCCTGATCTGCTTGAATCTGTAAGCGGCAATATGGTGCTAGATGGAGAACTGCTGGTTATTCATAATGCAGAACATGGCCTACATCAATCTGAAGAATCGACTGCCCAAAGTGCGGCTAGTCAACGCACCAGTAGTGATAAAAGCGGTAAACAGGCTTCATCCGCCACACAGCCAGACGTGGATACCTTTAATGCCCTTCAGCAGCGCCTTAGTAAAAAGAAACCGAGTAAAGCGTTACAGTCTTCCTCCCCAGTTGGACTAATCGTTTATGATGCTTTAGTGCTTAATGGTGAAGATCTAACAGATAAAACACTAAAGGCAAGGCGCCACGCCCTTGAAGAATGGTTTAGCAACACGAATAACAGCCGTTTGTTTCTTTCTGAAACACTCAATGCCACTTCACCTGAAACCTTGCGCCAGCTTCACGCCCAAGTATGCCAAAATCGTGCTGTAGAAGGGCTGATGATAAAGCGCTTAGATAGTAAGTATGTTCCTGGCAGACCTAAAGGCCAGTGGTTTAAATGGAAGCGCGACCCGCTAGTTGTTGATGCGGTAATGATGTATGCGCAGCGAGGGCACGGCAAGCGTTCCAGCTTTTACTCTGACTACACGTTCGGCGCTTGGGAAGACAGTCAGCTTCTGCCTATCGGAAAAGCCTATTCCGGGTTCACCGATGAAGAACTTAAAAAACTAGATAACTGGGTAAGACGCAATGCCGTGGGACGGTTTGGCCCGGTGAGAGAAGTGAAAAAAGAGTTAGTGCTGGAGGTGGCTTTCGACGCTGTACACCCTTCGACACGGCACAAATCAGGAGTCGCGCTGCGCTTTCCCCGTATACATAGAATCCGCTGGGATAAACCCGCCAGTGAAGCTGATACCTTAGCGAACGTCAAAGCGCTGATAGAAGGCTGAGCCAGCAAAAACACTTTCTTAGTTGTGTAAAATCGCAGAGAATGAACCGAGGAAGAAACAAGGCTTGCACCTTAAGAAAATAAAACAATAGGAAATCGCCATGCCTAAGGCTAGTGAAATTAAAAAGAATAACACTGTAGTATTTGATGGAAAAACTTGCATCGTGCGAGACATTGAACGCTCTGTCCCCCAAGGTCGCGCTGGTGGCAGCATCTATCGCATGCGCATGTACGATGTAGTAACGGGCGCTAAATACGATGAAACCTTTAAAGACTCAGATACCCTAGATATGGCTGACTTGATTCGTCGCCCCGCTATGTTTTCGTATATTGATGGCGAAGAATATGTGTTTATGGATAAGGAAGACTACACTCCTTATCACCTGAACAAAGAGAGTATTGAGAACGAAGCTCTGTTTATTAACGAAGAAACCGATGGCATCCAAGTTGTTATTGTTAGCGAAGTACCCGTCGCCTTGGACTTGCCAATGAGCGTGGAGCTTGAAGTAGTTGAAACCGATCCGTCTATTAAAGGCGCGTCTGCTACTTCTCGTACCAAACCAGCCACGCTTTCGACCGGCCTAGTAGTACAAGTGCCAGAATACATCAGCACCGGCGAATGGATAAAGGTTAATACAGAAGAACGTAAGTTCCAAAGCAGAGCCGATAAGCACTAGGCCGACTTCACGTATTAGCTTATGCTGCAGGTATAGTTTTAAAAGACAAAAAAGGGTTCAATCGAACCCTTTTTTATTGCCTGCTTCACAGCTTTGAAAGCGATTTTTTAACGCTTCCTACTTGGCGATATTTTCCTGCGTAGGCAGTGCGCTAAATGCGCCATACTGAGTTACTGTATAAGCCCCACAGCGAATAGCAAACTCAGTGGCCTCGCTAACATTTTCAAAGTTTTCGGCCCACACATCGAACTCATCGGCGTTTTTAACTTTGGTCGAAAGGAAATACAGGAACCCACCGATAAATGAATCACCGGCTGCAGTCGTGTCTTTCACATCCATTTTTGGTGACGCTAACGTGCCGCTGAACGACTTAGTAATATAGTGAATTGGCTCACCACCGTCGGTCACCAATACAACCTTAACTCCACTATCAAGCCACTGCTGTACTTTTGCATCGGCATTCTCTTCACCGTAAAGCTCTGCAAGTTCCTCGCGGCTTGCCTTTAACACGAAGACTTTCTTAGCCGCCTCATCAATACGCGCTGGTGCATTAGCAGTATCATCCCAAAATGCTGGGCGATAGTTAATGTCTAAGCACACCATCATGCCGTTTTCCTTTGCCTTGTTTAAAATAAACTCGGTGCCGGGAATAAGTTCAGGGCCAGAAATCGAGCCAGAACAGAAATGAAGTACCGTATTTTTGTTGCAATCGATCGTCGACAAGTCTTGTTCTGAGATATGCTTGTGCGCGGCATTATCAACGTAGAAGTCGAACGAACGCTCGCCGTCTTCATCTAAATTTACAAACGCCAACGCCGTATTGCCTTCTTGAGTTGTCCACACGAAGTCAGTGTTCACTTTATAGTGTTCAAGCATTTCTTTAAGAAAAGCCCCAAAAGTGTCATCACCCACTTTAGATACCATTGCGCTCTCACCACCTAGTTGGGCAACTGCAACCGCCACGTTAGCAGGCGCGCCACCTGCGTAAGGCTGGAAAGGCTTCATGGCTGGTATGTTGCCATCTTTGGGCGCTGCACCTTGGCTTAACATATCAATAAGCACTTCACCTAAACACAAAATCTTCATACCAGCCTCACTCAAAAAATGTAAATAAAAGACATTTACTTTGCGTGAACAATACACAAAGTTAACGAATCGTTAATTAATTGGAGCATAGTATTGTCGAACACAACCATTAAATCAACCCAATTGATTTATATTTTTATCAAAGAATTGTAGGATGTCTAGACACTGCATTAGAAACTGTAGACATTTTTGAACAGAAGTAGGCATTCTCTATGCGGATTGGTATTGTTAAACTCACTCCACTTTTAACGGTAGATAGTAATTACTTTGAATATTGAATCGGCTTCTCACCTTCCTTCACAGAACGCACCAGAGTTACTCGATAATCGCTCCGAGAATGAGCGCGCGATCTTAACCTTAATTCGACAACGCATTGCATTACCTAAAGCTGAAATTGCACAATTGACCGGGCTGTCGGCGCAGTCTGCAACGGTAATTATCAAGAAGTTGGAAACCGATGGCTTAGTTAAACGCTTAGCGCCTATTAAAGGTGGCGTCGGCCAGCCAAAAGTACCTTTCGGTTTGAATGCTAACGGGGCATTCAGTATTGGCCTCAAAGTAGGTCGCCGTGGTTTTGACATGACCTTACTCGACTTGAAAGGCAATGTTAAAGCAACCCTTCATGAAAAATTTGACTACCCCACGGTAAGCAATTTACTTAACTTCGCAGAGCGCGCCTTCGGTGTTTTAACTAAAAATTTAGATAAAGCGCAGCAAAACTTGGTTAGAGGGTTAGGCGTAGCCATGCCTTTTGAAATTTGGAGTTGGGCAGAGGAAGCAGGCGCGCCGAAAAAAGAGTTAGAAGAATGGAAAGAGTTCGACCCGCAAACCGCGCTTGAAAGCTTATTAAGCCTACCCGTTTTTATTAAAAATGATGCTGGGGCCGCATGTAGCGCAGAGATGTCTTTCGGTAATCCGAAGCGCTACGATAGCTTTTTGTACATTTTTGTTGGTACGTTTTTAGGCGGCGGACTGGTACTTAACAACCAGCTTATCAATGGCAAAACCGGTAATGCCGGTGCTATTGGCTCGCTACCATTTCTTAGCCAAAATCATCAACGTCAGTTAATAACGCAATCTTCGCTTTATCTATTAGAAAGCGAGCTTGAAAAAGCAGGGGAAGACGCCAAGCATATTTATGAGTCCCCCTCTTACTGGCAGTGTAATGAATCACTTGTAGAAAACTGGGTGCACGAGACAGCCAAAGGGCTGGCGTTTGCTTCACAGTGCGCTATGAGCCTTTTGGACTTAGATGGCGTAATCATTGACGGCGCCATACCCAGCAACATAAAAGAATTACTAGTTGAAGCAACCCAAAGAGCGTTGAAAGACTTGGATATGCGAGGTATTACTCCTGCGCAAATTAGTCCCGGTCACGTGGGCATAAAGGCCCAATCGATTGGAAGCGCAAACTTAGCACTTCAGGCTAACTATTTTTAATTATTCAGATGTACATTTAAGGTTTTCATGACAGGAAGTAGTAAAGTGATTCATATTCTAGACGGTGGTATGGGTCGTGAACTTGAAAAGATCGGCGCGCCTTTTAAACAGCCGGAATGGTCAGCACTAGCATTAATGCAGACCCCGGAACTAGTGCGTGAGGTTCATACCCACTTTCTAAACGCTGGTGCCACTGTCATTACTACAAATGCCTATGCCATCGTTCCATTTCATATTGGTGAAACCGCGTTTAAGGAACAAGCCTTTTCGCTGGCAGAGTCAGCAGCTAAGCTAGCAAGGGAAGCCGTCACTTTGCAGCAGAATAAAAGCGATAAGCTGTCGGTCGCGGGCTGTGTGCCACCTGCTTTTGGTTCGTACCGCCCAGACCTATTCGATGCAAAACGCGTGGCAGAGATTTTAACGCCGCTGATTAAAGCGCAAGCCCCTTTTGTGGATGTTTGGCTTATTGAAACGGCTTGCTCCATCGAAGAAGCGGAAGCTGTAGTTTCGCTAATAAAAACACTCTCTTCCCATCCCATCTGGCTGTCGTTTTCTTTGCAAAATAGAGCGTCTTCTAACGAACCTGTGACCCTTCGTTCAGGCGAGCCGCTCGAAAAAATCGCGCCTTTGCTGAAGCGTGTTGAAAGCGTACTTTTTAATTGTTCACAACCTGAAGAAATGGAAAGTGCACTGACAATCACACGAGAGTTGAATGAAAAAATTGCTACAGGTGCATACGCCAATAGCTTTTCAGAAAGAAAGCGTCAGCATGAAGCTAACGCTCTTTTGTCAGAACTGCGCAACGATATAACTCCACAGCGCTATGCGGATTACGCTCAATCATGGCTAGCAGCGGATGCCAGTATTATCGGTGGCTGTTGCGGCATAGGCCCTGAGCATATCAAAGCCATAAGTGATAGCGTAAAATCTTAAAACTGAAATTACGCTAGCGCAGATCAGCGGCGTCAGTGCGCAAAATCCTGTGTTTCGAAGTAAACTAGCCCAGACGTGCCGCAGTGGGAAAAAATCTCTTTAATTTGAGTCTCACTCGGCATACTTTCGACCGGCTTGTTTTCTAAGGTTGTCTGACAATCGTCGACGATAAACAATGCATCAAACGATGGGCGTTCGCCAATGAGATGAATGTATAAATACTTGTCGCCGAGCCTGATACGCGTCCACTTTTCATCTAGGTTATCTTTAACGCTATCATCGTCAGAACGTGATGGTTTGTACTGTTTTACTAAGCGACGTTTAAATAATCGCTTTTCAAATGTCAGTTCCGATTTACCCAACCATTTAGTGCCACCACGCTCAAAATGACCTTTATAAAACTGTGCTGAAATAGAAAATCTTTCACCATCAACAAGTTTATTTAAATCAAAATTTTCTGGTAACAGGGTCACCATGTTGCTGTGAGACGTTGAGCCTGCTTGTAGATAAGCAATTAGCGTAGCTTTATGCGGACTTCCTACTGTATAGATAAGTTGGTAATCGTGTGGCGAATAATAAAGGGGTAAGTGACTGGCATAGAGTTCAGCGCCATCTGTAAACAACACCATACCGTGAGAACCAACTCTTATGTGATTTTTATGATCAGCGTGTATTGAAGTACTAGCGTTAGGTGCTTTACTCATGCCATTTGCACTTAGTTCTTCTGTGGTTGTCGCTGTTGTCCCTGTGCACACCATATATAAACACAAGACAGTAAAATAAAGACGCTTCATAAATCTTTCACGCTCAATAACAATTTTATTATGACGATCCTGGCACACTAACCAGCTACAATTAAGCTACAATAAATACACGTTTAATTCCCAATCGGAAATAATAATAATAAGGCTGTGAACCTGTGGATATTGAAGACTTAAGAAAATTTATTGTTGTTGCGCAACATGAGAATTTGAACAAAGCATCTATGCACTTATCAGTTACCACAGGCGCATTGTCTAAAGTGGTTAAACGCATAGAGCAAAAGTTAGAAAGCCAACTGTTTGACCGAGTAGGTAAACATATTCGACTCAACCAACGGGGAAACAAATTCCTTCTTTATGCCACTCATCTTGTGCACGAAGTCGATCAGGCGCTCAGTGAGTTTAGGGGGAATACTGCTTTATACAACATTACGGTTTCTGGCCCATCGATCTTGCTTCAATATTACTTGCCAACTTTGCTTGCTAAACCTTTCTCTGTACAAGATCGCTTTCACGTTAATATCAACGCTTGCTGGGAAGGAAAAGCGCTGGAAAGCGTTTCTAGAGGGGGAAGTGACGTGGCTATTGCCACCTCTTTTGCAATGGAAGAACAAGAGCAAGACCCGCCATTGCATCGCATATCCTTAGGGTCGTCTACCTATGTGGTTGTAGCCGCAAAAAATCACCCTGCGGTAACTGAAGCAAAAAACGGTACATTAACAACTCAATGTTTGTACGCTTATGCTTTTGCTTGCCCTGATGTCTCACCTTTTTGTGGAATAAAGCGGGGTATAGGTTCTGATGGGTGGCGAGACGACAAGGCCCCCCGATCTATACACTATCGATGTAATGATTTTGGCACCCTGCTGTCTATTGTCAGGCAAGGGCTGGCTTTGGCCTACGTACCTGACTTCATAGCGAAAAGCCATGATCTTACTTGCGTGTACGTATCAGATTATGACTTTTGCCATGAAGAGCATTTTGAGTTGATTTACAAACCGAGTATGGCATCAGGATGGCTCAATAGGTTTGTCGATTCAGTTAAAAGCGTTATTTAGTAACCACATTTTTGGCGCCTTTAAGAAGCGCCACTTTATCAATTTTATTGGGCACTTCAACGCCACGCCTTGCTGCAGGTCTCGCTTCAATACTGTTCTTCCAACGTATTAGGTTGTCCAAGCCTTCAATGCTAACGCCAGACCATTCGTAGGTACGCACCCAACACCAGTTCGCCATGTCAGCAATACTGTAGTCGTCTACCAGATATTCGCGATTTTCTAACCTGCCATCCAGTACAGTGAATAAACGTCGCACTTCGTTTTGGTAACGCGCTATTGCTACGGGGATCTTTTCTTCTAGATAACGATGGAACACGTTGGCCTGTCCCATCATAGGTCCAATGCCCCCCATCTGAAACATCACCCATTGCATAACCTGGCTTTTGCGTTTTGCGTCACTGGGTAACAACATTCCCGTCTTTTCAGCCAGATAAACCATGATGGCGCCAGATTCAAAAACCACGTGACCGTCGGCCTCTCTATCAATAATAACCGGTATGCGTCCATTGGGGTTCATCGCCAAAAATTCTGGGGTTTTCTGCTCGCCCTTCATTAAATTTACGGCATGGGCGGTATATTCAAGCCCCATTTCTTCAAGCGCCACCGAGGCTTTCCAGCCGTTCGGCGTAGCGGCTGTGTATAAATCTATCATTAGGCTTTTGCACTCGCTCTGTTACTCACTGACTCATACCAACGCGCTAAATTAACGTGGTCGTCAGTCATTCGTATTTTTACCACTCGGGCAAAATCCATGGCGCATAACGCGGTTATGTCTGCGATAGAGAAAGTATCCCCTGCGATGTATTCTTTTACACCAAGTCGACGCTCTAAAATATTGAGATATTTAGACGCGTTGATACCCGCTTCTTTGCCATATTCAGGTACCGGTGTCATACGGTCTTTAAAGTAACCTGTGGTGTGTTGAAAGCACATGCCAATTTGCATCATGAAGGCCAATTCTACCTGGCGCTGCCACATGGAGATTGTGGCTTTTTCAACGGGCGTTGTTCCCATTAGCGGGGGCTCTGGTTGCAATGCTTCAAAGTAAGTACAGATGGCATCCGTTTCGGCAATACATGTACCGTCATCTAGCTCTAGAATGGGTATTTTTCCCAACGGGTTTTTAGCGCGCATTTCAGCACTTAGGTTTTCACCTTTTTGGATGTCGACCTGAACATATTCAACGTTAATACCTTTTTCGGCTAAAAACATGCGTACTCGACGTGGGTTGGGCGCGGTTTTCGTTTCGTAGATTTTCATAATGATTGCCACAAACCTTATGACAGAATGTTAAATATAGGGTTGGTTCTAGATTAGTAACTGCACAATCCGCTTTCAAATCACTCTGCCTATGTATAGAACTATTCAGTACTTTTATGGTTATACCTCTGCATTACCATTTGCAGGGGAAAAGGCTAACGCCTCGTCTATGATGACTTTATTGCGCTCCTGACAAATTACGACCCTGTAATAACGTTTAGACGCTTTATTTCATTGTCGGTGAAATGTGCAGACCGGTATTCCCGTAGCGCGCTTTCTAACTCGCTAACCGCAATTGACTGCTTCGATAAGTTGTCGCGATATTTTTCATAGTTAGCAATTTTGCTTTCCCAGCTAGCCTGTTTTTCCCAGGTTTTCGCGAAGCGCTCTGCCACTGTACTACCAAACTCGGCCGCCACAGCGTTGTAGCGATCGTTAATATCGCTATAACTGCGTTTTATCTCTTTGATGCGATGCATATTAAGCGTGGGCTGAAAGGCTTCCCGTTCGGCTTCATTCCCCGCTTTGATAGAAGCGACAATTAACGCTTTTCTTTCCTCTTTGGGTAGCGAGTTTTCTTGTGCGACACGCAAGCGCTCCAGTGCGGCCTCGTCCACCTGCGCTTCTTGGCTAAATAAATAATGATATTCGGTGTCGTTGAAGTAGGTGCGTCTTATCTCCTCGCGCTCATCAAGTTTGTAAGACACATCCTGTAAACTATGAGTAGCCAAGTCGACCTCCGTCTCAATGGAAGAAAGCGCCACTTTATAATCTACATAACGGGTAAATAAGTCAGACGCTACCGCTTGGGTAGTTGGTGTAAACACGGTGCTAACGTAAGTGGTATAGGCAAACTTAACGGTTTGCGGATCTTTTGTTGTACGCGTAAATATAAAGCGGTCAAAAGCGTCTTTGGTTGAATAGTTAAGCTCAAAGGGAGTAAGGCTTTTATTTGCGCTTGCTGCTTCGCTTTTTAGAGAGGGGCGCGCATCTGCCTCTTTATGCGTTATTCCCTTCTCGCCCAGCTTTTCACTGGTTTCTTTTTGCCTGCTAACTTCCACGCGTTCGGTGGAAGACTCTGCACCATTTTTTTGAGTGTCAGGTGCAAATTGGAAATAAACAATACCGCCCAATACTAACAGAGCAACTAGCCCTGTAAGTATTGGGTACGCATGGCGTACTTTACCTTCTGTCACTACAAACCCAATCTCTTAAGACGATTAGCCTGACGTACAAACACGTCTACCGGGTCGGTTTCAAACCAATGGGTTATACCAAAACTCTGGTTTACCTCGTCCATGTGGTTCATTTTATAATTGTCTTTCAGCACTTTGCCTAAGTGGGAACTACAGGTTGATACTAGACCGTCGTTTGGCTCTTTAAACGCAGTGCCAGTAATAGCTAGGAAAGGGTCGACAATGTCTAAAGCATTGGTATAAGTTCTTCCGCCGCTCCATGAGAAATAATACACGCCATTTTCAGCCAACATCTTACCGTCGTTGCGACAGTAGGCGGTAGGCATGCCTTCAGGGTATTTTTGATTGAACGCTACTGAGCCTGCAGTTGACAGAGAATCAAGTGCTGCGATTGAGTCGGTTGGCTTGTCACGTGGATCTGACCCAGACGCAATTTCAATAATGTTGGCAAATGCATTAACAACGACGCCAGCGGCGCCTTCTCCCACTGAGCCCTCAGCGAAAGCATCCCGTAATTCATCTGCGACTTTACTGCCCCAATTAACACCGGCGACAGAGCTTACCGAAGCAACTTTTTCTGGCGCCACGCTTGCGGCGTAACGTGCCGTTGGGCCGCCGTGGCTATGCCCAATAAGATTCACTTTGTCTGCGCCTGATAGGGCGAGTACTTCATCGATATACTCAAGTAGCTGCTCGCCGCGGACTTCTGTGGAATTTGCTGGTGAAACTTCAGCAATGTATACCACAGCGCCGTTGCGGCTGAGTTTATGCGGAACTTTATAAAAGTAATCTACAAAGAGTATGTCTTCAAAGCCGAACAGGCCGTGGACCAATACTATGGGGTTTTCAGTTTTTGCGTATGTTCCTGCGAAGGCTTGTCCTGCCCCTCCAATTAGTGAACTGACAGCGCTTGTTATGGCAAGCAAAGTAACAATGAGAGCATTCCTTGCTCTATTATTTTTGGATATTCTCATCGTGTGTGTGCCTCATAATTATAACATTGTGGTCTGTGGTCAGACCTTTGTTATAATTATGTAAACATACTGTAAAGATCAACCGTTATGTTGAAATTTCAATAAGGAGGATAAACATCAAATTGTGATATTTATCGTCAGCTAACTATCAATAACTATTAAATTCAGCAGGATAGTAATCACGCGAGAGTATACTAGCCCATACCATTTTCACTCGAAATAAAAACCATAAACACAATTAATAAACCGTCATCAATCTTTGGAATAGGCTTGAATAAAGTTTACCGCAAGGCTAGAAGTGGTTAGCCACTCTCCCTTGAAAGGGTTGAGTTTCATACCTATCTGATGCTTCAGTGTAAAGTCTTCACCGACCCATTTTTCTAATTCACTAGGTTTTACAAACTTTTGCCAATCATGGGTTCCCACAGGCAAATACCGCATTACGTATTCAGCCCCCACAATAGCAATTACAAAACTTTTAAGTGTTCGGTTTAGAGTGGCAAGAATAAGCAGCCCGCCCGGTTTGACCAAGCTAGCGCATTCATCAATTAACTGCTGCTGATCAGGCACATGCTCTACCACTTCAGCGTTTATAACAATGTCATATTGCTGTGCTTCTTTAACTAATTCACTGGACAACATGTGTTTATAAGTTACCGATACTCCACTTTTTTCAGCATGGCGTTTTGCCACTTCCACACTTACCGCACTTGCATCAATGCCAGTTACCTTTGCACCAAGCTTGGCCAAAGGCTCGCTAATAAGCCCGCCGCCGCTACCTATATCAACAATAGACAAAGACGAATAATCCGGTGGGAGGTTACCTTTGCCGAAATGATCCTCTATTTGCGCTTTAATGACATCCAAGCGCGCTCGATTAAACTCAAGAGCTGTTTTATATTTGCCGTTGGGGTCCCACCATGACTCTGCCAGCGAGTCAAAGCGCGAAATTTCTTCTTCAGAAAAGTTAACTTCCCCGGTTTTTTTACTTTTATCGAGCACAATTTTTTACCTTTAAACGTAAGTACACTAGTGCTTTTCTATTGACCCATAACGTTCAGGGTCATAAGGTGAATACATTATGGTGAGCATTTAAGACGTACACCTTTATATTCTAAACAGGCACCTAGATAAAAACACATTATAAGAATATACGTTGTGAAAGAGGGTTCTGATTTTGGCAAACGCAAAAAATGTATATGGTCGACCGCTCCAGCTATGCTGTGGAAATACGGGGTTTACCCGTGAAGGTTTTTGCTATGTACCCGATGCTGATGTGGGCAATCACAGTGTATGCGCTGTGGTTAGCGATGAATTTCTACAGTTTTCCTTACGACAGGGTAACGATTTGATAACTCCTTGGCCTAGCATGTCTTTTCCCGGTCTACTTGACGGCGACAGATGGTGCCTGTGCGCTGCTCGTTGGTTAGAAGCTTACGAAGCCGGTGTTGCGCCCAAGGTGCGACTGGAAGCTACCCATGAAAAAGCCCTAGATATTATTCCACTATCTTTGTTGGAAGAATATGCGGCTGACAAAAACTAGGGGATTGAACAAGATACCTTCCACTGACGAGCTTCAACGTGAGCCTTTCAAACCAAATATTGGTTGATGAAAAAATAATAGCCATAAAAAAGAGCATGTTTGCCTAAACATGCTCTTTTTATTTATTAATACAAAGCTTTCTTAGCTTACTGGGGCGTTCGAATAACCATAAGTCGGGTCTCAGACATATCCTCTATCGCGTAGCGAATACCCTCTCGACCTAGTCCTGAATCTTTAACGCCACCATAAGGCATGTTATCCACGCGCCAGCTAGGCACATCACCAATAACAACGCCGCCTACTTCTAGCTCATCCCAAGCTTTATGCGCTTTATAAATATCGCGGGTAAATACACCAGCTTGTAGTCCGTAACGACTGTTATTTACTTCTTTAAGCGCGTCGTCGTAGCTGTCGAAAGGCACTAGGATAGATAGCGGGCCAAACGCTTCTTCGGCGCTGGCATCGCAGTCTTTAGGTACGTTTTCCATAACCGTAGCTTCAAGCATTGCGCCTTCGCGAGTACCGCCACATAAGATAGTTGCGCCCTTTTCTTTGGCCTCTGTAATCCAACCATGCAAACGTTCAGCTTCGCCCTCAGAAATCATGGGGCCGATGAAAGTATCTTCGTTTGAAGGGTCACCAGACACCAATGCTTTTACCTTTTCTACATAGCGCGACTTAAATTCATCATATATTTTACTATGTACTAAAAGGCGCTGAACACTGATACAGCTTTGACCAGACTGATAGTAAGCCCCAACAATCACGCGGTCGATAGCGTCTTCAATATCAGCATCTTCATCAATTACGCAGGCTGCATTACCGCCTAGCTCCAGCACAACAGGCTTTTTACCCGCCTTTGCTTTAAGTGCCCAACCCACATCTGGAGAGCCGGTGAAGCTTAGCAGTTTTAGTCTTTCGTCTGTGGTAAACAAATCAGCGCCATCACGGCTACACGGCAGAATCGAAAACGCCCCTTTGGGCAATTCTGTTTCTGCCAATACTTCGCCAATAATAAGTGCGCCAATAGGTGTACGCGAGGCCGGTTTAAGCACAAATGTGCAACCTGCGGCAATGGCAGGTGCCACTTTATGGGCAGCCAAGTTTAGCGGAAAATTAAAGGGTGATATAAACGAACATGGGCCAATGGGGACTTTTTTGGTCATGCCTTGATAACCTTTTGCCCGTGCTGATATTTCTAAGTTTACCGTTTCGCCATTGATACGAACCGACTCCTCTGCGGCAATTTTAAAGGTATCTATTAATCGGGTAACTTCGCCTTTGGCATCTTTAATAGGTTTACCTGCTTCAATACACAAAGCTTGGGCCAGTTCGTCTGCACGCTCAGTAAATCGTTTAACACAGTGTTCTAGCACTGCCTGTCTTTCAAAAGGTGCCATTGCGGCCATGGCCGGCTGCGCCTTCTCTGCCGCAGCTATGGCTTTATCAATGGTATCAGCACCAGCCATAGCAACTTTAGTTGCAACTTCGCCGGTGTATTTGTTGGTTACCTCTAGGTCGGTGTTCGCGTATTCGGGTTCACTGGCTAAATAGTATGGGTAGCTTTCCTTCAACATTTTTTAACTCCTTACCTTTTCAATACTGTGTTTAAAGCTTGGCACTCAGCTCTTTAATCGTGTGGTTTAATGTTTCGTCATTCATGCTGTAATCAACAGGGCAATCGATAATGTGCACACCTTTTGTGTTTAAACACTTATCTACCATGTGAATAAGCACGTCTGTATCGTCCACACGCCAGCCTTGAGCACCATAGCTTTGCGCATACTTAACAAAATTTGGGTTACCATAGTCCAAACCAAATTCGTCAAACTCCATATTTGCTTGCTTCCACTTAATCATTCCGTACGCATCGTCGCGCAAGATGATCACCACCAGGTCAAGGTTGAGCCTTACAGCTGTCTCAATTTCTTGGCTATTCATCATAAAACCACCATCGCCACAAACGCTGAGCACTGGCGCCTCCGGTTTTACTAATTTAGCCGCAATGGCAGATGGTAAGCCCGCTCCCATTGAAGCAAGAGCGTTATCTAAAAGCAGGGTATTGGGATGAAAAGCAGGATAATTTCGCGCAAACCAAATTTTGTAAATACCGTTATCTAAGGTAACAATGCCGTTATCTGGCATGACCTTGCGAATATCTCTAACCAACCTTTCCGGTAAAATAGGAAAACGATTGTCATCTTCTGCTTCAGCGCGATGTTCTACATACGCCTGATGCACATCTTTATAGAAATCTAGCTTCCAATCGTCTTGGGGGGTGATGCCTTCTTTAATTTGCCAAATGCTGTTAGCGATGTCGCCAACGACTTCTAATTGAGGAAAGTAGACGGGGTCAACGGCTGCTGAGTCGAAGTTAACGTGGATAACTTTTTTGTCGTTGTGATGCATGAAAAACGGCGGCTTCTCTACCACATCATGACCCACATTAATGATAAGGTCAGCACGTTCTATCGCGCGGTGCACGAAGTCGCCATCAGATAATGCCGTATTCCCGGCAAAGCGGGGATCGCTTTCATTAAGCACCCCCTTACCCATTTGTGTAGTAACAAAGGGTATACAGGTTTTATCAACAAATTCCCTTAGCATTTTTGCAGTAAGTTTACGGTTCGCACCTGCGCCTATAAGCAAGAGCGGAGACTGCGCTTCTTCTATCATCGTAATTGCCGAAGCAATCGCTTTATATTCAGCTATCGGTCTTCGCGTACTGCTTGGCGTTAATATCTGCGCGCTAGTTTGCTCTGCTGCTATATCTTCGGGTAATTCGATATGTACTGCACCAGGTCGCTCTTCAGAAGCAAGACGGAAAGCCTCTCTAACCGTTGAAGGAATTCTGTCTCCACTGACAACCTGATTGGTGAATTTAGTGATAGGTCGCATCATGTCGACGATATCGATGACTTGGAAACGACCTTGTTTGCTGGTTTTTATCGGCTTTTGCCCTGTGATCATCAGCATAGGCATAGCACCTAACTGAGCATAGGCCGCAGGAGTCACTAAATTAGTGGCGCCTGGCCCTAAGGTCGATAGGCAAACGCCTACTTTCCCGGTAAGCCTGCCATAGGTGGCAGCCATAAAGCCTGCGCCCTGTTCATGGCGGGTCAGCACTAATTTTATGGAAGAATCTCGCAACGATTCAAGTAAGTCGAGGTTTTCTTCACCAGGAATACCAAAGACGTATTCAACGCCTTCAGCTTCTAACGCTTTCACAAATAAGTCGGACGCTTTCATTTACTGCACGCTCCTTGTAGAGAGGTATTTCGATGGATAGTGACTGTTTGCTACGACTTCAGCATAAAAAACGATTGGTAATTTTTTATGACGTTTTTAACTTACCTTTAATGCTCGCTACTGCCAATGAATATCTTTTGTAGCGCCATTAAACCAGTTGCAGAGTATTTTGGTGTGAGATCAGCGTAGGCTTCCTGCTAGGAGACGTGATTTGGAGTAATGGTCTTTGTACAAGACTTTACTGATTCTTAGAGGTTTTCTTTTTCCCACTGGGCAAGCTTTTCCTGTGTGACTGCATCAACATTGCCTTTGTTTTCACTTACCCACCAACGCTCCATAATACGCACATTTTTTTGGTTAGCTTTGTAAAACACATCCACAATGTCACCAACAAACGGGATAAAACCTAACCCGAAGTCGATAGCAGAATTCTTCACCATTTGAGCGACTAGGGCTTTTGGCATACCTAAACTTTTCCCTAGCCAAACAATGCGCAAAGAAACGAATAACATGATGGCGTCACCGGCACCGGGAATAAGGCCCACTATTGAATCTAGGCCAATTTTTATGGGGAAGAAAGGGAGCTTGACGGCAGTATCTAGTAAGTTCGCCAGCTTCTGCGCTTTAAGTAGTGCCTTTGGTGCTTTTACGTCCACGTGGTGCTCTCCCTTTCTTTCCTTGTGCGTGAGAAGCGCGACTTTCTCGCTTCTCACTATCAATTCATAAGTTGCTACAAATTAGCGTTCAGCGCCTAGCGCTCGGGCTAATCCTGCACGCAAACCATTGTCAGATTCTACCGTCCAGCCATGTAGATTTTCTTGCACTATGTCAAACAACACATCAATGTGTTCTTCATCACTGTTTAATGCTGCTATGTATTCATAACGCTCGCCGCCTGCTTCCATAAAGTATTCGCGATTCTCTTCACCAATTTCTTCAATGGTTTCTAAGCAGTCGGCTGAAAAACCGGGACACATAACCTGAATCGATTTAACCCCTTTTTCAGGTAATGATTTCAATGTTTCATCTGTATACGGTGTTAACCACTCTTCACGACCAAAACGAGACTGAAACGTTGTCATATACTCGTCGTGCGAGAGCCCGAGCTTTTCGGCAAGCAAACGCGATGTTTTATGGCATTCACAGTGGTAGGGGTCGCCGTTCATCAAGTAGCGCTTCGGAATGCCGTGATAAGACAAGATGAGTTTATCTGCGCGGCCATGTACTTCCCAGTGCGCTTTTACTTTGTTGGCAAGTGCAGTAATAAAATTGTCGCGGTCGTGGTAGTGGTTAACGAAACGAAGCTCTGGAAGCCAGCGGCGCGACGTAAAGTCTTTTGCAATAGCATCAAAAGTAGAACCCGTTGTCGATGCACTGTACTGTGGATAGAGCGGAAGCACTACAAGCTTGCGTACGCCTTTTGCCAGCATAGCATCGATAGTGTCGCCTATAGCAGGTTTACCGTAGCGCATAGCAAAGTCGACAATAACATCATCGCCGTATTGTGCTTTACAACGTTCTGCAATCGCGGATGCTTGTGCTTTCGTAATAGCCATTAGCGGTGAACCTTCTTCGGTCCATACAGTAGAGTAAGCCTCTGCCGAACGCTTGGGCCGAAAGTTTAAGATGATGCCATTTAATACAAACCACCAAATTGCTTTAGGTACTTCGACCACGCGAGGGTCTGATAGAAATTCTTTCAAATATGGGCGTAGAGCCTGTTTAGTTGGCGCTTCTGGCGTCCCCAGGTTCGTTACAAGTACACCAATTTTATCTGATTGCCCGTGGGTAAAGCCTTTGTTTGATTTGTATTTCATGTATTCATAGTCCGAGAAGTACTGCGCTATATCCGTATTATACTGAATTACCTTAGATTATGATCTGCTATAACGCCAAAAAACTACGATTGCACCAATAGATTTTAGGCATTAAAAAAGCGGCATATGTTTAAAAATAATATTTAAAAACACATACCGCTGTTTAATTGCCACCCAATAAATATTGTGGCGATAAAGCTAACTATTTATTTAGGGCTGATAGTAAGTGGCTGCACCTGGACCTACCGGCATGCCAAGTAAAAATACCCAGATGTAAAATAAGATAGTCCAACCTACTATGAAAACCATAGAGTAAGGCAACATCATGGCGATAAGCGTGCCCATACCTAAGTCTTTTTTGTATCTAGCGGCCATGGCTAGGATAAGCCCAAAGTAGCTCATCATAGGTGCTATAACGTTAGTCACTGAATCACCGATACGGTAAGCCGCCTGAATAACTTCTGGCGCGTACCCAATTAGCATAAGCATAGGTACGAAAATAGGCGCCGTTACCGCCCACTGCGCAGATGCACTACCTAACGATAAGTTAACCACACCACACATCAATATGAATAGGATAAACACGGCGGGGCCATCTAATCCGGCAGCTTGCAAAAGAGCGGCGCCTTTAACAGCCAGCACAGTACCTAAATTTGTCCATTTAAAGAAAGCAACAAATTGTGCAGCGAAAAATACTAACGTTATGTAAAGCCCCATGGCTCCCATACTCTTCGCCATAGCATCAATGACATCTTTGTCGTTTTGCATCGACTTGGTCACTTTACCGTAAACAAAGCCTGGAATAGCAAAGGTAATGAAGATGAACGCAACAATGCCTTTAAGAAACGGAGAGCCCGCCACTTCACCCGTTTCAGGGTGACGCAAAATACCGTTTTCAGGTACTACCGTTAACGCCAGTATTGCGCAAACCACAACAAAAGATATTCCCGCCCAACGCAGACCTTTCTTTTCTAAGTCTGTAGGCGCATCCATAGATTGCTTGCCTAAATCTATTGAAGCCTCAGATGGGTCAAACTTACCTAACCTCGGCTCTACCACTTTTTCAGTAACTAGCGCCCCCATAGTGGCTACCACAAAAGTACTGATAAACATAAAATACCAGTTTACTTCTGGCCCAACCATGTAGTCAGGGTCAATCATATGCGCTGCCGCTTCTGTTATACCGGACAACAGTGGGTCAACCGTACCTAACAATAGGTTTGCACTGTAACCAGCAGAAACACCAGCAAAGGCCGCAGCAAGACCCGCTAGCGGGTGGCGTCCTAGGGAGTGGAAAATCATCGCTGCTAGTGGAATGAGTACCACGTAACCGAGCTCAGAGGCTGTGTTTGAAATAATGCCAGCGAAAACAATAGCAAAGGTTACAGCGCGTTTTGACGCGTTCATAACCAATGCGCGCATTGCTGCTGACAAAAGGCCCGAATGTTCAGCTACCGATACACCAAGAAGGGCAACAAGCACAGTGCCAAGTGGCGCAAACCCAGTGAAGTTAGTGACAAGCCCAGTCACTATTCGCTGCAAACCTTCGGCACTCATCAAAGATATTACTTCAATCATGCCGTCTTCTTCCCGGCCCTTCGCACCCACAGGGCGTGGGTCAGCAACAGCTAAATCGAAGTATCCTAATATGCCACTTAGTACCACTATGAAAAGTGAAAGCAGCGCAAATAATGTTACTGGGTGTGGAAGTAGATTTCCTAGCCATTCCACCGTAGTGAGAAATCGCGAGAATAACCCACCCTGTCCGCCGTTATTATCGGCAGACGCTGTATTCTTGTTTTCCGTTGTCAAAATCTTCCCTCTGTCGTTTATTTACGCCTACTACATCAAAGTTAACGCTGGGACGGCGCTAACTTCGTACTTAATGAGTGACGTGTTTTAATAATATTCAGGCGGTATTTTACCCGATTTAGTGAAAATTTGGCAGTGGATAGGGAAAATGAGAGGTAAACTCACTGTACACTTTGCTAAATTAGCGTCGCATATTCACAAATAACTGTTTTTTATCAGCAAGTTACTTTTAAAGCAGGTATAAAAAAGCCAGTCTAAGTGACTGGCCTTTATATTCATAAAAACGTTTGGTTTTTAGTTGCCGTTAGACTGATTCATATACTTAAAGAAGTCACTGTCAGGTGCAATTACCATAACGTCTTGTTTGCTGTTAAAGCTTTCTTTATATGCATCCATACTACGCAAGAAGCTGTAGAAGTCTGCATTTTTAGAGTAAGCGTCAGCGTAGATTTGCGCTGCAATCGCATCACCTTCACCACGCAATTGACGAGCATTACGCTCAGCATCTGCCAGCATTACTGTTACTTTTGCGTCGATGTTAGCTTTAATTACTTCAGCCTGTTCTTGACCTTCTGAGCGGTGCTCACGAGCAACAGCCGCACGCTCTGCGCGCATACGTTGGAAGATAGAGTTACTCACTTCAGTAGGTAGATTGATTTGCTTGACGCGTACGTCAACAATTTCAATACCTAGCTCGTCTGATGACGTAGACGCCTGTTCCATTGCTTGGTTCATTAATGCTGAACGCTCGCCAGACACGATTTGCGCAATAGTGCGGGTACCAAATTCTGAACGCAGTCCGTTGTTTACTTTCTGTTTAAGAAGCGCTTCAGCCTGTAGCTTGTTACCACCCGTTGAAAGGTAATAACGTGCAAAGTCTTCAATGCGCCATTTAACGTATGAATCAACAATAAGGTCTTTTTTCTCGCTCGTTACAAAACGATCTGGTGAACCATCTAACGTTTGAATACGTGCATCAAGTACGCGGACCGAGTCAATAAACGGTAATTTAAAGTGAAGGCCTGGCTCGAACACCTTGGTTTCACCTGTGGCATCGTCTCTTTGAACTTTACCAAATTGAATAACAATCGCACGTTCACCTTCTTTAACTGCAAACAGAGAACCTGATGCAAGCAAAACAAGAAGAACGAATGCTGCAATTAATATATTCTTCATTATGCTTATCTCCCTTCTCTGTAGCTGTCACCACGCAAACCTGAACTTGGCGAACTGTTGCGGCTGCGGCCATTAGCATCGGTTACTGGTGCTTGTAAGCCTTCCAGCGTGTTGCGCGTATTTTTGTTGTTCGTAGATTGCTGGCGTTCCATGATTTTATCTAGCGGGAGATACATCATGTTATTACCGCCTTTGCTATCAACCATGATTTTGCTGGTATTGCTAAGTACCTCTTCCATAGTTTCAAGGTAGATACGCTCGCGAGTAACCTTAGGTGCACGTACGTACTGAGGAAGCAGCTCTTCAAAACGTGCCACTTCACCTTGCGCCTCTAGCGTTACACGCTCTTTATAGGCTTGTGCTTCTTCGTTCATGCGGTTCACTTGACCGCGTGCACGAGGCTCAATTTCTCGAGCATAAGCTTCTGCTTCACGAATGAAACGCTGTTCGTCTTCCTGTGCAGCGATGGCATCATCGAATGCATCTTTAACTTGCTCAGGTGGACGAGCATCACGGAAGTTCATATCAATGATAGAAACACCCATGTTGTATGGTTCGATGATAGCTTGTAGTTCTTCCCATACGCGCTGACGGGTTACTTCACGTCCGTCAGTCAAAACGTCATCCATTGTTGAATGACCAACCACATAACGAATTGCGCTATCAAGAGATTGACTTAAGCTTTGCTCAGGGCTTTCAACAGCAAACGTCCAACGGTATGGATCGACAACGCGAAATTGCATCTCCATTTGAACGCTCACTACGTTTTCATCTTCAGTAAGCATGGAGCCTGATGACGACTGATCGCGTATTGATTGAACATCAACAGGAATAACAGAGTCGATGAACGTAGGCGCCCAGCGAAGACCAGGCTCAACCTGCTGGTGATACTCACCAAAGCGAAGGACTACGCCGCGCTCAGCTTCACGAATGGTATAAAAACCACTAATGAACCAGATCACGACAAGTAAACCTACTAGAATACCAGCACCAATGCCGCCTAGGCTTTTGCCCGAGCCACCACCGTTACCACCTGACTTTCCAAACTTACCAAATAAGTTCTTAAAAACATCGTCCAAATCTGGGGGACCTTGCTCTTTCCCACCGCGATTCTTCCACGGGTCGTTATTATTGCCACCCGGCTCATTCCAAGCCATGCTGATACTCCATAGATTACTGTTATATTTTTGAATTTTGCATGCTCAATACAGTGTTTAACACTGCTTAATGTCGCACAACATACTCTGATATTCCGTTTTCCAGACGTTTTTCAAGCCTGTTCCAGTCGGCAGTGGGCATTCTTACATCAACTACCCAGTCTCCCTGACTGTCGTATTCTTCACTTGCAATACAGTTTAGCTCGTACAACACGCCACGCAATTGACTTTGTGCAGGTGGAATCTTCAATGTATAGTTCACCATGCTTTTAGCTAAACACTCAGTCAAAGCTTGGCTTAACAATTCCGTCCCTTCACCCGTTTGTGCAGACAACCACACTCTAACGGGCACGCCTTCGTCATTTCTTTCTATACGCGGCTGAACGTCGTCTAGTTTATCAATCTTATTACAGATTAGTAATTGTTGAATGTCACCTGCTTCAATTTCTTCAAGTACGTCGTTCACCTCGTCCATGGTTTCACGATATTTTGTATCGGCAATATCGACAACATGAAGCAGTAAATCAGCCTCTTGCGTTTCTTGAAGCGTTGCTTTAAACGCAGCAACTAGGTCGTGGGGAAGATGACGAATAAAACCAACCGTATCGGCCAAAATTGCGGGGCCAACATCTTTTAACTCGATTTTACGTAACGTAGGATCTAGCGTTGCGAACAGCTGGTCAGCAGCGTAAACGTGTGAGTCGGTAATGGTGTTAAATAGCGTCGATTTTCCCGCATTCGTATAGCCAACTAAGGATACCGTTGGAATTTCAGCGCGTTTACGCGAGCGACGACCCTGCTCACGCTGCTTTTGCACTTTTTCCAAGCGACGAAGAATGGCTTTTATACGACCACGAAGCAATCGACGGTCAGTTTCTAGCTGTGTCTCACCCGGACCGCGAAGACCAATACCACCTTTTTGACGCTCAAGGTGAGTCCATCCTCTGATGAGACGGGTTGAGATATGTCTCAACTGGGCTAGTTCAACCTGAAGCTTACCCTCGTGAGTTCGCGCGCGCTGCGCGAAAATATCGAGAATAAGCCCGGTTCTATCTAACACCCGGCATTTACACACCGCTTCTAAATTACGCTCCTGAGAAGGAGAAAGCGCGTGGTTAAAAATAACAACGTTAGCATCGTGTGCTTTTACCGCTGCTGCTATTTCCTCTGCCTTACCTGATCCGACAAAAAACTTAGCGTGAGGCGCACTGCGGGACGTCGTGATGACTTCGACCGCATTTACCCCTGCTGAAGACACAAGTAATTCAAGCTCACTTAAGTCTTCTTTACTGTTCTCGTCGGAAAAATTAACATGAACAAGTACAGCCTGTTCACCGGCTTCATAACGGTCAAACAAGCGCGTTACCTTTTAAATTATTCACCTTTAGTATTTTCAGAATCTCCTGCGCTAGGCATAGTGATAGCGCGTGCTGGAACAACAGTAGAAATCGCGTGCTTATACACCATTTGGCTTACTGTGTTCTTCAGTAAAATAACGAACTGGTCGAATGATTCAACCTGCCCCTGAAGTTTAATACCGTTTACCAGATAAATTGATACTGGAATACGTTCCTTACGCAAAGCGTTCAAGAATGGGTCTTGTAAAGATTGCCCTTTAGCCATTTGATATCCTTAGTTTTTATTATTCATGATAGAAATTTCACTATCACTGCACGTCTAATGTATACCACACTCAAACATTTAAAGTGTGACTTTCGCTGTAATTTTAATCAAATTATCGTTAGCAAATGTGTCAAGCCATGTAACCTGCTCCCAGCCCCGTAACCACGTAAGCTGGCGCTTGGCAAGCTGCCTTGTAGCGATAATACCTCTTTCACGCATTTCTGCGTAACTCAATTGGCCGTCTAGGTACTGCCACATTTGTCGATACCCTACTGAACGTATAGAAGGTAGATCTTCATGTAGATCACTGCGTTCATAGAGTTTCGATACTTCTTTTTCGAACCCTTGCTCTAGCATCATATCGAACCGAGTCGCGATTCGTTCGTGCAACACTGCCCTGTCTACGGGCGCTATGGCAAATTGTGCAATGTTATAAGGGCACTTTTCACCCTCTTGTTGTTGCCAATATGTCAACGTCTTGCCGGTACTTCTATACACTTCCAGTGCACGAGTAATACGCTGTGGGTCATTGGGGTGGATTCTCTCACCACTGATTGGGTCTATACCACGTAATTCATCGTGTAATTTAGACCAACCCAAGCGTTGTGCCTGCTGTGTTATATCATCTCTTATCTTTTCATCTGACTTAGGTAGTGGCGAAATTCCATTTATCAAGGCATTAAAGTACATCATTGTACCTCCAGCCAAAATTGGCACCTTGCCTCGAGCTAAAATATCGCCGATAAGCCCATTCGTATCGTTTACAAATTGCGACACCGAATAGCTATCTGCCGGGTCGATAATATCAATTAAGTGGTGCACTACCCCCGCTTGCTCTTCCTGCGTCGGCTTCGCAGTGCCAATATCCATGCCTTTGTATACAAGGGCTGAATCTACACTAATTACTTCACTATCAACCTGAGCTGCTATATCTAACGCCAACCCCGTCTTGCCTGACGCTGTGGGGCCCATAATTGCTATTACAGGTAATGCAGAATTTATGCCATTGGACACGTTATTCTCCCCACACATCTAGCACTAAATTTAAGGGGCGCACTTTAGCAAATTGCTCAATAATTTCCCATTGTTTCGCTTCGCTTTGCTGATCCAACCAGTACCAGAGCATATTTGATACATCGTCGTCGAACACTTGCTCTTTTAAAACGAGCGATGTCATCGCACCTTCAAGAGAATCTAATTCACCGCTTCCCTTAATGGATAAAAAGGATTCAAACCATTTTAGCCAAGGTAAATGCCTTGTTCCGGCAGGGACCTGCTGCAAGCGGTACTTTCCGGCTACTTTGTTAATTTCAAAATGCGATGCGTTTAATAATTCGACAAGCTTTTCATCCACATTTTCAAGTGAAACGGCGACCGGCATCAATAGCGGCTGCCCATGCTTCGCTTTTAAAAATAGTTCGCTTAACCAGATACTTGCAACTTTAGTTGCAAAAAGAAGGTAAATTTTTTCTGATTTTGGGTAAATTCTACACAAGGGAGAAAGATTAACGTGAGCATTAGTCCGCTGTTCGCCGTTATCAATGATGTCACTATTTGGCGTCATCAAAGCGTTATAACTAGATTGATAAGCAGCGCCTGGCCCTCGACTTTGCCCTCTGCCTTGCAAAAGCTTTGAGCCGCCGCCCCCATTAAAGCTTCCCGCTGACGACGGTTTCACACTACCGGGATATTGACCGTGACTCTGCGTCGCATTGTGCGAATACGCCCCTTCGGGATAATGAGAGGTTTCATTAAAAGCCCGTGCGTTATCAGGCGCTTGTTCTTGTAGGGGCCTAATGTAGTCGTGTTCTACCTGTGTAGCCATGAAATCAGAGCCCGAAGCGCGATTTGTGTCCATTCCTGTCAAGGGCTGCTCGTCGGTCATCGCGTGTAGTGCATCACTCACCGTTTTACAGATAAAGTCATGCACTAGCCTGCCTTGCTGAAACCTAACTTCGTGCTTAGCAGGGTGAACATTAACATCAACATCTTTAGGATTAACATCTAAATACACCACAAAGCTCGGTTGCTCGATAACGCCCCAAACACTTTCATACGCTTGCCGGATAGCATGCATAATGAGCTTGTCGCGCATGCCCCTACCGTTCACAAAACTAAACTGGCAATCATTGCTGCTGCGCAACATAGCTTCGTTGCCGAGCCATGCGTCTATGTGAAGACCTTCATATTCCGTATTTATGTGCACAGCATTTTGAACAAACTTCTGCCCAACTACGGCGCCAATCCGTGTTTGTAAGCTGCCTTCTTTGTCAGCAATAAAGCGTTTTATCACTTTGTCGTTGTGCTTTAAAATAAAAGAAACCTTTGGGTAACTTAACGCAATACGCTTAATAACGTCTTCGATATGCTGAAATTCGGTTTTTTCAGTACGTAAGAACTTGCGCCTTGCAGGCGTATTATAAAAAAGGTCTGCCACATCAATTGTGGTTCCCACAGGGTGAGCCGCTGGCTGAATATTTACCGCCATTTCCCTGCCCTCACAATACGCCTGCCATGCCTCGGCTTGAGACTCTGTACGAGACGTCAGAGTCAACCTACTTACCGAACTAATACTAGCAAGTGCTTCACCGCGAAAACCAAGGGACAAGATTTGTTCTAAGTCATCAAGGGTAGTAATTTTGCTTGTCGCATGGCGACTCAACGCTAACTGCAGTTCATTTTTTACAATGCCTGATCCATTGTCTTTTATTCGAATGCGTTTGTGGCCGCCTTTTTCAATATCGACCTCTATTTTGGTAGCGCCGGCATCGAGGCTGTTTTCTAACAGCTCTTTCACGACAGATGCAGGTCGTTCAACCACTTCACCAGCGGCAATTTGGTTAGCGAGTTGGGGAGATAAAAGCTGTATAGGCAAAGGGCTACCCTATGATATTCAATGTATAGTATTCACTATATGAATTGGTGATGATTTTATATGTAAGCGCGTAGTCGCAATGGCAAACGCCGATAAAACAAACCCTCGGTTTATGTTCTCGGAATATTTAATACCTGCCCTACGCGAACAACATCGCTTGAAAGATCGTTAGCGGCTTTAATACTGCTTACTTTCACATTATAACGCTGTGCTAATAACGAAAGCGATTCACCACTTCTGACTTTGTGCGTTCGATTATTCACTCTTTCCTGAGCCCACAGTGTACCATCAGGGGGTACTTGCTTGAAGTAGCGCTTGGCTGCATTGAACATTGCGTTCGCTAAACGCTCGCGATGTTTAGACCAGTTCAGGTTTTTCTCTTCTTGCGGATTCGATATAAAACCAACTTCAACCAAAATTGAAGGGATATCGGGCGCGGTTAACACAGCAAAGCTGGCAGCTTGTGGCTTTCTTTTGTGAAGACTGGTCACTTGCTTTAACTCTTCTACCACTTTATTGCCTAAATCATGGCTAGTCGCCATACTGTGATCCATAGATAGGCCAAGAATGGTCTCAGTAAGGTATCGTTCGCTAGATTTATCATTGATAACTTCAGCAGCTCCGCCTAACAACTCAGAGTGACGCTCTGATTTTTCTAACCAACGACCTAATTCAGTGTCGGCTCTACGTGTTGATAGTACCCATACCGAGCCACCTCGCGGCTGTGGTTGACTAAACGCATCGGCGTGAATTGAGATAAGTAAGTCGGCTTTTTTCTCTCTGGCAATCTCTGGGCGACGATTAGGAGAAATATAATAGTCACCGCTGCGCGTCATTATGGCACGCATACCGGGTTCCCGGTTGATTTTGCTTTCAAGCTTTTTGGCTATACTCAGCGTGATG
Organism: Alteromonas sp. HB246098; assembly: GCF_054890645.1. Lineage (NCBI taxonomy): Bacteria > Pseudomonadati > Pseudomonadota > Gammaproteobacteria > Alteromonadales > Alteromonadaceae > Alteromonas > Alteromonas sp. HB246098. Next base: position 391,266 of record NZ_JBTZUG010000004.1, on the reverse strand, counting down.
TGCTTTTCATACGTTCCTGCGGGACCAACTGAGCCTGGGTCGTGTCCACCGTGTCCGGCATCAATGGCAACGATAATATCTCTATCACGTGCGCTACTTGTATCGTCAATCACCACAGAACCTGCTGATGTCGACGCCGATTGCGTCGACGATGATCTAGGGGCACTGTCGGGCAGGTCAAGCACAAGCCTGTGACCAAGAGACCCATTAGGCGTTACAGCAAACAATGAGGGCTTTGTATTTCTGTTGAGTTCAACAACTACCCTAGCCGACGACTTATTTTTAGGGGTTGAATAGCGCAACTTTTTAATTAAATCACCGCTATTTTCTACGCCTGACAACTTTGCCGAATCACTGGTGTTTTTAAGATCGATAACCAGTCGAAGGGGATTTTTGAGGGTAAAGTAAGTGAACTCTGGCGCAGCCTTCATATCGAAAACGACACGTGTATTGTCCGGCGACGGCCATATTCTTACTCCGTCGATGTTATTTTGTGCGCCGTATGCAAACTGCACTACGAAACACAAGAATAATACCGAAACTATACTGCGCACCATAATTAGCCTTTATGTTATTGTCATGCCGCTCTCGTAAACATCGGAGCCGCTAATTGTTCAATGTTTCTTTCAGTTCAAATGTTCGCTACACGCGTTTACATTGCTGAAGCAATTTAGCACCGTGAGCACTTTTCGCTTCCAAATTGAACTGCCTACCCGCTGGTGTAATATTTATACTAATCACTAAGTCTGGGGATGCCAAGTATTCGCCGCCTTTTTCCGACCATTCAATAAGCGCGATAGATCCGGAGCCGAAGTAATCTCGAATTCCCATGAACTCTAGTTCTTCCGGATCGGCCAAGCGATACAGATCGAAGTGATAAATATTGACGCTATCCAACTCATAAGGTTCAACCAATGTATAGGTTGGACTTTTAACGCTACCTGAATGACCTAGAGACTGAATAAAATAACGGCTAAATGTTGTTTTCCCTGCCCCTAGGTCGCCGTCAAGATAAATAACAGCATCGGTAGGGAGCTGACTCGAAACCGCTTGCGCTAAGTCCTTGGCAAGCTGAGCGGTGTCATCTACTTCATTAGCAAAAAAAGAGGTATGCGGGTAAGACATCAACAATATTCCACAGTAATATAAAGAAACACAGTAGATGCCTGCCCGTTCAAGACAAAACCAACCTATTTAGTGGTTGATAAGCGCACGTACTGCGTCGAACAAATCACTCGCTATCATACCACGTTGACCATACAGTTGGGCAATATCATCACCTGCCTTTGCATGTAGCACTACGCCATATTTTGCTGCAATATCCGTTTCTACTCCTTGCGCAAGCAATGCGCCTAAAATTCCGCTTAGTACGTCACCGCTTCCTGCCGTGGCCATGCCTGGGTTACCGTGACGGCAAACCCAAGTTTTCTTTTCGTTATCGATAAGCGTGCCCGCCCCTTTAAGTACACAGACGGCGTGGTATCGCTGTGAGCACTGTCTTGCATAGTTAAAGCGGTCACTTTCAACATCGTCAATAGAAACACCCAGTAAGCGCGCTGCTTCACCCGCATGAGGCGTTAAGATACTGTCTGACAAGGTGTACGCTGTGGACTGCTGACACAAAAGGTTAAGCGCATCAGCATCGATAACCACAGGCTTATTTTGGTTTTGACAATGTTTCATTGTGGTTTCGAATGCTTCTTCAGCCCATTCATCTTGACCAAGACCCGGGCCAATCACCACGCAGGTCGCCCAAGCTAATGCATCTTCTAAATTGAAGTCGGTCACCATAAGTTCAGGTCTGCCTGCACTTACCTGAACCACCGACGATTCATGGGTATACACTCGCACCATACCCGCGCCACTTCGAAGGGCCGCTTCGCTGGCAAGTCGAATTGCCCCTGCAGTCCCTCGGTTTCCACCAATGCATAACAGTCGCCCGTAAGTGCCTTTGTGGCTGTTGATTTCCCGAGGACCCATCCCCTTGAAGTGATCGATATTCAGCATGGTCGCGCTAGCTTTGGCTAATGCTTGAAAGGCTTTACCTATGCCTAAATCAGCGTAAACCAGTTTGCCGCATGATTGTTTGCCCGCTCCTGTGACAAGCCCGGGCTTTATACCCACAAAGGTCACCGTTATATCAGCCTGAACACAGCGTCCTAGACTTTGACCTGTGTTAGCATCTAGTCCTGAAGGAACATCCACGCTCACCACGGGGGTCGATGACGAGTTAACGGCATCGATAACATCAGCAAACTCATTGCGTATATAACTGTTAATACCTGTACCAAGAAGCGCATCAATAACTACATCTGATTTGTCCAATAACGCCGCATCAAACCCATTAATGCTGCCACCAGCATCAAGCCAGCGCTGCTGTGCTTTACCCGCATCGCCGTCGAGAGTACGTTCAGGCTCCACCGCACATAGATGCACTTGCTTACCTGCGAGTTTTGCGTTGATGGCTGCAATGTAGCCATCGCCCGCATTATTACCTTGTCCCACCAATACTAAATAAACGTCTGAATTAGGCATTAGCTCTAAACATTGTTTAAATACCACGTCACCGGCTCTTTGCATTAAGGTGAACATATCACAGCCAGAGTCGGCGGCGGCTTGCCCTTCATTTTCCCTAACCTGATCGGCCCGAAATAGTTTGTATGATAAACTTGACGTTAATTGAGTATCTAGCATAAGCAAATGTCCGAAATTAGTTCTATCGACCTTGTTGAATTGACCAACAATATCAAGGCTTGGGGTACAGCGCTAGGCTTTCAACAGGTTGGCATCAGCGATATTGATCTACATCAGCACGAGTCACACCTACAGGAATGGTTAGACAATGGCTACCACGGTGATATGGCCTTTATGGAAAGCCATGGGATGAAGCGTGCCCGGCCAGATGAACTGGTCCCAGGTACATTGCGTGTTATCAGTGTTCGCATGAATTACTTACCTCCTGATGCCTCGTTTGCTAAGCATTTAAAAAAGCCAGAAATAGGCTATATCAGCCGCTATGCGTTAGGCCGTGACTATCACAAAGTGTTACGTAAGCGCTTAAAGCAGCTAGGCGAAAAAATAACTGCCTCTCTTGCGCATACCCAATACCGCCCGTTTGTGGATTCAGCACCAGTTCTGGAACACGCCATTGCCGAAAAAGCGGGGATTGGCTGGACCGGTAAGCACAGCCTAACACTTAATAAAGAAGCGGGCTCTTGGTTCTTCCTAGGTGAGCTTTTTATTAATTTACCGCTGCCAGTGGATGCCCCTATCGAAGAAGGCTGTGGAAGCTGCACAGCGTGTTTGACTATATGCCCTACGAGCGCGATTGTAGCCCCTTATAAAGTGGACGGTCGACGCTGTATATCATACCTCACCATTGAATCGGATAAGGACATACCCGAAGAGTTAAGACCAAAGATGGGCAATCGCATTTACGGCTGTGATGATTGTCAGCTTGTCTGTCCTTGGAATCGATTCGCCGATATCACTAGTGAAGAAGACTTTCATCCTAGGCAGGTATTGCATGGTCAAAGTCTTAATAATTTGTTTAGTTGGTCTGAAGAAACCTTTTTACGCAATACTGAAGGCTCACCTATCAGGCGTATCGGCTTTGAGAAGTGGCAGAGAAATATCGCCGTTGCTTTAGGCAATGCACCTTATAATGAAGAAAGCATTCGGCTTTTAAAAGAAAGACGGGGCTGTGTAAGCGACCTAGTAGATAGGCACATTGATTGGGCTATTGAGCAACAGCAAAGCAAGCAAAAGGCCTCTAGCGGCGACAGTAGACAGCAAGCTCGACTTATTCGCGTTGTTGAAAAAGGCTTACCCAGAGACGCATAAGATTTACGTGTAAATCTAAGCAATAAACCTAAGGTTAAAGGCTATCCCGCAGATGTTATTTGGGCTGATGCAATTTGGTTGTCCGAGTCGGTCTGAACACTGTTTTGATTTCGCTCTTGGGCACGGGTTCGATTTTGTACGCGAGCGCTTGGCAACTGTGAAGCAACAAAAGAAACATTGAGTCTCAAGCCGCGCTGTGCAACCTCAGTGGTAATAGTCGGTGAGCCAAATTGCCACCATGGTTCTCTCTCTAAGGCTTCTATAACCAAAGATAATTCGCTTTCAGAGCCATCGTACTCGCCGGTTATTTCGCAAAGCCCGTTTCCACATTTTACCGTTTCCAACACAAAGCGCTCTTTGTTAGGAGGTAAAGCAAAAAAGGTATTAAGTGACCCCTCTGTTTTCGTATAAAAGGGGTCGGGAGTGACAACTTGAACGCTAGCTTGCTCTTCATCCACAACGCTGGTGTCAGAGTTCGTTGTGGCGACTTCGTTCTTTACTAGCTTAGCAGCAGGCTTAATGACTTTAAGTTCACTGGTTTCCGTGGCACGAGAGCGCGCTAACACATTGGTTAGTCGCTCTTTCTCTGCATTGGATTCACTGAGTTGGTGTTGATAGCCAGAGAATTTATACCCCGCTACCAATGCAAACGCTATCAGCAACAACACAAGCCACGTTTTCATTCCACTTCCTTTATTGAAGTCGCTTACTTGTGATATTGCTTACTAAGGTCGTGCACCGCGTTAACAAACACGCCGGCGTTCTCAGGTGGTACGTCTAAATGAATTCCGTGCCCTAAGTTAAACACGTGACCGCTTCCTTCGCCGTAGCCTTCTAAAATAGACGCCACTTCTTGCTCAATTCTTTGCGGCTGAGCGTATAACATAGAAGGGTCCATGTTGCCTTGAAGCGCTACTTTATCGCCAATACGTGCACGGGCTTCTTTAATATCGATAGTCCAATCTAAACCTACTGCGTCACAACCTGTTGCCGCAATAGACTCAAGCCACATACCGCCGTTTTTCGTGAACAAGGTAACAGGCACTTTACGACCTTCATTTTCACGGGTTAGCCCGCTTACAATGCGTTCCATGTATTGAAGCGAGAATTCTTTATAGTCACGAGGAGACAATACGCCACCCCAGGTATCAAATACCATGACAGATTGTGCACCCGCTGCGATTTGAGCATTAAGGTACTCAGTTACTGAGTCGGCTAGTTTGGCTAACAATGCGTGCAGCGTGGCTGGCTCCGCGAATGCCATTTTTTTAATTTTGGTAAAGGCCTTACTCGAACCACCTTCGATCATATAGGTGGCTAGTGTCCAAGGGCTTCCAGAAAATCCAATTAATGGTACTTCACCTTTTAGCTCTCGGCGAATGGTGCGAACAGCATTCATTACATACTGAAGCTCACCTTCTGGATCAGGCAGACCAATTTTATCTACGTCCGCTTTGCATGTGATTGGATTTTTAAAACGTGGGCCTTCACCGGTCTCGAAGTAAAGACCTAGTCCCATTGCATCTGGGATAGTCAAAATATCAGAGAAAAGAATAGCGGCATCGAGTGGAAAGCGGCGTAAAGGCTGCAGCGTTACTTCACAGGCAAGCTCTGCATTTTTGCACAACGACATAAAGTCGCCTGCTACTGCACGGGTCGCTTTATACTCTGGAAGGTAACGCCCTGCTTGTCGCATCATCCATACAGGTGTCATATCAACCGGCTGCTTAAGTAATGCACGTAAGTAACGATCATTCTTCAACGCGGGCTTATCAACACTGGGGAAATTTTGCGACATATAACTCACCTAAATAACTGTATATATTTGAACCGCGAAGTATACCAGCATTCTGAACAAGGTGTGCTAAAACCTGTATTAAAAAGTCACTGTTTTAATAACAAATCGACGTAGTGTCGATAATTAAAGACGAACATTCCTTGCACATTGCTTAAAAAGTAACTTGCACTTAAAGTGAGTGTTTGCTATTACTATAACCGTTAAATAAAAGAAGCCCTTTATGGGACCGTGCTAAACGTATTGAAACCCTGCTTCGGCAGGGTTTTTTATTTGTCGCCGATGAGAGACACTGTTTTCTCAATTAGCTGCCCTGCGATAGACACTTTAGGCGGAATAGTCGGCAGTGCATCCACTTCAAACCATTGCGCATCATCTATCTCGTTTTCTTGGCAACGAATTTCTCCGCCATCATACTCAGCAATAAAACCTACCATAAGAGAATGAGGAAACGGCCAAGGCTGGCTGTTGTAGTAACGAAGGTTTTTAACTTTTACACCAACCTCTTCAAATACTTCTCGATGAACGGCTTGCTCTAAACTCTCCCCGCTTTCAACAAAGCCGGCAAGGGTCGAATACATATTAGACTCTTTGTGGCGAACTCCTTTCGCTAATAGTATTTTCTCATTGTTGTGAATAGAAACGATAATACATGGGGACACCCTTGGATAGGTGCGATGCTGACAGCGGTAACACTGCATAGCCATCTCCCAATCTACACGCTCGGTTTTCGCACCACACTGGCCACAAAACTGGTGTGTCCGCAAAAAATGAATGTATTGCCATGCTCTACCAATAACAGAAAAAGCAATATCGTATTCAGCAAAAAGAAGTTGTCTAAGTGATACTTTTTCCCAGCCGGGTTCCTCTACATGTTCAGCGCCTAAATCTACAACGAAGACAGGTAATTCTCTGTGTGCAGTTTCGTTTAGTGGCGGAAGTTGATGTATTTCATTTACGTATGACGCTAGGAAAGGAATTTCACTCAGATAAGCAACGGGAATAGACTCAGATGATTCTTGTACTAGAACTTTTCCACGACTAAAAACCACCCACATTGCCTGCTGGGAGGTCAACTTCCCTTCATCTAATTTAATCATCATATAGTGTTACTCCTACGCTTCTGTACCTCATAATACACTAGGGCTGATAAAGGTTACTGTACATTCAGCTCAAAATTTGTAAATTCAAGGCCAATAACTCGTTCACTAGGCGTTAGTCTGCCTTAGCACTATGTTTTTACTGCAAACTTTTTCGTGCAAAATTTGTGTCGCTAGTGCACGGTGTTATACTGAAACTTATTGTCGCTAAACGGGTAGCACATACAATGTTGCAACAGTTGGAAAGCGTAAAATCTAAATGGGGTGGCAAAAGTCAGGTCATAGACCGTTGGCTATTAGATAGGCAAGCCTTATTAGTCTCGTACTGTGAACTTGCCGGCATTAACAACCATAGCGAATGTTTGCCCGATGCCGATGAAATAGCAAACTTTTGTGGTGCTTTACTCGATTATCTTTCTGCAGGACATTTCGAAGTTTTCGATATTTTAGTTGAAAGCGACAGCGAAGGTATAAAACTGCGTGATAAACTTTACCCCAGATTGACAAAAACCACTGACGCCGCACTTGAATTCAATGATACGTTTGCGCAAGCAGTGACGCCAGAGCAGGCTGCAGGCTTTGATTCTGCCTTAGCTAAGCTTGGAGAAACATTAGAAGAGCGTTTTGCCTTGGAAGATGAGTTAATTGCTCACGTTCACACAAACAAACGTGATCCAGAAGTAGCGCTTTAATATAACAATGAAAGTCGAGTTTACGGTTATCATCAATGAACAAAACCACACTTATTCATAAGGCACGCGCGTATTGTGAACAGCGCGGCGCTAGATTTACACCGCTTAGAGAAAAGGTGTACGAGATTCTTGTATCAAAGCACGGCCCCATGGGTGCTTATGAACTACTCGACTCATTAAAAGAAACAGAATCCAGTGCAAAACCTGCCACTGTGTATCGCGCTTTGGATTTTCTTCTCGATTTTGGTTTCATTCATCGCTTAGAGTCTACCAATGCGTTCGTAGCCTGTTACCATTTTGGATGTAACCACCCCGTTCAGTTCTTAATTTGTGACAGCTGCGGTGATGTTGCTGAGATTCAATCTGAAGGTCTTCAAGATACCCTCGATAATCAAGCCAAACAACACGGTTTTAAAGTTTCAAAACAAACCATTGAGGCCCATGGATTATGTGCCGACTGTCAACAAACCGAAGAGCACACTGCCCAGGAGAGTGTACATGAATGCTGATTTTGTGAACCCTTTTATTGCCGGCCTGCTCAACGTGCTAGAGACCATGGCACAAACAAAGTTGACCCCGGGCAAGCCCAAACGCAAGCAAAGCGATATCGCTAAAGGTGACGTTTCTGGCTTGATAGGCATGGTAGGTCCCGATGTTCGTGGCTCTATGTCTATCACGTTTGATGAATCACTTGCCCTTACTATTATGGAGCGAATGGTTGGAGAGCGCCCCGAAAAACTCGATGCTGAAGTGGGTGATATGGTTGGTGAAGTTACCAATATGATTTGCGGAAACGCAAAACGAGATCTTGCAGAACGCGGGTTCGAGTTCGGAATGGCGACACCTATCGTAGTATCGGGAAAGCAACACACTATCAGCCATCAGGTCGATGGCGCTAAAATTATTCTGCCCTTCATGTGCGATGAAGGTTTAGCGCACTTGGAAATCTGTTTTGACAAATAATTTCTGGCACTCTGAAAAAATTACACTCGACAGTTACCCCAGAGGATTTCACCTGATAACCGACCAGGTGGAATCTGCGCTACCGAATATTCGCCATGTTGAAGTTGGGCTGCTACACCTATGGCTTCAGCATACCAGCGCAAGCTTAACGATAAACGAAAATGCCGACCCTACAGTGAGGCATGATATGGAAGCTTTCTTCAACCATAGTGTAAAAGAAGAACTTTCTTTTTTCAGGCATACTTATGAAGGTAAAGATGATATGCCTGCTCACTTAAAATCGAGTATACTAGGCTGTCAACTTACCATTCCTGTCCAACAAGGCAAACTTGCACTTGGTACGTGGCAGGGTATCATGCTCGGTGAACACCGAGATCATGGTGGAAGACGAACAATTATTGCCACATTACAAGGGATCGCAGCCTAACCCATATTATAAATGGCACAATTTGTGCTAGCGTATATCGCTAAGCACAACACAAAATTATCTAAAATCGATAATCACTCAACGTTAAACAGGATGTGACTATGAAACAACACTTTAAAATGGCAGCGCTATCTCTAGCTGTACTTTCATCTACCAGTGCATTTGCTCAAGACTCTTCTGAGCCAGAGTACAAAAGCTGGTTTGGTATTTCGGGCATGCATTACAATACTGACGAATCACGCCCTCTTTCTCTTACCGAAGGTGAAGTATACGACGACGGTTTAGGTGCAACGTTCGAATACGGATTCCGTTTCACTCAAAGCTGGGCTGCCCGTGTAGAATTCACGAAATTGTCTGTAGACTTCCGTGACGGCGGCGACGACAGCGGCGAAATGACTGGCGTAGACGCGCTATACTTTATGCCGGATGACGCATGGTTTGTTTTTGGTGGTGTTAAGCGCCAATCAGTTGGTGACTCTACAACACTTGGTAACATTGGTATCGGTAAACACTGGAAAGTTGGTGAGACAGCTCGCCTAATCACAGAGATTGCTACGTATCACGATTTCGGTGAAAGCTATAACGACTTCAGTGTAAAAGTTGGTCTTGCGATTCCATTTGGCAAGAGCACTCCTTCTGCTCCTAAAGACAGCGACAACGATGGCGTTGTAGATGGCAAAGATCAGTGCCCAATGACTCCAGCTGGCGTTCGCGTTGATGCGACTGGCTGTAGCGTTGATAACGACAACGATGGCGTTCTAAACAGTGTTGACCAGTGTCCTAACACTCCAGCTGGCACTAAAGTAGATGCAACTGGTTGTGCAATTAAAGACGCTGACAACGATGGCGTTGTAGACAGCAAAGACATGTGCCCTGATACACCAGCTGGCGTAAAAGTAGACGCTAAAGGTTGTACAGTATTTGACGAAGAGACAGTAGAAATCACACTACGCGTTCTATTCGACAACGAAAGCGCTGTTGTTAAAATGCCTAAAGATCCAGAAATCTCTGAATTTGCTGAGTTCATGAAGCAGTATCCTTCAACAACTGCAGTAGTAGAAGGTCACACTTCTGCACCAGGTTCTGAAGCGTACAACATGGACCTTTCTAAGCGTCGTGCTGCTAACTTCAAAGAAGTAATGGTAGACATGTACGGTATCGACAGCTCTCGCCTAGAGACTATCGGTTACGGCGAAACTCAGCTTCTAGACGAAGGCAATAACGCTGAAGCACACCGTGTTAACCGTCGCATTTCAGTGACAGTTAAAGACACAGTGAAAGTAGCTGAAGAAAAGTAATTCATATTATATGAATTGAAGAAGGCGCCGAAAGGCGCCTTTTTTGTATCTATCGACCCGCCCTAAATAGCGTTTTGCAGAAACGAATGCAGCACGCTATTCAACCACAGCTTGGAAATTAGTTAGACAATTAACTCGACCAAAGATAGGGCGTTAGTACTCATCTGCAATGGCTGGGCCTGCATAGTTATCAAAACGAGAAAACTGGCCCTGGAAGGTAAGTCGGCAGGTACCAATTGGACCGTTACGCTGCTTACCAATAATGATTTCTGCAATGCCTTTATATTCACTGTTTTCGTGATAAACCTCATCACGATAGATAAACATGATAAGGTCGGCATCCTGCTCGATTGAACCAGATTCACGAAGGTCAGAGTTAACTGGGCGTTTATCGGCACGTTGTTCTAGCGTACGGTTAAGCTGCGACAGTGCAACTACGGGCACTTCCAGTTCTTTAGCCAGCGCTTTTAATGACCGTGATATTTCAGCAATTTCTAATGTACGGTTATCGCTTAGCGACGGTACTCGCATTAGCTGAAGATAATCCACCATGATAAGGCTTATCCCGCCGCGCTCCCGCGCGAGTTTACGGGCTCTGCTTCGCACATCCATAGGTGTTAGACCCGAAGAGTCATCAACGAACAGGCTATCTTTATCTTTAAGCATAGCCATAGTGTTAGATATACGCGCCCAGTCCTCATCGTCTAACTGAGCGGTACGAATCTTCGTTTGATCAACACGGCTTAATGACGCCAACATACGCATCATGATTTGTTCAGATGGCATCTCAAGACTGAAAACCAGTACTGGCTTTTCTTCTGCCATCATGGCGTTTTCAATCAAGTTCATTGCAAAGGTGGTTTTACCCATTGATGGACGCGCCGCCACGATTATAAGGTCCGACGGCTGCATACCACTGGTCATTTTATCTAGGTCGGTAAAGCCCGTTGTAACACCCGTTACTTCTTTATTGGTTTTTACCAGCTCTTCTAGACGGTCGATGGTCTTACCTAGGACAGACTCGACATCGCGAGGGCCTTCGTTTTCACCGGTTCTTCGCTCTGCTATTTCAAAGACTTTACTTTCAGCAAGGTCGAGAATATCTGCGCTGTCACGGCCTTCAGGGTTATAGCCTACTTCAGCAATTTCGTGCGCAACACCGATAAGTTCACGGGTAATAGCACGCTCGCTAATAATTTGCGCATAAGAGACTACGTTTGCAGAACTTGGGGTATTTTTCGCTAGCTCGCCGAGATAAGCAAAACCACCTGCATCTTCTAGTTCATCGTGCTTTTCAAGCTCTTCTGATACGGTAATAAGATCTATCGGCTGACTGCTATTAAGCAATCGCGTGATAGCACGAAAGATTATTTGGTGTGAACGATTGTAAAAGTCGTTATCGGTAACAAGTTCCGCGACCTTATCCCAGCTTTCGGGGTCGATAAGCATGCTGCCTAAAACAGACTGCTCGGCCTCAATGCTATGAGGGGGAACCTTCAATTTATCAACATTTTTATCGTTGTTAGACGCAGACGCCACAAGTAAAGCCTATTCCAATGCACAAAAGTCAGTTGGATATTATGCGCTTTTAACGCACATCTCTCAACAAAGGAAGCAGGTCTTTTATCACGAGAGCCTAAAAAGGCCGCTTAAGCTAAAGTGTTTTTTCTAGCTTCAAAAAGGTGCCATCTATCAAGGTGTAAGTGTTGATATTTTCTTGAAAAACTAGTGTCGACCCCATGGTTGCGTTGTTATCTGAACAAGCCAAACTCACTTGGGTGATGTTGTCATCACTGAAGTCTAGTGACGAGGGCGATGCGCCAAAAGTAGCGAGAAAGTCACTTCCACTCAACTCTTTGGATGTATAAATAGGCGACTCGCAAAAGGCTTGATCAAGTTTCGCCTTCTCTTTCTCGTAGGTTACAGAACGCCCAAGAAACTGCTCTGATTCAGCAGTTGAGTGAGCGGTAATGCCTACGTTGTAAGCTTTAGTAACAACCCAGGTTCCTTCGTAATAAGCGGGCTCTTGAACAGCACAACCTAAGGTTAGCGCACATATCCCAAACGCACCGATAATTAGGCTATGAAATCGCCAAAACCTTTTGACGTGTCCAACAATACTCAATTTACTCTCCGTACATAAAATTTATTAAAATCAGGTAGTTTAACGTAAAAGCTATATAAAAAGTTCACTTGAAGCCACTTGAGTATAGAGTTTTAAACTTTCCCTATAGTTCTAACTAAGCGTCGAAATATCAACATTTAGCGACTAAACAAAAAAAGCTGCGTTTATACGCAGCTTTTCTATCACCACCACATACGCTAATTAATAAATGTGGTCTAAATTGCTTTTTTCAAGCTAAAGTCCCTATCAAGCTTACTATAGCTTATTCATTTTCGATCTATTTCTATACGCCCGTGTACCGTTGAAATATCGACGCTCGCAGCACCACCATTGTGTATAAAGCGCAACCAGCTTCCAGGCCCATACTTTGGCTTTTGTGCTTTTTCGCCGCTAATATTATTCACAATATTTCCACCTGCATGTGTCTCTATATCAAACTGGGCTGATACTTCATCTTGAAAAATAAACTCCATCGCACCACCAACCGAATTAGCTTTAATACTGCCATTCGCATTCAGCCCCAATTTAGCAAAAGTACGACCGTTAACGGTATTTATCTGCAGGCTATCAATATTTTGCAACGATAGCTCAATACGTCCATTCACTGTCTCAACGGATACATCAGGGCTGCTCGATGCGATATCAAGCTTTCCATTTACTGCTGTAAAACTCACAGGCGTAGTGCCTTCGTGAGTAGCTTCTATATCGCCGTTAACCGTGCCAGCTTCTAACCGGCCTTTAACGTTCTTTAATAGAATATCGCCATTCACAGATTCAACCTCTACGCGCTCACCAATGTTTTCTAATGTCACATTGCCGTTAACGACCTCTACATCTACCGCTTTTGTTATTCCTTCAGCTTTAACGTCTGCGTTGACTGCGGTGTAATGAAGAACGCTTGCCGATGGCACGTAAATAGTTAGATCATCACCATCTCGACTCTTCTGATACCAACTCTTTGAGTGGTGCTCCACCTCTACGTGAATAACAACAACATCGCCGCGCTTTTCGAAAATAAATTCTTCGGTCTGGTCGCCGAGCTCTCCTGTTACCCGAACCTGAGCTTTATCCCAGACACGGATATCAGCCTTTCCATCAATATGTTCAATATCAATTTTAGGAGAGGATGAGGTATCGATGGTTTTATCAACTTTTTCGCCCGCGAATGCGGCAGTAGCGATGCTTAATAATGCTGTAGTTAGTAAAGCTTTAACCCCGTTAGATGAGCTGAACGTGTGCGTTAACTTATCCGATATTGTGTTTTTCATATTTGTATTCATTTGAAGCCCTTATTAAATTTGCTGCCACTTTGGCGCGTGCACTCGCTCAATTAAGGCAATTTGCTGTTGATATACGTGATGCAGCATTTTTATCAATGCTGAGTTGTCTGGATCGTCTTTTAACGCCGCCTTAATAACATCTGCGGCATCATCTAATTCTTTCAGCTGTTCCTGCCAGTCTTGGGTTAGCGCAGGAGTACTTTCATAACTTGCTAGCAGGCTGTTAACCTGCTTTTGCTGTTGGCTGCTCATTGCATCAATCAACGCGTATCCACTGCTTCGACTTTCATCGCTTTTGAAAGCAAAGGGAGCAGCAAACCACAAGACAGTGACCAAGCAAACACTGGCAGCTATAGCCATCCATTGACTTGAAGTTACCCTAGAAGGCGAGGTCTCTTCATTTGAAGCATCGCCCTGTTGAGACGCTATGCCTAGCTCAATTCCACGCCATAGATCCCGTTCTGGATATTTCTCTTTCGCTAACCCAGACACATGCTGAGCAAGCTTGTCATCAAAATCACTCATCATCGACTCCCATAAAATCTTTCAATAATTGCTTAGCACGAAAAAATTGCGCTTTGCTTGAGCCCACAGCCATGTTCAACATGTTGGCAATATCTTCGTGGCGGTATCCTTCAAGTGCATGGAGTACAAAAACCATTCTGGCACGCTCTGGTAGGCGAATAATCAATGCTTCTAAATCCACATCGGTACTATTCTCTTGAGCCGGCATTTCACTAATGCCGCTATTTTCCAAGTTAAACATGCGCTGCACCCAGCCTTTCTGTTTGCGCATGTAAGAGATGGTAATGTTTGCCGTTACGCTATGTAGCCACGTAGAAAACTGGCTTTGCCCGTCGAAATTATCGAGCTTTTTCCACAGCTGAATAAAGACTTCCTGAGACGCATCTTCTGCCATTCCTTTTTCACCAGTAAGCCGATAACACAGTGCGTAGACTCGGCCAACATATTCGTCGTAAAGAGCTCTAAACGCTTGTTTGTCGCCCTCTTTCGCCTTACATATAAGCTCGTGTTCGCCTTTGTTACCAAACACCACATTGGCGTGTACAACACGTTGTTGTGTGTGTTCCATTCTTTTCTCTTTGTTATTTGTGATGCTGATTAGCAAAATACCAATCCGCATAGATAATTGCCCTCTCAGAAGGTGCTGGCAAGTTTACTAGCAAAGCGTGGGAATGCAGGAATGGCTGTTCCCTTTCAAATTCCCAGAATGCAGCTAGGAAGCTTGCCAGACCTTCCCGAAGGGCGAGTTTAAAATGTCCGTACTCTTTGTTGTGTCACCTTGGTGTAGAACCACTATACCTGCGGTAACACGCCGCGATTACGAACATTTTAACTCTCGCTGAGTGGGTAATTATCTATGCGGACTGGTATAAGCACTTGTTAGTGTTATAAGGTTAGTCGTACCCTATAGTAGAAAGGTTTAAATACACAAAAATATTTTTTGGAGTTGCCATGTCTGCCACCTTTACTGTTAACGCTTTGTTTGCTGGAAAACCTCAGCCACTTGGGCCTCGTGGGGCACCAAGTAGCATTGTTAAAACCTCCGTCGAAAAGTTAACGGTACATACGGACAGAACCGATGAAGACGAGCAGGCCAACAAACGCCTTCACGGTGGACCGGAAAAAGTGCTGCATCAGTTCAATCCGACCAACTACCTGACATTAAGAAAACACTTTCCTGAAGGCGAATTCTCGCTAGGCAGTATTGGCGAAAACATCAGTGTAGAAGGCATGGACGATGCCACTGTTTATATCGGAGATATCTGGAAGTTCGGCGATGTAGAGCTGCAAGTAAGTGCACCGCGTGCCCCTTGCAATAAAATATCCCACCGCTTTGGCATCCCCAACTTAGATAGATTTGTTGGAGAGCGAGGCATTACTGGCTGGTACTACCGAGTTATTAAAACCGGTACCATTAACGTTGGCGACGAAGTAACACTGCTGCACCGTGAGGACGATACCGTTAATGTCCACACCTTAATGCAATGTGCCCATACGAAAGCCGACAAAGCACTTGCTCAAAAGCTAGCTAAGCTGGAACCGCTTGATGATGAGTGGCGTGGAAAATGCCAAAAGATTGCAGGTAAAGTTGCGGATAAATAGAATAATTTGAGTAGATAGCTTTGCCGTCTCCCTCTTGAAAAAGAGGTGATTCATTGTAAAAAAACGGAGAAACTTCATTTTCTAGGCGGCGAAGTATGGGAGGCAATTTTGATGGCGTATTTACATAAACCCAAAGTGCACACCGTTTTGAGTTACAGGAAATGTAATAACCCACCTCTTCTTCAGCGTACGGCTTGAAAATTTGATTGAGTGCGTTATGCATTGAAGCGTATTGATAACTCTCGGAATCAGAAAGCAGGTACTCCATATTCGCCCTGCAACTGTCAATGCAGCTTTTATAAGGCGCTGAGAGTTGAGCAGGCCGCTCATTTATCAAGTATGCCCAAACCCCGATATAACCGCAAAGAACAATAGATAAAGCAATAAAAGCACTACTTCTTAGTTCAGACACCTTCAATCCTTGAAAATAACACCAGATCTCATTTGACTAAAGAATAACCACAATGGCAAGTTTGGGCAAGTTAGTTAGTGTTAAGACCCGAATGATAGACAACGGTTAAAAAGACACCTTCTCACCTTCATTTAAAATTACCCCAGGCATAGCGGGGTCTAGTTGCTTTTTCATTTTCATCAGTCGAATAACGCAGAAAGCGCGTACTATCGTCACAAATAGAGAAGTTGCAAATGATAATTATTATTAATAATATAAACTAAAATTTATTTCTTAAGCCGTTATGTGTAAAACACGAATACTCATTATTGAAGATGACGCGACGTTAAGTGAACAAATTACTCAACTACTGCAGGCTCGAGGGTTTGACACTCGCCATGAAAACGATGGTCATGCCGGATTGCACGCTGCGCTTGAGGAAAACTTTGACCTTGTATTGCTCGACATACGCCTTCCATCGTTAAATGGTCTCTCATTGTTGCATCAACTTAGGCAAATTAAACAAACACCTGTAATGATGATTACAGCATCTGGTGCCGAGCAAGAGCGAATTGAAGGCTACCGCAAAGGCGCAGATGACTACTTACCTAAGCCCTTCAATTTTACAGAAATGATGCTTCGCATCGACGCAATACTACGGCGTAGCAAAGCGATGAATAGTTCAGGTACGCAAAAGTCAGAAATATTGGTGGATGTGCTTTATCTAAACCGCATTCAACAGGTGACTAAATACCACGCAAAGTTACTCGAATTTACACCTATACAATTCAAGCTTCTTTGGATGCTCGTAGAAAACAAGGGCGAAACCTTGAGTAAAGCATTTCTTTACCACAGTGTGCTCAATAAACCCTTTTCTCGATATGACCGAAGCCTAGATATGCACCTTTCTAGAGTACGCAAAAAGTTAGTTGAAACGGGTATGCCCCCCGAGCGCCTGGCCACGGTTCATGGACAAGGATACCGCTTTTCGTGAAAAATAAATTGCTTTGGCGGCTATGTGCATTCATCGCGGTTGGTACTGTTTTGCTATTTTGGGCCATTGCTTGGCTTACTAATCACACCGAAACTAGCATGAGCTTTCTAGATAAGGCGCACCAAGAAACCCTTTACGCCTATGGGAAGGAAGCCGAAAAAATCTACCTGGAAAAGGGAGAAGAAGGGTTAGCCGTTTTCTTAAAAGAGATAAGAGCGAAAGAGAACACCTGGCTTGCTGTGCTTAACTCTGAAATGACAACATTCGCTGATACCAAGATGTTAGATGAGTTTGCTGATAGGTTTCAAATTGGGCGGAGCCCTGAATGGAAAATACATTTGTATTTCTCTGAAAACCCTGTAATGGAAGTGCCTTTTGTAGACAACAACACACACTTTTTGATTCAGCTTCCACAGCGGATGCGCCCAGGCTCGTTATTACTCGCCACCCGCTTGGCATTACAAATTGCATTACCTTTAGTCATACTAAGTCTATTGAGTTTTATGCTTTATCGACATGTTATGACACCACTTAAGCAGTTAGAAAGGGCAACAAAAGATTTTGCTAACGGTAACTTAGAAGCCCGTGCAATGGCTACGATGCCCGAGCGAAATGATGAACTTACTACACTTGCTCAAACCTTCGATAAAATGGCGCAAAGAACGAGCAGTCTCATTTATAACCAAAGAAGTTTGCTTGCAGACCTTTCTCACGAGCTTCGCACGCCTCTTGCTCGCATTGATATGGCGATAGACTTTGTAGAACAAGACATTAACCGTGAACAAGCCCTTTCCCGCCTGCGCTATGAAGCAAGCACAATGAGAGAGCTTGTTGAAGATACCCTAACCTTTGCCTGGCTAAATACAGAGTCACCTCAATTAAACAGCGATGATTTTGATCTTGTAGAGCTTATCAACGTTATTTGTGAAGATGCCCGCTTTGAATACCCTGATAGAACATTATGCGTAAGCACGCCGGAATGTGCGAGTATAGAAAAAAGCAGTCAGCTTGCTTTGGGGCAGGCATTAGAGAATATTGTCCGCAATGCTTTGCGCCATACACCGCAACAAAGCAAAGTAAGCGTGACCTTGGTCAGCGATAACAATAACTACGTTATCACTGTTACAGACGAGGGCACTGGCGTCCCTGAATCAATGCTTAACGCCATATTTGAACCCTTTTTCAGGGTAGACAAGGCCCGTGCAACGAAAAACTATGTTCATGCTGCAAAGCGCTCTGGGTTTGGCCTTGGGCTTGCACTGGCGAAACGCCAAATTGCCGCGGTCGGCGGCGTCATATCTGCGTGCAATCGCGTCAACAAAGGCGATGAGCAAAACAATAACTCTTATCTAACTGGCGCAACAAAGCAGACAGGACTGATGGTCACCATCACCCTGCCTAAGTTTTCTGATGCTGCTTTCGCAAACTAAGAAGTCTTTTCACACCAAGTAGTGTGCCAGTATAAACTAAGATACAGCAAAGCAAGCTGACCAATCCTGCTATGGTCTGGCCTATAAAGCCGAAATATTCGCCCGTATGTAAAAAGCGAGAAGTGCCCCACGCCTGACTTCCTTTGGGCCAATCTTCTTTATATAGTGTCCTAGTGATGTCACCGGTTCCCGTGTCGAAATACAGTGAATACGCTAACTCTTGCCTGTGCCCTATACTTTTATCAATATAAAATCGGGCGACGCCCTCACTTTTACCAATCTCCATCCACATGGAGTACCAATTCTGATAGCCATGTTCATTGGCGTGTTGCTGCGCTTTATTAAATAACGTGTGGTAACTGACAACGTCGGCGTCTAGCGTTTCAGGCATTGCCTTCTTTTCGCGAGCAGGTACTTGTTCACCATACATGCCATACAGTGCTTTGTTAGCCCATTCAAAATAAAACAGCGTAGCCGTTGTTCCAATTACAAGTAAAAAAGGCAATGACCACATGCCAAAAACAAAATGCCAATGTCGGCGACGATGTTGTTTGTTTGTGTATTTTTGCCGCAACCACATTTGCTGCTTTAAGGACTTTTTAGATAGGTGTTTCGGCAACCAAATGATGACACCCGATAACAGCAAAAAAATAAAAATAAGATTGCTATAAGCCGTTATGGTTTTGCCAATTAATTGGTAATCGCCTTCCATTAAGAGGTATCGATGGAGGTCAGTGATGACATGAAATGCTTCTTCAACAACCCCTTCTCCCTCTCTTAATATGCCTCCGGTATAGGGGTGAATAAGATAACTATGCTCGCCCGCCCACGCCGGAATGGCCGCTCCTTCACTATTTACCCATCGAACGAAAATATGCGCTTCGTCAGGATGCTTTTCGCGAAGTAGTGATACAACTTGGTCAGTCGAGATCACCGACTTTTCAATATCAATGGTTTGCGCATAAGCCATTTCACTTAGCTCTTTAAACTGGCGCTCGTAAGTTAGCAATACCCCAGTAAAAGCCATAATGAAAACAACAATGCTGGCCAATAAGCCAGCAAATAGGTGGGTCCAAAAGACCCACCTTTTAAACGTGGAAAAGTTCATTTAATAGCGTTACTTAGAAATCGTAAGTCACTGATAAACGAATATCTCGCCCAGCTTCTTGTGGACCAACAACGCTTGGGAATACTTCGCTGTAATCACCCACACTTGAATGGTCGATATAGGCTTCATCAAACAGGTTAGTAACAGCAAGGTTGACGCTAAGATCATTCGTTACTTCCCATTCGCCATAAATATCCACTAGGGTATAGTCTGCTTTGTTTAGTGAATACAGCGAATCAGTCCAGCCATTTTCTAAGGCCTGATGAAGGGTATCTATGTTGATGTCGTCAACCATAGTAATATTGAAGCCTACGCTGATGTCAGCAGTAACGGTGTAGTCTGCACCAAGTACCCAGGTATCGCCGCGGCTATTACCTAAGCCAACAAACTCGTACCCGTTAATATCGATGCTGTTATAAGGCACGCTGTATAGATCTTCACGAGGCATCAACTCAACGTCTACGCTTGAAAACCCAAAGTACAGGTCAACAGAATCCCAGCGATACGCAAGGTTAAACTCTACGCCAGATGATTCTAGGTCGCCGATATTATTAAATACCGAGTTACCTTGATAACCGCTAAATAGCACATCATCAATGGTAGATTCATAAGCGCTAAGACGCGCGTTTAGATTATTGGCACTGTATTCAATTGACGCTTCGATATTGGTAACAGTTTCAGGCACCACGTCACTGGCAACAACAGGAACGTCTTCGCCATCGTATAAGTACTCATCTAGGGTGAAGCCATCACCAATTTGCTTGCCGCGCGCCGCTTCTGCGTAGCCAAGACCAAGGGACCAAGCTTCGGTAAGCTGATATTCAAGACCTGCGTTAAAGCTAAGTTCATTGTCATCTAGTCCAGATGGCTCATCGGTAACAGGTGTGCCGTAATAGTCATCAATAAGAATTTCTTGCTGGAAGTCAAAATTGTCATAACGTACGCCATAACTTAGCAACAATTCTGGCGTGATGTTGCTATGAGCCTGCGCATAGATTCCTAATACGCTGCCTTCTTCTGCATTTTGAACAGGGCCTGTTCCTGGGCCGCTTTCTACTTCGTCTTTGCGATAATCGATACCATAGGTAAATACGTGATTGGTAACGTCGCTCGTATTTCTAATATCAAATCCATAGGTATCGATATCAGATAAGAAGTCAAAACGTCCGCCGCGGAACGATGATGAAGTTTGATATGCTGTAGCTTCTAAAAACACCAATGCGCTATGGTCAAAACGGTAGTTCGCAACATAGGTATCACGCTCTGCTTCACTAGGATAAAGCGGGGCACCTTCTAGTACTACCCAGTTAGGTCTTGCCGAAAACTCACCTTCTTCATCGCGCTGCTCCGCGCTTATCGAAAGGTATTGATTATCCGCAATGTAACCACTGGCTTTAAGGAACATGAGATCTTGATCTGCGGCAGTACCTAGTACTTCATTGCCGTCACCGTCTTCAAAGTTATCTCTGTCAACCGTGCTGTAATAACCTAGTAAGCCCCAAGTGTCGCTTAGCTTTCCATAAAGGCTGCCGCTATATCGGGTACCATCGTTTGAGAAATAACTTGCTTTTACTCGACCGCCAAATTGTTCGTCGCCTCTCAATAAATCTTGCGCGTCTTTGGTTTTAAAGCGTATTGAACCGCCTATAGCACCTGGGCCGCTCGTCGCTTCGCCGGCACCAGCCTGCACATCAATTTGCTTCAAAAGATCAGGGTCTAAAGTAACGCGACCAATGTGGTGAAATAGCGTTGAGGTTTGTTGTGCGCCATCTACGGTTACATTTAGGTAAGCATCTTCTAATCCGCGGATAAAGATTTTTTGTGCTACACCCACTGAACCGCCAACGCTGACCGACGGCGACTCTCTGAAAACGTCAGCTAAGTCGTTTGCCTGAAACTGCTCAATATCTTCAGCAGTAATGCTTAAGTTAGTTGCTGCGCCTACCACAGCAACTCGCTCTATAGACTTGGTTTCTTCATTCTGGTTTTCTAAGGATTGCGCGAATACTGCTGGGCTGGATAGCGTGCACACTGCACTAGCTAAAACTAACTTTTTCAAGGGTAACTCCATTTGACAATCAACAATTACAAATAAGAAACATTCTCATTAAGTTTTGTCTAAATGGATAGTATTTTTACAATTGTTACACTTCTTTGAGTGGTTGTGGCTTGCGACTATAAACGTAACTGCCTTTCGTGCTTAATACTTAAAAACAACAATACGGTTTTTTTAAAGGTAAATTTTAGCCAAAAAAAAGCCGCTCTTAGAGCGGCTTTTTTCAAATACGTCAGCGATTACGCTTCAGCAATGATGATCACTTTGATTGAAGTGATAACGTCAGAGTGAAGTTGTAAGTCGATGTCATACTCACCAGTCTCACGAAGAGTACCAGTAGGTAGTTTAACTTCTGCTTTTTGTACTTCAACGCCAGCTGCAGTGATTGCATCAGCGATGTCACGAGTACCAACAGAGCCAAATAGTTTACCTTCGTCACCAGCAGGAGCTGCGATTGTAACTTCAGCAAGCTCAGCAACTTTTTCAGCGCGTGCGTTAGCAGCAGCTAGTTGCTCAGCAATTTTCGCTTCAAGCTCAGCACGACGTGCTTCGAACTTTTCAACATTGTCTTTAGTTGCAGGAACCGCTTTACCCTGTGGGAAAAGGAAGTTACGAGCGTAACCAGACTTAACAGTCACTTGGTCGCCCAGGCCGCCAAGGTTGGCGATTTTATCTAGTAGGATGATATTCATCTTAGCTAACCCTTATATTCGCCAAATTACTTGTGTGAATCAGTGTACGGAAGCAACGCAAGAAAACGTGCGCGCTTGATCGCAGAAGACAGCTGACGCTGATATTTTGCGCTTGTACCAGTAATACGGCTAGGGACAATTTTACCGCTCTCAGTGATGTAGTTCTTAAGAGTAGCGATATCTTTGTAATCAATCTCAGTCACACCTTCTGCAGTGAAACGGCAGAACTTACGACGTCTGAAAAAACGAGCCATGGGTGATCTCCTTAAGCGTTGTCTTCAGTGGTTTCAGTTTTCTTTTCCGCGCGATCTTGGCGAGGAGCAGAATCGTCACGACGCTCACGACGAGGCTCTTCTTTCATCATTGGAGAAGGCTCAGTCACAGCAGTCTTAGTGCGCATAACCATGTTACGTAGGATCACGTCGTTGAAACGGAAAGCATTTTCCAATTCATCAACAGCTTCTGCAGACGCTTCAGCATTGATTAGTACGTAGTGGGCTTTGTGCAGCTTTTCAATTGGGTAAGCCAGTTGACGACGGCCCCAATCTTCTAAACGATGAATCTGACCACCGTCTTGCTTTAGGATTGTGGTATAACGCTCGATCATACCAGGTACTTGTTCACTCTGATCAGGGTGAACCATAAATACGATTTCGTAATGACGCATTATAGCTCCTTACGGTTGTAGCCTCGACAGTACAGCCGACTGTATGGAGACAAGGAACGAATTGGGATGGCTGTAAGGGCGCGCATTATACGCATACAAACATCGTTGCACAAGCATTAATCAACTTTTGCAATCATTTTGCGCTTGTCATTATTTAAGTAGTTTGTACCAATAACGTTTCGCGGTTAATGCGAAACGCTTTTATGTGGAATAGAAGAAACACGGATTAAAGGAAAGCAAAAGGTAAATTCTGTGCCGTTAAAATCAGAAGTCACGCTCAGTGAACCTTGGTGCGCTCTTGCAATTTCTGATGCGATAAATAACCCCAACCCTAACCCGTCGTTTTTTACACTGCTTTCTTTACGCCAGAAAGGCTGAAAAAGACGCGCCTTAGACTCATCAGATATTGGTGTACCGCTATTTTGCACACTGAGAATAAAATCGTTTCGGTTGGTGATGACTTTCACATATACCGGATGGGCTTGGTCACCGTGAACCAGTGCATTTTTCAGTAAATTAGATAAAAGCTGACACACTCGCTTTTCATCACAGACCAGCTGCTCGGTGATATCGATATGCGTTCTGATAGTGCAATTAGGGTAATTAGTAGCTAGCTCTTCAGCCGTATAATTCAACTGTTGCGCTAAACTGACTGCTTTGGCCATTTTCACAGGTAGCCCTTCGCCCATACGGCTATGAGTAAAGTCCATCGCATCTTCAATTAAACGCGTCATCCTCTGCACACTATTTTTCATTCTCGACACTGCTTTAAATACAGGTACTTGAACAGTGCTGGCTATTTGACTGTCTTTTATTATGTCGTCAAGAAAGCTGATACCAATTTGAATGGAAGATAAGGGCGTCCGAATATCGTGGCCTAAAATAGCGATATACTGTTCTTGAAGGCGAGCAATATTTCTTGCATCAGTAAGTTGCGCCTGTGAACGCTCCATCTGGTCTTTTAATAAAATTTGGCTAGATATAAGTTTAGCGAAAGCGCTAATTTGCCCGTGAACAAGTTCGTTGCGTAACTCCCTAGGTTCTGGGTCTAGGCCGCAAAGCGTTCCAAAAAAGTTACCATTTGCATCGTATATGGGGTAGGAGAAATAACTTTCAAAGCCATACATAATAGGAATGGGATTATCACAATATTCACTATCAGCAGATGCATGATTAATGACTATCTGTTTTTTGCTAGCTCTGACGGTTCTACAAAAGGTAGTTTCAATTTCCAAATGATCGCCAGGCGTTAGACCAAATTCTGCATTATCTAATACGGCACACATTGTCCATGCTTCTTCGGTGACTCTCGCAACACAGATAAAACGCAAATCTAAGCTACTGGCCAATATTTGCATTATATAAGGGACTGCTTCGATTGCGTCGATAGCCTGAATATTTTGCTGAACAGCTTCACTCACTACCATAACTTTAGAGTTCCTTTTTTCGAGAGTGTGCTTATGAACACTACATTTCTACTGTTCCAGGTATGTAGGACGCTGAAATAAATTACTAATTTACGGTTCCCCGAGGACTTTGAATCCAAGCGTACATGAAGCTCCCAAACTACACTAAAGTATAATCAGCAGCAATGTTACCGATAATGACAAGAATATTTTCTACTTACTGTTTATTTATACAGTATTTTACTGTACAGTTTTTGTGTCTTTAATAAACAGGGGACCTACCATGGCCATTACCACACAGTATGTTGTTACGCACAAAGGGGTAGAAAAATTGGTAACTACCGACAAAAAAGAAGCGGATCAGTACGATAAGATGCTTGATGCAGCAGATAACCTTGCTGACTATATTCACGCGAAGGGCATAAAGCTAGACGATAGCGTAGTTGAAGAGCTCACAATTATGCTGGCGAAAAACAAAGATAAAGTCGGCAAAATCTTTAAAGGCGCTACAGCAGAAAGCGTATTAGAAGATGAAAGCGCAGAAGTAGTAAAGCTACAGGCCAACGGCTGATAATGTAGCTCAACTCCCCCTTTATGTCGTTATGATAAACAATAAGTAAGAGCAACTGCCGCTTTAAATGCGTAAGTTCTGATAACATAACTTCGCAAAATGATGTTATTTGATAACATCACTTTAAAGCGGTGCTACCTCCCGTTACTTGCTTCTTGCTAGCTGAAATAAGTTGGTAAACAAGTAAGAAACAAAGTATCGCCTTTGCTAATGTGAACATAAGACATATATACAGGTCGGGCTTAGCGTGAATACCATCAATAAAAACAATAGCACTCATTCCCAGTGCAACGCAGTGCCTAAAAAGCACAACGCATTAATAGAAGAGTGCAACCCAGCAATTGAAGTAAATAATTTACAGTTTTCGTACAGTAAAGAAAGCCCGCCCGTCATTGATATAAAAGAATGGCAGGTGCCACAAGGTGAACATGTTTTTCTATCAGGCCCTTCGGGTAGCGGAAAGAGTACATTGCTTAATTTACTATGCGGTACTTTGGCACCCACCCAAGGCGACATAACCTTGTTATCGCAGCCCTTCTCTTCCTTATCAAACCGTCAGCGAGACAAGTTTAGAGCACGCAATATTGGCGTTGTCTTTCAGCAGTTCAATCTTATTCCGTATCTTTCTGTGGCACAAAATATTAACGCTGCAGTGTACTTCGCAAATAGTAAAGTAAGTAAAACGGCAGGAGATGATAAGCTTCTCCATTTACTCGACAAGCTACAGCTTCCTTCACAAGTACTACACGCAAAGGCCGATGCCCTAAGTATAGGCCAGCAGCAGCGTGTAGCTATAGCCCGAGCGCTTATTAATGACCCACAGTTATTAATTGTCGATGAACCGACTTCGGCGTTAGATAGCGATGCGCGAGATAGCTTTATGTCGCTGTTAAAAGATGTTGCAGATAAGAGCACCATGATTTTCGTTAGCCATGATAAAGCCATGGAGAGCTATTTTGACCGTCATTGCAGTATCAGTGAATTGAGCCCAAGTACGAACCACGCAATATCCTCAGTCGGTGGCATCGAACAAGCACAGGAGCGTGCGTAATGCTAAGTACCATTGCTATTGAAAGTCTAAAGCGCAGGAAAACAACGGCAATACTTACGCTGTTAAGCATTACCATCAGCATTAGTTTACTTCTATGCGTTGATATTATTCGCAGCCAAGTGAAAACCAGCTTTACGCGAACAGTGTCCGGCGTCGACCTTATCGTTGGTGCTCCAAGCGGCCAGCTTAATCTACTATTGTCGTCGGTGTTTAATATAGGAACACCCACTAAGGGCATTGAATATAAGAGTGTTGCATCGCTTAAATCTAACAAACAGGTGTCGTGGCTTATACCCCTCTCTTTAGGTGATACTCACCGAGGTTTTAGGGTGGTAGGTACGACCAACAGCTTCTTTGACCACTTTAAATACGGTGACATGCAGTCACTACAGCTATCTGATGGAGCGACATTTACTCAGCCGCTATCTACAGTAGTTGGTGCTGATATAGCGGAATCATTGGGATATGAAGTGGGTGATAAAATTATTATTTCTCACGGTTTAGGCAGTGTCTCATTCAATAATCACGACGACCACCCTTTTACTATTTCCGGTATTTTAGATAAAACGGGCACCCCCGTAGATAAGGCTGTGTATGTCACCTTACAGGGGCTTGAAGAAGCCCACGCAGGGCCCAAGCATCCGCCCACTTCAATGTTAGGCCGTAAATCGAGTAATAAATCCACCGCCGACGAGCACGAGCACGAGCACGAGCACGAGCACGAGCACGAGCACGAGCACGGCGAGCATACCGGTGAACATGAGACATACAACAGCGAAGCGTTTTCGCCTGAGTCAGTATCTGTAGTGATGCTTGGGCTAAAACATCGCGTTACAGCGTTACAACTTCAGTACCAAATCAACCAAAGTAAGAAAGAGCCGCTCATGGCTATACTACCGGGAATGGCACTCGCTGAGCTTTGGCAAATCATGGGAAATGTAGAGTCGCTATTGCTTGGGTTATCTGGCCTTATCGTTATATGCGCACTTATTGGGCTTGCGACTATGCTACTTGCAACTATGCGTGAACGTTACCAAGAGATAGCGGTTTTACGTACCATTGGAGCAGGACCTTTCACCCTACTTCTACTTATTCAAATTGAAGCTATGCTGCTTACTATGTTGAGTGCTTTGCTAAGCTTAGGTTTGGTGGCCGGGTTAATGAGCGCACTAAAACCCTGGTTAAGCAGTACCTATGGATTGTTTTTAAGCAGCCCGCTGTTTGGTCAAAGCAGTGTTATCATCATTTTACTAATACTGGGGTGCACTTATTTGGTTTCGCTGTTTCCCGCTGTGGCGGCCTATAAACGAGGCCTACACGCAGGACTCAATGCGAACTCATAAGTACCTATGCTTACAGCGTGATTTCGGGCTAAAAAACTTCCATTTAGCCCCTCACCTGAGCACCAATAGGTCTTCAATGAAAAGCGCTGGGGAGAGAATTACTCTCCCACTCGCTTGTCTGTACTGAAACGCAAAATCAGCTCGTGAACTTGATTTACCGTAGCGCGTAAATCGTGGCTCGCTGCTAGCGATGCCTCAGAGGAGCGCTGAGTTTCAGAAGCGCCATCAGCCACTTCCACTAACTGCTGGTTAATATGCTCTGCCACCGTGCTTTGCTCTTCTACAGCAGAAGACATCTCTACCGTAGCATCAGCAATACCTTTCACCGCATTATTTATTTCAAATAATGCCCCACGTGTTTCTTCCACGATTATGCTGCCGTGCTCTGCTGAAGCTAGCCCTTCTGTAGATACCCGCACAGCGCGATCAGAACGCTCAGCCAGTTCACTGATGATATTGTGGATTTTATCGGTTGATTCACGGGTTTTCGAAGCCAATGTACGTACTTCATCGGCAACAACTGCAAACCCCCTTCCCTGCTCACCTGCCCTAGCTGCTTCAATGGCAGCATTAAGCGCAAGCAGGTTAGTTTGCTCGGCAATGGTGGATATAATGTTGGCCGCTTCACCTATATCGCTGGTTGACTGAGCGAGCTCAGTTACCGTTGTTGAAATTGACTCTACCGCCTCGCGCAAAGCAACAATTGCCTGCATGGCTTGTTCAGCTTTTTGGTTACCTGTTTCTACGTTAGCTGCGGCTGTTTTAGCACTTTTCGCATTTCCTTCAACCCGCTCAGCCACTTCTTGAATAGCCTGACTCATTTGCGTCACGGCAGATGCTATTTGCTGAGTGGCTTGGTTTTGCTGTACAACGGCGGCGCTAGTACTTTCTGCCTGATGGTGGGTTGTATTAGCTATGTTCTCAAGACCTGTTGATGCATCTTTAATTCGGGTTAACGCCGTGCGATTTCTGGCAAGTTCACAGCCTAGCGCGAGTTTAGCTTGGCTTATATGAGGTGGATCAGGAAAGTAGGTTTGTGACACAGTTTCATTTGCGTAGCTTTCAGGACTAAGCGCAAGTAGTCCGTGCCAATCTTTTTTGGCTTTAGTTTGTTGAGCCAACATTAAAATAATAGCGCCGAGTAGCGCTATGCCAGCAGCAACAGCGCCATGGGTAAACGCCAATATCAAAACCATTAGCGCACTGAGTACTAATGATGGTGCTAAATGCGAAAGCATTTGTACGAGGCGAACCGCTGGCGATACCGGCGATTTGCCTTCTCTTATTCTTTCATAAACCTTTGTAGCTCTGTTTATTTCATCATTTAACGCAGGAACTCGAACAGATTCATACCCCACGATTGTTTTACCTTCATAAACGGGAGTCACGAATGCCGAAACCCAGTAGTGATCACCATTCTTCCTTCTGTTTTTAACTAATCCCAGCCAGCTTTGTCCAGACTCTAAAGTACGCCACATTTCCTTAAACACGGGCGCTGGCATATCGGGGTGTCGAATCAAGTTATGGTTTTTGCCTATTAATTCTTCGCGGGTAAAGCCACTTGCTTCCACAAACTCGCTATTACAATGTTGAATAACACCACGTTTGTCGGTTGATGAAATAAGGCGGTGGTGAGGGGGGAATTTATACTCTTTTTGGGTAACAGGCTGGTTATTTCTCATTGAATACTTTCTCCATTTTGCAAAGCGTTCATCCTTAAAGCAGAGAATCTTTGCTTTCTCATAAGACTAGAACATAAACAGCCGCTGTCTAGCTTAAGCAAAAAATTAGAGAAATTTTATATTTTATCAGTGAGTTAGGAAAGCACTTTATACTTTAGGCCAATGGCAATACAACAGACACTTTTGTGCCTCTGCCTTCAGCGCTGACAATATCAATCCTGCCATTATGCTCCTCGACAATGGTCATAGAAATTGACATACCCAGCCCAGTCCCCTCACCTGGCGGTTTGGTAGTAAAAAACGGAGTGAACACTTTACTAAGCGTTTCTTTTGACATGCCCGTACCTTCATCTTCAACGACAAGATAGACACTGTCTCCCTCCTTCTGTACTTTTAGGGTTATGCTTTTCCCCTCAGGCGTGGCATATATCGCATTGGTTAAGAAGTTTACAAGCACTTGCTGAATTTGCCCTGAGTTTCCGTTAAAGAAAGCGTCTTCCTCTGGTACTTCAAAGCGTACTGTATTGCGATAACGATGCAAATTGTTGGTAAGCTTAATCGCTGTATTCATGGCTTCGATAGCGCTAATTTCGGAATGCTTGCCCGAACCTGGATAAGAGAAACTTCTTAACGCTTTCACGATTTCGATAATACGCTCAATACCTTCATGAGACTCATCAAACATTTCCGCGATTTCATTTGCACTTTCTTTAAGCGAAAAACGCTTTTCTAGCGCCATGAAATGCGCTGCAACTTCACCACCAGCTTCTTTACAAAGGCTACCTATTTCTTCAAGCGCACGCTGATAATCGGTAAAGATATCTTTTGCAACGACAGTGTTACTTCGCACATAACCAATAGGATTATTAATTTCATGGGCGATACCTGCGGCTAACTGGCCTAACATGGCCATTTTGTCAGCACTGACTAACCTTTCTTCAAGGAAATCCCGATCCTTTTTCACGTTACTCAGTTCTAGTTGCCTGGTATTTAGTTCACTTTTTTTATTTTGGTATCGAGAGGTAATGTTGAGGTAGTGCTTTGTGGTATCTAAAACGTAAAGCGTTTCTTCCTCTAGATTGTCGTCTTTGGTCAACAATACTAACCACGTATATTCCCCCTTCGACATTTCATGCATCAAGTGAAGTAAGCGAGACTCTTTTTCTGTTTCAGGCTGTATTACTGCACTAACACACCAGTGGGAATAGCTTTCTCGTAAATCTAGTGGTGTTTCCTGCTTGATAAATTGCGCTAACGAGGGGGACGTAATCCAGCCCTGCCCCTGAACCAGTACACTGTCATCGTTGCCAATAATGAGTTCGCCATCTTTTAAGGTAAAGGCTTTGCCGCAAAACGCACCGCTGAACTCTACGGCAGATTCAAGCGCCGAAAATATGTAACTCTCTCCAGATGTTGCTTGAGTAAGTTGGGATGCTGTTCGATTGAGGTAAAGAAGCTCTCGTTCCCTTTGTTTAGAGTCTTTGAGTGCTTTACGTAATGCCTGATTGGCTAAATAGGCATCCTGTGAATAAGTTTCTAGGAAAGATTCAGCGTTTTTACGTGCAATCTTTTGACGCTTAAGTTGACGCTCTAGCGAATTAACACGGGCTTCAAGCGCACGAATGCGTTCGTTTTCGGTGGAATACGATGTTTCACTCACCTAAAAGCCCTCCATTGTGCGTGCCCTTTAATCGTAAGAGCACGCTTTTTTACGTGTGCTTTAGTTTTTGATAGTTTATCCGGCTAAACGGTCAAGAAGCATCATCACACGCTCGCTCGCCTGTTCCATTTCTATCAGTTTTGCATCTGCTTCTGCAATATTACCAGCTTGTTTTGCTCTTATTGCTGCAACACCACTACTATGCACTTTTGCGTGCGGTGCTTCAATCTCTCTAAAAGCTGTAGTTTGACCAATTGGGCTATTCGCGTTTTCATTGAACCATTGTCCTAAACGACAGCTCACATGATCACTGAAGTCAGCAACAGTCTTATTGCTGAAACCACAAAGCACTTCATAAACGCCAGACTTCCACACAACGTGATCTAACTTTACAGTTTGGATGAACGTAGCCATTGCGCCTTCACTAATGGTTGTCTTCATGCTGTCGCAATGTTGCACCATAGTCTCGTAACTACTATTAAGCTGGTTAATGCCTGTTTCTAACTCTTCATTGTTTCCACGCAGTTCGTTCACGCCTGACACCGCTTTCGATGTTGATTGGATAATGCCGTTTACAAGCTCTGATACTTCTGTGGCAGACTTATTCGTTTCCGTTGCCAACGCTCGTACTTCATCAGCTACAACGCTAAAGCCTCGTCCAGCATCACCTGCACGGGCCGCTTCAATTGCTGCATTTAAGGCAAGTAAATTAGTTTGATCAGAAATGCTGGTGATAGTGGTTACAAACTTATTGATATTGTCAGCTGTAGTAGACAGACCAGAAATACGCTCGCTCATACTTCCCATCTGAACATTCAGGCCGCTCATGTCAGATACAATCTTGCTCAATGTAGAGGCCGATTCGCTAAATAAATCATTTATATCAACAATAGACTGATTCTCGGCATTAATGCGTTCGTAGGAACGTAAAACCGTTTCGCGAACGCCCTCAACCTGTGACAGTGAATCTACTAAACATTTAACTACAGTGGCATTGGCAGATGACGCTTCTTCGTTGTGCGCAGTCTCTAAAGCCGTAGTCAGCTCAGCATTTTCGGCCTCAAGCAAAGACACTCTGTCTAACGTTTCTTGAAGTCGCTTTTCTAATAGCTGAACTTGCGCTTCTTTTTCTTCGAATTTACTGCGTGATACAAACATGTGGAGATACCGATTATTTTTATAGAATTATTTTGCTCAGACTAACAGAGGTTATATCGTCTTAGCCATTAGTCTGAAGTAGCGTTATTGTTTGATTATCGGCAGAAAATTATAAAACTGAGGGGATAAATTAAACTATTATCTCTGTTTTTAGTTTGCAGGCAGTAAATGTGGTGGTAGAGGTGCACGACGAGCGCTTTTTTTAGGTCCATACCAGGTTGATAGGTAATCTAATATCATTGGTTCTGCGTCACCCAGTGGCCACAGTTTCTGCGTTTCTTGCATCCAGCGAATAGTCTCAAGCCACCTTTCACGGCTCATGGCATTCTGAGTAATAAGAGAAGTCGAGTGACAGGCACTGCAATGGGCTAACACTAAGTTGAAGCCTTCTGCTTTTATAAGACCTGACTGAGGATCGACGTCATGCTGCACGTGCTCTTTTGATGAACTTACCATGCTCATCCTTTTATTAGTCTCGGTATCGGCTGCTGCTACGGATATGTGAAGCCCCCCTATTAAGGCGATAAGTCGAACGGCTATGCAAACCATACCCAGTGCCCCATTCCCCTTAATATACATAAAATCTCGCACTCCTCTACCTACACCACACGCACAGCGATACGATGACAGGCATTGTTTAAATACCCTTTTGGATTCCATCCAGGTAGCACCATAGGCTGTGACTTTCCATGCTCATCTTGTGCTTTAGCCCATACTTCGTAATAGCCCTGCTGGGGGAAGTTTATCTGTGTGCTGAACTGCTGCCAAGCGTGTCTGTTTGCCGGTGCGTTCAGCTGAGCAAGATGCCAAGTTTGGCCAAAATCAATAGAGGTAAACACCTTGGCAATTTTGCCCTCACCACTCCATGCATGTCCCCGAACGGTTAGCTTTTCTTTGAGAGAGTGATCGCTGCCAGACTTTGGAAAGGTAATAAGCGACTTAACTGGCATAGCTTCTATAATACACATGTCTTCGTCGGCAACTTTCGCGCCAGGCGCAACAGGTTTACATGGGACCCGATAGGCTTTACCCAGCATTTTTGCACCGTCGTGCACGCGGTCTCGAATTACTATTTTCTTAAGCCACTTACCTGACGTTGATGCAGGCCAGCCACCAAATACCAGCCGCAGCGGGAAGCCGTTCATCAAGGGAAGCGGTTCATCATTCATTGCCCACGCGATTAACGACTCGTCCTCCATCGCTTTTTCGATGGGCACGCCACGAGAAATAGCCGCTTTGCCCGGTGTTCGGCTTAAATGCTGATCATCACCGTAATAGCCAATGTAAACCGCGTCTTCCTTTACGCCCACTGCTTTTAGCACGTCTTTTAGCCTCACTCCTGTCCAGCGTGGGCAGCCTACTGCTCCTGTCGTCCACTGGTTACCGGTAGCGGCCGGTGAGAACTCGGCCCGCCCATTTCCGCCACACTCAAGTGTTAGCTGATAGGTGTAATGCTTAAATTGAGCTTTTAGTTCTTCAAGGGTAAAGGTTTTTGACTGTGCTGCAGACTCCCCTTCAATAGTAAGCGTCCAGCTGTTTGCATCGGGCGCTTGCGGGGGAATACCGTTATTTCTTACAAAGAAGCGTGAAGCAGGTGTGACTGAATCATCCAATAGGTGTGCTGGTGTTTCTGCGTTTAATGGTCTGTCATTGAGTATGGTTAAACCGTCTTTACCTTTAATAGAAAAAGGCGTGTCGGCCTGCGCAAATGCTGCAGGAATGAGGCCCGCTGGCATAAATTGCCCGTACACCACTTCGGCACCGAGTAGCAAAGACAGTGACTTTAAACCTTTGATAAAGCCTCGGCGAGTCAGTGTATTGCTGGTTCTTTGAAAAACCTGCTCGTCGGCTTTTACAGGGTCTTTGGCATAAAGTTCGTGAAGGCCGCGTTTTTTCACTTAGATCACCTTATCAGTACAAACGATTTTTATTTAAAGCATACTGCTGCAAAATGATGAATAGCCTTTACATGGTGTAAAGAAAACCGAGAATAAGCAGTGCAATCCAAAGGGTTTCAGCCACTATCATGACTATGGGAAGCATGCCGACTTCGGCAAGCTTTCCTAAGTTTGATTTCATGCCGATTGCAGTAATGGAAACAACTAAAAAGAAACGAGAAACCTGCGTGCCTGCATCAATCACAAATTCAGGTAACGATACAAAGCTATTGAGCAACATTAATGCAATAAAACCGATAAGAAACAGAGGCATTTTAGGTACTTCACCGCCTTCTGCTTGGGTACTGGCTTTATAGAATCTTTTAATGACAAGCATCATGATCAGTACCACCGGCATCAGCATGGCTACGCGCACCAACTTGGTAAGGGTCGCCATATCACCCGCGTTTTCTGACACCGAGTAACCTGCCCCTACCACTTGGGCCACGTCGTGAATTGTACCGCCAAGAAAGATACCAGCTTCGGTATCTGTCATTTCTAGCTGCCCCGCTATTATGGGATAAAGCACCATGGCGATAGTGGACATAGCCGTTACACCTATAACGGTGAGTAGCGTATCTCGCTCGTGGTTTTCACCTTTTGGCAGTATGGTAGAGATGGCTAACGCAGCAGAAGCACCGCAAATAGCGACGGAGCCGCCAGTAAGTGCACCAAAGCGTTTTTGAAGTCCCAGCGCTTTTGCCAAGCCTACGCCCAAAACAATGGTCGTAAAAATGGCGCCAGCAAGCATGAGCGCTGTTTGCCATCCTAGTACTGCCAAGTCACCTAGCGCTATTCTTAAGCCCAGTAAAACCACACCCGCGCGAAGCAAGGTACTTGCGGTAAAGTCGATACCGCACGCGCATGGCGTATCGTTTTGGTATAAAAACGAAACTGCCATGCCTAACAGTAACGCAAACAACATAGCAGGGGCATTGTAGTGCTCACTTAAAAACAAGGCCGCCATGCCCGTGATGGTAGCAATACCCAGCCCAGGCCAAATGTTTTTACATTTTACTGCTATGTCATTCATTGCATTAACGCTCTGAAGCAACCAATGCCACAAGCACTACACGCTTGCGATCGCCAGAGTAAGGGCGACGACCATGCATCGCACGATAGTTATCGACAATTGCCACGTCCCCGTCTTGCCACTCTAAATCAAACGTGAAGTCTTCAGAAAGCTCAGCAATACGCTCTAGCCCTTCTTTTGGGATAGCGCTGCCGTCACCAAACGTAATGGCTGAAGATGGGTTCTCGCGAACGCCTTTCCAGCCCATGTAAGCTGCAATAAGCTGGTTGTAGAATACTTCAGAACCGTCATCCAATTCGATTACCGCAGGAAGTACAGGTGTAATCGCTTTTAAGCTACCATCTTCTAACCATTCCCAGCTGTAACCGAGTTCTTTGAGCTTAGCTTCACCTTCTTCTACAGTTTTAACACTTAACGTGCTTTTCCAGCTTCGGCCCTGCCCTGAATTGATGTCATTAGCGGCAGGCATAGTGGTGGTGTACTTCAGACCTTTTTCTTTAAAGTCCCTTGCCAGTTCAGGGTTTTCCGCCTTCAATGCTTCAAACAGTTTGTCTGAACGACACAGCGGCGTAGCACCGCCCTCATCTGCTGCAGTTTTGCAAAAAAAGAAAAGCTTACTTGGAGAAATAGGTGTTTGAGCCATTTCGTGATGAAGGAAAATCTCCACATCTTTAGGTGCTTCGTTAGCAGTAAATACACGTTCGGTGTAGTTAATGCGCACCGCGTTAGACAGCGACTCTTGATAAGTAAAGTTAGGATAGCCGAAGCCTGCTGAAAAAACGTCAAAGGTCTCTGCTGAATCAAGAGGGAACCCTCTAAATAGCAGCGCACCTGATTTAGCAAGTTTTGCCTCAAGTTCTGCCTGATTCGCTTTAACAAAAGCAACCGTTTCCTCTACAGTGGAACAGCTTTCATTGTTCACGACTATTTCAGGGAACACGCCGCCGTTGTAGTTGTGCTGAGTAGGTACGCTTGCATACGCTACCGCAGAGCTGTCATTGACGTTTTTCATAGTTAACTCCTAGTCGTAAATGGGATGGAAACGATTAAAGGCAGCTTCGCAGAAGTGACCCGGATCGTTAAATCGACGATTCATGTTTAATGCTGAAATAGCCTGCATTTCACTTTCACTTAATGAGAAATCGAAAAGCGCCAGGTTCTCTTTCATGCGTTCTACTTTTGACGTTTTCGGAATAATCGCGTTGCCGCGCTGAATGCCCCAACGCAACACAATTTGCGCTGGCGTTTTACCGTGGGCTTTTGCAGCGGCTTTTACTACGTCCTGCTGAAGTACTGATTCAGTTTGGTCAGCCATTTCAAGCTCTAGGTATGAAAGCGCACCTAAAGGTGAGAACGCGGTAACATTTAAACCGTAGTCTTTTGCTAAACGAATTAAACGTTCTTGGGTAAGGTAAGGATGAGTTTCAATCTGTAGCATAGCTGGCTTAATGCGCGCGTAGCTCATTAGGTCATTAAGCAAGCCCGTGTTGTAATTACACACACCAATTTGTTTTGCTTTACCGCTATCTGCGAGCGCTTCCATGGCCTCCCACGTTTTATGAAGCGGCACAGGAGCAAGCTCCATCTTAGGTTCAGCTGCGTCAGGGTCGTAAAACCACTCTGGCGGATACCGTGTTTCAATTGGCACGAACTTTTGCGCAATAGGGAAGTGGATAAGATACAAGTCTAGGTAGTCTAGCTGTAAATCAGATAGCGTTTTTTCAAGCGCCAGTTCTACATGCTCTGGAGCGTGAAACGTATTCCAAAGCTTAGAGGTTACCCACAACTCTTCTCTGGTACACAGGCCTTCATCAATAGCGCGCTTAATGCCTTCGCCCACTTCTTTTTCGTTGCCATAGTCTGCTGCGCAGTCTAAATGGCGATATCCAGCTTTGATTGCTTGGTATGTTGTTTCAGCACAAATGGCAGTATCTACTTTCCAAAAGCCAAAACCTACCTCAGGTATCTTATTCATTGCTTCATTCACCTTAGAATTTGTTGCATTAAGTTAATTAGTTTTACTTTAACAGTATGCTCTTGTATAACTTCAGCTTCAAACTTTAGTCTTGTATAAGACATAAGTTATTACACAGGCACTCTCATGTCAACAAAGTGTTAACAAACTAAATTAAAAGATCGAGTTTGGCTTTTAGTGATGAGATTGGACAACACTTATACCCCGGTTTCGGGGGCGGGTATGTTAAGCGGACGTTTATCAATGCCCGCTTTTTAGGAAAGGGCAGTAATGTGAGCGGTAGAAAAGGCTTAGAGCAGACTAGCGGTGAAGCAAGTTAGTCAAGTTCAACTTGATAGTGATAGTGGTCGGTTCTGCATTTACTCTCTCGATACTCTATTAATTTGCCATCAATAGATTCTGTGACGCGAGTGACCAAAAGTAAGGGTGCTCCCTTTTCAATACCTAAGCTTTTCGCATCACTTTTTGACGCTAGAACGGCTTTTATGCTGTCACGGGTTTTAAACACGGTTTGGTTATAATCCGTTTGATAAAAGTGATACAAGGTATGTGGAATATCTTCGCGCTGGTGAATTTCGGGAAACATTTTGAATGGCAAAAATATCGTTTCTAGCATACAAAATTCGTTTTCAAGTATGCGTCTGCGTTTAAGCTTTACCGTTTTATCTTTTGCCGATAAAGCAAGAGCTGCTTGAACCGTTTCACTCGGCTCAACCAGCTCTTTACTGATGAGCTCTGCTTTAGGTAAATCGGCGCCTTTTCCGTCAGCTTGTAAGGGGAAAAAGCGAAACAATGCATCTTGAGCGGTGTGTTCAGAAACGAATGTGCCCACCCCTTGCCTGCGGGTTACAATTTTAGTATCGGTAAGAAGTGTTAACGCTTTGCGAACGGTTCCCTGACTCACTTTGAACTCGTCTGCAAGTTTAAACTCACTAGGCAGCATCTCACCGGGTTGCCATCGACGCTCAACAATAAGTTGCTTAATGTATTCAGCTACCTGTTGATACAGAGGCTGAAAAGCGAGACTTGGACCGCTGAGTTTGTGATCGAATTGAGATGAAGACATGAACCCTAACCTAAACGCTTAATTATTGTTTTTATATCATACACAAGAGTTATAGCGCATTTTTGACTTAAATCACATACATAGTAGGAATAACATACATGCCCTTGGAAACACTACTCCCCATGTTCGCCCTTTTAGGTCTTGCGACACTTCTGCAAACATTAAGTGGGTTTGGCTTTGGGCTTATGGTGGTGTCTAGCTTTACCTTGTTTGGTATTTTACCCCTCACAGCGACAACATTTATGGTAAGTTTTTTGAGCCTTTTTAACTCTGTTAGTCTGGTAGCAAGAAACACCGAACAAATAAACAAACGTGCTTTTACCATTCTCCTTCTTAGCGGTATTCCGTTTATGGGAATAGGATATGCGCTGTTGGAGTACTTATCCGTTGGTATGGCAACATGGCTTAACCTGTTGCTTGGTTTCGCTATTTTAAGCTGCTGTGGACTTTTATTGGTTAAAAGAAAACGGGGGCAGCCGTCTGGTAGTGCCTTTGGTTTTACCGTTGCGGGCGGTCTCGGCGGAATGTTAGGCGGGCTCTTCTCTACGTTCGGTCCGCCAGTGGTATTTCAGTGTTACAGACAAGCCTGGCCAATTAACGAAATTAGAATTACGCTTCTGGCCGTGTTTAGCATAACGTCGCTATTACGCTTGGCTATAATCCCCTTTGGTACTTTACCTTCGAGCGATGTTTTCCTTTCTGCTTTACTCGCTATCCCGGTGATCCTGATTTTCACAAGAATAGGACGAATGCTTGCGGCGCGGGTGCCCGCCGCTTCTGTGCGACTGTTAGCACTGACCATGCTCGCATTAAGTGGTGTGACGCTTATTATCAAAAATATCAGTGTCTAATGTCTCAACATAAACAAGAGAAAAGCATACTGTGGCGCAGCTTTGCTCTAATAATAGGGCCAGTGTAACTTCACTTAGACGTCTAAATAAAAAGACAGAGCCCCGATCTAAATCTTTATAATTTGATAATTGCAGATTGACACCCAAGTTACATTTCATTAACTTATGTCTTATATAAGACATCAAGGGTAATGTAGAAATGAGTAACGCTTTTTGTGTAACTGAACCAGATTGGAACGATATTGAAGCTGCTGACATCACCGAGCAGCCCTTTTTGTCTGACGATAAAACACTTATCGTCCCTACGCAATACGGTGAGTTGAGCTTAAGTATCAGCCAGTTTGGCTTACGCATTCAAAGTGACGTTAACGCCACTGATGACTTTGCTATGCTTACACAGTCGCCCCATAAGCAAACGTTAGTATATTCAGGTGACAAGTCGCACAGCACGCTTGTCGCTGGCAATTATCGTTTAGAGATTTTTGCTTCTCCTCTACATTTTAAGCTGTATAAAGATGATGTGCTTGTTCAACAAAGCGCTACCGACGGTCACTTTGTGCGCCAGCATCGTTTACCGCCCTTTGCTAAAACAGACAGCGGATGGTTAGTGAGCCTGGAACTTGGTTATGACGAGGCGGTTTACGGTCTTGGCGAGAAATGGGGTAAGCTTGATAAACGCGGCCAACTTATTCGTTCATACAATCACGACGCCCTTGGCGTAAACGCTGAGAAGTCGTACAAAAATACTCCGTATGCGTGGAGCCCTGAAGGTTGGAACCTTTTTGTACATACACCTGCACCTGTCACACATGGCGTAGGATATGCGCTCTGGTCACAGCGAGCGTATGTGTGCTTAGTAGAAGATAATCTTCTTGACGTATTTTTGTTCCACCAAGACTCTCCAGCCCAAAGCATTAAAACCTACAGTGAATTAACCGGCTTTGCCCCTACACCACCTACGTGGAGTTTAGGCGTGATTCTTTCTAAAGCGTATTATAAAGATGCTGATGAGCTGCTCGCCGTAGCCCGTAAAGTACGCGAAAAGAATATGCCCTGTGATGTAATTACCCTTGACGGTCGTGCATGGCAAGACACGGATACTCGCTTTGCTTTTGAATGGGACCCGAAGCGCTACGAAGACCCACAGCCGGTTATTGATGAGCTCAAAGCGTTAGGTTTTAAAATCTGTGTATGGGAATACCCCATGATTTCAGTGAAAAACCCTCTCTATAAAAAAGCTGCAGAAAAAGGCTGGTTGATAAAAGATAAGCGCACTGGCGAAGCGTATCGCTATGAATGGGACTTGAGCCCATTTGGGGAGGTGCTTACGCCACTGCCAGACTCAGGTATCTTAGACTTTACCCACCCAGAAGCTTATGAGTTTTGGAAAACCTCACACAAACCTCTATTTGACCTTGGTGTAGACATGATCAAGGCCGACTTTGGCGAGCAGCTAGAAGACGACAATATGCTGTCGTATAGCGGTGATTCCGGCAATCGCCTGCACAATGTTTACAGTATGCTCTACAACCGTTGTGTTTACGAAGCCGCAGAAGCTTACTGTAAAACAGGTCCATTCTTATTCAGTCGCTCAGCTTGGACGGGAAGCCAGCGCTATCCATCGCAGTGGGGCGGAGACCCGCAAGCCGATTGGCACGGCCTCGCGGCAAGTATACGTGGCAGCTTATCGTGGGGCATGTCAGGCGGACCCTTCTTTGCTACAGATATCGGCGGTTTTTACAAAGATACCCGAGATGCAGAGCTCTATGTACGTTGGGCGCAAGCATCAGTATTTAGCGCCCACATGCGATTACATGGTATTGGCCCTCGTGAACCCTGGTCTTACGGCGATGCCGCATCAAATGCTGTATTTGAGGCGCTGAAACTAAGATACAAACTTATTCCATACCTTAAAGAAACCGCAGAAAAAGCATCACAAACAGGGCTTCCAGTACAGCGCGCCATGGCGTTAGCCTTCCCTGACCAGCCCCTTTCTCATGGCTTTGAGCAGCAGTTTATGTGTGGTGATGATCTACTTGTTGTGCCTTGTGTCGTGCCAGGTGGAAAAATTAAGTACTACTTACCAAAAGGTGAATGGATACGTTTTGGTACCGATGAAGTGGTACAGGGTGAACAATACATAGAAGAGATATTGGCACTTAATGATGTTGCTGTATTCATTCAAAAAGGCAGTCGCATTGTCATGGGCCCAGATGTTCAACATACCGATATGGATATGTCGAACACCACACATTGGCCAGCGTAGCGCATAGGAGCAGTTCATGGATATCACCCTTACCCTATTCTCATGCATGGCATTTATGGCACTGGTTGCCGTTATTTCTTACATGAAAACAAAAGGGGAAGTAAACACGCAAGATGGTTACTTCCTTGCAGGAAGAGGGCTGACAGGCACTTTTATTGCTGGTTCCATGATCCTTACCAACCTCTCCGCAGAGCAGCTTATTGGCTTAAACGGCTCTGCCTTCGGCTATAACCTTAGCGCCATGGCGTGGGAAGTAACCGCAGGTATCTCTACCATAATTATGGCGCTTATTTTCTTACCCCGTTATTTAGCGGGGGCTTTTTCCACCCTACCAGAGTTTTTACGTGACCGCTTCGATGACAGCGTGCGTAGAATGACCGTAGTACTGTTTATGGTGGGCTACTCATTAGTGACTATTCCATCGGTACTTTATTCAGGCTCCATTGCAGTTTTGCGACTGTTCGATGTACCTGGCCTTTTCAACGTAAGCTATGAAGTAGGCTTAGTCATAACCATTGTGATCGTGGGAACCATAGGTGCGCTTTACGCTATTTTTGGTGGCTTAAAGGCCGTAGCCGTATCAGATACCATTAACGGTGTAGGCCTTTTAATTGTTGGCTTGCTAGTTCCTATACTTGGTTTAATTGCTTTAGGCGACGGAAGCTTTAGTGACGGCCTTTCAACCATTGCGACAACAGAAACAGAAAAGCTCAATGCCATAGGCGGCGCTAACGATCCAGTCCCCTTCGGTACTATTTTTACAGGTATGATATTAGCTAACCTATTCTATTGGGGTACAAATCAATACGTTATTCAACGAACCCTTGGTGCCAAAAACCTGGTTGAAGGTCAAAAAGGCGTGCTGTTTTCAGGCTACTTTAAAGTGCTTGTGCCTTTTATGATGATGCTACCTGGCGTTATTGCTTACCATCTATACCAGGATGAAAACCTACAAACTATCGACCTCGCTTACCCCCATTTGGTTAAAGACGTACTGCCACAGTATTTGTCGGGGTTTTTCCTAGCTGTATTGCTTGGTGCGGTGTTTAGCTCTTTTAATTCACTGCTTAACAGTGCTGCCACTCTATTTTGCTTAGACGTTTATAAGCCCTTCAAGAAAGATAAAGTGAGTGACGAAAAGCTAATACGCGTGGCTAAGATCACCAGTATCGTAATTGCTGTACTGTCTTTTATCACTGCGCCACTGCTTATGTTTGCACCTGAAGGCTTATGGCAAATTATTCGCATATTCACTGGGTTCTACAACATTCCTGTCATCACCATTGTGCTTGTGGGACTGTTTACTAAGAATGTGCCTGCCCTAGCCGCAAAAGTGGCAATTATCTTCCACGTAATCGCTTATGGGCTATTGAAGTTCGTGTGGGAAGTGGATATCAATTTCATTCACATATATGCCATTTTATTCGCTATAGAACTGACCATTATGTTAACTATAGGTAAACTGTATCCAATGGCGACGCCATGGCATTTTACGCCTAAGGCCGAAGTTAATATGACCCCATGGCGCTACGCTATCCCCTGCGCCATTGTGCTGGTAGGCCTTATCGCTACCCTGTATCTGATGTTCTCCCCAGTGGGCTTTGTAGGCGGGATCAGTAACGCCTTTATACCGGCTTTAGTTGGCTTGTGGGCAAGTTGTTTCGCCGCCATTGGCATTAGCCTTAAATGGTGGCGGGTAAAATACGAGCAAGGCCTAAAGCGCCTTGCTTCTCAGCCAGCTTAAAACGAACGCTTCGCTCCTGTATAGAAAAAACACAAAAAAGTTAACATAACGTTTGCAAACGACTTAACAATTGTTTAACTTAATTACTCTTATATAAGACATCAGACGAAAGATATCTTTTATAAAGACTGGTAATGACAAATCACATAGTGCGGCGTTTTAAATGATGCGCCTTGTGTAGCTAAAAAAAATAAAAAACCAAACACCGTCTACTTACAACGGTTGATATATCCGAAAAATGTTGGCCATTGTTAGTTAGAGCGAGATAAGCGAAATACCCTGGAGAACAACATGAATACAAAAAGATCGATCATCAGTAAGGCGGTAACCCTTGCTATGACATCTGGATTGCTGCTTAACGCAAATGCCTATGCGCAAGATGCAGAGACTGAACAAACCGAAGCTGCAAAAGACGATAAGTCATTCGAGCAGATTGTCGTAACCTCACAGAAACGTGTACAAAGTATTAGCGATGTTCCTGTAGCAGTATCAGTATTACGCGGTGACCAGATAGAGTCGGCTTTCGCAAATAATGTTGAGAATCTTCAGGCTCTCGTCCCATCGGTAAGTTTTCGTAAAGGTACCACAACCCGTAACTCTGCATTAACGGTTCGGGGTATTGGCACAATTTCATTTAGTATCGCAGCAGAGCCAAGTGTGGCAACAGTAGTAGATGGCGTCGTATTAGGCCGTTCTGGACAGGCTTTTGCCGACCTATACGACGTTGACCGTATTGAAGTTCTGCGCGGCCCACAAGGCACACTTTTCGGTAAAAACGCGTCAGCGGGCGTAGTAAATATTACTACAAAAGACCCGTCACAGGACTTAACAGGTAGCCTTTCTACTGAATTTTACCAAGACAACGAATACCGTTTAAAAGGCACAGTGAGTGGAGGTTTAACAGACGACCTTTCAGCTAGCTTGACCGTTTTCCAAGGTAAATTCGACGGTTATATCGACAACGTCTATAACAACGAAACAGTAAATGGCTACGACCGCGAAGGTGCACGGGCTGTCGTGCTTTACGAACCAACCAACGATTTAAAAGTTAAATTTATTAGCGAATTTTACAGTGCTGATGACGACTGTTGTGCCGATTTAGAAGGCGTATCAAGCGGTCGTAACCCAGACTCACAAGCAGCACCAAGCAGCGCAACCATTGCTGATGGTATTGATTTAGAACAGCGTCAAATTGACCATGATTTTGAGTCTCGTACCATCGACGACCATTCTGCCTTCTCTGTTCAGGTTGACAAGACCGTCGGCGATTATACTTTTACTTCAATCACAGCTCAGCGTTCATGGGAAAATACTGAATTCCGCGAAGGTGACTTCACGTCAATTGCTGGCGACAGCGACCAGCCTGTTTTCGGCGTACCGTTCCAACTGCACGATGTGGGTGAACAGGAGTGGAGCCAGTTTTCTCAAGAATTCCGTGTAGCCTCAAATCTAGCAGGCCCATTTAACTTCCTTGCGGGTATGTTCTACTGGAACATG
This sequence comes from Alteromonas sp. HB246098, assembly GCF_054890645.1. Lineage (NCBI taxonomy): Bacteria > Pseudomonadati > Pseudomonadota > Gammaproteobacteria > Alteromonadales > Alteromonadaceae > Alteromonas > Alteromonas sp. HB246098. The sequence goes on along the minus strand of NZ_JBTZUG010000004.1, from coordinate 347,038 downwards.
GATTCTGAACGTAACTTTACACGAGATGCAAGCTGCCAAAACAATAATGGGCAGCTTGATCAGGCGCTATCTTTTTACGCAGAAAACAATTTATCAGGAGACGACCTAACCAACGCGCTATCAGACTTAGACGCCTATGCCGACTCACTGGGTGTGTCGTGTAACGCAAACGATATCGTTTCTGCCACTGCATTTATGAGCACCGAATTTAATAACTGGGCGGTATATGGCGATGGTACTTACGATTTGAGTGATGACATGCGCCTTATCTTCGGCCTTCGCTATACCGATGATGAAGTGTCTTATAAACATCGCCGCATTAGCAACGACGAATATGGACGTCGTGGTGTTGGTGTTCGCCCTGCTACCGAAAACACTGATGCCGAAGGCGTGGTAGATGAAACCAATCTGTCTGGACGTATTGGTCTTCAATACGACCTTGACCAAAATCAGATGGTTTATGCTACTTACTCGCAAGGCTACAAAGGCCCAGGTTTTAATGTTTACTATAACTTTAATCCAGACAACGACGGTCGTCCTATTGGCGCTGAAGAATCTGACGCTTTCGAGATAGGCTATAAATACGCAAGCCGCGACCTATTGTTAAACGTTGCTTTGTTTAGCACCGACATTGAAGGTTTCCAAGCGAATAACTTCGATTGTTCGGACGGTGCGTGTATTACACGTCTGACCAATGCCGGTGATGTGACAACACAGGGTATCGAGCTTGATATGATGTGGAACGCAACCGACAACCTTACGTTAATCGGTGGTGCTGCATACACGAAAGCAGAAATCGATGAGTTTAACTGTCCTGAACAAGCGACATGTACTGACCGTTCAGGGCTTGATGTTCCTTTCTCACCTGACATGAAATACTCGCTAAGCGCTGAATACTTTATGGAAACAGAGCACGGATTCGATGTTTACTATAACGCATCGTATATCTACACCGACGAGCAGTACTCTGACTTACCAGGCAATACGGGTGAATTTAATCCGCACTCATTGTTGCCTGACTACAGCATGCTTAATGCAAGCGTGAGTTTCTCATTCAAAGACGATGCATTCCGCGTATCTTTGATTGCTAAAAACTTACTTGATGAAAGCTATGCAACGACGTATAGCGGCGATAACTTCCGTTATCAAATCCCTCGCGACGCTGACCGTTACTACGGTGTAGCCTTCAAGGCACAATTCTAAATCTCTAAAGCGTGTGTTTAAAGGGGCGTGTATACGCCCCTCTTTTTTTGAGAGCGATAACTCAAGCGCTTAGGCAATTAGAAATACGATTAACTAACGGCTTCCTGTCCCTGCCTCTATTGCATGTTAATTTATCTCGTCGTGTTCATGATGATGAGAATGGGCATGCAAATGATCATTCTCATCACGGCATGGCTCTCCCGGTAGTTCGAACTCTACGGTTGTATGTGCAAGTGCAAATGGCGCTAGACGTTTATGAACCTCAGCTTTTAACTGACGTAACTTTTCATTGTCCACAGCACAATTGATGACGACATGAACGGTAAGCACATGTTGTTCACCATCTAAAGACCAAAAGTGTAAATGATGAAGCTCTTCAACATGCTCCATAGACAGCAACGCTTGGCTAATAGCCTTTCGCGTAGATACGTCAGGCACACCTTGTAAAAACAAAGACATTGTCTGCACAACGTATCTCACTACGTTTATTAATATAAAGAGGGTAAAACCTATCGATAATATTGGGTCGAGAATGGGCCATTCTACAAAGTGAAGTACAATAGCTACGACTAGCACCGCCACCCACCCCATCGCATCTTCAATTAAGTGCCAGTTAAGCACTTTCTCATTCATTGAGTGGCCGCCATGAAGTTTATAGGCCGCGAGGCCATTTACCATGATTCCCAATATAGCAAGTCCTATCATGCCTTCCGTTACAGGCATCTCTGGGTTATAGAGGCGGGGGATGGCCTCAGACATTACCCAAATTGAACCAAGTATTAAAATGAGACCGTTAATCATTGCTCCCATTAAACTTAGCCTTTTAAAGCCATAGGTATACTTTTCGGTAGAGGCTTTATGAGCAATTTTACTTAAGTACCAGGCTAACCCAATTGAGAGGGAATCGCCTAGGTCATGAACAGCGTCTGCCATTATAGCCACACTGTTAGTGAGCCAACCGCCGATAAACTCGATAATAGTAAACGTAAAGTTCAGCCAGAATGCCCATCCGATACGAGTGGAATCTTCCTTAGAAGAAGTAGTGTCGTCATGATGATGGTGATTGTGCATGGGCTATGCTCTTTCTAAACTATAAACAAAGCTTATCGTGAAGCACTATTTGGTGCGAGTGAAATACTCCAAACACCTTATTAACAACCAAGCCTTTCCATTTGTAAATGCTGAGTGAATCGCTAAAGCTATCTTTATAAAGAAAACTATTAACACCATCCAACCTACTGATAATATTTATATTTTCATATTTTTTAAGATAAATAACCATTCTACTAAATGTTAAAATTTTGAGAACAGTATTGATCTTTACGTGTCAGTGGCTTAATGTAATGTAAGCGCTTTCAAACAGCCATTTTTATTTGACCTATTTTGTAAGCGCTTACACAAGCTTTTTACGTGGCATTTGCCACAACATAAAAACCCAATTTCTTTTGATCAGGGCTGAAAACAATGACGAAAAAAGCATCTCAACTCTCGCGGATAGCAGCCGCGATCTCAGTCACAACCCTATTTGGCTGTGGAGGTGGAGCAACAACCTCTACAGATATCGACGTTGTTGACGCAACGGTTCCCGTTACCGACTGGGAGCTTGTTTGGAGCGACGAGTTCGACGGGAGCAGTATTAACGATGATAACTGGACTCATGAAGTAAACTGTGACGGTGGCGGTAACAATGAAGCTCAATGCTACACAGACAGTGAAGACAATTCATTTGTATCTGACGGTAGCCTTAAAATTGTTGCGCTGCCTGCCGAAGAAGGTGCGCCAAAACCGTATACGTCAGCCCGATTGATTACTCAGTATAAAGCCGATTTCAAATACGGCCGTTTTGAAATGCGCGCGAAGCTACCAGAAGGTCAAGGTAGCTGGCCTGCATTCTGGATGATGCCTACTGATTCAGTATATGGTGGCTGGCCGCGCTCTGGTGAAATCGACATTATGGAAGCGGTAAACCTGAAAGCAGCAGACGCAGACGGTAACCCTGAAAACCATATTTACGGCACCCTTCACTATGGTCAAGAATGGCCGAATAATGATAGCTCTGGTCAAGCGTATTCTCTTCCTGATGGTGCAAATCCAGCTGATGACTTCCATACCTACGCTATAGAGTGGCAGGAAGGTGAAATTCGCTGGTACATGGACGGCTATTTGTACGCTACTCAACGTCGCTCTGAAGTGCGCTATAACGCAAATGGTGATGCCACAGGTCTTTCTCATCGCGGTTGGTACACTGAGTACTTCGACCAAATTACTGGTGAACTAGAGACTCAGTGGAATAACGCCCCATACGATCAAGAATTTTTCATGATCCTCAACTTCGCTGTGGGCGGAAGCTGGCCTGAAGCAGTTAACGAAACAGGCATAGATGCAGATGCATTCGTAGACGGTCAAACGTTCGAAATTGACTACGTGCGCGTTTATGAGTGTGCCTCAGACCCTGAAACTGGTAAAGGTTGTGAGACTGTGCGCCCTGGTTACGACAGTGTAGATGATGCATTGGTTGAAGGCGCAGCTCCCATCCCGTCACCGCCTTCTACCGGCATTCCACAAGACTTAACCATTTTTGGTGGTACGCCTAACCCAAACTGGGCAGCTTGGGATTGCTGTGGTGGCTCTACGCCTCAACTTGTTGAAGATACTGAGCTAGGTCAAGTTTATGAATTTACCTTTGGCGCAGATCCTACGGTAGTCGGTTTTATCAGTCGCGATGCGTTTCTTACTGACCCAGAAGGTGAAGCCTCTCCATTTGATGCATCTCCCCTTGAAGGCATTGGTAGCTTAAAATTTGATTTAAAACTTGTTTCTGCACCTAATAACGCTGAAGCAAACTGGAACCTGAAAGTTGAAAGTACTGAAGCAACTACTGACGCCTCTTTTTCACTGATGAGCGGCTACGTTGGACCTTCAGATACTGCACCTGCTACACCGCAAGTGGGCGTATGGGAAAGCTATCAATTTCCTATCAGTATGTTTGCTGAAGCAGAACTAGATACCAGCGCCATTGATACCATTATGATTTTCCCTGACTGGGGCGCAGGTGAAGGTGCCGTTTATCAAATTACTAATGTAGAAATTTCACAGGACGGTGCGGTTGCATATCCTGAACTTACTATCTTCGAAGATGGCCAAAACCCTGACTGGCCCATGTGGGACTGCTGTGGAGGCTCTACGCCAACTGAAGAAATGGATAATGAAGAGCACGGTTTAACTGCAGAATTCCGTATTGGCGCTGAACCTACAGTAATGGGCTTTATTACTCGTTCTGCCGCTGGTGGTGGTGATACCCCATTTGATGCAACTGCCCTTACAGATGGTGGCCTTCTACAGTTTGATATGAGAGTAGTGAGCGCTCCTAACAATCCAGACTCTACGTGGCTATTTAAAGTTGAGTCTAACGATGCATCAACTGCGGTAGAACTACCATTAGCGGATAGCGTTGAAGGTCAAGCTCCTGTTGAAGGTGAGTGGCAGACATATACGTTCCCTATTTCAGATTTGCAGGCCCGTGGCTTAGATGTTAGCGCCATTGACGTCATTATGGTATTCCCTGCTTGGAGTACTGGTGAAGGCGCCGTGTATCGCTTAGACAACGTGAAAATATATCACCCGGACAGTGGGCAAGACGCGCCTTCAGCGTCTGGCATTACCTTGTTTGCAGACACTGCGGCAGACCAGTGGCGTATTTGGGATTGCTGCGGTGGTTCAACGCCTACCGAGGAAGTTGATGATGCAGACCACGGAACAGTTGCTGAGTTTCGAATTGGCGCAACGCCAACGGTAATGGGCATCATTGCTGATGACGGTCACTCTTACGACGCGTCAGCACTACTTACTGACGGTGCTGTGCGATTTGAAATGAAAGTAAGCTCGATGCCTAACAATGCATCAGCGCCTTGGTTGTTCAAAATTGAATCTATCAATGTGTCATCAGCCGTAGAACTTCCTATTTCAGCTAGCCTTGAAGGTGTAGACCCTGTTGAAGGCGAGTGGCAAACCTATACTTTCCCTCTTCAAACGCTTTATGACTTAGGTCTGGATATCAGTGCAATCAACGTCATCATGATGTTCCCTGCATGGGGCTCTGGTGAGGGCGCAGTATACCGCGTTGATAATGTTGAAATTGCAGCGCAATAGCAAAGCATGTGTCGTCTAAGCAGTGCTTAGGCGGCATACAAAATTGATAAGAATTAGTAGGGCAATTATGAAAAACACACCTTTTAAAAAGACCCAGCTTGCCACATCAATGGCTTTGTTGATGGGCTCTTCTCTTGTGCTACCCGCGTACGCTCAAGAAGCAGAAACAGCAACGCCCGCAGAAGGCGAAGTAGAAGTTATTCAAGTTAGCGGTATTCGCGGCAGTATGATCCGCTCAATGGACCTAAAGCGCAGTTCGAGCGGTGTAGTAGACGCCATATCAGCTGAAGAGCTAGGTAAATTTCCTGATACGAACCTAGCTGAAGCATTGCAACGCATTACCGGTGTAACCATTAGCCGAAATAACGGTGAAGGTAGCCAAATTACTGTTCGTGGTTTCGGCCCAGAATTCAATCTGGTAACCCTAAATGGCCGCCAAATGCCGGGTACCGGTTTTACCCGTTCTTTCGACCTTGCCAACCTTTCATCTGAAGGCGTAAGCACGCTAGAGCTTCAAAAAACTGCCCGTGCAGAAAACCCGAGCGGGGGCTTAGGTGCTACGGTAAATATCATTACTATGAAGCCGCTTTCTCAGTCAGGACAGAACGCGACTATTTCAGTAAAAGGTATTTACGATACGTCTAATGAAGCTGGTGACGATGTAACCCCTGAGATCGCAGGTGTTTACACCAATACTTTTGCTGATGATATGTTCGGATTCGGAGTATCATTTTCACACCAAGAGCGTGATTTCCAACAGCAGTCGGCTGCTATTCAAGGTTGGGTACTTCAAGAGAACGATGCTCTGCCTGAGCTAGATCCAAGCAACGTTGTTGACAACCGTACTAATATTACCGATGCGGCGTTCTTCCCGAAAGACATGAACTACAGCATTAATGATGTACAGCGCGAACGTTCAAATGGGCAAGTTACCTTCCAGTTCCGCCCTGTAGACGAGTTTACCGCGACGATAGACTACACCGCGTCTCGTGCAACTACCGGCACTAACAGTGTGGGTTGGGGTATTTGGAACAACTTTGGTGCTAACATCAATGCTTACGAGCTTGATGAAAATGGTACTGCTGTTTATGCAGATATCAGCGGCGATGACGGTTCATTTACCGCAAGCCGCAACACTACCCGCGTTGATGCACGTTCACTAGGTGTAAACTTAGACTGGATGGTAAATGACGATTGGCATTTCCGTTTGGATTACCATGATTCTTATAACAAAACCGACAATGGTTATGACGAAGGATTGGGTAGCGCTGGGCAGATCATTCTTGGTTCAAATCAATTAGATTCTAAAGTTTATGACTACCGTGAAGGTGAAATCCCTCAAGTCTATGTAAACTGGAATAACGGCACTAATGAAATTATGCCGGGCGAAATTGACTCTAACTTTAGTCAGTTCATCTATTCACCAGGACGTTCTGACATTGAGCAACTGCAGTTAGACGGTACTTGGTATAACTCTGCGTGGGATATTCCGCTTGTTAAAATTGATTTTGGTGTAGCACGCACAGAACAGTCTCTATCTGGCTTTACCGCATGGAGCGGACTACGCGGCGGACCTGGCTTTAGCCCGTCGTTCACGGAAATCTTCCCAGACAGTATGTTCGTTCGCAACGACACCTCAGGCTTCTTAGACGCCTTTGATGGTGGCGGCGCAAGTATGAACCCAGGCTATTACTACACCTTTGACTTTGATGAAGCTATTGCGCGTCAGCTTCAATTCATCACTGCTGACGTTGTGGGGGAAAGCAATGCGTATTCTATTGACCCATATTTCAGCGGTGATCCTTCGGTAAGCAATGTAGAAGAGACAACAGACTCAATTTACGTACAGACCGAGTGGGACTTTGACGTTAGCGATTACTACGTTCAAATTAACGCTGGTCTTCGCTACGAAGAAACTGAGGTACCTAGCACAGCTGAAGTTCGCGTACCTATTCAAGTGAACTGGGTTGCAGCTGGTGAGTGGATCACTGTTTTCCAAGACGGCGTTGAAGAGCAAGACTTTACCGGTAAGTATGATGTTCTTCTTCCAATGTTCGACGTAAAAGTTGATGTAACTGACGACATTGTTGCCCGCTTCTCTTGGGGTAAATCGATTACTCGTGCACCTATCGGTTTCTTACAAGGCGGACGTTCGTTTAGCGGCAGCCCTAAGATTGGTTCAAGAACCGTGTCTGAAGGTAGTACCGACCTTAAACCTTATGAGTCAACTAACTTAGACTTATCTTTCGAGTGGTACTACGACGAAGCGAGCTATGCGTCTGTGGGACTATTTAGAAAGTCGGTTAAAAACTACATCGATACGCAAGGTGCACTTGAAACCTTTGACGGACTGAATGACATCTACCTTGGTCCAAGATGGCAAGAAGCGGTATCTGCACTTGAAGCAGACGGGATTCAAGCCACCGACAGCAACATTTACGACTACTTCTTATCGGCAGGTTATGCTAACGAAGAAGGCGTTGTTGAGCCTAATTCAGATGACCCGCTTATTGAGTGGAACGTAGTGAAGCCTCGTAACCTTAACGAATCAAAAACCGTTGAAGGTATCGAGCTTGCTGTTCAGCATACGTTTGGTGAAACAGGCTTTGGTTTTGGTGCTAACGCAACACTGGTTGACGGTGACGTAGAGTACGACCCATACAACCTAGAACAGCAAAACCCGCTAGTAGGTATCAGTGATTCAGCAAACTTCCAAGTGTTTTACGAGAAGGAAGGTTTGTCTGTAAAAGTTACTTACGCATGGCGTTCAGACTATGTTGTTGGTATTGGTCAAGCGCAAGGTTCATCAGATAACCCAGCTACCCAGTTCGACACCTTTGGTCAAGTTGATGCCAGCATCAACTACGATGTAAATGAGCACCTAACGGTGTTCCTAGAAGGTGTAAACATCAACGACGAAACCGAGCGTGGTTACGGCCGATTTGAAGAGCAATTCTTATTTGCCCGTCAGTATGGCCCTCGCTACACGCTAGGTGCTAGATACAGCTTCTAAGTTTAGTAAGCACTTACGATAAGGGCCTTTTTTAAGGCCCTTTTTTATTCATGACCGTTGTCATCGATACAAATAGCTTAGTAAACCAATTACTAAGCTTTTGTTAATCAGTCATGGGTGTGCCGTCTTTGTTAAACTTCGCAATTGCGGCGCCGGACGTTTTCCACTGTTCTCGTTCTTCGTCTGTGGCTTTAGGTGAGAACCAGCCAACGAAGGCATAGAATATGCCTATCAGGGGAGCCGTCCAACATGCGAAAGCAAGAGGGATATACAGCAAGTTTTCCAAGTTGGCACCTGAAATACCAAGGCCGAGTGCGGATATTACAAAGGCACCACCGGCATTCCAAGGTATAAGCGGAGACATTAGCGTTCCTCCCTCTTCAATACCGCGTGACAGATTGAGGGTGGAGTAGCCCATGCCACGGTAAACAGGAGAATACATCCTTCCAGGTAAAGCAACCGATAGATATGGGTCGCCTGCCACTAGATTAGTAGAAAAGGCAGTGCCAACAGCCGCAACCTGTGTACCGGCAAAGGTCTTTGCTTTGCTTTTGATTGCGTTAATGATGCTTCGTAAGCATCCCGTAGTTTCTAACGCTCCGCCGAAACCAAGGGCAATAAGCACCAAGGAGATGGTCCACATCATAGACTGAACACCACCGCGATTGAGCAAGCTATCTATTTCAACAATATTGGTATTAATGGAGTAGCCGTTATTTGCATAATCGAATACGGCCTGCAGGCTTTGCCCCTGCATAAACATGGCAAATACACCTCCAATTACAGCACCGGCAAACAGTGCAGGAAGTGGCGGAATTTTCTTTAAGGCTAACCCCATAACCACTAACGCAGGCAGTAGTGCCCAGCCCGAAATCGTAAAATTATCTTCCAGCGCTGTGGTTATGCCTGCAATCTTTGCGAATGAAACGCTTTGAGCATCGATGACAAAGAAGCCTACACCCAGATAAATTAAAAATGCTATTACCATGGCGGGGATGGTTGTTGCCATCATATTTTTTATATGTGAAAACACATCCGTACCGGTTACTGCTGGGGCAAGGTTTGTGGTATCTGACAGTGGTGAAACTTTATCACCAAAGAAAGCACCAGAAACCACCGCTCCTGCAGTCCAGTACATGGGTATATCGAAGCCCTCGCCAATGCCCATTAATGCTAAACCAACAGTGCCTACGCTCCCCCAACTTGTACCTAGCGAAACGGAAACCACTGCGCAGATAACCATACCGGCAGCCAGAAAGATTTGGGGAGAAAGAGTCTTTAGTCCATAGTAAATAATAGTAGGTACAGTGCCGCTGGCTATCCAAATTCCTATGATCATTCCAACAACAATAAGAACGCTTACCGACGGTAAGGCCACATGGATTACCTTAAAAATACCTGCCCGTACTTCTTCCCATGTCAGGCCAAGATAAGTCCCCACAAAACTGGTCAATGCTATGCCAATAGCAAGCGGTATATGAGGCTCAAACACGCCGAAGTAGAAGATCTGCATACCCAATATCAAAAGGGTTAAGATAACGGGTGTCAAAGCGAGATAAAGATGGGGTGCAGGCGTTTTTTCATTTGTCATATTACTACCCTGTAAATAAACATGTGAAGTGAACGAGGACTTAGCAAAATACCTTGCTTGAATCAGTTTTAATCCAGCTACTGATTTGAAGGTTTAATAAACATAGCTACGGGGTAACATGGGGAAAAGATCGATAACGCGAAAAGCGCCGCGGGTTAATTCTCTCTACAAACAAAAACGTCGCCAGATGAGAAGCTGGCGACGTTATTTAAGCGCTAGAAATAAAGCTATAACCTTTCTTGGCAGCTTATACTCGCTGATTCTGCTGCACTTGGCTTAAACTGAATATCCGCCACACTCAAGCTTGCCTTACCTGCACTGCCTAGTTCAAACGGTACGACAAGACCGGTGAAATCAATCCCTTCATCAACAAAGCACTGCAGGTCAATACTCACGTTTGTCCATGTATCAGCAGGCATTGCTTTTAGCTGCTCGCTAATATCAATCTGCGTTGAACAGCTGCCCGCAGCATCACCTTCGCCCTCACAGTTCATGCCCACGGTAACAGGCGCATTAATATCTGAGTGACGGCTAACGTTAAAGCTTAACGCACCTTCTGTAAGTAGTTGTGCACTTAAATCTTCACGGAAGAAGCTTTTGCTAGCAAAGCGCATAGCCGCAAATTCAGAGCCATCAAAGGTGACTTTTCGTGCATCTTCTTGCACTACTTTGTCTACAGTGCGGTAGGTCAGCGCACCAAGGGTGTGAGTGCTTGCATTTACAGGTAACGTTTCATCACCTGAATACAGCCATAGTACCCATGGTGACTGCACGGCACCATTAAGGATTTCCATCGGCTTGTTGCTGTCAGTGCTGACTTTTATTTCAGTATTTAACGCATCGCTTAATACATTTTCATCGCTGAAAGTAAGACCAAAACCATAAGGTAAGAGCGGCTCGTAAGCCTCATCGCCTTTATTAACTATCTGCTGAGGCTCTGATGGCCAAGAGAAAGATAGTTTTCCTTTGAAGTCTTGCTCGCCAAACAGCACATCAGCTACCGCAGCACCTTCAGAGCCAGGTAACCAAGCGGCGACAAAAGCGTCAGATGCATTAAGCTCGGCATTTACCCACATTGGGCGGCCGCTGATAAACACAGATACCACAGGAATACCTTGAGACTTCAGCTTTTCAAGTAGCGCTAAGTCTTTCTTACTGCCGTATTGGTAGATAAGCGTTTCTCTATCGCCGTGGCCTTCTGCGTAAGGCTCTTCCCCGAATACCACAATGGCGACATCTGGCTTAGTTTCAAAATCGCCCTCAACAGAAAGCTCTACGTTACCACCTGCACTTTCGACATGCTCTTGTATACCGTCGTAAATAGAACTACCGCCTGGGAAGTCGGCATTAGTATTGTTGGTGCCTTGCCACGTAATACTCCAGCCACCAGACTGCTTACCAATGTTGTCGGCGCCATCACCGGCCACTAATATATTTTTATTTGCGGAAAGAGGCAGAGTTTTATCTTTGTTTTTCAGCAGTACAAGTGACTCACGTACCGCTTGTGCAGCTACTTCGCGATGCTCAGCTTTGCCAATTAATGAACGGTTACCTGAAAGTGGTCGATTTGCTGGGCTAGGCTTATCGAAAAGGCCCGCTCGTACTTTCACACGAAGAATACGGCGCACAGCATCATCGATACGCGTCATCGCGATAGTGCCATCTTTCACTTGCGCGAGGGTGTTGTCGTACAGTACCTTCCAATCGTTAGGTACCATGAAAATATCCAGACCCGCGTTGATAGCTTGCGCGCAGTCTTCGTTATTACAGCCTTTAACTTGGCCGTGACCGTTCCAATCGCCTACTACGAAGCCGTCAAAGCCCATTTGGTCTTTAAGTACATCATTTAGTAGGTACTTATGACCGTGAAGTTTGTCGCCATTCCAGCTGTTGAACGATGCCATAACAGACTGCGCACCAGCGGTTAATCCGCCAACATAACCTTGGGCATGAATATCGAATAGCTCTTGCTCGCTAGCTACGTTATCACCTTGGTCGTCTCCGCCTACGGTACCGCCATCCCCGACAAAGTGTTTTACCGTGCTGATTACACGCTGATCGCTTAAAAAGTCTTTGTCAGCAGCACCTTGTAGACCTTTAACCACAGATGCGGCATATTCTCTTACAATCGCCGGATCTTCAGAGTAGCTTTCATAGGTTCTACCCCAACGGTCGTCACGTACAACAGCAACTGTTGGCGCAAATACCCAATCAATGCCCGTCGCCATCACTTCTTTCGCTGTGATATGTGCAATTTTCTCTACTAAATCAGGGTTATTTGCCGCACCTAAACCTATGTTATGGGGAAATAAAGTGGCGCCAATAACATTGTTATGACCGTGAACAGCATCGGTACCCCACATTGTCGGGATTGTTGAACCATCTAGGCTGTCGTCAATGGAAGCTTGATATAGCTTTTCGGCAAGTTCCACCCAATCTTCAGGAGTTGCATGCTTGTCGTTATTCGGAAACGCGCCACCACCATTGAGGTAAGAGCCAAACCCATACTTACGCATGTCTTCAACAGTGATATTGCGAATTTCTGGCTGTATCATCTGCGCAATTTTCTGTTCAAGCGTCATGGTAGATAAAATATCATCTACCTTTTTCTCTACCACAGGGTCTGACTTTACTTCTATATCTAGCTTAGGCCATATCTCACTGGCTTTATTCGTTTTTTCTACGGCACTGTTAACTGAAGAAGCGTCTTCATCGGATGCACAAGCGCTAACTAAGACACTGACCAATGCACCTGCAACAACCTTCGCGATTAGACTTTTTCGCATTATTAATCCTCGTTACTTTTCAGTGGTTTGAAATTTAGATACGCGACTTCCTACAAGGCCGTAATAAGCAATGTAGATATAGCACGAAGCGGGTAATAGGAATGAAAGCGTGACCCCAAATGAGTCGGCCAGCATACCTTGAAAAAGTGGAACGATAGCCCCCCCCACAATAGCTAGGCATAAAATACCTGAACCTTGCGGTGTGTCCTTACCTAGTTGCTGTAGTGCAAGACTGAAAATGGTAGGGAACATAATTGAGTTAAATAAACCTACGCCTAATATACTCCACAGCGCAAGGTCACCCGTACTTGAAAGCGATAGCAAAATAAGGCCAATTGCTATACAAGCATTAAAGGCCAATACATAACCACCTGAGATTTTTTGCATAACGACAGCGCCGATAAAGCGCCCTACCATGGCTCCGCCCCAGTAATACGCCAGCAGTTTTGCCGCGCCAGCTTCAGTTAGGCCGCCCACCGCAGGGCTAGCTAAGTAGTTGACTAGCATACTACCAATGGCAACTTCGGCACCTACGTACATAAATATACCCACCGCACCTAATACAAGGTGCTTGTGATGCCATGCGCCGCCTTTAAATACACCTGCATTTGCACCTGTGTGGTTAAGCTTAGGTAACTTCAAGTACATGAATACAAGAGCTAGGAGCAGTAGCGATGCCGCCAATACAAGATAAGGAACCTGTACATCTGATGGACTTGGCGTGCCGCCACCGTGCTCACCTGTGGCACCGTAGATAAGATAAGAGCCGAAGAATGGCGCCACTGTGGTACCAAACGCATTGAATGCCTGGGTCATGGTAAGTCGTGACGATGCCGTTTTAGGGTCACCAAGTGCTGTCACGAAAGGGTTGGCAGACACTTGAAGTATGGTTATACCTGACGCCAACACAAAGAGCGCCAACAAGAAAATACCATAAATTTGACTAGACGCAGCAGGGAAAAACAGCAAACAGCCTACACATGCTATAGCTAAGCCAAGCACAATACCTTTTTGGTAACCAATGCGCGACACAACCATTCCCGCAGGGAGCGAAACGATGAAATAAGCGCTAAAGAAACAAAATTGAATTAACATTGCTTGCGTAAAGCTAAGGTTAAAAGCTCCTTTTAGATAGGGAATAAGAATGTCGTTCAAACATGTAATAAATCCCCACATGAAAAACAACGTGGTAAGTGAGATTAGCGCAAAACGGTAGCCACCGTTTGCCCCTTGCTCTTGGGCGGATGAAATATTCGGCTGAACTGGTGTGTCCACAAGTAACCTCTGTTGCTATTTTTCTGATTAATGATAAATTTACATTTGAAAGCGCTTACATGCTTATCTAAGTTATTTTGTAAGCGCTTACATTGAGTAGATAATTACATGAAGCGTTATCGAATTCAATGTAAATATGATGTTATTTGCTTAGCGATTAGCAAAGCAAATATGACGAAATTGTTATTGCTAGGACATTTCTACGATGAAAGACATTAACCTTCCATCCAATTCTATGATGCTTTCTAAAGACTTTCTGTTTGGTGTAGCAACATCAAGCTTTCAAATAGAAGGTGACAGAAAAGGAAGGTTGGACTGCATTTGGGACACCTTCTGTGAAAAACACGGAACTATTTCAGATGCAACTAACGGCGATGTAGCTTGCGATCATGTTGCGCTTTGGAAGGAAGATGTAGCGCTTATCGATGCCTTAGGTGTCGATGCCTATCGATTATCTATTTCTTGGCCCCGCGTTATGATGCAAGACGGCACTGTTAATGAAGTAGGTATGCAATTTTACGTCAATTTAGTTAACGAAGTCGTAAAACGCGGTATGAAAGTGTTCGTTACGCTTTATCACTGGGATTTACCACAATACCTTGAAGACAATGGTGGCTGGCTAAACCGCGATACCGCTTACGCATTTGAAAAATACGCAGAGGCCGTAGCAAAGGCATTGGGCGAGAAAGTTTATTCTTACGCCACGTTAAACGAGCCATTTTGCTCTGCTTATTTAGGCTATGAAGCCGGTATTCATGCGCCTGGTAAAACAGGGATGCGCAACGGGCGTAAAGCAGCGCACCACCTGCTGCTTGCGCATGGATTAGCATTGAAAGTACTTAATAACCATTGCCCGAATAGTCAAAACGGTATTGTGCTTAACTTTAGCAATTGCCATACAACAACGAATTCTAATGAAGATAAGCACGCGGCTAAGCTGGCCGACGACTACCATAACCAGTGGTATTTAAAGCCGATAATAGAAGGTAAATACCCTGATGTTATCGACATGCTCGATGCTGATAGCAAACCAGAAATACTTGAGGGTGATATGGATATCATTTCTCAACCTATCGACTATTTGGGTATTAATTTCTACACACGCACTCTGTATCAAAGTGATGGAAATGGTTGGTTTGAGATTGTTCCACCAGCAACAAACGAGCTAACCGCTATGGGCTGGGAAATTACCCCTGACGCATTTACCGAACTGCTCGTTGATCTTAATGAGCGCTACGACTTACCGCCTATTTATATTACCGAAAACGGTGCGGCAATGGATGATGTTCTTAATAACGGCGAAGTTATAGATGATACGCGTACTGCTTATTTTCACACTCACTTAAATGCCGTAAATAGAGCGATGGAAAAGGGTGTGGACATTCGCGGGTATTTTGCATGGAGCCTAATGGACAACTTTGAATGGGCGCTGGGTTATTCAAAACGTTTCGGCATTGTATATGTTGACTACGAAACCCAAAAACGCACCTTAAAACAAAGTGCTTTAGCCTATTCAAAACTGGTGAAGAGTCGTATAAATGGGTACATTAGCGGTATTAAATAAGGACAATTACTAGAAACCGTATGGCAACAATTTACCAAGTATCAGAAGCAGCTGGGGTATCGCTGGCTACCGTCTCTCGCGTTATGAATGGAAACGCGAAAGTAAGCGAACGCACGCGTAAAAAAGTGGAAGACGCTATGGCATCGCTGGGCTATCAGCCCAACGCTATTGCGCAATCTCTGGCATCAAACCGTACCAATAGTGTAGGTTTACTTGTTTCCGAACTGCATGGCTCATACTTTGGTGACTTGATGAGTACGGTTGAGCACGTGCTAAAGAAAAGTGGTAAGCATGTAATCATAACCGCGGGACACGTCGATGAAGAGCGTGAACACGAAGCCATAGAGTTCTTGAAAAGCCGCCGTTGTGACGCACTTATCTTGCACGCAGAGGCCGTCTCTGACGACTACTTAAAAAAGCTGGTCGACAGCAAAGTCCCGGTTGTAGTGATTAACCGAAAAGTAGACGATCTAGAGCAACATTGCTTTGTTGTAGACAACGTAAAAGGTGGCTACTTAGCTACGAAAGCGGCCATTGACGCGGGTCATACGAAGATAGCTTACATTAGCGGACCGCTATTTAAAAAAGATGCAAGCGATCGTCTTGCTGGTCACAAAAAAGCCCTAGAAGAAGCAGGACTTACATTTGACAGCAACAGCTTGTTCGAAGGCGACTTCCATGAGTCTACAGGACAGGAAGGGATGCATCACCTTCAAGCGACTTTCCCAGACTTTACCGCCCTTGTATGCGCAAACGATGAAATGGCCTCTGGCGCAATGACGGCGGCTCGAGAAGCTGGATTTGATATCCCAACTCAGCTTTCCATTGTTGGTTTCGATAACGTGCTATTTTCGCGCTATCTTTATCCTAAGCTAACAACCATTAATAACCCTATTCACGCTATGGGAGAAATGGCCGCTTATTGGGTACTTGAACATGTTTATGACATTAAAAGTCCTATCCCAATTGAGCACTTATTTGTTCCTGAAGTCGTCGATAGGGACACACTAGGCAAATTATAAAATGCATAAAGCCCTGACTCCCTCGCTATACTACACGCTCATTGTTTCCCTTGGTGGATTCATATTTGGTTTTGATGCCAGCGTAATAGCCGGAGCCAATGGCTTTATTGATGCCGAGTTTAATCTAAGTGATTGGCAGCAAGGTTTTGTAGTCAGCTCTCCCACGTTGGGCGCACTTATTGCCATGCTCTTTGCAGGTGGCATAAGCGATGCTATCGGAAGACGAAAAGCCCTGATCCTTGTAGCTTTCTTGTATTTGCTTTCCTCCATAGGCTCTGCCCTTGCCCCTAGTTTCGAACTGCTAGTGCTGGCTCGCTTTATTGGCGGCATAGCATTTTGCTCACTCATCATTGCCCCACTGTATATTTCAGAGATTAGCTCACCTGAAAACCGTGGAAAAATGGTATCGGTGAATCAACTCAACATTGTGTTTGGTTTCGCTTTGTCCTATTTCACTAACTACTACTTGCTACAACTTAGCGGCAGTGGAGCAGCTTGGGTTGCTGATTGGGGTTTAGACACTCACCTATGGCGCTACATGCTAGGGCTTGAAGTCATTCCAGCCGCGCTGTGGTTTGGCCTACTATTTACTATTCCACGTAGTCCTCGATGGTTAGTACTAAAAGGTAGACAAGAAGAAGCAGAGCTGGTGATAAACCGCCTTTTCGATAAGGCACAAGCCCATGCACTTGTTAAGGATATTGCGTCTTCGCTTGATGAGAAGACTTGGACATTACGCGAACGCCTTGGTTTTTTAAAAGCAAAAGCCATGCGCTTTCCTTTGATGGTAGGAATCATTATTGCCATTGCGCAGCAAATTACCGGCATCAACGTTATCTTTTTCTATGCACCTACTATTTTTGAACAAAGCGGCGTGGGTACCAACGCCGCCTTTATGCAGGCAGTATGGATTGGTGTAGTGAATGTCGCCTTTACTGTTGTGGCAATGATGACTATTGATAAGTGGGGTAGAAAGCCACTACTCATTGTGGGTTTGACCGGAGTTGTACTTAGCATGGCTATCTGCACCTATGGTTTCAAACAAGCCACTTACCAAGTTCAACAAACTGCGATTAGCACTATTCAACAAGAGGCTCCCATCGCAGCAAGCAAATTAGAGCCTTTAACCAACCAAGTCTATTATTCGGACGTGGAGTTTAAACGCGCGCTCAAAACTGTTTTATCAAGTAAAAACTTTGATACTTACCAACAACCATTGCTAACCAGCAGTATCACAATGAACGCGCCCTTAGTGCTATTTGGCATTATCGCGTTTGTAGCCTCTTTCGCTATGTCTTTAGGCCCTGTGATGTGGGCGATGCTAGCCGAAATTTTTCCTAATCAAACTCGTGGTTTGGCTATCTCTTTGGTGGGCGTGATTAACTCCTTAACCAGCTTTCTAGTTCAAATTATCTTTCCATGGGAGCTAGCTAACTTAGGGGCAGCCACAACATTTGCTATTTACGGCTGTTTTGCCTTAATCAGCCTCATTTTAGTTGCTAAGCTATTTCCGGAAACTAAGGGTAAAAGCTTAGAAGACATTACAAGAAACTTTGAACATAAGGCTATGAAGTAGGGTTTAGCCTCTTAACTGCTAAAATTAGTAAAGCTGGTATTAACGAACACAATTAATCAGTGGAAATAAACTGTCGTCACAGGCTATGATAAAAGTGCGCAATTTAAAAAGATAAAAAATGTCGATTAAACGCCTGATAGCCTTAACACTTTGCCTTTGTATGCTTTCGCAAAATGCAGCATGCGCGTGGATTGGTGGGCGACGATATTGAACTTATCTGTACAGGCAAGACCATGCGATACATATCGCTTAGTGCCACAGAGCTTGAAGGTGAATTTGTATTCATAAGCCCCAAGCTGCTTAAAGCGCCTGTCGAGCATGTAGATTGTACCAACGGTACGCTGGCAGACCTACCTAATATTGATAATTTTCCAATAGATTCAATGGCGGTGTTATCCTTAGTGCGCTATCGCGCTTTAGTATCTCGCCTTGCAGCAGCGCCCTATACATCATTTGCGTTTGCCGCCCCGCTTGGCCGCGCTCCACCAATTGCATAACAAAACCTAAAAAACACACTTAACGCGCATGGTTTAACCGTGCACATAGTTCGTTTATTTAATGGAATTGTTATGAAGTATTCTTTACTGGCATTCGCTGTTTCAGCTGCCTGCACATCTGCACACGTTTATGCAAACACATCCGAGTTAATTGACAGCGCTTCAACAGAAGTGATTACCGTTATTGGTTCTTCGCTTAATGATAATACAGTAGAAATTGAGCGAGAAACGGTGACCGCCGCAACTAATATAGATGCGGATTTTGGCGATCAGTTAGCGCAATTACCTGGCGTATCGGTTTCCCGAAACGGCCCGGTTACAGGTCTTATTCAATACCGAGGGCTTTTCGGTGATAGGGTTGGCGTATCTATAGACGGTGTAGATATAGCAGGTGCAGGGCCTAACTCTATGGACTCGCCATTATCCCACGTACTGCCAGAACCAGGGCTTACCGCCACTTTGTATCGCGGTATCGTGCCGGTGAGTGCTGGAGTACAAACACTAGGTGGTAAACTGCATATTAATGCTGATGCGGCATCCCTTTTTGCTTTAGGAAGCGGTATTACTGGCAGTGTAAATGCCAGTTTAATGGGCCCGGGTAGCGGACAACAATACCAAGGCAATGTGCTTTACAAAACGGACCAAGCTTTCATTAGCGGCGCCTTCATGCATCAGCAGCGTGACGAGAGAGAATCGGGCGATAACGCAGTTATACCTAATAGCCACTACCAAAGAAATGGCGGCAAATTTAGACTTGGCTATGAGTGGGGAAAACACCAATTTGATGCTAGCTATCAACAGCTAAATACCAATGAGAGCGGCACACCAGCACTCGCCATGGATATAGGTTTTATTGATGCAGCATGGTACCGGCTAGGTTATCGCTACAACGCAGGCGAAGCAGAGTACTTTGCTATAAATTGGTTTGGCAACAGTAACCAACATGCCATGGATAACTTTTCTCAGCGCATGGTAATGTCTGCTGACATGGCAAGAGAGAATAACGCTGACGCTATCGCTCAAGGCTTGGATGCCAAGTACGTTGCGCCGCTGGATAGTGGCGAGCTTGAATTGGGCGCTTATCTGCACCACAGCCGAAATAACTCTGTTATTACTAACCCCAATAACAGTATGTTTTTTGTAGATAACTTTACCAATGTACAAAGAGATACCGCGAGTATCTATGCCCAATGGACAGTAAATACAGAAGCCTATTCGTCTACTTATGGTGCGCGATACACCCGCATTAATATGGATGCCGGAGAAGCGGGTTCTAACATGGTGATGATGAACCCAGCAGTTGCTACGTTGGTCAGTGATTTTAACGCCGCTGAGCGTGACAAAAACTACAACATGCTGGATATAGCCGCTACCACCCGATACCATGCAAGCGACTCCCTTGATATCGTGCTTGGCATTTCTCAGAAAAACCGCGCCCCTAACTATTTCGAACGTTATACTTGGCTACCACTTGGCATCTCGGGCGGTATGGCTGACGGCTTTAACTACATAGGCAACCTTGAATTAGACAATGAAACCGCGCGCAAATTAGATATGGGTGTTGATTACACCTATAAAAATTGGACTTTCTCGCCCCGCTTTTTCTATCAAGATATAGAGGATTACATCACCGGCTCACCCAGTACGAATACCGCGGCGAACATGGTATCTACCATGATGGCTGGTACAACGCCATTTCAGTGGACGAATACCGACGCTGTTATTAAAGGTGCGGATATGACGGTGCAAGGTCAGCTTAGTGAAAACCTAAGCTTGCGAGCAGTAGCAAGCATTCAGCATGGTAATCGTGATGACATTGATGATGCTTTGTTCCGCATTGCGCCAGAGCAGTTAACCACAACCGTTCAGTGGAACACACAAGTATATGATGCGCCGCTTCAACTGCAGCTAATATCCGAGTTGACGGGCGCCCAAAACCATATCTCTGCACTGCAGAGTGAAGCGTCTACAGCGGGATATGGTTTATTTCATATCTCGGGGTATTTAACGCTTTTTGAAAATGCTCAGTCGAATCTTCAGGTTACGGCAACTATTCATAACCTGTTCGACAAACAGTACGCAGCTCATACAGCGGGCATTAACCGTGTAATGAACGCCGATGTGGAAGTAGGTGAGCGCGTGCCTGGTGCTGGAAGGGAGTGGCATTTGTCACTAAATTATCAGTTTTAAGCAGCTAAAAAATAAAGGAAAAAAGCAAACCTAAAAACATTATGAGCTTAAGAAGTTAACTTCTTAAGCTCATATGTTTATTAAATCACACTTTCTGTGGCCTGCCATAGCAGGCGAAGGGCTAACAGCGTTACCACAACTTTGAACGCCAGCATAAATTTTTCCGCTGGGATACGCCTTAATACCTTCAAGCCGAAAAACGTGCCGAGGGCACCACTGGCAATCATAATCAAGATAAGTCCCGCCCACTGTGCAAATGAAAACCCTACAAAGGTAAACACAAAAGCTTTAAGGCCGTGCTGGAGTGTCATACAGCTGGCAAATGTGCCGGTTATCTGCATTTTGCTGTAATTGTTTCGGTGTACAAACGCCGCCACCAAAGGCCCTGTGGCACCTACAAACATTGAAACCAAGGTGGTCACCAACCCCGCCAACGCTCTACCCGCGGGCTTCATTTCTTGTGCTTTGGGTTTACTCCCCCACACTAAAAATAAAATAAATGCGGCAACCGCAAATTGAATTATTACCAGCGGCAGCTGAACCACAATAAAAGAGGCTAAAAAAGCGCCGACGATTGCGCCTAAAGAAAAATACTTCAGCATACGCCAGTCGATATGCTTTGCCGTCATCAGGGCACGGTTGCCGTTTGAACCAAGCTGTACCAGGCCGTGAACCGGGATCAGCGCACTAACCGGCATAGTACCGGCCATTATCGACAGTAACAAAACCCCGCCACCAATTCCCAGTGTTGCTGTCATCATAGACGTAAAGAACGAAGTAACAACAAGTATGACTGAGGATGACATCGACAATGTGTCGTTGGCAGTTAGCCAGCTAAAAAGTATTTCCAAGGGTTAAATTCCCCTTTATTTAGGGCACTGTTTACGTGAATTTAGTGATCACAATACCGCAGCACATCGTTTAAATATCACACAAACCTTACCCGTTTCTCATTAGGTTATTCATCATGCCTTCTATTAGTTATTTAAACAAAGCACTTCAAATAATATGCGACAAGCACAGCACAAAAGGCGCCAAGCTTGTTGCCAGGCAAATTCTCTATAACAGCGGCTTTACTGATGAAGATATCTATAACTGTTTAAAACAGGGCTCGATTATTCGCATTACCATATTTGAAGCCTAGAGTAGCGTTATACCTTAGATCTTATACGTTGCACTTACCGCTTGCACACTCATCCGCATGGGTCTAGTTTCTACACCTAAAAACCCATTGACTTTCTTCATTGTGCGCAGGATACTCGGGTCATTAAATACTCACTAGCAGCACACTGTTTTTAAACATTATGCCTAAAAACACGAATACACATACTGCTTACTCAGCGTCTGCGCTGATTATTATTCTCGCTATTCTAAGGAATGGGCGGGTTAGCTAGTGCGTAAATAGAATTCACTAAACCCGCCGCAAAGGCGGTTTTTTTATTGGCTCGTCTTGCGGTAATGATAACGGAACGACAGCCATGAACAATTCAATATCTCACGTGTTGCAACAGTTGCATGACGCAGTAAACCGCGGCGATCAAAACGCCTTATCCCAATGTTATGCTAGCGATGCAACAGTGGTTGCGACCCCTATGTCCAGCTCAACGCAAAACCAAGCCGCTGAAGAACATGCCACGCAGCGCGACTGCGTTGATGCCCTGCTTAAATTTCAAAAGAAATTCATGCCCGATCATTTTGTTACAACCGGAGATGAACGGGTTATACAAGCCGGTGACGTAGCGCTAGTCGTCGCGAAGCTTTATCTTGTGCCCAAAGCAACACCCAACGCCCTACCCTGCGAGGGCAAGCGCGCCGTTTACGTTCTGCAAAGGGATGCAAGTGGTGAATGGCGCTGTGTCATCGATAACTTCTTTGGTACAGACTTGTTAGATTTTGCGTGACCTACACCAACATACGAATTCAGAATCAATAACGGTAGAAAGCAATTGAGAAATAGGCGCTTTTATACATAAGGCGGAGAAAGAAGCGAGGGCTGTTATAAACGAAATTAACGAATGTATAATAAATATGAAAGATTCAAAAAATAAGGGCATATCGCTATGCCCTTAATCTGTGTATTGTTAGATTCAAACACTCATTAGCGTTTGTAAAACACTACGCCTGATTAGTGGACGTGCTCGTGTTCTTCAGCAATACCTAACCAAACCGCACCTGAAGGCTCAAAATCTAGTTCAAGCAAGGTTTCCGTGGTCTCGGTTTCCAAATCAACAGCAAGGATAGCTTGCGCAACAGGGTCAACCACAAATAAAGTTTCTTCATGCTGTGATGCCGCCATGCTAAATGACTGGTCATCTGTTAGGTTTGCCGCGCTGGCACTGGCCACATCAATCTTGTGCGCAAATTCCCAGTGAGTGTCACCGTCTTCCTCATGCGCTTCCAGCAGTGTTACAAAACCTTTGTCATTTAAAATAACAAAGAATTCACCGCCCATTGAGAAACCGTATGACACTGCATGAGCGTCAGTCTCTGGCTGCCAGTCAATCACGCTCATTGTGCTAGTTACAGGCGACACATTGGCCAAGATGGCGCTACCGCCACCATGTTGTGAAGCAATACCAATAAACGCTTCTGCGTGTTCATGTCCATACATTGTGCCAATGCGTAGGTCGCCAAGACCATCAATGTTGTCGATAAACGCGCTGGTAAATACTTCATCATTTTCATTTAATATTAATACGCCGTCGCTACAGCCAAATGCCACAGCTACTTCGTTTTGAGCAGCGCCATGTAAGTCAGCACATTCGCCATCAAAACGTTGCTCTTCTTCGTACTCACCATCATGCCAGTGAAATACTGCAACGCTGTCTGGCAAGATTGGGTTGGCTGAAAGAGAGTCTGCATCATCACGACGTACAGTACTAATCAGCATGTCACCACGCGGTTCAGCGACACCGTGCATGTTTACGGTAAACTCCAAAGTAGGAACTTCGGTAATTTCACTGGCAATTTGGGTGTCAGTTACCACTTTTACCGCTGCCGGCATGCTGGTATCGGCATTTCCGTCGTAAAAAACAGCA
Organism: Alteromonas sp. HB246098; assembly: GCF_054890645.1. Classification (NCBI taxonomy): domain Bacteria; kingdom Pseudomonadati; phylum Pseudomonadota; class Gammaproteobacteria; order Alteromonadales; family Alteromonadaceae; genus Alteromonas; species Alteromonas sp. HB246098. Next base: position 323,134 of record NZ_JBTZUG010000004.1, on the reverse strand, counting down.
AGCTGACCGTCGTGTGTTACTACATGAGTCGGTTGACTACCTTCAAGTGTGAAACCAGACAGACTTGGGGCTTCTTCATAGTCGTGCAGGTGCTCTACGTGATCTTCTCGCCATAATCCACCATCAAGAAACTCAGTTAATCCGTTTGCTCGGCTGTTGATTACTGCAAAGCGATAGTCTGCGGAGGCGCTTACACTGCTTCCATCAAAGGTTGCGGAAAACGTATCAAGCACTGAATTATCATCTAGATCAAAGACAGTGAGCGTATTTGATGCAGCATCGGAAATAACCAATCTGCCTTCACTTTCAATTTCATAATCTGAGTCGTGATCATGGTCGTGGTCGTGATCATCCTCTGGTACCTCAATAGGGTCCAGCTCTACAATATTGGTTTCTGCATCACCACAGCCTGCAAGCAAAAGTGCGCTGGCTATGGCGCTTAGTACTAGTCTATTTTTCATGTGTGTATCCCTATCAATAATTCTTTTTTATAAGCTGATCTTAGAAATAACCACGTACGCCGAAAGCAAAGTTTCTACCCGGACGTGGTGCAATATCTTTCAAAAATGAGGTGTGAACACGCGCTTCTTCGTCGGTGAGGTTTTCACCGCTCAGGTAAACCGATAAATCAATATCCCCCATTGGAATGTCATAGGTAATTGATGCATCAACAAGGGTGTAACCGTCTGTTTCAGTCTCGAAGGTTGAGATGTCGTCTTGTTTGGCAAAATGGGTAATGTCTAAGTCGGCGCGGATGTTATCAAGTGTGTAAGCAACATGTGCCCCCACGCGCATAGGCGAAGTACGCGGCAGTGCGCCACCATCTTTAAGTCGGGCTTTAACGTAGTCGGCAAAGAAATCGAGTTTTAAATTATCAGTGGTTTGCCACGCAACTTGTAGCTCAAAACCATGAAGAATGGCATCAGCAGAACCAAACAGGTAAACAGGCAATTCATCGCTGTGTTCGTCTTCGCTGTGCTCCTCTTCTCCATGATCATGGTCATGACCACTTTCAGCGAATAAGCCGGTTTCTTCTTGGAAGTAGTAGTTATCTACCTGGTTATAAAAAGCATTAAACACAAAGCCAACATCGCCCTGTGTTTTTCTGAACGTTAGGTCGATATTGTTGGCTGTCTCAAGATCGATAGGCGTTTGAGAAAGCACAAACTCGCCTTCTTCTGACAAATCAAACAAGGCGCCTATCTCATAGGTACGGGTGCCAATATGCGGGCCAAACGAAAGGAGCTCAGACGCTGAAGGCGCCCGCTCTGAACGGGAAAGTGAAACGCCTACGTTATAGCTTTCATTAATGGTGTAAACCACACCTGCCGACAGTGATATAGGGGTAAACTCTTGGTCTACCGCGAACTGGCGAACTAGCTCACCGTCGTCATGGTCGTGTTCCTCATGATCATGCTCGTCTTCTTCGTGCTCTTCATCATGGTCGTGAGCATCTAGCTCGGGCAGCAACACACTCGAAGCGTCCAGTGTTACTCTTTCTGCACGGGCCCCTAACTGAACTAAGAAGTCACCAAAATGGCGTTCTTCCATCAAAGCTATAGCAAACATCTCCATCTCTGAAGGAGGTGTGAAGGCTTCTTCACCTTGCGCCGAAACGTCCGCGCCTTTGTAGTGAAGACTTACACCGCCACGCCAGCCGGCCATGGGCTTATGCAATAACTCTACGCGAAGTTCTTCGGTTTCATTGCTGAACGTAGTACCGACTAAACCACTTTCTACTTCAGCGTGTTCGTAATCGGTATAGCCCGCTCTAAAGTGAACACTTTGCAAAAAGTCATTAGTAAAATTGTATTCGCCGAGAAGTTGGTACTTAGTCTGCTCAAGATCAGCAAATACTGATGAGTCATCACCATGGCTATGTCCAGGCACGCCGTACTCTCGTTCGAACCTTTCTACCGCCACACCAACATAACCTTGGTCAAATAAGTAACTGGTACCTAACGTAAACCCGTGGGACTCTTCATTACTGTTCTCAACCACATGCTCGCCATCCGGATCATCAATATCTGGCGCCATTGGGGTTTCATAGTCATTTGAGTCGCGATAAAAGCCGTCAGCATAGAAGGCCATGTTGTCAACGCCAGTGGTCACGTTAAACGATGCAAGCTTCTGGTCGTTAACGGTTTGGGTTTCTAGTAAAAATTCCCCGCGTGTTTCAGTGGAGGTCGGCACGCGTTGGTCAACTACGTTAACCACACCGCCTATTGCGCCACTTCCAAAGAACAGGGTGGCAGGTCCTCGCAGCACTTCAATTTGGTTAGCGGTTGAGGCTTCACTCGCTACCGCATGGTCTGGGCCAACCCGAGAAACATCGCTCACATCCAAACCGTTTTGCGTTATAAGTACCCGTGGACCGCTGAGGCCTCGAATTATTGGCGTGCTTGCCACGTTGCCATGAAAGTTAGATTGTACGCCTGGCAGTTTCTCTAGCGTATCGCCCAGCGTGGCGGCTTGCTGACGTCGTAAGGTATCACCTGATAACACGCTCACCGGCGTAGCCGACTCCATGACAGACAAATGCATAGGCGTGGCGTGCACATCAATCACTTCAATAGCACTTCGCGCTAGTACAAAGTTTGTGCCACCTGTAGAGTTCGATTGCGCTGTTGCCTCTTCATGTAAATGGGCAAAGCCAGAAGCAAAGATATGCAGCGTATACTCACCGTCCTTTACGTCAAAGAAACTGAACTCACCCTGCTCGTTGGTGCTGGTAACCCGCTTTAGCGCCTCAATTTCAACAGTGGCATTGGCGAGAGGCTTGCCTGCTGCATTGGTTACCGTGCCAGAAAGTGTTTGTGCCAGCACTAACGGAGACGCAAAAAGTGACGCAGGCGCTAAAAGCGATAAGCCTAGCGCCAATCGAGACAGTTTCATTATTCTAACCTCTGATTTTGTGTAATATGATAATGTATCAACTTTATTTTTATGGTATGTTATATTGTAACGTTTACGCAAGAGGTAAAAATGAAAACTATTCCGGTTAAGTGGAAAGGATCGCAAAAAGGGCTACGCGCCTCTTCAGCTTTGCTTAAAGTAGGTACTCTTGTTGGATTGAACTTGGCTGGAATGGTTATCAGCGCTGTTCATGCTGCGCCGCATACTCACGGCGAAGGAAAGCTACAAATCCTACAAGCGGGAAGTGAATGGCAGTTTGTGCTGCAGTTACCTGTTGCCGATGTATTGGGGTTTGAGTACACACCGACCACAGCTGATGAAAAGAAACGCTATCAGAACATGCGGGAATTGTTTCTGCGCTTCAACGACATTTTTACCTTAAGCAACACGTGTGAATTGCTCGATACCACCCTTGAAAGCCCTTGGGAAATAGCCGAGGAACATGATGAGCATGATGAGCATGATGAGCATGATGAGCATGACAGTGAACACGAAAGCGACGCCCATCACAACACCCATTCTGATTTTCGCGTAGCGTACCTGCTTAGCTGCCAAAAACCTTTGCAGCATATTGAAATGACAGGGTTTTCCCATTGGCCAAGCTTGCAGAATGTCAACACTATTTGGGTAACAAACAAAGGGCAAGGCGCTATGGAAATAACCCCTCGTCAGCCAACGTTATCCATTAACAACTAATTATTTTTATACTCTGAGGCGCAAGTTTCATTAATGAAGCATGCGCCATAGCAATATTCGGAAATACTATGAATTCTATAACTCAAGGAAGCAGCGTAATGCCAAAAGTGCAGCTCATTTCAGACAGAATCGCTATGATTCTTTCATCGCTTTGCGTCATCCACTGTTTATTAACGCCTATTCTATTGATTTCCATACCCGCACTCGCAAGCGTATCGATTCTCAATGATGAAACCTTCCATCAAATACTGCTGTTCTTTGTGCTGCCTATTGGCGCCTTTGCGCTCTCAGTAGGCTATCTGCATCACAGAAATAAATGGGTGGTACTAGCAGGCGCTACTGGTCTTACGTTGCTAGGCAGCCCACTGCTGGTTGAATGGGTAGGTTTAGGGCATGAGGTGCTTGGCGAATATGGGGAAGTGGTTATCACTGTAATCGCTTCACTTATTATTGTTAGTGCTCATATTGCCAATTTCCGCCTTAGAGAAACTACTCAGGATTTGTCTTGCGAAGGGCGAGAGACCGCACAATCGCACACCTATTAGTTTCATCACTTACTCAAATGCGCGTGTTCTTTTGAGCGACGCTTTCAAATTTAGCGATGTAGCCGTTTTTTAAGATTTTATTCAGAGGTAATTTTGTCTAGTTTCAATCATCGCGACACGGTACTACCCGATGTCACTACTGAGCAATCTTCTGCTCAAGTTCCTGTTATTGATAATGTTGGTATGCAGGGTATTGCAATACCGCTACACGTATTAGGTAAACGCGGAGAGCGTTTAGCCAGTCAGGCAAAGGTGGATGTAACAGTAAGTTTAGATCATCCCAACGCCAAAGGCATTCACATGTCTCGTTTGTACAATCTTCTACAGCAGTATTTGAGCAACAAAGACTTGCATAAGTCAGCGCTCTTGTCGTTAATGAACTCGCTTATCGAGTCGCAAGATGGGCTGAGTAAGAGCGCCCAGCTTAATTTACATTTTGATCTAACGGTGTCACGTCCGGCACTCATAAGTAGGATGTCAGGGTATCAATCGTACCCCGCTACACTTTGCATTAAGCGTTCACCTGAACGTTATGTGGCACAGCTCAAGTTAAGAGTACCGTATTCTAGTACCTGCCCTTGTTCGGCCTCACTCTCTCGCAAGGCGTTATCGGAAGTGTTTGTGCAGCAATTCGAAGGAAAAGATTTATCCGTAGAAGACATGGGCGCTTGGCTCGCTTCCAAACAAGCCAGCATAGCCACAGCGCACGCCCAGCGCTCGTTTGCCGACATAACTTTGGACTTAGCTAACAAAGATATTCCTGATTTTATTGGCATTATCGACTTAGTAGAAACCGCGCTAGGCACGCCACTTCAAACCGCCGTGAAGCGAGAAGATGAGCAGGCGTTTGCCAAACGCAATGCCGAAAACCTAATGTTCGTTGAAGATTCGGTAAGACGTCTACATGCCGCGTTGAGTAAGTATTACCAAGCAACCTATTTTCGTGTAAAAGTAGAACATCAAGAAAGTCTACATGCACACGACGCCATAGCTGAAATATCAGGCTCCATTCACCGATAAATTCAGGCATCATTTGGGTGTTGCAACGGGTAGACAAAAGAAATGATAAAAGGAAAATAACATTGTTATCTTTTAACAAACTCGCTGATATCAGCAAAGTTGTATGCATTAGCGCTGCCATATCAGGCATAGCGGCGTGCTCATCTACGCCATCAACCCCACTTGCTGGTGTAAAATCGCACACTCTGTCAAATGCCGTTATATATCAAACCAGCAGCAAAGAGTACCCTGTTCTTTCTAGCTTTGTGTATAACCAGGCTATTGCGGCACTACCTGCACGTTTTGCTAATGGCGATGTTGTGGTGATGGACGTTGATGAAACCGTGCTAGACAATAGCACCTATCAAAAAGAACGTGAAAGTGTTGGCTTGGGGTATTCTTCACAAAGCTGGGCTGATTGGGTAAAACGTGAAGAAGCCACATTAGTGCCTGGCGTCGCTGATTTTATCGACGAGGTTGTTAAGCGAAATGGCAAGGTGGCGCTTATTACCAATCGCGATAAAACACTCGATAAGCACACCTGGAATAACCTTTTAGCACAAGGTTTACCGCTTAACACCAGCAATACCTGCGTTGTTGGCCGCACGTCTAAAGATAAAGAAGCGGTAGGGCAAGAAGGTATGATTAATGACAAAGACTTGCGAAGAATGCAGCTTACCCAAGGTAAAATCGCATGTTCAAATACATCTAACGACACAGCATCAACCTGGGCCGTGCCTCACACTATTATCATGCAAATTGGCGACAACATCGAAGATGTGGGCGGCGTAACCCAAGAATCTGCCAATGTTGAGACGCTAATGCCGCGAGTGGGCACAGAGATTTTCATTCTGCCAAACCCAATGTACGGTTCTTGGTAAACCAATGATAAAGTAAAATCAACGAATGTCGCTTTCTATATGGAAAGCGCCGTTCGTCAAATCAGCTTTGTCATTGTTAATGCCATTTCCAAGCCCTGAATAGGGTTTTATTTCTACCACATCCAGTAAATAAGCGGATGTGCCCTGAGGGTCTTCATACAGCCCGGTAGTAAACTCACCCGAGAACGTATACGCCTGCTGGATATCTATTCCGCTAATACCACCTTTTTCATGGGCATTGTTCAGCGAAACAAACACAATTTGATTCGGTGGCGGTGGAGGATAATGAATGCACGCGCCGAAGTAAGGCACAATGAAGAACGCTGTTATTTCTCTCTGCACATTGGCCTCAACAGGCACAATAAACCCGCTAAGCTTGACGTACTTTCCGTTAAATTTATCAACCGTATTTACTGAAATAAGCGCTTGCTGGTATTCATCGTCGGACGTGCGTTGAATAGACTGGAATACTTGCTCATGAAGGGGTAAATCCTGCAGAGGGTTTTGAGCAGATTGGGCCGTGCCCAACAATGCTTTTTCGGCGTCGGGCAACAGTGCGTCCCAAGATAGGGTTATGAACTGTTGAGCCGTGTTTAATCTGGCGCTGTCTCGATAAATCGCAGAATCATTCTCAAATAAACGCTCAAGAACACTATTCAGTTTACCGCTCAGCCCTAGCCCCACCAGCGCGCCCAATACAGTGAAACCAATAAGAGAAGCGAGTAAACCATACGTGACGCGCTTCATACTTGCTCCCGGCACCTAACTCGCTAAAATTTTAACTTTACGGGTATAGGTCACCGGCACATTCTTTTTAAGCGCATACACTTTTAGTACGAGTTCGTGGGTGCCTTCTTCTTTTGCCTGAAAGCTAATAGCTTGTTCACCTTTAGCCGAGACCAGGGCGAATCGCTGCGGCGAAAGTAGCGTTACGCCGTCGCTTGCCATTACATCTACACTCACTTCTTTATAGTTCGAAGGAATGGTAAATCGCAGAGGTACAGCAGACGCTTCGAGCTTTGCCACTTCATGCTTCCTATCGATATTAAGGGAGATAAGTGGCTCTTTCGCTGCCGCTAGGTGCTGCTGCATCATAGGATGCTGAAAACCAAACTGCATATTACCCATACCCGCGTGCAGTTCACATGCACTGCTATGAAATACTATTGAGCTTGATAAAAGAGTAGCTGCAACGACCGTCTTTTTCATGTTAGTTACTCCTCGTACAGCGTAAAGCTGTCTAGCACTAATGAATAGGCTGATGTACCCAGTGCACTTTCATGGTTGTCGATTTTGACCGTACCTTCGAACCAATAAGGGTCGTACAAGTTTTCTACTGCGACACCTTCTTTGTATTCAACGTACAAAATTTGATTGGGCGGCGGTGGCGGCATATGTAAGCAAGCACCAAAATACGGTACGACGAAAAAGGCAGTGGCCTTTTGTTCTTCATTTTGCTCTAAAGGTACAATAAATCCGGGGATGCGGATGGCTTTACCATCAAATTCATCTATTACCCGTGTTGACACTAACGCTTGTTGATATCGTTGTGCTTGTTCATCTTCTAACTGCTTCGAGGCAAAGTCATCAATTGAGTCGGCAGCAGACCCGTCAGCAATATCATTTAAAAATTCTGGCCTGTTTAAAAGCGCACTCAAGTCATCCTCGGGCATAAGGGCGACCCAGTCAATTTCTTCATAAACGGCGGCCGAAGCTAGATTAAGCGTACTTGTTAAAACCAATAACGCTGCAATTAAACCGAATTTAACGCCAGAAAGCGTGACAGAAAGTTTCACTAATACAACCTAAAGATATTATTTGATGAACACGTTATAACATATCACAGACGGGCAATATGCGAGAAACGTTTATCTTTGCAAAATGTTAATTAAGCGTCATTAGACGTGTTTGTAAAACGCTACACGCTACTGAGAAAAATCTACATAGTCCTATTTCTTTCGACTACTCACATAACAACCCAAAAACTTTAGAAAACAAAAAAACTCTTGCAATTCAACAATATAAATAAACCCTGAACGTCTTTTAATATTTGGCACAGTTCGCGCATATATTAGACTAACGGATAAACGCAGAACGTAATTTGTAGCCAGGATGGCTTTAGCGACGGAGAGGCCAGATTACGTAAATAGCAAAGACTGAAGGTGACGACATAGGAAGTATATGGAATGGTCACTAGGGATAAAAGGATGAGTCAGTGTTTGAGATTGAAGGATATCTGTAGAGCATTCGTTAAATTGCTGGTCGATGATGAGGTTAGGTAAAAGATAACCTAGATAAACTCGCAGGATGCAAGGCTCTTGTTTCATAAGGATTGCGAACAAGCACTGAGTACCTACATCGCAAGCACTGACAGTGATGTCTCGTGCAGCAAAGGACTGTTGACCCTATTTGGATTCGTTGAAGTACATGTGTGTTGCTTCAGCGAGACCATAGTGAGGACACTGGTAATGTCGTCGATATTATTAGTGAGTTGTCACCCGACGACATTCCTCTCCCCTCAAAGGCCCATCCCGGCCTTTACATACCTCTGATTTTGGCCCGCCTTTGGCGGGCATTTTTTTATTCTCTACTGTGATAATATAAACAAGACTTCCGCCGCTTAAATAAAGAGCTACCTGCGTGCTATCGCCATCCGCATCTACTGTTGTTTTTAAAGTTCTCTTCTGTGCATTGCTCGCGACATCTGTTGGTCAAAGCGTCATGCTAACTACGCTTCCTTCTATGGGTCGCCAAGCCAGCCTTTCAGAATTTCATATAGCAACAATCATGTCGAGCTCCGCGCTTATTTTCGCTTTTGGAACTAGTGTATGGAGCAAAGTAGCAAAGCGCGCAGGGTTCAGACGAATACTTATGGTGGGACTTACTGGCTATAGCTTAGGTACCTTTGCCTTTGCTAGCGCGTGGATGGCAGGGTTTTCTGGCATTATCAGTGGCACCAACTTATTCCTAGCCCTACTGATAAGTCGCAGTTTGCAATCTACCATTATGTCAGCAACGCCACCCTCTGCTGTAGGTTACGCTGTCGCTATAAGTTCACCGCAGGCTAGGGTAAGTGCTATTAGTAAAGTGACCTCTGCAAGCAATGTCGGGCAAATTGTCGGTCCAGCTTATGCAGGGTTATTGGTGGGTTTCGGCTTATTAGCTCCGCTGTACAGTATTGTTCTATTAACCTTGTTAGCACTGGCACTGGTGTATTTTAAGCTGCCAGTTTTACCGCCTTTATCTAAGCAACAGACGGCTGTGCATATAAGCGAAGACAATCAAGCCCCCACCAAAGTGCCGTATGTGTTTGTGGCTGCATGTATTTGCGTGTTTTGCGCTATGGCAATGATGCAGCAATCGCTGGGCTTCTTTTTTATCGATTTTTATCATTACACGCCCGTTGAAGCGGCTCGACAGGTGGGTTTTGCAATGATGGTCAGCGCCGCAGCCTCTCTCACCGCACAGTTTGGTTGGGTACAGAAAGGGCGTATAAGTAAAGAGACAATGATCACGCTGGCACTTCCTCTATTGGGATTGGCCTACCTATTACTGTTCCTTCAACACTCATTGTTTGTGCTTTATTTTGCCATGGCTTTGGTGGGGCTAGGTATGGGTATGGCCTACCCATCATTAGCTGCAGCGGCAACAACCTACTGCGCGCCTTCTCAACAAGCGACCATTACCGGGTTAATTACAGCCACTACAGCCATGGGCTATGTTATAGGGCCGCCACTTGCAGCAGTGGTATACCAAGTTAATATTGCCTTACCTTTCGCTGTAGCGTCAGTGCTAATTGCCGTTACCACTTGTGTAGTCTATGTAGCGTTGCAAAGAGCTAGCCGCCACGAATAAGATTTAAAGACTAGCATCAGAGGCGCGCACCTGTAGTTTCATAATTGTTTTTCAAAGGTATTTATTTTTTTACCATTTATTTTTAAAAATGCGGAACCTTTTCAGGATTGGGCTATCTTACTTAATACATGAAGTCGTTGAGTGTGCGTCTTTGTGGTGTGTAAATGTGTTTTCCAAGTTATGTTGTGGTTTTTTAAGGGGCTTTTTAGCCCCTTTTCTTTTGCCTCCTATTTTCCAAATTAGTACCTTTTTAAAGCCCCACTTCGCTGTGCTTATCTATCAATTGAAGTCAGTGTTCTAAATATCTTGCCTTTAATCTAAAAAACAGAATTTAACAAACGTTATCATTCCAACTAAAGAAATGGTAATGAGAACTATTATCAAATAAAATCACCTTAAATTTTTAAGGAGAAACTAATGGCTAAATCCCAACCCCGCCAAGCTGTTGTGACACAATCTGTTCGTATAACCCCTACTATGCAGCGCATCTTTTTAGGTGGTGAAGATCTCCGCACTTTCCCTGCCGTAGCGGCGGGTGCTTATGTAAAGCTTATGTTCGATAAAAACGGAAACCCGCTCAACAAACCTACAGATATGGACCAAGTGGCAATGCGCACTTATACGGTTGCTCACTTTGATGTGGATAAACCCGAAATGGTTTTAGATATGGTTATTCACGCAGATAATGGTAAAACAGGGCCTGCTTCAGCGTGGGCTACAAGTACTAAACCTGGTGACGTTATTACATTAGCAGGTCCAGGCTCTAGCAAAGGCTTAAACGAACATTATGACTGGGTACTGCTAGCAGGCGATATGACTGCTCTACCCAGTATTAGAAATCACCTTGCGACTCTTCCCTCTCATGCTAAAGGTTATGCAGTAATTAAAATTCAAGATGAACAAGACGCAGTTGAGCTTGAAAAGCCTGAAGGGGTGAAGGTGGAATGGGTTTATGAACAATCTTTGCTCCATAGCCTTACACAGCTAGATTGGTTAGAAGGCAACCCTTCAGTTTGGGTTGCGTGTGAATTTTCAGATATGCGAGCTATCCGCACATGGCTTAGGGATGAAAAAACTGTGGCTCACGACAGTTTGTATATAAGTAGCTATTGGAAAAAAGGTCGTAGCGAAGATCAGCACAAAATAGAAAAGAGGCAGGATAGTGAAGCCTTTGCTAAATCCTTAGTCTAAATCCTTACTCATTGTTCTGTAGTGTTTGCAATTGTTTGTAAATTCTGCATAAAAAACGCTGCTTCAGCGCTTTCACATTAAGATAATATTTATAATTATCAGCAACCTATATTGTGGAATGTCCTTTGCTGATATCTATATAACTGGCAAGTTTTTTCGTCAGTTTTCTAAACCAATTGTTTGGATAAGGAGAGCACGTTATGAACAATGATCGTATTGAAGGTAATTGGAAAGAAATGAAGGGTAAGGTACAACAGAAATGGGGTAAGCTTACCGATGATGACCTAGACGTAATCGACGGTCGCCGTGAAGAATTAGTAGGTAAGATTCAGAAGGAATACGGCAAAAGCCGTGACGAGGCTGAAAAAGAAGTAGACGCATACTTCAATTAATAAGTTATATTTACCTTAGGGTACTTAAACAAAAGCGGTTTTTTAGTAAAGATTAGCGTTTGTTAGAGTAAATTATGAAAGGGGCCACAACACAGTGTTGCGGCCCTTTTATTTGCTTTTAAATCAGTAATTAAAATAACTTACTCTTCTACCTTCGGCTGTAGGTTTTCACGTACTTCTCTCGCGTCAAAACTGGTTGCCGAAGTAGGGCGAGTACCCTTACCTAGCTCTATACTCAAAATACTCTCGATTTCACTTTTTTGAGAGCCTCCCACGAAAACCCCGGTTTCGAATTGGCTAGTGGGGTGATAAGACGTGCGGCAAGTTAATACACCGCAGTCAGTGACGCGGGCGTAACGCTGGCTAAAGCCCGCTGTTGGAGTGGTTTGAACCGTTTCTTTGTCTACTAAGGTTTCGCGGTCGGTAACCACAAACCAGTCATAACCTTCCAGTAGGGTTAGCTCAGCTGCGCGCAACATGGCATAGTCCATGGCTTTACCCTTATCGGTTCCTTTCGCCTTAAAGTGTACGCGGTATTGGGTATCACTTAACTTACTTTCGTTGTAACCAAAACCGCCTTTATCTGCTTGTCTATAATCAGGTTGGCTTGCACAGCCTGTTATAATCAATACCGCAAGTACTAACATAATTTTAGTTTTCATCATCTACTCCTTCGGCTTTCTTAGCTAGCCAAGTTGCTTCAATTGCGTTCTTCTCTTGCTCTCGGTTTAATGGCGCAGACGCCATCATCATATCTAACTTATCCTCTAACAGTTTGGCACCCGTAGCTGTCTGATATTGACCTGGATTTGCGCCTAACTCATCCAATTTGCTGGCCGCAAGTTGCCAGCCGCCTTGCTTGTCTTTACAAGCAATCATTACATTTAGTTCATCTTGAGACGTCACTTCCGCCTGTCGGCAAAAGTTAAAGTCAGTGTTTAAAAAAGACAGTTTAGGCGTCACCGTTACGCCAGATTCAAATGAGGTAGTCTCTCCACTTAAATTACTGTCGAGCGCAGACGATACATTAGCCCAGTGTGAAGGTTGTGAAGTATCAGCACCTTGTTGATTAAAAAATACCAAACCAGCTAAAACCGCCACACTTGCAGCTATGGCGGCAATTGAAGAAACTCCTTTCCACTTTGTTTGTTCACCGCGTGCACCATCAGCAGTATTCACTTTTTGAGGAAACGGCCTCACATTTTCCGCTGTTTTTTGGTTTGCTGAGTTCGGATTTGTTGAGCTCTGGTTTGCTGAGAACGGGTTTGCTGAGCTCTCCCCATTCAAACGTTCACTACGACCCTGGATTACGCTTTTCTCACTTAAGCGACTGTCATCACTCAAAAGCGCGACGATTTCTTTAGGGAGCGCAACTGCAGTCGCCTTTTCTGCAGCCACTTTCACTACTCTGTCTACTTCTGCAAGTGCGGCAAGACGGTCAGAAACCATTACATCATGTGCTATCGCCTCGCGAACCGTGTCCATTTCTCCAGCATCTAACTCTCCATCTAAGAAAGCAGAGAGTTTTTCGTCAGATAAGATCACGATAGCACCTCATTTTGCCCGTTTAGTAAGTTTGATATTTTCGTTCTGGCTCTGGCAAGACGGCTCATAATGGTCCCTGCCGGCACTTGTAAAACTTCAGATGCGTCGGCATAACTCATTCCCTGTACTGCCACCAAAGAGAGGGTTTCTCTTTGCTCACAAGGCAGTTCATCCATGGCGCTTGAAATCTGCTTCAATGTCATAGAGTGGGTTACCGTTTCATCCATATCTACATGGTCATTTGCTGATTGCGCTTCATATGAAAGGGTATCGCTAGCGTTAGTTCTCACTTTCTTCGCCCTGTATTCATCTATCCAGCAGTTTCGACACACTCTAAATGCCCATGCCATTAGTGTAACTTGCTCAGGAATGGGTTTACTTAGTAGCCGTTCTAGCGTGTTCTGAAGTAAATCATCAGCATCATGTATGTTACCCGTCAATGAATATGCAAACTTTCGCAATGACGGGACGAGTTCGGTCAACTCATCTTTCATTTTCATGTACCTTCGTGAAGATTTCCGTTATCAATACTTTATTAACGAGCCACGAGTATTTTTATTCCGTTGAATAACGATTTATTTCGAGCTTTTGTAAATTTAGGTTATCAGCCCTTCTTCGACACTCAGCGGAATTTTTCTTCTTTCTATTCGTCACTACATAAAATGGCAGCAGTGTCTTAGACTCTATTTATGACCATGGCACAATTTATGCCATTCCTTCTCAAGGCACTGAACTACTCCCATATGTTCAATAAGGTAGCAAAATGAAGTACACACTCTTTGTGGGGATAGTAGGTTTGTTTGCAGCTTCTATCTCTCAAGCCCAACTTACAGGAACATTGAATCAAGTGGTTTCACCGGTGCGCCCGATAATTGATAGAGCGCCCTCGGAATTGAAGAGCATTCGAGAGGAAGCAAGACGAAAGGTGCAAACGTCTGTCGATGGCGCCAGAGACCTATCTACATTGGGTTCAGGTGTTGTTGGCAAGGTCCCCGCCCCCCAATTTATAGCTCCTACGGCCACGACTATATTATCTGCGTCGGGGCAGAAAATTATCAAAGAAGTTAGGTTAGAAAATGGTTTTCTTGCCGTCGAAAAGGAGTGGCTTTTTATAGGTGAGGAAGCCGATAAAGCATATTTCAATGGCACGAATATGGAAATACTAGAGGTAAAGTTTTTACCTGCACTCTCTCAGTGGCTTTATAAAGTAAAGGTAACAGGGGACAAGGATGAAGTGTCGTATATTCGCAACAGTTTACCCAGAAATCTGCAGTCTCAAATAGGACGAAACCATATTTACTTATCGCAAAGCGAAGCGGCTACGAACAAAAGCAAACCAGAGTCTGCACATAAGTTAGAAGCATCATCGCAAAAATTTGAATCTTGTTTGATACCCTTGCGCATTGGAATGGTTGATACCCATGTTGTGCCTACACACCCAATGCTGTCGCATATTAGCCTAACACAAGCCTCTTTTATTGTTGGTCAAAGTCAGAAGAGCGAGCCCAGTAAAGATAGTAATATGAGCAGGGAAGGTGATGGAAAAGTTATCGGGCAGCCAATGTCTCAAGAAAATACCGTAGCCTTTTCCTCAGATCACGGCACAGCAGTAGCGAGCCTATTAGCGGCGTCACTGCCTGAATCAAGCCAAGTATTTAATGCTAGTGTATTTTACTCGCGCAATAGTGTTAGCCAAGGAGCAACACTGATGTCATTAATTGAAGGCCTTAACTATTTAGCATCACAGCAGGTTGATGCCATAAACATGAGCCTTGCAGGACCCGACAATCCTATTTTAGCGCGCGTTATAAAACAGCTAGATAGAAACGGCATTCAAATTATTGCAGCTGTAGGTAATGAAGGGCCAGCATCTTTACCCTTATACCCCGCAGCCTACCCAGAAACACTTGGCATAACCGCAGTGGATAAATTACATGAAATATACAGGTGGGCCAACCAAGGTGACTATGTAGATTTCGCTGCATTTGGCGTATCGGTTGATGCTGCACACCCAAGTGGAAAAACGGTTAGGCAAACAGGAACCTCAATGGCTTCCCCTCGTGCCACTGCGCTGTACGCATGTTTTTTCCGCACAGAGCAACAAAGACACGCCGCCTTGTTAAAAATGAAGAAAATAGCTTTAGATGCTGGCAACCCCGGGCGGGACAAGGTATTCGGCTTTGGTGTACTGCCTTAAAAATATAGCCGTATTCACATTAACGCTCACTAAAAATGAACGTTAATGCCTAATTCAGCAATAGTTTCTTGATAGTTCGCTCCATCTACACTCGATGCGTAATCTCCGTATTGAGTAGACAACCTTATATCTACATGTTCGTATACGGCGTAGTCTGCGCTCATTTCGACAAGGTGTCTGTCGTCTTCCCTACCTATACCTGAATCTTGGACTGAAGCGTAATCACGCATATCTAGCTGGTAAGCAACCGTGAGTTTAAGCGGCTTACTAAACACCGCAAATGGATAAGTGTAGGCAAGGTCAATTCCCTTACCTGCGTAATCGAACGCGTTGTCCTGCGCATCTTCATTTTGGTATTTAAGCGCAATTTGAAAAAAGTCTTCACCTTCAAAAAAGTAAAACAGGTCGCTGCGTACGGCAACAGCTTCACTATCTCGAATTGGCGCGCCCTCAGGCCTATTCTCAAACTTCTTGTCGATAAGGTCGCTACTAATGCGTAAATAAGTTCTCTGCCCTAACAGTTTCCCCGCAGACAAACCATATTGTTGATAGGTAAGAAAATCGCGCCCTTCAAGCGTAGCGCTGGCGTGATAGTAATGCGCACCTAGTTTTGCAAAGTCTAACGTATACTTAGTGCTTGCAGATAAAGTGGTAAGCCCAAGGTCGAACTCGCTGAGGGTTTGGTAACGGGTATCTGCCTGACTTATCGAGAGCTCATTTTCCCACTTGTTCGTGGGCTTCACTGAAATTTTTAACAGTACTTTTGACTGTACGGCGCTGTCGTCCACATTAGAATTTGTGTCGAGCTCACTGACACTTACATTACTGTCATGTCGATAGCCTAAATAACCAGAGCCTGAAAATGAGATCGCTTGCTTCTCTTCACCTTTACTTCTTGCATCGTTAGTTACTTTTGACTGACCGTCGTTACTTGCATAGGCTGTATTGCTGGCTATTAATGCGATAGCCGCAGCAAGAGCTATGCATTTACGACTATCCAGGGTAAATAAAGTTTTCTTGAGTGAACGTTGAAATGGTGTGGTTTTCATTATTGCTACCTACTACAGAGAAAGTGAAACTCGCTGTTTTCAGCTATGAATGGGTCGTGCGAGGAAGTCAGGAGGGAGAGCTCTCCCTCCCCCTAACGGTTTAGGTCCATAGGTTAAAGGCCCAACGCACCCGAGATATTTGAAGCGACGTTGTCGTTTACTGTGTTCTCTACAGTGTTTGCTACCGATGCCTCTACTGCGCTCTCTACAGTGTTCGTTACCGTGCTCTCGACTGTACTCCCTACCGTGCCCTCTACAGTATTTCCTAGCGTATTTCCTACCGTGCTCTCGACCGTGCTGCCTACATTGCTTGCTACCGTTGCAGCAATCGCCCCATCGACAGCGGTAGCGACAGTGCCAGTTACAGTATTGGTTACCGAACCCGTTACCGTGTTGTTCACGGTACCCTCTACCGCGTTTTGAACGGTTCCAGAGGCCATGCTTGCTGCAGTGTTTTCTACTTCTCCTTCTGGTTCTGAATTCGGTTCAATAGTGCCTAACGCTGACGGAAGAACTGATGTTGAACCAGATACATTACCCGTAAGCGTTCCTGCCACCGATGCTGTCATTGTATTCGCCGTGTCTGATGTCGCTAAAACAACGCCTTCAAGAGAAGCTTGCGAGTTAGAAACCAGTGAAGATGCGACGCTTGTAGACAACTGTTGAGCGCTATTTGCTAAGAAGCTAGTGTTTGAAGTAGTCGTTTGTGCTAGTTCACCTGCCGTGGCTTGATCTGAGCTACCTCCAGTGCTTTCTTCAGTATTGGCTTCGTTACCGGCTTCAGGCGCTTGATTCAATTCTTGTCCGCTTGATAAGTCATTACCTGTTTGGCTTATCGATAGCTGCCCACTAGCGTTAGCTGAACTTTCGGTAGACATTTGGCTTTGTGTAACTGTTTCGCCTTGTGCCGATGTCTGCGTACTTGATCGCACAGCAGATTGCGTGTTTGCACCGTTTGTTACAGAAACCGATGTTGACGTTGAAGCATTAGCTGAAGTATTTGCCGAAAAGGTTGTTTCTTGAGCCAACACTGACGTTGACGCCATACCTAAAGCCAATGCAATTGCAGTATTTAACTTTTTCATCCGATTATCTCCGTTTTTCATAAGGGACACTGAGATAACGATTAGTCGAAAGGTTTTATTCCGTTGGGGGAGATGCTTTTTTGCGAAGAACAAAAAAAGCCCTGTAAAAACAGGGCTTTATAAAAGCTATTTTTCTGAAGCAGTCATGCTCTTTTCCCACCAGGGAAGAGAGTAATCTATATTTTCGGGGTCGTAGGTTTTAGCATATTTCATTTTTACCGAACTCCAAAACGCGGCTTTGAAGACTGGGTCGTAAATGACAAACTCACCTTGTTCTCGATACTGCTCAAACAGTTTTTGGTAGGCACCTACAGGTGTTAAAGGATTATCCTGTTGAAACACCACATCACCGCCATAGGCTTCATACAGCGCTTTAGATACTTTCCAGCTTTTTGCCATACCTTCAGCCATTGCAAGACGGTAGCGCTCTAGTTCTTCATCTTGATAAGTGCCATCACTATCTAAGTCAACGGTCCATAGCTTAATAACGGAATAAGCAGACTGAATTTCGCTGTCGTTAGGCTCTATGGCGTTTCTATTTGCGAAATCCGACAGTACAGATTCGGTAATTTTATTACCAAGCGCTCGTTGCGCCAAAATATCGCGTACTTCTTTTTCTGACTTGTCGGTGAGAATAGACTGAAAACGATCAATATCCGCCTGTGAAGGCTGTAGTTCGGTATTAGAAATAGATTTATTAAACAAACGAGCAATAATCTCGTTTGCGGCTTGCGGTGTATTAATCCCAAGCGAAACTACTATGGCTGCAAATAGCACCATAGGAATTACGTTCGAACGCGTCACTTTGTATGCTTCCCTAAGTTCCAATAATTAGCACAAGCACAAGACACATTCATTTGTTATTGTAAGAATTTTCCGTTGTCTTGCGAAATGACATCTAACAGGCTTTATACTTTAGATTAGTTTTGCTTAAAATTCCACTTTCTTACGCATAGATTTTTTCGCGCCCTGTTGTTTTTTTACATCTAAACGACGGGCTTTAGCTGCTCGGCTTACCTTAGTTTTTATACGCGGCTTTTGTTCTACGGTTGCCGCCTTTATCCACGCGACAAGACGCGCTAATGCATCTTCTCTATTTTGTTCTTGAGTGCGAAAATTTTGTGCTTTAAGTACAAAAACGCCTTCGTTAGTAACGCGACTATCTTTTGCATTCAGTAATTTGGCTTTAAGCTTATCGGGTAACGTCGACTTATTGATATCAAATCGCAGATGTATTGCGCTACTTACCTTATTAACGTTTTGCCCGCCGCTACCTTGAGCGCGAATAGCCTGAAGATCGGCCTCGCCCTCATCTATCGAAATAGAGCGAGTTATCGGTAATTCCATATCAGTTCCTATATTTTTAGTGGGATGACGTATTATTTTTCCTGCGTCTTCATAACGCTAATGACTTGCGACTATAACTCATCGCTTACTTGACCGTTAAAAGGTAACCCGATAGGTTAATTTCTCCCCTACCTTGGAAACACAACATGCTGACTACTTTACTTATCGTTACTTGTATCTTTGTAGGTCTTATTTGGTTTACTGCAAAAATGGATAGCAGCATCGAGTCATCGTTTAGGCCCTCGGGAAAACTTACTCCTGTCGAGGGAGGAATTATTCACTGGCAAAAACAAGGAAATGGGCCATCACTTGTACTCATCCACGGCTTACTGGGCAATAGTAACAATTTTAATGAATTAGCCAAAACCCTCGCGCAGCGCTACTCGGTTTATTCTGTTGACCGCCCCGGTAGCGGTTTTTCTAGCCGATATAAAAACACATCAGCCAGCTTTGAGCAGCAAAGTAAAATGATATTAGAATGGATGGCAAAAGAAGGCATTGAAAAAGCGAGTATTGCGGGTCACTCAATGGGCGGCGGTATTGCATTAAGAATGGCAATTGATGCACCTAACGTCATTGAATCTGTATCATTGCTTTGCCCATTGACCACGCCACTTAAAGGCGGTGCCGGCCCACTTTCAATACTTTACATACCCAACGAATTTGTGCGCAATAGTGTAGCTAAAACCATTGCCAGCCCACTAAGGTCAAAGCTCGGTAGAAAACAAGTTGCGCAGATTTTTCATCCAGAACCTGTGCCTATCTCATTCTCTGTTGAAGGAGGCGGGTTGCTTGCGCTTCATTCTCGCAGTTTTTATGAAGGAAGCCGAGATACTGTTTCAGCACAAGGCAGTTTGCATAGACAACAGTCATCCTACGGTAAAATTCAATGTCCTGTAGGCGTCTTATATGGAGAAAAAGACACAATTTTAAAGCCAAATGAGCATATTGAAGCTGTCACTTCGGCAATAGACTCGGCTGTACAGAAAGTAATTCCTGACGCAGGGCACATGATACCTATCACTCAGGCGCAAACCTGTGCAGACTTTATTATCGAGATTGACAGTAAATCGCGACAGGTAGACTAATGAAGCATAGCGCCCATTTTTGAAGTGTTAGCATTGTGAGAGAACTCAACAACAGTCAGTGCGCTTCCTCTACCAGTTTCAGACTGTTTCAATTTACGCAACTGGTCAGCTACTCGCTCAATACCATCGTATTCCTTACACATTTCAAGAGGACTCGATTCAAGCGTAATATTGTAGCTACTAAACCAAGTTTTCATTTGTTCACTGTCCCCTTCTGACAATGAAATGAGTAAATGATACATACGAATAAATGCAAGTTGCTTGCGATACTCTGCGGTACCGCTTTCAAAACCAAGCAATGTGGTTTGTGCCAGTGACGAAGGAGAAATACCCATTATTTCAGAGGCTTGCTTGATATTTAAACCAAGTTCTTGATAAGCCCAAGTGAATGCTTTGGTTACTACACTGGTAGGGAATGGTGATCTATTCATAATTTCGCCTCGTTTCATCAAACAATCTCAACAAGATGTTTTGCTAACTATGCGATATTGTGCGAAATGTGTACCAATTTCGCGAAATGCGTACCAGTTCGCGAAAGACAAAAAAGTTGCGACCGATAATTGAGGCAAGGTTTACTACGTGCTGTTTATACAACACGTAGTAAAAGAGTGGGCTAACAATGGATAATTAAAATTTACGCAGCAAGAATAGTGATTAGTTCTGCAAATGTAGGGCGCCCTTGAATATCTAGCGGCAAGCGCAGCTCTCTAGCAATATCACTCACGCTGATAACACCCCGAACTTCGTGACTGTCCCTGTCCATCACCAAGCAGTGATGTTGCCCATAATCTTTAAGCGTCTCTATCACATCCCCCACCGATGAATGCGTTAGCTCTGTATAGTCAAAAGACATGAGCGAGGTTTTAGGGCGCGTAAAATCGTGAACCGTTAATTCTTCGCGTTTAACTTTAAGCTCGCTTAAACGTTGTATGATTTGCTGTTCACCTACATCATGACTGGTAATAATCCCAATGAAACGATTTTCACTGTTCACCACCAGCATCATACGAACATGAGATTGACGCATAATCGACTCTACTTTTGTCGCGGGTGTTCGGGCATCTAGAACATGTGGTAGGTGCTGCTTAAAGTCTGTGAAAACAGCCATGGCAGATGAATTAACGGTAATAGTGTTTTCAACAACCGGCCATGCCAGTGTATCAATAGATTCGGTTTTATATAGATTTAAGGCGTGCATACCTTTCTCCTAATCAAAAGTAAAAAAATAAGTTTTTTTAAGTGATTAAGTGAAAGAAGGCGGTCCTCGAATGATGTTAGCGCGCAGCTTGTTAGAGGCGTTTGCATCAACTGTTGTCTTGGCCGAAAAGCGATATTTCTCAACGCTGTTAATAATATTAAATACTGGAAGGCCATCATCAATATCATCATCAGATATTTCATAAGTACCGCTTTCACAGTTGCTAATAAGGGTTGAAAGCTCACTGGCGCTATTCCCTTGGCTCGCCATATTTCGAACACTTCTTTCCTCTCCCGAAACAGAGACGGTAATTAGTGATGAAAATAGCGCTGGCAACATAAAAGCCAGCAAAACGTATGATACGCGCAAAGGGTACGTCCTCAACCAATAAAACAAGGTAAAGCTAGAAGCTATTTCTCAAACTTCCTATTTAAACTATAAGAGTATTTAACGCATTTAGTAGAGGGGTTTAGCGTATTTTATCGACCATTAAACGATGCTTTTTTACAGACTAGACGCTCGAACGGTTTTTTGAAAAAGCGATTGAAGTAAAATGAGTATTAAAAAAGCCCCAACTTCGGGGCTTTCTTGTATGTCGGCGATTAGTGAAGCTTTAGCTTAGGACTGATGGCCTGACTTAATTTTTTGACAAGGAGCTTTAGGGCGCCTTTAATTTTCCCGTGTACCGCAAATTGGTGCATATTATACAAAGAGACGTATACCAGCTTAGCTAAGCGCCCTTCAATAAACATACTACTGTTAGATAACGAGCCCATTAAGCTTCCGACCGTGCTGTACTTACTTAAATGAACCAGCGACCCATAATCTTTATAGGTAAAGTCTTTCGTGTCTTTTTGGGTAAATAGCGACGTTATATTATGTGCAACAATATCTGCCATTTGGTGAGCCGACTGCGCCCGAGGCGGTACCCACTTACCATTTTCTTGCTGGAAGCCACAGCAATCACCCAACACCCAGATGTTTTGCTGCGTTGTACTGCGAAGCTGCTTATCAACAAGGATCTGGTTCGCTCTATTTGTTTCAAAAAGCTCAAGCTTTGTTATGAAGTCTGGCGCTTTAACGCCTGCGGCCCACACCATTAAGTCAGCGTCTATCCGTCCACCGTCTTTGGTGATTAACCCTTTAGCATCGGCTTCAGCGACCATGGTCTGCTCTTTGATATCTACACCCAGCTTATGCAGCGCTTTTCTTGCAGAGTTCGCTATACGCTCAGGCAGTGCCGGTAAAATTCGATCGCCCGCTTCTACTATAGAAATTTTTAGACGAGAAGCAGACATCTCTGGCATGCCATAAGCCTTCGACAAATTCGCTACGTGGTGAAGCTGAGCTGCCAGCTCAGTGCCCGTTGCCCCCGCACCAACAATAGCCACTTTAATTTTGGCGTCTTTGTCTTCTTGTTGATTGATTCGGATAAGCTGATTAAGAAGCGCTCTATGAAAGCGTTCAGCCTGCCTAAGTGAATCTAAGAAGTAGCAATGCTCTGCAACCCCTGGAGTACCAAAGTCGTTACTCACACTGCCTATGGCTAATACGAGTTGGTCGTATTGTATTTCCCGCTCAGGTAAAACCTGTGTACCTTCTTCGTCAATTAAAGGGGACAAGGTTATGGTTTGCGCTTGCGCATTAAGCGAGCACATTTCACCTAATTGGAAACGATAGTGATGAGCCGCAGCGTGAATTGCGTAGTCCACACCGTCTGAATGTTTATCAATTACACCGGCTGCCACTTCATGTAAGAGCGGCTTCCAGATATGGGTTCGACTGCGGTCGACAAGGGTAATTTCGGCTTGTTTCTTTCTCCCGAGGGTGCGGCTTAAGCGACTGGCTAATTCAAGACCACCAGCACCGCCACCAACAATTACTATTTTTTGCATGGGTATACCTATTAACAATCATTCCACCTATACCGCCTTGCCGTTAAAAGCGCTATACATGGCATGACTGAAACCCATGCTGATGGCTACAGACTACGCCTGAAGCTCGTGGGGTACAAGCGGATCACGGCAATAGTCTGTATTTTTGGGACTAATAGTTATCTATTACATATATCTATTTAAATTTATAAGTCAAAGGACGCCGTAATCATGTAGTTTCGAGGGCGTCCAGGAAAATAACGCGGCCCAGTGAAACTGGTAAAATCAGCGCGCTCAGCGTAGTCCGTATCAAATAGGTTATCCACCCGGGCATACAGCGTAATATCGTCACTCACACTGTAACTCACGCGAGCATGCACTAAATCATGCCCTTCGTACTCGTTTAGGTTTTCAGCGTCGGTAAAATAGCGTCCAACATGCTGCCACTCTAATTGAGTTTGTATCGATTTCGACACATCAAAGCTTAAGCGAGCGTTAAACTGAAGCTTGGGCGCAGTGTCGATATCATTGCCTTTGATGTCTTGCTCACCTGAAAGTTGACTGTGTTCATAAGTGTGCCTTGCGTACGTACCAGCAAAGTCTAAGCGCAGCGCCTCGCTTAGCTTTTGGTCAAAAGCTAGCTCTACTCCTCTATGCCAGGTTTCGCCGTTACTCACATTGAAAAAGTCGCTGTCGCGGTAGATAACATTGTCTTTTTGCAGGCTGTAAAGGCTTAGCGTATAGCTACCGTCAGGCAGCACGCCAGTTATGCCCACCTCAATATTGTCAGCCGTTACAGAATCGAAATCCGTTACAAGTTGCCCGCGCTGTAAACGATACAGTTCGGTAGCCTGAGGAGCGCGATACCCTCTTGCAACACCCCCAAACAACTGAGTTTGCTCATTTAATTGATAGCGGACCGAGAGTTTTGGGCTGAAATTATCAAAATTGTTTTCACTGTCTGCAGGTCTGGAATATCTACAGCCGCCAAACCCACACTCGGTGCCATCTTCACGTACACGACCTACGTTCATATTATTGGTGTAGTTGTATTTCATGGATTCAAAACGCCCGCCAGCAGAAATAGCCCAACGTTCTGCTTGCCAGTTAAAAGTAAAGAACGGCGCAAGTAAGCTAGCATCTACATCATAATCATAGTGTTTACCTACGGGTATGGTTTCCATCAAGAACACAGACCCTTCGGTAACGCTGTCTTGAGATTGGGTGAGCTCACCTTCAGTATATTCAACGTCTACCCCCACATCTGCGCTTAGGCTGTCATTGATAACGTAGTTGAATTGGGACAGTACACCAAACCCTTGCTGGGCATTTGTTTCAAGAGGCTTTCCAGGCAGAAAGTGCATGCGAAAACGCATATCTTGGTTGCGCACATAAGGTGTAATTGAAAGGGCGTGACCGCCATTAAAAGTGGTATCTAGTTTACTCCATAATCTGAAACTTTCTGCCTTTCGAAACGCCTCTGGGTTAGGGTTGCTTTTCGCTAATTGCGTGTCTTTATAACTTTCAAACCCAACTATGTATCCAGCTGTTTCCTGATCTAAATGGGTATAGGTAAGGCCGCTTGTAATAACCGAGTTATCCCACTCAATTCGGTGGCGAAGCGAAACTTTTTCTTGGTCAACGCCTTCTTCATCCCTGTAACCAGTGTCGCGAGTTACACTAGCCGCAATACCCACACCGCTACTACCGAAGTCTTTTCCTTCTTTAAGCTTAATGCGATGAAAGCCGTAGGAGCCATAATCAGCGCTTAGCAAGCCGTCGCCTTGCGTAGTATCTGGTGTGATTACGTTAATAACACCGTGAATAGCATTAGACCCATAAAGCGCTGACGCCGGGCCTTTTATTACGTCTATACGCTCAGCAAGCTCGCCATGGGCTTCAAACAACTCATTAATATTGCAAAAGCCTGCTGCTCGAAGCGGGATACCGTCTTCTGCTGCTAAAATGCCTCCGCATGCTCCTGCACCGGTTAATACAGGTGAACGAAGGGCTGGTAGATACTCTTGTCCGTTACCACGCTGTACGCCTGCCCCCGCTATATAGTTAAGCGACTCTTGAATATGCTGAAATGAAAGCAGTGAAAGGGTTTCTTCTGAGATGGACGATACCGCGTAGCCAGAAGCGTTCACACTGCCCTGTATACGAGAAGACGTAGTTTCTATCCTTTCTATTTCATTGGGTTCTTGAGCGATAGCGGCAGACGACAATAGTGCCGTAGTCAGTAATGAAAGTGGAAAGCTTGGGGCAAAGCGCATTATCTATCCTTATGATGACAAATGTGTTTTAGCAATTAGGGCTAGTGTATCGTTAATTAGAGAAAGAATGGGTTAAAAACCGATAAACTATTGCAATGTTCAGACAACTAAGCCATTTATGTGATTAAACCCTTGGCGTAATCCTTGCTGCCTTTGCTATAAACTTGGCTAAAAACCTTGTAAATGCAATGAGTAGTTACCTTACTTAATGACTACACACGGCCATAAATACTGCACATAAGTAGGCAGCGCGTTGTGAAAAAGTTAAGCAATTGGTTAAACAACATTGCACTAAAATAAAACCATGTTCGCTGGAGGAATCATTGGACACACTTATTCCGAGTCTTTCACAGCTTATCGAATTTGCTGTGGCCCCTGTATTTTTACTTACCGGTATTGCGGGGTTCCTAAACGTTATGTCGTCTCGGTTGGGGCGAATATCAGATAGGGTTAGAGTTGCAGAAAGACAAATTCATACCTTGTCAGACCCACATATTGTCGACCGCTCTAAAAAAGAAATAAAAGTACTGTGGCGCAGGGTTAAAGTTATAAACTGGGCAATTGGGCTTTGTGTCGCTTCAGGGCTTATGGTTTGTACAGTTATTATGGCGCTGTTTTCCGGGTCACTCTGGGTGGTTGATTTGAAAACGCCAATTATAGTGCTATTCATTTTAGCAATGATGTTTCTAATCAGTGCGCTTATTGTATTTCTGGTTGAAGTTAAACTTGCAACTAACACTATAAACTTAGTCAGAACTATCCGGTAATTTCATTATCTCCCCCCTAAACTAGTTAGCGCAGAGTTGACGTTAACTAGCCCCCCAAATCGGCGACTAGAGAGCTTTTAATTTTTCTAGTCGCCTTGATTCATTCTTACGTAAGGCTTTAATTTATTTTGAAAGCACTGTTTATGTAAGTATTGAGTAAAGAGCGCCGCTAAAAACGCTCATTAACGTCTAACTGAGGTAAAATTCGCCCATTAACGTCGTTAATTTGCTACAAATATAGGCCTACAAGATTTCGGCCAATAGAAGGATTTAACTGCGCCATGAATACTAAATTACTTCGCTCTCTTCAGGTTTTTATTGCGGTGACAGATAGCGGTAGCATGAGTGTTGCAGCCCGCGAGCTACACATGACTGTTTCTGCAATTAGCCAACAATTACGAAAGCTCGAACATGATATTGGGCTTAGCCTTTTTAACCGAAACACTCGAAGCTTAAGTCTCACTGAAGCCGGACGTATATACTACGACACCAGCAAGCAAATGCTGCAAACTGCGGAACTGGCTCAACAGAAAATTGAAAGCCTTCAAGACGACCCTACTGGTAAAATCAACATTATCGCACCTGAAGGTTTTGGTGGCGGCTTACTAAGTGAACCATTAAAGAAGCTGTGCGAAGAATTTCCAAAAATCACAATATCATTGACTGTTACCGACGAACCTAAAGATATTATTGCTTCAAGCGCCGATCTTGTTCTTTGCTTTGCTCCCGTTTCTGACACTAATTTTAGTAGTTTAAAGCTTGCTACTTGGGAGCGAATTCTATGTGTTTCCACTGAGCATCCACTAGCTAGTGAAAACTTGTCGTCACCAGAAGAGTTAAACGGTCATGCCTACATAGTGCACAGACATATTGAAGACTATGTGATGAAGCATGAAAGCAAGGGCGAGTTTGAATTAGATTCTCAGCGAATTGATGTAAATTCAATGCAGACGTTGATTAAGCTTACCCAAGATAATCTGGGCTACGCCGTACTGCCTGAACCAGAGGTAAGACACTTACTCAAATCAGGTGAGATGAAGCAGCTTTTCACAGAATGGGAATTGCCTGACTATACCGTTTATGCGGTTACGCCGAAGCGTGATCTTATGCCTGCCAAAATCAGCGCCGCGATAACTTGCTTACAAGATTTATTCGCTCAGATTTAATGAACAACTAGTGGCAAATAAGTCGGGGGAAATATGATGTCTAAGACGAGAAAGGCAGCGTAAAAACGCTGCCTTTTTTATTGCTCTTAACTTCTTTGTTTTAGAAGCGAGTGTTCATTTGAACACTTAAGATGTGTGCTGTAGCTGACTGAGTACCAACAAATGTGGTAGTAAAATCAGCGCCTGGTACTGCATCTTCAACAATTGTTCTCTTTTTATCGATGTCCGCTTCACGACCATCAATAAATACGTACGCAAGGTCAATTGAGGTGTCTTCACTCATGGTGTAAGTCATACCGCCAGAAACCCAATGACGGTCAGTGTCTGGGATACTTAGTGAGCGGTTCTCTACCGATACCACACCGTCGTCATAAGCATAGCCCGCGCGAAGAGTAATCTCATCGTTTAAAATGTAGGTAACACCGATAGATGCGCGCCACGAATCGTCGAAGTTTTCTTCTTTGATAAGGAAATCATCACCGCTTTCAAGATTAGCTTCAAGCTTTTGGAAAGTGCTCCAATCAGTGAAAGTTACACTACTTTGAACAGACCACTGATCGTTTAACTTCTGATCGATGGCTAGCTCCGTAATTGCAGCTAAATTCAAATCAAGGCTTCCATCTTGGTTGAGTGCTGCCCTCAAATCTGAAGATACTTCACCACTTAGCTCAAGTTTTGTCTCTGCACGATGTGAAAGAGCGATATTAGTCATTTCAGTAGGCTGCCAGAATATTCCTGCGTTCCAACCGTAACCCCAATCGTCTCCTTCTAGATTAAAAAGAGAAGCGCCTGCCGGTACAGTAGTGCCCAGTGCACTGAAGGCAAATGACAGAGACTCAGAAACCCCTGAACCAATTTCAGCTTCGGCGTAGGTTGCGTTCAGTCCGAAACCAACCATAAGCTGTTCGTTTACTTTGTATGATATTGCAGGGTTGAAAGTTACACTTTTGACTTCTGCTTCATCTGCAAATGGCAAAGCTTCAAAGTCGTCTGAGTAATCAGAGCGAAGACCATAAGTAGTAAACACACCAACACCTGCGGAAAATTTTTCATTAATTGGTGTGGTATAGAAAAATCCAGGTACGAACGCAGTATCGGCAATATCATCTTCTGTTGCTGAAGTAGAGAGAGAGGCTGCATCAGTAGGAAGAGCAGTCTCACCCAACGCGTAAGTTGCGGTGCCATTAATATCTACATTTGGGTCGATAAAGCTTACTGATGCACTGAATTCAGCTTCTTTAAATACACCAATTGCTGCAGGGTTAGTTGCTAAAATAGAGGCATTTTCAGGCTTGGCTGCTTGGCCTGCCATGGCACGGCCTAGGCCGTTTGCACTGTGTTCATTAACTTGGAAACCAGCTGCTAGCGCAGAAGAAGAGGCTAAGGTAGCAAGCGCTAAGCAAACTGAGGCACGTAAAGAAAACTGTTGCTTCATAAGATACTCGTTGTAATAGGGGAAAATTGCAGCAGGCATTCTACGGATATGAGTAGTTTTGTTCAATGCAAGTAAACGTTATTTACGCACTTTTATCGCATTATTTACAATTTTAGCTACAACTTCGACGCATTTATAAACAACATTGATAACGTTAAGTTAACTAAAGATCACGATATTGTTAATACGATTATTTAACACTTTCACCAGCAACTATTGTCACCGACTGCATTTTTCGCTCAATTTTATAGGCACGAACCCATGTTGGTTGTGTTTATAACAATAAGCCCCACCCTATCTTTACAATCGGTGGGTGATCTCAGCTATGCATATTGCGTTTCAATACTAGGCAAATCATAAGGTAAATCATTAGGCACACCACCAGAAACCTTTCACATGTTACAGGAGGATACAATGTCAACATATAAAGCTATCACGCTGGTCAAGCGTCCCGAGGATGGAAAAATTGGCCCTCATCTATTCGAAACAAAAGAGTTTGAAATACCAACGCCAAAAGACGGTCAAATTCTGATAAAGCAAACCCACATGTCTTTAGACCCTGCCATGCTAGGCTGGATGAGTGAAGACAGAGAAAGCTATATTCCTCCTGTAGAGCTTGGCGATGTTATGCGCTCTAGCGGTGTAGGCGAAGTGGTTGAGTCTAACAATCCAGACTTTTCAGTTGGTGACAAGGTTATGGGCATGACTGGCTGGAGTGAGTATGTGCTAAGCGATGGCTCAGGCTTTAACAAGCTTCAGCAAGGTGTTACTGAAGAAATGGCACTATGTGTATTTGCGCTGCCAGGTTTAACCGCCACCACAGGCCTTTATAGCTTTGGCGAACCTAAGGAAGGCGAGACACTTATTGTCACAGGTGCAGCAGGCTCTGTAGGTTCTATTGTGGGTCAGCTAGCAAAGGCAGACGGGCTTCGTGTAATCGGCGTTGTGGGCAGTGACGATAAGGCCGACTGGATTGTTAACGAGCTAGGTTTTGACGGTGCAATTAATTATAAAACTGACGACTTAGAAGAAAAACTGGCAGAGCTCACGCCAGATAAAATTGATGTATTTTATGAAAATACGGGTGGACCTATCCAGCACCATATATTCAACAGAATGAATGCCCATGGTCGTATTGTTGTGTGTGGAATGATTGCCGATTATCAATCAGAAGAGCCGTCACCAGGTCCTAATTGGATCCCGTTAATTAAGAAGCGCATTAATATTCGTGGGTTTGCGATGCCAGACCATTGGGATGAAATTCCAAAGCTTTTAGAAAAACTCACACCTTATGTGCAGCAAGGAAAGATAAAGTACCGTGCGCATACCATTGAAGGTTTAAATAACGCCGAAAAAGGCTTAAATATGCTGTTTGAAGGTAAAAACACCGGAAAAATGATACTTAAGCTGTAATTTCTTAAACGAAGAGTACAGTTTTAATTAAGAGCACAGTGTTAACGCTAGCACTGTGCTTCTGTTACCACATACTGTGCTTTACCTTTTTCTTTAGCTTCATAAAGCACTTTATCGGCTTCATCAATAAGCCAATCAATGGATATTTCACTAACTTTACTGGCGTAAGCAACACCAATTGAACAGCTCATGAAAGGGTGCTTTGCTCCCTCGGCATGTTTTAATTGAGCAAGCTTCCATTTATCCAATAGTGTTTGTGCATGCTTTTGAACCTGTTCTTTACTGATATCGCTTAAAACAACAATGAATTCTTCGCCACCGTAGCGGCCCAAAATATCAGTTTCCCGTTTAAATACTTGCTTCATAATACGCGCTTGTTCTTTTATTGCTTCATCACCCTGCTGGTGACCAAAACTATCGTTGTATTTTTTGAAGTCATCTAGGTCGAGCATTAATACAGCCATCGACACGTCATGGCGCTTACTTAACGCCAACAGCTTTTCACTTTGATCTCGCAGAGCCCGTCGATTGAGTAAGTCAGATAACGGGTCGAACTTGCTAAGCTTTAATAAGCGGTCGTTAGTTTCTTTGAGCATGCGTACACTACGATCGAGCCTATAACGAGCATACACGCATATAAATAGTGACCCTGATACAAAAGCTGCTGAAATGGGAACCCTGTCTCCATAAACCGGCGCTAGCCACATTAACCCTAAAAAACCCAAGATATTAATGACATTAGCTGAGGCTGCTAACTTAAATGGGATACCCAACGCGAATACACAAAAGAATGCATAGAGGATGGTGCCTTCGTAAGGAAAAATAAAGTTGTGCTCTTCCCAGCAAACCCATATTAACCAATAGTTGCTGTAGGAAAGCGCAATAAGCAGGCCAGCAAATATGTACGCTCGATACCGCATAAATTCGCGCCAAAAAGACAGTACAACAACGATGAGTATAATAGGGAATTGAAGAAGTAGACGGTCAAAGATGTACAGTTCGTACATACTGCTAGGCAATAGCACTAGATCAGCTGCCATGAATACAAGTACCAGAACAGCGCCAATAATAAGAGCTATTCTTAGCCTGCGTTGTTCACTGGGTCTGTGGATTTGCACGCGTCACCTTGATAAATAAAGTCCTGTATAAGTATTTCAATACAGCCAGTGGTGGCAGCTACTACTGGCTGTACAAACGCAACACATTGACACAGCGTTGCTTTAACTATTATCAGTGACTTCTTGGCTTAGCGCCAGTTTTAACAAACTTTCTTGCAGGGCTTCAACGGTGACAGGCTTTGTGACTATGTCGTCCATTCCCGCCTGCTTAAATGTGATATGGCGCTCTTTAAATGCTTCTGCGGTGAGACCGATAACAGGCGTTTTGCTGAGCTCACCGTTCAGCTTTCTGATGCGTTTCGTCGCTTCAATTCCATCCATAACAGGCATGTGAACATCCATGAAAACCACATCAATACCGCCTTCTTCAACACGTGCAGCGGCTTTTAATCCGTTATCAACGTGTTCAACATCACATTTAAGCTGCTCTAATAGTGCCTGTGCTACCACTGCGTTAATTGCATTATCTTCAGCTAATAGCACTTTAAGGCCTGATGGTAGGCTGGCGCCATTTGCTTTGCGAGCAGAGGAAGATTCAATTGATGAATCTGACATAAGTCGAGATTGAACATTCGCAGTAACGGTAAAGCATGAGCCTTCGCCCACTTTGCTGACGACTTTTATATCGCCCCCAAGTATCTGAGCTAACTGCTTGGCAATAGCGAGGCCAAGCCCAGTACCGCCATATTTCCGCGTTATAGAAGAATCCGACTGCGTAAATTTATCAAATATATGCTCTAGCCTGTCTGGCTCAATACCAATACCTGTATCTTTAACCGCAATAACTAAACGGTTATCACCCTTAGTTTCTGTTGAAGGCTGTTTAAGTTTAGCCGAGATACTCACCGTTCCTTTGTGGGTAAACTTAATAGCGTTGCTTACCAAATTAATAATAATTTGGCGTAGTTTAGTAATATCGCTAGTTACCGCCACAGACTCTAAGTTCTTACTCTTATAAACTAACCGGGTACTGTTAGCACTAGCGTTTGTGCCTAACAGCGTTATAAGGTCGTTCAGCATTGAATCGAGATCGAACTCTGTCACGTCAATTTCCGACATACCCGACTCAATTTTAGAGAGATCTAATACGTCATTTATAACGGTAGCAAGAATAGATGCTGATGATTTCAAATCGCTGGCATACTGATGCTGTTTGTCTGAAAGTTGAGTATCTAAAAGCAGTGTGGCTAAGCCTTGAATTCCGTTTAGTGGCGTACGAATTTCATGACTCATTACCGCAAGAAAATCTGTTTTCGCGCGATTGGCCTGCTGGGCTTGCGCGACATATTCCTCAATTTCACCAGACATGGCTTCAACATCGCGCGCTAAACTTCCTAGCTCATCATTTTGCGCTAAGTCTATGTTGACCCTCTTATGGTCAACAGCGATGCGACTTGCCGCTGATTTGATTTTCTCAATGGGAGAGACAACGACCACCTGGGTTACCTTACCCATTAGTAAGCTGACGATAACTACAGCAAACAGCGTTACCAAAAAGGTTAGCCACGCTATAGTGAACAGCGAGGATTGCAAGGGTTCGGCGGGTTGTAGAACCGTAACCTTCCAGTTCCAAGGTGTGAATTCAGAACAAGCAAACAACACATCCATGTCATTAACATTCGACTCGCCATAGGCTACGCGCCGGTTAGCTATTGTCGCCCTGTTAGCGTTTTCTGCATTCAGTACAACGTCACCTTCAGTAGTACTAAATATGACGGTACCTGTACTTTTATCGCTAATGGCAAAGTGCCGATCTGTTGCTTGCTGTAGCGACTTTAGCTCTTCAAAAACTTCTTTTTGATAAGCCTCGCGAAAAACGGGAACATTTTCTAGGCCTGATTCAATGAGCAGTTCTCGTCTCTCATCAATGATCTCTAACACGTTTAATGTGAGGGTTTGAGTAAGAAGCTGATATTCCCTTTCGCGCACCGAGTCGTACGCTGTTAAATAAGCCCAATACCCAGTAAGTGCCATGCCAATTAACAAAATTGGAATGTAGATAACTAGCAGTTTTGATTTGATCCGCATACTAACTTCTAATTAGGCCTTATTGATACACATGCTCTTTCGAGAGTTTTAAGTAACTTGATGGAATGGGCAATTGTAATTTAATTGCCGTAGTTACGTTTACTGCAACAGTGTACGTGTCCATTTTGCCAACGGGAATGTCTCTCGCCGATTTTCTCTGAAGTATCAGTTTTGCTTTTCTTGCCGCTGATTTTCCAATACTAGCCGGTTCAGATACCACACCAATAAGCGCGCCTTTTTTAACTGATGAAATACTTTCAGCGAATAAAGGGAGTAATCCCGTCTTCTCGTTAACCTTTTTAACTAACCCTTTGGCTTCTGCTAAGGGGCCTGATGACAACCAATAGCCGTCCAGTTCTCCGCTCTTTTGATCCAAGCTAGCCACAATACTATCCGTCATTTCAACAAGTCCGTCATCGCCTTCTAAATAAGGCGTACTGACTGCGACTAAGTTTATATTCTCATACTCACTGTCTAACGCTAGTAATTGGTTGACCAGGTTACTTGATGAGGGATAGGTAGAATGCACTAAACCTATCGTAAATGGCGTTTCGGGATTTGATGCTCTAAGCACGCCGTCCAACATATCAAGCTTTACCTTAGCATCGAGTACGTGTGACTCGCCCGTCATATTACGTTTACTCACAGCGCCGATGGCAGGAACAATGCCTTCCTCAACGGGAGCGGAAACCACCATAAAGAGTTTTGGCGTTTCAATAAATTCTTCAGCAGCATTTAGTGCACGAGTAGCTAAGGTAGCGACAGACACAATGAGATCAGGTTTGGACTCTTGCGCTAGTTCGTCAAGTATTTCTTTAGCGCGAATCTCAGAGCCTTCAGCGTTATATGTAGTTATGTTGATATCGTGCTCGGGCATAATTCGAATGAGCTCTTTCTCAAATTCGCCTCGCGATTCAGCAACAATAGGTACGGGGAGCGTTTCAATAATGACAAGGTCCAGTGCTTCTTTCGCATGTGCAGAGCTTAGGCTCGATGCGAGAAATGCAAGAGCAAAGAAAAACCAGACCTTAAGCATGACTGTAAACCTGCAACACCAAAATGAAAATACACATACCATTGTATATCATAAAGTTATTCTTGCGCATTGCATAGAAGAAGTTATGACCAGATACGTAAAACTGGTCATAACTTTTTAGGTGCTAGGATGCGATGTCTGCAAACGCTTTAACGCTAAATAAGCGCGCTTCTATATCGTAAATTGGCATAGACACAATAATCTCATCAATATCCGTTGCCTCGATAAATTCAGCGAGCTTGCTTCGCACGGTTTCTTTCGAGCCAACCAAGGCATATCTGAGTACACTAGATAACATGGCCTCATCTGTCGCCGTGCAATATTCGTCAAAGTTAGGCATAGGTTTAGCAAAAGGCTTGTTAAGACCACGTCGCATGTTCATAAACTGCTGCTTCACCGACGTGAATAACAATTCTGCCTCTTCATCGGTTTCAGCAATAACCACCATTACACCTGCCATGGCCTTGGGTGCTGATAATTGGGACGAAGGTTTAAACATGTTGCGATACACATGAAGGGCATCAAATAGCGCATCGGGTGCGAAGTGGGAAGCAAATGAATAAGGCAGCCCCATTTTTGCCGCCACCTGGGCACTGTACAAGCTAGAACCAAGTAACCACAAGGGCACCTGTGTATTGGCACCAGGTACTGCAACAATTGGCTGCCCCTCTTTAGGTGTGCCCAGGTAATGCTGAAGTTCCTGAATGTCTTCTGGGTAGCTATCTATATCGCTTTGTAAGTTTCGACGAAGCGCTCTTGCCGTTGCCATATCAGTTCCTGGCGCTCTGCCCAGCCCAAGCTCTATGCGATTGGGAAATAACTCAGCTAGCGTGCCAAATTGCTCAGCAATAACCAAAGGCGCATGATTAGGCAGCATTATGCCACCTGCACCAATTTTGATGGTAGAGGTAGCATTAGCAATGTGCGTTAACACTACAGAGGTGGCAGAGCTGGCTACACCATGCATACCGTGGTGCTCCGCTAACCACACTCTTTCATAGCCACTGCGCTCCGCTTCCATAGCCATTAGCTTGGATTTGTTTAGCGCGTCTTTAACGCTGTACCCTTCAGATATAGGCGCTAAATCGAGCAGTGAATAAGGAATAGCCATGGTGCCTCGCAATGTTGAAACTGAGTGATAATTTATAAGTATGAACGTGCCGACCGTTTTACAACGGTTGTTTTGATGGTTTAAGACGGCTGGGGAGGGTTTGTCGATGAAGTGACGTGAGTAAATAAGTGAATAGGCTTAATTCGTCGCTACTTTCTTTCAGCGAAAACCTCTGAGAAATAAAAAAGCCTGCGAGTTTGTTAATTGCAGGCTTTGTTTTTAAGCACATTAAATGTAGGCGTATATTAATTTAAGTAGTTCATAGTATATTATATTTGGTAACAAGCCTGTAGCACGAATAAAAAACTCTTTTTTGGCGACTACTGTTATCACACAGATTTTTTCCAATTGGTAGAAAAACCAAGTGAGCGAACCAAGCTAAAGGTGTTACAGCATTGCACTCCGAAATGTTTACAAACATCCGGTACATGACGGTTAGCTCCTTTTTTTGTTGGCTTGCTTGCTTCGGTTGTCACAACAGTAATGTTTTGAGGGTCTGTTAGTGCGTATGCAATTAAGA
The DNA here is from genome assembly GCF_054890645.1 of Alteromonas sp. HB246098. Taxonomy (NCBI): domain Bacteria; kingdom Pseudomonadati; phylum Pseudomonadota; class Gammaproteobacteria; order Alteromonadales; family Alteromonadaceae; genus Alteromonas; species Alteromonas sp. HB246098. The sequence continues at coordinate 287,406 of NZ_JBTZUG010000004.1, read as the reverse complement.
ATGGATCTCTACCCATTTTCAGCAAATCTGCCTCCGTAGGTGAAGCGACATACCCTTGTGTAATTACAGTATTAACCAAACCGTAATCTAATTCTTCATCGAGCACCAGATTACTCTTTACGTCTACTGTCCGAGCCCATTTCGCTAGCTCATCATGATATTTTTTATCTTGATTTGCCCCATTTATTTCAGTGTATATTTCGACGGGTACTTTTAAGTTTTGAAGACTACCTTGATAAACCAACCAATCCCAATACTCAGGAACAATATCGAAAGGGTAATAAAGCTCTTTTGCCTCAATGAAAGTATTGGCGTCCATTAAATATAGCAAATGACTTCCTTATCAATGGGGGGTAGCGTTATTGAAAAAATTGCCCAAACGAGTTGGGTGCGTATCCAACACAATGCCTGCTTGAGTGGAGCTAATAGCACCGGACTCAAACATTCTATGAACAAAATCGACTATCCCACCTAAGTAGCTTTTCTTAATTACATTTTGGTTTGGACCGCCGCCATCTTTGTTGCGTTCGGCCTTTTTACTACTAAGCCATTGCTCGTAATAGAATTTACATAGCTTCCTGTATGCACTACTTGTAATTTTGTGAAGTTGAAAAAGGCGATATGCAACTTGAGTACTGCTAACTTTCTTAGCTAAGGCAAAGTCACTTATGTCTTTGGATAGTTGAGAAAACAGTTCGGTTGCCGGAGAAAAATATTTTAACTCATGATCACTCAATAAAACGAGGCTCGCGACCCTATCACAAAACCTTTCAACTTTATCTTCGCCTACATCAGCACTGATGCCTGTCTTGCCCAATAAGACGTGAGTTAGCTCATGAAGTAGAGTGTATGCTCTGGAACTTTTTGCTTCCTGATGATTAATAACAATAAATGGAGCTATTTCATCACTGATAGCGAAACCGCGAAACGTACCGACCTCAACATCACTGTGATAGTTGCCTAAGTTTCCCTTTATCAGTACAAAAATTCCCTTTGCTTCAATTTTCTTTCTTAAATAATTAAAGGAGCGTCCATAATCAGTGCCTTTTCTGTACTCGGTGAGAGTAATGTCAAATAACTTTCTTATTTTTGTAGCGGCAGTTTCTGGTTCCATGCTCATGTTCAAAGAGCCAATAAACTTCAAATGCTGAACTTCATCTTCAGTCACCAAAAGCTCTTTGATCATGCTTTGCCTAGCTACAACATTAGAGAGTATTGCTTTCACTATGTTGTTTTGCCTAGGATCACTAGCACTTTCAGGCGTTCTAAAGTCTTCTCCAACACTAGTAGGAATCGGAGGCTCATTGAGGTAATAAGTTAATACAGGCTTACGGTAAGTTGTTTGTGCTTTAGTAAATGAGGATTTAGATATTTCTCCAGTTTTCTCGACGTGAAGTAATTTTTCAGCAGCTGAACTTTGCTTACTATCTTTATATCCGAGCTTAAGCGCTGCATCTTCCAAAGAAAGACCACAATCTTCTCTCGCCCAAGTAAGCATTTTTCCGTTAACTTTTAACACTTTCCTTTCCTGCTAATTACTTTTTAAGACCCTACGACACCGTAAGACATACTTCGATTACTTTGTATTTAGACCATAAAAAGCGATAAAATTCGTCAGAATTTTAACAAACTTCTTCAAACACTTAAGTGCAAATATACCCGTCACTACCGTATAAGTCTCAAAATTATTCATCGATCATTTTTACCGACTAAAAACTTTTAATCCTATACACGCGTCAATACCCAATGCCTCACAATACTGCACATACTCATGTACTGACAAATTTCTCTGTCCCTTCTCCACTTTACTCACAAACTGAAAAGGTTCGTTCAACAACTCACCAAGCTGCCTAACGGTTAGTCCTCGATCGAGACGGGACTTTTTAAGCCAAGCAATCAGCTTCTGGTAACTCTGATGGTTTGTTGATTTTATCATTTGTCCCCAAAAAAGTGACAAAGTGTTTTGTCCCTATTATGATGACAAACATGATTGTCCCGAAATTGGGGACTTATGGTAACTTTACCGCTATTTCCAGAGCCTTACCCAAACGAGCTGTTCTACAGCGTACTAGCTCGTTATAAAGTTCGGTGTGGCTTACTGCCAGACAAGTTACTGCTGGAGGACGTTTTCAGAAAGAAGACTGTTATCGCATCACCAGAAATGCCTAACGGCATAGCTCGTGCCGTTGAGAATGTTAGACCTTCTACGATGTTTTCAGCAACAGACATCATAAGTAAGCACACATTATTTCCTCTTTATACCGCTTTCAGCGAGGCCAGAATTAAAGAAAAGATGTTTACTCAAATGCTTGCTTGTAAAAACAACACATACACAACGAGTTTAGGTATAGCTACATGCGCACTGAAACAGAATCATTTCTTTCGATACTGTCCAGTTTGCGTTAAGGAACAATTGGAGTTTTTCGGTGAACCTTTTTGGGACAGGCGCTGGTTTGGACTATTTACGAATTGCTGTCACGTTCATGGCGTGCACTTCGTTTTAACAAACGATGTTATTCATGGTTTGAGTCGACATACGTTCCGACCTTTATTGGACGAGCTAGCTTTCTGTTCCGAAACCCAAATCAATATCAAATATGCTTTCTGGCAGGAAGAACTAATCGCCAAGGCGACCATGCATTTGGTGCACAATCATCATCAGTTCAGTTTTCCTCAACTAACTAATTTTTATCATCAGCTTGCCCTAGAAAGAAATTTCAACCGAGGCCATTACTTAAGGCTAAACGACATCTCACATTTTATTAAAGGCTACTGGACATGGAGATGGCTAAAGAAGCTGGGTTTTACAAAGTCATATTTTGACGGCAATGTCGCATCACTTTTCAGAAAACACAGAAAACAACATATGTATGTGATGCATATGATTGCAGCACTACCCTTTTTCAACGGAAATATCGGTAATTGGTGGGACGCTCTTACGAATTCACCGATCCCTTCAATACAACACCCAAAAAACTATAGCAAAAGCTCATTTCAGCATTCAGAAGAAACGTTGGAAAATTGGAAACATGCATGGTTAATTCTTTTACGGCAGCACGGACCGAAAGCCGCCCGGTATTCAAACTGTGATAGTGAGAAGCTTTATACTGCACTCTACAGGGCTGACAAACGCTGGTTGTTGCAGGTTAATCATCAGCACAGAGTTCAGCGAAAGGGTGATCTGATCAGAGTTTCTTGGCAGAAACGTGACTTCGCGATGTGTAAGCTATTATTTCGTGCACTATACGAAGAAAATGACATTTACTCACCACGGCGGTCGAGGAGATGGTTTCTTTCGTGCTTGCCCAATTCGGCGACTATAGAAAAAAACCTCCGCCAACTTCCCTTAACCAACAAATTTTTAAAGGTTTACAGTGAGTCTTATGAAGACTATCAATGCAGAAGATTGCTCCAAAGCGCTCGCTTTTTTACCGCCAAAAATATACGCGTAAATCCATGGAAGCTATACCGAGCCGCTAGAATAAATACACAAAGATCAATATCATCGGTCGTAACAACAACATGTGGCTGGTGTATCGATTGGATAATAAAAAATACAAAATAAAAGGTATAGAGGATAACGATGAGTTACTTTACCTCGGTAAGCTTTTCAGGCCTGCAAATAAAGCTGACTGGTATATACAGGTCAGATTCAAGAATTCAGAAATAAAATCTGTTTTAGCTTCTCTTATCTCAGATCTTGCTGTCGGACGGCAATATAACAGAACAGAAAATGCTCAAAGTCCGACACAAATAACAACGTTCGCGTGGCGAAAAATTGTTGGTAACAAGAGTGGCGTGGATCTTCAACTTCCACCAGTAGACGGAATCAAAAGATTCGAGCGCTATTTAATAGTTGAAACAAATAAGGGTTATGTCGCGATACCTCAGCTAGAACTCGCAAGAATACTATTTCTCCAGAATAGTAAGATATTTCACTATGCTCTCGAACCAACATCGTTAGCTATCGACTTCTATACTTTCACACCAGACTCGGAAAACCTTATCGTTCAGGTCAATCCGACAGCCCAACTAACAAAAGGTCAGTTTGAGCGAATTTTCAATGCCAATAAATTCGCTTATACGCTGGCAGATAAAGCAGGGCGCAAGGCTTTCTTATCGATAAACGAAAATTTTCTGAAATATCGAAAATCGATTAAGGGCACAACACATTCAAACCGTGATACCTACTCTACGTGGTGGACGTTTGGTTTCGACGCTCCATCACTCCATGGTTGTGTTTTAAGCGTAAAAGTACTTAAGTACGGTGGTATTTTCGGGCAAAATCCGATTCAAATCGTCAGCGAAATAACAAGCTTGAGCAAAGTTCCTCACTCACTTCCAGAGACCATTCGGTTTGTTAGTCGTGACTGGTTGACTACCACAGTCAAAAAGTCAGATGATACTAAGCGTGAAGAAGGCTCCACACCTGAACTATATGAAATTGATGACGAACAAAGTGCGAGCACTTTTCTGCCCGCGAGAATCGTTGAGTCTAAGAGCAGTTCAGAATTTTCTCTGGAACCATCGCGATCTGCCAACACGCTTACTAAAAGCGGAAAGATACGGCTAGTTGTGAATGATACTGAGCGAGAAGTTTCTGGGAGCGACATTGCTAGTACGGATCTGCCAGACATTTTAGGATTAGCTGTGCCAGTGAGTACGTCAAGCAACACCAGCGACATGGCTGACGTATCAGTTTTTGACAAATTTAGGGAAATGGTCAATATAATTGCACAAAAGCCACATTTTGCACTAGCAGGATTCGAAACAAAGCAACTAAGCAAGGTAGGACACTCAAGGGTACACCTTAAGAAACCAAACAAAGCACCACGACTATCTGCAATAGCTCATTTACGAGACACTTCAACTCTGGAATCTTTTACATTGATAGAAATTGATTTGAGTGATTACATTGCCGCTGACAATTGCAGCAAAGACACTAAGCATCTATCAACTCTGGTATTCAAATATGGTTGCTTAGATGAAGCTAGAAGTAGGGTCGATCCAATTCTTTTATCTTTGGTAGATAACTCGCTTAATTGGCCGAGAGAATTCCTAAAGAAGAATAAAATAAAATCTGCTTTTGCACGTCACCCACCTAGCCTAAGCTCTTCGCCTTTTAATATGAATAAACAGCTAGTTACGAAATGGGCAAACGATACAATTAAAACCATCAATAGAATATAAATGATGCTAGTTTACAGAAAGCATGTAGCGAGAGACCGACATCGAAGCTAGGTAGTTGTGTACTACATGATGTGTTACAGACGCATGGTGGAGGTCGGTATTCGCCCCGCATATCAGCGTTTTTACGCTAACGGCAATGCGAAGAGCGATCTGGCGCGGTTGCGGTTTTTTATGGTGAATCAGCCCTTAAGGGGTCACTTACTGAATTTTTTGCTTAAATCATGAGCAATAGCTATAGTAAAGCTGAGGATATTGTACTGTCGCAATACCAGTGAGAGGCGTTTCCAGCGCCTTCCACTGGCTCCTTTCTGATTATTAGACACTTTCGTGATGGGCAATCCCTCTGAACGGACTGACCGATTAAATCGGATCCATACCTTTAAATTGGTAGGTCAGATATGACCTGAGTATAACCTTTATAGTTGACACCAAACGACGTAATAGAGGAATCTTAATACTGTGTATTGTTGCGTCACCGCGCAGCGTCAAGCCGCCTGTGGTGTTCGTACCAATTACGGCCACTAAAAAAGGTAGCGAGACGCTCTAAATATTTCGACTGTTGGCGGCTATGCAACTGTCTAGTGACCTCTAACGAGTCTTAAAACACATTATCAAAACAACATAATCAGTGCGCCCGCTATCATAAATAAATTTTCAGATAGCGATACAAAACCAAGGGGAACGCTGCTGTCACCACCGACACAAGCACATTTTAATTCCCGTTTATCAATATACACCGCTTTGAAGACAGATATTGCACCCACTGTTCCAATGAATAATGAGAAAGGAGCTACTGCCAGCGCCGGCAGTTGGGCAACCATCCCGATCCCTGCATATGCTTCTATAAATGGGTAAATATAGCCATATCTTATCCATTTCATCGCTAACAAATCATAAGTGATAAAAGAATTTGTAAAGCTGTATAAATCTTTTAATTTTTGCACCGCTAAAAAGGTCATCGAAAATGCAATAAATAGCATCAAGGTTCTGATAGAAATATAAGAACCAGCAACGAAGTATTGTACGGCTATAGCCAGAAGTGCTGCTACTGAAAATATGACGATAACAGGCGTGTACGTCGTACCCGTTTGCCCTGCTTCACCTTTATTGAAATACTCTCTCAAATCATCGTACCCGCCAACTCGTTGGCCGTCGATAAAAGCTTGTGGGGTCGTTTGTACATCATGCTTGGCTTTAAATTCGTCAGCTTCTTGTCTAGAGGTGAGTTCATGATCTTCTACTTCATATCCTTGCCTCTCTAACAAGTCTTTGGATCTCAAACCATAGGGACAAATATGCTCATCAGTCACCATTCTATATAGTTTAACTGTTTTACTCATCTTCCCCTCCTTTTCCGACTTTACCCTCAAACGATGGAACTGGTCTTTGGGATGCTTCAGCCTGTGTGATCGCCTTACCATTGGCTTCAATGTCTTTAATTAACCATTCCATTTCTTTAATTTCCTTGCGCTGGGCCTTGATAATGTTATCGGCTAACTCCCTGACGCGAACGTCTTCAATGCCTGAACGTTCACTAGTCAATATTGCAATTGAGTGATGCGGTATCATCGCTTTCATGTAAGAAGAATCTGCTACCGTTGTCTGAGAGCGAACCAAATAGACGCACACCAAGAATACAGATGCCGCCCCAATAAAAATCGCTGTATTTATTTTCTTATTGGTGTACATTCCCAGCATAAACGCCAACATAATTATGGCCATCCCCGCCCCCATATAGAGCGCCATATACGAGCGTGTTTCGCTGAACCAAATATGCGAAACAGTATAGGTGTTAAGATACATCATAATGAACATTGCAATAGTAGAGGTGATAATCATCGCTGCAAACTTGGAATATTTCATTAGCAATCCTTATTAAGATTTGTAAACTTTACATAAATCTGGCCGTACTTAAGCCATTTAAAACCAAATTCTTGAATTATAGCAAATAGCGAACCAACATTATGAACCTATGAGGGTTTGACAGTTTGAGTTAAGCAGAGGGGATCAATGGTTTTAGCAGTTTTAATCGCACTAGTTGGCGTCTTAGCGGCCTGTTTGACACATTACTATGTACTGTACGGACTTCAACGGTATTATGTAAAATGTGACTGCTGTCTTTCGGTATGGCAGGCGATGCTTGCATTACTTATAATATTTGCAGTACATATTGTTGAGTCATTTTACTTTACAGGCATATATTGGGCTGCTCACCAACTCCTTGAGCTTGGTGAATTTACTAAAGCGTTTAAACCAATTTTCAGAGATTACTTTTACCATTCATTAGTGACTATGACGACCCTAGGGTTGAGTGAGTTCAACCCCGAAGGCCATATTAAATTCATCACAGCGATGCAATCACTTCTAGGCTTTATGATGCTGACATGGTCTGCTACGTTTTATTACAAACTTTTTTCGCAAGAAATTCCAAACAAAAAAAGCAATTAAACTCTTACGAACAACAGCACGATTTCACGGTTTTCCGACATATATCAATTAAGTTGCGACAAGCTTTAGCGCACTCCTGATAATACTGGGTTCCATTTTTTCTCAAAGCTTCGCACAGATAACACTGTGGTGAAGTCAATTTTATTCTCAGTCTTTTTTACCAATAATTTAATGAGACCAATGAATGTGCTTGATTTTCCATTCACCATTTTGTTTTTCCAGCACCATTGTTTCCATACCTTCGTAATCGCGCTCTTTACCCTTGTAAGAGCCTGTAGTATGACTACGCGAGGCCGATATCGCAGTATTACCAAGAACTGTCACTTGGTGCTCTAATGTTTCGCTCTTCATAGCCGCCAAGTACTTCATGTCAGACAACATATGATGATGAGCGTATTCGTCTGCGCTTCTTTCAACACGACCGCCCTCATAAATGGTGACATCATCAGCTAATTGAGCACGCGCAAGCTCTTTGTTACTTGTTTCTAACGCTTCATGAAAAGCTAATACAACTTTTGCAGCTGGGGTATCCAGCCCTTTAAGCATTCCTTTATCTTTTTGTTTGTCACCATGAGCGTGAACTACAAAGCTAACCGTCATTAATAAAACGAGTAGTATATTTCTTTTTTTCATTTTCATTCTCTTTTCAGGTTTAATTTACAGGGCCGACAATACTAGTAAGCACTGCTGTTACAGATAAAATGGCAATAGCTACAAACATTTCAATTGAGATTGATTTGGATAATGTTTTTCTGTCATCATTATTTTTGAGCTGCGGGACTAATTTCAATTTATGTGTAGCGGCTATCTTCATTACGCAAATCACTAACAACAATTTAACTAATATGGTTTGTCCATAATTAGTAAATAGCAGAGCATCTAATCCACCCACCAACTGAATTGCCAATAATAAGCCAGCGATTAAGAGCAGACTTACCATGACACTAGCTTGTTTTCCAAACCTTTCCATCAATTGATAAAGCTTTTCGAATTCCAACTTATTGCAGGCTTTTTTAAGAGGGTAAAGGGCACCAAACCACCACGCCATTACAATGACATGCACCATTAATAGACCTTTTTCAAAGACCCCCATGACGGAAACGTGTCCAGCCAAAGTAAATGAATAAGAAAGAAAAAATAGACATATGACAAGCACGGCGTTTAAGACAAATTTAGTAAGCTTCCAAACACAAAATTGAGAAGAAATTACTACTATCGCAACCCCAATCAGGCCAATCAAGCGCCATAGTGTGGTATCGCCTATTGACGAATCCCACATGATACTAATCATATCTAGGTCTAGCGCTCCTACTATTCCTTCTTCAACCATTGCGCCAGTGTTAGCAAAGAACCAAATTGCATTTGCTAGAAAAGCTATTAAGGCGGCAATAAGGGTTATCTGACTAAATGATCTTCTTTCTCCATTTTCCAAAGTATTACCGCCGTACACATTGCCAAAAAATGTATATCCAGCAATACAGGCAAAGCCAACGTAGAACGCAGTTTTCGTCAGCACTATGACCGTATTCCAGATATAAATTTCCATAGTAATTACTCTACTTAATTAATGAACCATGAAGCCAAAGTTGTCCTTCATCTTGTGACCATCTTTACCTAAGAAAGTGACATCTACGATGTAATTGGCTGGAGCCAACTGAGGTAGCTTCCATGAGAATTCACTGCTCGCTTCTTTTGAAGGTTGAAAGCCAAACTTTACTTTTTTTCCCTGCTTATTTTTTAACGATACTTTGACTAAACGCACTTCTTTACTGAACTTAAGTGTAAGTTCCTCTGGGGATGTCATTAACATTGCATTATCCGAAGGCGAACTTTTTTCAAGATTTACGTGTGCGAACACAGCGCTACTAATAACAACGCTGATTACCGCTAAGATTTTGATTAATGCTTTCATATTTACCTCTTTTAAAATTTATGGTTTAACGACTAAATTTAGCTTTTTGATAACTCTTGATTAAAGAAATTTATTTCTCTCTTTTTAACAATTGAATAAATAGCAGGCAGTACAATGAGAGTTAGTAACACTGCACTCGTCATCCCACCGACCATAGGTGCTGCGATGCGACTCATGACCTCCGAACCAGTGCCTGTTCCATATAAAATAGGTAATAGACCGATGATGATTGTTGCCACGGTCATCATGACAGGGCGTACACGCAAACCAGCGCCATGTAACAAGGCATCTTGATAATCTGCGTCAGAAATCTGTTCTGCTCGCTCGGTCGCTTTTTCCTTGAGATCTGTAAGAGCTTGATTCAAGTAAACCAGCATGATGACTCCAATCTCTACGGCAACACCTGCTAGCGCAATAAAACCAACACCTACAGCGACGGAAAAGTTAAATCCTTCCAAATACATTAGCCATAAGCCACCAATCATTGCCATAGGTAATGTCACGACAATAATGGCTACTTCGCTAAACGAGCGGAAATTCAAATAGAGCAAGATCAAAATAATGGCTAGCGTTAAGGGCAAAACAAATGTCAATTTTTCTTTTGCTCTTTCCATATATTCATACTGCCCAGCCCAAGAGATTGAGTAACCTGTTGGAATTTCTAGATTTTGCTCAAGGTACTCTTTAGCATTCGCTACATATGTCCCGACATCCACGCCTTCGATATCAATAAATGACCAGCCATTAATGCGAGCGTCTTCACTTTTTATTCCCGGAGCGCCATTCTCAACACGGATATCTGCTACATCTCCCAATGCGATACGCTGATCATTCGGAGTAATAACAGGCAATCTAGCGAGTTGCTCAGGCGAATCTCTATAGTCTTGTGGATATCTTAAATTGACAGGGTAACGCTCTTGTCCCTCCACAGTTTGAGTGACATTCATGCCTCCAATAGCCGTCGATACCACCTGCTGAACATCAGCAATATTTAACCCGAATCGACTCGCCTTTTCACGAGAAATATCTATCTTGATATAACGGCCGCCAGCTACACGCTCGGAATAAACCGATGCTGTTCCCTCTACCGCTGGTAACAATTGTTCAATTTGCTGACCTATTTCTTGAATCTTATCAAGGTCAGGTCCTGCTACCTTTATTCCAACAGGAGTTTTGATACCCGTCGCTAGCATATCTATCCGGGTTTTTATTGGCATCACCCAAGCATTTGTTAAGCCGGGTAATTTAACCAATTCATCAAATTCAGCTTTTAAACTTTCAGTGGTTACTCCGTCTCGCCACTGCTCTTGTGGTTTCAACTGAATGAATGTTTCAATCATCGTTAAAGGGGCAGGGTCAGTGGCGGTTTCAGCACGACCAACTTTGCCAAAGACGGTCTCGACTTCAGGCACTGTGCGAAGTAACTTGTCCGTTTGTTGTAATAATTCGCGAGCTTTACCAATGGATATGCCGGGGTAAGTTGTTGGCATATACATCAGGTCACCTTCATCCAATGGCGGGATGAATTCACTACCAATCTTATTAACAGGCCAAAAACCCACGGCGGTAACCAATAACGCAATTACAATGGTTGATTTAGGGAATTTCATAACCTGTCTTAACACAGGCATATACAGAGCGGTCAGTACGCGGTTCAATGGGTTTTTCTTTTCCGATATAATCTTTCCACGAATAAAATATCCCATAAGAACGGGAACCAGAGTTATTGCCAATCCAGCGGATGCAGCCATCGCATAGGTTTTAGTGTATGCAAGAGGGGCAAACATTCTTCCTTCTTGAGCTTCTAGAATAAAGACTGGTAAGAATGACACTGTGATAATAAGTAGACTGAAAAACAATGCTGGACCAACTTCACTTGCAGCTTTAGCAACAATTTGCCAACGGTTTTCATCCGTCAATGGCACGCCCTTTTTATTAAGAGCTTCCATGTGCTTGTGCATATTTTCAATCATTACAATTGCACCGTCCGTCATGGCTCCTATCGCTATTGCAATCCCACCTAATGACATAATATTGGCATTGATACCTTGCATGTACATGATGATAAAAGACACCAAAATTCCTAAAGGCAAGGTAATAACTGCGACAATGGAAGAACGTAGATGAAACAAAAATGCCGCACAAATTAGTGCAACCACAATTAGCTCTTCAATCAATTTATCTGATAGATTGCTAACCGCTCGTTCAATTAACTTAGATCTGTCATAAACAGGAACAACTTCAACACCTTCAGGCAAAGAGGCTTTTAATGATTCAAGTTTTTCTTTTACACCGTCAATTGTTTGCTGTGCGTTTTCTCCAAAGCGCATTACCACGACGCCACCAACAACTTCGCCTTCACCATTTAACTCCGCTATCCCTCGGCGCATCTGTGGACCCAATCCAACATCAGCTATATCGCCAATACGCAATGGCGTACCCTGCTCATTAACGCCTAACGGTATTTTTTCGATGTCACCAACGGATTGAATATAGCCAGTGGCAGTTACCATGTACTCAGCTTCGGCCATTTCAACAACAGACGCACCTGTTTCTTGGTTACCTCTTTTCAGCGCCATTTGAACGTGAGTCAATGGTATGCCGTAGGCTCGCAACTTATCTGGATCAACTTGAACTTGGTATTGTTTAACCATGCCACCAATTGCAGCGACCTCAGAAACTCCCGGAACCGTTTGAAGCTCGTATTTTAAAAACCAGTCTTGGATACTTCGCAACTGACTAAGATCATGATTACCAGATTTATCAGTGAGCGCATATATATAAACCCAGCCCACACCTGTTGCATCAGGCCCTAGCTGTGGTTTTGCTGAATCTGGTAAACTCGAAGCAACTTGACTCAAATACTCCAACACACGACTCCTTGCCCAATAAAGGTCTGTGTCGTCGTCAAATATGATGTAGACATATGAGTCGCCAAAGAACGAATAACCTCGAACCGTTTGTGCTCCCGGTACTGAAAGCATCGCAGTAGTTAAAGGAAAAGTTACTTGATCTTGTACTACCTGAGGTGCTTGTCCCGGATAACTCGTTTTGATAATTACTTGAACATCTGACAAATCAGGAAGCGCATCGACAGGTGTATTTTTTAACGCAAATATTCCACTAAATGCGATGATAAGCGTGGTTAATAACACAAAGAAGCGGTTACCCACTGACCATCTAATTATTGATTCAATCATTCCTAATCTCCCTATTTAATGGTTCGAATGATCGACAACAGCTTTCTGTTCATGATTTGTCTCATGTTCGTCGCTGTTTTTTTCATTTGCTTCAAGGGAAATTTCAGTGATAACCAATTCATCTCTCACTTCAAACGTGAAAGTGACGTTGTCACCAACATTAAAGTCAGCTATTTCTATATTTTCCGCGACGATAAAATCCATCGTCGCAGCAGGTCTATCCCACTTCTCTATTGGGCCTCGACTAATATTGAAAGTGCGATTGCCTAAGGTTATTTCATTAATTAAACCTGAGACTGTTGCAGAGGATACTTCTGGCTGACTCATGATATGAATACCAGTTACTTCATATCCACTATCTTCGGTTTTAGACACCTCGAAGTGTAAAGATTGACCTGACTTTAAAGAGTCAACATCAACATTCTCAGCCACATTAAAGTCCATTGTCATTTCCGGCCAATCCCAAGCTTCAGCCGGGCCATGTGTAATATTGACCATACGATGTCCTGTCATGACGCTGTTTACTTCACCCTGCATCCAGATAGAGTTCGGCACCTCATCATGTGTCATACGCTTAAAGTCTGATGACTTACTTGATTCCGAATCAATTAGGAATTGAGCAGACGTAACAACAACATCATCTTCATTTAAACCGCTCAGAATCTCGATACTATCTTTATCAACTCGACCAATAGTTACCTCAATTGATTTAAACTGTCCGTCACCTAAGGCGAGGACGACTCTGTCTTGCTTGCCTGTGCGTATGACCGCTTCTTTAGGAACAATAATCGCACTGTCGGCTTGATTCGCATGGATCGAAACTTGTGCGAACATATTGGGCTTTAATTGAAAATCAGGATTACCAAATTTCAAGCGAACTCCAAGTGTGCGAGTTTTACTGTTTAATGCTGGGTAAACATAGTCAACCACACCTGTCCAATCTTCTCCGGGCAAGTAGTCTAGAGTCATCGATACTGGCAACCCTTCTTTGATAAGCGCTGCATCTCGTTCAAACACTTCAGCCTCTACCCATACTTGGTCAAGTTTGCCGATACTAAGCAAAGTATCTCCCGGTTTCACATAGAAACCTTCTCGTATCTTTAACCCATCTACAACACCTGCTTGAGGCGAATAAAAGGTAATTGTTTGTTGAACTTTTTTTGTTTGCTCTAGTTCTTTAATCAAGCCTGCTGAAAGTTGTAAGGCTTTAAGACGATCTTTAGCTGCCGTAACTAACGAGCCGTTATTGCGCTTTAAGGCGATTAACAATTCTTCTTGAGCATTAACTAACTGGGGAGAATATAAGCTGTAAAGGGGTTGACCTTTTTCTACAGGGTCACCCTCAGCCTTAACGTATAGTTTTTCGATCCAGCCATCAACACGTGGGTGGATATGAATTAGTTTATCTTCGTCATATTGTACATAACCCACCGTAGAGATTTCAGTGTGCATATTTTCTAGCTCAACAGGTGCGGTACGAACACCAAGATTATTCACCACATGAGGAGCGACCCTAACAGCACCGGGGCCGAAGTCATCAGTTGATGATTCATCTTCATACACAGGAATTAAGTCCATCCCCATAGGAGATTTACCGGGCTTGTCCCGGCGGTAGTTAGAATCCATCGGGGCAACCCAATAAAGCGGCTTTTTCTCTTCAGAATTTGTTTTCGGTCCTTCAGAGTTAGGATTTAGGAATAAACCCAATGTCCCAGCACCTATTGCTGCACCAATGATGATCGCGATAATTATTTTTGTATTAGATGACATTATTTCTCTCCGAATTTACCAGTGTGTGCGGGTGCTGATTTTGAATGTGACTGTGCGAAGAAATAATTGATACGAGTTACTGTTTTCAATGCATCAACATCTATTTTTAGTGCGGAAATTCTGGCATTAAGCATTGCGATTCTAGCTCGAACAACTTCAGAAAAATCACCATCATCGTTGGTATAAGCAGTCAACGAAGCTTCTGCTTGGTCGTGGGTTTGCGTAAGCAATTGTTCTTTATATATTGACTGCCTTTCTGATAGTCTTTTCAGCTGCCTTAGCTCTTTTTCAATTTCGCTAATCATTTGTTTTGTTAACAGCAATTTCTCTGTTCTGACAGCTTCTGTTTCCGCGATTGATGCGGCAACTTGTTTATCTTGTCTATTTTCAGTGAATAACGGTAAATCAAACGTCACACCAACAGAAAACAAGTCTGCTCTATTATCTCCTGATGGCATATCATCACGATAGGCATAGCTGGCGTTTACTCCCCACTGGGGCTTATATTGTTGTTTGGCTATATCAACAGCTGTTTCAGTCACTTTTTTCTGAACATCAATTGAGCGAATCGCAGGGTGATTTTCTAATTCTAATGCCAGAGCATTTCGCGAATAATGAGCCTTCTTTAAAAATGCGGGGGTTTGCAATCGAATTTCAGGTAGAGTTTCTGAGACATTGAATGCCATTGGTTGCGCGTCAAAATCAAACGCTTTTTCATAGTTACTGTCATCATAAAGATGAAGCCATTCGTTTAGACGAGCAATTGAGGTTTCTAATTTTTGCCTCTGGACTGTCAACCTATCTTCCAATTGAACGATTTCTAGTTGTGCTCGAATGACATCTTGTTGTCTTGTTTTTCCAATCACATTTGAGTAACTGGCTTTTGCTATCTCCGCCATCTGCTCAAATAGTTCCCAATCGTTCTCGATTAACTTAATGGTTTGTTGCGCTAGAAAAGCGTCTAACCAAAGTTGGGAAACTTCACTTTTCAATTTCGCCTTACGATTTTCGCGTAACAGCGGGTATTTAGTTGATTCGATTTTTAGCTGTTGTCGTTTGAGTTCCAAACTATCTCCTCTAGGAAACATTTGAGAAACTCCAACTTTAAATTGAGTCATACCTTCCTGATCTAAGTTCCATGTATCTGTTGGTAAATTCATCATGCCCACAGACATAATAGGGTCAGGCAATGTTCCAGAAGCTATACTGTTATACTCAACAGCTTGCTGTTTCAACTTGCTGCCGTGCAGCCAAGGGTCATTTTGCTGTGCTAATGCTATCGCCTGATCAAGTGAAATGATCTTTTCTGCTTGGGCATAAAATGCAGAAAACCCGATCATTAAACTAACAGTAATCTTTAACAGACTTGGAATTCCAAATTTCATTAGAATTGCTCCTCATAGGTTTTCACCTCTGCATACACTTCGCTAGTACCATCTTTAAATAGAATCAACACGTTATAAGGCATAAAACGTTCACCTACTTCCATCCCCGGAGAGCCAACAGGCATCGCTGGGACTGACAAACCAATGGCGTTGTTGTGTTTTTCAGCTAAAAATTGTTTTATGAATTTGGCAGGCACATGCCCTTCAAACGCAAAGCCATTTCTAGTAACGGCTGTATGACAAGAGCGATAATTAGGTTTGATACCGTACTTAGTTTTTATATTGGAGATGTTGCGGTAATCTTTGGAGTGCGCAATCACCCCTTCATCTTCAATATGGGTTATCCACTTTTTGCAACATCCACAAGTCGGAGTTTTGTAGACTAATAACTCGATTAGCTTTGCTTCGACATGACTTTCATGATTATGCTCGGTAGCGTGAGTAAACGCTGGTATTAGCAGTATAGCTACCGCTAACTTAAAAAATAATTTGATCATTTTGCCCCCAGACAATGCTGGATAAAATATAGGCGCAATAGCGCTTAATTAATTAACAAGAAAAGTTATTCTGTGCGTAAATTTTGGACGCACTAACCCTGTGTTAGGCAAATATTGGTGGACGGAAAAGGGAAGTAGACATTGACTTTGGGTGTTCAGCGCCTTGGTTCACTATAGCTTCAGTAAAGCCCAAAATATCAGGTGAACCATTGTTTGAATTCAAAAATGTGACTGATGTACATGCATTTGCAGGACAAATACAGTCTACGTCGCAGCAGTCTTTTGAACTTGAAGCACTAGCCTTCATATCACCATGTTCCATACCTTCATGAGACTTCATTGAAGAGTGTTCCATAGTCATATGAGATTGATGAGAATCTGCCGACATTTCACAAGACATAGATGTATAAGCAAATGCTTGCCCAACAAAGGCAGTAAGCATGGCAACAACAACTAAGACTTTTGAAAGTGGTTTAAACATACAGTTCTCTTAAAAATACCTTATCATGATAATCTAAACTTGTGTTTGTGTAAATGATACAGAGCATTCCCTCTCAAAAAAAACTAACTGAGCACAACGGTTATCAGCAATTCAGATATGACTGTATAGACGAGGCTAGAAGTAGGCTCGATGCAAGTCGCCCAATTTAAGAAAACTGCGCTTGTAGATTAGAAAAATGGAAGCACAGCCACACCAATTGCAAGCCATCCATACGCGACAATTGAAAGCGACAGCAGTATCCAGTCGCCAAGGCTTCGATTAATTGACATCGATTTTTCTTTTTTATAGTACTGCCAACCGATGAATGCAGTGGTTAGCGCGAGAAAGAGCAAGTTCAAGAAAAACGTGTAGTCTATGTTAAAAAACTCACGATCTGTCATTGACTGAAATCCTGAAGCATCAGGCAAGTGTCCCAAGAGATCGAGTCCATAGTGCATGACGAGCGATACGCCCACAAGCGCACATAGAAATACAATCAGTATATAAATGGCCATTTTCCAGCCATAGTACTGCGCCTGAATCCGCAACACTGGAAATACCACCAGATCACTAAAGATAAACGCCATTACTCCAGCGAAACTTACCCCCTGCCCGAATAACACGGCCGCTAGCGGAATGTTGCCCATGGAGCCGATAAAAGTAAAAAAGGCCGCGACGGGGCCAACGATGGTTTGCGCAAGAATTTGCAAAAAGGAATTCGATTCTTGCCCGGCTCCGATGAAAAGTGATTGAAAAAATTCAGTGGGAACAAATACCGCAATGATACCGGCGACAGTGAATCCAATGGTTACATCTTTCCATACCATCTTCCATTCCATCGTGTAGCGGCTAGCAACTTGGTGCCATCCCGCTTTACTCACTATTTTATCTTTCCAGCTTTTTTCCTTGCTATTCGCTTGGTTATCGCCACCTTCTGCTTTTTTTGCATGCTCTCGCGACTTTTCCTCAAACTCTTTTTTACACGTCAGTTTGACCAACAGCCAAACGGCTAGGATAAGTAGAATACCACCGACATATTCTCCTACAACAAACTGCCACCCAAGAAAGATAGAAATGATTATGCCTAATTCCACCACCAAATTGGTGGACGCCAACATGAAAGCAAGCGAAGGGATTAAGCCTGCACCTTTTGCAAATAGAGCACGCGTTGTTGATAAAGCCGCGAAGGAACAGGAACTGGAAATAAAACCAAAGAAAGTGCCCAATGCGACGCTTTTGGGTCCGGTTTTTCCCATGGACTTTTGCATTCTCTCTTTGGTGACAAAAACTTGGATCATTGAGCTTATTAGGTAACCAAGCGCGAAGGCCCAAAAAGCCATCCAAAATAGGCCCAAAGTAGTGTGGGCGGCCTCTTGCCATTGCGTTAAAAACTCACTCATGTTTCCCCTCCTTTCGCACGATGTAAATCTAACCCTGATTCAGTTAAAAGCTTTATGGATTCCTGTTGATTTTTATATCCTAAACATTGGCTAAATGGCTTCGTACACTCTGTGTAGTCTTCCGAAGACTAGGCGCTTCGTTTTATCTGCTCAGTTAACAGCATTACCTGATAAAAATCTAAGTAACTAAAAAACGATTATAGTTTCTATACTATGAATTAAGTCAGTTTTGAGAGAAAGTATTGTATTCGCCAGTTACTTCTTATCAACGTTGATTTCTCTTGCTTTAGTGTAGGCCTCCCAACCTTCTTTTGCTGCATAAGGTACAATGAGCAACGCCGCCACAGGATCTGCCCACCACCAACCTAACCAATTTACCAATAGCAAACCAGCAAGAACAACGATAGTCTGGTATAAACAGATAAAGGTATCTTTGGCATCGGCAAGTAACGCTGGGCTGTCCAGCTTACGACCATATTTTCTTTTGAAATAAATAAGAATAGGGTTGATAAGCAAAGAAGTAACTAAAATGATTAACCCCATAGTGCTCCAGCTTGAAGTTTGCTGACTAAGAAGTTTTGTAATTGAATCATAAGATATAAATATACAGACCAAAGTAAATGATACTGCAATCACGTAGAGAGTAATTTTCTTCCGTCTATTTACCTGATCTTCATCAATTCCTTTAAGCTCACCGTGTAGACGCCAGCCAAGGGTGGCAGCACTTATCACCTCTATTGTGCTGTCCAATGCCCATCCTATGAGCGCTGAACTATTGGCAATTATTCCTGCTATTAAAGCGACTATTACTTCAATTGCATCATAGATGACATTTAATATTTGAAGCGTTCTCGCCTTTTTCAAATCACTTTTTCTTGTTGGTTCCATACTTTCCTGCAACGTCAAAAAATTAACGACACGACAATATTCTAGTTTCGCCGTTCTGGATAATTCGAAATAAGGGCTTTCGTCATTAATCAGAAAGCCCTTAACATTAGATCGCAGTTTTGCTGTGAACGAGTCTATAGAGTACAGGTAGTACAACCAGAGTTAACAAGGTAGAGGATATGATCCCACCAATGACCACCGTTGCCAGAGGTCGCTGCACCTCTGCGCCAGTACCTACGTTAAGCGCCATGGGCACGAAACCAAGACTCGCCACTAACGCTGTCATCAGCACTGGCCGCAAGCGAGTCATTGCACCATCAATAATCGAGTTTACCAACTCGCCAGTCTCTTCCATCCTCTGCCTGATAAAAGACAGCATTACCAGACCATTCAATACAGCAATACCAGAGAGCGCGATAAAACCAATCCCTGCCGATATTGAAAGAGGCATATCTCTGATCCAAAGAGCAAAGATGCCGCCAGTTAATGCCAAAGGGACGCCTGTGAAAATTATCAAGGCGTCTTTGACTGAGCCAAATGCAATCACAAGTAATGCAAGGATCAGGAAAAGCGTTGCGGGCACAACCAAGCTCAGTCGTTGACTTGCACTTTCCAATTGCTCAAACGTTCCACCATAACTTATCCAATAACCACTCGGCAGTGCCACATTGGCTGCGATTTGCTCTTTAGCATCATTGACAAAAGAGCCTAAATCACGATCTCTCACATTTGCTGTGACGACGATACGGCGTTTTGCGTTTTCTCGACTTATTTGACTGGGTATATTGGTATATTCAAGCTCAGCCACCTCGGCGATTGGCACATACTCACCATCATTGGTCATGATGGGTATATTTCCCAGCGCTTCTAAATCATTGCGAATCTCTTCAGGATAACGAACAACAATCTCAAAGCGTCTGTCGCCTTCAAATACCAAACCAGCTTCTTTGCCGCCAACTGATGCACTTAACCACGTTTGCAAGTCAGTTACGTCTAAGTTGTAACGCGCCAGCGCATAAGGCTTCGGGTTCACCGTGAAGATAGGGATCTCATCTACTTGTTCTACTCGTGCATCAGCAGCGCCCGGAATATCTTGTAATACCGCTAAAACATCACCAGCTGAATCCCGCAGCTTATCCAGATCATCACCATATATCTTGATCCCTAAATCTGCCCTAACGCCACTAATTAATTCGTTAAAGCGCATCTGTATAGGTTGCGTAAACTCATAGTTATTGCCGGGTACATTTTGAAGATCCCTCTCCAATTGCTCGACAAATTCCGTTTTCGATAATGCAGGGTTTGGCCATTCATCAATTGGTTTTAGCATTACAAAAGTGTCAGTGACGTTGGGTGGCATAGCATCAGTAGCCACCTCAGCAGTACCCGTTTTAGCAAATACGGTGTTTACCTGTGGGTATTGCATAATGACCTGTTCAAGCCGTTTTTGCATATCGACAGCTTGTTCAATTCCTGTGCCGGGCACTCTCATTGCATGAAGGGCTATGTCACCCTCATCTAGTTGCGGCACAAATTCAGAACCTAGGCGCATCCCAAACCAAACACTGATAACTACGAGTAATGTTGCTGCACCTACTACCAACCATCGTAATTTTAATGCCCACTCCAGTACAGGGCGGTAAACTGATTTAGCCCCAGTGATTATTGGACTCGCTTTTTCACTGACTTTGCCTGACATAAACATAGCAACAGCTGCGGGCACAATGGTGATTGAAAATACCATTGCCGCTAGCAATGCCAATATTACGGTAGCCGCCATTGGGTGAAACATCTTCCCTTCGACACCTGTTAAGCTAAAGATAGGAATGTACACAATCGTGATTATCATCACGCCAAATAGACTTGGGCGTATCACCTCATTCGTTGCCTCAAATACGACTTCCAGCCGTTCTTTAAGAGGCAGTATTGCACCCGTTCGCCGCTGCGATTCACTTAATCGCCTAATACAGTTCTCGACGATAATAACCGCTCCGTCAACAATCAGTCCAAAGTCTAACGCACCTAAGCTCATTAGGTTCGCGCTAACGCCCGTTTGTACCATGCCTATTATTGTGGCAAGCATGGCAAGTGGGATGACAGCGGCGGTGATAATTGCTGCCCGTATATTGCCCAGCAATAAAAATAAGACAACAATAACGAGTAGTGCGCCTTCAACAAGGTTTTTTTGTACTGTATTGATGGCTTTATCCACGAGCGTAGTGCGATCGTATACACTTTGGATAATTACGCCCTCTGGCAGGCTTGCTTGGATTTCATCCACTTTATCAGCCACGTCTAGCGCAACAGCTCGGCTATTTTCGCCTATTAGCATCATAGCTGTGCCCAACACCGTCTCTTGACCTTCTCGTGTTGCAGCGCCCGTTCTAAGCTCCTTACCGATGGCGACCTCTGCAATATCATTTACCGTAACGGGAGATTGGTTTGTAAGCGTTACCACAACGTTACCGATGTCCTCAACGCTTGATAGTCTCGCTTGTGAACGTACTAGTATTTGTTGGCCGTTGCGTTCAATGTACCCAGCGCCCTGATTAGCGTTATTTCGCTCCAATGCCCGCAATAAATCGTCAGTACTAACGCCGTAATTAAGCATGAGTTGAGGATTAGGCTTCACATAATATTGTTTAGTAAAACCGCCAATAGCATTAACCTCTGTTACCCCTTTCACTAAGGCCAGTTGAGGTTTCACCACCCAGTCGTGTAACTCACGAAGCGCCATTGCATCAAACTTTCTGCCATCGGCAGTTACTGTGCCGGGCTTCGCGCTAAGCGTGTACATGTAGATTTCACCCAATCCTGTGGCAATCGGCCCCATCTCAGGCTCAATACCATCGGGTAATTGGCTTTTGATAATGCCTAGCCGTTCGTTTATGAGGTTTCTGGCAAAATAGAGATCCGTGCCTTCTTCAAAAACGGCCGTCACTTGTGACAAGCCATAGCGCGATAGTGAACGTGTGTAGTCTAAGTTTGGTAAACCTGCCAAGACGTTTTCTACCAAAAAGGTGATACGCTGTTCGGTTTCAAGCGGTGAATAGCCTTTTGCTTGTGTGTTGATTTGTACCTGAACATTAGTGATATCGGGTACGGCATCAATAGGCAGCTTTTGATAGCTGAATAAGCCAAAGCCAATTATCAAAAAACAAAGCATCAGAAAAATGCCGCGCTTTTCGATTGCGGTGCGAATAATGGAAGCTAGCATCATAAGCCTCCCTTAAAACTACACGCCAATTGGCAGGAAAACATTTTATGTGGTGAGGCGTTAATGATCATGGCCTGCCTCCGATTTTTCTAAATCTGCTTTAATCATGTAACTATTGGAAGCCACGACACGTTCGCCTGTTTCAAGGCCACTGATGACCTCGATATAGTGACCATCTGAGATCCCAAGCTCGACCGCTCTGGGCTCATACTCATCACCCTCAACCACAAACACAACTTGCTTGGCTTCATACTCTTGCACAGCAGATAGAGGAACAGCATGATTGACTGACTTAGTTGATGTCGTAACCTGTGCTTTGACCAGCGTACCGAGTGGCCAATATCCAGTACTATTGTCGACAGTTACATTGGCAAGAGAGTGTGGATTGCCATCAGCGGAAGGCGTAATGTAAGCAATTTTGGAGGTTTGGTTGAAACCTGCGTGGCTTAGGTCAACTGACTGTCCAACCTTTATGTTGCTAAGCATTTGCGAAAAAACGGTTAGTTGTGCCCATACTTTTTTATAGTTAGCTAACGAAAAGAGTACTTGCCCGTTTGATAGCTCACCATTATTCGCATGTCGCGCAATCACATTGCCATCAAAAGGTGACGTGATGGAATAACTTTTCAAACTCTCATTGGACTCCACAACTGCTAAAATATCGCCTTTCTTAACGGGGTCTCCAATATTAACTTTTACATCCTTAATAACGCCGTCAAAGCGTGCTCTTATATGACTTAATGAGGCGGGATCTGCACTAATTCGTCCGTAAAGTGTAGCTTTTACCGCAATTTCGCGTGCGAGCACGGGAGTTGCAGAAATACCATTCTGAATTGCTGTTTCATTGCTCATTCTTACGACTTCACCTGCGTGATTGTCTTGATCGCTGGAACTTACATCACTGTGTTTACCTCCTGCGATTGCGGTTAGGCTATAAAGGCTAAGGGTGAAGATAGAAATAAGTACTTTTTGTAGTGTGAATTTATTCATAATCATGACTTCTTATCGAAATGTTAGATGACTGCTGCCAATTGCTTTTGTGACTTGGGTGAAATGAGTCATCATTGTGCTCATTCGTCAGCGCGAGACCTGTGAGTGTTTCAATTTCTGTTTTGCTTAAGTGAACTTGAGACGCTGCCTCTATTAATGTCAGCCGGGTTGTCAGAAATTCTTGTCGAGTAGTTACCCATTCCAAGTAGCTGAAACGGCCCTCCAAATAGGCGTTCTCGACTAAATCTAACGCGCCCTTTAACGGAGGAATCACCTTGCGCTGAAGTGTGTCAATCTCTAGCAATGCTCGTGTATGTTCGCCTAACGCTTGATTAACTGAATGTAATAGGCTTCGAACGTTGCTTTGTCTTTGCTGCTCTATTGCGTCAAGACGTGCCCTGTTTGCTTCATATTCACCAAGGTTTCGTTCTTTTTGAAACAATGGAACGCTTACTCCGGCAACCAGTGCTGTTTCATCAATACCTTGCATTCTGCGAAGCCCCGCTGACCACTCAATATCAGCGCGGTTATTCGCTTGCACTAAACGAAGCTGCGCCGCTTGCACACGGCTTTGTTTAGCGTATAGGTCAATGTGAGGGCTATTTTGGATTGCGACTGCCAGCGCATCAAACGACTCAATCTTATTAAAAGCAAAAAGATCGCCTTCCACACGCTTAAAGCTCGGTACCTGCTCCCCCCACATGATGGATAAACTGCGCAAGGCAAACGTTAGGTCCTGTTGAGCTAGATTAACATCGAGCTTTGCTTGGGCCAGCGCAGCTTGGGCACGTTTTTGTTCTAACAAGGGGGACGCGCCTGCTTCAACGCGTTTCGTTACGGCATTCAATGTATAAAGTGCAAGTGCCTCTGCATCTTTTATGACGTCTAAGTTCGCCTGCAATACGAGTACTTTGATGTAACGACGATTAAGCTCACCGAGGATATCTAAGGTGCGTATTTGCTTTTCAACATCTTGCTGTATTCTCCGTTCAGAGAGTACATTCAACCTTGCTGCTGGCTTATCATTGAGCTGTAACACTGATGATAATGTCAAGGTAACTTCAAGCTCTTTGAGACCTGATACCTCGCCAGTTCCCAAAAAGTTCTCTAATTCAACCCCTGCATTCAATGCGGGTTTAAGCGCCGCCGTTTTTGACTCTCCGTCTATAACACGTTGTTTAAATTTAAACTCATACAGACTTGGATTATTGGCAAGTGTTAGTCTAATAGCGTCCTCAAGAGTCAGCGTTTCTCGTATGGGCGCTTGGACACTTTTGTCTACAAATCTGTTGGTTTTCGCCGCATGAGCGGTCGGTGGACTGAGTAATAAGCCCAGTATGCAACTGCACACAATGGCAGATGCATGCCCGAAAATAGGAAACATTTTCATTGGAATATCCTAATAATTTATCAATATTTAGCATCGCGAGTGTTATCAGCGCGGTGCTATCGAAAAAACGTACTAGGAAGTAATTTTGGGGGGGCGAAGTAAGCGGTTAATAGGTGCGTCAATTACCGCATCTAAATAGTTGAAATTGTGGACTGAAACCACTGTTTTCAGACTGTTGATATGACTCTGACTGACCCATTGTGCATGTGTGCCATGGCAGTGGCCGCAATGGTGACAATCAGCAGGATTGTGGTGCTCTGTACTTACTTTATCACTGGTTTCATTGGCAGACAGCTCAGACTGCACTTGCTCGTGCTCAGAATGCTTATGCTCGTGTTGCAAGTGCTGAATGTCTATTGCATGAAAATCTAACGAATTCGCCACAGCAGAAAACGACTGAAAGAGTATCAGCGAGATCACGATGTAACTTATGCGTTTTAGATTTTTCATGTATGAAAGGTTACCACGCCTAATTCACTTCGTCACGACATTGTTCATTAGCAAACTCCAGCTCAACTGTCGTATGTTCAAATTTATACTTTTCTAACGAACTGTGTATGTTTTCTTTGAGTGATTGGAGGTGCTCAAGACTGACATCTTCATCAAGAACAAGATGGACCGTCATTACGTTACGCTCACCGTCTAGAGACCAAATATGAAAATGATGAAGATCACTTACCTTATCGTTTGCCAGTAAATCGCTTCGAATCTTTGAAAGCTGTTCTTCATCGGGCGTTGCTTGCAAAAACAGCATTAGGGTTTCTTTGAGATTGCGGAACACATTGAAAAGGATGAACAAAGTAAAGCCAATGGATAAGATTGGATCTAAAATAGGCCAAGGCTTAAACATTAAGACGATGGACACGATAAATACTGCTACCCAACCAAGCACATCTTCCAGCAAATGCCAGTTGAGGACTCGCTCATTTAATGAGTCTCCCTCACTCAGTTTATAAGCCGCAAAGCCGTTTACTGCCATCCCAAAGATAGACAATAAAACCATCCCTTCAACTTGGGGCATTTCAGGCTCAGCCAAACGAGGTATCGCTTCAAGCAATATCCAAATGGAGCCTACCGTCAGCACAATACCGTTAATCAATGCACCGAGTAAGGAAAATCTTTTGTAGCCGTATGAGAATGTTTGATTAGAATCTTTATCGCTAAGCTTGTTTAATCCCCACGCTGTACCAATGGAAAGACTATCACCCAAATCGTGCACTGCGTCAGCCATAATAGCGGTGCTGTTGGTAAGCCATCCACCAATGAATTCAATAACAGTGAACACCACATTTAAGAAAAACGCCCATCCAATACGTTTAGACGCGTCGGTTGAATTCTCTTGCGAGTGTGAATGGTTATGACTGTGCATTTCTAATTTTTTCCAATATGGCTTTGTTTTCGGGTGAAATAGACATTGACTTGAATGGACTCACGTTTGCCCCACCAGTATTGCCCTCAGGCAATAAGCCAATTGGAGTTTTAGTCAGCGCACCTAGCATTCTAAAAATTTGTCCAAATATCTCTTTAAGGTCGCGGCGTTCTATTCCAAATTTAAGCATTTCATAATGCACTCGTGTGTGGTGGTATGTTGAGTGCTGACCGATGACATGAGCATCCTCTAAGGCCTTAAATCCTGCTTTATTGTCATTGTTCGAAAGGGATTGATGCGCGGCGCTCAGTTTTTGAAGTATGTAAGGTTTTGCTGCTTGAGTGAAATTCATACGATCTCTCCATTCGTCGAGCTGTTTTCACGGAATTCCTGTCTGGCGTCTTTTAGAATTAAGACTGCGCCTCGTAACACAACGATAGACACAATAAAACCTATGACCAAATCAGGCCAACGAGTATCGAATAGATAAACCATCACACCCGCCAATATCACTCCTATGTTTGCAATGACGTCGTTTGCCGAGAATATCCAACTTGCTCGCATATGCACCTCGCCATTTTTTTGTTTTCTGATTATCGCCAAACATATAACGTTAGCGATAAGTGCAACACCGCCCATGCCCATCATAAGCATAGATTCAGGCCCACTTCCAAAGGTTGCGCGACGAGCTATGTCAAACAAAATTAATAGGCCTAATGCCAATTGAAAATATCCACTTACCTTTGCAGCATTGGCTTTGTGAACAATTGTTTTCCCTACTGCATATATACCAACACCGTAAACGACTGCGTCAGCCAACATATCAAGGGAGTCTGCAATAAGTGCTGTTGAGTCAGCGAGTAACCCTACACTCATTTCAATGATAAACATCACAGCATTGATGCCCAATAGCCAGTAGAGAACTGCCTTTTGTTCTTGGTCTTTTATCTCAATTTCGCACCCACAACCACTCATAAAAACACTCGCTTTACTCACCTATAACGCGAGTGTAAACTCTATACTTGGTATAGAGTCAAGCTTTAGGCAAGTTAAAATGAAAATTGGGCTTCTGGCAGCTAAGACAGGGTTGAGTATTCAGACAATTCGTTTTTATGAGCGTAAATCACTATTGGCTGCACCTGAGCGAACGGCATCGAATTATCGAAGCTACTCTGAAGATGCACTGAAGCAGTTATTGTTTATAAAGCAATGTCGCGCATTAGATATGACAATCGAGGAAATTAAATTAGTACTGGAAACCCGAGCAAACCCAGAGAATAGCTGCGAAAACGTTAATACTACAATAGATAAGCATGTTGACGATATCGAACATCGGATAGCTGAATTAAAAGTACTACAAGAAACACTGATTTCAATTCGTTCTGCTTGCGATCATGATAAGAAGGTTAAAGAGTGCGGGGTATTGCATCAATTAGATAGCATTGCAGAGGCGTGTTCTTCTAATACGGATAATGAGTCCCAGCTAATCTGCTAACCGCAACAACCGCTACCCTCTTGAATTGGGGGGCATTTAACTGTTCCATATGAGCAGTAAACGCAGCAGTCTCCGCTAAGAGGTTTCAACACTGTTTTGCAGTGAGTGCATTCATAGAAAAATTGACATGCAGTGGTTGGCATTTCCTCTTGCTGGCTATGATTGCATTGAGGACATGTAATTGCCGATAAAAGCTCTATTTTCGCCAAAGCGCAGTGCTCCACATGTAAGTTAAAGAGAACAATTCGAAAATAAGTTACGATTTTACTCGTGAAGGGAAACCAGCATTCTCTGTCGCTTTCGTTAGTACATCCGGGTTAGTTACTTCATCGTCAAATTTTACAACAGCAAGTTTATTTTCGAATGTAACATCCACTTTCATTACACCTTCAACACGCTCAAGCGCTTTTTTTACTGTTATCGGGCATGTAGCACAATCCATTGAAGGCACTTCTAAAGTAAGTGTTACATCTTTCGCGAATGTTGCAGTGCTGCTTATTAACAACAGTGATGTGATAAAAATTTTCTTCATTTTTTCTCCGATAAAATTAAGGTGATAGTAGCTATACTAGCCATATAATCCAGTAATTACTGGTGATAAAAAGAAACGCCAACAGCGCGGTAGACCAAAAAATTACTTTTCTTCGCGCTCTTACTTTAGAGATTGAACATAACTCACCTTTTGCACAGTCGTTTATGGGCCGATGGGTTTGCCACCCTGCAAACCCAAATAAAACTACTACGGCAAAAATAAAAATAGGGCGATAAGGGTCTAAAAGCGTTAGATGGCTGATCCACGTTCCGCTAATACCCATTAAAAGAAGCACCAGCGGCCCAGCACAACATGCACTAGCACCGATGGCGGCAACAAGACCGCCTAAGATAGATAGTTGACTACTTTTTACCATATTATGACGTAATTTTTTAAACAATCTGAAGCATACACTCCGTATCTAGGTACGGAGTCAAGTGGTAGTGTTATTTTACGGCTGGAGTGACTGAATGATGGGGCAGATTTTGTTTTTCGGGTTGTTTTTACAGTCTGATACGAGGGATTCAAGGCTGCCTTTAAGACGATTTAAGTCTTTTAACTTATCTTCAATAATATCCAGTTTATGCTCAGCGAGGGACTGGACGTCGTCACAGCTGCTGGCACTTAAGACTAATAGTGATGATATTTCAGCCAATGTAAAACCTAAATACTGAGCACGCTTTATAAATAACACTCTGGTAAGTGCCTGCTGTGTATATTGCCTGTATCCTTGCAATGGTTTTATCGGTTGTTCCAATAAGGCCTTCCTTTCATAGAAACGAATGGTTTCTACACCTACATTTGCTTCTTTCGCAAGTTTACTTATTGTGTACATTAATTGCCCCGCATAGTCTGAGTCTATCTTCATTAAGCAAAAAGTGGCATTAGGTCATACTTTAAAGCAAGTTTTCATAGATTCATGGCGGAAAATAACAGTAACTGCAAAGTTTCATGCGACAAAGTCGCTCGGTAATTAGACCGATAATTTCCCTTCCTGATAACACTAGTAAATCTGAGGAGAGTATTAGCCCTTTTCCCAAAAAATCAACTATCGCGTTAAACGGTAAAGATCTTTTCTACGACGAATCGATTTTCCTTAAGATAGCCTTCGGAAATTTCACCATTCGGTGTAATTCGCCTGAGTTTCTTACTTGTCTGACTAGGCTCATACAAATCATTTCCATTACTCAAAAGTTCGGCCGCAATAGAACCCGATGCCGATTCTTGGGCGACCCTTTCAGCAAGTCGAAGAACATCAAGTTTATCCATGAAATCTCCTTTGAATAAGAAGCTAAAAGCCGACTAATTTCGAGAGTTGCCAGAAACTCATACGCCCATTCTCATGCCTAACCAAATAACTTCAACATACAAGATAGTGTTGATTCATGAGAAAGAAAAGTCCTGTCGTAGTATAAAAGAACAAAGCCAGCCAGATGTTTCAAATACAGGTAGCTCTCACAACCAAAATCAACCTCATGCAAATAAAGCTAATCCACAGCAGCTATTAAGCCAGCCTTGACCAGATTCGAGTGCATCTCGGACTCAGTATTGGACTGGGAACGAATATACCGAAGATCATCATGGTCAAGCTTCGACCATTTGGCGTAAGGGATGACGTTGGTCTTTGGTTTTTGCTCTTTTTTCTGAACCGATTTTAAACTTACTTTGCTTGCATCAACTTCAGCAATTAACTTTCTTACAAGGCTGACATTGTCGATGTCAGGGTACTCATCTTTTAAAAGCGCAATTTCACTGACATGCTCCTTGTAGTCGAGTTTGAAAAACTCTAATAATGATTTCAGCTCATTTTCTTCAGGCTCCCTCTGCTCTGACTTATCAAGTTCCTCAACATATTGCGGCATGTTTTTCACAACATCCTCAATATCAACCGTAGGTATCAAAAGGTCAGAATACTTCAGGATTTCCTTCTCGTTACCAGAGCGTAAAGCGTCTAGCATAGGGTGTACGCTTTTCATTTCTTCCGCATAAACGGTATCAAGCAATGGAATAGTGATTTCTTCAGCTTTTGTAACAATTGCTCTTATCTGTGCAATCACAAACAGCTTAATTGTGATGTCAATAATACCCTGCGACAGTACGAATAAGTGTTCAAGCAGATCGCTATCCGGCGTTTGGGTTCGCTTCTTAACCCATTGAAAACGCCATAGTCGCATAGAAAAGCTCCGCCATTGCTTCATATCGCTTTCAGTTTTGGATATTCCCCAGTTCATACTACCAAAACCAATTTCCCTCCTAGCGCCACGCAAATCCTTCCAAATACCCGAGGCTTTTGGAGTTCCGACGATAAGTACTGGAACACCGATGGTATTAGTCAATTCAGTAAAAAAGTTTAACAGTTCATCACGTTTGTCTTTGGTATCTTGCAGGTGCTGAATCTCGTCTATCACAAGTAAACCCAGCGAATGGTCTATCACTATCTGTTTCATTGCTTGCAATAAAGTTTTTTCGCCTACTCGAATCTCATAACCATAGCGTCGGTGATACTTAGTATTGAGCACCTCGTCAATCGAGTGAAAGAAATTCTTACATAGATTCGCTAAATCGCCGTTATAGGGACATTCAACAACCACGTAGACGAGTTGTTGATGCATGTTGTAGTCAGGGTGCTCAATTAATTGAGGGTATGTTGATAAAACTTTCCTTACCGCCGTAGTTTTGCCACTTCCAGAGCAGCCAATTAACGTCGTACTCTGAACTGATCGATCTGTGGTAGGGAATATTTGAATTCTCTCTTCTTTTCCTTGAGATTTTAAATAGTTTTCTTGCATCAATTTTTTGTCGTAATGTTTTGCAGGGTTTCGTTTAACGTAACCGCTACGAATCATCAGGGACAACTTTTTTTCGAGGTTTAGGTGGTTTGGCAATGGATGAAAAAAGTCACCATCAAGTAATCGCCCTAACGCGTGCATTCGCAATTTAGGATGTAGCTTTAAGTCACCCTCACTATGTGTTGGGCGGGATGCCAATGTCTTTGCTAATACAAGATCGTCCTCGTAAATCTTAGGCAAGGCTTCAATAAGCGGGTTACCACGATACTCTTCTAGCCCCGGATCAATATAATTTGCTGTTACCGCTACATAAGGCGTTTTCAATCTTCGTCTCCATATATATCATCTGGAATATCAGGGTGAGAGAAATCTTCCTGTCTTTTCATCGGTTGAACATTATTTGGCGGTGCTTTAGTACCATTATCAGGAATGCTGCCGACCGCACGTTCCTTGCGCTCTTGAGCTATAGCTTCCTTTTTATTACTTTTTATAGATTTAATACGAGCACTATTGGATGTAGATATGCTGCCAGTTTTGGCTCGCTTTTCTGCTGACTCCATGCGCTTTTGAATTTCTTCATCAGCAGAGAGCTGTTTGTCTTTATTGGCATTGGCTGCCTCACTGTTTGCTAGTTTACTTACTTGCATCGAAAGCTTGGCTTCATAAAACGTCATATCTTTATACGCGCGGCTTCGGTCGGTCAACTGCGCTATCCAATACTGAGAAGTCTGCCCCAGTGGGAACACATAAATTTTATTCGTGCTCCTTGGGTCAAATCCTATTTCGACTTTCTGTGGTCTGGTTCGATGCTTGTCTCGAATAAACCATCCTTTTTCGAAAGCCTCTGAACAACTATAAGTCAGAGACTGATACTTTATTCCTTCATTTGAAACCGTCGCGGTATTTCTCGGTAAAGTTAGCACCTTAAACTTTTCCACGTCATATGATTTTAAGGCACCAGACCTATTCGTTATTCCCCATTGCCACAAGTCTTTTGGGGTGTAGGGCAGGTCATCGGGAATCCCTTCATCAGCATCATATTTTTTCATCCCTTTTAAATTATGCTTGTATATAAGTAAGGCAATGATCTCTTCCATTTGTCGCAGAGACAATTTCGCATCTAGGCGATAATCCTTACCCCCTCTTTTTTTAACTGTTTCTGTTGTCACAACGCCGGGGGCATAAGGCTTAAATTCAGCCTGTAAGGTTCTAAATCTCTGTTCAACAATGCCTTTAGCGTCACCTCGGCGAGCTTTTGCGTTTTCTATACGGGTGTTAAACACGTTGACTAAAAAATCTGCTTGGTGGGTAAGAAGCTCTCCTTTATCCGCTAATACTGCCGTTGGAAGACCTAGCGCTGGCCAATCTTCAAACTCGATTGAAATGCCTAAACGCCTACAAACGTCTACTTTATTTTCTAAACAGTTTGCCAATGACATCATGGCTAAAACATAGGATGGTGGTTCAAAAGTTAGGTAGAAACCTGCCGTTAAACGAGAAAAAACATCGATTACAATAAGAAGCGTGGGTCGACCAATAATTTTTGATGGGTCTTTTTCACTGACCAAATAAAGATCAATAATGGTGGCGTCAAACTCAAACCTGTCTCCGGGTCCTAACACTTGAGCCGTTGCAGTACTGGTAAGTTGTCTTACGTCCTTTTCGAACGCTATTGCGGTGTTACGTGCTTGTGCGGTTTTAATGGCCTTGTATTCCATATTAAACAAGTGTTTTAGCTGCGTAACAGTTGGTGAATCTTGACGTGCAATAGTGGGATATTGCTTCCTAAATTTAAGTAGCATTAGGTCATGAACTTTTGTCCACGGCATTCTCATGGAATTCAAATAATACTTATCAATGGCCTCCCTAAACAATTGTTTAATCTCATCCGTAATTGGGATGCCTGTGCCAACAGTCGTGATACGCGGTCTGCCTACTTTTTTATTAGCAATGTTTCTCGGTTGCTTTGGCGCACCCTGCTTGTGGAAATCAGGTCTTAGGGCATTTTTGTTCTGGCCACGCTGTAAAAATTGACGCAGGAGCTTGTAAAAGTGTTTTTTAGA
Organism: Alteromonas sp. HB246098; assembly: GCF_054890645.1. Classification (NCBI taxonomy): domain Bacteria; kingdom Pseudomonadati; phylum Pseudomonadota; class Gammaproteobacteria; order Alteromonadales; family Alteromonadaceae; genus Alteromonas; species Alteromonas sp. HB246098. The sequence continues at coordinate 254,390 of NZ_JBTZUG010000004.1, read as the reverse complement.
AAACTCAGGATGATTCTGATCGATAACTTCCTCGTAGAGTCGAAGCCATCCATGCTTGAAGAGCCGATAAGGATTATCAGCAACTTTTTGCATAACTAACCAGTTCGCTTCTAGCCGGTTTTTTTGAGCTTCGGTGGGGTGTTTTAGTGTTTCATCAATGAACGGATCATTGACGACTCGTGCGTGTTTGTTTTGAATAGCTTCGGCTATTGCGCTTATGTCAAATTCGATAGGATCAGCAAGTCGTTTGTATATATCAATCCAAATAGCGTGATTCGGTGTGATGGCTAACACCCTATAAAATTGACCGTTATCTTCAACTACGCTATTAACCAACAGCATATAAATCTCCGCTATCGAACCCGAAGGTCACGCTATGGATGTCAGAGCAGATAAGGTATTGATAGGGCTTATGGATATCAAACGCCAGCAATCGGTAGCTGAAGGCGTTTCGAGCTAACTTTAATGCTTCCCCTGACGGAAGCCCATGACGCTTATCATAATCTGAGCAAGCTTTAGCGAGCTTAATGTCAGGGAAGCGCTTTATCTCTTCCCAAAGATCATAAACTTGCATTTGAATAGATTCGCCAATGTGAAGGTCCTTTCCTCCTAGTATCCAGTCAATATTGGCTTGTTGAACATGAGGTATGTCGAGTTCAGTAATTAACTTCCACTGCATTCCTTTGGCCAGACAACTTCGCCTCTCTATTTCGAGCTTAGCAATAACATTTTTATCCATCAGCTCATCATTGTATTTGACCTGAATCGCGACTTGATTGCTCTCTAACCCATCAAAGTCTAATAACAAATCAGTGGTGAATACGTGATATTTATTGCCTTTTTGCGGATGTTTTATGCCCGCTTTGTCGGCTACTTCCAGAGTGGTTTCTAGAGCAAACGGATACTGCTCTCGAATGTCATAAATTGACTCATTCCAGTCGTAGAGTGAAAAAGCAAGGTATTCTAGCTTGGAAAGCAAGTGAACTACTCTGCCGGTGCGGTGAGATAAGGCACGATAACTCGTGCCATCACTGGATATTTCTTGAATGTAAATCCATGGCTGATATTCGCTTTTACGGCCCATTCCTCTGCCGCTTGCGAAGCGCTTATCGATTTCTTCTCTTGTCAGCCATTGCAGTTTCTTCATCGCCTACGCCCTATGCCACCTATGACATAGAGCATAAACTAATCTACTTTTATTACCTAATTTAATACTGAATTTTTATTTGTTACCAAATATAATATGTCTAGTACCAAATATAATATGCTCTAACATTAAAGTTGCTTTAACAGCGTTGAACTATTCCACTGTAACCGACTTTGCCAAGTTTCTAGGCTGGTCAACGTCCGTACCTTTGATTAACGCTACATAGTAGCTCAATAGCTGTAGCGGCAAGGTATAAATGATAGGTGCAATTGGCTCGTCGCAGTGCGGTACGTCAATAACACGCATGGTTTCATCCCCTGCAAACGCGGCATCTTTATCAGCAAATACATACATGATACCGCCACGGGCGCGCACTTCTTCAACGTTCGATTTTAGTTTTTCAAGCAGTTCGTTATTGGGTGCCACCACAATTACCGGCATTTCATCATCGATTAGCGCAAGCGGACCGTGTTTCAATTCACCAGACGCATAGGCTTCGGCGTGAATGTAAGAAATCTCTTTAAGCTTAAGCGCTCCCTCCATGGCGATAGGATATTGATCGCCACGACCTAGAAACAAACTGTGGTTCTTATCTGCAAATTCTTCAGCTAAATCTTCGATGCCGCCAGTAATAGCTAAGGTCTCTTCAAGCTTGGCAGGCAAGCTGTGAAGCGCAGATACTATGGCCTTGCTGTCGGCCTCGGTCATACCATTCTCTTTGCCTAATGCAAGGGTTAGCATAAGGAAAGCAGCAAGCTGGGTAGTGAAGGCTTTGGTAGACGCTACCCCAATTTCCGCGCCAGCGCGGGTCATAAATGCTAGGTCAGATTCGCGTACCAACGACGAGCCCTGAACGTTACAAATGGTCAAACTAGACATATAGCCAAGCTCTTTGGCTAAGCGAAGTGCGGCTAGCGTATCGGCTGTCTCGCCTGATTGAGAAATCGTAATAAGCAGGCTGTTTGGGTGAACCACTGACTTGCGATAACGAAACTCTGATGCAATTTCTACGCTACACGACACATTGGCGTACTGCTCTAGCCAGTAGCGCGCCGTCATTCCAGCGTGGTAACTAGTACCACAGGCAATAATTTGAACGTGTTTAACCTTTTTAAATATTTCATCAGCACCTTCACCAAATACGTCTGCGGTAAGACCGTTTTCATCAATACGATCTTTAAGCGCGTTGCGCACAACCGTTGGCTGTTCGTGTATTTCTTTAAGCATGTAGTGGCGATAACCCGCTTTGTCACCCGCATCGTGCTCTACGTTTGACTCAATCACTTCACGCTCGACGGCGTTACCGTCTTTATCAAAGATCTTAACGTCGCGACGCGTAATCTCTGCTACATCGCCTTCTTCTAAAAAGATAAAGCGGCGTGTCACTGGCAGAAGTGCCATTTGATCTGATGCAATAAAGTTCTCGCCAAGTCCTAAACCTATAACTAGCGGGCTGCCTGAGCGTGCAACCACTACGCGGCTTGGGTCTTCTTTATCCATGATGACGGTGCCATAAGCGCCGTGAAAAGTTTTAACCGCACTTTGCACTGCTTCAAGCAGAGCTTTGCCCGACTTTAGTTCTTCGTGCACAGTATGAGCAATGGTTTCAGTGTCAGTGTCGCTGGTAAAGGTGTAGCCCTTTTCTTTTAGCTGAGCTTTTAGATTTACGTAGTTTTCAATAATACCGTTGTGAACAACGGCTACGCGCTCGGTTGAAAAGTGCGGGTGAGCATTCGCTTCAGTTACGCCACCATGGGTTGCCCATCGGGTATGTGCAATTCCTGTAGTACCTAAGGCTTCGCCTGCTGCTACTGCGTCAGCCAGCTCTTGTACTTTACCTGTACGACGAATACGGGTAAGCGTACCGTCGTTTTGCAACAGCGCTACACCAGCTGAATCATAGCCGCGATATTCTAGTCTTTTTAATCCTTCTAGAAGAATTTCTACCACGTTACGTTCAGCAACAGCGCCAACAATTCCACACATAATTATTCTCCACTCGGCGCTGCAATAAGCACGGTCACGCCCTGATTTTCAATATTAAGTTTGTCTTCATCACTAATGCCTTCATCAGTAATCAAAACAGAAATGTTTTTCCAGCTCAGCTCTAGGTTAGGCATTTTATGCGTTAATTTTTTTGAGCTGGCTAATACCGCCACCTTTGTTGCAGCCTCGGCCATGGCCCGGGTCACACCAATAAGTTCGTTAAAGGTGGTAGTGCCTCTGTTTACATCAATGCCCGCTGCACCAATAAACGCAATGTCAAAACTATAGGCGCTAACTAACTGTTCAGCCATTGCACCTTGGAACGACTGAGACTGGGCATCCCATGTCCCTCCCACCATCAATACCGTAGGCTCTTTAGCACTTTGGGTAAGATAATTGGCAGTGGATAGCGTATTGGTCATTACCACTAAGTCATCAATATCCGATAGGTAAGGCAAGACTGAGGCAGTAGTTGAGCCGCAATCTATAACTATCTTATTGCCCGGTTTAACTAAACCTGCCGCACACTGACCAATTGCTTTAATTATTGGGCTAGCCGTCTGGCTTGAGTAAGCTTCATTAGTGATGGATTGAGAAGAGTGAGTATCTAAGGCTATTGATGGCACAGGCACTGCGCCACCAAACTGGCGAATAAGCAAACCTTGATGAGAAAGGGCAGCAAGATCTTTTCTTATGGTGACTTCAGAGGTAGCAAAACGCACGGCCAAATCTTCAACTTGTGACTGACCGTGTTCTTTCACCCACGCCACTATCTGTTGGCGGCGCCGTTCAACTGATTGACTACTTTTCAATATAACCTCAATGGCTTTACGAATTACTTTAGCGCTTGCCAGCGCTTTTGGAGCTTGCTGTACAAACACGCCGGCGCGTTAGCTTCATGAGTATTTCGTAAATAATACGCTTCTCACAACCCATAACTTTCAAAACGAAAGCTATAGATTACAAATTGAAAGCATCGTAAGTTAAATTGAAACTTTGATCAAGAGAGTTTGTTTAATTAAACGACAGCGTTTGCTTCTGCTCACTTGCTTGTATAGCTAATTCAATGACCTTGATAACAGGTACGACTGTGCTTGCATTAGCTGGCGAGAACTTACCGTCTTCAATGGCGTGAGCAAGACGATTGAAAAACGTTAGGTATTCACCCTTACGTGTTTCGATAGTTTCTTCCAGCAACTCGCCACTCTCGCTTACCACCGATAGCACGCCATGTTCTTTATCACTGGTTATTGCCCAGCTTGCATCGTCAAAAGACAATCCCGCTCGTAATTGGTTTTCTTGTGGGTCCAGATAAAACTTTCGAAAGCTACCTTTTGTGCCTTGTAGGTCGTAGCGCATGGTTGCGCTCGCCTGAAAAGCCGAGCTACCCAATTTTATAACCTTATCGCAATAGTGAAGCGTGATATCAAAGGTGTCATTTGATTGCCCGTTTTCACGTAACGTCATTATATTTGCAGACACGGCTTTCGGGTTGCCAAAAAGCTGCAATGCTTGGTCTATTAAATGCGGCCCTAAATCCCAGAAGATACCGCTGCCGGGGCCTTCGTTTTCACGCCATCTATCACGAGGTACTGGGCGAAAACGATCAAAACGGCTTTCCAAGCGTTTAATCTCACCTATTACACCGTCGTCGATAAGCTTTTTAATTGTAAGAAAATCGCCATCAAAGCGCCTGTTTTGATATACACAAAGCTGTTTGTTCTGGCCGTTTGCAAGCGCTACCAGCGCTTCTGCTTCTTCGCTATCCAGTGTGAATGGCTTTTCTACCAACACATGGCAGCTGTGCTCTAGTGCCAATTTAGCTTGCGGACAATGAAGATGGTTCGGCGTTGTAATAACCACCAAGTCTACATCGTGAATTTTTAACGCTTCTTCTAACGAGCTGTACACTTCGGCTTCAGGTAAGAGCGCCTTAACCACATCGGGTTTTGATGAAATAACCACATCTACCGAGAACTGCGGAAGGTAATTTAGAAATGGTAAATGGAACGTAGTGGCTGAAAACCCAAAGCCGACGAGTAAGGTAGATATCATAGCAGCTCCATGAAATTAGTTATTTTAGGGTAAGTGAACACACACTATCAGCAAATATAGTTAGTGAAAATGTCGGATGGTCCATTATTTGAAAAACTTGAAGTGGGAAGGTTAACTAAAATAGTTAACCTTGCGACGACGCGCTAAATGCTAGTGCTAGAACCTTGCGCTAAAACCTAGCGCTAGATGTTTGCTTTAATCTCCTACACCAAAGGCTTACAACAGTCGTGCGTTTCACAGGTAAAGTTTTTTGGTAAAACGACTAAGGTACTGGGCTAGCAAATAACGGTTTGTATTTGCCAGCCCTAGTGCTTAAGTGCTGTTAGCAGCCTTTTACCAAGATTTGCTTTTATTTCTTAGTCGGTCGCGGCCAATTTTGAATGTTGCGCTGTTTTCCACGGGCAACGGCTAGTGCGTTATCGTCTACTGTTGACGTAATTACTGAGCCTGCCCCCACAGTGGCGCCATTACCAATGTTCACTGGCGCAACAAGTGATGAGTTGGAGCCGATAAAAGCGTTTTCGCCTATCACGGTTTTTGACTTATTCACGCCATCATAGTTACAGGTAATTGTACCTGCGCCAATGTTCGCTTTGGCACCAACTTCTGCATCGCCTAAATAGGTTAGATGGTTCGCTTTGGCACCTTCACCCAACGTGGCCTTCTTCATCTCTACAAAATTACCCACTTTGGCATTTTTCTGCATTACTGCACCAGGGCGCAATCTTGCGTAAGGGCCAACTGTACAAGCTTCACCAACACTGGCTTCTTCAACAATAGAATTTGCTTCAATCACGGCGTTATCGGCAATGGTACAGTTTCGCAGGATACAGTTAGCGCCAATAGTAACGTTACTGCCTATCGTAACCTTACCTTCAATAATCACATTAACGTCGATAATCACGTCATTACCAGTTTCTAGCTGGCCGCGTAAATCGAAACGAGCAGGATCCAACAAGGTAACCCCTTTCGTCATTAGCTCGTCGGCTTGTCGGTGTTGAAGCGCTCGCTCTAAGTTAGCTAGCTGCAAACGGTTATTTACGCCTTCCACTTCTACAGCCGACTGCGGCTGAGCAGACTGAATGCGCTTGCCTTCATCGGCAGCCATTGCAATAACATCAGTAAGGTAATATTCGCCCTGTGCATTGTCGTTGCTTAACTCGCCCAGCCAACGTTTGAGATCTTTGCCAGACATCATCATCATGCCGGTATTGATTTCTTTAATTTCACGCTGTGCTTCTGTAGCGTCTTTGTGCTCAACTATCGCAGTAATATTGTCATTTTCGCGAATAATGCGGCCCATACCTGTTGGGTCCTCTAAATTCACGGTCAACAAGGCTAAGTCACAGCTTTCCTTCGCTGCTTTTAATGCGCTCAATGTTTCTTCGCGAATAAGTGGTGCGTCGCCAACAAGAACAAGTACATCTTCATCGTCTTTAATATGAGGAGCTGCTTGTTGAACAGCGTGGCCTGTTCCTAACTGTTCGGCCTGTAAGCACCAATTTAAATTATCTTCAGCTATCGTTTCCTTTAGCTGGTCACCGCCATGACCGTAGACCAAATGAATATTATCCGCACCCAGTGATTTTACGGTGTTGATAATTCGCTGCACCATAGGTACGCCACCCACTTTATGTAATACCTTTGGCAACGACGACTTCATACGGGTACCTTTACCCGCTGCTAAGACAACCACTGAGAAAGCCATATAATTCCTTTATTTCGCAAAGAGAATGAAAAAACGGAGCATAGTGTAACTAAGGGACAATAATATGTCAGCGATATCTTCATTTCGAGTTCTGACCGGACGACTTTGCATTGCGCTTTCGCTCTTCGTTATTTAGTCTAAGTTAAGATAAATCGCCTAGTAGTTCATTATTGCAACAGGTATACTTGTCAACTAGGTAAGGTTCAGCCAGGCAAGGGAGCATGCGCAGTCTGTGAACACATTTCGTACACTACATAGAAGTATTCTAGTGTTATTTGCGGTAGTGGTTATCGCCATAGTAACACTGGTTCATTTCAGTATTTCAAAAATCGTTGCCGAACAAAGTCGAGCGCAGCAACAGTCATTGTCGCCTGCTATTTCGCTTATCGTCGAGCAACTTCTTAAGCCACTGCATATTTCTGAAGCACTCGGCCACTCTACCGAACTAGTAGACTTAATGGATGGAGAGACTGTAGATCAAGAAGCCGTTTTCAAAACATTGGATCGTCTTGAAAATGAATTCGGATTGTCTTTTTTTATAGCCAGCGAAGCAGACAGAAAGCAATACAATTCTGATGGCAGCATTATTAACCTTATTGAAGGTGAAGTGAGTTGGTACTTTAAATATCGTGATTACCCCGTCGATGCCGTTGCCGATATTGGCAAATGGGAGGACACGCATTTTTATATCGATATAAAAATTCACGATGAAGATGGCCGCTTTTTAGGCTTTTTTGGTGTAGGAAAAAGCTTACGCAGCTTTATTGAAGTATTTGATACCTACAAACAAGAATACGGCTATGACTTCTTATTTGTAGATGGCGAGGGTGACATTATGTTGTCTTCAGACCCAAGCCTTATTGCCTCTTATTCTGATTTTACTAACTTATCAGAGCTCCCTTGGTATGCCAGTCTCCCCATGACTATTCAAAGCGAGCAAGCCTTGAATAATAAGTTAGTCACTATCGACCAAAAAGACTTTCTTATTGCCGAAGTTAAGCTGAATCAATTCGGGTGGACCGTATTTCTTTTAAGCCCGCTAGAAGACCGCCAAGCAGAAATTTCTCAAGCGTTTATCTTTAGCGTGGTAACACTACTTGTTGTTGTATTCTCACTGTTCTTGTTGATTTACAATCTTCTGTATTATTTCAGAAAAGATATGCAGCCAGACTTAGTGGTACGCCACAGCAACCGTCTGCCTGAAAAGGATAATTTACAGCTTATTTATAAAACGCTACTGGCCGAGCACAAATCGCTAAGCATTATGTTAGTCAGTGTTGATGAACTTTCAGAAATTGTTGACGCCCATGGACGTAACGCGGGTGATGACATTCTAGATAAAGTGGTATCTTACTTAGCTGAGAACATGCGCGAACAGGATGTAGTCGGTAGATGGAGTAGCGCTGAGTTTATTATTCTATTGCCTCACACTGGCCCTCATGTGGCATTTGACATGGCGCAAAACCTTCGCCATGGCATCGCTACACTTCCTCCTCTGCAAGATTTACCCGAGGTAGTAATTACCGCTTCTATTGGCATTTCATATACTGCGTCAACTCGCGCTATGCACGAAGTAACCGCGTATGCTGAAGACGCGCTTTATCAAGCTAAGCGCGACGGCAGCAATTTAGTAAGAATGCAGCTGATAGACTAGCCCAAGCAAACTTCGATTTAAGCAGGTTTAACTTTAAGGCGTTTTCGTTTGAGAACGCCTGTGGTTAGCGCAACACCAAACAAAATCATTAAGCCCCCCACTATGGTTTGAGCTGACAAATGCTCCTGCAAGAAAAGTACGCCCCAAATAATACCGAATAGCGGCACTAAGTAGGCGACGGTTATTGCCTTTGCCGGGCCAATATCGGCGATAAGTTTGAAATACAAGATATACGCGATACCGGTACCACCGACGGCTAGCGCCACAGCGTTTACCCATGCATTAACGCTTGGCATTGTGTCTGGCAGAGTTGCAAGTGCAAAAGGTGCCAACATAATGCTGGCCATAGCTTGACTGCCTGTGGCCACAACTAAAGGCTTAACCCCTTGTAGCCATTTTTTCATCATGCACGCAGCAATTCCGTAGCCTGTAGTAGCTAAAAGCGCAGTTAAAATAGGTAGGAAGCTAATATCGCCTTCGCCAAGCTTTTGCTGACTAATAACGGTAACGCCGACAAAACCAACAAAAAGCCCAATAATTGCTGACTTTGTTAGTCTATCGCCCAGCCAGAGCCAAGCAACGATAGCCCCAAACATGGGTGCAGTAGCATTCAAAATAGCGTTAACACCTGCCTCTAAGTGCAGACTGCTGTAATTAAAAAGTACAAAAGGGACGGCGGTGTTTGCCAACCCTACTAACGCTATGGCAAGCCAGTGATGCTTAATATCTTTAATCGAGCCGCGCAATAACAGCAGAGGAAATAGCACTGCCGTTGCTAGCAAGGTACGAATTGCCACCAGCACATAAATGCCAAACTCTGGTGCCGCAACACGCATAAAAATAAACGAACCGCCCCATATCCCTGCTAATACCAACAGTGAAATAATGTCTCTTATTGCCATTTTTTAATCACCATTTTCTCATGACCCATTTTTTTATGACCACAACACCCCCTGGGCTCCCTCTAAATTAAGTAAATACTGCTTACGCGGTAAACCACCCGCGTATCCCGTTAGGGTTTTATTACTGCCAATTATACGATGGCAAGGTACGACAATAGCAATAGGGTTACGACCATTTGCCATACCCACGGCCCTAACGGCTTTTGGGTTGCCTATTGCCTTCGCAATATCTAAATAACTGGCCGTTTCACCGTACTTTACTTGCTGTAAAGCCTGCCATACTTGGTTCTGAAACACGGTGCCTTTAGGAATAAGCGGTAAATCGAATTTCTGAAGCTGCCCATTGAAGTACGCCTTAAGCTGACGACACCCTTCATCGGTAATTGCGTTAGTGCATGAATGCGTATGGGCGTAAACTTCATCACCAAGAGCGTTGTATTGCTCAGCTTCATCTGAGCTTAAAAACGCAATGGCCGTTACTCCCTCATCAGTCGCTTCTACTTTGACTGGGCCTTGTACACTATTTACGAAACCTGTGTATATCATGGTTAAGACTCTTTTTGCTGGTTGCTAAGTTGCCAAAGCTGAAGGGTTAAATAGCTGCGCCATGGCGCGGCCTTATCAGGCTCAATCGGATACTGCTGCGCCACTTTACGAACAATTAAATCGCCCCCAAGATAAATATCTGGGTTTCTCTCGCCACGCATCTTTAAATAATCTAATGTCCAGGGCCCCACGCCCTTAATTGCAAGTATATCTTCATGGGCTGGCATGCTATCGCCAACAAATAATTGTGCAAAGCTGCGCAACGCGTTTTTTCGCGCCTGAGGCATACGCAAAAACTCTAGGTTATTGTCCGCGACAGTTTCTGGTGCCGGAAAACTATAGCGCTCACTTACCTCGGTATTAAAGTCGTGTGAAGATATTACGCTTGATACCCTTTCACCTAACTGGTGTACAAGTAGCGTTACTTGTCCAATAGCCGCTTTTACACTGACTTGCTGCCCGACAATAGCGCGGCAACCGCTTTCAAATACACTGCACGCGCTAGGAAGGCGTAGACCTGATGTTAGCTGCTTTTGTGACAGCCCTGCGTGCATTAAGCTTTGTTCTATCAATAATGGGTCGGCGTGAAGGTCTAGAACCAGCTTGATGTTTTCTATTACGGTATGAAGAGCGCGTAAATCCGCCATATCAATGTGAACATTGAAGCCGTTGCGCGCGTGATCATGTTCTGCTTTGAAGACACCAGCACTGGAATGACTTGAAAAGTAACGCTGATAACTGTTTTCTGTAACTAGCTCCATTCCCTCAATGGCGCGCGCAGCTAAAAAATCACGTACATAGGGCCAGTTATACGGAGGGCGATAAGCAAGAAACAGGGATATGGACTTTTGTTCAGCGCCTTGTTTTTTTCTTAGCTGTGTCGGCGAGGTTCCGCAATATTGTTCTACAGCTCGCTGCAATTGCCTAAGCGACTGATAACCTGCGGTTACAGATACATCCGTCATAGGCAAAGAAGTTTGTTGAATAAGCTGTTTTGCAAACAAAGCGCGCTGCATATTTTGAAACTGTTTAGGCGATATGCCTACCGCATTAACGACCAGCTTATTTAGGTAGCGTTCACTTATTCCTAACCGGCAGGCAATATCTGCCACACTCTCTATAGGAATGGCAGATAATAGCGATAGCGCTCGACTTACTGATGCGCCCACGCCTTTCCAAGCCGCAGAACGAGGCGCGCTGTCGGGTCGACACCGAAAACAAGGACGATAGCCTTGCGCCATAGCCTGAGTCGCATGTTCGAAATAAGTAACATTCTCTTCTTTAGGCAAGCGCGCTGGGCAAATCGGTCTGCAAAAAATGCCCGTGGTTTTTACTGCAACGAAAAATCGACCGTCAAACCGCGGATCTCTGCTAAGCCTCGCCTTGGAGAACACAGACTGACCTAACCCTTCGCTTTCTGAAGCCTCTTCATCTTGCACAACATCGTTATCTAACATAAGTATGCAGCGCTCGCCCTTAAATCGTTACCAGAGCATAGTGTATCGTGTCTTTATTTTTAAGTGCGACAAAATCGGTACTCTATAAAATCAGGGGTAGTATCAGTGAGTATAATTAGCGACATTTGATCATTGATGCGGCTAAACGCATAATAACGAGATAATAATAATGAACGCCCTGTGAAGTAACATTGAAGTCACAGGCACAATGAGCTGACTATATGCTGAACTCTTCGCGCTTCTCACTACTGAGCCTGGCTCCACTATGGCTATTTGCAACACTCATGGTCATAACGCAAAGTGCTTCTGCAGATTGGTTAGATGACTACGCAAAACACGTTAAAAAAGAAGCGTTAAAATACAATGTCCCTGGTTATGCATTTGTGTTTTACGAACAGGGAAAAGCGCCGCGGGTTTACGTTTACGGAAAAACCCGTAAAAAAGGCGGGAAGAGCGTTACCGAAGATACAGTATTCAGGCTAGCCTCTGTTTCAAAAACCTTCACTGCCCTTCTATCTGCCAAGCTTGTAGAGAAAAATCAGCTTAGCTGGGAGACCCCTATCTCTACTTTATTGCCCGACATTCCTTTTACAGGAAAAGGAATGGGCGCGCTGCAGCTGCAACATATTGTAGGGCAATCCAGTGGCTTTATGCCAAACGCCTACGACAACCTGATTGAAGCCGACTATTCGTTAGAGCGCGTATTAAAATCCCTTGGTGAGCTTGAGCCCTTGTGTGCACCTGGCGAATGTTACACCTATCAAAATGCACTTTTCGGGGCGTTAGAGTACTACTTTAGCAACAATAATACCTCGTACTCACGCCAGCTTCAGGCAAACCTTTTCTCGCCATTAGGCATGAAGACCGCCAGCGTCGGTAAAGGTGGGTTGCTTGCATCACAGTCATGGGCACAACCACACATCGCTATTGCTAGAAATAAATGGCGTGAAGGCAAAGTTGAAAGCAACTACTACCGCTTTTCTCCCGCTGCAGGTGTAAATGCCAGCATTTCAGATATGACCATTTATTTGCAGGCGCTACTTGGCGAATTCCCAACGGTGATTTCTGATGAAATGGTAGATTATGTCACAACAAAACGCGTCAGAACCAAGCGTGAAACCTACCGCAGGGGCTGGCGCGGGATGATAGACGATGCGCATTATGGTTTGGGTTGGCGTATTTATGACTTAAATGGCGTGCAGCTTAACTATCATGGCGGCTGGGTAAAAGGCTATCGCGCCGACGTGGCGTTTATGCCCGAGAGGAAAGTAGGCTATGTGATGCTGATGAACGCAGAGTCGAACATGATTAACTCTACAACAGCGGAACTTTGGAAGCGCTATTTGAAAAAAGCCGACGCAGCTAAGTAGTAGCGGCATCGGCTTTATGAACCTGAGAAACTTAAGTGATATTTATATATTAAGAAATAGCAGGCTCTAGATTATTCACTATCGCACCTTATTGCTTAAGGTAAGTGTAACCCGCTAAGCACTTCTCGTAGAAATCAGTCCAGCGAACACCCTCACGAGGGTTTAAGTTCCCGTCCCACACGTGCTTGTCTATCATGCGCTTAACATCAGATGCCATTGCACGCGGGTTATATTGCATAACGTTGAGCACATCTTCTACCGACGAACCTTTCACCACTTCTTCAATATAGAAATCTTCCGGATCGTCATCGTAGCTGTAAATATGCACTTCATTTAAACGGCCAAATAGGTTGTGCATATCACCCATTACGTCTTGATATGCGCCAGTTAAAAACAAACCAATATAGTAAGGCTCGTCTTTCTTAAGTGGGTGCATAGGCAGTACATCAGTGATCTCACGACCAATAGTAAACTGGTCAATTTTCCCGTCGCTATCACAGGTTATATCCACTAGCGAGCAATTAACCGTGGGTTCTTCGTTCATGCGTATAAGTGGCACTACTGGCAGAAGCTGGTCGATAGCCCACGTATCTGCAGCCGACTGAAACACAGAGAAATTACATAGATACTGAGACGACAAGCTGTAGTCTAGCTCTTGTAGCTCTTCTGGTACATATTCTTCGTTGCGATACCACTTTTGTAAGCGACCCATGATATCCCAGTAAAGAGTTTCTATTTTGCCTAACTCTTCTAACGTAAGTACGCGCAGCTTAAATGCATCGAGCGCTTGCTCTTTATACTGAGAAGCATCGTTGTAAATCTCGTGCATATTGGTTTGTTCATCAAACGTATCGGCAAGTTCACGCATGTTTTTCAAAAAGAAGTGCTCGCCTTCTTTTGCCGAAGTGTCCATGTGCGATGCATTGGACTTAATCTCGCCCACAATTTCTGTGATAACGCAGCTGTGGTGAGCGGTGATCGCACGCCCGCTTTCACTTACAAGATGAGGATGCGGTACGCCTTCAAGGTCGCACATTTCCTTCATGCCATAGACAACGTCAGCAACATATTCTTGCATGCTGTAGTTACGCGAAGACTCATTGGTTGAGTTACTGCCGTCGTAGTCGATACCAAGACCACCGCCTACATCAACATAGTCTAGCGCGAAGCCCATTTTATGAAGATCGGCATAAATACGCGCCCCCTCAGTTACGGCTTCTTTAACTGCACGAATGTCAGTTAACTGGCTGCCAATATGGAAATGAAGTAGCTTCAAGCAGTGCGCCATACCTTGCTCTTCAAGGTAGCGAGCTGCGTTAATTATCTCAGTAATGGTTAAGCCGAATTTCGCACGTTCGCCACCGGAGCTTTCCCACTTACCACGACCTTTCACCGTCATTTTAGAGCGCACACCGATGATAGGGTCAATTTCCAACTCTTTCGCTATTTTCACAAGAAGAAGAAGCTCAGTGTACTTTTCAACCACTACCACAACGCGGCGTCCCAGCTTTCTGCCTAACAGCGCAAGACGCATAACTTCGTCGTCTTTATAACCATTTAAAATAGTCAGCGATTCTTCATTGGTATTCATGGCTAACACAGTTAGCAGCTCAGCTTTCGAACCTGCCTCTAAGCCGTAATTGTAAGGCTTACCTGCATCAACAATTTCTTCAACCACTTCACGCATTTGGTTAACTTTTACCGGATACACACCTTGGTACTGGCCTTTATATTCGGCTTCTTCGATTGAGCTTCTGAAAGCTTTGTTCAAACCAGCAACTTGCGAGCGCAAAATGTCGTGGAAACGCACAACAACAGGGAACTGTACGCCCTCTTTGCGGATATCTTCTATTACCGAATTAAAGTCGATTCGAATGCTAGGATCTTCAGGAACAGGGGTAATATGGACATTGCCATTTTCACCAATTTGAAAATAGCCACCACCCCATTGAGACACGCCATAGACGCGCTCCGCTTCTTCGATGCTCCAATCTGACAATTTATTCACCTATGTGTAAGTGGGCTAGGTTTATACCTAGCAAAGTAAGTGCGAAAATAAGCCGCGTATTATAGACAACACAAGGCTGAACGCGAGTATTGTTGCGATGTAAAATATCTATTGTCGCGACTAATTTTGTTTATCGAACGCTAACTTTTATGTGCCTATCCATGTTCGAACATAGTCTATAACTATTTTGTCTGCTTTTTCTTCACAATGCGCTATAAACTCCGAGATGTTCTGAGTACGCTCAAGCTCAAATCCCAGATTAATTTGCGGCGATTTAAAAAACTTCTGCGCGATATGTTCAACATCAGTCTCGTCATCTTCCAACCAGGTCTCACTAAGTTGACTTCGCCGATCTAACTTTATAGGTGCTTTTATTTGATTGAAGGTATCGGAATTGGGAACTTGCCAACCGCGCATGTCTACAAATAGGTGGAAGGGTCTACCTTTACGGGTTTTCAAGCAGTCAGAAAGTTTAGCGAGATACTGAATGTTGGTAGACATATCCCACTTGCCACGAAGCGTGACCAAGATACAATTTCTAAACGGCTCAATATGAAAAGGGGTCGTAGACATTTATTCGTACATCTCTATGACTATATGAATAGTGAATTCAACTTCTATAGCCTTCACATACTAAAACCGAATCCCGTTAATCACAACTAAAGTTGTAGTACATTGTAATCAGGTTTTATACCTTTAAACAAAAGGCCTGCGTATACGCAGGCCTTTTAGTGGTTGCCTATAAGAGAATAGACATCGTATTAGTCGTCGCCGAACTCACGAATAATACTGTTGATGGTGTCCTTAGCATCACCTAGCACCATGCGTGTGTTATCTTTAAAAAACAGCGGGTTGTCTACACCTGCAAAGCCAGCATTAGCCGAGCGTTTAAGTACAAAGACGGTTTTAGCACGATGGGCTTCGATAACTGGCATACCGTAAATAGGGCTGCCCTTCATTTCTTTGGCCGCTGGGTTGACCACGTCGTTCGCGCCGATAACGATAACCACATCATAGTTTTCCATACGCGGGTTAACGTCATCCATTTCGTATAGCTGGTCATAAGGCACGTCGGCTTCTGCCAATAATACGTTCATGTGACCCGGCATACGCCCTGCTACCGCGTGAATAGCATAATCAACCGTACAGCCGTTTTCTTCTAATAGCGTCTGAAGCTCACGTACAGCATGCTGCGCTTGCGCAACCGCCATTCCGTAACCCGGCACAACCAGTACGGCTTGCGCGGCCTCTAATACATAAAATGCATCTTGCGCGGCTAATACTTTAATCTCACCTTCTATTTTTTCGCCAGCTTCTACCGGCTTGGCAAAGCCAGACAACAGCACATTCATCAGTGAACGGTTCATTGCCTTACACATAATATTGGTAAGAATTAAGCCTGAAGCCCCAACCAGCAGCCCAGTAACAATCAATATTGTGTTACCAGTAGCGAGACCTGCAGCAGACGCGGCAACGCCCGAGTAGCTGTTTAATAACGCGATAACCACTGGCATATCCGCACCACCAATTGAAATAGTAGCCCACAAGCCAAAGCTTAGTGACAACGCGATTGCACAGTAAATCCAAAGAGGGTTGCTTGGGTCGGTAGTGAAGAAATAACCAATCACTACCATGCCAATGAGGTGCAAGATACTTAGTTCACGAAGCCCCGTGAAGATAACCGCTTTAGAGCTCATTTTTCCTGACAACTTACCCCAGGCTACCACCGAGCCAGAGAACGTAATTCCCCCAACTAAAATTGTGAAAAACAGGGTGATAAAAGTAAATGCACTTTCGGTTTTAAGTGTTATTAGGCTCATTCCGGCTAATGTTGCCCAACCCAGAAGCAATGACGCTGCCCCACCAAAGCCGTTAAACAAAGACACCATTTCTGGCATTGCCGTCATTTCAACGGTCTTGGCTTTCCACGCACCAAAGGCGCCACCAATAACAAAACCTAGCAGGATGTAATGATAGCTAATAATCTGCTGGTCAAGCAGGGTGACGACGACAGCAACCAGCATACCAATGGCAGAAATAAAGTTACCTTTTTTCGCGGTATCTGGATGGCTAAGTAACTTAAGTCCTAGTATAAATAGTGCCGCAGCTACTACGTACGCAAGGTTTATTACGGTTACGATATCACTCACTTGCGTACTCCTTATTTATCTTTTTTCTTGAACATGCCAAGCATGCGATCAGTAACGAGATAACCACCCACCACGTTGATGCTGGCCAGCGCCACAGCTGCGGTTCCAAGAATGGTCGTTAGCAAATTGTTGTCGCTACCCGAGGCTACCAATGCTCCCACTAACGTAATGCCCGATATCGCGTTAGAGCCTGACATTAAGGGTGTATGTAAGGTTGCTGGGACTTTTCGAATTAACTCAAAACCCAAGAAAGCAGCCAGTAGCACGATGAAAAGTAGGTAAATGATTTCCATGATTAGGCTCCTTTGTATGCGTTGTTAAGCATGTCGTTGGTTATGTTGCCGTCGTGGGTAATTACACAGCCAGCTAGAATGTCGTCTTCCAGATTCAGCCCAAAAGTTTTGGTTACATCATCAAAGAACTCATCCACAAGGTTATAGATGTTATTGGCGTACATATCGGTGGCGGCTCTCGCAACAAACTGACTCCAGTTGCCGTTGCCGATTACTTTTACACCACTAACTTCAACGGTTTCGCCAGCAACCGAACCTTCAACATTACCACCTGATGTTGCGGCCATATCTACAACCACACTGCCCGGTTTCATGAGTGCTAATGTATCTTTTGAGATAAGCACTGGTGGTTTGCGACCAAATAGTTGAGCAGTAGTTATAACAATGTCAGAGTCGGCAATCGCGTCACGCTGGGCTTCTTGCTGCTTCGCTTTTTGTTCTTCGGTCAGTTCTTTTGCGTAACCGTCCTTCGTTTGGCCTGTTTCCCCAATGTCGATCTTAAGGAATTTGCCACCTAGTGACTCTACTTGCTCTGCCACTACCGCACGGGTGTCGTAAGCAAGCACGTTTGCCCCTAAGCGTTTCGCCGTTGCAATGGCCTGAAGGCCCGCTACACCTGCGCCAATAATAAATACCTTTGCTGGTTTTATGGTGCCTGAAGGAGTCATCATCATTGGGAGTATTGATGGCAACTGATTAGCGGCCTGCATCACCATTACGTAACCTGCAAGACTGGCTTGAGAGCTCAAGGCATCCATTTTTTGTGCGCGAGAAGAGCGGGGGATCATCTCTACAGAAATTGCGGTTAGCCCTTTTGAGGCAATAGATTCAATAAGCGGTTGCTGAAAGAAAGGGTCAAGATGGCCTACCACAATGGCCCCTTTTTTCATCAACGCTAGCTGCGCATCGGTGGGTTTATTCACCGCCACCAGCATATCTGCTGTTGATAATGCTTCATCTACATCATTAATGATTGTTACGCCTGCGTCCTGATATTCTTTATCTGAATAACCCGCCCCCTTTCCTGCACCGGTTTCGAGCAATAAAGTCGCGCCTTTCTTCACCAGACGCTGTGCACTGCTTGGCGTAGCAGCACAGCGCTTCTCCACATTATTTAGGGGATCTGGCGTTTTTGCTTCATTTAATATTATGATTTTCACACACACCTCCTCACTTTTCGGCAACTTGAGAATGACACTGTCCAAATGCAACATAACCATTTAATTCGCTTATGCTTGGCATTCTCTGGCTAAATTACATTCAATTTTTAATTACCCGCCCTGTTCTTTTGATAGCCGGTTAGTACAGCACCGCTTTATTTTTAGGCGAATAGAGAGCAAAAGTACGCTAATCACTTATTCTTAACTACTACATTTTCCTTACGACTAATAACTAATACGAATAAAGAAGTGGCATACAGTTAACAAATGCGACCAATGAATATTCATTCACCATATGAATAAATAAAAATGCGTTCATTTTTTGCACAAAAGTAAACTTTGAACGTTGCTTTAAGAATGCTGTAAGAGCACTTTGTAAAATCTTCTAAGCGAACAATGGCGCGGTAAAAAAGTGAAAGCTCGAATCGGGTTTATGAAAGTTTGTTAATCAAGGTTAGTGATCGAAACATAACCTCGCAGCGTTATAGCGCTGACCACAGCAAAGAGACATTCGACATGTTTGGACTTTTCAAAAACAACCCAACGAAAAAAATGCGCAAGCAATACGATGCCTTATTAGAAAAAGCCATGCATGCACAACGAAATGGCGATATCAAAACGTATTCGCTGCTAACGGCTGAGTCTGAGACACTTTGGAAAGAGATTGAAAGGTTAGAAAGCACAGACAACGCAAAAAAATAGCCAACGTCATTTTTAACTCGTTTTCTCGCCCTTTGTTATTTAAGCCCTTACAATGACGCCTCAAATATAAATGCATCAAACAATAAGGCGTTTTGATATGCAAATAGGCAGTGCTATAACAGCATTTAAACAGTCCACTTCCAGGCTAATGTTCTTGGCCACCTGCGCGGTGCTGCCCAATGCAGCTTTCGCCATTGAGGCTGGCCAATATTACTATTTCATTTCTGATAAATGTGAAGCGAAGGGCCCTCAAACGCCTGAGGAACGCGGCGCAGTTACCCCTGATGTCATGCTGTTTGAAGTTGTACCAGCTGGGATAAGCGACTACTACGTAAATATGAACACAAGCGCACTAGTTAACTATGCAGAAGCAGGACAAGAGTACCTTTCATCATTGGAATCAGAGCAGGCTTATACCGCCGGCAAAACTCCCTCGAAAGACAGCCGTAGAAAAGATGGCAACGCCATCCAGCACGACTTCATGCTGCAGCGCGAAGCCGTAGATTTGAAAACCTTAATTAACGCCTTAAACGGCTTTTCGCAGCTCCAATCAGATAAAGGCTACTTTTTTAAGAAAATTGTGGGGCTTTCAAATCCCAACGCTAAATTTAAAGCTATCACCAGGGTACGCTTAAGCGATATGGGTTATGAAAACCGTATGAAGCTAACTAGCTACACAAGCGACTATTTTATGCTTGATGAACAAGGCAAGGCACCTGATACGCCATTTATTACGGTAGATCACGGTGCCGCACTGCGCAATTCACTTCACGACACCAACAGCCCTTACGCGGTATTTACCCAAAATTCAGTATGCGGTGAAAAATGGGAACCGGGAAACTAGTAAGGTAATTAGCCAACCCTACTTTGAAAGTTTGTTGAAAGCGCCGGGCTTGGTTCGGCGTTAGCGGCTTTCGGTTTGGACAACACGGTTTTAATTACTACGATAGAGCGTTTTAATAAGGTGGAAGCCGAAGCGTGTTTTCACTGGCCCGTGTACTTTAAGCACCTCTTTTTTAAACACCACATCGTCGAAGGCTTTCACCATTTGGCCCCTACGAAATTCACCAAGATCGCCGCCCCGCTTACCCGACGGACATTTAGAATAACGCTTCGCCATGGTAGCAAAGTCCTTGCCCTTTTTAAGCTGCTCTAAAATAGAAAGCGCTTCTTTCTCTGTTTTTACCAAAATGTGAAGTGCGGATGCCATTGCCATGGTGCTGCCTATTTGCATGTGATGAATAGGTGGAAATTATAAACGAGAGCATCCCTATGCGTAAGCTAAAAGCGCTCTTTAGCACTACAAAGCTATCGCAAACAAACTGTTCACTGACGTGTGGTAGTCCACTGACATAGCAACAGATAACAGCGTTATATTCACAATGGAAAAACCAAATACTCGTTTTGCCCAGCCCTCTACGTTGATGTCGGGTCTGTACCCGCGCAGTGCCATTAATAACCACCAAAGGCTAGTTGCGAAAGCAACCGTTAAAAAGCCAATGCCCGTATAACCGCTAAGCGGAAGCAGCATTACTACTAAAGCAAATAATGCAATATGAAGAACAATATGGCGTTTTGCTTTCGCAATACCTTGCGATACAGGCAATACGGGAATATCCGCCGCCTTGTAGTCGTTATACCTAAAGATAGCGATGGCGTAAGAATGGGGCATTTGCCAAATACTGAACATTCCCAGCAAAATAGCTGCGGCCGTATCAAATTGACCGCTCGCCGCGCAATAACCAACTACAGGTGGAACAGCACCGGAAAGACTGCCTACAAACGTGCCATATACCGAGTTCCGCTTCATATACAGGCTGTACACACCCACATAAATAACGTAGCCAAAGGCGGCAAAAAATACGGCGGTAAAGTTGGTGTAAAGTGCTAACAAACCAAACCCGGCGATGCCTAGCACTGCACCGTGCAACATCGCAGTAAGTAATGGCAACTCGCCTGTCACCGTAACCCGATTTGCGGTGCGCTGCATTTTTCCGTCTATGTCTCGGTCAATGCAGTTGTTAATTACGCACCCCGACGCCACCACCAGCGACAAACCGATAAGCGTGGCAAGCAGCAACCAATAATCTATTTCGCCACGGGACGCTAGCAAGAAACCGCCCGTTACTGAAATAGCATTGCCCATTATGATGCCGGGCTTAGTGACTGACAGGTAACGTTTATAAGTAGAGGTCATGGGTAAAATCCAAAATTAGAATGCGCTCATTTAGGCGCGTATCAAGGTGTACTGAGAAGTCCCAATGTTGCTCCCCAATAGGTTGCACCAATAGAAGGGCGAAACATGAGGGCCTAACGTACTGACCGCGATGAAGTAAACACATTGAAAAGCCTGACATGATCGTCAGGCTAGACAACGTATACACAGAGATTTGCTAATACATCATCATGGCGTTCGATTCGTAGATGATCCAAACGGATAACCCTACCACCATGAAAATAATGAGCGCACTGAATAGAAAGGAGAACGTATTGGCTCTGCCTTCCTCGGTTACAAAGTTAAGGTGCAGGAAATATTTAAGATGCACCCAAATTTGAACTAAGCCCAGGGTAACCACGCTCCAAATGGTGGTGACTTTAGAAAAATCACCATTCATCACCAAAGTAAACGGAATAGCGGTAAGTACCACAGATAAAATGAAACCAATAATATAAGACTTCACATCGCCATGTGCGTCATCACTATTGTGGGTCGATGAAGCATGACCGTCCGTATTTGAAGCTAATTTTGCATCGTGTAACGCCATTACATTGCCCCCATTAAGTACACTACGGTAAATACACATATCCACACGATATCGAGGAAGTGCCAAAACAGACTTAAGCAGCTTAATCGGGTAACCGTTTGCTCACCTAAACCTCGGCGGGTTACTTCAATAAACATGATGGTCATCCAAATAAGACCTGCTGTAACGTGCAGTCCGTGCAGCCCAACTAACGAGAAAAACGCCGTTAAAAACGCACTTTGCTGCGGCCCGTTACCATGCACAATAAGGTGATGGAACTCGTATACTTCCATACCGATAAAACACGCTCCCAGTGCCCATGTCACTGCCAGCCAAGTAAGTGCACCTGACTTATTTTGTCGGTGAGCGCAAATCATGGCGAAGCCAAAGGTGATACTGCTTAGAAGCAACGCGGCGGTTTCCACAGCCACAAAGTTGAGTTCAAAAATATCTTTGCCAGACACGCCCCCTGCCGTGTTCATGAAGAGCACCGCGTAGGTAGCAAAAAAAGATGCAAACAACAAACAGTCGGTCATTAAATACAACCAGAAACCAAACACCGTGTTGTTCTCATGGTGTTCTTCGTGTGCATGCTCATGTGGCATTGGCGCTGTATTTGATGATGCAATAGTACTCATGAGCGACCTCCCACTGTATTAGCACTTAGGTGCGTAGCTTCAACTCGTTCAACCTCATCTACCTGCACGTAGTAATCAACATCCGAGGTATAACAACGTTTTATAAACACCCCTATTCCTGCGACTAAACCAGCAATAGCTAGCCACCAGATATGCCAAATAAGGGCGAAACCCATAACGGTAAAACTCATACTCATAAACACACCTGCTGAGGTGTTTTTGGGCATATGTATAGGTGTGTATTTCTCTGGGCGTTGATACGACTCGCCCCGTTCTTTCATATCCGTCCATGCATCGATGTCTTTCACATGCGGTATGTTGGCAAAGTTATAGAACTGAGGTGGTGACGCTGTTGACCACTCTAGCGTGTGACCATTCCACGGATCGCCGGTTGTGTCGTTGAGCTTTTCTCTGTTTTTAAAGCTTACAAACAGCTGTAGTAGCTGGAAGAAAATGCCAATTGCTATAACAAACGCACCAAATGCAGCAATGTATAACCAGATATTCCAGTCAGGATTGTTTGTGTGATTTAAGCGGCGTGTCATACCCAAGAAGCCAAGCACATAAAGGGGCATGAACGCCAAAAGGAAACCAATTTGCCAGCACCAAAAGGCTGCTTTTCCGGTTTTTTCGTCAAGCTTAAAGCCCATGGCTTTCGGGAACCAAAAAGCAAAGCCCGCCAGGTAGCCAAACACCGCGCCGCCAATAATGGTGTTATGAAAATGGGCAATAAGGAATAAGCTATTGTGCAGTACGTAGTCAGCACCAGGAATGGCAAGTAATACCCCTGTCATACCGCCAATGGTGAAAGTCACCATAAAACCTAACGTCCATAGCACGGGCACACTTAGTACAAGACGGCCTCGATACATGGTAAACAGCCAGTTAAATAGTTTCACACCCGTGGGTATAGCAATAACCATGGTCATAATGCCGAAGAAAGCATTCACATTGGCGCTCGACCCCATGGTAAAGAAGTGATGCAGCCACACAATAAAGCCTAGAATGGCAATGGCGCCCGATGCGTAAACCATCGACTTGTAGCCAAACAAACGTTTAGCGGTAAACGTCGATATAACCTCTGAGAAAATACCAAATGCAGGCAGTACCAGAATATAAACTTCAGGGTGTCCCCACGCCCAAAACAGGTTGATATACATCATAGAGTTACCGCCGGCTTCATTCGTGAAAAAGTGGAAGTCCATATAGCGGTCTAGGGTTAGCATAGCCAACACAGCGGTAAGAATAGGGAACGACGCCGCAATCAGTATATTCGCCCACGTACAGGTCCAGGTGAAAATAGGCATTTGCATTAACTTCATGCCTGGTGCACGCATTTTAAACACGGTAACTAAGAAGTTTACGGCAGTTAACAGGGTGCCGAGCCCGGATATCTGCAGGGCCCATATGTAATAGTCGACGCCAACGCCGGGACTAAACTCCAACCCGGCTAGCGGCGGATAAGCAACCCACCCTGTTTTTGCGAATTCACCTAACCCTAAAGACACATTCACCAGAATTGCGCCACCTGCGGTTAGCCAAAAACTTAAGTTATTTAAAAAAGGAAACGCCACATCACGAGCACCAATTTGCAGAGGCAAAATGATGTTCATCAAGCCAATCATGAACGGCATCGCCATGAATATGATCATGATAACGCCATGAGCTGTGAAGATTTGGTCGTAGTGCTCTGGCGGTAGATAGCCGGGCGCACCATTTGTTGCCATTGCAAGCTGAGTACGCATCATAATGGCATCGGCAAAGCCGCGCAGCAGCATGATCATAGCTAGCACAATGTACATAATGCCAAGACGTTTGTGGTCGACAGACGTGATCCAGTCAAACCACAGGGTACCCCACTGTTTGTGTTTGGTGATTGCGATGGCTATAGCCACACCAAGCAGTGCCACTACGGCAAGTGTCACCATGATAATGGGCTCGTGATAGGGCACGGCCTCTATAGATAATTTACCTAAAAAAGACATGATTATTGTGCATCCTCTTGATGATGACGGTGTTGCATTTGAGGCATTGTGTGATGCTCGCCAGTTGCGGCATTTTCTGGCTTGCTGTAGAAATCCATAGATCCGTGATCTTTCATGTACTTCATCACGATGTCGTGAAAAAGGCCTTCACTAACGTTGCTGTAGTAAGTCACAGGATTGTTTTCACTTGGTTTGGCTAGCTGCTCATAAGAAGCCGAAGTTAACGGTGTTTGTGCTTGCTTTACGCTTGCAACCCAATCGTTAAAGTCGCCCTCGGTAGGTGTGGCGATAGCGTTGAATTTCATTCCCGTAAAGCCCGCTCCACTGTAGTTTGACGAAATACCTTTATACGTACCAGGCTCGTCTGCGATAAGGTGAAGCTTAGTTTCCATACCAGCCATGGAATAAATCTGACTTCCTAACTGAGGAATGAAAAACGAATTCATAGTGCTTTCAGAAGTGATTTTAAACGCCACAGGTTTATTAGCGGGAAACACCAATTCATTGACCGTTGCAATACCTTGTTCAGGGTAAATAAACAGCCATTTCCAGTTGAGCGATACCACCTCAACAGTAAGGTGTTCTCCTTTGCCTTCTAGAGGCGAATAGGGGTCGAGCGCATGTGTCGAGCGCCATGTTATTACGCTTAATGAAATGACAATTAAGATTGGAATAGACCATACAATGGCTTCTATCTTCGTTGAGTGTGCCCATTTAGGGGTGTAAATTTCAAAGTCGCGGCTAGCACGATATTTCCACGCAAAGTAAAGCGTAAGCACAATAACGGGAACAACAACAATCAGCATCAGAATGGTACAAAGAATAATAAGATTCTTTTCATCCATGCCCACTTGCCCTTTCGGGTCAAGCACGCCACCGCTGCAACCGGCTAACGTAAGCCCAGCACCAGCAACAATCAAAGTAAAAAGGTTACGAATAGACAAAACAAGTTCCTATAACCCACAAGTTAAACGGCGATGACTGAGCAGTTCGGGAAGGAACTACGGGTTTACAGCATCGAAAAACGCACCAAAAGTGGCGTTATTACGCTTAAAGCGCAGCACTCATGGTGTCTAATAAATCGGAGACGTTTAACTAAAAAACGGGGGCGCTCGGCTGCCAACCGTTTGAACAAAAGGCTGAGGAAGTGTAGGGCAAAGGTAAGGGATAGGCTGGCGCTGTTTTGTTATTTGCGCCTTTGCTATAGCCGTGGCTTTAACCAATAAACCGACTAATACCAACGCGATAGTGGGAACGATAAATTGTGAAAGCGTGTGATTAGCAAGTGCAATAACGAAAGGCTCGAAAACCAAGCTTTCATTAAATGCACTGACAAACTCTGTAGCGTCGGCCATGGTGCCACTAATAACTAGCGCAACATTCAGCAACAGCACCATATTAGCCAACCACAGCATAGCGCCTACACCATTGGTGTAGTTTACTGCAGGTCTAATTAGTGAATTCAATTCGCTTAAAAAAGCGAAAGAACGTGGTGCCATAGTAAGTAGTATGCCTCATAAAAATGCACTAGTTACCTACTTCAAAGATGAAGCAGGCGTAGCAGGTTAAAGGCAATTTTTATCGAGCACAAGTCACTCGTTGATTACTCTCAAGCTATTCTCTTTGCATTTAAATGAAAGATTTTCCATTTATTTAACATGTGAGGATTACTCTTCCAAATTATGCAGTCTGCTTTACTTACGCTGTACCTTTTGTCTTTAGGCATTTCATGATCATTTAACGTGAAACTTGCTTCTTCTTGAAAGAAAGCAATGTAAATTTTTCGTTTATAAAAACTAAGCAAAACATAGAACGCTGGAAAGTTTATAATGCGTTAAGCTTCCGATAAATACGATGAAACACACAAGGTTTTTCTAGTTGGCTATAGGCATGTTCTCAATACGCCAAAGCATGTACAACATCGCTTGGTATATGCCTTTGCTATATACCAACTTTATGTATATAGTAATGCTATATACCAACTAAGGGGTGTAAAAATGACGACAGCTAAAATTTTTATGAATAACCGCTCTCAAGCAGTTAGGATGCCCGCAGAAGCACGATTTGAAGAATCTGTTAAAGCAGTCAATGTTCGAGTTGTAGGTAAGGAAAGAGTATTAAGCCCTATTGAAAATACTTGGGATAGCTTTTTTGAATCAAGCAATTCAGTAACAGGTGATTTTATGAATGAAAGGGCGAGCCAAGAACAAACTGCTCGAGAAAGTTTTGATGATTAAGTACCTACTAGACACTAATATTTGTATTTATGTGATCAAGAATCGTCCTTTGGAAGTTTTATCAAAATTCAATGATTCAGCGGGCAGAATGGCTATTTCATCAATTACATTAGCTGAACTTTTACATGGATGTGAGAAAAGCCAAAAAGTTGAACATAATACCAGACAAGTAGAAGATTTTTGCTCTAGGCTTGAAGTTCTTGAGTATGGCAATAATGCGGCGCAACATTATGGTTCAATTAGAGCCAATTTGGAAAAGTCCGGCCAAATGATTGGTGTAAATGACCTACATATCGCGGGCCATGCGCGTAGCTTAGGGTTGACCGTTGTTACTAACAACGAACGAGAGTTTCATCGGGTTAAAGGGCTACTTGTAGAAAATTGGATATCTTAATTTGAACAACTGTCTAGTAAAGTATGGTCGATTCAAAGCCTTGTTAACAGCACATTTCAACAAGAACGTGAGATAGGAGGACAGAACAAAACTGATACAATTATTACCAATATCATCTAATTTTCACTCAAAAAATCTCTAGCCTTTTAAATATCAGACTAATGGCATCTCTCCCCCTCCTACCGGACTTGCGGGGTTATCAAAACAACATAATGAGTTGCGTACAAGTTACAACTGGGTATATACATCTGAAGACAACAGAACCATTCAACTATCGCAGTCTGACCTCTCATGCGGACGGATATTCAAAGGGCAATGGTGCATTGGTGGCAGGTTTTACTGTGATGCGCAGAACCTACCCCAAGTTGTCAGAAGGACTATCACGATTAATGGAGAGCCCTGCGTTGAGCTTGATTACAAGTCGATGCACCCTCGCCTTCTGTATCATTTATCAGGCGCAGAAGGTCCGAGTGACTGTTACTACATCGAGGGACTAACAAGAGACAAAGTGAAAAAGATAGCCTTAATTGCGACCAGTACCAGCAGCAAAAACCAAGCATTCAGAGCAGTATCTTTCCACCTTAAAGTCGACGCCAAAGAGGCAGGAAGCCTTCTTGGGATGTTTGAAGCTAGACATAAGGCTATTGCAGATTCACTTTACTGCAATGCTTGGCAAACGCTTCAGAATATCGACAGCAAGATTGCAAATGATGTTATGGATTCATTAACGCGAGAAGCTATACCAGTGATTCCTTTACATGACAGCTTTATCGTTCCTGCGTCGAAGGCTCAGCAGTTGCAGCAAGCAATGTACGAACAGTATGAAGCTAACACGGTCATGACAGCCTTTATCGCCTGATAACACCTACGGGAAAGGACTCCAAGGTTGACTTGATTTTGTATTGGCAAACCACTTGTATTAAGGTTGGCAGAAGGACGAGCAGACAAGGATTACAGCTATGGACTTAATTGAAGCTCTACCGAAAGACTATGGGCACATCATTACCTATGCCCTGATTTTCGTAGCCATATCGTTACTGGTGTTTACACTCTTAAAGTCTCGCGAACTAAAGTCAGAGCTCAATAAAGTCAAATCTCATCTCCAAGACTCAAAGCAGAGAACCACAGAGCTACTTGAGAAGTACCAACCGATAAGCTCTATTGAAGCTCGTGTGACGGAGCTTAACGCCGAGTCAGAAGCAATCACATCAAACCTCCAGACGCTTCGGGCGTCTTATGCGACTAAACGAAAGCTATTTGATGAACTTGAAAGAGAGCTGGCTGTATTTGATGAAAAA
This sequence comes from Alteromonas sp. HB246098, assembly GCF_054890645.1. NCBI lineage: Bacteria > Pseudomonadati > Pseudomonadota > Gammaproteobacteria > Alteromonadales > Alteromonadaceae > Alteromonas > Alteromonas sp. HB246098. Next base: position 225,956 of record NZ_JBTZUG010000004.1, on the reverse strand, counting down.
ATTGAGCTGTCTACATTGGGGTACTATGAACCTCACTTCGACTTTGGAACTTCAGACAGATTCAAAGCTGAGATTACTGCTGTGCGAGAGCAGCAGAAAGATATGCTGAAAGCCAAACAAGCGGCCGTTTGCCATACTGAGTGGAAAGTTAATAACAGTGCCAGAGAAGGTCAGACGATGACAAACCGAGCACTTAAACTAACGCTGAGAGCTTTCAATAACGAATGTGACGCAGCAGTATCAAACGTAAGATGGAATAATATCCGCAGAATGGAAGAGCGCTTATCTAAAGCGAGAAATGCAATAGACAAGCTCAATAAGTCTAACAACATCCAAATCACAGAACCCTATTTCCAACTCAAGTTGCAAGAGCTCAGGCTAACTTATGAATATGCTGAGAAGCTCAGACAAGAGAAGGAAGAACGAGCAGAAGCGAAGCGCCAACTCAGAGAAGAACAACAGCTAATAAAGGAACAAGAGGCAGCGGCAAGAGAACAGCATAAATACGAAGAGCTTGTTGCTAAGGCCAATGCTAAAGCCAATAAAGCTACTGGTGACGAGCTGGAGCGCTTAAAGTCTGAACTTGAAGAACTTGAGGCACAACTGAACGAGGCCAGAGCAAAATCAGAACGGGCTCTATCGATGGCACAACAAACCAAATCTGGTTACGTCTATATCATCAGTAACATCGGTTCGTTTGGTGATGGGGTATTTAAAATCGGTATGACTAGAAGACTGGAGCCCCTAGACCGTGTGCGTGAGCTTGGGGATGCCAGTGTGCCATTCACATTTGACGTCCATGCTCTTATTTATTCTGAGGATGCGCCTGCACTTGAAGCTGAACTGCATCGTCATTTCAATGAACATCGACTCAATCTAGTAAACAACCGTAAAGAGTTTTTCAGAGTAGATTTAGATGAACTGAAGGTCAAACTTGAAGAGTTAAAGCCTGATGTAGATTTTCTGACTGATGCTGAAGCTCAGGACTATCATCAAAGCCTTCTGATATCGAAAGAAGCACAAACCTATCATGAATCGAAAGTAGAGCGCTTACCAGACGAGATATAAGGTTCAAATGAAAAAGGCGCTGAGTGTTAACCCAACGCCTTTCTTTTGGCTTCTTTTCTGTCCTACATCACTGTCTACATTTGCGTCTACTTTTATGCATACATCACATGTAAGGCATTGATTTAAAAGGACTAGACGAGAGCAGCTTTGATTACATCATGCCGCCCATTCCGCCCATGCCGCCCATATCAGGCATTGCAGGTGCGTCTTCTTTAGGTAGTTCAGCTACCATTGCTTCAGTTGTGATCATTAGTGAAGCAATTGAAGATGCGAACTGAAGTGCAGAGCGCGTTACTTTAGTTGGGTCAAGGATACCCATCTCTAGCATGTCGCCGTAAGTGTCGTTACCTGCGTTGTAACCGTAGTTACCTTCGCCGTTCTTCACTTCGTTAACTACTACAGATGCTTCTGCACCTGAGTTGATAGAGATTTGACGTAGAGGCGCTTCCATTGCACGTAGTGCAAGCTTAATACCTACTGTTTGGTCGTCGTTGTCGCCAGTTAGGTCAGCAAGTTTAGCTGCTGCGCGAACTAGTGCTACACCACCACCAGGTACCACACCTTCTTCAACCGCTGCGCGAGTTGCGTGTAGTGCATCTTCTACGCGGTCTTTCTTCTCTTTCATTTCAACTTCAGTTGCTGCACCAACTTTAATTACTGCAACACCGCCAGAAAGCTTAGCTAGACGCTCTTGAAGTTTCTCTTTGTCGTAGTCAGACGTAGACTCTTCAATTTGACCTTTGATTTGAGCACAACGGCCTTCAATCGCTTCTTGGTCGCCGTTACCGTCAACAACTGTTGTGTTGTCTTTGTTGATAACTACGCGCTTAGCAGTACCTAGGTCTTCAAGCTGAACTTTTTCAAGGTCTAGACCAATTTCTTCAGAGATTACTGTACCGCCAGTTAGGATAGCGATGTCTTGAAGCATTGCTTTACGACGGTCACCGAAACCTGGTGCTTTAACCGCTGCAACTTTAACAATACCGCGCATGTTGTTAACTACTAGTGTAGCAAGCGCTTCGCCTTCAACATCTTCAGCGATGATCATTAGCGGCTTACCCGCTTTCGCTACGCCTTCAAGGGTAGGAAGTAGTTCGCGGATGTTAGAAATCTTCTTGTCAACCAATAGGATGAACGGGTTGTCTAGTTCAACAGTACCGTTTTCTTGGTTGTTGATGAAGTATGGAGATAGGTAACCGCGGTCGAACTGCATACCTTCAACAACGTCTAGTTCGTTTTGAAGTGCCTGACCTTCTTCTACAGTGATAACACCTTCTTTACCTACTTTTTCCATTGCTTGAGCAATGATATCGCCAACTTCTGCATCAGAGTTTGCAGAGATAGTACCTACTTGAGCAATAGACTTGCTGTCTGCACAGTCAGTAGAAAGGGCTTTAAGTTCTTCAACTGCTGCCGCTACCGCTTTGTCGATACCGCGCTTAAGATCCATTGGGTTCATACCCGCTGCAACGCTCTTAAGACCTTCAGTTACGATTGCTTGCGCAAGTACAGTAGCAGTAGTAGTACCGTCACCCGCTTCGTCGTTCGCTTTAGACGCTACTTCTTTTACCATCTGAGCGCCCATGTTCTCGAACTTGTCTTCAAGCTCGATTTCTTTCGCTACAGACACACCATCTTTAGTGATAGTAGGTGCACCGAAAGACTTGTCTAGAACAACGTTACGGCCTTTTGGACCTAGTGTTACTTTAACTGCGTTAGCTAGTGTGTTTACGCCTTTTAGCATTTTGCTGCGAGCGTCATCACCAAAACGTACTTCTTTAGCTGCCATGATTAAATTCCTCTAAAATTCGTTTTAACGTTAGTTGTAATTACTCAACAATCGCTAGAATGTCGCTTTCGCTTAGGATTAGTACTTCTTCACCATCCAGCTTTTCTGTTTTAACGCCGTAACCGTCGTTGAAAATAACGGTGTCGCCTACTTTAACGTCTAGCGCTTTAACTTCGCCGTTCTCAAGAATGCGACCGTTACCTACTGCGATTACTTCGCCGCGTGTAGATTTTTCTGCTGCAGAACCAGTCAGAACGATACCGCCTGCAGATTTGCTTTCTTGCTCTGCGCGCTTAAGGATTACGCGGTCGTGTAAAGGACGAATTGCCATTTTCAAGTCTCCTGAAAATTCCACTATTCAAATGAATGTAATTATCGACATTCAGACTATCTAAACGTCGCGTGTTTAAGGTTGCTCATTGCTGAGCAGTTAAAATCGTTTCTGCACGGATAGATGGGGTAGTACCCAGATAACTTCAAGGGTTTTTAAGCAAAAAAATGTAAAAAATTTGGTTTTTTCGCTAAATACTTATTTTTACTAGGCAAGTGAAGGCCGTTTATCGCGGTAAACGGCGCTCATAACCTGATGGAAAGGGTGTTTAGGCTCGCTATTTTAAGCGCTTATCTGGGTCGTTGGTGGTGTGATCAGTGTACTCACCTTCAAACACATCACCATCGTTATTGTGTGAGCGAGAACGCTCATCGAAAGGACTTTGTCCAAACGGTGACTGACCTTGACCGAAACCTGAAGCTCCCGGCCCCATTCCCGGAGCAACAACGCGCATTTTCATATGCTTACTTACCTGGGCGGCAAAGAAGTGACGTGAGCCCGGCATTGCTAAAAGGAAACCGAAGATATCGGTAATAAAGCCTGGCGTCACAAGTAAGATACCCGCAACTACTAGCATTAGGCCTTCAACCAACTCTTTACCCGGCACTTCATTTCGCTGCATTTTTTCTTGTGCCGTTTGCAGCGTACTTACGCCTTCGCGCTTAACAAAGTAAGCACCAATAAAGGCAGAAAGAATAACCAAGCCAACGGTATTCCAACCACCAATTACGCTACCCACATTAATTAGCAACGCAATCTCTAAAATAGGTAATAGGGCAAACAGTATAAATAAAACCCGCAAAATGCTTCCTCTTTCATGTATTCATAACCTGTTATAAGGTCTTTGTACGTAATAACAAGAAAAGGTGCCCATCCTTTCGCTTAAATAGCCACGTAAAGCGACCGATAACGACCTCGATATACGTTAGCTATGAAAGAATAGAGTGCTGATTCGGGTCTATTACACATCGACTCATTAGCAAAGTAACAGGCGCGAAAAAGTAGGAAACGTTTATGACAATAAAGCTTGTACTGTGTACCACACCCGATGAAAAGACTGCGCAATTAATTGCTAGTACCCTCGTTGAAGAAAAGCTTGCCGCCTGCGTGAATGTTATTAAAGGTATAGAGTCGGTTTATGAATGGCAGGGTAAAATAGAGACCGACACTGAATGTCAGCTACTCATTAAAACGAATACACAAAATGTATTACAGGCCTTTGATAGAGTAAGCGAGTTGCATCCGTACGATGTCCCTGAATGGCTAGAACTTAATGCTGAGGCTAGCAGCGCTTACGGTCAGTGGTTACAAACCACGCTACAGCGCTAGTTTAAACGTAATTCCTAATAAAAATAACGATAACGCAAAATAGATAAAAATGAACTGTAACTTTATGACTTTACCTTCTTTCTCATCAGGCAATGTATCAGCTTCGCTGTTCCGGCGCTTTACTGCTTATGTTCTCTCAGCGTTTTGTTTAATGACGCTGTTAAGCACGTTCGCATTGGCTCAGGTGCCCAATGCCTTTGACGATCCGTTCGTGGATGAACCCCAGTTTTTAGATGTAGACCAAGCGTTTGCGTTCGACTTTAACCAAGAAGACGATGTGCTTACGGTAAGCTTCGATATTGCCAACGGCTACTACCTGTACCTAAAGCAGTTTAAGTTTGTGGCGAAACAAGCCGAAATTGGCGAGCCTGAGTACCCAAATGGGGTTATGATTCAGGATGAGTTTTTTGGCGAGTCTGAAGTGTTTTACAACGGCGTATCTATTACTTTGCCCATAGAATCAGCACTCAGTGACGGCATAGTAAAAATTCGCTATCAAGGCTGTGCTGACGCAGGGCTTTGCTACCCGCCAACAGTGAAAGTCGTGTATTTAAATGAAGTGGGAAGCAGTGCAGTTGCTGAGACAGATACGGCCTCAGAACCAAATAACGCAGCAACTTCTTCACAAAGCGAGCAGTTCGATTTAGCGCAAAGGCTAATCGATAAAGATAACCTTGCGCTCACTTTAGCTCTATTTTTTGCACTAGGCGTAGGCTTAGCCTTTACACCTTGCGTATTCCCGATGTATCCCATTGTGTCGGGCATTGTGATTGGTCAGGGCAAGCCTAAAACCGCATCGCATTCATTCTGGCTAACCTTTGTTTACGTTCAAGGTATGGCGATCACATACTCACTGCTTGGATTAGTGGTTGCGGTAGCCGGCGCGCAGTTTCAAGCTGCGCTTCAACACCCTGTAGTACTCGGCGTATTCATTGTGCTATTTGTGGCGCTGGCCGTTGCTCTGTTTGGTGGCTTTGAAATTCAGCTGCCAGCAAAGTATCAAGAAAAGCTCACTCACATGAGTAACAATCAAACACCCGGCAGCTTTGCAGGGGTGTTTATTATGGGTGTATTGTCTGGTCTTATCGCTTCACCCTGCACTACTGCGCCGCTAACCGGCATATTGCTATTCATCGCTCAAACTGGCGATATGACGCTAGGTTTTGTTTCGCTTTACTTGTTAAGCATAGGTATGGGCGTACCGCTCATTCTGTTCGGCATGACGGGCGGTAAGCTGCTACCTAAAGCAGGTAACTGGATGAATGTGGTTAAAGTTACCTTTGGCTTTATGATGCTTGCCGTGGCCATTGTGTTTATTGAGCGTTTATATAATAGCCCTGCCACTGGCTTCCTATGGGGATTGCTTGGTTTCGGTTTGTTCGGCTATTACTGGGCACTTAACCGCGCCAGCAAAAACTCACTGATGAAGCTTGTACGTGCTGTTGTGGTTGCAATAGGCATTATGGGAAGCGCTGGCCTTACCTATCAAGCAGGGCTAAACACAGGGCTTTGGGGCGAACATGCTGATGGTGTTCACGCAGGGCACCCAGACTTTGTTGTTGCGCGAGATTTGACAGACTTACGTAATAAAATTGCGGCGGCTAACGCACAAGGTAAAACCGTGATGGTCGATTTGTACGCCGACTGGTGCGTTGCCTGTAAGGAATTTGAAAAGTACACCTTCCCAGACGAGCAAGTGATATCTGCGCTTAGCAATACAGTATGGATGCAAATGGATCTTACCGATAACACACCAGAACGTCAGGAGATTTTTGACACCTTCACTGTGCTAGGCCTGCCAACCATTTTGTTCTTTGACAAAAACGGCGACGAGCTAACCAAAGCCCGTGTCACCGGGTTTATGAAAGCAGAGGCCTTTGCTAGTCACGTTAACCAGTGGCTAAACAATGGATCTGACGTTAATGATGCTCAAAGTGGTCGCTTGGACTAAGGCGCTTCGATTCGAGACCTTTCCTCTTCTCATATGGCGAGCGGTGCGAGGCGCCGCCTTCTGAGAGTGCAGCATGCTGCGGTTTCACAGGCAGCAAATAAGCAAACTTTCCAATAAACTTTGCGCCGAAAACACCTGATTAGACCAGTATTTTGCTGCTAAATCTTTATCTATCACTATAATCATCAGTTAACACAATAAACGAGCAAATAAATTGGCTTTTTTTCGTGCAACCGTCACAAAATTTTGTTGAAATGGCAATAACAGTGACATTTTCCCGAAGATAGCAGCAAACTAGATGAATATTTTGATATTAAACGGTCCTAACCTAAATATGTTAGGGCAAAGAGAACCCGACAAATACGGCACACAAACCTTGCAAGACATCGTAGATGATTTGCAGGCGCAGGCCGCGTCAAGCAACGTGACCTTAACGCATTTTCAGTCAAACGCTGAGTTTGAACTGATCGACCGCGTACATGCTGCTATGGGAACTGTTGATGCCATTATTATTAACCCTGCTGCCTTCACGCACACCAGTGTCGCCCTTCGCGATGCGTTATTAAGTGTCAATATCCCGTTTATTGAAGTGCATTTGTCGAACGTTCACGCTCGTGAACCTTTTCGTCATCATTCTTATTTTTCTGATGTTGCAGCTGGCGTCATTGTTGGCCTTGGTGCCATGGGCTATTCGCTCGCGTTGACTGCAGCAATCAATTTACCGAAATCGCCAAAATAGAGCAGAGACAGAACATGGATATTAGAAAGATTAAAAAACTCATCGAACTAGTGGAAGAATCTGGCATTGCCGAGCTAGAGATCACTGAAGGCGAAGAGTCTGTACGCATCCACCGTGGTCCAACAGGTGTTCAAGCGCCAATGAACTACAGCTTTGCAGCACCAGCGGCACCGCAAATGGCCCCTGCGCCAGCTGCCGCTGCAACAACAGCGTCAGAAGCGCCTGCTGCAGAGCCAGCTCAGCCAGACGGTCACGTTGTTAAGTCTCCAATGGTAGGTACGTTCTACCGTGCATCTTCACCAACGGCAAAACCATTTGCAGAAGTTGGTCAGCAAGTAAAAGTTGGCGACACGCTTTGTATCGTTGAAGCGATGAAGATGATGAACCAAATCGAAGCAGACAAAGCAGGTGTGGTTAAGGCAATACTGGTTGAAAACCAAGACCCTGTAGAATTCGACCAGCCAATGTTCATCATTGAATAAGCGAGTGCTTACCTATGCTAGATAAAGTACTTATTGCTAACCGAGGCGAGATTGCCCTACGTATTTTGAGAGCCTGTAAAGAACTGGGCATCAAAACCGTAGCTGTGCACTCGACTGCGGATAAAAACTTGAAGCACGTGTTGCTAGCTGATGAATCAATTTGTATTGGTAAAGCATCGGCAACCGAAAGCTACCTTAATATACCGCGCATTATCGCTGCGGCAGAGGTCACAAATTCAATCGCTATTCACCCTGGCTACGGTTTCCTAGCGGAAAACGCAGACTTTGCTGAAGCGGTAGAAAAGAGCGGCTTTATTTTCATTGGTCCTAAAGCTGAAACTATTAACCTGATGGGTGACAAAGTTTCTGCTATTAACGCTATGAAAAAAGCTGGCGTTCCTTGTGTACCTGGTTCAGACGGCCCGCTAACCGACGACGCTGAACGCAACAAAGCGATTGCAAAGCGCATTGGTTACCCAATCATCGTTAAAGCTGCGGGCGGCGGTGGTGGTCGTGGTATGCGCGTAGTTCGCAGCGAAAGTGAACTGGTAAAAGCCATTGAGACCACACAAGCGGAAGCTGGCGCAGCTTTTGGTAACGCAACGGTTTATATGGAAAAATTCCTTGAAAACCCGCGCCACGTAGAAATTCAGGTATTAGCCGATGGACAAGGCAACGCCATCCACCTAGGTGAGCGTGACTGTTCAATGCAGCGTCGCCACCAAAAAGTGGTTGAAGAAGCCCCGGCGCCGGGTATTTCTGAGCAAATGCGTGCAAAAATTGGCGATCGCTGCCGTAGAGCCTGTATCGAAATTGGTTATCGCGGAGCAGGTACTTTCGAGTTCCTATATGAAAACGGCGAGTTCTATTTCATTGAAATGAATACCCGTATTCAGGTAGAGCACCCTGTATCTGAGATGATCACAGGCGTTGACCTTATTAAAGAGCAGCTTCGCATTGCAGCCGGTCAGCCACTGTCAATTGATCAGTCTCAAATTCAAATTCGTGGCCACGCTATTGAATGTCGAATTAACGCAGAAGATCCACAAACCTTTATTCCTAGCCCTGGTCCTATCGATATGTTCCATGCGCCAGGTGGTTTAGGTATTCGTTGGGAGTCGCATATTTACGCGGGCTACCACGTACCTCCTTACTACGATTCAATGATAGGCAAGCTTATCACTTACGGTGAAAGCCGCGACGAAGCGATTGCTCGTATGCGCCACGCCCTTGAAGAAATTGTGGTTGAAGGCATTAAAACGAATATCCCTCTTCAACGCGCCATTATGGCAGATGAAAACTTCTTCGCAGGTGGAACCAACATCCACTACCTAGAGAAGAAGCTAGGTTTAGCCTAAATCCCCCTTTGGGCTACACAGTATCTTTCGTGTAGCCCAATTTTCTTCCTTCGCTATTCGCTATTCGCTATTCGCTATTCGCTATTCGCTATTCGCTATTCGCTATTCGCTATTCGCTATTCGCTATTCGCTATTCGCTATTCGCTATTCGCTATTCAGTACATTCTAATTTTCCGATTACCACAATCAATTTTTAACGTTTTTCCTATTTAAAAACTGACTCTATACTGCATACAAGTTTTAAGACATCTCCCTGAGTTTTAATACTGTTGTGTGTTTACCCTTATTGGAGTCCCACTCCACTTATTGCCGGCATCCCTGCCGGCTTTTTTTTGCCTTTTACCCATTACATTGCAATTTATTTGCGCCAATTAATTAGATTTAATGTATAAACTAATTAGTCATGCCGCGTAGGGTTTAATAAGTGCGAAAACCGGTTTTTCTTGTTTTACCACTCATCATTGTTACTGGAACTGACGCTCTTGCAGAGCCAATATCGCCTTCCTTCTCACAGAAGCTAGACATTCAAGTTCGATACGATGAACGTTCTAATCGCCCTAGCAGAGAGCAATATCGACTGCGCTATTACCCATCGGTGGTGCTAACTTCTGCATGGTCGCTAAACAGCTTTGTTGTTACGGGCGATGACTTCTCATCAAGTCATAATACGTTCGGCAGCGATAACACCGATTATCTCTATGCAAGGCGACTTTATTTAAGGCACGAAAACGATTACGGCAAAACCGAGCTAGGTATTATTCCAACTTACAAAGGGCGTGTTTCTTCCACCGGCTTATCAAAAGACGGTTGGATAACCGGGGTACGTCACGTTAAGCAAATAGCAAACGACACCGTCATTGAAGTGGTTGTTGGCCAACTTGCTAACGCAGAAGCATCTGAGGCCTTTAACATTGGCGGAGAAGATGGATATTTCGAAATAGAGTACTCAGCAAAAATGGGGCAACGCCACAGTTATGAGGCCAGCTTTGAAAAAATGCTCGGCGGTACATTTGCCCGTGCAGAATATCGGTTTCGAGTAAACGATGAAGATACTGCGTTTATTGAATTGGTGCAGCGTATTGATGAAAGTGCCGCGAAAGTCGTTGTAGGAACTAGCGGCGAATTTGCAGCCAGTGCGTTTAACACGTCATATCCTATAGAATATTTCGCATACTATTCCTATATAAACAGCGACTTTGGCGAACGCGCTGAACTAATTGAAGATTTCTTGGGAACAGGTCACGGAGGCTCGCTGGAATTTAGCGGCGTATTGTCTGAAAAGCATGATGTGGAATGGTTTGTTAGAGTGGATGTTGTAGATAGCGTGAGTCGGTTACTGGCCGGCGTAAAGCTTTCCTTTGAGAGTTGAGTGTCCGACGCTCTTCAGCGCCTTAACACAACCGGTAGCACGAGAACGGCTAAGCCAAATAAAAAAAGCCCATCAAACGATGGGCCAAACAGCAAGAACGCGTACACACTTTAACAGTGCATAATAGGTTACGGGCTGGTCTGCCAATACGTTCAATTATTATAGATTACGTATTTTTAACCTAGCCCACTTTCATCGAGTTATTGGTTTTACTAAAATCAAGCGAGTTAATTTAGTTAGGATTATTAGGTCCATTACTAAAAAACGAAAAGTTTTACCCGCAATAAAAAGGTGTTCTTGTGCCAAGCCGCTACGCTCAGTTCAAAGAAAAGCTTCCCATTTCTCGACTTTCTGACGAAGTGCTTCTTGCATTTCGGGTCTTATTCGATGCTCCACTTGATATTGTAGACTTAGCGCAAGATATTGCAGATTTGGCGATATACCCTGAACGCTTAAAAGAGAGTTACAGGAAAGAGTGGGAGGCTTATGTTCTTAAAGCACTTGCTTTTGAAATAAGGCAGCACGACGGTTTATCCACCGCCGAGTTTATAGAACTTATGATGAGCAAGGTTGAAGCATTGCAGCAAAATGATGAAACCTACCAAAACCTTTTACGTCAGGTTCACCATGCGAAGAGCATTCTGCAATCAGAAAACACGGTTGTCTTCCCAACGCCTTTGCGCCAAGAGCTAACCGCGTTTCTTCTACCCATTACGACTATCTCTGCACCTAAGAAATAGCCACAGCATTACATTTTTTAAAAAGCTCAAGGTTCTCGAAAATAAAAATAAATCGCTACTTGTTGGCACTCTTGTATTTGTACTGAGATGGGCAGTAACCTCTATCCACACCTTCTGGGCGCAAGCTCGCGTGTTTAGTTTTTCTACCCGACACGCGCTCACGCCAGTTTTTAAAGGTTTTCTGTTTAAGGTTTTTACGCATAAGCTTTATCACGTCTTTTTCCGGCAGCCCGTATAAACGTTCAATTGCTTCAAACGGCGTGCGATCTTCCCACGCCATTTCAATAACTCGTGATTCTTGTTCTTCAGTTAATGCCATGTTTTACATCTCAATATGCACGTTATAACTCAACTCAATACTGAGTTTACGCGCATTTTGTTCAGTGCCCATATGCTAAAAAGTCTAATAACAACGTTATTCATTCGCTGACAGACTCGTTAATTCATCATCTTTCTCAAACGCCAGCTTTAACAACTCGGCAGCAGCTTTGGCATCACTTAACGCGCGGTGGTGCTGCTCCATTTCAATATGGAAGTGCTTAGTTAGGTTAGCCAAGGAGTACGAAGGCAACCCGGGATAAGTACGGCGCATTTCGCGAACAGTGCACATTTTTGGTCGCCTGAAGTTCTGCTCTAGTCGCGCAAACTCTTGTTTAATGAAGCCATAGTCAAAGTTCACGTTATGGGCAACAAACACAGCGTCTTCAGTAAAGCGCGCCACCTGTTCTGCAACTTCAGCAAAAAGCGGCGCGTCTGCCACCATCTCGTCTGAGATACCGGTAAGGCGGGTTATATTACTAGGAATTCTACGCTGCGGGTTCAATAAGGTTTGAAACCTGTCTACCTCTTTACCGCCAACAAGTTTCACCATACCTATCTCGGTAATGCGGTTATAGTTGTTGTTGCCACCTGTGGTCTCTATATCTACCACAACATAAGGCTGTGCAGGGTCGCGTATCCATTTTACGGTTGTTACCGCAACATCAAAACCAGCTTGCTGCAAACGCTGAATAGAAACCAATTGGTTACGGCGAAGCTGATCGCCCGGCGCTTTTATCTCTTCAAAGCGAAGCGCGCCATCGAACACCATAATATCGGGGAAGCCATCGCGAAGGCTTTCAAAATCTCTACACATCATGCGAAGTAAAGCATAAATGAAATCTAGTGAACCATGCTCAATTAGCGCTTCTATAGGCGTAAGCAAATGGCTAGACCACATAAACAGGCTGTTCACTTTACCGTAGTGCATTGTAGCCATTTTATGAATGTGAAAGCGCAGTTTCTCTTTGCTATCAAGGGCAAGCAGCAGTGCTTCAATACTTTGCTCAAACTTGGCGTAAAAGTTATTTTGCTTAAGCGATAATGGCCTGCGATCGAACTCAGTAACCAGCGTATCTTCTTCGTAAAGTTGCTTCCAAAAAGTAAGACCGAATAAACTTCGCCACAAACGGTTTTCTGTGCGCCAGCCTTCTACGCCTTGCCTTGCATAATGGGCCAATACGCCGCGTTCTACCTGCTGATTTTGGCTTACATCAATATCTAACGACCGGCTTGCATTTCGCAGCATATCGGTAACGGTACTGGTACGCTTTTTATGGTATTTACGGGCATAAAAATCTTCGGCGAACGCCAATAGCGTATCAGATTGAGGATTATCAATAATGCCCTCAAGAGCTTGTTTGACGTCATCTTCTTGTCCGTCTTTATAGCTCTCTCTTAGCCACTTTTCCTTTGCTTTATCGCTTTGCGCTAGTTTTAAAATGTCTAACCCTTTGGCCCTATCAAAAGCCAACACTTTAAGCCCAAGTGCATAAAGCAACTGGTCGCGATAGAAATTGGCTGACACACCTTCTGTAGCGGGGAAATCACTTTCCGCTAAGGCAAGTAACATATCATTGTTATAAAAGGCTAGCTGGCTATAGTGGTTGGCGTAAAACCAAGCGGCTTGCGCATCGCTTTTACTTTCAAAGCGTGCAGTATCGGTTACCGAATCGGAGCGGGTTCTCATTACACCGAGATCGCGCATAGAAAACTGATTCAGACGGCTTTTGGTATTACCGAAATAGATAAAGAGCAAATAGCGAAGCGCATTATCAAATAGACACACTAAATAGTTGTTTAGCGAAAAGCTCTCTGGCCAGCCTCTAGCACCGATATGTTCATTAAGTAACGTCACGAGTTTAGGCTTAGTGAGAGACGCCAGCCCCTGCGTACTGCCGTATTCAGCAAGAAGCGCCAACAACGCGTCTTTGGTTAGAACGCCGGCGATATCATTAAGCGACGCGTTCGAAAGGTCGCCAAACCACCCGCTACCAATGAGACAATCTATTTGTGCTTGCGGCTCGGTTATTTCGCCGTAGTTAAACTGGGTTCTGTCAATAACCGCATACTTGCGATTTGCAGCGCGTACCACAATACATTTTTTGTCATCGTCTAATGCGTTAAAACGCTCGACAAAATCAGCTGCCTCATCACTCAAAAGCATGCTGTTCGCACCTTCAAAGAACTTAAGGAACTCGTGAAAATGTGTGAGGTAATAACGTGGCGGTAAATCTTTTCGCATGAGGTATCTTTGGCTATGAAAACACCAATAGTGTATATTTATACAGCCTAGTTAATCAAATTAAATCCATATCGAATGTATTTAAAGTCTACTGGCCGGTATTAGACCAAGCCATTTATTAAACACGAACTCTCTGTTTAGACACCCACTGAAAGAACGTTGAAAGCTGCTCGTCATTTAGTAAACGTTGTAAATTGAAGTAGTGCTTGGCCAATGTCATCTCATCATAAAAGCGATGTATGCCGCTATGACATTGCCTACAAATATAAATACCGTCCTGCAGTTCGGCTTTGCTGAAGTGCTTTTTGAAATAGGTGCGCCGATGCATTTTTTTTGGAATAAGATGATGATAAGTAAGGCGCGTTTCTCTATTACAACACGGGCAGTTTCCTACTTTATTTGCCACACCATCACCTCTATTCATTCACCTTGCTGCTGTTTATTCGGGCTAATTATTAAGCCTTTCATTTAATAATGGCTATTGCGATTGCCTCAGCGCGTTCTTTTCATAAACAACGGGGTATTTTGCTAAAGAAAATCCACTCGTCTTAGCATTACGTAATAAACACTATTCGTGATTAACAAGGCAATGAAATATGAGCTTAACCCGTTCCATGGGCTTCTCCTGCCCTTACTGTATGGCGCCTAACGACGTTGAGATAGATGAGGTTAACGATGTAGGTCAAGTCCAAGTACTCGACTGTCAGGTGTGCTGCCAACCCATAGAGTTGACCACTTATCAGCATGGTGACGACATTCAAATTGAGGCAGAACGAGAAAATGACTAAGCAGTTTACACGCAGCGATATAGATGCGCTTGCACAGCGATACCGAGCTAATCTAGTCAATAGCTTGTCTGGCTTTAAGTCGGCTACGTTAGTGGGTACCACAAACGGAAACACCAACAATTTAGCCATTGTAAGCTCTATCGTTCATGTGGGTGCTAACCCGCCACTTATAGGCATGATAATGCGCCCACATACTGTGGTACGAGATACCCTTAGCAATATAAAGCAACAGGGCTTTTACACGCTAAATCACGTGTCGACTGATTGGCTAGACAAAGCGCACCAAACGTCTGCTCGCTACGCTCCAGATGAGAGCGAATTTGAAGCAGTGGGTTTAACGCCGCAGTTTAGCGAGTCATTTAGTGCTCCGTTTGTTAAAGAAAGTGAAATCAAGATGGGCTTAAAGGTGGCGCAACATTTAAAACTGCTTAACGAAACCGAAATGGTTATTGGAGAAATTCAAGAGCTTCATATGCCAGAGAACGTTATTGATGCAGATGGATACGCCGATATAGAAAAAGCAAACACTGCCTGCATCTCTGGTTTAGATAGCTATCATAGCACTACGCGTGTTGCACAATTTGCCTACGCAAAACCCGGAGTCCCCCTAGCTAAAAAATGAACTTTTAGCAGATAGAAGGGTCTGATAATTATAATCAGGTATTATTACTCTGAAGTTTATTTAATCTAGATCAAGTGAAAATAAGACATTTCGTTCGATCTTTTTTCAAAAAGAGATAGTATTTAAACATTACACAAAACCTGCCTCATTGGGCAGGTTTTTGCGTTTAAGGTACTGAATAAAAAAGAATCATTATCGTTTCTATCTCTTAAGGAGAATGTTATGAAATCTGTAAATCGCCGTGACTTTTTAAAACTGTCTGGCTCTACAGTTATCGGTCTTACATTAGGTGGTGTAGCGTTACGTGCACAAGCTCAAGAACAATTGAGCGCTGATGACCCAACTGCGAAAGCATTAAACTACACACCGTCTTCAACCGTTGAAGGTGCAAAATGTGCAAACTGCATGTACGTGCAGGGTGCCGATGGCGAACAATATCGCCCTTGTAACATTTTCCCTAACAAGCTGGTTAACGCTGATGGCTGGTGTAGCGCTTGGGTTAAAAAGCCAGGCTAAATAATCACTCGCAGCTACATAAATAGCATACGTAAATAGCAAAAGCCCCCGATAATTATCGGGGCTTTTTAGTTTCAATACTGCTTAACAAACTTCACATTCAAACCAAACGCTTTTATCTAGCGACTCTCATTTAGTCCATTCTGGATGCCCTTTAGGCTCGGGTCATCAAAACGTGTAGGTAAAAGACCTGGCTTAATAAAAAAGCCATGTTTAGCTTCAAAGACTTTGCCTATCTTTAGCACTTCTTCATCTTTCCACTTAGCACCGATAAAGCTAATGCCTACTGGAAGGCCTTTCACTTCACCCGCCGGTACTGTGAGATGTGGATAGCCGGCAACAGCGGCTAAATAGCCTATACCAATGAAACCAGCCGGCGAATGGTCGCCATACACACCGTCGATTAAAAATGAAGGGCTGTTTGAAGGCGCAACTAATACATCGACATTGTGTTTTGCTAGCAATGCGTCAATACCGTTTTTGCCCGCTGTATCTTGAATAAGGCGAAGGGCGCTTTGATATGCTTCGCTATCAATAGGCGCCGCGTCTAGCGACTTTTCAAAAATATCTTGGTTGAATAACGCTAGCTCTCGCTCGGTTTGGTTGTTAAAAGCAATAAGCTCAGATAGATTTCTTGCAGGGAGCTCTGCTGGCGACCCCGACAAATATTCGTTGATGCTGTGGTGGAACTCGCTGAGTAAAACATTGTAAGAGTCGGCCCAGAAGGAATCAGGCTGAGAAAAATCACTAATATCCACCAGCGTAGCACCCGATGCTCTTAGCTGGTTTAGCGCACTTTCGTAGACTTTTAGTACGTGAGGGTTGTCGCCCTGGCGATACCTGACAACACCAATGCGTTTGCCTTTTAAATCTGTTGCCAGCATTTTCGATGAAGGCATGTTAGGTTGATGAGACGCTGTATTTTCAGTAGCACTATCGCTTGCATCTTCCCCAGCCATAACCGAAGTCATTAACCATGCGTCTTGAACGTTTGAGGTCATTGGTCCAGCCGTATCTTGGCTAAAGGAAATAGGTACAATGTGCGTTCTTGAGAGTAAACCAACGGTTGGTTTAAAGCCGACTACACCGTTAATAGATGCTGGGCAGATTATAGAGCCATTGGTCTCAGTACCTACGGCAAGTGATGCTAATCGAAGCGACATTGCTGCGCCCGAGCCAGACGACGAACCGCATGCGCTTCTTGATAATATGTGAGGGTTTCGAGTTAAGCCACCTACTGCGCTCCAACCGCTTATCGATGATTCAGAACGAAAGTTTGCCCATTCAGACAAATTTGTTTTACCTAAAATAATCGCGCCCGCTGCTTTTAGCTTCGCAACAATAGGGGCGTCTCGTCCGGTGTCGTTATTGATTAGCGCCATAGAACCTGCAGTTGTGGGCATTTCTGCGCTTTCAATATTGTCCTTTAGCAATACTGGAATACCGGCTAACGGGCCTAATTCAGCTCCACTGGCAAATTGTTTATCGATTGATTTAGCTTCAGCTAAGGCATTGGGGTTTAGCGCTAAGACACTATTTGTCTTTTTATCTAACTCACCAATACGAGCTAAATACCCGCTCACAAGCTCTGCCGATGTAATATCGCCTTGAGCAATAGCTTGAGCCTGCAGGTATGCTGGCTCATCTAGCCACCTTTCATTATCGCTATCTTCATAGTGCGATTGCGACACGCAGGCGGTACACAGCAAGGTTACAGCCAGTAAATACCACTGTTTCAACATAGAGCTTTTCCTTAACGCATTGTTTTTGTGAGAACGTTCTTATGCCATGACCTCTGTACCAACGGGCCTTATCTACGATTAGGTAAAAAGTGACGGACATAAAAGTATTGCTACGTTTGATATACGTTGAATCAAAAATGGTTCACTGTCTACACGATAAAATACGTATTTACAGTTTGGCGGGCGCCTTTGGCAGTTTGTGAAGCAGATTATCAAGCTGATATTCATCGAGCAGTAATTGATACCGACCATCTGCAATAAAGCGATGAAGGGTTGCATTAAACTCTGCTCTCAGCTTTGGGTTAGGTATAGCCGCGCGATATATTGAGATAGGAAACAACTCATGGAATTCTGTTTCCTCTTTATCATAGGCGCTGTTTTGAGACTTGAAGTAGTTGAAAATGTTTCTATCTAAAACAATCGCGTCCACATGACCCAGCATGAGCATATCGACCTGACGGTCTTGCCTTGCCATTTCCATATACATCGGCTCTAGCGCTAATACTTGCTTGAACTCTTCACCTAATACCGATTGCGCCGTTTGAAACCCAATGACACGCTTTCCTTTGAGATTACTGACTTCGCTGATAACAAAGTTATTTTGCGTTTTTGTCACAACAACATTTTGATAAATAATGTATGGGTCGGAAAGAACAGAATCATCCACATTGTGCGCAGCGCTTTGTGTAAGGCCTATATCCACAGTACTATCTTTTAGAAGCCGAGCAGTACGCCCAAATGGAACATAGATGGGCGAAAGCGTATGCCCCATTTCTGCTAATATGGCTCTTACCAGGTCAATTTCAAAACCGCTGTGTTTTTGTGAAATAACATAGGGAGGCTTATTCCAGCCAACCACTACGTCTAATTCACGGGCTTTAGTAGGCAAAGCAATGGCAACAGCACACAAAAAAGGGATAAGAATACGCATAAAACTCCGGTTAACTTTACAATCGAACCGCACTGATAACTACTATAGGCGCATTATTGATTCATACTAGTGGACAAAAGACTAAGGCACTAAAGCCTCACTGATACAGAAAATGGTGCCTATTGTTGCCGCTTTTCGCTTGCTTTCATTTTGTTTAACGCCAAGCAAAGGTACAATAACTCTCAAAGGTCCCAACGAACGATAAATATGGCTTGGCTACAACTTCGAATTAATACTTCTTCTGAATACGCGGAATCAATAGGTGACATGCTAACTGCAAATGGCTCGCAGGCGGTTACCTATGTTGACGCGAAAGACACCCCAATGTACGAACCCAAGCCGGGTGAAGTGTTACTGTGGCCAGACACACAAGTAGTGGGTTTGTTTGAAGCAGATGCGGATATGAAAGGTATTCTGCAGCGCCTAGGTAAGGCGAAGGTGCTTGGTCCAGACTTCAAATACAAGCTAGAGCCGCTTGAAGACAAAGACTGGGAACGTGAATGGATGGATAACTTTCACCCCATGCAGTTTGGCGAGCGCCTTTGGATCTGCCCTAGCTGGCGTGATGTTCCAGACCCTGATGCCGTTAACGTGATGTTGGACCCGGGCCTTGCTTTTGGCACAGGTACGCACCCTACTACTGCACTTTGCCTACGTTGGTTAGACGGCATAGATATGACAGATAAAACTGTGGTCGATTTTGGCTGTGGTTCAGGTATCTTAGCCCTTGCTGCATTAAAGCTAGGCGCGAAGCGTGTTATAGGTATTGATATTGACCCGCAAGCCCTTCAAGCGACAAAAGAAAATGCGCGCCGCAATGGCGTTGAAGACCGCCTAGATGTGTATTTACCGGAAGACCAACCCGAGCTAGAAGCTGATGTAGTTATGGCAAATATACTGTCAGGCCCATTACTAGAACTTCAAAGCGTCATTACTAACTATTGCAAAAAAGACGGCTTATTAGTGCTTTCTGGCATACTGGCGGAACAAGTTACTCGAATTGAAGACGCTTATGCGAGCGATATTACGCTTGAGCCCAGCGCCATTGACGGAGAATGGGCGCGAGTGTCGGGCAAAAAACACTAAGCGCGATTGAAAAACTGACTAGACGGTTAATTAAACGTCTAGTCAAATTAGAACCTTTACGGTAAACCACCCCAATATTGCGACGAAAATTCATACAATAAAAATCGTCAGCGTCTAATTATTTGTTAAATTTTTTCACATTACAGCCCTTTCAAATCGGGGGCTGTAAGACCTTCGTACAATATTTAGTCTAAAAATCGGCGTTAGCTTACTAATGTGACAGATTTTTTTCACTGTCAAGACCACGAAGTGAAATTTTGTGTGATTTTTAGCCTTTTCAAGCCTTGCGAAAACACGTACACTTAGCGCCCCGTTTTAGCCGGGTGTATATTTTCTGTGCAGTTTTAGATGGCGAGCTATACATTTTACAATGCGAATTGGACCTTACGAGTTAGAAAACAATTTGATGTTGGCCCCCATGGCTGGCGTAACAGACAGACCGTTTCGCCAACTTTGTAAGCGCCTTGGTGCTGGGCTTGTTGTTTCAGAAATGCTTTCGAGTAATCCGAAGGTGTGGAACACAGCTAAATCACAAGCGCGTATGAATCATGAGGGTGAAGAAGGCATTCGCTCTGTACAGATAGCTGGGGCTGACCCTGAGCTTATGGCTCAAGCGGCACAATTTAATGTAGATAACGGTGCGCAAATCATCGACATCAACATGGGTTGTCCTGCTAAAAAGGTCAATAAGAAGCTAGCAGGTTCTGCGCTTCTTCAATACCCAGACACAGTGGAAGCGATTATTAAAGCAGTAGTTAATGCTGTAGATGTACCCGTGACACTGAAAATTCGTACCGGCTGGAACCCAGAAAATCGCAATGGGGTAGACATTGCCCGCATTGCAGAGCAAAACGGCATACAGTCGCTTGCTGTTCACGGCAGAACGCGAGCTTGTATGTATAAAGGAGAAGCTGAATACAGCACCATACGTCAAATAAAGGCGGCAATAGCAATTCCGGTTATTGCAAATGGTGACATTACTTCTCCAGAGAAAGCACAAGAGGTGCTGAATTACACCGGTGCAGATGGCGTAATGATAGGTCGCGGCGCGCAAGGTAAGCCTTGGATATTTAAACAAATCCAACATTATCTTGAAACGGGCGAGAACCTAGCACCACCGCCGCTGTCAGAGCAATATGAGATTTTGCACGAGCATGTAGCTAATGTGCAGGACTTTTATGGCGACATAGCCGGTGTAAGAATTGCCCGTAAGCACGTGGGCTGGTATCTCGCGGAGCACGATACGGATCGTCAGTTTCGTAAAACGTTTAACGCTATCGATGACGCGAATGAGCAACTCGATGCACTAAATGCATATTTTCAAGCGCTGCAGACACGAGAGACCCGACAGATCTCTCCCGCAGCATAGTGATGACTAACTTAAGAGCAACACAGTATTATGTTCGATCAAAACGTGACTTCACCTTTTACTACTACAGTAACTACGCCTTCACAAACGCAAGCTCAAAAGCCACTGCGTGACTCTGTAAAGCAAGCGGTTAACAAGTACCTTAAGCAATTGGATAACGCAAACATCGATAACCTGTACGAAATGGTACTGGCTGAAGTTGAAGCGCCGCTGCTAGAAGAAGTCATGACTTACACACGCGGCAATCAAACCCGCGCTGCCATCATGATGGGCATCAACCGTGGCACACTTCGCAAGAAGCTTAAGCAATACGGCATGAACTAAGATTCCAAGGGCTTTGCCCACCAAAGAGCACCAAACGGTGCTCTTTTTGTTTCAACACTACAACATTAGAAACTTAAAATTTATGCAAACACCAAAACCTATTAAACGTGCTCTCCTTAGTGTCTCTGATAAAACCGGTATCCTCGATTTCGCGACAGCGCTGCATAACGCTGGCGTAGAACTTCTGTCGACGGGCGGTACCGCGAAACTACTTGCTGATGCTGGCTTACCTGTGAAAGAAGTCTCTGATCACACAGGTCACCCAGAAATCATGGCTGGTCGTGTAAAAACTCTTCACCCTAAAATTCATGGCGGTATCCTTGGTCGTCGCGGTACCGATGAAGCGGTGATGGAAGAACACAACATTGCGCCTATCGATCTTGTGGTAGTTAACCTTTACCCGTTTGCTGCAACAGTGGCAAACGAAGATTGCACGCTAGAAGATGCAATTGAAAATATTGATATCGGTGGCCCAACGATGGTACGCGCTGCTGCAAAAAACCATAAAGATGTGACTATTGTGGTTAATGCGTCTGACTACTCTCGCGTACTTGCAGAGATGAACGACAACAACGGCTCTTTGTCTTACAGTACACGCTTCGATCTAGCCATCAAAGCATTTGAACATACAGCTGAATACGACGGCATGATTGCGAACTATTTCGGTGCCCGTTTAGATAGTGCTGCATGCGAAACAGGTTGTTGTGAAGATAGCAGCGAATTCCCGCGTACTTACAACATGCAGCTTACTAAGAAGCAAGACCTTCGCTATGGCGAAAATAGCCATCAAGAAGCGGCCTTCTATGTAGAAAACGATATTCAAGAAGCGTCTGTGGCTACCGCTACTCAGCTTCAAGGTAAAGAGCTATCGTTTAACAACATTGCTGATACCGATGCGGCGCTAGAGTGCGTGAAAGAATTCGAAGAGCCAGCATGTGTAATCGTTAAGCACGCTAACCCGTGTGGTGTTGCTATTGGCGACGATATTCTAAGTGCATACGATCGTGCGTTTAAAACTGACCCAACGTCTGCATTTGGCGGCATTATCGCGTTTAACCGCGAGCTTGATGCGAAAACGGCACAAGCCATTGTTGACCGTCAATTCGTAGAAGTCATTATTGCACCAACGGTAAGCGATGAAGCGAAAGAAGTCGTAAGTGCGAAGAAAAACGTACGTCTTCTAGCGTGTGGTGACTGGGCTGGTCAGCTAACTGAAGGTTACGACTTTAAGCGCGTAAACGGCGGTTTATTAGTACAAGAGCGCGACTTCGGCATGGTTGAAATGGAAGACCTAGAAGTTGTGACTAAGCGTAAGCCAAGCGAAGATGAACTGCGCGACCTCATGTTCTGCTGGAAGGTAGCAAAATACGTGAAGTCTAACGCAATTGTTTACTGCAAAGACGGTATGACGGTCGGTGTGGGCGCAGGCCAAATGAGCCGCGTTTATTCTGCGAAAATTGCCGGTATTAAAGCAGCTGATGAGAACCTTGAAGTGGCTGGCTCCGTTATGGCGTCTGACGCTTTCTTCCCATTCCGTGACGGCATTGACGCAGCAGCTGAAGCTGGCATTAAGGCAGTAATTCAGCCTGGTGGCTCTATGCGCGACCAAGAAGTGATTGATGCCGCTGACGAACACGGCATTGCTATGGTGTTTACGGGCATGCGTCACTTCCGTCATTAATAGGTATCTACGCTATATCTTTTAGTGCAGGCTTAGTGAGGGAAACCAACACCTAAGTTAAACACGCAGTAAAGTGGCACTTTGTTACTTTACTGTGTGTTTGTTATTTTTCCTTAACCCTTTTTAATACGCAGACTTGTGGTCATTTGCTTGGTTGTAGTGACATCTCATCGAAGCGACAAAGCTGCGAATTATTCTGCTAAGACGTAAGTGCAAATGGGGGTTAGCTGATAGGCTTGATCTGACCTGTGGTAATTTGTAGTAATAGTGTTACTAATAAATGTTATGTTTTACTAGTCCGCATAGACAATTACCTACCCTCGACAGAAAAAGGAAATAAGAATGAAAAAGTTAGCCCAACTTGTGTTAGCCGCAACACTCGGTGTAACAGCAACCTACGCCAGTGCCGATGCTATTTCTGACGCCGCAATGAGCGATATCCGCTCTGCTAGTGCTAAAGTGCGCGACGAGTATCGCAACCCTCAGCAAACCCTACGCTTTTTTGGCCTACAGCCAGACATGACCGTCGTTGAAATTTCGCCAGGTGGCGGCTGGTATGCCGACATTCTTTATTCTGTTGTAAGACAACACGGAAAATACGTTGCGGCACACTTCTATGTTGACGATGAAACCAGCGGCTATTACAAAAAGTCGGTGGAAGGCTTTAAAGAAAAAATGAAGCCGGGCATGAAGTATGAAGGTGCAGAACTTACTGCATTCGACCCTATGAAAGCGCTAGATATTAGCGAAGCGGGCAGCGCTGATATGGTGCTGACGTTTCGCAACGTACACAACTGGTATATGCGTCACGGTGACGAGGGTATCGACAATGCATTCGGCGCGTTCTTTAAAGCACTTAAGCCAGGCGGTGTACTGGGCGTAGTGGAACATGAGCTACCTGAAAGTGCAGATGATGAAGCAATGAAGAAAAGTGGCTACATGAAGCGTTCTTACGTTGTAGCTGCCGCAGAAAAAGCAGGTTTTGTACTTGAAGCAAGTAGCGATGTAAACGCAAACCCAATGGATAGCGCAGATCACCCGAAAGGTGTATGGACGCTACCTCCTCGCTTGGCGTTAGACGACCAAGATCGTGAAAAGTACATGGCGATTGGCGAGAGCAATCGCATGACGCTAAAATTCACCAAACCAAAATCATAATATTAAACACTCAAAACGGAACAGTTAATGAACGTACTTGTAATTGGCGGCGGTGGCCGCGAACACGCGCTAGCGTTTAAAGCAGCGCAGTCTTCTGATGTTTCAACAGTATTTGTAGCACCTGGTAATGCGGGTACCGCTACAGAGCCTAAGCTTGAGAACGTAGCTATTGATGTTAACGACATCGCAGGCTTAGTTTCTTTTGCTCAAGGTAACGATGTTGCGCTTACTATTGTAGGCCCAGAAGCGCCGCTAGTTGCAGGTGTGGTAGATGCGTTCACTAACGCGGGTTTAATGATATTTGGTCCTACTCAAGCTGCGGCGCAGCTTGAGGGCTCGAAAGCTTTTACCAAAGATTTTTTAGCTCGCCACAATATTCCTACGGCTGAGTATCAAAACTTCACCGAAATTGACCCGGCTATTGCCTATGTTCGCGAGAAGGGCGCGCCTATCGTAGTAAAAGCTGACGGTCTAGCTGCCGGTAAAGGTGTTATCGTTGCGATGACCCTTGAAGAAGCTGAAGATGCTATTCGCGATATGCTAGCGGGCAATGCCTTTGGCGAAGCTGGCAGCCGCGTAGTTATTGAAGAGTTTCTAGACGGTGAAGAAGCGTCGTTTATTGTGATGGTAGACGGTAAGAACGTA
The DNA here is from genome assembly GCF_054890645.1 of Alteromonas sp. HB246098. NCBI lineage: Bacteria > Pseudomonadati > Pseudomonadota > Gammaproteobacteria > Alteromonadales > Alteromonadaceae > Alteromonas > Alteromonas sp. HB246098. The sequence continues at coordinate 201,375 of NZ_JBTZUG010000004.1, read as the reverse complement.
CTACCTTTTGCCACCAGCCAAGACCACAAACGTGCGGCTGACGGCGATAAAGGGCCTAACACAGGTGGTATGGGTGCTTATTCTCCTGCTCCGGTTGTTACGCAAGACATTCACGACCGCATTATGCAGGAAGTGATCATGCCGACGGTTGATGGCATGGCCGCTGAAGGCAACGACTATGTTGGCTTTTTGTATGCTGGCCTTATGATCATGGCAGACGGCACACCTAAGGTGATTGAGTACAACTGCCGCTTTGGTGACCCAGAAACCCAGCCAATTATGCTGCGCTTAAAATCTGATTTGGTTCCACTTTGCCAAGCGGCATGTAAAGGTGAGCTTGCAGGCAAAACTATTGAGTTTGACGAGCGCGCTGCAGTAGGTGTTGTGCTAGCTGCAGGCGGCTACCCAGGCAGCTACGACAAAGGTGACGTGATTACCGGTTTCAAAGAAGCCGCTAAACTTGAAGGAAAGGTTTTCCACGCTGGTACTGCTCTTCAAGACGGTGACGTTGTTACCGCAGGTGGCCGCGTGCTTTGCGCTACTGCTTTGGGTAACAATGTTACCGAAGCGCAGCAAAAAGCGTATGAGCTACTAAAAACCATTCAGTTTAAAGATGTGTACTACCGCACTGACATTGCGCACCGTGCAATTGCCCGTGAAGCTGAGGCTTAATAAGCGACGCATATAACACAAACATTAAAGACGCGGCGTAAGCCGCGTTTTTTATATCGCCTATTTTTTTGACTCTCTTACCTAACGCTCACGGCAGACTCTCACTTAACGCTCATATTACTATCACTTAACGGGTTAAAAAGACGCAACTTTTTACTTTGACCGTCTATACTTGAACGAAATCAAAGTACAAAAGAATTCATGGTGAATGAAAACCCTTTACATAATGGCAATATGCCTAGCATGCTTTACCTGTGCAGCGAAGAGCAGTGATACCCTCTCTGACTCTCTAGGTATTAGTGGCTTTGCTAGGGTTGTTGGAGGACAGCTAGACACGAGCGAAGCTGAATTCCAAGGCTATTCAAATGATTTTAGCTTTTCTGAACAGTCCTTATTCGCGTTACAAGCGGACTTAAGCATTAGTGAAAAACTTAAACTGTCTGCCCAATTACTTGGGCATTCTAATGACGATAGAGATTCAGGTCTTGAATGGCTTTATCTAACGTATAACGCAAACTCCAATTGGAGCTTTAAGTTAGGCAAATTGAGAACCCCATTTTTTCGCTATAGCGACGTACTTGACGTGGGTTTTGCTTACCCCTGGATTACGCCTCCCGAACAGGTTTACGGCGGTTTCTTATTTTCAAACTATGAGGGACTTAGCGCAACGTATCGCATTCACTTCAATAAATTAAATGTAGAAATTGAAGCTTATTACGGAACTTATGATGGTACTTTTGACCGTGCAGGTGAAGAAACAGCCATTGAAGTAAACGATATTCGGGGTCTTATATTAGGCATATCAAAGGGTGGCTTTCGCGCGCGGGCTTCAGCCATAGTGTCGTCTGACTTCTTCGCAGACATCCCTGGCTTTCAAGACTTTGCTACACTCTTGGAGCTTGCGGGGTACACAGAAAACGCAGACGTTTTCCGATTTGACTCGGACGCGGTTGCGTATCAAGCAAGCCTTCAATACGACTCTCTCGATTATTTTGTTTACTCTGAAGTTATTAAAATTGAATCAGATTTAATCAGTGTTCCCGAAGTTAATGCATACTACCTGACTCTTGGATATCACTTTGATGAGTTTCAAATATTTACTACTATTGCTTCTGCAAATAGCGGCAATGATGTTCCAACAAATCAAATTCCGAAGGGACAATCACCACAACTCACTTCATTGTCTTTTGCCTATGACGCAATAGCCGATAGTCTTCCGCGCTATGACCTTGATTCACTTTCAGTAGGGCTTCGCTGGGACTTTAGACACAACATGTCTGCCAAAGCTGAGGTGACTTGGTTAAGTGGTGAGGAGGGGCAGAACTCATTTTACTCAGAAATTAAAAACCCGGCTTTTGATAGAAATGCGGTACTCACCCAATTTGCACTAGAGTGGGTGTTTTAATGAAAATTCACTCGCTATTTTTTGCCATTCTCTTTGCCATGTTTGCTTCATTCGCAAGGTGCGAAGAAGTCATCATTGTTGCTAACTTAGAAGCACAAGACGCTCCAACTGAAAAATGGCAAATTCGAGACATCTTTATGGGAAATTCTTCTGACTGGGATATAGAGCCTGTTGGATTGCGACCACCCAATACCGCTAGGACAATATTCAATACTAAGTTTATTGCGCTTACAGAGTCCCGCATTCAGGGATATTGGGCGCAAATGCGCTTTAGTGGAAGAAAAACCCCACCAAAAGAGTTTCGTTCTCAAGAAGAAGCGATGGAATATGTACTAAACAATAAAAACTCGATGACGTATGTATTATCGACCACCGAAGTCCCCCAAGGCCTTGTTATTTTGTTTGAAGAACAGTAGCCACCTTCGGCTTTGGCTCTCGGTAGTTCGATAATTGAATATGTGAGCATCCACAGCCAGTGGTTCGGCTTTATCTTATAGCAATGCACTGGCCGGAGGGAGCGCGCAAACTCCTTTTTAAGACCCAAAAGCCTTGATTAACGTCTTCACTACTTCGCTAAAGTCACTTTCCCAAACACAGACGCATCCTTAAACCCTAGGTTTTTATCGCCATTTACGGGGGTAATCTCATGAGAGCCTAAAAAGTGTTCTCTGTCACCGCCATCGGCATCACAGTAGGCCAGCATAAAGCCCAGAGCCATATCTTCTTTTAAGGTTAATGGTGAGTTGTCTTTTCCATGCTGATAACTATCGTCAAATACACGCACAGCCGCTTCCCAATAAATCTTATGAGGCGCCGATATATCTCGCTGCCATTTGTTTTTAACATGATTGTTATACAGCTGCGGCACGGCTTCACCCGCTTCATTCGGACCAATATCAACGACCTGGTTGTCTAGCGCTAGGTGATAAGCGAACGCGTTGTAGTTATTAAAGTGATCGCCACCAGAGGCATCCGCATCAATAAAGATTTCTAGGCAATCATCATCCCAATATCGCTCCAGCGGGTTGGCATAGGTATCTGAGAGGTGGTCGTCTTCTATTTCTGCTAAAAGGTACAACGCCTTTTTATCCCAGCGTAGTTTATATCTACCAGAAAAGTCACTGGGCTCGGGACTGGTGCCCCACATCAGCGAGGTCATTTCGTGCCAATCACCTTCTTTCCATGCAGCATCATTTGCTACGCCATCTATAACGGGTGCATTCGCGGTAAACATAACAGTGTCTGGCTTCGCCTGTGCTGCTGGGACAAGCATAGTGACAAGTAGTGTAGAGGTGAATGCTGATACTAGGGGTTTAGTACTTTTCAATTGAATACGCTCTCAGTTTGCCTTCCTGACGTTTAAACTAACATGTTTTGAGCCCTACTGCGTTTGAAAAGCTGCACAGCAACGCCTCTCCTTGTCAGAAGCATGACATCCATCATTTAGAACAGGTAAGAAGGTTACTTGATTTAGATGAAGAAGAAGCTAAATTAATAATGCGTTTGTTGCAGCATCATCATAAGCTCGATCGTTGATTACGCGCAGGCTCCCGCCAAAACACATGACATAAATAGACAGTGCGTACCTGGTCGCCCTCTTGATTCTTGACGCGCATCAGCTTATAACTAGTACCCGTCATTTCTAAAAAGAATTCCTATGTCTGTCAAACACCCTATTATTGCTATAACAGGTTCTTCTGGCGCGGGTACTACTACCACGACCAATGCTATTCGCCATATTTTCAGGAACTTAAATGTTAATGCTGCAGTAGTTGGTGGTGATAGCTTCCATCGTTTCACTCGCCCAGAAATGGAAGTAGAAATTCGTAAAGCCCAAGAGCAAGGCAGGCACATCAGCTATTTCGGCCCTAAAGCTAATGACTTTGAACTACTGGAGACGCTTTTTAGAGAATATGGTAGTTCGGGTACGGGGCAGTTTAGGCAATATCTTCACACCTTTGATGAAGCCGTGCCTTTTAACCAGATGCCGGGCACCTTTACACCGTGGCAAGATTTACCTCAAAACACCGACTTGCTGTTTTATGAAGGTTTACATGGCGGTGTTAAAACTGAAGAAAATGACGTCGCTAAGCACGTAGACTTGCTGGTTGGCATGGTGCCAATTGTAAACTTAGAATGGATTCAAAAAATCGTGCGCGACACTACTGACCGCGGCCACTCTCGTGAAGCAGTGATGAGCAGTATCGTTCGCGGCCTAGACGATTACTTCCATTACATTACGCCGCAGTTTTCTCGCACCCACGTTAACTTCCAGCGCGTCCCGACCGTTGATACCTCGAACCCTTTCAGCGCCAGGGAAATTCCAACCCAAGATGAAAGCTTTGTTGTAGTTCGCTTCAGACGAGAAATGAAGAATGTCGATTATCCTTACTTGCTTCAAATGATTGACGGTTCATTTATGTCACGTATCAATACGTTAGTTGTGCCAGGCGGTAAAATAGCACTGGCAATGGAACTTATTCTTACACCACTGCTTGAAGATATTCTGAATAAGAAGCGACGAGCCGGCCATCAAATGGATTGGCTTAGCCCTGGCGAGTAGCCGTTCAATACCTGCCACGGTTAAACGCGGCAGCTCTATCTAAACAGCCCTCAGACCGTTTTCTCCAACTATCGGGCCCCATAATTAAAATACGTCGAATCAGTATTACATTTAACCTAGAAACCTTTTTTAGAGACAGATTAATATTGAAAATTAACGGAAACACCAATTAGCCTATCCGCCGTTTTGGGAACAAATTGGATAACAGATTCTCCTTGCCCTGTGGAGTCTACAAAAGCAGCTAAGTTATTAACATATTGTGTATCAAATATATTCTTAACGAACAAAGACACGGAATATCTCTGTGACGCTGCAGTATATCCGATGAATACATCCGCGATGCCATACGCCCCCTGTATGGTTGCAGGGTTTTGGCTCGCATCATATTGCACTTCTGATTGCCAACGATGATTCGCTTGCAAAAACCATGTTGCACCGTTGCTCAAGGCATCACTCTCATAGTGCAGCCCAGAAACAATTTTAAATTCAGGAGAAAACGTCGTGGTTTCACCAGATACATCCTTTGTACCTGACTCAGAGCACGATGGGCTAGGGTCGTTTACATAGCAGGCCACCGAATACGATTGAAACTCTGCATCTAACCACGTTGTGGCTAACGTTAAAGTGAGATTATTGGTGGCGGCGAACATTCCGTCTATTTCAAGACCTCTCTGCCTTGTTTTACCAGCATTAGTGGGCCTGAAAATCACATCTGTCTCATCAAAATAGGAGACCTGCGTATTCTCAAAATCTTGCCAGAAAAGTGCGCTTGTAAGATTCAGTCTTCGATTAAACCATTGCGTTTTATAACCGATTTCGTAGGCATCGACATACTCAGGCTCTAGAGGCGCACTATCAGGCAACGCAAAGTCTGCGCCAGGACCCTTGTACCCTTTGGAGTAGGTAGCATATGCATTGGCACCTGATTCTAAAGCATACTGAAAAGAAAGCTTTCCCGTTGTTTCAGTATAATGCTGCTTGCCTGCCCCCTCATAACGAGGTTCAGGTAAATCGCCTTCCTCAACAATCCCGCGCTGTTGAACGTCCCATTCAAATACATCACGTTGAGACCTCAATCCCAAAGAGACTGAAAGCTTCTGACTCAATTCATAATCAAATTGACCAAATAACGCGTAATATTGCGTTGATACATCCGTAAGTTGATCGTAGGACTGACTCGCCACATAGGCAGCTGGTGGTGGAACCCCTTCACAGTTACTGTAAACAGGCCTTGCCGCAACTAAGTCGTAGCATACGGTTCGCCTTTCTTGATTAATACCTATGTAATTCGTACCCCACAAATACGCACCTATAGTGTATTGAAAGGCCCCTTCGTGAGTTGATTGGAGCCTAACTTCTTGTGACATTTGCTCCGTGTCTTTCGTGCTGTTTACTACGCCTCGAAAAGAAGGCGTACCATAGCCAATATAGGCACTGACGGGAATATCTACACCTGTTGAATCTATATCTAGTGCATCATCCATTTGCCAGTTTCTGTATGCGGTAATTGAGGTTATTTGATGGTCGTCTAACCACCAATTTAATTCTGCACTGCCCCCCCAATCTTTCATGTCGTAATGATGAGGATCGTTGATATTCACTTGTCGATTACTTTCTCCAGGTATAACTGGTGTTCTCGAGTCAATATTACTCGCTTCAAGTGAGGCCTCGCTCACCGACCGAAATACTCGCACGCCAGAGGGGGCACTTGTGTCCGAATAGTCAGCAATGAGCATCAACTCAATATTATCATTTATATCCCATTGCAGCTTACCTCTCGCACCTTTGGCTCGCTCTTTATCTAGGGAAGGACCGTCATTGTTGACGTTCTCAATATGACTCGTTGCCACATATTTATAGTTCCCCGACAATCGGAATGCGACTTCATCCGAAATTGGCCCCGTCACCGTGCCTTTCGCATTCCATTCTCCGTATTCATCATAAGAGACCGACGCACGCATTGCTTGCTCTTCGAAACTGGGCTTTTCAGTCACAATATTAAGCACCCCAGCGGATGCATTTTTGCCAAACAATGTGCTTTGCGGTCCCCTTAATACTTCTACTCTTTCTGTATCCGCTAAGCTTCCAAAAAATTGGCCCTGTCGAGCAAGCACTACACCGTCGACTACTGTTGAAACGCTCGACTCCACCGTAGCTGAGTTAATGGTGGTCCCGGTTCCTCTTATGTAAATGCTTTTCTGGAACGGTGACAAATTATCTTGCAGTGAAATAGACGGCGAAATATGCACAATATCCTCGAAATCACTCACCCCACTGCGTTCAATGACATCTCCCGTCAATGCCTGAACAGACATCGGCACCTCTTGTATTGATTGAGTGCGTTTCTGTGCCGTCACTTCTATTACTTCTAAAGCAGGAGCATCTAACGTCTTACTTTTCTCATCCTTCAATTGCGGTTCATCTGCTTTTACTCCCGCTCCCATCATCACCGCCCATACGCCAACAACAAGGTTTAGCATCTTCGCATTTTTCATATAACCCCCTTGGAAACACCGTTTATTCACACATAATTTACATCCCATAAACATAACTCTAATCATAATTGCACAGAAGTGCAATATTGCACTTCTGTATAATTTAGTTATTATTGTCATTCGATTCAGTTATCAATTGCGAATACAGGGCTAATAAAATGAACTCGACAAATGTGTCTGGTGAAAACAGGTTCACCCGAAAAAAGCATAAGACGCGATTAAAATTGCTGACTGTGGCGACCGAACTTATTGCAAGAAAAGGGTTTGAAACATTAACTGCAGATGACATTGCAGAAGGGGCTGATGTCGGCAGAAGAACCTTTTATAACTACTTTGAAGGGAAGGTCGATTGCATTACAGAGGCGGTGAGAGTGCGCTACGAAGCGTATGCACAGGCGCATACAGAACAACTATCGCAAGTTTTGATAGAGTCACATGCCGACAGTGCCGACGTTGTTGCGAGGATGGCAAACGCAATGTTTAATAGCATAGCTACTGATCCAATAACCGAAAAGCTTACTGCATACCCCCACATCCTCAACAATGCGATCACTGAAAGTCAACGGGATTTTCTAACGGCGAATATCGCAAATGGCGTTATCAGCGGTCGCTTTCAACCCGTCGCGTCACCAGAAATAGCAGAACCCATTACAAGTTGGGGCTTCATCGGATTAGTCATTGCCTCTATTCACCGCCAGAGCCAAGTGCCAGACGGAATGGAGTGGGCACGTTTTGTCCTAACTATGCTTGGTCTTTCTCATCATGAAATTGATGCACTCAACATTTTTCAAGAGCTATAAGATATGAAAAAAATCGTCGTTTTCTTCCTATTAAGCATTGTCTTTATCATCGCTATTTGGGGTGTTAATCCATTTTCTCACTATCGAGAAACTTCAGGACTCTTTAATCCAGCGTACAATAATCTTGAAACCGGCATTACCACCCAACCCAATGGTGTAATTGTAGTAAAAGCGCTTACTCGCATGCCAAAAGTAAAAGCGAAGATGGTGCGCTGGTGGTTCGCGGACTACATGCAAACTACCGCTCACTATCAGAAGTGGCACCCCAAGGCGCATGTGTGGATGAGTTGGGAAAACAAACGAGAAGGAGAAATTATTGGAGCCAGTCACCTTGTGCACGAATACATTGGCAACGAACTTCAAAAACTTCGTATCCAGTTTGTAGACCCTGTTGAATTTTTTCCTGACTACACACCATCGAAAAGTGAAACTCTGTTATGTGCTCGGGCGGGTGAATTGAAAGGCGACTTAAATCTCACGACCATGTGCCACTACATTCGCGATACTGAATTTGGTGCAGAAATGCGTTCCATTTTTTGGTTGGGGCATGTTGCAAAGCGCGAGGGAAATCAACAGGTCCGCTCGATCGAAGGGCTGCTCGGCAATACAGCTTTAGCAAGGTACTTCTTGCTCAACACCTCTCTGGCAAACGACTTGATGACTCATGCTATTGAAGAAATGGGAAATCTAGCGGATTTTTTACCTCAATTGTATGAAGACAACCTGCCGACTAAATAATATATTCGCTAACGATATAACAATCTATTTACAACTTAAAGTCGAAATCACCTTAAAAGTGCGTCATGGTAAGTCCCCTTTAACCAGCATTTTAGGTGATGCGATGCCAACGGCAACCAGTACGCAAATATGGGTGAAACAAGACGACTTAGATCAAACTCAAGTAGTCGAACGCCTGCTTTTTACACAAACGTTGGGGGAAGACGAAATCTTACTAGAAATCGACAGCTTCGGCTTTTCTGCCAATAACATCACCTACGCGGCATTGGGTTTTAAAATGGGCTACTGGGGCTTTTTTCCACCACAAAGTAATGACGATGGTGTTAACCCAAACGGCTTTGGCATAGTACCCGTTTGGGGCTTTGCCACTGTCAAAACATCTTGTCATCCTGATATCAAAGAAGGCGAGAAAGTATTTGGTTACCTGCCCATGGCGAGCCACTGGGTAATAAAGGCCGGAAAAGTTGCCCCTCACGGATTTTCAGACGTACATGAAATGCGCAAAAGCATTAGCCCAGTTTACGACCAATATCTGCGCTGTGCAGCGGACCCTGGCTACGACGAAAAACGTGAAGCGTGGCAGCTAAATTTTAGGCCTCTTTATATGACGTCGTTCGTGCTTGATGACTATGTTGCTGAGAAAGCAAAGGGTGAAACCTTACTGTTATCTAGCGCTTCAAGTAAAACCGCGCTAGGTACAGCACAGTTACTAAAAGATCAAAAATCGGCGCGAAACGCCAGCTATCAAGTGGTTGGGTTAACCTCTCAGTCTAATGTAGATATGGTCAAAGCATCGGACTGCTACGATGCAGTATATAGCTATGATGACCTATCTGCGCTTACGAATGTCAGTAGCGATTCGCGCTACTGGCTTCTTGATTTTGCAGCTAACGGCACGCTAATCAATAACCTTAGTGAGCTGCTTGGCGATAGCTTAAGCGAGGTAACCTTAATTGGTGCAACAGATTGGAAAGCCGAAGAAAAGCCAAACCCAAAACTGCTTAATGCAGAGATTTTCTTCGCACCAGCACGCGTAAAACTGCGCCAAGAGCAATGGGGGCATGAGGCCTTTTTAGCGAAGTACACGGGTGCATGGCAGCGCTTCGCCTTAAAAGTCAGCGACCAGTTCTTCGAGCAGTCGCACCAGGGCACTAATGCTATAACACAGTTATACCTGGAGACACTTAACGGCACGGCAAATACTAAAGCCCTTAATATCGCTACTTTTGATTAGCGTTACATAGCAACATGGGGTCGTACCCGCTTTAGACACTATTTGTAACAAACATGCTCTATCTTTTACGCTTTTGTCGCTTTTGTATTTCACATCTTGTGGTTATAGTGAAACAAACGTAAAACAAAAGGTATGAGTATGGGTCAGGAAACCTCTAAAATTCTCGTTGTCGATGATGACATGCGTCTGCGAAGCCTATTAGAGCGCTACTTGCTAGAACAAGGCTATCAAGTTCGCAGTGCCGCTAATGCAGAGCAAATGGATAGGTTGCTTGAGCGCGAGAATTTTCACCTTATGGTTTTAGATCTTATGCTACCTGGCGAAGATGGTTTATCTATTTGTCGCCGTCTGCGTCAGCAAGAAAACGACATGCCCATTATTATGCTTACTGCAAAGGGCGATGAAGTTGACCGCATTATTGGCCTTGAAATGGGTGCAGATGATTATTTGCCAAAGCCATTTAACCCGCGTGAGCTTTTAGCCCGCGCTAAAGCAGTATTGCGTAGGCGCAGCAGCGAAGCGCCGGGCGCACCGTCTAAAGACGTGCAAATTGTGGAGTTCGGCAATTACAAACTTAATCTCGCCACCCGTGAGATGACAGCGGGCGATACGCCGTTGACACTGACAAGCGGCGAGTTTGCAGTATTAAAGTCTTTGGTTACTCACCCCCGCGAGCCTTTGTCGCGAGACAAATTGATGAACTTAGCGCGAGGCCGAGACTACAGCGCCCTAGAACGCAGTATTGATGTTCAAGTTTCTCGCCTGCGGAGAATGCTTGAAGACGACCCAGCCAACCCGCGCTACATTCAAACTGTATGGGGTTTAGGGTACGTTTTCGTCCCAGACGGCGAGCAAGTTTAACCCCTTATGAGCAACACATTAGACGGTGCGCTATGCGTTTAATTCCCAAAAGTGCATTTGGTCAAACCGTCATGCTCATTGGCGTGTTGTTGCTCATAAACCAAATTGTGTCGTACATCTCAGTAACCTACTACTTTATTCAGCCAAGCTACCAGCAAATTAATAGCTTATTGGCTACACAAGTAAAGTCTGTGCTGGCTAACGATTTACTTGTGACTAATCAAGAAACACGGGACAGCTACTTTCAGCAAACGCAGGTGCAAGTATTTGATGAAAGCGTAGCGAGAAAGAACGGCCTAGAAAGCGCGGTTTATTACAGCTATATATCAACGCAGGTTAGTGAACAGCTTAGGCAGCTTGCCGATGTACGCATTAGCACAACCACACAAGCTAGCGACGAGAACGCGCCTTACATCGTATGGATATCTCTTAATCGCTACCCAGACACCTGGATTTCTATTCCCATTTCGGGTTTAAACGAAGCGAATATCTCCCCACTGACTATGTATTTAATGGTAATTGGCATATTGAGCGTAGCCGGTGGCTGGCTGTTTGTAAGGCGCATGACGCGGCCCTTATCAGCCTTACAAAAAGCAGCAATTGCCGTGGGTAAAGGTGAGCATCCAGCGCCGCTTCGCGAACAAGGCAGCACGGAAATGATCCAGGTTACTCGCGCTTTTAACCGTATGAATCAGGGCATAAAGCAGCTAGAGAACGACCGTAACATCATGACCGCAGGTATTTCTCACGACTTGCGCACGCCGCTTACTCGTATTCGCCTTGCATCAGAAATGCTGCCAGAAGATCAGGATTGGATAAAAGACGGCATTGTGAACGACATAGAGGACATGAACGCCATCATTGACCAGTTCATTGACTATGCACGTTACGACACCGAAGAAGTGACTCAAGAAACCGATTTAAACGCAATTATTGCAGAGCTGGTGCAAGCAAGGCACTTAGATGACAAACATCATATTGAATTAAAGCTCAACGCCATTCCGCCACTATCACTGCGGCGTATTGCCATGAAGCGAGTGATCGACAATCTCATTGAAAATGCTTTTAAATACGGCTCTGATGAAATTGCCATTAGCAGTTTCTATAACCGTCACGAAAAGCGTGTGTACTGCAAAGTACGTGATTTCGGGCGAGGTATTCCAGAAGAGGAACTAAACAGCGTTTTCATGCCATTTGCGCAAGGTGACAAAGCGCGAAATTCGTCTGGTTCGGGTCTAGGGCTTGCTATTATTCGAAGAATTGTAGAGGCCCATGACGGCGAAGTGTCGCTTAGAAACCACCCGCAGCAAGGGCTAGTTGCCGAGTTTTACTTACCCTATCTTTCAGAGCTTCCTAAAAAGAAATAGGCCTGCGTTACGCCGTTAATTTGTAGCGCTATGCATACCGGCTAGAAATGTTTGTTCGCACAAAGCCAGCTTTCTCTGCTTTCTTAGGCTTCTCAGCCTTCTCAGAGCGCTCAGCCTACGGGTTCTTTGTGGTATTTTATCTTTCTGCTGTAACCATAAGAAGCTAGCCACAGCACACAACCCCCTATAGGGATCACCCAAAATGCCGTGGTAAGCGGTACAAAGTTAGCCCAAAGCCCGGTGGAAAAAGAAGCGACCTGTACCCCGGTGGAGTTGCCGATAATCGCAATACCAGAAAGTACTGGGCCGTTGTCGCTGTCGATATTCATTGCCGCAGACAGTGCAAGCGGGAATAGCCCACCGAGTCCTAAACCTAGCAATAAATTACCCGCGCCTATGCCATAGAAAGTTGGCATCAGCTTAAGCGCAAAGACACCAGCAAGGGAAGCGGTAGCCATAAGCACTATCATGCGATGGAGTGACACAAAGCGAAGCAGAAATGGAAAGGTCAGGCGACTTATAACCATACCTGCGGTAAAGCATGCGAGTAGATTACGCGACTGTTCACCGCTAAAGCCTAAGCCGTTTTGCGCATAGCTTACAAACCAGTTCGCGTTACCAAACTCTACCGCGCCATAACCAAATGTGAGCAAGGCTAGAAATATAAAAACAGGCTGTTTGATGATGGTACCAAATGCCAAGGTTTTCTTAGGCTGTTTTGGCTGACCTTTGAGGACTTTTGCCTGTGACCGCGCCGCGATGTACGTATAGCAAGATAGAATGATCATCACGCCAGCCACTACTTGAATAGGTAAACGCCAGTTTTGTTCAATAAGATATAACAGTGTTACAAAGAAAGAGGCGGCAAACGTTCCTAAGCTGAACATGAAGTCCATTAAGCCCATCATAGTAAAGCGCTTTTCAGCGTACATCCGCGCGATTAATGTGTGTCCTATGGTAAAAATCGTTGAACTTACTACCCCAATTAACACCGCTAACACCAGAAACCATTGCCAAGATGACAGTACTGAGACTAAAAGCAGAAGCACCGTATTCATACTAAACAGGGTCGCTAATAGCGGCATGTACTCGAAACGACTGGCATACTTGCCACCAATCACAGCGCCTAACATCATGCCTACCGAAAACAGCGAGAACAAAGCACCACTGACGACCTCAGACATATTCAGATCGGCGGCAATATCAGGCAGAAGTATTCCCCATAAAAGAAATAACTTACCAATTAAGAAAAAACCGGAAAAGATAACAATGGTAGCGGGAAGTCGGCTCATTTAGGCTCCACAGTTGATATCAGTAGGGAAACAGCGGATGTAGTTGTAAGGGCACAATCTAGGTAGCGCCCTTAACTTAGAAATTGAGCCCTTCGCAAAACTGCCTAGTAAGACAGATCAGGGCCCTTTCTTATCTTATGAGCACAATTCACATTATCGCATGATCACAACTTCAACAGACTGCTGATAGTCGCAGTTAAATGCAAGCGAAAGCGTTTTCCCTTTTTTATCCCATGCTACTGGTACGCTATGGCCATCTACTAAAACACGTGAAGGTTTTTGGCTAAAACCATGCACAACGTAAGTGATGTCTCGCTGCTTAGGCATACCTATGTAGCTGCCTTCGCTATCAAGAGTCAGGGATAATGCGGCCTTTTCGTCTACTGACGCACTGAGCTGTAGTTTGGTGTACAAGCCTTTTTTGACAGACGCTGGATTTTTGCCGTCATCCTCGTAATAAGTATATGACGATAAATTTACTGAATTGTCATGCCAGTAGTGCATTTCTATTTTGCGGGCATCAAACTGCTCTGTGCGGCTAAGCCCTTTAGTCATTGGCATAAAGCTTCCTGCTTTTACCCACACTGGGAAATTATTTTGGCTTAGCGGGTAGTTAACGGTTTGACCACCTTCGTATTTCGTATCAGAGAAAAAATCAAACCAAACACCTTTTGGAAGAGTTGTCGGCCATTGGGTCTGGTCAGGGCTAGTCACGGGTGCCACCAACAGCGCGTCGCCCCATAAATAACTGTCGGCGTTCTCAAACCATGAGCTTTCACTATACTCCATGCCCAAGGGGCGCATTAGCGGCGTGCCGTTCAGCGCATTTTCAAACGCCAATGAATAATTGTAAGGCAGCATGTCGTAACGAAGCTGAATGAACTTGCGCGCAATAGACTTCACTGGCTCGGCATGGAAAACAGGCTCTGGGGCAATATTATCCTGTGCATGAGGCCTAAATACAGGTGAAAAAGTACCAAACTGAAGCCAGCGGGTATAAAGCTCGGCATCAAAGGTTTCGCCTCCGGCAAACCCACCTAAATCAGAATGGGTATATGCCATACCAAAGACACTCATTTGAAGTGCTAATTCTACTTGTGGCTTAAGCCCGCCCCAGCTTCGGCTTACGTCTCCGGTCCAAGGCACCATACCGTAGCGTTGGCTGCCCAAAAAGCCTGAGCGCATGAGTACGAATGGTCGTGTGTCAGGTTGAAGCTCTGTTAAGTTGTTATATACGGTTTTGGCCCACTGGTGGCCATAACCATTATGAACTTCTGCGCCGCTTACTTTCTTCGACTGCCACATGTGCTGTATATCATCAGGGTGTACTTCAGGCTCGCCCAAGTCGCCCCACCAGCCGGCTACACCTTGCGCAGCAAGCTTTTCATAATACTGCCAAAACCAATCTTGGCCGGACTCACTGAATACATCAACAAGGCCGGTATTACCAAAATAAAAATCGAAGGTATACGGCGTGCCATTATCGTTTTGTGCAAGAGCATTATTGGCAACAGCGCTATCCCATTGCTTTGACGTCGTAAGAATAAACGGTTCTGTTATAAGCACGGTTTTTACGTCTTGAGCGCGTAGCTCGCTAATCATTTTCTCAGGCTCAGGGAAAGCGGCGGTGTCCCAGCTTAAGTTCCCCATATGCCCTTTAATGTCTTTGCCAAACCAATATAAATCAAGCACTACGGCATCAACAGGAATATCTTGCGTGTTAAAGGCATCGACAACATCCATGACCTGCTGCTGCGACTTATAGCCAAAACGAGAAGCAAAGTTACCTAACAACCAACGCGGTGGAAGCGGCTGCTTTCCCGTTACTGCTACAGTAGACGTTACCGTATCTTCTAGGTTTTCACCCAACACCATGATGTAGCTGGCGCGCCCACCTTGCGCCTTAAATAGCAACTCGTCGCTGTTCGTTTTGCCAATATCTAGCTCACCAGAAGCGGTGTTATCGAACAATACGCTATAATTTTTCGACGACATCACCGCCGACAAGCCAAAGTACATCTGATTTGAAGAGGTTGTGTAACCGTAATGTGCTTTGTTGTATAGCGGCATGCTATGACCACGACGGTCCATACCCAATACCCGCTGGCCGCCACCATAAAGTTTTTCGTTTTCATCTAACGCAAACGACAGGCTGACGCCGTTACTGGAAATACTTAGTCCGCCTTGTTCTTTCGCGACAATTTTGCCGTTAACAGAATAACTGATAGCGTGCGTCGCCTTATCAACATGCGCTGCAATATTATTGAGTTTTAAGATTAGGGTTGTCGCAGTTTCAACTAGCTCTACATCATTAGCTATTTTGTTTGTAACATCAGTCAGCGCGGGCTCGGGAAGCGCCATAGACGGTAGATTTGCGTAAGGCGTGCCATTATCTTTAGTAAGATACGTTACTTGAAAGCCACTATCGTGCAACGCGCTTATCGTGAAGTCATTGGTATCCGTATCAATATTTAGCGTTGCTTTTTCGAGTGTTGCTGTTTGAACTTCGGCTACCGTATTTACCGAGAAAAATGCCAAACCAGCACATGCAAGTGCTATACGCTGTTTCCTGTCTATCATGCTCAAAACCTTTTTATGCTTCATAGCGAAGCGCACCTAATTAGCGAAGCTCGCTTAATTAAAGCCTACTTGTGTACTGTGAATGATAGCTAGTGCTTTGCTCAACTTAAATAAACATACGTATTCATAATGTTAAATTTGTTAACAGCAATTGCTTTATTAATGATTATCTCTTTGGCTCACTTACTGATATAAAAAGATGTATAAACAGGGAGTCTATTAATCATGGGAGAATACTTCGTTATGCCTTATGCGCCGATGCCAACCTTTCTTAATAAAGTTAATCTAAAGCGAAATGAATGATGCGATGGATGTTATTTGGTGTCATTACATCTTTATTTGGGTTTTATTGCTTTGTCAGATTATTTCAGCCTAGCGCATTTATTCATGTTGGAGATAATAACGCCGCTTTAGCGACGGTGTTTATTGACTCCAGTTGGGACATCCAACAATCGGGATTTGATCGCGAAGAGTTATTTGAGGTTGTCAGTAAATATAATCTCCCTCGAGGCGTTGTGTATTTACATATCCCAGTTATTTATGATGCTCAAAACAAATTAACTCCACCACCAAACAACAGACAAAGAGAGATTCGTATTTTTGATACTTCGCTACTTATCGAAACTGCTCCTTTAGATCCGTTCGGCGTGCCTTACACCCTAAGACTTATCTCTATTGATAGACAGAAATACTGGATAAGAGATAGCCATATGGACAGCGCACTTTTTCAGTACAAGGCCGACATCAACTTTACTCCAGTATCCACAAACTGGTTTAGCTCAATGCTCTAACATTAAAGGTGCCATTAAAGCATCTAGTTCTCGAAAGCCTAACAATACCAATCCGCATAAAAAAGCCCGCAACACGGTGCGGGCAAAACATCAATCACGTTGAGTGTGATGAACGTTGGGAAGGGGCGAACCGAGTATTAGTTACCCGGCCCGGCTTTAACGATAGCGTCGCTAACGTCATATTTTTTAAAGTTCTGTTTAAAGTCGTTAACTAAGTTAGCGGCGTATTCGTTGTACTTCTCTTTATCCGCCCACGTGTTTTGCGGCACAAGCAAATTGCTGTCTACACCGTCTATTGCCACTGGCACATCTAGGTTTAACGCGTCAATGTGCTGAGTTTCCACATCAGCCAAATTGCCCGATACAATCGCATCGATGATGGCGCGTGTAGTAGGGATATCAAAACGGCTCCCTGTTCCGTATGGGCCGCCTGTCCAACCGGTATTAACCAAGTAAACCTTTGCGCCGAACGCTTTAACACGCTTAATCAGAAGCTCAGCATACACGCCTGCTGGACGTGGGAAGAAAGGCGCACCAAAACAGGTTGAGAAGGTCGATTCAATATCGCTAGTAGAACCAATTTCAGTAGAGCCGACTTTCGCTGTGTAGCCACTTAGGAAGTGATACGCCGCAGCTTCTTCACTTAACACTGAAACAGGAGGCAATACGCCACTTACGTCACAGGTCAAAAATACAACCGAGCGAGGTTCGCCGCCTCGGTTTTCAGCAACGCGCTTTTCAATATGTGAAAGCGGGTAGGCCGCACGTGAGTTTTGGGTTAACGATGTGTCGGTATAGTCCGGCGTGCGTGTTTCATCAAGCACTACGTTTTCTAGGATGGTACCAAACTTGATAGCATTCCAAATAACTGGCTCGTTCTTTTGAGAAAGATCGATACACTTAGCGTAGCAACCGCCTTCAATATTAAATACGCTACCTGGTGCCCAGCCGTGCTCGTCGTCACCAATCAAGAAGCGCTTAGGATCGGCTGAAAGCGTGGTTTTGCCAGTACCTGAAAGACCAAAGAACAGGCTCACATCGCCTTCTTCACCCACATTTGCTGAACAGTGCATAGGTAGTACGTCTTTTGCTGGAAGCAGGAAGTTTTGCACTGAGAACATGGCTTTTTTCATTTCACCCGCATAACGCATGCCCGCAAGCAGTACGCGTTTTTTCGCGAAGTTGATGATAACCGTACCATCGCTGTTTGTACCGTCGCGCTCTGGATCGCAAGTAAAGCCAGGCACGTTTAGAATTTGCCAAGGTTGGTCGCCTTTCACATTCCACTGTTCTGGAATAATAAATAAATTACGAGCAAAAACATGCTGCCATGCGGTTTGCGTTCTTACTTCAAGCGATAAAGCATGCTCGGGGTCAGAGCCCACTTGAAGGTGTGAAAGAAAGTGTTCTTGGGTAGAAAGATAAGCTTCTACTCTATCCCACAGTGCATCGAATTTGTCGGCGTCAAAAGGCTTATTAACTTTGCCCCAATCGATGTCGTTTTCGGTAGTTGGCTCTTTAACGATAAAGCGATCGTTTGGAGAGCGACCCGTACGTTTGCCGGTTTCAACGACAAGTGCACCGTTTTTATCTAGCACACCTTCGCCGCGCAATACGGCGCGTTCGATAAGCTCTGCATTTGGCAGGTCGATAAGTGGCGTTACTTTCAGTTCCGTTTGAATTGAGGCTGCTGCGGTCATGGCTGTTACCTTATATGTAATTTTTCAAAAGCACTTTCAAAAAAGTATCACCTCTTCAAGTGTAAAGTAAATAAGGGCTTAGATGCATTTATACGGAATATAGTCATTATTCAAAATGCCAAAATTTCATAAATATTGTAAATTAATTACAATGAAAGCCTTTACCTTGGATATAAATGCAAAAATAGGGATTAGAAAACCTTTATTGATCGATGAATTTCAAAATAAAATGATGAATTTTTTTTTGAAACAGCGAGTGAAAACTTTCACTGAAACTGAAATAAAAGGAAAGTGTGGCTGTGGAGAAAAGTTAAACACTTACTGCTGGGTATTTTTTGACCACAAGTGAAGTGTAGAGCGAATGAATTGAGATATACTGCGAGGTGTTCTGAAATAAAAAAGCACCTTCGAAAGAAGGTGCTTTAACACAGAAGTAAACAAGTATTTACTGATTAGAAGAAGGAGCGTCGAAGTTGCCGCTGTGAATAGCTTCAACATCTATACTGTCAAAACGATATTCAGTATGACAGTACTGACAGTTCATTTTGATCGCGCCTTCTTCCACAATAATTGCGTGAAGTTCAGACTTCTCAACGTGACGAAGTGCCTCTGCGCTGCGCTCTTTTGAGCAAGAACAAGCAAAGGTTACGTCCTTAGCTGGGTACATTTCCACATCTTCTTGGTGATAAAGACGATACAAAATGTCCTCAACCGGCAAAGAGAACATCTCTTCTTTGGTCAGTGTTTCGGTAATTTTTGAAATGTGTGCAAATTCATTGGCCTGCGACACGTCAGTTGCACTTGCATCGGTAGGTAATACTTGCAATAACACGCCCGACGCTTTCGCATTTTTAGGGTCGCTCATGTCTGTCATTAGGTGCACGCTAGTTGCAAGCTGTTCTGACTGAGCAAAGTAGCCTTCAATACATTCAGCAAGAGACGGTTTATCTAGGGCAACTACACCTTGATAACGCTCACCTTCATCTGGTGTAATCGTAATAACCAATACGGCCTGCGACAATAATTCTGAAAACGTTTCTGGTAATGTTTCTAATGTTTCGTCCCAGCGTGCTACACCGCGAAGCGTTTGTTCGTGAGTGGCATTTAACACTGCGTAGCTTACCGGCCCTTTGCTTTGAATTTGAAGTGAAATTTCACCTTTAAACTTAAGGGTTGCCGTCAGCAGTGATGTTGCTGCCGCCATTTCACTTAGCAATGTTTGAATTTGCACAGGGTATTCATAGCTGTGCACTATGTTTTTTAAACTTTCATCTAGGCGAACTAATTCGCCTCGAACGTTAGCTTGGGTAAATAAGAAGCGGTGTAATTTATCGAAATCGCTCATAAATGATCCTGTTGAGCAGCACACTATTGCTGCTTAAATTTAATAATCTGTCGTCGCTGCTTTTTATCAGGTCTATGATCTGGTTTAGGACTGTGAAACGCGCTCATTTTTCGTGCGGCTTGGTTTTCTTCACGTTTTGTTACACTTTCAGCCGTTTCTTCAAAAAGCGCCTGCGCTAAAGGTGCACTTAAACGCTTTTCACTTAAGCCTAGCACCTTTATTTCACGAATATCCCATCCCGCGGGAACTTTAATCATGGCGCCAAGCTCTACATGCTTACCAGGTTTGGCTCGTTGCCCGTTGTACTGGACCTTTCCCGACTGCACCATGTCTCTAGCGATGGCGCGAGTCTTAAAGAACCTTGCAGCCCATAGCCACTTGTCCAGCCTAACATTTTGTGGTGTATTGTTACTTTCCGATTGGCTCATGTAATAATTTCGTAATGGTGCGGCTTTAGTGTTTGACCCTCACCTTTACTAGGCTATTATGGGTTTGCTAAAGCGCGGTTAACCAAAAATTCACTATATTATAATAAAGCAGTACCATTAGTGGCAGCATGACATTCAATAAACCCAATCCACAATCTCTGGTTGTTTATCTAAGCCAGCATCAAAAACAGCTACATACCATAGTAGTGGTTCTGCTTAGCCTGTATTTAATTGCATTTGCTGCCAAACTCGTGTGGCGAATTATACCTGAACCTCAACTATCTGCGACACCCACAGTAAGCCGTGCTCCGGTTATTTCATCGTCATCAGGCAAAAGTGGGGTCAATATAGCTAAAATACAACAGCTGAATTTATTTGGTAATGCAGCAGCTAAACCTGCTGAACCGGTCGCCGAAGTGACTGACGCGCCAGAAACGCGCTTAAACTTAACCTTAACGGGCGTTGTAGCCAGTTCAGAACAAGAAGCTGGTACGGCGATTATTGAAAATCGTGGAAGCCAAGCGGTGTATGGCTTGGGTGAAAAGATTGAAGGCACCAATGCCACGTTGCAAAAGGTGTATAACGATCGCGTCATTATTAAAAACGGGGTAAGAAACGAAACCCTGATGCTAGACGGCATTGACTACGACGAAGCTAATCGTCGCCGTGAAATGCAGGCAAGAAATCGCCCTGAGCCCGAAGATGAATTAGAAGAAGATACCGTCGAGCTTAGCGATGAAGCATTAGAGGCAACTGCGGCACTTCGTGAACGCCCTGCAAGCTTTACAGATTTTATTTCGATATCGCCGAAAACCGAGGAAGGCCAACTTATTGGTTATCAAGTTAGTCCTGGGAAAGAGCCTGAGTTATTCAAATCGGCCGGGCTTCAGGCTGGCGATGTCATCACCCAAATTAACGGGCTAGACCTTACCGACTTGCAACAATCGCAAGAGGCACTGTCTGAGCTACGCAATGCACAAAATATAGAATTAACGATTATTCGAGATGGCAGTTTAACCACGCTCTACTTAGATTTACCCGAGGCGTAACAACAACTAAAACGGTAACGGCTCGTTTTTTACTGGTAAGCGTTTGTGTAGAGGTCAGCACTGTAACTGTGCAAGCAATTCAGCCATCGACATGTTAGGAAATGAAGGAAGTTAGAATGAAAAGGCGCACTAGCCATAAACTATTATCTCGCTTAGGCACAGCTATGTGTACGGCGCTTCTGTGTTTCTCGGTCACTGCCGCTGAATACATGCCTAATTTCAAAGATACTGACATCAATGAATTCATTAATATTGTTGGCAAAAATCTTGAGCGCACCATTATTGTCGACCCAAACGTACGCGGCAAAATTAGCGTACGCAGTTACGACATGCTTAATGAAGATCAGTACTATCAGTTTTTCCTAAATGTACTCCAAGTTTACGACTTTGCTGTAGTTGAGATGCCAAGCGGTATTTTAAAAGTTGTACGCTCTAAAGACGCGAAAACCTCAAATATTCCAGTAGTGGAAGGCGCACAACAAGACGGCGACGAGTTTATTACCCGCGTAGTGCCAGTATACAACGTGCCAGTACGTGAACTTGCGCCTATTTTACGACAGCTTAATGACCAAGCAGGTGGCGGTAACGTGGTAAGTCACGACCCATCAAACGTTATGATGCTGACAGGCCGCGCTGCGGTAGTGAATCGTCTTGTGGAAATTATTGAACGCGTAGACCGCGCGGGCGATGAAGAAGTCGAAATCGTAAAACTTCGTTATGCGTCAGCATCTGAAATGGTGCGAATTATCGAAAGCATTAATAAGTCGCAAGGCAAAGCGAATACTGGCGCAAAGTCTGAGCCTCGTGTAGTAGCTGACGATAGAACCAACTCCGTTATCGTAAGTGGCGATGTTAAAGCACGTCAGCGTCTTATAAACCTTATTCAGCGCATGGATCAAGAGCTTGAGTCTAACGGCAACACTCGCGTATTGTTCCTTAACTACGCGAAAGCAGAAGATTTAGTTAAGGTGCTTCAAGGCGTATCGGCCAGTATTCAAGCAGAAGAGCAAGGCAGTGGCACTACGTCACGCAGAGCGAGTTCAAACCGCGAAATCAGCATTGATGCACACGAAGACTCTAACGCCATCGTAATTACCGCCGAGCCGGATATGATGCGCTCGCTTGAGGAAGTGGTACGACAGCTAGATATTCGCCGTGCGCAGGTACAAGTTGAAGCTATTATCGTAGAAGTGTTTGAAGGTGATGGCACAACGCTAGGTGTACAATGGGTTTCAGAACAAGGTGGCGGCACGCAATTTAGCAACGGTGTAGTACCTGTAGGTTCATTAGCCGTAGCCCTTAAGCAAGCAGAAGACGATACAGACACTGAAGCCTATGTTACCGACGACGGTGAAGTGGTAACTGTGACTACCACCGATGAAGGCGACTATACTTCACTAGCAAGCCTTTTAGGTGGTGCTAATGGATTGATTGCCGGTGTTATCGAAAATGGCTGGGGTGCTGTCGTTCAAGCAGTAAGCACTGATACCAACTCTAATATTCTTGCCACACCTCACCTAACTACCATGGACAATGAAGAAGCCTTTTTCATTGTAGGTCAGGAAGTACCCATTATTACCGGTACTACAACGGGCGCGAACAACTCTAACCCGTTCCAAACGGTCGACCGTCAAGAAGTGGGTATCAAACTTAAAGTAACGCCGCAAATTAACGAAGGCGATGCAGTTCAATTACTTATTGAACAAGAAGTGTCGAGTGTAAGCGGCGCTACCTCAGTAGATATCTCGATTAACAAGCGTGAAATTAAAACTACAGTAATCGTTGATGATGGCGGCACTATCGTACTAGGTGGATTGATTGATGAAGACGTACAAGAAAGTGTGTCTAAAGTGCCACTTTTAGGCGACATCCCTATTCTTGGTCACCTTTTCAAAACAACGTCGACCAGCAAGCGTAAGCGTAATCTAATGGTATTTTTAAAACCTACGATTGTGCGTGATGGCGCTACTATGAATTCAATCAGTCACCGTAAATACAACTATATTCGAGCGCTACAGCTTAAGCGTCAGCAAGAGGGCGTATCTTTAATGCCATCGGCTGAAACGCCAAGCATGCCTGAGTGGAACGATGCACTAGCCCTACCACCTTCATTTGAAGAGTACCTTTCAGAGAAAGAGAAGCAAAAAGAAGGTAACGAGTAGTATGGCGGATGAACAACTTACTCAAGCACTAGAGGCGCAAGAAGAAGCTCTAGAAGCCATGGGTGAAGAGGCCGGCTTACCCGAAGAAGAGGCTGGCCCCAAGCAGTTATCGTTTAGTTTTGCAAAGCGCAATCAGGTGCTGCTTGAAACCAACGAGACACCAGCTGTACTGTATTTTACAGAGAATACGCCATTTGACGTATTTGCCGAAGTTAGGCGCTTTTATGGGGAACCGTTTGTACCTAAAACTATCCCTGCTGACGAGTTTGAAAACCTATTAACGAGTGCGTTTCAGCGTGATAGCTCTGCAGCTAAACAGCTAATGGAAGACCTTGGCAATGAAAGCGATTTGTTCGCCCTTGCCGAAGACTTGCCTGACACTGAAGACCTGTTAGACAGTGAAGATGATGCACCTATCATCAAGCTTATCAACGCCATGTTAGGCGAAGCGATAAAAGAGGGTGCCTCGGATATTCACATAGAAACCTTTGAAAACCAGCTTGTTGTTCGTTTTCGCGTAGATGGCGTATTGCGCGAAATTTTGCGTCCTAATCGCAAGCTTTCATCCATGTTGGTATCGCGTATTAAAGTTATGGCGAAGTTAGACATCGCCGAAAAACGTGTGCCTCAGGATGGTCGTATTACGCTCCGCATTGCTGGTCGCGCTGTAGATGTTCGTGTTTCTACTATGCCATCGAGTCATGGCGAGCGTGTGGTGCTGCGTTTACTTGATAAAAACAATGCTCGCCTGAATCTAGAAGATTTGGGCATGACGCTTCAAAACCGAAACCATTTTTCTTCTCTTATCAGAAAGCCCCACGGCATTATTTTGGTTACCGGCCCAACAGGCTCTGGTAAAAGTACCACGCTGTACGCCGGGTTAACTGAAATAAACTCGCGAGACAGAAACATTTTAACGGTTGAAGACCCTATCGAATTTGATCTTCCAGGTATCGGTCAAACACAGGTGAACCCCCGCGTTGATATGACCTTTGCCCGCGGGCTTCGCGCTATTTTGCGTCAAGACCCTGATGTAGTCATGGTAGGTGAGATTCGCGACATCGAAACCGCGCAAATTGCCGTTCAAGCCAGTTTAACCGGTCACTTGGTACTGTCCACACTGCATACCAATACTGCAGCAGGCGCCATTACCCGTTTAGAAGACATGGGTATTGAGCCATTTTTGCTGTCGTCGAGCTTATTGGCCGTACTTTCACAGCGACTGGTACGTACCCTTTGCCCGGATTGCAAAAAGCCCCATGCGCCAGACGCTTCTGAGCTTGAAGTACTAGGGCAGAGTGCGACGAGCGACACCACCATCTATAAGCCGCACGGCTGCGCAGCGTGTAATCAAACTGGTTACCGTGGCCGTACCGGCATTCACGAGCTGTTGTTAGTTGATGAAAAAGTACGTGAAATGATGCACGAAGGTGTCGGCGAACAAGCCATTGAGCGTTATATCAGAACCTCGACCCCAAGCATCCGTGAAGACGGCTGCGGCAAGGTGCTAGCTGGAGAAACTTCTCTTGAAGAAGTGCTTCGAGTAACGAGGGAAGACTAAATGGCGGCATTCGCTTATAAAGCGGTTAATGCCCGCGGTAAAAATACAAACGGGGTACTTGAAGGCGATAACGCACGTCAGGTACGCCAACAGCTGCGTGAAAAAGGCTTAATCCCGTTAGAAGTGGAGCAAGTTGCAGAGCGGTCACAAAACGAAGGCAAAGGACTTTCTTTTTCACTGTTTAAACCACGTATTTCAGCCTCGGATCTAGCGCTTCTTACACGCCAAATGGCAACGCTTGTAGAATCAGCACTTCCTGTTGAAGAAGCACTACTCGCCGTCGCCGAACAGTGTGAAAAACCCCGTCAGAAGAACATGATGATGGCGGTACGTAGTAAAGTGGTAGAAGGTCACGGTCTTGCAGACGCGCTTGCACAGTTTCCCAGCGTTTTTGATGAGCTATACCGCGCGATGGTCGCAGCAGGTGAAAAATCAGGGCACCTTGATACCGTGCTTAACCGATTGGCCGACTACACAGAGCGCAGGCAGCAAACCCGCAGCCAAATTACTCAAGCGATGATTTACCCATCGTTAATGCTGTTCTTTGCAATGGGTATCGTCTTATTGCTTTTAACCGTGGTAGTGCCAAAAATTGTTGGCCAGTTTGACCACATGGGGCAAGACCTGCCGGGCATCACACAGTTTCTTATTTCTGTAAGTACATGGCTTCAGAACTACGGTTTATTTATGCTAATTGGCATAGGCGTACTTATTGTTATTATTCAGCGCGTACTGCAGCAAAAGCACATGAAGCTGCGCTATCACAGAGCACTTTTAACCCTGCCTTTAATAGGCAAAGTTTCTAGAGGCTTAAATACGGCCCGATTTGCTCGTACCTTAAGTATATTAAGTGCCAGTGCAGTGCCACTACTTGAAGCTATGCGTATTTCAGGCGATGTACTGGAAAACCAGCATATTAAAAATCAAGTAGCCGATGCGGCAGTCAACGTTAAAGAAGGCTCCAGCTTGCGCGCCGCGCTAGATAACACGAAAATGTTTCCACCAATGATGATGCACATGATTGCGTCAGGTGAAAAATCGGGTGAGCTACAGCAAATGCTAGCTCGCGCCGCAGATAATCAAGATAGGGAATTTGAAGCGCTTATTGGTGTCTCACTTAAGGTATTTGAACCCTTACTTATTGTATCTATGGCAGGTATTGTCCTGTTTATCGTTATGGCAATATTGCAACCAATTTTAGCATTGAACAACATGGTGAATATTTAATGAAAACACTTAATCGCAGTTCTGGTTTCAGTTTGATTGAAGTCATGGTCGTACTTCTAATCATCGGTATTATGGCCTCAATGGTTGCACCACAAATTTTGGGTAATCAAGAAGAAGCACAGCTTAAAAAGGCCGCGGTAGACATTCAGCAAATGGAAAGTGCGCTGGAAATGTACAAGTTACGCAACAACCGCTTCCCTACCACTGAACAAGGTCTGGACGCGCTAGTAACAGCGCCGACTATCGACCCAATCCCACGCAACTACCCAGAAGGCGGCTTTATTAAGCGTCTACCTGAAGACCCATGGGGCAATCCATATGCGTTAATTAGTCCAGGAGAGCTTGGTGTGGTGGATATCTTCTCTAATGGTCCAGACGGTGAGCCGGGTACTGATGACGACATTGGTAACTGGAACATCAACGAATACTTGAACTAACCTATATGCGCTACCGCGGCAGTACATCGGCTTATAAAGCAGGCTTTACCTTATTAGAAGTCATGCTGGTACTGCTGCTTATGGGCTTGGCGGCGGGTTACGTTATGTTTAACGCCTTCGGAGCAAGTAAGTCAGACCTATTAAAAACCCAAGCCCAACGCCTGCAGGTGATTATTGATATGGCCAGCGATTTTGCGGTGTTAAATCAACAGCAGCTGGGCGTACGCTTTGAAGCCGAAAAAAACGAATACTACTTCGTTTACCTAGACGACGATGATGAGTGGCAGCGTATTGAAGGGGAAAAAACCTACGAGCCCTACACGTTACCCGAACCTTTTACCTTCACTTTAAATTTAGATGACCTCCCGTGGGATGTTGAAGACAGGCTCTTTGACAGGGAGCTGTTCGACGAGAATTTAAGTGTTTCTGACGAAGGCGTTGAAATAGGTAACGAAGAAGAGAAAAAGCTGCCTCCGCCTCAAGTGTTGATTATGTCGAGCGGCGAAATAACACCTTTTACCCTATCGTTTAATTATGAGGGCGATGACGGCGACGACCCTGTCTATTACAGCTTGCAAAACCAAGACTTACCGCCTTTAGTGCTTGAAGGGCCCCTGGAGCGTCCATTATGAACGCGCCCACTCCAAAAGCACCTTGTATGAGAACAAGCTCTGTAAATTCTTCTGGTAAAAGCAGCACGTTTAACCACCCCCATAACCAACGTGGTTTAACCCTACTCGAAGTTATGGTGGCACTGCTTATTTTCGCACTAACTGGCACCGCAGTGCTTAAAGCCGCTGGCGAGCACTTATCTAGCGTCGGCCAAATAGAGTCTGTTACTTTTGCCAATTGGGTGGCAAGCAACCGCCTTAACCAGCTTCAGCTTGATACCACCTGGCCGCCCAAAAATAATTTAAAAGGCACCATGGAGATGGCTGACCGCACTTGGTACTGGCAACAAACCGTCGCGAAAACCAACGATAACGACTTACGTGCAGTTACCGTTTCGGTAGGCGAAGATGAAAGCTACGAAAGCTCAGTGACATCGGTTACCACTTTTGTGGCTAAGCCAACGGCGGGGAACTAGTATGCAGCGCGGATTTACGCTTATAGAAATACTGATTGCCATGGCCATATTTACCCTCATCGGGCTGGCATCAACGGGCTTACTTACCACAGTTATCGACAGCAATGATATTTCTGAAGAGCGTTTTGCTAAGCTCCAATTGCTACAGCGGGCCATGATCACGATTGAACGAGATCTTCAACAAGCTGTGCCTCGCGCTTCTCGTGTAAACGGAGAAAAGCAAGATGTGGTCATGGCAGGTGGAGAAACCGACGACAGCAATGATGACGGTATTGGTTTTGTAAGAGGCGGTTGGCACAACCCGCAATTAATGCTGCCAAGAAGTACTTTGCAGTTTGTTGCCTACAGGCTTCAAGAGAACAAGCTTGAGCGACTTTACAGTAATTACGTAGATAATGTTATTGGCTACGAGCCGAAAGTACGAGTGCTGCTAGAAGACATAGAAAGTTTAAAAATAGAGTTTCTCGCCACCTCGAACAGCAGTTCGTTAGATGATGACGAAGATATCTCGTGGAGTGAAAGCTACAAAGGCACGGCGTTACCGCGGGCTGTCGCCATAGAGTTTGTAAGTAAAGACTTTGGCAAAATTCGAAGGGAATTCACCTTAACTACGGGTGAATCATCATAATGCCAAACACAAGAAGACGCCTTTTAAAAAAACATACGCGCGCCAAGACTAAGACGTGTATGCCCCAGCTGTCTAGCCCACCAGCTAAACAAAAGGGTGTGGCACTTATGATTGTACTTATGATTGTGGCATTAGTGGCCGTGCTGGCTACAGAAATGGGTACGCGATTGCAGCTACAAGTGCAGCGCACCATGAATTTAAAAGACAATAATCAGGCTTATTGGTACGCCATGGGCGCCGAAGCTTTTGCACGTAAGTCAATTCAGTCGCTGATAGAGGAAAGCCCAGATACTATTTCTATTGACCAACCTTGGGCACAAGAATTTAGCTATCCGTTAGAAAACGGTGGTTTAACGGCTAATTTGGAAGACCTTCAAGCTTGCTTTAATCTTAACGCAATAGCATCGGGTAGTGCTTCGAATAACGCAAACAGTGCCTCAAGCAATACCACCGAAGCTATGGAAGCTTTTCACACCATGCTGCTATCGCTAAACGTTGACGGGTTAGACAATTTTACCGCCGATACACTGCGCGACAGCTTAGCAGACTGGGTTGATGAAGATGACAGCATGCGCCCCTATGGCGCAGAAGACAGCGAGTATGAGTCAAGAGAGTTTCCATATCTTGCAGCCAACGGACCACTGGCATCGAAAAGCGAATTGCGTATTATTAACGGAGCATCGCCTGCGTGGCTAGACGATTTAATGCCTTTGGTTTGCGTGATCCCAGATTACAGTGAATTGAAAATAAACGTTAATACGTTAGAAGAAGAAGATGCACCATTACTAGCAGGCCTAACGGGACTTGATCTTCAGCAAGCTGCGAGTTTACTCAGCAGCCGCCCGCAAAACGGGTGGGATGATACGGATGCATTTTTAAATGAGCCGTCTATTCAAGCGCTTAACCTAACAAGCTCTCGACAAGATTGGTTTTCAGTTAAAACTGAATATTTCATGTTGCATACAAAAACACAATACAACAAAGCAACCTTTAAGCTTTCCACCGTGTTTCATGCAAGCGCCGATAGTGGCGTTAGCATTGTGAATCGCGAGTTTGGGGGAACCTATTAATGGAACAATTATTGGTGCGTTTAGGCGCCAACTACACAGACCCGATAAGCTGGCTCGTTTATTCAAAATCTGAAGACGAGATCATTGCTTCTGGCGAATTACCTAGTGCAGAAGACTTATCTACGCTCACTGAGCGCGCTGGTCAGCGAAGCGTTATCGCTCTAGCACCAAGCAGCGAGATACTGCTTAAATGGGTAGAGCTACCGCCTAAAGCTGGGCGTAAAATTATCTCAGCTATTCCATTTATGCTAGAAGACGAATTGGCTACCGACATTAGCCAGCAGTTTTTCGCCATTGGCCCTAAGCGCGGGAACAAACAAGCTGTCGCTGTGGTTAGCCATGAAAAAATGGAGCAGTGGCAAGCCTGGCTAAGCGAAGCAGAGTTATTTTGCGACACCATTATTCCTGACGTTCTAGCGGTTCCAGTAACCGAAAACGGCTGGTCGGTACTGACCTTAGGGGAGCAACTACTGGTTCGCCAGGACGAATTTAAAGGGGTTCAAGGTGAACAAACCTGGTTGCTTCCTACATTAGTGCACTTCACTGCGCAGCAAGAAGCGCCGGTAACTATCACAAACTACGCAGGTATCGATTTAAGCAGTCTGCCAAATATTGAAGAAGCACAGGCCCCACTTGAATTGCCCATGCAAGTATTGGCTAAAGAGGCCATGCAAAGCAGCTTTAACTTGTGCCAAGGTGAGTACAAGATTAAACGTAAGCGCAGCGGCGTGCTAAGTCAGTGGCGTGTAGCCGCTGTACTCGCTGTACTTGCACTGTGTACCAGCTTAGTAGATAAAGGCGTTACTCTTTATCAGCTAAAGTCGCAAAACCAAGCACTTAGCAGTGAAATAAGTAGCGCAGTTAAAGCCGGCTTTCCCAACATTGGTACCTATCGCAACGTACGGTTAAAGCTACAAAGTGAGCTTGCCAAGTTAGAGCAGGGCGGTGGGGATGCTTCCATGCTTATTATGTTAGATCAGCTCGCACCGGCTTTTTCAGCCACCGACGTTAAGCCACAAACATTGCGCTTTGACGCTACCCGCACAGAAATTCGTATTCAGGCGCAGGGCAAAAACTTTGAAGCTTTAGAACAGTTTAAACGCAGCGCTGAAAACGCGGGTTTTGTGGTTGAACAGGGTGCGATTAATAATCGTGACAACGGCGTTGTGGGTACAGTTTCAGTAAGGAGTACGTTGTGAACGCGCTTTTAGAAAAATACAAAGCCCTCACTGAACGGGAACAAAAATTAGTGCTCATTTCTGCAGTGATGGTAGTGATAGCACTGTTTTATTTTGCAGTATGGTCGCCACTAAATGCTGCGCTAGATAAACAAAAACAACTGCTTGATAACCAGCAGTCGCTTCTAGTTTGGGTAAAAGACAGCGGTGCACGCGCTCAACAGTTACGTCGTAGCACGGGTAACAAACGGGCGTTTTCAGGGTCGTTACCGCAAGCGGTGAACCGAACCACTGCCCAGCATGATATTGCTATTTCCCGTATGCAGCCTCAAGGTGATGAACTGCAGGTATGGGTAGACCAAGCGCCATTTAATGCGGTGCTAGAATGGCTTAAAGCCATGGAAAACATGGGCGTAGTTATTCTTCAAGCCGATATAGCTGAAGCGGATGCGCCAGGCTATATCAAAATTCGCCGACTACAGTTAGGTAAAGCATGAAGTCGAAAGTTAGTTGGATCATAGGCGGAATTCTTGCCTTCCTATTGTTTGCTATTGCTTATATGCCCGCAGTGCAGGTTATTGGTCGTGTAACACTACCGAATAATGTCTCGGTAAGCGGAGTAAGTGGCACTTTATTTTCTGGTAAAGCACAGACCCTAGTGGTGAACGGCTTGCCGGTTAACAACCTGAAGTGGGAACTCAGCCCACTTCACATGTTATTAGGTAAGGTTAAGCTAGACCTAAAAGCAGGTAATATTCGCGATAAAAACGACATCGCGTTTGAAGGGCCTGTTACCACAGGGCTTTTCAGTCAAGATACAATCAATACCGAGAACTTTACGCTCTACCTGCCTGTAGATAGAGTACTTGCACAAGTTCGTCTACCCTTACCTGTTAATGCAGGCGGACGCTTTAAAGTCTCGTTAAATGATTTAACATTCGGCCCTGCGTGCGAGTCGCTAGATGGTACAGGAGATTGGTTAAACGCGACGGTTGCGGGAACCCAAGGGCCCATTGATTTCGGTACTTACTCAGCGAAACTTCGTTGCGAAGGAAAAGATATTGGCATCATGGTAAGCGAGCCTAACTTGTTAAGCTTATCCATGGACGCGGTTATCCCTACCAATATGAAAAATATCCGCGTTAGCGGTAAATTTAAACCAGACGATAGCTTGCCCAACGAAGTACACCAAGCGGCTCGCTTGTTTGGCGCGCCTAATAGCAGCGGGTATATCCCAATAAAGCTTTAACGAGCAAAGCAGAATTTTTAACACAGAGCGCGCCCTGAATTTTTAAATCAGGGCCACTAGGAAACACACTCAACAAAGGATTGTACAATGAACAAACCTCTTTTAGCTGGCGCTGGCGTGACTTTAGTTGCGCTTGGTATTGCCCCTTATTTTATCGGTTCTAGCGTTGAAGATAACGTTAACGCTGCAGTAAACGGATTTAACGAACAGGCTGTATATTCAGCCGAAGTCCTTTCATACGACAAAGGCTGGTTCTCAACAAAAGCAGAAATCAAACTTGCTATAGACTTTCAAGCGCTTTTCAATGCGCAAAATGTTGACGCAGTAGAAATGCCTTTAGACGAAAACCCTAACATTACCGCTACTTTGGTCGCTCATCACGGTCCTGTGTATTTTGGTGACGGCGTTGGATTAGGGCGCGTTCATTATACAGTGTCGATTGATGGCGATGAATTAAGAGAGTACGTTCAATGGGATGGGCAACAGTCCATCTATCACAATGAAGGCGTGGTTGGTCTATTAGGCGGCCTAAGTTATAAAGATGTAATTCCCGCCCTTAGCGCTACTAATGAGGAAGAAGGCTTTACCCTGCTATTTTCCGGTTATACGGGTGAAGCGAAGCCTGATGGCGGGCAAACCTTATATACGTCCTCGGGCGAGTCGCTAAGTATTAACGCCGATGAGTTTTCAATGAAAATGGCTAATTTATCTATGGATGTAACCTATGACGGCAGCATGATGGAAGCTTTCAAGGGCGAATTGTTTGAATCTAAAATTGAAGCGCTCGTCGAAACCATGGAAGTATCTGGCCTTGAAGCGGGCGCTACGGTGCAGCTAGAAAATATTGCACTGATTACAGACACTAACATTGATAAAGACAACAACACCGCCAATGTGTACGTAGAATACGCCATTGATAAGGTAGAGGGGCCTGAACTTGAAGCCTCTGATATGGTGTTAGGCGTTGCCCTAAACAACTTAGACGTAGACTTCATCAAGGCTTATCAAGACTTTAGCAACACATCTTTGATGATCCCTCCTGAAGAAGTACCCGCTAAAATGATGGAGTTTGTCGAAGCTAACTTACTTCCACAACTGAAAGCCGAACCTGAACTTAACATTACGACGCTTAAAGCGACGTTACCTGAAGGCTCGTTTACTGCCCATGCGAATACTAAGCTAGTAGGCATTGATGCGCTACCGGGTACTATGGAAGATGTGGCCTATTGGGTAACACACCTCATGGCCGACGCCCAAATAGTTGCTGATAAGGCCTTTGCGCAAAGCGTAGCGTCTGGTTATATGATGGGTCAATTGATGGCGACACCACAAGCGCAAAGCATGTCAGCAGAAGAACTCGAAGCAGCAGTAGAGCAGCAAACTCCTATGATGTTAAGCACCTTTGCTCAGCAAGGCTTGATAAAAGAAACCGAGAAGGGTTACGAGACAAAACTGGAGCTTAAAGACGGCAAAGCCAGCGTTAACGGCACGCCTATTCCACTGCCTTTTGCGCCTCAGTAACGAGTAGAACAGTATTTAAAATACTTGAAAGCTAAATACGGTTGAAAGTACGGTTGAAAGTACGGTAAAAAGTACGGTAAAAAGTACGGTTAACACAAAGCGCTATTTGCGCTAAGCATTGACTGACTTAGTTTGAATAAAACATCCCCAAATTAAAAATGCAGAGCCCAAACGCTCTGCATTTTTTGATAACCCCATTCTACTTAACTTTATACCCGTAAAACCCAAGCCCCTTGCTACAAACTACCATAGCTAAGTTTTTGACCTAAAACTGCGGCTAGTTGTCATCAAGCAGTTCGATATTCATCAATTCTTGAGCAGCATATACACGCCCTTCAGCTACGACTGAAATGGCCTCGGTAAGCGCGTCTAAGCCCGATTCGCTGCGTTTCATAATATGAGATAGCACGATGCGTTTTGCTTTAGACTGCTCGGCAATATCGATAATTTGTGTTGGTGTCATATGCAGATTCTTCGCAACGCGCCCCGCGTTATCGTCAATTGCGTTATGCAGCACTAAAATGTCAGCGTTTTTAGCAAAGCGCGATAGGTTTCCCTCTTTATCATTAGTATCACCAGAAAATACCGCTTCACACCCGTTAGCCTTAACTTTCCACGCAAGTGTTGGTATAGGCCCGTGATTTACCGACATAGCTTCAACGCTAATGTCATTATTCACTGCGTATTCAAAGGGTTTCTCTAGTGTGGCGTTTGCAACGCTTTTCGTCGATATTGTGTAATCGTCTTGACCTTCGATAGTGTAAGAAGACAGATATCTAAACGCACCTTCCTCGCCTATTAACGATGATACGTAGGCGTTAGTGGAGGGCATAGTTTCGTTACCGTCTGGCCCCATTACCCATAAATTTTTCTCGCGATTAGTGAAATAACCACCTTTTACGAAGCTGGGTAAATCCGCTGAATGATCGGTATGTAAGTGAGAAAGTAGAATCACATCAAGGGTTTCAAATGACGCGCCAGCGGCGCCGAACTGAACACTGCTGCCGCTGCCAGCATCTACCAACACGCGGGCTTTGTTATCTACCCAGACCAAGTAAGCGCTAGAGGTCCTTCCATCATCCAATTCAGGTCCGCCCGACCCTAACACCTGCACTGAGACTTTGTCACAAGCCATTGAGGCCGTGTTTTCACTCTCTTTGCTTGCTAGTTTCTCCTGTTTAGGTGGGGTCTGATGTAACGATGTAGACGATGCCTGCGCCACAGAAGAAATCGATAAAATGGAAGCCGTTACCAACATGGTTAACGAGAGAGCATGCGCTTTATTACGCCGTTTCTCGCACTTCTCAAGCTTCATGTGTTTCCTATTCCTAACGCTTAAATCAGCACCGCTTATCTGTCTATGTAAGACCTTCATCGCCATCGCCTTATGTCGTTTCCTAGTAATTTATACATTCATATCACAGTAAAAGACCTGATACCTGCGTAAAATTGTTCAATGAACAGAGGGATGAAGGCAAGATGAGTAAAGGCTAAAAGCGAAAGCAAATAAAAAAGCGGGCACATTAGATGTACCCGCTTTCGTTTAGCAATATCAAACAACTAATATTTATTCGGCAGAGTTTTCCGCTACCATAATGGTTTTGATATTTACGAATTCACGCATACCATAACCACCGTGCTCTCGACCATAACCACTGTCTTTCACACCGCCAAAGGGTAGGTTCGGTTGTGCTAAAGAATACCCATTGATATTTACCATACCAGTATCAAATTCATCTTTTGCTAAGGCAACCGCTTTATCAGTATCAGTACTAAAGATACCGCCGCCTAAGCCATAGCGCGAATCGTTTGCGACTTCCATCGCCTGCTTGTCATCGCGAGCTCGAATTAATGACGCAACAGGGCCAAATAACTCATCATCATAGGCTGGCATGCCAGATGAAACATCTTCAAGTATAGTTACTGGGTAAAAGTAGCCGTCAGATTCTGGAATTTCACCGCCTAGGGTAAGTTTCGCTCCAGCTTCTACTGAGTTTTTCACCTGCTCATGAAGTTCATCTCGTAAGTCTTCTCTAGCCATAGGGCCAAGATCAGTGTTTTCATCCGTTGGATCACCCACTTTAAGCTTCTTACACTGCGCTACGAATTTGTCTCTGAACTCATCATAAACGCTATCGACGATTACGAAGCGCTTAGCCGCTACACAAGTTTCACCATTATTGATAACACGGCCTTGAATACACATTTCTACCGCATGATCGATATCGGCATCTTCAAGTACCAAGAAGGCATCATTACTACCAAGCTCCATCACGGTTTTCTTCGATAAACTTGCAGCTTCTTTCGCAACTTGTTTACCTACTTCGTCACTGCCGGTAAAAGTAACGCCACGTACGTATTTATGTTTGATTAAGTCGCTTGCCGTACCGCCATCAATTAATAACGACTGATATACGTTTTTCGGGAAACCAGCATCTTCGTACATCTGCTGAATGGCTTGTGCCATACCAAACACGTTTTTAGCGTGTTTTAGTACTGTCGTATTACCTGCCATGATATTCGATACGCTGTAGCGTATAACCTGATAAAGAGGGAAATTCCAAGGCTGAATGCCCAGAATAACGCCAATAGGTTGATAGGTAATAATCGCACGACCACCTTCAAAGATACGGTGTTCGTCTTCTAAAAAGGATGCGCCATGCTCAGCAGTATAGCGACAGATTTGAGCACACAGCTGCACTTCTTGCTTACCCTGCGCCGTCACTTTTCCCATTTCTCGGGTCATTAGGCTGGCAAGGTCGTCAATGCGCTCTTCCATTAAATCTGCAAGGTTATTAAATAAATCTGCGCGAGTTTCAAATGACGTACGGCGCCAGTTCAAATATGCTTCTTGAGAACGTGTTACCGCTTGTTCGGCGTCTTCAGCTGACATCAAATGATAATGATCGATCTTTTCACCTGTAGCAGGGTTGTAGGTATTAATTGTCTCACTCATTGTCACTCTCCTTAATCCGTTTGTTAAAATGAAGGTGCAACTAGAAAGCCAAATTGCAAAAAACTTTTTTTCGCAATATATTCAAAAACATAGATAAAATTAACAGCAAAGATGGAGTCTGAGAATAAAACTGGAATTAGAAAAGATTACTTATCGCAGTAAAGATTTCAGAGCGAACACTTCAGAAAAAGAAAGGCGGCCCTCAAGAGGTAACATTTGTTTGAGGGCCGATATGCTGTATTTGGTAATGGCTAATTTAGTGAGAGGAAACTTGGCCTGACTAGTCGGTATATAAGTCTGGAAAATGAAACTTCGCCATAGCAAGGGTCAACGCAACTTCGTAAACACTTTGACGCGAAGCATGATTTAGAGTCAGTAACCCTATAGCACCGCCTTTTTGCTTAATATTTACCGTATCAAAAAGCTTGTCCATAACCGGCCCAAGCTCTTCGCCACGCTGTAGCGCCTGATACACGCTCACTGGAAGGGGTAAACTCGCACTTCGTGTTACCGACCAGTGACCTTCATGGTAAATCGCCACATAAGCAAAGGTTGCAGGGCCATCTTCAAATACATCCACACCACCTTCAATTGCCACATACCATGCGTCTGTAAGGCCGCCCTGATGATGAGCTAGCATGGCCTTCACTCGATTAATAGCACCTAAGCGCGTTTCATCCTCGTTCATGGGCTGTTCGGGCACGCCGCTTGGCACAGACATGCCCTGGGCGTCGAAGTCGTGCTCTAGTGTGTCAGAAAGTGTATTGAGCGCAGCATTTATTTTTACCGGATTCAGCGACCCTACAAAAATTGTGTCAGAAACCATTTGCTTTCGTCCTTTAAAAACGTCCTTTTGCAGCATCACCCACTGGGTTACGCTTAATATCTTCTAGCATTAAACGGTAATCGCGCACTGCTGGAAATTCGCTAATATTGCGATTTGGCAAGGTACTATCAGGGTTGTCTACAGCAAGTAAGTGTTTAATACCGTACGTCTGTGCCGCTTTCAAAATAGGCAGTGAGTCATCGACAAATAAGGTGCGGCTATTATCAAATTGCACTCTCTTTTGTAGTCGCTCCCATAAAAGCTGAGACTCTTTGGTAACGCCAAATTCGTGGGTAGAAATAAGGTTGTCGATATGCGCATCAAGTTGGGTATGCTCTATTTTAAGTGCCAGACTGTTTGGATGCGCATTGGTTACTAACACTACCTGCCTACCTGAGTCGTGAAGTGCATCAAGGAAGGGAATGGTATCGTCGCGAAGGGATAGTAAGTGCGCCAACTCTCGTTTCAGCGGCATAAACTCATTTTCTAAGTCCAGTGCTAGAGTTTCAGCCCAGTAGTCTAAGCAGTACCACTGAATTTGCCCAAATACTGACTCATAACGCGCGCTCATTTCCTTTTGACTCTCGGCCTCAGAAATACCTTTTATCTGAGCTAACCGTTTGGGTAAATGGTGCAGCCAGAACTGGTTGTCATAATGAAGATCCAGCAAAGTACCGTCCATATCTAGCAGTACAGTTTCTATTTCATTCCAGGGCAGAAAGGGCAAGCGATTTTCCTTATAATGAAGTAAGCTAAGAAATTGTATACAAGTATGATAACAAAGTTGTAGCGAGAGACATGCCAAAAATTGATCCGAACAAACCGTTACCACACATTCATTCTCGTGAAATCGTTGCGCAAAGCAAACTCTTTAGGGTAGAACGCTTAGACCTTGAGTTTTCGAACGGCGCTACCCGTGAATTTGAACGGATGGCAGGCGGAAACCGAGGCGCGGTAATGATAGTGCCTATGCTTGATGAAAATACCATGGTGTTAATTCGTGAATATGCAGCCGGCACACATTCGTATCAACTAGGCTTTCCAAAAGGCCTAATAGACCCTGGCGAAACAGCTATTGAGGCCGCTAATCGCGAGCTTCAAGAAGAGGCTGGCTTTGCAGCGAACGATCTTATAGAGCTCCATAAGGTCAGTATGGCACCCACTTTCTTTAACGCCAATATGACCATTGTTTTGGCTCGCGACTTGTACCCAAAGCAACTTGAAGGCGACGAACCTGAACCTCTTGAGGTGATTCACTGGCCTTTAAATGAAGCAGATGCTTTACTTGCAAGAGAAGACTTTGTTGAAGCACGCTGTATAGCCGCGCTGTTTTTAGCTCAAAAGTGGTTTAAGGAACAATAAACAATGCCCGATGACGCCCATGCCGACTTACTAGAACTTGCGAAAGAAATTGCCATTGAAGCGGGTCAAGCCGTACTAGAGGTATACGATAAAGGTGAGTTTGACGCTTATCAAAAAGACGACGACTCTCCTGTTACCAGTGCAGATTACCTAGCAAACGATATCATCAACAAGCGCTTACAAGCTGCAACGCCTGATATCCCAATCCTCTCAGAAGAAAATAAACACGCAAGTTTAGAAGAGCGAAAGCATTGGTCTCGATACTGGTTAATCGACCCCATCGACGGCACCCAAGAATTTATTGCCAGAAGCGGAGACTTTGCGGTCAATATTGCCCTAATAGAGAACAATGAGCCAACTATCGGCGTTATTTTCTGGCCTCCAGGGCAATCGTTGTATTATGCGCAAAAAGGTAAAGGCGCGTTTAAGTCATCACCTGATGGCGATCACCCAATTGGCGTACGCAAGCTAGACGACCCTAAAAATAGCGTGGTGATGATTGCAATTAGCCGTCGCCAGTCAAGAGAGAAAGTACTCAGCAGAATGTGCGCTAAGCGCGTATACCAAACCCTTCCACTGGGCAGCTGCTCACTGAAAGCATGCTTTATTGCCGAAGGCAAAGCTGATGTATTCATGCGCATTGGTATCACAGGTGAATGGGACACAGGCGCATCTCAATGCATTGTTTCTGAAGCTGGCGGGAGCATCGCCGCGGCCAACTTCGAGCCACTTACTTATAATCAGCGCCATTCGCTGGAAAACCCAGATTTTGTGGTAATGGGCGATCAAAGGGTGCCATGGCAAGACGTAGTCCAGTATGATGACTTCGTAAACCCACATCAGCACTAGCGCGTATTATTTACTTAGCGCAGTGCAATAAACCTACGTATAATAGCGTAGTAATGTTGCTGGGCCACATTACTCTGGTATTGGTTAAATCAAGCCAGATGGAACCAAAAAGTAAAAGGAGTAACCTATGATGACTACACGTATTCGCACGTTATCTGCAGCATTGCTCGCATGTGGGCTAGCATTCCCTGCCGCAGCCGACTGGTCAATAGACGGCGAGACAAGTGCGCTACATTTTTTATCAACTAAGAATGCACAGGTCACTGAAGTACATAAGTTTGATAGCTTTGACGGTACCCTGTCTGATAGCGGCAAGCTCTCTGTGGCGGTAGACTTATCGTCAGTTAATACAGCTATTGATATTCGCAATCAGCGAATGCAAGAGATGCTTTTTAACGTGAGCAAATATGCACAAGCTAAGTTTGAAGCCGATTTACCTGAGTCGATGATGAGCCTGAAAGCGGGCCAAGTCGTTAACGGAAAAGTAGATGGCATTTTGATGTTACATGGAAAGGCCGTTCCTACATCATTTTCTGTTAAGGCGAGTAAAGTAGACGACGATACGCTAACTGTATCTACTACTGCTCCTACACTTATTAAAGCAGAGTCTTTCGGCCTTGCTGAAGGCGTAGCTGCACTACAAAAAATTGCAGGGCTGAAGAGCATAACAACGACAGTCCCAGTTACGTTTTCCGTTACCTTTACGCAATAGAATACTGCTATTGCTAGCGTCTATCGATAAGCGCTAGGCGGTGGTAAGAAAATAAGAAGCATTAAAAAACCGCACGAAACGTGCGGTTTTTTTGGTTTAAAGGGCTTCTCTCTAAGACTGATGTAGTCTTTTAGGAAGTCTGTAACGCATAGGCAATGGCTTTTGACTTAACGCTTGCTCTGGCATGCTTTGCCACGCATTATCAGGTAGTGCAGGTACTTCCGCTTTATGTTGAGAAAGAGTGAAATACCCCATCGCAACACGTAAGCGCTTAAGCGCTTTACACTCATTCACTTCCTGGTCGATAACAAACACTCCAAACTTGCGCATCGCCAAGCCGAACTTGTCACTGCTTGTAAGGCGAATAACCGGCGCCGCCAACACCATGCCAACCAATACAGGTAGCAGCCACATAAATAGAGATGGTGTGAAGTAAAAGGTAGTTACGCCCCACGCTACGGCTAAACAACTCATAATTTGCGTGTGTTTGATTGCGACAGTCCAAGGTACTTTGCGACCTTCACGCTCTTGCGCTTCCCATTTTACTGAGTGGCCTATAAAAACACTGATCACAAAATAGCTGTGGTAGAACATCATCAGCGGCGCAATAAGTACAGCCATGGCTAATTCAATTGCAGACCCCTTAAGTAAAGACCACGCCCCGCCAAACTCTTCGCGACGTTTGATTAAGGCTAAGGCAATACCCAAAAGCTTAGGCAAAAATAACAAGGCTGCAGTGCCCCACATGGTTACCATCATCATGTCTTGACGGGCTACCTGCCAACTAGGAAAAAGCTGATACTCAGATACGAAGAACTCTGGCACTGACGTAGCGCGAATTAATGCATCTGCAGTCCCTAGCGCCAACATACAAAATAGTATTAATGAAGAAATGTACGCAAACGCGCCAAATAAAAAGTGCAGGCGGTTCGCCATTTTAAG
This sequence comes from Alteromonas sp. HB246098, assembly GCF_054890645.1. NCBI lineage: Bacteria > Pseudomonadati > Pseudomonadota > Gammaproteobacteria > Alteromonadales > Alteromonadaceae > Alteromonas > Alteromonas sp. HB246098. The sequence continues at coordinate 160,288 of NZ_JBTZUG010000004.1, read as the reverse complement.
ACCTTTCACCTTTAAAAGCCCTAAATGCTGTATGTTGCCCTGTACCCAGCGGCGGTCGCGAATGGCGTAGTCAACAATGTTGCTAGGCACTTCTTCATAACTACCTGTTGTGTCGGTAAGTAAGTAAGCCTGCCAACCTGCTCGGCGCAGCAGCGCAGCTTCAACGAAGTCGTGACTTAGTATTTCGCCACCAAAAGGCGCACGACCTTCAAGGGTAGGTAGACCGCAATGCTGCATGAAAGGCGCTATACGAATAATAGCGTTATGCCCCCAGTAGTTTGCACTGTCCGTTTGCCAAAACGATAAGCCTGTTGCCAACATTGGGCTATACAGATGTGCAGCAAACTGTACGAAACGACCAAAGAAGGTGTTTTGTCGTACTGGCATAGGAATAGTCTGTACTAAGGCCGTGTCAGGGTTTTGCTCAATACGACGAGCCAGGTCCTGCATACGCTCTCCGGTCATTACGCTGTCGGCATCTAACACAATCATCGACTCGTAATTTGCGCCCCAGCGTTCGCAAAACTCTTTAAGGTTACCCACTTTTCTATGCAGGTTTTGTTCGCGACGGCGATAAAACACTTGGTTTGAAAAAGCGCCTAAACGCTTCTTTAACCGCGTAAAAGCACGCAGCTCTGCTTCAGCTTTTTCCATATCTCTGGTATCGCTGAGCATGAAAAAATCAAAATTCGAGCTGTTCTCGCTTTCCATCAGCTCGCGAATACAGGCTTCGAAGCCCACCATGATGCGGCGGGTATCTTCGTTATAAACGGGCATTACTACCGCGTGTTTTTGCTTCAACGGCGACGCAGCATCAGGCTTAACTTGGTTTTTTCTTAAACTCAGTGGATCTATATTGAAAAGCTGTAAAAAGAATCCAATGATACCTGTCCAAAACGCCATGCACAGCCAAGCGAATAGGGTTAATCCTAAACCTAACTGTGCAATTTCTAAGTTCGTAAGGCCGTTCGGTAAAAATATCTCGTATAAGCTCCAACCGGCCAATGCCGTGCTTGGAATTACTAGCATTGCCATGATAAACAAACGCATATGCTCTCCTTTTAAGATGAAGTGTGAAGCACGCACAGTGCTGTCACGTTTAACCTGAGGCACGGCTTTAGCCTCGTTCGATACTGATGTATGAGTGCGACTATTTTGGCTGGTAGACATAATTCCAAACCTCGCTAACGCGCTCGCCGTCTTTTTCAATGTAAGCGCGCATGTCTACCGTTTGCCTTTCATTCGGCTTTACAAAGAAAGAGGCACGCCACTCTTGGCCGTCGGCTACCGGATAAAGGCGCTGTTGTGAAATCGTGCCGTTAGTACCCTGTACCACCAGCTTCATAGTCTCGTTATCAAAAGAAATATCAGAAGGAGCACTGAAGTCCACATTAAACTGGCGGGTAGTATTCAAGCTATCATCTTTAAATTCATCGCCGGGTAACACAGCTTTTCCCTGACGAGTACGCACTACAGAAGCAAACTCGCTAACAAAGGGGTTTTGCTCTACCGTTTTAAGGTCGTAAGAGAAATATAGGGACTCACCCGATTTGAATGGCTTTGCAGGTGTCCAGAAAGCCACGATGTTGTCATGAATCTCAGACTTTGTTGGAATTTCTACTACTTCTAAACGGCCTTTCTCAAAGCCTGCTTCCGGGGTAACCCATAGCCCTGGACGTATATGATAGTTGGCCTCTGCATCAAGGTAATTATCCCATTCACCGTCGCGCTGAAGCATGCCAAACCCTTTAGGGTTGGTATCGCTAAGTGACGTTACCTGAAGGCGTGCTGGGTTAGTCAGTGGACGCCAAATTTCTTCACCTGCATGAGTTACCATTAACACACCGTCACTGTCGTGCACTTCTGGGCGATAATCGTCATGACGCTTTTCTGTATTCTCGCCATACAAAAACATACTGGTAAACGGCGCAATGCCTAGTTTACTAACGTCGTCTCGCGCAAATAACCAGCTTTCCACTTTTACGCTGGTATCAATATCAGGCTGGATAACAAACTTATAAGCGCCAGCTACCGAAGGACTTTCAAGACGAGCATAAATAGTAATTGGCTTGCCTTCACCCGGCTCGATAACCCAGAACTCTGTGAAGTGAGGGAACTCCTCGCCTTTCGCCAAAGCAGTATCAATTGCGAGGCCGCGCGCTGAAATACCATAAACTTGATTTTTACCTACCAAACGAAAATATGAAGCGCCAAGGAAAACGGCAAATTCATCTTTGTACTCGTCGTTTTTTATAGGGTAGTGAACACGAAAGCCTGCAAACCCCGACTTTTCATCTGTCATGCCTGCCAAACCTGCAGCAGAACCATCGTAGTTAAACATGTCACTATTAAATGCTAAGCGCTTAGGTTTATTGTTTTCACCGATAGTGTGAATAGTGACAGGGTATTCGTATAGAAACCCCGGATGAAAAAACTGAAGTTCGTAGTCATTCTCACCGTGCCAAAGACTTTGCTCAGGCTTAAAGCGAATAGAACGATAGGTGGTATAATCAATTTTTTTTAACTTGCTGTTTAATCCGTGGTCGTCTTGTTCATAGCTTTCTGTTGCTGATTTGCGAGCAGCATCAATAATAGATTGAAGAACGGGTGATGCTTTTTGAGGCTGATTGTTGTCATTAACCTCGACAGCGCCAGCTTGGTGAAATGCAAATAGGGCAATAACGCTGGTCATCGCTAAAAGAATGCGCGACAGCTTTCGGTGCTGAAACGCATTAGTTTGTAAATCTTTTCCGAAAATTGAAACTGGCTTAGCCATTTGTCCTCTCCTTATGAAAACAATGGTTATCCAGATGGTCGTCAATCTCTTAACTTTATCGCTTAGCTATGTATAGCTAGCAACAGAGTATCTGCTGCTCTAAAAGCGATGATGAGAAAAAGTATTCATTGAAACCATTCAAGAAAGGCGCTCTATTCCTTTCCTTATTCACTGGTATCGCAAAAAAACCGAAATCCGTGCCCGTTGGCAAAAGTGAATGCTGGATAACACACAAGTACTTCAGCAAAAGCTGTTCCAACACTAAAAAAGCGGGCTTATTTATTATATTTACATTAATTTACAACAACTTAAAAACACCCACTTCGAAGGTAGTGGGCAATTTCGTTGTTGTAAATTTGTCCGATGAGTTAGCCAAAAGGTTAACTGTTGTTTTTTAGAGACAGTTTCCCATGCCAATGTGTTCACTTTTTAAACTCCACACGGCCTTTAACTGCTTTAACATTTGCATAGCGCCTCTTCTTACTTTTAATTTCTCCATACTTATTAGATAGATAGCAACTTCTTGTTTGATTTTCAGCTGAGATTTTTTCGAAGTTGGCAGACGCTTTGCACTTCATTATTTTGATAAATACATCGGACACGATTTCTGAAAAGAAATAATTGAGATGACATAAAGACGTTTTTAGCTTTGTGTTCATCAACAAAGTAACCCACTGCAGAGCGACGTATAAGGGCAGCGCGATGTAGAAGAGCGGCGCATCGCAAAAGCGCTGACTCCCGACACGCCTTGCAAACTTATTGAACGTTTGCGCTGCAGACGGTGGGCTACTGAAAATACTAAGGAGTTATCACATGCGTAAATCAATCACACTTATTGCAGCGGCACTTACTGCGGCAACAATTCCTCTTACAGCAATGGCCGACAAGCCAGACTGGCGTTACGTAGAAGGTGGTTACACCAAAATGGACTTTGACGACAACGAGTCTTTCGAGCCAGACGGCCTGACCGTTAATGGTAAATACCTTTTAAACAGCAACTGGTACCTAAACGGCGAGTACAGCTTCTTTGAAGAAGGTAACTTCGATTTTGATATGCTTACACTGGGTGCAGGTTACCGCTTACCTGTAAACGCCACGACAGATGCCTACTTCGGTGCGAATCTAGAGCGTATTGACGGCGACGTAGACGACGAGACTGGTTACAGCATTAATGCAGGTCTTCGCTCAATGATTACAGAGCAGGTAGAGCTTGCTGGTGAAGTGGGCTATTACGATGTAGACGATGGAGAAGCGACATTCAAAGTAGGCGCTAACTACTACATCACGCCACAGTGGGCAGTTGGTGCAAACTACAAAATCATTGATGATTTAGACATTATGCAGGTAACTGCACGCTACGCTTTTTAAGCCTTCCTCTCCTCAGGTAGGTAGCCGGGTTGCTCGACCCGGCTTTTTTGTGTCTGCATTTCAAGAAGACGTCTATTTTTTCGCTTCGTTTTCTATTCAGCTGTGTCGCTGGGCTCAATATCTTCTTTTCTTTTTATATCCACACTTTCGTGAAGCTCTGAGTATACTAGTACTGCCTCGCCCGACTTTAACCTGTCTAGCACCTGCTGAACTTTTACTTCTAGCTCAACTTCCTCAGCGCCATAGTCGGTGCCTTCGCGTAATACAAAAGCTTCAGCCAAGCTATAAAGCGTATCGCCTTCTAACGCGTCGATGGGAATTATCATTCACTCTCCTGGGAAAAACGTTTTATAAAACTCAAACCACACCAATATAATATCACTGCGGTATTAGCGGCTAACATAACCACAGGTTGAGTTTACCGGTAAGGCTTCGCTAACAAAGCGTTTTACGCGCTCGTGCAGCCAAACCTTCGGATTTAATACAGAGCCTTGCATGAAGCCAACATGACCGCCGCGTTCACTCAACTCTACGGTGACATTACGCGCAAGCTCTTCTTCTTTCGGCACAATTAAGTGGTTCATAAAGGGGTCATCAATGCTATGCAATACTAACGTTGGGCAGTGGATGGCGCTTAAAAAGTGATACGCGCTACACTTTTCATAATAGTCTTGCGCATCTGCAAAACCGTGCAGGGGAGCCGTGATCTTTTCGTCAAATTGAGTAAAGCTAGTAATGCCTTCTACATCACTTTTTGTAAGCTGAATAAGCTTACGATAATCAATGTATTCCATCTTCTTACGCAAAGTATCTTTCATGCTAGTAAGTAAATACTTTTGGTATACCCGCGAAAACCCCTGATTAATTGACTTTGCGCACTCAGATAGTTTAAGTGGAGAAGAGATGGCAACAGCCGCCTTCAGCCACTTTTGTGCCGGGTTTTCACCCAACAGTTTCAACAGCATATTACCGCCAAGCGAAAAGCCAATAGCGACTTTGGGAATACGAGGAAATTTATCGTGCAGCCACTCTAAGAAAAAACTAGGGTCTTCTGTTTCGCCACTGTGATAAGCGCGCGCTTTTAAATTTGGCACACCGCTACAGCCGCGATAATGCATCATTACCACCTGCCAACCATTCACAGACAGTTGGGCCATCATATCGTTCGCATAATGCGACTTGATGCTGCCTTCCAATCCGTGAAACATCACCACTATCCCTGATGTTTCTTGTGGTTTGGGGCCCCATGCTACGTCAACAAAGTCGTCATCCGGTAAGGTTAAACGCTCCATGTTATAAGAAAGGGGCAAGCGCTTTTGAATAAAACGCGGCCATATGGTTTGCACATGTCGGTTCTTTGCCCATCCCGGCACTTTAAAGCTACTTTTTATTATCTTTCCATGCGATAGCGCTGATTTGCTCATTGTATTTTCTTATTGTGTTTTTACGATAATTGATTAACTACAAGGCTCACTAACTGGCGCGCCTCTTTGTTGTCGCGTAACTCGTATGCATTAATGAACGCAGCGATAGACGCGTTAAATATATTCGCTGGCGAGGCCTGCTGACCCAAGTTCGTAACCGCCTGCTCATTAAAAGACGCAACGATGTCTTGCTGCTGTTGCCTTTCAAGTTCTAATTCTTGCGCTTTAAGTGCATCGTAGGTTGTTTGCTCACCACCTTTCTCTGGGCTTGCTGCTTTGCGCTTCTCGCGATGCTGCTTTAACTTTTCGTCAGTGCTCGCTGATGCCGCTATAACCGACTTAAGCTGAGGCAAATTTATAATGACATTATTCTCTAAACACCAGCAAATCAGCAAGAGAACGTTTACATTCACCTTGTGGTTGTCCTGAAGTAAAAGCGCGAGCGGTGCCATATCGCCTTTCGTATAGCGAGATACACTGTACTCCCAAAACACACTGCTTTTTATATTAGGCGCTGACATTGTCATACTCTTCTCGTTTTTGCTCTATCTGCTCTTGGGCATCTAGCCATGCCATCTCTTCCTCTTCAAGCTGTTGCTTAAGCTGAGTTTGCTTGTCGAGTAAGCCCATGAGTTCTGCTTTTTTGTCGTCGCTGTAAAGCGAGGTATCGGCGAGTGATGCTTCTACCTCTGCTAATGCGGTACTGCATTTCTCCATGGCTTTTTCGTGTTTTTCGATGGCTTTTTTAAGTGGCGCTACGCTTTGTCTGAACTCGGCTTCGCGGCGCTTTTCTTCTTTACGATCTAACTTGCGTTCCGGCTTACTGTGCGCTCCGGCCTCGTGGTGCGCGCCGTTTTTAGCGTCGCTGTTGGCACTTTTAGCCTCGCTGTTGGCCTTGGCTTTTTCTGCCGCCTGCTGTTTTAGAATCCAGTCGCGATAGTCATCCAAATCGCCTTTAAATGGCTCAACTTCACCGCTGTCTACCAAATAGAAATCTTCACAAACCGAGGAAAGTAAGAAGCGGTCATGCGATACCAGCACCATAGCGCCTTCAAAACCTTGAAGAGCAATATTAAGCGCGTGGCGCATTTCTAAATCTAGATGGTTGGTAGGCTCATCGAGCAGCAATAAGTTAGGTTTTTGGTAAACAATTAACGCCAACACCAAACGCGCCTTTTCACCACCTGACATAGGTGCCACGGGCGCCAATGCTTCATCGCCGTTAAAACCAAAACCGCCCAGATAGTCGCGAAGCTGCTGTTCAGTCGCTTTTTCATCAATGCGTTGCAAATGTAAAAGGGGAGTGGCGTTAGCGTCTAGTGTTTCTAACTGGTGCTGCGCAAAATAGCCAATTTTAAGACCTTTAGCGGTATTAAAAATGCCCTGCTTGGGCGCATGAACGCCCGCTAATAGCTTAATTAACGTTGACTTACCTTGGCCATTTCTGCCTAAAAGACCTATTCGGCTACCGGGTACTAAATTCAGTTTTACCTGTTGGAGAACTATATGGTCATCGTACCCCAGCTGTATTCTTTCCATTTGAACCAGCGGGTTAGGAAGCGCTGTTGGCGGCGCGAAGGAAAAGCTAAACGGGCTAGCCATATGGGCTGGCATTAACGTTTCCATTTTCTCTAGCTGCTTAATACGGCTTTGCGCTTGCTTTGCTTTACTAGCCTTGGCTTTAAACCGCGTAATAAACGAGTTTAGATGGGCTACCTTTTGCTGCTGCTTTTCATACTCAATGTTTTGTAAGCGTATACGCTCAGCACGCTGAGTTTCGTAAGATGAATAATTACCTGTGTAAGTAACAAGCTTCTGTTGCTCAACACTGATAATTTGCGCCACCGTATTATCGATAAATGCTTTATCGTGAGAAATAAGTAACAAGGTACCTGTATAGCGTTGAAGCCATTTCTCTAACCAAATCACGGCGTCTAAATCTAAGTGGTTAGTGGGCTCATCAAGCAGCAATAGGTCTGAAGGGCAAAGAAGTGCTTGTGCAAGGTTTAAGCGCATGCGCCAACCACCGGAAAAGTCACTCACTGGTGCGCTTAACTGCACATTAGTAAATCCAAGGCCGGAAAGTATAGTCGCTGCGCGTGATTCTACATCGTAGGCCCCAGCCTGCTCTAGTTGCCCATGAATTTGGCCAATTTTCACGCCGTCTCCGCTTTTTTCAGCGGCATCTAGCTTAACCTGTAAATCACGTAAATGTTTGTCGCCGTCTATCACGTAATCTATCGCAGTTCGATCAGTTGCTGGCGTTTCCTGAGCTACGCTTACAATTCGCCAATCACTTGGAACGCTGCAATCTCCGGCATCGACGCTTAGTTCACTGCGCAACAGTGCAAACAGCGTGGACTTTCCGCAGCCATTGCTGCCTATAAGCGCCACTTTGTGGCCTGGAAAAACCTGTGCCGACGCTTCTTCCAACAGCATTTTGCGGCCGCGAAGTAGCGATACATTTGAAAGCTTAATCATGACTAACCTGTGATAGAACAATCTAGGGCGCGTATAGTATCAAAAACTTAAGGTAAAAGCTGATCAACACATGCCATTTCAAGGTATAATACTGGCGAAATTCCCCAAAGGTGTATGTATGTCAAAACGTGTAAAACGTCGCTTTGTAGCAGGGGCTACGTGCCCAAAATGCCGAGAGCTAGATACTATTTCGTTATATTTTGAAAATAACGTGGAAAAGCTGGAATGCGTCGCATGTGGGTACAACGAAGCGCAAACTGACGAAAAGGTCAGTGCCGCTACTCGCTCCAACGAAAACGTGATTGGTATTTTCAAACCTCACTAGCATTCCTACTCACTGTTAAGAAAATCTTACCATCAGGCCTGTGTAACACCTTATCATACTGTACTCAGGCTTTTTAAAACCTTCTCTGGATACCGCGCCAGTAGCGACTAACGCCCTTACCGAGGAAAAACGCTCTCCAAGGCATGTTTTTTGTATTTATTTCTCTAAGGAGTGAAATATGAAACACGCTAAAAAACGATTTTGCTATGTAGTAGCAGGGCTATTGCTCATGCTCATCGCGTTTAGGTTGTACCTTCCTTATGCCGCAGCCACATACATCAACAACACACTAAGCCAATCGGACCAATACAATGGTCGTGTGGGCGATGTTGATTTAATGCTGTGGCGAGGTGCCTACAGCTTAGAATATGTGTTGCTGTATAAAGCGAACGGACAAATAGATAAGCCGTTGTTTAAGGCTGACTATGTGGAGTTTACACTATCGTGGTCACAGCTTTTTAAAGGTGCGGCCGTTGGCAGGGTGGTGGTAAATTCTCCCGAAATTAACTTTGTAGACGGAAACACGGAAGAAAAGAGTCAGTCGGGTAAGAACGAAAATTGGCTGTCTATTGCCGACCAATTGTTTCCTCTGCGCATAGATAAACTCACCATTAACAAAGGGAAAATTGCCTTTCACAACCCTGATACCTCTCCGGCTATCGATATTGCGCTGCACGACATTCATCTTGAAGTGAATAATTTGGTAAACAGCGACGATTTATCGGACACCCGCGTGGCCACAGCTACAGCGAAGGGCCAGACGGCAGAGCAAGGTACTATTTCATTAAACGCCAAGCTTAATCCAGCAACCAAAGCTCCTACCTTTGATTTAGACATTCAAGCTGACAACGTTGGTCTGGTGAATTTTAAAAACCTGCTTGATACCTATGCACCTTTTGACTTAGAAGCCGGAACGCTTACGCTTGCTGCCGAGGTCGCGTCTAACGAAGGGCAGGTAAAAGGCTATATAAAACCTATTTTGCATAACGTTGAGGTATTTTCTTGGAAAGGCGACATTGAACGTGACGGAGACGGTTTTATTGAAGGCAGTATTGAAGCGATTTCCGCGTTTGTCACTGAACTGTTTGAAAACCAGAGCCAAGACCAAATTGCCACACGTATTCCTATTGAGGGCGATTTATCTAGCCCAGATACACAGACTTGGGAGGCATTTACGGCGATATTAAAAAACGCATTTATTAAAGCGTTTCAGGGCGATGTAGAGGAAAGTGTAGAGCTTGACCGATTAGAGTTAGACAGACTGGAAAACCCTGAAAAGTCTAATTAAAGTCGCAGAGGTTTTTTCTCCCTCTGCTCAGGGCTTTAACCGCTAAGGGCTTACTTAACCGCTGAGGGCTCTGCATGAGCCCTCGCCGTCATAGCTGCTGTTATAAGGTACTTATATGGTACAGCTATCACCACAATCGTTGGCACCGTCGCGCATGCCTTCAATTTCTTGGCTTTCTTGCTTGTCTTTTTCAGCCTGCTTTTCGGCTACTGATTGCTCTACTGAGTCAAAATCGATGCTGTCAAACGCATCCATATCAAAATCACTCATAATTTTCTCTTTTAAATAGTAAAAAGGCTTCTTTAACTGAAGCCTTTGTATCGGGGCGCAAGTGTAAATCAATTAGACTGTCAGGATAAATGCAGTCTTAACCTAACTCATAACAAGATAAACTAGTGTTTAACCCGTAGCTTATGCAGCTTGGTTTTATGAACCTTTGATTTTACTAATTTGTCGACTGCCTATGAAAAACCACATTCAAACCAAAGTGGCGCCTATGCCATTTAAAGATGGCTATTATTAATAGTGCGGGGGCGGGGTTTCTTCTGATTGCTTAGCAATATTAGACGGTTCTATGCTTTTAACACGGTCTATTACGTGACTTACTTTAAACGCCAAATCATCAAGTTGCTTTTGCTGTGAAGCCAGCGCTTCGTTTAGTGCCTCGATAGTGTGTTCTTGAAAGGCTACTTTCATCTGTAACTCTTCAATATAGCTATTGGCGCTATTTATTTGCTGCTCTAACTGCTCAGCGCTTTTGTCTGTCATGTAAATTCTCTATCTCTCTCGTTGCCATTCTTCGGCAAGGCCACTGCTACTTATAGACAGTATATTATCATTGGGAAGGAAGCCGACGCCATAAACAACTGCGGTTGGCGGTGAAATAGACTCTCTCGATGCCACTTGAATTGACTGAACTTGCTCGCCGTTTTTCAAATTCCAAAGATAAACCTTCCTGGCTGGCGAGCCTGTTAGTAAATACTGGCCATCTTTTGAAAACTCGACGTCGGTGAAGATTTTTTGTCGTGAAGCAAACTTAAGTGAAGTCACGGGCTGCCCGGTTTGTACATTCCACACTTGCGACTTACTTTGACTGTCGGCAGTAAAAGCAAACCGGCCTTCATCATCCAACGCAACTTTGGTCACTCGGGTTGGATGCGTGAAGGTGTGGATAATCTGCCCAGTGTCTGTACTCCACAAATAGGCAATATAGTCATTGCCACCAGTAAGGGCAAACTTGCCATTAGGTGAGATATCAATGGAATTAACTTTTTCCTGATGTCCAAAAAATTCGATGCGACGAGAGGTGCGCGGCTCAAAATACATCACCTTGCCATTTGAGCGAGCGACGAGTATGCCATTACCATTATTGGTGACTACCACGTCGCGAATAGAGGACTCATCTATTCGCCAAAACCCTTCTGGTTCGCCAGTTTCTAAACTCCAAAGAGCAAACGCTTCACGGTCAGCAGTTACCACATAGCGCTTGTCTGCACTAATGTGCACTGACATCACTAAGTTGTTGCCTTCCCCTTGATGACTCCAATGATAGAGGGGTTCGCTCTGCCCAATTCGCCATACATTGACCCCATTGTTCACGCCAGATACCACCGCTAACGTGCCGTCGGTGGATATATCTGCCGCGTATGCGCCCTCTTCTACATGACGCCACTGCTGTATTGGCGTAGTATCAGGGACAGAACATCCCATGGAATTGCCAATAAGTAAGGTGAGTAACACTATTCTATGGAACATTTGAGGCCTAAACATAATCAAATGGGTTTCGCTTTGTAAACGCTAGGTTTAACATAGCATGGATCACGCATCTTTAACTATCGTGCAAACTGCCTTAGATGCAGCAGTATAGACATAGACGCATGATGATAATAATTAATGGAGACGTTTTTATGCAGAAGTCGCTCGTTGCCTTATCTACTATCGCTGCGCTAGGCCTTTTCGCTTGCCAGCCAAACACATCTGATGAGGCCGCTTCTACAAGCGCTGATAGTGCAAAAACAACTGCTGTTGCAGCAGAAGAAATGACAGATACACAAAAGCAAGCTTACGCCATGGGCGCGAGTATGGGTCTGTTCGTTAGCAACCGTGCCGAACAACAAGAGCAGCTTGGTTTAACCCTAGACCAAGATGCACTACAACAAGGCTTTAAAGACGGCCTGAACGACACCCTTAAGTTTACGCCAGAGCAAATTCAGCAAATCGCTCAACAGGGCGAAGAAGAATTGCGTGCTAAACAGCAAGAAATGGCTGAACAAGCTGCTGAGAAAAACATTGAAGCAGGTCTTGCTTACCTAGAAGAAAATGGTAAGAAAGAAGGCGTGACGACAACAGAGTCTGGTCTTCAATACGAAGTACTTGAAGAAGGCGAAGGCGCAAGCCCAGAAGCAACAGACATGGTAAAAGTTCACTACCGTGGCACCTTGCTTGATGGTACAGAGTTCGACTCTTCTTATAAGCGTGGCGAGCCAGCTGAATTTCCACTTAATCGCGTAATCGCGGGTTGGACTGAAGGCGTACAGCTAATGAAAGAAGGCGCGAAATACCGCTTCCACATTCCATCAGAGCTTGCTTATGGCGCACGCTCAACAGGCGCGATCACGCCTAACTCAACGCTAATTTTTGATGTTGAGCTTCTAGAAGTGGTTAAACCTGAAGCCGAAGCGCAAGCTGAATAAGCTAGAGTTTCAGAAAAGAGAAAGCCGACGCATAGCGTCGGCTTTTTTGTTTTAGTGAGTCAGCGTGATCCTTGCTTACCTTTTCCCTACGAGCTAGTGGATTTTCACCACGCGCGTACCCAAATAGTAATGTGGGTTATTCAATATGCTTGGTGCCTCGAATTACACTTTTAAGCATAGCTTAAAGTTGCAAAATTTCACGGCCCTAACAAAGCTTTTTAGGAACAATTAAACCTTAAAAACTAGGGCTTAAAACTAAAGGTTTTAACGGTTAGGTGCGCGTCGTCTTTCCGTATGGACTCTGAACGTCGCAAAGTGGTTAAGCAATGAGTGCCCTACTTTATACATGGCACACGCTAAGATAAGGTATATCACAGTTCGTACACTATTTAAGCGAACAACTATATCAAGTAAGGCATACAACAATAACAGCGCGCCGCTTAAAAACAGCATAAAACCTATGATAGTGCCGCTGGTTTGAAGCGGATCGCTCCCCGACCGTCGGCGGTTCAACACAGGCATTCTGTTACGCATTCATTTCCCCTAATGGCTAGTATGATATTGATACTACGACACTGACAGAAAGGTTTATGTTCAATAATTATTCAATCTGTCTATTTTGTCACTTTTTACCTTATCGAAAGATTGCGTTTTGCCTTATTACCCACATAAAGTAGGGGTAATTAGCTGGATTATTTATAGGACATTGTGAAAACACCGCTTATCACTCGAAAAGGCTATTTAAAGCTTAAACAAGAACTGGATTTCTTGTGGCGTGAAGAACGGCCAGAAATCACTCGCAAGGTAACTTGGGCAGCCAGCCTGGGCGATAGGAGTGAGAATGCTGACTACCAATACAACAAAAAGAAGCTTCGCGAAATTGACCGTCGAGTTCGTTACTTACGCAAATGCTTAGAGAACCTAAAAGTTGTTGATTACGATCCACAGCAAGAAGGGAAAGTGTTCTTTGGTGCTTGGGTGGAAATTGAAAACGAATCCGGCGCTGTTATGGAGCTTCGCCTAGTTGGCTATGATGAAATATTTGGCCGTAAGGACTATATCTCTATTGATTCACCCATGGCCCGTGCTCTACTTGGCAAAGAAGAGGACGATGAGTTTATTGTTAAAACTGAGGCGGGTACTAAAGAGTGGTGGATAAACCGTATTTGGTACGACGCAACAGATAAACTTTGAATAAAAAGATGGTCTTCTTAACTACCCAGTTGTAACACAATGATCAGACGACTTTCCCTACACCGCGGTGATATACTCACCGCTCTTATTTTCACTACTAACGCTGTGTATGTAAGCCTGTCACACACCGTTTATTCGCCATTGCCTAACGCGAACTTTTAGTATCTTAGAGCGACTTATGATTACCAATAAAATTGCAGAAGAGCTTAGCGTTCAACCCTCGCAAGTAACTGCCGCAGTAAAACTTCTCGATGAAGGGGCAACCGTTCCTTTCATTGCCCGATACCGCAAAGAAGTCACCCAAGGCCTTGATGATACGCAGCTGCGTAATCTAGAGCAGCGCTTGACCTACTTACGTGAGCTAGAAGAACGCCGCGACGTTATTCTTAAATCTATCGAAGAGCAGGGCAAACTAACTGACGAACTTAAAAGCAGCATTGCCGGTGCTGACAGCAAAACAACCCTTGAAGACTTGTACTTACCGTATAAGCCTCGTCGACGCACTAAAGGACAAATTGCTATCGAAGCAGGTTTAGCGCCGCTAGCCGATGCATTGTTTAGCAACCCTGACACAGACGCTGAAAGCAAAGCGCAAGAGTTTGTAAATGCAGACAACTGCGTTGCTGATACTAAAGCCGCGCTAGAAGGTGCTCGCTATATCCTTATGGAAAGGTTTGCTGAAGATGCCGCTTTGCTAGCGAAAGTGCGCCATTACCTTACTGAAAATGCTCACGTAAAAAGTACGGTTGTACCAGGTAAAGAACAAGAAGCGGCCAAATATAAAGACTATTTTGAACACAGCGAGAAATACAAAAAGGTACCCTCGCATCGCGCATTGGCCATGTTCCGAGGTCGCAATGAAGGCATGCTTCATATTCAGCTAGATGCAGATCCACAATCAGAAGAAAAGGGGCCATCTCATTGCGAACACATTATCGCAAGCCACTACGATATCATGCACCGCGGTCGTGGCGCGGATGATTTCTTAGCTCAGGTTGTGCAGTGGACGTGGAAAATCAAAATTGGTTTACACATGGAAACTGAGCTATTCAGTGCCCTTCGAGAGCGTGCTGAAGAAGAAGCCATTGAAGTATTTGCTAAAAACTTAAACGACCTGTTGATGGCTGCACCTGCAGGTGCAAAAACCACTATGGGACTAGATCCAGGTTTAAGAACCGGCGTTAAGGTAGCAGTAGTAGACAGTACAGGTAAGGTGGTAGCAACCAACACCATATTCCCACACGCTCCGCAAAATCAGTGGGATAAGTCTATTCGCACGCTAACAACCTTGTGCAAACAATACAAAGTAGACTTAATCAGCATTGGTAACGGTACAGGTTCTCGTGAAACCGACAAACTTGTCGGAGAAATGCTTAAGAACAATAGCGAACTTACAGCACAGAAAATTATGGTAAGTGAAGCTGGCGCTTCTGTATATTCAGCGTCTGAGCTTGCCTCGAAGGAACTGCCTGAACTGGATGTTTCAATTCGC
Organism: Alteromonas sp. HB246098; assembly: GCF_054890645.1. Lineage (NCBI taxonomy): Bacteria > Pseudomonadati > Pseudomonadota > Gammaproteobacteria > Alteromonadales > Alteromonadaceae > Alteromonas > Alteromonas sp. HB246098. The sequence goes on along the minus strand of NZ_JBTZUG010000004.1, from coordinate 145,247 downwards.
GGTGCCGTGTCTATCGCACGCCGCCTGCAAGACCCACTCGCAGAACTCGTTAAAATTGAGCCTAAAGCCATTGGTGTAGGCCAATACCAGCACGACGTAAGTCAAAGCCAGCTGGGTAAATCCCTTGACCGTGTTATTGAAGACTGTGTGAACGCCGTTGGCGTTGACCTAAACACCGCATCGCCTGCGCTATTAAGCTATGTATCAGGCTTAAATAAAACTCTAGCGCATAACATTGTTAATTTTAGAGACACCAATGGTGCTTTCCCAGACCGTAAAGCACTGTTAAAAGTTGAGCGTTTGGGACCAAAAGCTTTTGAGCAAGCGGCGGGTTTCTTGCGTATTGTAAACGGCACCAACCCACTTGATGCCTCTGCGGTTCACCCCGAAGCATACCCGGTAGTCGATAAAATTGTAGATACCACTGCGGTTGCAGTTAATGACATTATCGGCAATACCGAGTTACTTAAAAGCTTGTCGCCAGATACCTTTACCAGCGATGCATTCGGCTTACCTACCGTTAAAGACATCCTTAAAGAGCTCGACAAGCCAGGTCGTGACCCTCGCCCTGAATTTAAAACAGCGGCGTTTAAAGAAGGCGTTGAAACTATTAACGACCTTAAACCGGGTATGATTTTAGAAGGCGTAGTGAGCAATGTAGCTAACTTTGGCGCATTTGTTGATGTGGGCGTGCATCAAGATGGACTGGTACATATCTCTGCATTGACCAACAAGTTTATCTCAGACCCTCGCGAGGTAGTTAAAGCCGGCGATATCGTGAAAGTAAAAGTGCTGGAAGTAGACGTACCGCGTAAGCGTATTTCCTTTACCATGCGCTTAGACGACACACCAAATCAAAGTAATAATGCCGGTGGCTATAGCTCTTCAAGTAAGGGCTCTTCAGGTAGAGGTGCGAATAACCAAGGCTCAGGTAAAGATCAAAACAAAGGGGCTGGACGTGCCAACGGTAAAGCAAATCCGCGCTCGAATAAGGGAGGCGGCAATCGCAACAGCCAGCCTCAAAACAGCGCCATGGGCAATGCCTTTGCTGACGCGTTTGCTAAGGCGAAAAAGTAAACCCTAGCCATTCATCATCGCTTATTTTGTTTTATAAAGGGCTTGTCGCAAGACAGGCCTTTTTTTGTTGCTCTTCCATTTATCCTTTCGCTTTTGCTACATTAGTTATGGTGCAATGGAGAGTATTAACGCTCAACAATATTTGCGTAAAAAGCATTAATACCAATCCGTATAGTTAAAGATACCGAAACAATGAAAAGGTGTGGGTCACACCGAAACCGAAGTTCGTATGTTAGTAGCGTTTAACGAAGGTAATGTTGCTCATTTGACCTCAGCCTTTTTCCAGGCAGTACTTTCGGACAACCATAATGAGTTAACGGCCAACGACCTTTGATGTACGCGTGTTTCATCTAGCTCTACAGCAAAGATCACCTGCCCTAATCAGAGGATGATGTTATGAACTTACCTGTTTCAGAAAGCATGCTAAATGTCAGCGCAGACTACCCCGACCTTCGGGATCGCTATTACCAACCCAACCTCTCCCCGCTTAAGCCTTTTATCGATCCGCCGGGTAACTTGGGTATATTAGACCAAGGCCAAGACGGCGCCTGTACAGGCTTTGCCTTGGCCGCCACCATAAATTTTATCTATCGCCAACAAGGCCGAAAACATACCGTGAGCCCATGGATGCTTTATGCCATGGCAAAGCGTCACGATGAATGGTTGGGCGAAGCCTATGACGGTTCGAGTTGCCGCGGCGCTATTAAAGGCTGGTATAACAGTGGGGTGTGCAGCGACTCTCTGACAAAAGATATTAATCACAGCAACGAATTTGAAATGACCCTCGCCATAGCTGATAACGCCAGTAATCATAGGCTTGGCGCATACTACCGGCTTGAACGGGAAATTAGCGATTTTCATGCTGCACTTAATGAAGTGGGTGTTATTTTTGTGTCAGCAAGAATACATGAAGGCTGGAAAGACGCCGAGGGCGACGCGATAAAATTAAGGCCTGAGCCCATGGGAGGCCATGCGTTCGCCATTGTTGGCTATAACGATGAAGGCTTTTGGATTCAAAATTCGTGGGGTACGGATTGGAAAAAGTCAGGGCTGGCACTCTGGCGATACGATGACTGGGCGTTAAATGTTATGGATGCTTGGGTGGTACAACTCGCACTTCCTATTTCAGGTACGGGTACCTACCATCAGGCTACGCGCTCTATCGCACAGGGGCTGTTCTCTCGCTCTACACCACGAGTAAGTATTCAAGATCACTTCGTCCATTTTGATGACGGGCACTTTGATACTAAAAGTAAATATTGGAGCAACAAAAACCACGTCGATACCATTATTGAAAAGCTCTCTGACAGTAATCATCAGCATGTAATGCTGTACGCGCACGGCGGCTTAAATAGCATTAAAGCCTCGGCTAAACGCATTGCCGCCATGAAAGACACCTTTCTTAAAAACGATGTGTACCCCATTCACTTCATGTATGACACAGGCATGCTTGAAGAGCTAAAGGACATTTTGGGCTTTAAGAATGAAGAAATTAGCGCCAAAGTCGGGGCATTTACCGACTACACCGATCGCATTTTAGAATGGGCGACACGTAAAGTGGGCGGCGCACTGTGGCGTGAAATGAAATCAGACGCTTGCACGCCTTTTACCCGTACCACGTCCGACGGCACCTACTTTTTGACCAAGTTAGCTGGCTATCTTAAAAACAACCCAAGGATACAGCTGCATGTTGTGGGTCATTCGGCAGGCTCTATTTTTCATGCACACAGTCTATCGAGGTTATTCAAAGTTGATGAAAATATAAAAGTAACAAGCCTGCATTTAATGGCCCCAGCCATTAGCTACTCACTATTTAACGAAAAGCTTTCGGAGTTTATAGAGGGAGAACATATCCAGTCGACCACGATTTACAACTTATCCGAAGCATTAGAAAAAGATGATCACGTGGCGCGTATTTACCAAAAATCATTACTTTATTTAGTATCAAATGCATTTGAGCCTAAACCGGAGATGCCATTATTAGGTATGGCAGTGTTTAATCAGCCGCTGTCTAACGTAACGTTTGAATACAGCGAAGGAAAAGAAGGTGATGCGACGGCAGCTACATCCCACGGTGGATTTGATAGCGACGTAGATACCATGAACTCGGTACTTTCAGATATCACTGGCGGTACACCTAAATATCCGTTTACAAAGGCGATATTAGATTATTGAGGCTTGCTGATGTGAAGAAGCCTTTGCATAAATGAAAGTGCCGTTCTTGCGATTTAGCTCGCAGTTTTTTTGGGCTAGATCGTGATTTATTCTGTAAGCTAAATTGTTGGTGTAATGTGAAGCAGCCAGCGCTAACTTGACGCTATTATGCTTGAAGCCGGCTATTATGCTTGGAGAGATATACCTTCTCTTAACGGGGTGTAAGCTTGCAGATAAGCATTTTGAATGCGGCCTATTCTTGTCTGCATGGCGTCAGGCGCATTTGCCTCTAACCCCTGCGAAGATATAGCGTTTGCGGGGTTAGACGCACTATCCAACACTTCGTCTGCCGCCGCTCCTATTCTTGGGCCAGTGTTAATTTCGGACTCAGTGATAGTTTCAATACCTGAAACTGTATCGACACTATCAGTTGGAGTCTGCTCTGTAATAGATTCCACTGTTGGTGGGTTATCAGCTTGCGCTTTAGCAATCTCACTTCGCGCCTCTGTCGCTTTTTGAGATGCCTCTGCGGCCACTTTTAAGTCTTGCGAAGAAGGCTCAGCTGGTGCGAGCGCTGCGGCGCGCACCTGTTCCATTTTTTGCAGCGTTTCTTCTGGCGTTTTTTCTTCTGAGACGTCAATAGACACCTCGCCATCGGTAACATAGCGCTTATTATCTGGGCCTGTAGTGTATTCATATCGCGGTGCACCAGCGTACTGCCCACCTGTTGCCGCATGCGCCTGCTCGTGAACTCTTACTTCCTGATCGCGAGCTTTTAGCTGTTCAATTTCCGAAGCATCTTGCTTCTCTTGTTGCTGTTGCTGCCTGTCTTTCGCGTCTTGCTTGCCTGCACTCTCGTCCTGCGCATTGTCTTTTTCTTGCCCAAACACGTTTTGGAAAGCGGCTTGAAGCTCGGTTTGTATTTGAGGACGTTCGTAGGTGACAGGAGCTGGCGGCTGACCCGGGCTTTTAGCCTTATCAGTTTCAGAACCTAAACCTTTTTGAGAAGCGCCTTGCTGGGAGTCTGATGCTTGGGGAATAGTTTCCCGCTGCACGTTATCTCTACGGGCAGATTCTGTATTTATGTTCGCCGTGGGATAAGCAATGGCGTTAAGGATTGGCGTTACTATATTCACCGTACCAGCTCCACTTAAGCCAATACGTCAATGATAGTGCCAAGCATCTCGTCGGCCACCCCTAAAACTTTGGCAGAAGCTTGGGCATTACGCTCGTTTACATTAAGCGCAATTAAGTCGTCGGTTAAACGCGTAGTGCTAGAAGCGGAGTTAGAAGAAGCGTTGTTTGTTTCGCTGCTAGCCACTGTAGGTTGAGCGGGTGCAATCGCATCTTCAGCTGTGCGCTGAGCAATATTTGCCGCTGCCTGCGATACGCCGTCGCTTGCACTTTGTAACCCATACTGAGCCGCTGCAAATGCAGAGCCTGCACTTAAACCATCAATATTTGTCATACACTACCCCTAACCTCTCATGTGCAATTATTGACCAATTTCACACAAATGGAAAGACATGTATCACACACTGCCATTAACTTATTGTAAGCAGGCGACTTTTAATTAGCTGTAACGAAGGAAAAAGCTTCAAGCCACTGATTAATAGCAGTTTGAAGCCCTGTTAAGGCGTTAGATCAAGACGCTTTCTGTTGGTAAATTCCCGCAGCAAAACGAAATAGAATATCGGCGGTTTGCTGAGGATGAGAAATAAACGGTGCATGGGAGGCGTGTGGCAGTACGACGGTATCAGCTTGCGGATGGAGCTCGCAAATTCGGTCTATACCGCTGGTCGGCACCAAACTATCTAATCTGCCATACAATCGTAATGTAGGCGTAGTTATGCGTCCTACATCGTGTCGCATGTCTTCAGTAGACAATATACGTAAGCCTTTCTTAAGCGCTTCCTCAGCGGGTTCTGGAAATTGAGTGACCTGCTCTCTTATTGCCTTAATATCTTGCTTTGCCGTTTCACTACCCATAGCCTGAATTGCCAAAAAGCGTTCGAGTGTCTTTTGGTAATTCTTCTCCAGCTGTGTTTCAAACATAGTAAGTAAATCAGCCGCAATGCCTGGCCAGCAAGGTCCAGCTATAAAACGAGGCGTTGAAGCAATAGTAACCAGTCCATTAAGCTTTTCTGGTGCTAATAACGCGAGCTTTTGAGCTACCAATCCACCTAGTGACCATCCAACCAACACGCACTGGTCTGGCAGTTTGTCTACAATAGCTTGGGCAAGGGACTCAACATTGTAAGGTGAAGGCACGATTTCCGCGTTTTCTCCAAACCCAGGAAGGTCGATGGTGGTAACGCGAAAACTATCACTAAGGTAAGGGATAAAGGATGTGAACGCGCCGCTGTTCATACCCCAACCGTGAAGAAATACAACATCTACGCCTGTACCCTGAGTACGGGTGACAAGCTCGCCATTTGTATGCAAAATTTCCATTTACACCTCCTTAGGCAGAAACGTGTTTTTTGAGGGAACACGAAATGATGAAAATAGGTCGACGTTCGACAATTCAAGGAAGTTGATGGAATCAACACTATGAACCTTTCATGCTTGCTATGTTATCAGGCAAGTCCTACGCCAGTATGTCACTGGTGTGAAGATGACATGTTTTTTTTCGAAGCCTCATTACATGGGAGTAACCTACTTCAATACGGCCCTGTGGCAGGCCACGTCAAGCATAGCCACTACGACGCACTATCCGTGCTCGGGCTCCATACATGGCCCATGTCATCGCTGGTTCACCAGTTAAAGTTTACGCACTCACTGACGGCAGGGAAAGTATTAAGTAACTGGTTTGTCCATAAAAAGCGACAGTGCACTCTATCAGTGCCAGATGTACTGCTTCCGGTTCCAATTAGTGCATGGAGGCTTGCAAAGCGTCACTACAACCAAGCTACGCTTTTGTGTGAAAGCTTAAGCCGCGAATTAGGTATACCCATTAACCAAGCGTGGGCTAGCCGCAAAGGCTTTAGTGTGCAGCACCACTTATCCAAGCTGGCCAGAGCAGAGAACGCAAGCCGTGTATTTAATTTATCTAAGCAGTGTATCGATGAGGAGATAGCAACGACGCACGGTAATAAAGATCGCAGCGATTTCACCGTGGCGATAGTGGATGACGTGCTTACTACGGGTGTGACCGTAAACACATTAAGTAAAAGACTTAAGCAGCGCTACCCAAATATACAGATTCAAGTGTGGGCAGCGGTATTTACGCCGCCACCCAAAAGCAGCTTATTGCTAAAGGCGTAAGGCTAATATAGAAAAATGCGCTGTTAGGCGCGGCATGCACCGCGCTTCATAAACTGATTTAACGGATAAAATGCGACTGGTAAATTGCATTAGCTAGCATTTTGTTCGTGCCGTACCAGTAGCCTCTAAATTGCGTATTGTCGGTAAAACCAATGACCACACCACGTCCCATCTTCTGAGTTGTCACCGCGGTCGATTCAGCCATTAACGCAACCATTCTTTTATCGCTAAACCCTGCCACAAGGGGCTCGTCGGTGTAGCGTGCTGGTGTGACAAACGGCGAACTACTTGCTTCCACGATCATATTGTTCGTTTTAAACATAGGTAGCGTGTCATCGCTATAGCCATAAAAAAGTGGATGCGTATTATCAATATCCGCTTCAAATACAGCGCCAGCCACCAACTTTCTGGCATAGAGGGACGAGCCGTCTTCGTAGCTTAAATCGCTTTCATCGAAGGCATTATCTATCGTCTCTCTACTGATAATGTCCGCATCTAGCCACTTGTGTTTAGCGAAGTAACGCAGTGCAGATTTCTGGCCTACAATCACGCCACCGGCTTTCACCCAGTCTTCAATTTTCGCTCTGTCGTTCTCTGTAAAGCGATAGCGACCGCTTGGAAATAGAATGTGAGTGTATGTGATGCTAGGGTCATTAAGCGCACTTAATAGATGTTGTTGCTCAACAATGCTTGCTGATAAGCCGACTTTTGTATCGAAGTAGTGCCACATTTCTCCTACTTCGTATTCACTCGTCCCTTCACCCCCTACAATTAATACCTGCGGTAAGCCCACTGGCGCCATACTTCGGCTACCTAAATCATTACCTGTCGGCGTTAATCCACTGCTCAAGCTAAACACAGGTACTTGAAGTTGTTGCTGCGCTTTGCTCAAAATGGCTACTAAGTTTTCGGGCTGCCCCAAACCTTTAGGCACCACGATACCACCGGGCTGAAGGTCAACGTTTTTGCCGTCGTATTGAATAGCGGAAAACGCTTTTTCACTGCTTCGCACTTTCACACCGGCTTCCAGTAAAGTTTGAAGCATGGCGGGCGCGTAATAGTGCTGCCATGAAAACGCGTAGGCATAAGCGTTTTCATGAATATTATTAAGTGTTGCTTGTGCTAGAGCAGAGTTGTCACTTAGCGCAAGGCTTCGCACATCGCCCTTGTCTAAAGCCGCGTAGTCCAAGTTAAATGCCATAGCTAAATTCCACGTTGAAACATCATAGAAGGTGTTATTTTCAAATGATGTTTGCGTAGAAAAAATTGATTTTACTAGGCGGTATTGAGGTTGGTTAGTAGGGATAAATATTGCCCTCCCAGCCTTGTAGCTAATCTTATTCGCATCGAAGTTCTCTGTAAGCACTTCATATAAAATGTGATGCTGCTCAAGTAATGCGATAAATGCGTTAAAACGAGCGGTATCATTCGATGCACTTACCACAAATCCAGCCTGTGCATCTTGCTTGGCCAAAGACTGCGTGCTCTTCACAAAGCCCGATTGGTAATCAAGGATTGCAGCCTTATTTGCCAACGCGCCTCTAAAGGTACTCAGAGACGTGGTAATTTGGTTCGCTATAGTGTCTTTGAAAGCAAGCTTGCCGTTTATAGAGTTTTGCATGTGTCCCCGCGAACTGGCCTGTTCAAACAGTATACCCACGCTTCCGTGTAAATCTGGATAGGTAGACCCTTTACCAGCGTAGAAATCGTCGAATGCTTCTTCGGTAAAATACAGCTCGCCTTGTTCGTCAAATGCAGCCGCGTGATAATGCGCAAGCGCTTCGGTTAAGGTGACGTTCTCGTCTGGCGTTAAGGGGTTTTTGCGCGAGCGTACGCCGGGCTGAAAGAAATAGGTACTGTCTGTGCCCATTTCATGAAAATCGGTCAGAATATGTGGCCGCCATTTATGAAACTGTTTAATACGTGCCTGCGACTCTGGGTGCGCCAGCAATAGCCAGTCGCGATTTAAATCGAACCAGTAGTGATTTGTTCTGCCTGACGGCCACCCCTCGTCATGTTCACGGTGGCGGCTGTCAGAAACTAACTGCTTGCCTTTGTGCATATTTGCCCACTGAGCAAAACGAGAGAGTCCATCGGGGTTGAAAGATGGATCAAACAGCACAATATTGTTGTTCAACAAGGCATCGATTTCTTCGCCTTCAGCGGCGGCTAAGTAATAAGCCAGCGCTAGCGAAGCATTGGTACCGGAAGGTTCGTTACCGTGAATACTGTAGCCCATGTAAAAAATCAGTGGAGCGTCGTTACCTACTTTTTTGCCACTTTCCATGGCATCAATGTGCTGCTGCCTCATGACTTCAATGTTGTTTCTGTTTGACGGTGCAGTGATAGTCATAAGTAAAAGCGGGCGATTTTCGTGGGTACGGCCAGTTTCTTCGATGGTAATGCGGTCAGACTTCTCGGCAAGAAGCTGCATATAGTTTACGACTTGGTCGTGACGTACGTGCCACTCACCAATGTTGGAACCAAGTACAGATTCAGGCGTAGGAATAGCTGGGTTGTAGGATACTGTATCAGGTAAGTATGCTGTAACTGGCTGCCCACCTGTATCAGGGGTAATACTAACCACTGATGATAAGGCTGGCTGTGCCAATGCTTGCTGGCTGGTCGTCGCCCCAAGACCGATAGAGCCAAGCGCCAACAATAAAGCGAGTGTTAATAGGTTCTTTTTGGCGGAGTTTTTTAGTTTCGCTAACATAGCGCTTCCCGTCTTGTTGTTATGGTTGAGAGTAATAGCGGTGTACGCCACTCTCAACAAATTCGATTCATTGGAATTATTTATTTAATTAATACCTGACTGTTTTACTCAGGTAAATTTGATACAATAATCTAAATTTTCAAAATATGTAGGACTTGCTGATGATAACTATATCAGAAGAAGCCCAGGCTCACTTCGTAAAACTGCTGAGTAAACAAGAGTCTGGCACGAATATTCGTGTATTCGTCGTAAACCCAGGCACCTCGTCAGCTGAGTGTGGCGTGTCCTATTGTCCGCCAGACGCTGTCGAAGAAACAGACACTCGCCTTACGTTTAACGGCTTCGATGCCGTGGTAGACGAAGAAAGTGCGCCTTACCTCGATGAGGCGGAAATTGACTACGTTACCGATCAAATGGGCTCACAATTAACACTTAAAGCGCCTAATGCTAAGGCGCGCAAAGTGGCCGACGATGCCCCTTTAGTCGAGCGAATCAACTACATGATCGAATCAGAAATCAATCCGCAGCTAGCGAGCCACGGGGGTAATGTTGTACTTACCGAGTTAACTGATGATGGCTACGCTATTCTTCAATTCGGCGGTGGCTGTAATGGCTGCTCAATGGTAGACGTTACGCTTAAAGAAGGTATCGAGAAGCAAATGATTGAACAGTTTGCTGGCGAGCTTAAAGGCGTGCGCGATGCAACTGAACACCAAGCCGGTGAGCACTCTTACTACTAAGCGCAATACTGCGCTTATTTAGGTGCACAGTACAATGCTGCCCTTATGCTGACGCAAGATCCACTCAAGAGCTGGCAACGATTCAAAATAGGCTTATCTATTTTCGTTGTCGGCGTCTTGCTGTTGTTTACCCTTAGCGAATTTCATATCGCGCTGCGCTACCTAAGCCTTTTAGTGCTATTTCTTGGCTTTGCTATTGCCATGTTGGGTTACTGGGGCATTTTCATTCAGCGCTTCTCGTTGATAAAAAATAAGAAGCCGCCGCCTAAGTTCTAGTCATTGAACTTATCTACTCAATTCCAGCCACTTTTTCGTATTAAAATACTCACGAAGCGCAAGAGCACCTGTTTAAGCCACCAAAACATAACATTGTTATAATTTGTTTTTTGTATGACTTGCCAGCTTCCTGCCACTAGTAGCGGACGCATTTTGTCGGTAACTTAGCGTTTGTGCTTAGTGTTTGAAAAAGGAAGCCAAATCGTGGAAAACAAACTAAAGAAGTTAGGCTTGCTTGGCGGTATGAGTTGGGAGTCTACGGTCAGTTATTACCAAGCTATAAATCGCAGCATCAACGCACAGCTTGGCGGCCTGCACAGTGCGCCCATGCTTATAAGCAGCGTTGACTTTGCTCACATAGAGCAGCTTCAACATAAGGACGAATGGGATAAAACTGCCGACATTTTAATTCATGAGGCAAAGCATTTAGAGGCAGCGGGTGCAAAAGCAATATTAATTTGTACCAATACCATGCACAAAGTGGCGGCTGAGATAGAGCAAAATATCAGTATCCCCCTTATTCACATTGCCGACGCCACGGGCCGTGTATTGCAGCAAAACAAAGTTAAAAAGGTCGGGCTGCTAGGTACACGATTTACCATGGAGCAAACCTTTTATACATCCCGTCTTGAAGAGGCTTTTGATATTGAGGTTGTTATTCCAAATGCGCAACAACGAGACACGATTCATAACATTATTTATGAACAATTATGCAAGGGCGTGATTTGTGTTGATTCTCGTGAGGCGTATATTGAAGTAATAAACGCGCTTGCGGCCGAGGGTGCTGAAGGCATTATCCTAGGCTGCACCGAAATTGCGTTATTAGTGCAACAACAGCATACCAAGATTAGGTTATACGACACTACCGCTATTCATGCTAGAGCCGCGGTAGACTTCGCTTTAGGGCAATAAATAAAGTAGAGCAGAGCACGAGTAACCTAATTTGATAAAAGGGGGTTTCCCCTACTATTTTCAGAGGACACAACTATGTTTAGCCACGTTATGTTAGGTGCAAACGACCTTGAAGCGTCAAAAAAATTCTATGACGCTATTTTAGGTGTATTGGGTTACGAGCCAGGCGTTTTTGATGAATATGGACGCGTATTTTACTACACGCCCAAAGGTATTTTAGCCCTAACCAAGCCAATTAATGGCGAGGAAGCGACACACGGCAATGGAACAACCCTTGGTCTTGCAGCGCGTACACCAGATATTGTAGATGAATGGCATAAAGTTGGAAGCGAGAACGGGGGAGTTCCATGTGAAGACCCACCAGGCATTCGAGGAAATGGCGAACGCCAATTATACCTTGCTTACCTGCGAGACCCGTCCGGTAATAAACTCTGCGCCACGCACATAGTAAGAAAATAAAGCATTAATCCTGATTTTATGTCGAGCAGCCTAATAGGTTGAAATAATGCGAAAAAGTATAGGCGTTATCTGTTGGCAGTTTATGACCAAGGCAGGTAGCGTCTTTCCCCTCCCTGCATACACTTCTTTGTATACACTTCCCACTATACATTTTTGCTAGATGAATTAACCTTAAAGAAGCAAAAGTTCAGCTAACAGATAGCATATGACTCCTGAAGAAACTGGCAAGGCCTACGACACTATTACTCATCGCTGGACTCGACCCGGGTTTAATCAGAAAAATGGCATAACTGCCTATCAAAAAGCCCTGTCATTTCTGCCACACGCCCCACAACCAGAGCAGGATAAAGTGCATATTAGAGCGCCTAATGAGGGAGATGCGCACAGTGAAAGAAAAATACAGGTATACGGCTACGCACTAGACATTGGATGCGGCTGTACCAGCCGCTTTGTTCCCATTATCGAAAGTAATGGGCTAACGTACGAGGGCATCGATGTTTCTAACAATATGCTGGCTATAGCTAAGTCGCAGTTACCTGCCCACACCTTCTATTGCGCCGACGTTTGCACATTCACATTAACTAAGCACTATTCCTTCATAAGCGCTTGGGATAGCTTTTGGCATATCCCTTTGACGCAGCAAGAGCCTTTGCTAAAGAAGCTAATGAATCACTTAAACGATGAGGGCGTGTTACTTTTTAGCTGCGGTGGCACGGGTGAAAGTGGAGAGCACACAAATAAGGTGATGGGACCAGAAGTCTACTACGCCTCGCTTGGGCTACATAGATATTTGGAAATATTGATGAAAGCTGGCGGATTTATTCGCCACGTTGAATTTGATCAGCACCCCGAGCTACACACTATTATCATTGTGCAAAAAAGAACAGAGCAAAAATAAAGCGGAATAATGCATCAGGAAGACTTAAAGAAGCAGCGTGCTAGGCACGCTTTCCTTAAATAAGGTCAACGATACGCTCTAAAAACGCTAGCTTTGCGATGCCGCTAGTTCATCGCGTTTATCTAAACGATAAAAACTCCACGCCAGTGTTACGCCGCGAGCGAGTAAAAAGGCGAGTAGGGCATACCACAGGCTAACGTTACCTTGTTCTTGCATGAGGTACCAAACAGGGAAATACACACCTAACGCACTTATTATCATGGTATTTCGCATTGCACTTGCTCGAGTAAGACCAACAAACACGCCGTCGTACAAAAAGCACCAGTGGGCTAATAAAGGAAGTAATACCATTAGGCCAAGATAAGGTAGCGCTGCGTCTACGATGTCACCATGCTCAGTAAGCAGTTCGACAATGGCTTCACCTGATAACCAGAATATCAGGCTATATATGAGGGCAAACAAGCTTGACCAGGCTAGCCCTTGATAGGTGCGTCGCTTTACTTCATCGCTGTTTGACGCCCCTTTAGCTTCACCCACCAGCGCTTCAACTCCATAGGCAATACCATCTAACCCCAATGCAATTAAAACAAAGAACTGCATAAGTATGGCATTGACTGCCGCCGACGTTTCACCGTAACGGGCCCCTTGAATAGTGAGGAACGCTAGGCAGCCTTGCAGTGCCAGATTTCGTAGTAACATGTCACCGTTTAACTTCATTAGCACCTTACGGGCCGCACGGTTAAACCAAGACGCACTAACCGCTACACCGCCAACGTGTTTAAATGCCACCATTAACGCCATTATGGCCATAGTATATTCAGCAATAACACTGGCTAATGCCACACCTGCTACTGACATATTCAGTGAAAATACGAATACTATATCAAGTGCAGCATTCAGTAGATTGCCCACAATTTGAATCGTCATAACGCTGCGCGTTTTTTGCTGCCCCACTAGCCATCCTACCAACGCAAGATTAAGCATGGCAGCAGGCGCGCCCCATACGCGCATAGAAAAATAGCTTTGAAGGTGTAGGGCTACTTCGTTATTAGGTTGAGTTAAGGTTAACCCTATAGAAAGGATAGGGGATTGAAGAACCAGTACGACTGCACCTAACAATAAGGCCACAGCCACCGTTTGCCACAATACCTTGGCCGATTCTAACCTATTATTGGGCGAGCCTTTCGCTTGCGCACTTAAGCCTGTTGAAGACATGCGAAGAAACCCGCATACCCAGTATATTTGCGTTAAAATAAGTGCGCCTACCGAAGCGCCAGCAAGCATAGCAGGCAATGACATGTGCCCTAAAACTGCGGTATCCACTAAGCCCAATAAAGGCGTGGTAACATTCGCTAGGATCATAGGAAGCGCTAGCGCCAACAGACGGGTATGGTCGTCAAAAAAGGAGCGCTGGCTTACTTCGGCACGGGACATAAATGATCTCAGTAAAGATTGGTTTCGCTATATACTAACAGGCTATGCATCAACATTAGTGAAAGGTGAACTTGTCTATCTGCGTAATAGACAGTTAAGCTCTGCTTCTTGAGAGTTTACCATGCTATTTAATTTAATCAGGCACTCAGTGGATGAAGATATGAAAAACAACTACCTAATTCAAAAAAGAACAAAGCAATCCACGAGTTTGAAAGTTTTATATTCAATGCTTGCGGGCGTTTTCTGTGTATTGTTAAGCTCACCTGGCTTTGCAACTGATTTGAATGCCAATGCTAATAAGTCTCACCGCACGCAAGAGCAAGGCGCTAAAACCAGCAAAATGAGTGTTAGCACCATACCTAACGCGGCCATTTTGCTTTATCACCACGTGTCTTCATCTACACCGGCCAGCACTAGCATTTCGCCTGAGGCTTTTAAATCGCATATGGAATACTTAGATGCACATCACACTGTGGTGTCGATTCAGGACGTTGTTTCAGCTATACAAGACAACAAAACACTGCCAGAAAAAGCAGTGGCTATCACGTTTGACGATGGTTACGCGAATATCTTACACAATGCTCACCCAATACTGGCTGACCTAGGTTTCCCGTACACGGTATTTATCAACCCCGATGAAATCGGTGTAGGCCCGAAGCAGCTGACGTGGGACCAAGTGATTGCCATGCATAACGACGGTGTTACTTTTGCCAATCACACGCTAGATCATCTTCACATGCTAAACGGTGAGCAAATGATGGGCGAGCGCGCATGGCTGAAAAAAGTGTGGGAAAACGTAGAAAGTGCTGAAAAGAAGATAAAAGACAAGCTAAATATAAGCCTTAGATATCTAGCGTACCCATTTGGGGAGTACAACACAGCGCTTGCTAATAAGCTCGAAGCAGAAGGTTACATTGGGTTTGGTCAACACTCTGGAGCTGTAGGCCCAAATAGCAACATGCAAGCGCTTCCACGGTTTCCAGCAGCGGGGCCTTACGCCAACCTTGCAACACTTAAGACCAAGCTAAATAGCCTAGCAATGCCAGTAACACACAGTACACGCGAAAACCCTCGCATGACGACACGAACCTTGTCCTCACCCATAAGCTTGACGATAGACAGTGACGATGTGCGCCTTACTCAGGTTAATTGTTTTTTTGGGGGCGATACTATCGAGACAAATCTTGAAGGTAAGGTGCTTTCGTTCACCTTAGATAAGGCACTTCCCGTAGGACGTTCACGGGTTAACTGTACAGCACCATCCAATACTCAAGCTGGCCGGTATTATTGGTACTCTACGCCTTTCTTTGTAGCAGATGAAAGTGGCAATTATCCTGACTAAGTAAATTAAAAATTTTAACTTGGAGTTTGCCTAATGTGGGCTCGCGCGAGTTATCGTCAATGAGCTCGCGCTTATATAAGAAAACGTTTACCTAAACGTTACGGGCGAATCTTATAAAGCCTTTATTTATCGACTCTTCTTCAAACCCGTGGTGTTGGTAAAAACGAATAGCCGACACGTTCGACACTTCAACATCAAGCACAAGTTTACGTTTTTTCAATTTTTCCGCTCGTGCGTGCATTGTATCTACCAGCATTGAGCCTACCCCCGTACGGCGTGCACTCTCTTCTACTGAAAGATGACCAATCATAAGCTCTGTATTGGTGGGGGGTGTAAGGTTTACCGCTACTGTTTGGTTACGCATGAGTACTGTCATAGCTTCATCAAGCGTAAAATATGACGTTATGCTGTCTAGAGTTGCTCTATCAAATGCAGCACCCAGTTTGCTATGCCAAGCAGTTACCACGCCTAGCACTTCGTCACCACTGCATGCCACCCAATGATTGTTGAAACCATACTGACCGCCGCCGAGTTCCCAAGCATGAGCAAGGTAACCATCGGCTGTTTTATTCTTATTATGTCCAAAAATAGACGTTAATAATGACTGCGCCGCGTTCAATATGAGCGGCGTAGTTTGCGCGGCATCAGATGCCACACCTTGCCTAATTTCTATTTCCATACTACTGCTTCGAGGTAATTATCGGCATATCTGCCAATATTTGCTGAGAATCACTTATCGATAGCTTTCCTGGCTCTCTTTTTGGTTTGAATCTTCCTATCACCCTAGCCTCAGGGTCGACAAGTACAACAGATGCACTGTGATCAACTAAATAGTTGGGGTTATCGGTACTTTCAGCAATAGCATACATCATCCCTAAATTACGTACGAACGGGAATAGCGCTTTGTGCTCTCCGGTAACAGCGATGAACTCCTCATTAAAATAGCTCACATACTCTGAAAGTCTTTCTATTGAATCGCGATTCGGATCAACGGATACAAATACAACTCGAATTGGTTCGACAGTATTTAACGCTTTTAGTTCAGGGTATATTCCGTTTAACTCGGCCATGGTAGTGGGACAGATATCTGGGCAAAATGTATAGCCCACAAATACTAAGCTCCATTGGCCTTTAAGCGAGGAATTATCGAATACGTCACCTTCATGTGACGTTAGTGTAAAAGGTGATAATGCCCTTGGCTCAGGATAAGTTTGAAAGTATTCAGGCTGACTTTCAACACTTGGAGGCGCTATGTAAAGCGCCCCGACAATGCCCGCACATAACGCTAAAAATGCAACAAGACCGACAATAGTTCGTTGGTTCATAAACTCAATGGAATGTAATGATCTAGGAGTAATACTACGAACAATACCATGAGATGAATGATAGAGAACCTAAAAGTTTTCATTGCCGTTTGAGACTGTGCATCAAATTTTAGCTTTAATGCATAATATAAAAATCCAATATTAAGCACGCTTGAGCCAATTAAATAAATGAGGTCGCTCATACCTGTAAGGTAGGGAAGCAAGCACACAAGCCCTAGTAACACTGTATATAACAATACTGAAGTTTTCGTAAATGAAACACCATGTGTTACCGGCAGCATAGGCACCTTCGCTTTGGCATAGTCTTTTTCTCTATGGATGGCGAGGGCCCAAAAATGGGGAGGGGTCCAAGTAAAGATAATTAGTACCAAAAGTAGTGCATGGGCATGTATTTCCCCGGTTACCGCCGTCCAGCCTAAAAGTGGCGGCGCGGCACCCGCCAAACCACCTATCACAATATTTTGAGGCGTAGCGCGTTTTAAATACATGGTATAGATGAACGCGTACCCGACTAAGCTCGCTAGGGTCAGCCACGCGGTTAACATATTTACAAATAACGCCAACACCACGAATCCTACCACACCTAAGATACCGGCAAACCACAGAGCGTTGTTCACACTGACTTTGCCTTTCGCGACAGGCCGGTTAAACGTACGTGCCATGATGCTGTCTATCTTATGGTCGACAACGTGATTAATGACTGCTGCAGAGGCCGATAACATACCAATACCCAATAAGCCGCAGATGAGTACCGTTGCATTTACCCATGTAGGCGTAGCTAAACACATTCCCACCAGCGCAGTTAACAACAGTAACATAACCACGTTTGGCTTAGTCATTTCGTAATAGTCGCGCCACGTTACTATATCGTGGTGGCGGGTAGTACGTGTAAGTAAAGAGACCGATTTAGCCATGGAAACCTCCTGGAGCTTTAGGGAGAATGTGCGAGGACGTAGACCCGCTCAAAGGATCTTGAAAAGAGCCGCGTAAAGATGCGTATTCAGATTCGTGTAGTGATGTATTACGAGCTTGCTTATTTCTAAAAGCCTGCTGTTTTCTATAGGCGCCTTGCAGCGGTTCAGACACCGAGAATGGCGCTTTACTTTGCTTTTCTGAATCGAAAACCTGATCGTTTTCCAGAATTCGGAAAACGGTAAAAATAAGGTTTAGCAAGGATAGTAGCAGTACGGCTGCTACTGCGTTATGCATGACGGCGACAGCCAGTGGCAGCATAAAGATAATGTTACTAAGCCCCAGAGCAACTTGAGTACACAGTGCTACCAACATAAATGCGCTCACATACTTTTGTTTATTTGTGGCGTAACGGCTAACTAAGACGTTTATACCAAGTGCTAACAAGTATAAAAACGTAACCACTGCGCCAAACCTGTGAACGATATGCATAGTGACCCGCTCGCCGTAATCGTGAGCGCCAAATTCATAGTTGTCTGCATCAGGTACGCTGAATGCACCTGCAATATCGATTCTGTCCTGCCATCCGCTTTCACAAACCGGCATTTCCGTGCAGGCTAACGCAGCATAATTGGCAGAAGTCCATCCACCAAGTGCAATCTGTGTAACAAGTACGCCGAGTCCAACAAAGGCGAAAAGTTTAAGGTTTCGCTGAAAGATTTTGGCTTGAGGTAGGTCGGTAATGCCCTGATCATGCATAGCTGACGCTATGGGCGCTTGTTTAGTTTTCGGCGCATCGCCTGCGGTATTGCGCAAGCGAAGATAGAGAATAAATAGGCAGGATATTACGGAGAAGCCTCCTAACAAATGCCCCATTACGACAACGGGAAGGAGGTTGAGCGTCACTGTCCACATACCAAGGGCTGCTTGAAATACAATGAGCCCCAAAAGCAAAAGCGGCAGTTTAACAGGCGTGCCTTTGTCGCGCTGCCGAACAGCAATAATGGCAATAGCCAGTACACACAGTCCCAGCGCTCCAGCAAAATAGCGGTGAATCATTTCATTCCACGCCTTAAATGCTTCAACTGGACGTTCAGGAAAAGCAGCGTTGGCTTGCGACACCTTTTCCTCACTCAAAGGCACGGTTAAATTACCGTAGCACCCCGGCCAATCGGGACAGCCTAATCCGGCATCGGTCAAACGGGTATAGGCACCTAGAATAATAACAACAGCCGCTAAAAATATACTGAATAGGGTTAACTTTTTCATAGCGTTTATCCTATGCGTGATAGCTTTAATAGCTTTCTCATATCCGCCAGCATGTTGCGGCTTTCCATCACCGCGTCTTTCCTATCGTCTTTGATTTCGTAAAAGAGCATGGCGTTATTTTGGGTATCGACGATATAAACGCTGCTAGAGGCGAGGGCAGTTGGCGTGGTAACAGGCAAGGTTTCTACAAAGGGATAGTCCGCTAAGGCTGCTATCGCCACTTGATCACTTGAATCAGTTGTAACGACCACGGCTTGGGCGCGATCAGACTCTTTACCTAAAGCAAGCCATACCTGGTTAATGCTAAAGAGTGCGTTTTCGCACACTGCATCGCACTCATTCGGCATGACGTAAAGTAAACGCCACTTAGGCTCTGCGTCTTTCAAAAGTGCGCTCATGTCGATTGTTGGCGCAAGCAGCTGACCTTTATTAGTAGCGCCTTTGGTAAACCAATCGTTATCAAGTGCAAGCTTCGCCATGACGACAGGCAAAACAAACACAGCTACCATGATAATTAACGTTTTTTTCGATGCAGCATTACTCATAACTACGTCCTTTCTTATTTATTGCAAAACCACCTATCGCCGCAGCGGCAATGGCTAAACCGAACCACTGAACGGCATAACCCAGGTGCTTTTCGGGAGACATTACAACGGCCTGATGTTCGCGAATAAACGCAGGATCTGGCGTAGTAAGTTGGAGAATAAAAGGTAAAAAATTTCGCTCTAAGGCGTCGTTTAATTCGGGAAATTCGATGTGTTGTATAAGCGCGGGGCTTTGCGCCAAGGCCATGTTGGTTTCTTTAACTAAAGGGTTATCACCCGGCACACTGATGACACCGGTAAAGTCGCGAATTTCGCTCGTAAAGCTTATATCCGGCAAGGTGCGAGTTAAATCTGGTGCGGGCACCCAGCCAAAGTTCACTAAAAGCCAACCGGCGTTGGTATATACCGGTGCTATCACGTCAAACCCTACCCGTTGATTGTAAATCTGGTTGTCTAAAAGCAATAGGTGATTTGCATCTAAGGAACCACTGAAAGAAACGGTGATATCTCTCGGATCTGTCTGGTTCAGTGCCTCTTCTAAACTCAAGGTTCCATTACTTTGCTTTTGCGCTATGCTAGCTAAACGTTGTTGCTTTTGGACCATGCGATCAAGTTGCCAGTAACCTAACCCGCACATAATCGCCACACTAAAACCCGTGATCAACCAAGGAATAACGTAGCGAGTGCGAAAAAGCATGATTATCTCGCACCCTGCAAAATGAGAATAAAAACAGAGGTGAGTATGTTGATAAAAATAGTCCTTGTTGCTTTGGTACTGTACATGATTGTTAATCTGTTCATGGCGATGCGCATTATGATAAAAAACGACACATCTAAGGGGCCAATGAGCAAATATATTGGTCGACGTGTCCTAACTTCTGCCATCATCGTCGTTATCATTCTTATCGCTATTGGTACTGGTTTAATTACCCCAAACCCAAGGCCTTACTAAGTTTGGGGCGTTATTTTTAGAGCACGTAAACAAAGATGTAGAGCATGACCCACACCACATCTACAAAGTGCCAATACCAGCTTCCCGCCTGAAAAGCGAAATGGTTTTCTGGTGTGAAATGCCCCTTCAACACTCTAAAAAACAATACAATAAGAATGATGGTGCCAAGGGTCACATGCATGCCGTGAAACCCGGTCAGCATAAAGAAGGTGTTGCCGTAAATGCCCGACTGCAGAGTAAGCCCTAGGTCGCGATAAGCATGTATATATTCTTCCACCTGTAAAAACAGGAACCCACACCCGAGTAAAATGGTAATGCCCAGCATTAGCGTTAACTGCTTGCGTTTATTTTGCTCTAGACCCACATGGGCGAAGTGCAGTGTAATAGACGAGATAAGCAAGATAACCGTGTTGATTGTAGGCAACCCCGCAGCACTCATTTCTTGAGTGGTAGTGCCACCCGGTGTAGATACCAGCGGCCACATGGCCTCAAAAGTCGGCCACAAGACTTCATTGGTCATAGCGTTATTCGATGCACCACCAAGCCATGGAACCGAGATAAACCGTGCGTAGTAGAGCGCACCGAAAAACGCAGCGAAAAACATCACCTCTGAAAAGATAAACCAGCTCATGCCTTGGCGGTACGAACGGCCTAGCTGGTCGCTGTAAAGCCCAGCCATAGACTCATCAATTTGGTTTTTAAACCAGCCCACTAGCATAACCAGCAATACGGCTATTCCCGCTAAAAGGATATGACCGCCATAGCCGGTTTCGCCTTTGGTTGCCTGCACCACATAGTTTCCTGCACCTACGGCGATAAGAAATAGAGCAACGGCCCCGACAATGGGCCATGGGCTTTGCGCGGGTACATAGTATTTTTGGTATTCGTGATTCTGTACTTCGGTTTGCATTTTTTTCTCCTTATCCCTTCTGCTTATTCGCCAGTTGATGGTGTTGAAGCCATAAAGGGATTCGGTGTTGTCGTTAGGTCACTGGCTCGCGCTGTGACGTCATAGAGTGTGTACTGCAAGGTAAAAAAGGTTATATCTTCAGGAAGCTGTGGGTCGACGTAGAACTGCATAGGCATATAGGCCTCACTCCCCGCATCAAGTGGCTGCTGATTGAAGCAGAAGCATTCCGTTTTATTCAGATAGAGCGCTGCTGTGCCGGGGGATACAGAGGGAATGGCTTGAGCGACGATATTACTTGATGCAGGATTTCTCACATAAAACGATACCGTGTTTAGCTCGCCAGGGTGCACTTTCACACGCTTAGTTTCGGCGCGAAACTCCCACGGCATACCGGTATTTGTACGAGTAATAAACTCTACGGTCACTTCTCGCGATTCATCAATCTCAACTGATTGGTAGACGGCTGCCGTGTTCTCGGTTTTGCCATTAATGCCCGCTACGTCACAAAATACGTCATACAAAGGAACCAAGGCGAAGCCAAAGCCAAACATGCCAATGACAATAGCAACAAGCTTGATAACCATTTTGTTATTTGCACTTTGCTGTGACATCACGCAACCTCCGGGTAACTTCAAAAGTGAAGCTTGGTAAACGCTTGTATAGCCGCTTACCTACTTCACCGTCAGCAATATGTGAATGCCATCCTTACCGTTACTGCCTAGCGCTTTACAAGAATGGCTAATTCACAAACCCCACCTATCGTTACTTCACGACAGGCGGCGTTTCAAACGTGTGATAAGGAGCAGGGGATGGAATTTCCCACTCCAACCCTTCAGCGCCATCCCAAACTTGCGCCGATACCGCTTCACCTTGCTTTTTACACGCTTTAATAAGCAGGGCAAGGAAGATAAGCTGAGATAAACCGAAAGCGAAGCCCCCCAAGCTTATCCATTTATTGAAATCAGCGAACTGTAATGCATAGTCAGGAATACGACGTGGCATACCCGCTAAACCAACAAAGTGCATAGGGAAGAACAACACATTTACCGATACTAAAGAGCACCAAAAATGCCATTTAGCCAAAGTCGTGTCGTACATTTTGCCTGTCCATTTAGGCAGCCAGTAATACACGGCCGCCATTATTGAAAAGACCGCCCCAGTTACCAGAACATAGTGAAAGTGAGCCACTACAAAATAGGTATCGTGATATTGGAAATCCACAGGTGTTATCGCCAGCATTAGTCCTGATAGCCCACCGATGGTAAACAGAACAATGAAGGCAATAGCGAACATCATTGGCATTTCAAAGCTTAGTGAACCACGCCACATTGTCGCTACCCAGTTAAACACCTTAACCCCAGTGGGCACAGAGATAAGCATGGTGGCAAACATAAAGAACATTTCCATGTACACCGGCATGCCCGTGGTAAACATATGGTGAGCCCACACTACAAAAGAAAGTAGAGCGATAGACGCCGTGGCGTACACCATAGAGGCATAACCAAATAGCTGCTTTCTAGAAAAGGTAGGTACAATTTGCGAGATAATGCCGAAAGCGGGCAAAATCATAATGTACACTTCAGGGTGCCCGAAGAACCAGAAGATATGCTGGAACATAACCGGGTCGCCGCCACCAGCAGCATCAAAAAAGCTGGTGCCAAAGAACTTGTCTGTTAATACCATGGTCACTGCACCGGCGAGTACTGGCATAACGGCAATAAGCAAAAATGCAGTGATAAGCCACGTCCACACGAATAGCGGCATTTTCATCCAAGTCATGCCTGGCGCACGCATATTGAAAATAGTCACTATCACGTTAATCGCACCCATAATGGATGAGATACCCATAATGTGAACAGAGAACACGAACAGCGCGGTTGAATCGCCACTATAGGTTGTTGAGAGCGGCGCATAGAAAGTCCAACCAAAGGCAGGGCCACCACCTTCCATAAATAGCGAGCTAAGCAGAATCAAAAAGGCGCCGGGTAAAATCCAAAAGCTCCAGTTATTCATGCGCGGCAATGCCATATCTGGGGCGCCAATCATCATTGGAATAAGCCAGTTCGCGAGCCCTGTAAAGGCTGGCATCACGGCACCAAATACCATGATAAGCCCGTGCACAGTGGTCATTTGATTGAAGAAATTTGGTTCAACAATTTGTAGACCAGGCTGAAACAGTTCAGCGCGAATAACCATGGCCATTGCGCCGCCAACTAAAAACATAATGAAGGCAAACCACAAGTAAAGTGTACCAATGTCTTTATGGTTAGTAGTAAACAGCCAGCGCGTTACTCCTTTCGGAATATGGTCGTGGTGTTCATGGTCATCATGTAGGTGATCGCCCTGTGCGTGCCCACCATTTACTTGACCAATGTGAGTCGCAGAGGTATCTGGCGAAATAACTTCAGTTGCTTTGCTCATTTGTCTGCTCCTAGTTTCCGTTTGCCACTGCATTAACGTCTTTGGCTTGAACCATATCGCCAGTGTTATTGCCCCACGCATTGCGCTCGTAAGTGACAACCGCAGCAATTTCTTTAAGGCTCAGCATTTTGCTAAACGCCTGCATAGCTGTACCCGCCTTACCATGTAGGACAATGTCGATGTGACCTTGCTGATCTTCTAACGCCATCTTGCTGCCTTTAAGTGCTGGAAATACACCTGGTAAACCCTCACCATTTGGCATATGGCACGCTGCACACGTGGCGTTGTAAACGCGCTCGCCTTCTTTCATCAATTCATCCATGGACATATTCATAGAAAGTAGGCGTTGCTCTTCTTCTTTGGCTTTGCGAACAATTTCTTCTTGTTCGCCCATCCATTTATCAAATTCTGCTGGCTCTTTAGCGATAACCACTACTGGCATGTAGCCATGGTCTTTTCCGCAAAGTTCTGCGCACTGCCCGCGATAAATGCCCGGCTCATTGACCTTGGCCCATGACTCGTTAATAAAGCCTGGGTTTGCATCTTTTTTAACGGCAAAATCTGGAACCCACCACGAATGGATAACGTCGTCAGAGGTAATAAGAAAACGTACTTTTTTCCCAGTTGGAATGACTAACGGACGGTCAACTTCAAGCAAGTAATTGTCGGTTTTTTGAAATTTGTTCTCTATTTGCTCACGCTGAGTAGCAAGCAGTGAGTAAAATTCCACGTCGCTGTCCATGTACTTGTAGTGCCATTTCCACTGAGAGCCCGTGACTAACACTGTCATGTCAGGCTCAGACGTGTCTTCCATTGCAATAAGCGTGTTCGCCGCCGGCACAGCCATAAAAATTAGAATAAGAAAAGGAACAACGGTCCATGCTATTTCAACCTTCACGTTTTCGTGAAAGTTAGCGGGCTTAGCGCCACGAGACTTCCGATGAAGATACATTGAGGCAAACATCACCCCAAATACGACTACCGCAATCCCTACGCATATAAAAAACATCAGCATATGCAGATCATAAACCTGCCCGCTGATGTCGGTGGCACCGCGTCTTAAATTAAGAGAAGAGACTTCTTCACTAACTTCTTGCGCAAGAAGTAACGGGGAAAAAAGCAAAAACGGTATTGTTGAACACCACTTTGCGAAAACGGTCGTTAGTTGTTTCACTCAGCACCTCCGTAATAGCAAGACCAAAAACGCTGATTATTTTGCGCGCTGCCCTACCAAATGGTTTGCGAACGATTGACCCATCACCTCAACTTGTAAAACAAATTTAGAGCCATTGTTATTATTTTGTTAATCTCTGTATAAGAATTGCGCAATAATGCCGTGCCGTCTAGTCTTTTCTATTAAAAATTTAATGAAGAGGTTAATTTTTAATCATTTCATGTGGCAGGGTTGCGTTACAATTTTGGTAGAGTGGGTATAAGGCGTGCTGACGGCGCTTAAAAAATCAAACGCGCATTTTGAACGGGGAGTTGATAAGGATGAAGCTTTATTTGGTCACAAAATCAACAATTAACACATCGCTTCTCGTGTTTTTCAAACAAATTTTCAAATAATAAATGTGCTTTAGCCACTCTGTACTCGGGCCAAATAGCGCATATCTTTCATACAATGGTGATGTCAGATTTCATAATTTTGAAACATACCAATAAACGCTAAACTAAGAAAATTAACTAAAATTTGGTACTAAAAGACATAAAAAAAGCGGCTAATACGCCGCTTTTGATTGAAGATGCTAAAACCTTACATCCAGTCGGCGTTTCTTATAACACCCACGGCAATACCTTCTATAGCAAAAGGCTCATTAGCAAGGTCTACTTTAATTGGCGAAAACTCTTCGTTTTCAGCATGAAGTAATACTTCACGACCGCGCTTTTCTAAACGCTTAACCGTAACGTCTTCATCCACCCGCGCTACAACTACCTGACCGTTGTGGACATCAGTCGTGCGATGCACAGCAAGAAGATCGCCATCCAAGATACCGATGTCCTTCATACTCATGCCGTTTACACGAAGTAAAAAGTCAGCCTGAGGCTGAAACAAAGCAGGGTCGACCTTGTAGTGAGATTCTACATGCTCTTGCGCCAAAATTGGCTCACCAGCCGCCACGCGCCCGATAAGGGGCAGGCCTTCTTCTTCTGGTGCAGTGTCCTCAAGGGGGATATTGAGCTTAATACCACGAGAGGTACCAGGCAAAATTTCAATTACGCCCTTACGCGCCAATGCCTTCAAATGTTCTTCTGCTGCGTTGGCAGAACGAAAACCAAGTTGACGAGCAATTTCCGCACGCGTAGGCGGCATTCCCGTTTCTTGCATGGTTGTTTTAATAAGTTCTAAAACTTCAGTTTGTCGAGCTGTGAGTGGGCGCATAAAAGACCTGTCTGTTCATACAGTTCCTGTAAGTATATACACCTAAAAACAAATAACAAGTAGTAAGCCTTGTGAGAAAAGCTCGAGGTGCTTTTAACATTCTTTATTTCCTATAAAAAATGTAGCTAATTCGTAACCCCATTATCACGAAACTGACACGCTCAACGCTTAGCGTAATTTTGGGCAGATGTTAATTACCCTACAAATAAAACTTAATTCATTAATTACAATGGAAAATCTATGAAACTAACTAAAAAAATACTCACGGTATTAGTCATCACTCTAAGCTTAGCAGCGTGTGATGACGACTCTGTAGAAGTCGTTGAGGTAGAAAAACAGGTAGTTGTAGAAAACACAGTAACCGTGGTCGAAACAGTTGAAGTTCCTGTTATCGTTCAAGTACCGGCTGGAGAGGCCCCGAATATACAGATAGGGGCGCGCCCATCTTTTCTTGTAGAGGATATGGATGATGGAGAGCTAAAGAGTGCACTACAACAATGTAGTGAAGGCCCGTTTTATAAAACAGATTTTTCAATTGGGCATCGTGGAGCGTCACTGCAGTTCCCGGAGCACACGAAAGAAGCCTACGAATCAGCGGCAAAACTTGGCGCAGGAATAGTAGAGTGTGACGTTACATTTACTAAAGATAAAGCTTTAGTGTGCAGGCATTCGCAGTGTGACTTGCATACTACAACGAATATACTCTCAACCGATTTGGCTGATAATTGCTCTGTACCCTTTACACCGGCCGACCCTGAAAATGGCATTGCCGCCCAAGCGCAGTGCTGCACCAGCGATATAACACTCGCAGAATTCAAAACGCTAAAAGGTAAAATGGACGCAGCGAACCCAAATGCAACCACTGTAGATGAGTATTTAGATGGTACAGCAAACTGGCGCACAGACTTATATTCATCAAAAGGTACCCTGTTAACACACGCAGAAAGTATAGAACTGTTCAAAAAGTTAAATGTGAAAATGACACCAGAGCTTAAAACGCCATCTGTTCAAATGCCTTTTGATGGTTTCACACAGCAACAATATGCTCAAAAGATGATAGATGAATACAAAGCAGCAGGCATTGAACCAGAAAATGTCTGGCCCCAGTCATTTAACTTAGCAGATGTGAAATACTGGATTGAGAATGAACCAGCTTTCGGCAATCAAGCGGTGTATCTAGACGATAGATATGGCGCCCAAAGCGCAGATGGCGAAGATGGCGTCACCGCTGAGCAATTAGTTAATAATCCCGAACTGTTAACTCCAACTATGGAACAACTTGTTGCAGATGGGGTACAAATAATTGCTCCACCAATTTGGGTCTTATTGACGGTTGAAAATGAAAAGATAGTGCCTTCCCCATACGCGATTGCGGCGAAAGAAGCAGGGCTTGATATTATTACATGGTCTCTAGAGCGCTCTGGATTGCTGAATACAGGTGGGGGTTGGTATTACCAAAGTGTTAATGGTTCTTTGGCCACTGATAGCGCAATCAATAACGATGGTGACGTTATGACAGTACTTGATGTACTAGCAAAAGATGTGGGCGTACTTGGTGTGTTTTCTGACTGGCCAGCAACAACAACATATTATGCAAGCTGTATGGGACTAGCACCTAGTATATAAAAGTTGGAGGGCTTAGGGCTGTAAAAAACGTGTTTTCTAGCGTTGTCCTAAGTTCCCATCACCCTAGAATAACTTGATTTCGGCCATTCTTTTTCGCCGTATATAGCAGTTTATCAGCTTTAGAAAGTAACCCACTAAAATCAAGATTCAAGCTATCCTCAGCAAAAACGGCACCAATACTTATTGTTACAGATATCGTGTCTTTCTTGTATTTAACTTCTGTTTTTTCAACAGCCTCTCGAAGTTTGTTAAATCGCATTTCTTCGTCTTTTTTGTTGTCTGAAATTGCTACTATCGCAAACTCTTCTCCACCAAGACGTGAAACAATATCGGGCTCCACATAATATTCTTCTATGAGGTGGGCTACTGAAATTAGGGCTTGGTCCCCTGCATCATGTCCATAAGTATCGTTAACTTTTTTAAAGTGGTCTATATCTATTACCGCTACGCTCACTCTATTGCTTTGTGCAGAGAGTTGATGGCATTTATCAACAAAAGCTCGCCGATTGTACAGCCCAGTTAGCGAATCAGTCATAGCCAGCTTACGCAACTTCTCTTCAGCTATCGCACGCGCTTCTTCCAGCTCTACCGCGTAGAAAAGACCTGCTAATGCGTCTAATAAAGGTTGTAAAAACTCTGCATCATCTAAGGCGTAGGGCTCGAATTTATTGGCTAAACCAATCATGCCCACTACTCTATCTTTAACCTTAATCGGTAGCCCTAAAAAACGACTAATGCGGGGGTGCCCTTGCGGTACCCCTTTTGAGTTTGGATGACTTCCTGAGGCATTACTTAACGTTACCTCACCGGTTAAAATTGTGGTACCAAAAAGGTTATCAAAGTTATCGAAATACAAGTTCCGCTTTTTGTACTCGTTGTATTGCGAGAAGCTGCTGCTGTCCCACACTATTTCAGAAATGGCATGAATAAACAGCTTCGAGGCATCGCCTTCGCCTTTCATTTGCCCAATGAAAGCAAACTGACTATCCGAGATATCAATGAGCTCAGGCAATACTGTTTGGCAGGCCATGGTTAAATCGTTGTTCTGAAGATAAGAGGCACGGGTTTTATTTATAAATTGAAGTAGCTGGGTTTTCTTTTTCTCATGAAGTTCGCTTTCCATTCTCTGGGTAATGTCGCGATGAATACCAGCAACGCGAATAGCCTTACCCGCAGCGTTAAATTCCACAGTTTTTCCATAGGTTTCAACCCAAACCCACGTGCCGTTAGTATGTTTCATGCGAAAGGTAGTATTGAAAACCTTGCTCTCACCAATAATGTGTTCATTTAATTGCTTTTCTACTTTTACATAGTCCGCAGGGTGAATTAACTGCCTGAAAAAGCGAGAGCTGGTATCATAATACTCATATTCAAGGCCGACGATATCACACCAACGTTTATTTACTTGGTTTACATCAGCGGCCAAATTCCAGTCCCACGTACCTAATTCAGAGGCTTCCAATAGCAGGCGCATGCGCTGGTTCGTTTTGTGAAGTTTGTCTTCAACATATTTTTGATCGCTGGTATCGAAAAGAAATGCTTGCACTGAATACAGCATCCCGTCTTCACGAAAGCTTGCCGTAGAAATCATGCTCACCCAAATAGTTCGCGTAGGGGTGGCTATTTGAAGGCGGCATGAATGGGTTTCCACACCTTCCATATGCGCCTGCATAGCAAAAGTAAAGTCGCTTTCAGCGTCTTGAGTTAGAACATCGCCAAGCTCTACAGCGCCGCATAGTAAGTCTTGTGCCGATATACCCAATACACGCTCACTATTTTGAGAAATATGAACTAGCCGTAACGACGTAGTATTTCTCCAAGTGGCCAACACTATAGGGGACTTTTCAATTAAACCGTGTTCGCGCTTAAGTGCCTCATGTTCCTTTGATAGAGAAATATGCTGGCTAACAAGCGCACCAATTCTATTCAGCACTTCAAGGTATTCGGCATCGATTTCTCGAGGAACAGTATCAATAAGACATACAGCTCCAATAATCTCATCATTAATTTCAATGGGAGTTCCTGCATAAAAGCAGATGTGCGGCTCTCCCGTTACTAACGGATTATCTTTAAATCTGGGGTCTTCATGTGCATTGTTAACAACAACTTGTTTGCGCTCTTCTACCACATGACTACAAAAAGCATGCTCACGGCTTACTTTAGAAAGAGTAGTTCCATATCGCGCTTTGAATGTTTCTTCAAATTCACCAACAATTCCTATTAGCGCGATAGGCACCTTATATGCCCTTGCTAACACCATCATAAGATCGTCAAGATCCAACGGCACCTCATTGCTGAGCAAAAAGTCATCAATCGTCTTCAATCGGTTTTGATCATCCACTACAACATGCTCATATTCGTTAATCTTTATAAAAATAGTAATAGTCACCACTTATAGCAATTTAAATACTGCTAATGTTGCATTGCTCAAAGGGTAAGTGAGGTTTACTCTAAAAAACGCTTAAATACACAGATACTTTTGAACATCTTGAACTTACCGCTAGGTAGGGAGTCTGTAAAACAGGCAAATCAATAACATTGGCTCGTCGCGAGATTGTGACGCGATTGTGTTACACTTCACCCGTTTTTATTTCATAGGATTACATAATTCATGTCGTGGATGCGAAAAGCCCTTTTGTCGGTATTTCATTATCCTGTTAAGTTACTGGTTAAAGCTCACAGTATTCCAGTTAACGTTGAAACCGAATTAGGAATAGATAAGAGCAAGCCTATTGTTTATCTACTTCCCACAAACTCAGTGACCGACCAGCTTGCGCTGAGAATGTCGACCAAATACCTAGGCCTTCCTAGCCCAACAGACACACTTACACTGGCAGGTAGAGAGTATTCGTCTACTCTATTTTTACGTAAAACCCAACCTCTTTTTCGCTCATCAGCCAAAGATACGGGAATTGAAGACGTTTTCACTGACCTTTTTCATTTGCACAGAGATCACGAAAACCTCGACTTACAGGTAGTTCCTGTTTATGTAACCTGGGGTCGAGCCCCAGGCCGTGGTAATCCAGGCTTAAGCGATTTAATAGCTGATAAGGCTGCACCGAGCTGGCTACGTAAACTTTTCATCGTGCTGTTTTTAGGCAGAGATAACTTTATTAATTATTCTAAAGCTGTTTCAGCGCGGGCCATGTCAAATCAACACGGTAGTGATCAAAGCATCGCCCATAAGCTTGTACGCGTAGCAAGTACTCACTTTCAACGTAAGCGTCAAAGTATGACGGGCCCTACTCTGCTAGAGCGACAAGAACTCAACAACAGTGTATTGGGTTCGGATGCAGTACGCCGTGCGATCGCGGAAGAATCAAGAAGCAAAAAGGTCACTCACGAAAAGGCCAAGGAGCGGGCTCAAAGCTATATCACCGAAATTGCTGCAGATTATCGTGAAGGACTTATCCGCTTTGGCGACAGACTGCTAACTCGTATATGGAACAAAATTTATAACGGTATTAGCGTAGGCCACGCAGATCGCATTCGCGAGTTGGCAGCTAACGGGCACGAAATTATTTATGTACCTTGCCACCGCAGTCACATGGACTATCTGTTATTAACCTACGTGATTTATCACGAAGGTATGGTAACGCCTCACATTGCAGCAGGTATCAATCTTAACTTTTGGCCCGTAGGAAAAGTATTCCGCCGAGGAGGGGCTTTCTTCCTTCGCCGGAGTTTTGCAGGCAACAAGCTTTACACGGCCGTGTTCAGGGAATATTTAGAGCTGCTGTTTAACAAAGGCTATTCTGTAAAGTACTACCCTGAGGGTGGACGCAGCCGCACGGGCCGTTTAATACCGCCGAAAACCGGTATGCTGGCCATGACAATTCAAGCCATGCTTAAAGGCGTTAACCGCCCAGTTAGTATTGTTCCTGTCTACATTGGCTATGAAAACGTGATGGAAGTGAAGAGCTACCTGAACGAACTTAAAGGGTCAAAGAAGAAAAAAGAGTCTAACCTTCAGGTGTTTTCAGCCATTCGTAAACTTAAGAATTACGGGCATGGGTATGTGAACTTTGGTGAGCCTATCGCTCTTAATCAGTTCCTTGAAAGTCATGTCCCGAACTGGCGCGACTGTCGCGATGCCGAACCAGAGAAGAAGCCTGCTTGGTTAACGCCTGCCGTTAATGAATTAGCTAACAACGTCATGACGCGTATCAATCGCGCTGCGGCACTTAACGGCATGGCATTAGCTTCGCTATGTCTACTGTCTTCTAAAAGGCAGACTATGAGTGAGGTTGAGCTTAAACAAGCCATGGATGACTTCATGAACTTGTTTAAAACAGTGCCCTTTAGTGATGACGCCACTATTCCTGATTCATCAGCACAAGAATTGCTTCGGGATACATTAAAGTTAGGTCGTTTTGATGTTAAAGAAGACGATTACGGTCGTTTGATCAGCCCTCAGCCTAAATCTGCTGTATACCTGACCTACTATCGCAACAATATTTTGCACTTGTTCGCCATACCAGGTCTTATCATGGCGTCTATCTTCGCTAAGAAGGGCGCAACCAAGAACAGTATTTTCCAACTGATTGCAGCACTTTATCCTTTGCTGCAAAAAGAACTGTTTTTACATCTAACGCAAGATGAAGCGCTTGCGCATACTGATGCGCTGATCACGGCGATGTTAGACAACGGACTGCTGCGCCAAAAAGACGGTGAGCTTTTACCACCAGATGCACACTGCAAGCAGTTCCATTCTGCTTGGTTATTAAGCCGCTGTATGCAAGAAACATTGCAGCGTTATGCCGTAGTGCTGACGATTCTTGATAAAGAAAAGGTGATTAGCCGCAGTGCATTAGAGCGAGAAAGTAAACAAGTCGCTGAGCGCTTATCAGCCCTTTATGGCTTAAGCTCTCCTGAGTTTTACGATAAGAACGTATTGTCTAGCTTTATCGGCGCGCTGAAAGATAACCATTGGTTAGATTCAGAAAAAGACGGCAGCTTAAAATACTCGGAAGAGTGTGAAGCCTTGCGGGCTGACGTGATGGCGCTGATATGGCCTGAGATGATTCAGCATTTGGAAAATGTTGCGCTTAACTCGGCAAATTAGCGTTGTAAGCAACAAAGACTATCGCTTTGTTAAAGGCGTAAAAAACCCATGCATCCGCATGGGTTTTTTATTGAGCGTATTGTTAACTTAAAACTATATTTCGATAGATACTCAGCCAGTCTTCCATTGAGGCTGATATAGTAAAGTTGAAATAGTGCCGCTTTGTATCGCTCCTCGGTAAACCTGCGCTTAACGTGAAGCAATACAAAGCGAAAAAAGGTTTAAAACGAGCTAAGTTTCGCTTTTGAATGTATAGCTATCAAAGGCTGCTGTACATAGCCGACAAAACGTTATGCTGGTTGCGACAGAAAAAAGCGATACGCAGGGTTATCCGTTACTTCTTCTACCTTATAGCCCAATTCAGCTACATGCTGGTTAAAGTCATCCCTGCTTTCTGGCGCAATGTCAAAACCAACCAATACCAAGCCTTCCGCAGCTCCGTGGTTACGATAGTGGAATAAAGTAATGTTCCACTGCTCGCCCAATGTATTTAAGAAATTTAGTAGTGCACCTGGGCGCTCCGGAAATTCAAAGCTGAACACCTGCTCGTTTAAAATGGTCGGCGGGCGGCCTCCTACCATATGCCGAACATGAAGCTTTGCTAACTCGTTATCAGTTAGGTTAACGCAGTCATATCCTTTACTTTCAAGGTCACTTTGAAGGGACGCAAATTCTTGTTGACCGCCTTTTAGCTTTACCCCAACAAAAATATGCGCTTCGCTCTCACTTGCATAGCGATAGTTGAATTCAGTAATCGCTTTTGCCCCAACGCATTCACAAAACTGTTTAAACGCGCCTTTAGTTTCAGGAATTTTAACGGCAAAAACGGCTTCTTTCTGCTCACCTAATTCACAGCGTTCAGACACATAGCGCAGGGTATGAAAGTTGATGTTTGCGCCACATAAAATACCGCCTAGCTTTTTACCTTTAAGGTCGTGTTGCTTGGCATATTTGCGAATTGCCGCTACCGACAATGCACCAGCAGGCTCGGCGATAACGCGAGTATCATCGAAAATATCTTTTATAGCCCCGCAAATCTCATCATTGCTAACCGTAATAGTTTCATCAACTAAGCGGTTACACAGGCGAAAAGTTTCTTGCCCCATTACTTTCACAGCCACGCCATCGGCAAAAATACCTACGCTTTCCAACTCAGTAGGCTCGCCTTGCGCTTTTGCTTTAATGAAACAGGCCGACTCTTCTGACTCAACGGCTACAATCTTAATACTGGGTTTGAGTTGCTTTAAGTATACCGCAATGCCCGCGGCTAGACCGCCACCGCCAACAGCAATAAACAAAATATCCAGGTTTGGGTTTTGCTCTAACAGTTCTCGTGCAACAGTACCTTGTCCGGCGATTACATCGGGGTTATCGAAGGGCGGAACAAAGGTATACCCGTGGGTATCACACAAATCTTTGGCATGGTTGCTTGCCTGGTCGAAGCTGGTGCCATGCAAGACTACATTTACGTTATCACCACCGAAGCGACGTACAGCGTCCACTTTAATGTCAGGGGTGGTTTCGGGCATTACGATAGTTGCTTGAATGCCCTTCATTTTTGCACTGTATGCTAAGCCCTGGGCATGATTACCCGCTGATGCGCCAATAACGCCAGCTTGAAGCTGTGCTTCACTTAACGAACAAATACGGTTGTAGGCACCGCGCAGCTTAAAGCTTTTTACTGGCTGCTGATCTTCTCGTTTCAAAAAGATCTCGTTGCCAAGCTCCGCTGAAAGCAAAGACATATAAGACAGTTCACTGGCCACCGCCACATCGTAAACGGGAGCGAGTAATATCTTTTTCAGATACTCGTGGTCGCTAACGTGCTCGTTTTCCATTACAAGTCTTCCAACTTAGTGACATCGCGCACCGCACCTTTGTCGGCACTGGTTGCCAGCGCGGCAAAGGTCTTAAGTGATGTAGACACTTCGCGTACACGATCTTTCGGTTTCCAAGGCTTATCGCTTGCTTCCATTTTTGCACGGCGCTCGGCAAGTGCTTCATCAGAAATAACGATGTTGATGCTTCGGTTAGGGATATCTATTTCAATCTTATCGCCGTCTTCAACTAAGCCAATGCCGCCACCGCTGGCAGCCTCTGGTGAACAATGACCGATAGACAAGCCACTTGTACCACCACTGAAACGCCCGTCGGTTACTAGCGCGCAGTGCTTACCTAGGCCCTTCGATTTCAAGTACGACGTTGGGTACAGCATTTCTTGCATACCTGGACCACCGCGAGGGCCTTCATAGCGAATAAACACGACGTCACCGGCTTTTACTTCATCGCCCAATATGCCTGCCACTGCATCATCTTGGCTCTCGTAGATACGCGCGGTACCGTTAAACTTTAGGATGGACTCATCCACACCTGCGGTTTTAACAATACAGCCATCTTCGGCCAAATTGCCGTATAACACCGCTAAGCCACCTTCTTGGCTAAATGCATTCTCGATAGAGCGAATGCAACCATTTTCACGGTCGGCATCGGCCTCATCCCAGCGACAATCTTGGCTAAAGGCTTTTGTCGTACGAATACCCGCAGGGCCCGCGCGATAGAAGGTGATAGCGTCTTTGTTCTCTGGGTTGGTTATGTCCCACTCGCTGATAACCTCAGTAAGCTGCTTGCCTAAGACGTGATTCACATCGGTATTTAGTAAGCCTGCCTTGTTCAACTCGTTCAAAATACCCAGTACGCCGCCGGCACGGTGAACGTCTTCCATATGATATTTAGGGGTAGAAGGCGCCACCTTACACAAGTGAGGCACTTTGCGAGACAAGCGGTCGATATCATCCATAGTGAAAGGTACTTCACCTTCCATCGCTGCCGCTAGCAAGTGCAGAATGGTATTGGTCGAACCACCCATGGCGATGTCTAGGCTCATGGCGTTTTCAAACGCTTTAAAGTTAGCAATGTTCCGCGGCAATACGCTTTCATCATCATCGCCGTAGTAGCGCTTACAAAGCTCTACAATTTGCTTACCGGCTTGCTTAAACAAACCTTCACGGTCGGCGTGAGTGGCCAGCATAGAGCCATTACCCGGTAGTGAAAGACCTAACGCTTCAGTTAAGCAGTTCATTGAGTTTGCAGTAAACATACCTGAACACGACCCACAAGTAGGGCAGGCAGAGCGCTCAATTTCGTCAGTGTCGGCATCGCTCACTTTATCATCAGCAGCCGCTACCATGGCGTCAACCAAATCAAGCTTAATCAGCTGGTCTGAAAGCTTGGTTTTACCCGCTTCCATTGGGCCGCCAGATACGAATATAACGGGCACGTTCAAACGCATAGACGCCATTAACATTCCCGGGGTGATCTTGTCGCAGTTAGAAATACAAACAATGGCATCCGCGCAATGTGCGTTCACCATGTACTCCACTGCATCAGCAATGATTTCACGAGACGGAAGACTATACAGCATGCCGCTGTGACCCATTGCGATACCGTCATCTACCGCTATAGTATTGAATTCTTTGGCGACACCACCGGCTTCTTCCACGCTGCGCGCTACTAGCTGACCGAGGTCTTTGAGGTGAACGTGCCCAGGTACAAACTGCGTAAATGAGTTAGCAATAGCAATAATAGGCTTGCCGAAATCAGAATCTTTCATTCCGGTTGCACGCCATAGCGCGCGAGCGCCGGCCATATTTCTACCTTGTGTGGTAGTTGCAGAACGTAACTTGGGCATAAATCCTTCCCGTTAATTTTAGGTGCTAGGGTTTAATGCTAGACCTTTGTGTGAAACTTAAAAACAGTGGTAAACCAGTAATGCTTTGGCTTGTTTTCCAATACGCGCTGTTTTACTCAAAATTGCATGTCATACTGATGATGTATTAAATCATCTTAGGTCGTTTAAGCGAAGGGCGACAAAGCCTTACTGCTTACAGATCAGTAGCGCTTTGTTTTATATGATATCTTTGACTTACAATGCCGTATTCCGTTGACATTATAAAAATGAAATGTTGTTCGTTAGGGGTTATGGCATTCCCCTACACGCAATACGCGATAAACCGCGAATTGGTATTGCGCAAAGAAATAGCATGAAACACACGGTTTGATCAAGTTTTTTGCGGTAGAAATAGCGAGTTCTTAAGAGTAGTAAAAGGGTAATAAGCATGTTCGATTGGTTTCACTGGTTAAACCTAGCAGGCGTTGCCGTGTGTGCAATTTCAGGCACCCTTATGGCTTATCAAAAACGCATGGATGGATTTGGCGTGGTAGTGCTTGCCAGTGCTACAGCCATTGGCGGAGGTACCTTGCGAGATGTGATGCTAGATGTACCCGTGTTTTGGATTGCCGATACCGATTACTTGTACACCACGCTAATTGCCGCCTTTATACCCATTGTTTGGCTGCGAATTAGCCCACGCTTCCCTTTTCACTACCTGTTAATTGCCGATGCTTTTGGGCTAGCACTTTTTAATGTAGTAGGCATAGAGAAAGCCTTAGCCAACGACACAGGCATGGCAGTGGCGGTAGCAATGGGCACTATTACTGGTGTGTTTGGAGGGTTGTTACGCGACGTTATCTGCCGCGAAGTACCGCTGGTACTAAACGGCGAGCTTTATGCGATGACCTGTATCGCAGGCGGTATCGTATATGGCATCGCACTTGAATTTAACCTTGCTACCCAATGGTGTGGTATTGCAGCCCTTGCAACCACCGTATTGTTTAGATTAGGCGCCATGCGCTGGCATTGGCAGCTACCTGTATTTTACAACGATCATCATTAGCATCTAACCTTCGTTGCCGAGCAGGGTAATCAATGACCTAGCTCGGTGAGTATTGGCGATAAATCCCGTCGTTAGTACAGTTACATCTTTATCCCACTCTCACTAGAGTTTATGCCCAAAGCGTTAACTATTTAGCCGCACTTGAGTTTTGAAATTTCAATTAGGCGAACAATGAGTGTGTAAGAAGAGAGGGTGTTCACAATATGGGAATGGCTGTTGTTAAAACCTTTGCAGGGCAGGGGGTGTCTGCACCAGAGGTAAGTGTTGAAATTCACTTGGCTAATGGACTACCTGCCTTTCAACTGGTCGGTATGGCTGAAACCAGTGTAAAAGAAGCCCGTGAGCGGGTGCGCAGCGCGCTAATTAACAGTGGTTTCGAATTTCCTGCCAAACGTATAACGGTTAATTTAGCGCCGGCTGATATCCCAAAGTTCGGCGGCCGGTTCGACCTTCCTATTGCCGTTGGCATTTTAGCAGCATCGGGTTACATTTCAGATATTAGCCTGCTTAATATTGCCTTTGTGGGCGAGTTAGCGCTAAACGGTGAGATTAAACCGGTTAACGGGCTTATTCCTGTAGTGATGACGGCAGCGAACGAAGATATAGCCCTGGTGTATCCGGGAGATAACGATGTTGAAGCAGCCTTGGTTTCCCACGCCACACGCTTTCCCGCCTTCGATCTTCTATCTGTTTATGAACACCTTACCGGTAACAAAAAGCTCGCCAAAGGCCAGCCTTTTACTTCTCATTCATCACGCAACGCCCCAACTGGTTGGGATGATATTATCGGTCAAGAGCAGGCTAAACGGGCCCTAATTATTGCAGCTAGCGGGGCTCACAACCTACTGATGGTAGGCCCGCCAGGCACAGGTAAAAGCTTGCTTGCCAGCCGAATGTTGTCGCTATTACCGGATATGAGTGAAGAAGAAGCCTTGGAAGTCGCCGCTATTCACTCAGTGAAAGGCGAAAAGCTAAATGCTGAACGTTTTCTAACCCGCCACCTGCGCTCCCCCCATCACACAAGTTCTGCGATAGCGCTTACTGGCGGTGGTTCTAACCCTGTGCCGGGAGAAATTTCACTGGCCCACAACGGCATCTTATTTTTAGACGAACTCCCCGAATTTGGCCGAAAAGCGCTGGATGTATTGCGCGAACCGCTTGAAACTGGCGATGTGCATTTATCCCGTGCATCAGGAAGTGCAACGTACCCCGCTAATTTTCAACTCGTAGCCGCCATGAACCCAAGCCCTACTGGGGATATTGACGACAACCGCCTGACACCCCAGCAACAACTTAATTACTTAAACCGTTTGTCAGGCCCGCTGCTAGATAGAATAGATATACAAGTCGAGGTGCCTAGACTGCCAGACTACGACTTGCCAGAGCGGGGTAATAGACCTGACGACTCGTTACATGACATGCGGGAAAGGGTGATAGCTGCACGGCAAAAACAGGAGTCTCGACAAGGCAAAGCCAATGGCGCTCTACACGCGGGGGAGCTTGCCGACATCTGTTTGCTAGATGACGCAGATCTCCTCTTTTTACAGGCAGCCGCGAAACAGCTTAATTTATCTATGCGCGTATTTCACCGCACGCTAAAAGTGGCTAGAACCATTGCCGACCTTGAAGAAGAAAACACCGTATCAAGGGCGCATATCGCGGAAGCTCTGGGCTATCGAGCTCTCGATAACCTTATAAAGCAGCTCAGTGCTAGCTAAGTGCAACTAATAAAATAACTTACCCTCTAGAATGCAAGTTTAGCTGCATAAAAGCGTTGATAAGCGGTTCGTTTTGCTTATCTTGTAAACAACAAAGGCCAAGGGCATAAGGCTCGATATCTTCAACCTGAATTTGGGTTACCGCATTAGCCATACTGGAGTGGTCGAGCACTACCTTTGGCACAAAGCCCACACCACACTCTAGCGCTACCATGCTTACAATAGCTTCGTTACCGCCTACATAGGCATACACGTTAGGCCGAATACCGTGCTCGGCAAACCAGTGATAGGCGGTGCGTCGAGTTGGCCCGGTTTCAGGCATTATCACCTGATGCTTGGTCCAATCTAGCTGACTTAGCTGAGTAAGTCGCCATTCCCTTGGCGCAATAAGAACCAAAGGCACGTTATCAAGAGCGGTGAAATGCAAATCTGTTGGCATGTCAGGGGTATAAATAGCAATAGATAAATCACACTGCTTACTTTTAACTTTCTCTATGGCAAGGGCAGGGTCACCGGTTATTAGGCGTATATCGACCCCAGGGTGTTGCTGCCTGAACTGCCTTAGCATAGTGGGCAAATGGCTTTGACTGGCAGTTACCGAGCAAAATACACTTAGTTCCCCCTGAAGTGCATCGCTATCTTCTTTTAAATCAATTTTTAATTGCTGCCAATCAGCTAACGCATGTTTTGAGAAGGACAGTAGCTTGTGCCCGCTATGGGTGAGCGCGACTTTACGGTTATCCCGTTTGAACAAGGTACAGCCTAACTCGTCTTCAAGGCGCTGAATTACGCGGCTTAAAGTAGATGGCGATACATACATGGCCTCAGCGGTAACGCCAAAGTGTAGGCTGGTAGCCAAGTGGTTAAAGAGCTGTAGACTGCGAAAATCCATATACATTTCACTTTATGCAATATTATCTTGCAAATATATCATTTTCCAAAACAAAAGAAATCTTTTAGTCTCACTACCAAGTCGTCATAGACGAGGTCTGTCAACGCCAAGGTCGGTGTTTGATATTGACAAAAATGAATGTTGTTCGGAAATTTTTATGGCTAATTATTTCAACACCCTGTCACTTCGCCAGCAGTTAGACCAGCTTGGCCGCTGCCGTTTTATGGCACGCGATGAATTCGCTGACGGTTGTCAGTTCTTAAAAGGCAAGAAAATTGTCATTGTAGGCTGCGGCGCGCAGGGCCTTAACCAAGGCCTGAATATGCGTGACTCAGGGTTAGATGTTTCTTATGCGCTGCGTCAGGCGGCGATCGATGAGCAACGCGACTCTTACAAACGCGCTTCAAGCAATGGATTTACTGTTGGTACATATCAGCAGCTTATTCCAGAAGCTGATGTAGTTTACAACCTAACACCTGATAAGCAGCACGCAAGTGTAGTTGAGGCAGTAATGCCGCTTATGAAAAAAGGTGCAACTCTAGGTTACTCACACGGTTTCAACATTGTTGAAGAAGGCCAGCAAATTCGTAGTGATATCACAGTAATTATGTGTGCGCCGAAAAGCCCAGGCTCAGAAGTACGTGAAGAATATAAGCGTGGCTTTGGTGTACCAACACTAATAGCTGTGCACCCAGAAAATGACCCTGAAGGGAAAGGTTGGGATCAGGCTAAGGCACTGGCAAGTGCAACTGGCGGTGACCGCGCAGGTGTACTTGAGTCTTCATTTGTGGCTGAAGTTAAATCTGACCTTATGGGTGAGCAAACCATCTTATGTGGTATGCAACAAGTTGCAGCAGTACTTGCGTTCGAGAAAATGGTTGATGATGGTATCGACCCAGGTTATGCAGGTGCGCTAATTCAGTACGGCTTAGAAGCCATTACTGAAGCACTTAAGATTGGCGGTGTAACTAACATGATGGACCGTCTATCAAACCCTGCAAAAGTGAAAGCGTTTGAGCTTTCTGAGCAGTTAACTGATTTACTTCGTCCGCTATTTGAAAAGCACCAAGACGACATCATCAGCGGTGAGTTCTCTCGCACCATGATGGAAGATTGGGCAAATGGTGATGCGAATCTACTTAAGTGGCGTGAAGAAACCGGTGAAACCGCGTTTGAAAACGCACCAGCTTACGAAGGTGAAATCAGCGAACAAGAATTCTTTGACCACGGCATTTTACTAGTTGCCATGATCAAATGTGGTGTGGAGGTTGCGTTTGACGTAATGGTTGAAGCTGGAATTCTGCCTGAGTCTGCGTACTACGAATCACTGCATGAAACACCGCTAATTTCTAACACAATCGCACGTAAGCGTTTGTATGAAATGAATGTGGTTATTTCAGACACAGCAGAATACGGAAACTATTTGTTTGCTAACGCAGCAATTCCAATTTTGCGTGAGAAATTTATGCCTACCATCGATACCAGCGTTATCGGTAAGGGTTTAGCTTCTGCTTCTAACCAAGTAGAGAACAAACGCCTTGTTGAAATTAACGAAGCCATCCGTTCACACGGTGTGGAATCTGTAGGTAAGACCTTGCGTGGCTACATGACTGACATGAAAGCCATTATAGGATAGGACAGTTTCTGTCGTTAGGTGCTTAACTAAGCCCTCTTGCCCGACCATTTTGGTCGGGCTTTTTTATGCCTGTAACTCAGTGAGTCACGTATCTTTTACAGCGAACTGCTTAGCTAAATCAAAGCAGTTAATAGCAACCACTTATCTCTTTAAGAAACAACCACTTCCCGAACGCGTTCAGCGAAGCGAACTGACAAATAAGCCAGTGCAAAAAAGATAAGAAACCCCCAACCTATTGGCATCAAATTCCCGTTTAAAAAACTATCGACAATAAGCGCAACGGGCACTGAGAATAAGCTTGAAAAGCAGCCAATAATGGCAGCACCTAAGCCTGCCATATCGCCAAGAGGCTGCATTGCCATAGCGTTTAAGTTACCAAACAGTATGCCCACGAAGAAAAAGCCAACAAACATAACGGCCACAGTCGGAATTAACGGCGGCAGGCCATCGTAAGCAAATAACAGTGCCAAATACACCACCGCAAAACAATTTACTCCTTTAAGCGCAAATCGACAGAGCTTGCGCATGCCGAAGCGCATTACCATTTTTCCGTTAAAGTAAGAGGCAAGACCGATAGAAAAAGCAAGAGTAGCGAAGATATAGGGGAACCACTCTCCAACATTGTAAAACACAGTGAAGATGGTCTGTGACGCGCTTAAATATGCTAAAAACGCCCCGAAGATACAGCCCATTGCAAAGGTATAACCCATCACTTCGGGGTGGGTCAGGATAAATTTTGAGGATTTAAAAAAATGTGCGCGCGAGAATTTTCTGCGCTTCGCCCGAGGCAAGGTTTCTCCCTGGCGAGAGAAAAACCAGATTCCAGCCATAGTAGCCACTATGAGGAACATAGTGAAAATATGAAACCATGACGTCAATTCCATCACAGTTTGCCCAATAATTGGGGCCAACATGGGCACCAATATAAACACCATCATGATAAACGACATGACTTTTGCCATGGCATCACCCACGTATAAATCACGAATAATGGCCATTGAAGCTATGCGAGGCCCCGAAACACCAAACGCTTGAATAACACGCCCCACCAGCATGGTTTCAAGATTAGTGGCAAGCATACATACAAAGGTACCCAACGCAAAAATACACAGCCCAACAAGAATAGTAAGACGGCGACCACGGCTATCTGAGAACGGACCAAAAAACATTTGGCCAAATGCCATCCCTAAAAAGAACACGGTGACAATTAAATGGGTCTGATGCGCCTCTTGCACATTAAGTGATTCACCAATTTGAATAAGTGCGGGCAACATAGCGTCTATACTAAGTGCCACCAGCGATGTCATGGTCGCCATCAAAGCAACGAATTCAACAAGGCCAAGGGCGGGCTTTTGCACAACTGCAGTATCATCAGATACGCCATTAGATGTCTGGGGCATAAAGTCTCGAATATGAAATTAAGTGAGGGAATTAAAAAAGGCGCGAAACCATCGCGCCTTGATTAGTATACCTGAAACCTGGTTAAAAAGCCGTCAGATTTGGCTGTCTTATCGTAAATACTAGGATCTTTAACGAGTCTTATTCCTCTGTCAGACTAGCTGTTACCGCCTCGCCGTTCTTAGTCGGTTTCAGGTATTGATCTAAAAATATATCCATTTCTTTAAAGAATAGGTGGCGATTGCGCTGAATAGAAAGGCTATGGTCTCCATTTTCAAGCTCTACGTATTTAAAAACTTTGTCGTAGTCTTCTAACTCATCAGCCATATAGCGGCTGTGAAGGGGTGGAACGATACGGTCTTCTTCGCCATGCACAAGTAGAATAGGCGTCTTGATCCCTTTTGCATTGTAATAAGGCGAGCGAGCTTCCAAATCATCGTAGTCGTCACCAATTTGATTTTTAACAAACTCATTATTGAGAAAGCGACGAGAGTGAATGATAACGTGTTTAAGCGAACTCACTCCGGCAAAACTTACGGCACATTGAAACAGTTCAGGGGTTTTAACCGTTGCCATTAACGCGGCATAGCCACCATAGCTTGCGCCAACTATGCACATATTATCTTGCTCTGCGTATCCCTGTTCTACCATCCAACCTGCGGCGTCAGTGATATCGTCTTGCATAGCTAGGCCCCATCCTTTCATTTGGCTTTGCGCAAAACTATAACCATAGCCTCTTGAGCCTCTGAAGTTTGGCCTCAACACCGCGTAGCCTTTCGAGGTGAAGTATGCAGTCCAGTAGTCGAAACCGCTGAAATCCCGAGCCCCCGGCCCGCCGTGAGGATGAATAATGGTTGGGAAGGGCCCGTCCCCCTTAGGAAGGGTTAAATATGCTTCAATCTTGATACCATCTCTGGCTTCGTACTCAATAAGTTTATGCTCGGATAGTTTCGTCGAGTCTATTTGGCTGTATTGCTCAAATAGCATGTTCAGCGTGCCTTCCTTGCGATTACCCAATAAATACACACCGGGCAATATGTCAGACTCAGAATAAACAATATAAGTTTGCTCATCGTCACTGAAACTAACTAACGTGTTGTTATAATCAGGAAGTCCCTGGTCGATACCGTTTTGAAGTGCAACATAGCGTTCATCCCAATAAAATCGGCCATCATGACGCACACCGATAGCATCTCGCGTAACGGGTGAATAAATAAGGCTGCCGTTGACGTCATAGCCTTCGTCGGCATATACCTCAGTTCGCTCGTTGGTTTTAAGGTTTAGGCTATATAATGCGCGATAGTCGCCCTTGTAGCCTTTGTAATAAAGAATATTTGGGTCTTTAGCAAAGCCCACTGGATATTCACCCTTCTCCGTCATGGCGTTATAGGCAAAC
Organism: Alteromonas sp. HB246098; assembly: GCF_054890645.1. Lineage (NCBI taxonomy): Bacteria > Pseudomonadati > Pseudomonadota > Gammaproteobacteria > Alteromonadales > Alteromonadaceae > Alteromonas > Alteromonas sp. HB246098. The sequence goes on along the minus strand of NZ_JBTZUG010000004.1, from coordinate 100,791 downwards.
AAGGTTCGCCAGCCATCTTCTTCTTTTAGGAAGACCTCGCGCTCACCGCTATCATAATTAAGTGAAACGCCAATACGAACGTTACTTTGTTGATCGGTAAGCCAATCTCTGATGCGCTTTTTACCGCGCATAATGCGACTTACGCCTCCTGTATTGACATTGACTTTATACACTGAAGGTAAACCTAGCACCTCGGCATCTATTGCTACAAGTACATGATCTGGGTCATCAGGTAGCCAATCGATAACCTCATCTTGAAATTGGGGAATGTGGTTAGGGTTACCGGCCCGACGCTTAATTCGTTCCCATTCAACCATATTAAACGCGCCGCCCTCGCCATCGAATTTAATACTTAACAAGCGGGTGTCATGCACTTTTGTGGTACCACGGCGAGTTTCATAGCGCGCGCTAACCACGACACGTTCATTGTTCACCCACTTGTACCAATTGATCTTTACACGTTCATTGTCAGAGCGAAGTAGGTAATGCTTTTCACCTTTTTCCAAGTCGAAGGTGGCGAGCATGGCAAACGCCTCTCCTTGTTCAACATTTTGAACAAAAGCGATTTTTGTTCCATCGGGTGATAAAGATGGCGTCCAATAGGTTGGCAGCGAACTAAACGCAGCGTAGGCATTTTCCTGAGTAGTCGACTCAGCGCTTAACGTAGTTGAAATAGCTAACAATAGTAGGGCAATAAGCGTAGCTGGTGAGAAAGCCTTTTTATAAGACATAACATTCCCTTGTAATTTTTTATTATGGGCGGAACTTAGCTAATGAGTAAACCTCAAAACCATGTTAATTCGAGTATACAAATTTGTGACCAAATGTACAAAAAACCAACCCATGCCGGTTAATATAGATAATATTGACGCAATAATTTGATCTCTCGTCGTACTTTGCGAATACAAAATGCAGATATGGTATTATTAACCACAGATATAATATGGATTTTACCCTAAACCAGTAAGCTTCTAAGCCCAGCGTTACCTTAAGGATCTAGCCTTTTCATGCCTTCAACTTGGAGCGGGCTTGCCACTTTGCAAGGCCTATTTTCTCGACAATTAGTGCGCAAAATATCCAAAGCATACTCTTTATTAGCTAAGGCGTTGTTGTGCGTGCAGCTGTGCTTGCTGTGCACGGTATCTTTTGCTCAAGAGTCAATTACCTACGATGTTCAAGGTGTAGAAGACGCTAAGCTACGTAACAACATTCGGCTGCATTTAAGCGGACTTGATGTCGAAAAAGCATTACTAACTGACCCTTATTGGCAAGACGAAGTGGCAGAAGCGGTGGCGACGGCAGTACAACCCTATGGCTTTTACAACAGTGAAACCAAGGTACGCATACAAGAAGGGGACAAGGTCACAGTAACGGTTTCTTTGAATACTCCTCTTACTATCAACAAAGTTACCCGAGAAATCATTGGTGCTGGTCGTGAAGATAAAGCATTCAGAGAGCGTTTTAACTCACTTAAACTCAAAGAAGGTGATGTGTTAAATCAGACCATCTATGAGTCATTTAAATCTTCCATGTTTAATTACGCCCTTTCCAACGGTTATTTTGATTATTTCTGGCAGGCAACACGGCTAGATTTAGTACGTGACGAAAAACAAGCAAACGTGCTGCTAATTGCGCAAAGCGGACCTCAATATAAGTTTGGTGAACTCAAATTCGTAGGTGATGATAAAGCTAAAGCGATTATTAAACGCCTAAAACCTTTTAAAACTGGCGATGCCTATTCATCATCAGTGTTAGGCGATTTTAACAGACGTTTAAATCAGTCAGGCTATTTCAACCGGGTCATAGCAAGGCCAGTAGTCAGCGACGCAGAAGGCTTACTGGTTCCTATTGAAGTCTCGCTTCAACACAGACCTACCGATGCATTTAATGTCTCGGTCGGTGCGGCTACTGATACAGGTCCGCGAGTACGTTTGGGTTGGGAACGTCCTTGGGTTAATGACAAAGGGCACTCGGTTTCATCAGATATTTTCATCTCAGAGCCTGAACAATCAGTTACCGCCGACTACCGCATTCCAATGAAAAATATCACTCGCGACTATGCCAGTATCGAAGCGGGCTACCAGTTTATTGAGTACGCCAATACGTCATTTGAAAGCGAAACCCTTTCTTTGTCAGCACATAGATACACGCAACAAGATGGTTCGCCCTGGCAACATGATTATTCAGTAACCTACCTTAGAGAGACTTACGATCAGGGGGACCTTGATACTAATACCACCTCGTTAGTTTTACCGGGCTATTCACTAACCTATCGAGATAAAGACGACGAACTCAACATAGGCAACGGCACCTATGTTCAAGTGCTGGCTCAATATGGCAAAGAGGGTTTTGGCTCAGACATTGACTATGCTAAAACTGCCGTTGAAGGCATGTTAATTCGTACATTCGCTAATAAGCACAGAATAACTTTACGCGGAGAAATTGGAGCAATTAAAACAAACTCTTTCGATGACGTGCCTGCTTCACTTCGCTTTTACGCTGGAGGCGACCAAAGCGTTAGAGGGTTTAGCTATCGTGATTTGTCGCCGAAAGCAGATGTTATTAACCCAGAGACTGGCGAGCTTGACCTTGAATCTATTGGCGGAAAGTACCTAGTCACATCGAGCATAGAATACGCGTACTCAATTGCAGATAACTGGCGAATAGCCGCTTTCGTAGACGCAGGTAAAGCTGCAAACGATATAAGCGACTCCCTCGCTTATGGTATAGGCCCTGGGGTTCACTGGCTGTCACCTATTGGCGCTGTAAGAGTATATTTAGCCAGAGGGCTATCAAAACAAGAGAATGCTTGGCGTATTCACATAATCTTGGGGCCTGAGCTATGAGAAAACGTACAGTTTCTGCCATCTTGCTCTCGCCTGTACTGCTATTGGTTGCCATTTATGCGCTACTCATCAGCCCGTTGGGCGGCCCAACAGTAAAACTTATCGCGAACAGCTTTGTTACAAACCTTTCCATTGATGATATCGATGGCAGTTTTGCCGATACCCTTGAAATACACAATTTACAATGGGAAAACGCGCAGTGGCGCGTGGCATCGCAGTACGCCTATATTGATATAACGTGGCGTTGTCTTTTTGAGCCAAAAGTCTGCGTAAATGAACTCACGCTTGAAAATGCCACGTTAACGCAACTCGCTGCTGCTCCAGAAACCGTTGAAGAAACCAACACTGGCGATGAATTTTCTTTGCCTATTCCCATTGAAGTAGGGTATCTAGCCCTTGCAAACATTAACGTTGAGCTTCTTACCACAACCGTTGAAGTGGATGAGCTAGAGCTTGCAGATTTCAGCGGCGACCAGACGCTGGCGCTTGACAGTTTAGCCACGAAAGGGGTTCGTATAGCCCTGTTAGAACAAAATACAAAAACAAGTTCACCAGCAGCAAATACAGCTTCTCAAGCTCAGCCTTCCACGTCAAAACAGACACCTAAACAAAGTGCTGAAAAAACAGCAGGGCTAGCAACTCCAGATGAAGAAAGCGCCTTGCCTAAGTCATACTCGCTTAGCTACGAGGTGCCTGAATTACCAACAATCACCGCTCCTATTCCCATATCGTTTGGTACTTTATTGGTTGAAGACTTACACGTTACCCAAGGCGATAGCACAAAACAAATAGCATTGATATCGCTGCTCGACGCACAGTTCAAAGACAGTGAGATTGCCATTGAAGAAATGGTTGTCGCGCATGAACAAGGGGAAGTAAAAGCAAAAGCGAGCGCCACCCTTAGTGGGAACTTCCCGCTAAGCATTGCAGCTAGAGCAAAGACAGTGCTTGATGATGCTCCCCTTACCGTAAACTTAAACGCATCGGGGGCACTTGATGATTTGGCCCTTTCCGTCAACACAAAGGGGGCTGTAAACGCCGACGCTAATTTGGCGGCAAACGTGCTTAATACCGAACTCCCCATTGAATTCACAGCAAAGTGGCAAGAACAACCCATTCCAACAATGGAAAGCGCCACGTTAAAAGCAGGTACGCTGACACTTGAAGGCACTATGGGCGATTACCAGTTAAAAGGCACCGGTGCAGCAATCTTGCCAGACATAGGCAATGTGCCTGTATCCCTGGATGTTGTGCTTAAAAAGAACAATATCTATGTCAATCAGGCGAATATTGAGGCGCTAGAAGGTAGCTTAGTCAATACAGGTACCCTTTACCTAAACGAGAGTATTGCTTGGGAGGGAAAAACCACGCTTTCAAACGTGTCTGCACAGCGTTTCAGCGCTTACGCACCTGAGAACTTAAGCGGCGAGATAGAGAGCATTTTACAGTACTCAGAGCGTGGCGGGCTGCATATGAGCTTTAAAGATATGCAGGTTTCTGGCGTGCTACAAGGTGAACCGCTAGAAATAAAAGGCAACGCTGTATATGCCGGCCCCAGTGACTTATTCGTTACTAACGTAAACATCGTGCAAGAAGGGGAAAATGAAAAGAACGTTATTCGAGCTATTGCACAGGTCTTGAACAAGCGTCATTTAAACGCCGATATTACTATTAACGCAAACACAATAAATAATCTTTACCCAGAAGTATCCGGTGCGATAAATGGTAAAATATCTGCCACTGGTCCGTGGCAAAATCCACGTGCTAACGGCACGTTAGATTTATCCAACATCACTATATCACCAAATTTAAATGCCTCTGCTGCGCAGCAAGGACCGTTGAGCGGCGAGATAACACTAGATGGCACTTATAAAGATCACCAAGCACAACTAAACCTTTCGTTACCCGATAATCAAATTGCCTTCAGCCTTAACGGTTCATGGGCAAACAATCATTGGATAGGTGAGATAAGCGATACCCAGCTAGAGCTTGCTAATATGCAATGGGCGTTATCAAGCCCGTTCAAACTTGATATAGGCACTGCGCCTGTGACTGCCAAAATAGGCCAGCACTGCTGGACATCACGTCGCGAGGGAGAGCTGTGCATCTCGAACGTGAATTATCAAGACAGCAAAGCAAGTTGGGATATCAAAGCAACGTCACTACCTGTAGGGCTGTGGGCGAATGAACTAGTGCCGACTATGGTTTCAGCGCCTTCTGAAGCTACATTAAGTATTCAAACAAAAGGCAGTTATTCACAACAAGATCCTATCGATGCGACTTTTACTGCGTCAATGAGTGCAGCCCCGTGGCAATTAGGTGAAACCAGACCATTAACGCTTACCATTAACTCATTTGAAACTAGCGGTAAAATAAAACAAGGGCAGCTGGAATCAACTTCATTGATTTCTAGCAAAGAGATTGGCGATGCTACGCTCACGTTAAATACACGGCCATTTGAAGATAAGATACCTTTAGGCGGTAAGTTGGTCATGGAGGGGCTCGATGTAGCGCCGCTAAAACCTCTTTCACCCGCTATTCGCACCTTAACAGGGGTGCTTAACGGTAATATTACTCTTAGCGGTTATGCTGATGACCCATCCCTAAATGGCGAGCTTACCGTTTCTAACGGCGCAATAGATATTCAAGATACGCCTGTCACATTAGCCGACTGGAATCAAAAAGTAGTGCTTAGCGACCAAACTGCAGCGCTTGATGGCAGTTTTATACTTGGCGGAGGTAAAGGTACGTTAAAAGGTGAACTCGACTGGTCATCAGAGCCTAGCGCTAACTTTAAGTTAAAGGGCAACAGCTTTGAAATAAGACAGCCAAACATTCGTCTTAAGGTATCGCCTAATATTGACGTTGCCGCAACTAAAGAGAAGGTCGATGTAACGGGCGATATTAATATTCCGTGGGCCCGTATTGAAGTAGAGTCCTTGCCTGAAAGTGCAGTGTCACCGTCAAAGGACGTTCACTTGCGCGGAGAGCCAGACAAAGAAGAGCCGCTGGATATTGTTCATGCATCTGTGTTGGTTAATATTGATAAAAACAAAACAGAAGAGGTAAAGCTTGAAGCCTTTGGCCTTACGGCTAGCCTATTCGGCGGTATACGCGTGAACACTCAGCCGGCGTTAGTTGGCTATGGAGACCTGCAAATAATAAACGGTCGCTACAGCGCCTATGGTCAGCAGTTGATTATTCAAACCGGCGAAGTGCAGTTCAACGGTCCTATCGACCAACCGCTGTTACTGGTAGAGGCTATAAGAGACCCGGCTAAAACCGACGATGATGTGATAGCAGGTATTCGTATTGACGGGGCTGCTGACGCACCAAGCATCAACCTTTTCTCTGAACCCTCTATGGACCAGCAGGGCGTATTATCGTATCTATTAACGGGGTCTGGGCCAGATTCAGGCAGTTCAGCAGATCCTAACTACGCAGCACTGCTATTAGGTTTTGGGCTGTCGAACACGGAAACCCTTACCGGGCAGTTAGGTAGTGCTTTAGGCATCGACGACTTTAGCTTGAGTACCAATGAAAACTTGCTTTCTGTTACCGGCCAAATCAACGACCGGCTTTCGGTGGAATACAATGTGGATGTAGGTATAAAAGATAACGATGCCAATAGTACCTTGAGACGTCGACAACTCCCACCTGATTTGGCACTTAAATATCAGTTACTACCTAGCCTGTATTTAGAGGCAATACAAACCACACTGGAAGACCAATCAGAATTTGCGTTAGACCTTTATTATGAGTTCTTTTTAGGTGATAACAGAACTCGCAAAAGCGATAACGATGATGATGACAGTGATGATACCGATGAGGTTGATAATAATTCAGAGTCATCACAGAGAAGCAACGCTGAAACCTCAAGTTCCAACAAAGACAACTAAACGCTCTGTGGTAGTGCTTTGAATTTCTAAGGCCCTATTTTCTAGCGCTGCTGCGCCATACTTTCTAGCGTTTTGAGCTGCCGCTCGAAGCGCTTTTGCCTTTTGTGTGCCCATACATACCACACTAGCATTCCGATACTAAGTGATGTCATAACTATCGTCATCTTGGTGATTTTCTCTGGAGCAAGCTCCCCATAAAAATAGCGCTCTAACGATAGACCTACCCCAAAAAACATGCCTATCCAAGTTGAGTGTTTAGTCATATAAGCGATCCTGACATTATTCTTAATTTGCTTAGTCAGCTTTGCAAGATGGTCAGCAGTTTGAGTATTTTTATAAAATGCAGCTTCGCTTCTCAGCCATAGTTGGTAAGCAAGAAAAGGAATAGACGCGATTAAGATGAACAAAATTATCATTTGCGCGATATACGACATGTTGTCCCAGTATTTTAAGAAAACATAAACTCCAGGAGCAATCATTAATAAATCCAGTACCATATACCAACGCTGCTTTGTTCGTTCGCTGCGCAAACTGGACTTTACTTCCTCAACATCGATAGTCGTAACTGGCTGAGTTTGCCATAGCGCAGATAGTGCATTGTTTTGCTCATCGTCTACTGATACTGGCGAGTTCGTTTGATTTTCTTTATCTGAATTATGCATGCGGTTGCTCCTGCATGATACTTTGCTTGGCGCGTTTTAATATCACACCAACATGATTCTTAGTTAGGCCACATACGTCTGCTATTTCGTCGTAACTTAAGCCTTCAAGGGAAAGGGTAAGCACCTGTCTTGGTTGCAGTGGTAACGCTCTGACAGCGCGCAACAGGCGTTCTAAAGACTGGTGTTGGCTAGACATTTCTTCTGGGGATTTTGTGTTACTCGCGTACCCTTCAGAGCCCGTATCATCGTGGTCGTATTGGTGGGTATCAATACGCTTCACTTGACTTGCTACGTGAGTCACAGCGCGGTTGTGAGCAATTTTCAAAATATAAGTTTTTACGCTGCTATCGCCTTTAAAGCGAGACAGTCCTTGCCAGACTGCAATAGCAATTTCTTGCAATAGCTCTTGTTGCATCGCTTCGTTTGCCTCATAGCTGTTAGCTACACGGCCAAGTAGTGCTCCGTATTGCGCAAAAACATCTTCAAAACCCTGGCCCAAGGTCACATCCCTAATAGCAAAAACTGTTGTTATTTTATTGTGTTACTTCTATCAGTCTGCCCATGCCAGTTTTTATTACAAACTTTTTTCATTCCCGTTGTAATTTTTTTGAGCAGCTCCCGACTACTGATAATAGAAATGAAAATAGAACATGCTGTATTGAGAGATGCAGGCACTTCTTTAAATGCTTCGACCTTAAATGAGGAAAACATTATGTCTACGTTAAGTTTAGTTTTGTTGATTGGCAGCATCACGTCGCTTGCGCTTTTGGCAAGCTACCTAGACGCAAAATTTCAGTGGCGATTGAACGACTGGATGAATGGCGAGTGCAGTAACCCTTTTGTAAAAGCCGTTACTGACAAACAGCAGAAGCGTTTAGCGGAAAAAGATGCGCAAATTGAATCTCTGATGGCTAGGATTGAAACCCTTGAAACCATTGTCACTGAGCCTGCTTACGAGCTAAACAAAAAAATCAACGCCCTTAAGTAAACACGCTTATCAGGGGTCGTTGAATTAATGTATAGTAAAGTTCAACAGGCACTAGCTAGATACGGGTGGGCGACGCATAAAGCGGGGCACTTTCCCCATTGCAATAGCGTTACCCATCAGCACAATCACGACACCGAGTACGGATAACACACTCCAGGTATAGCCTTCAAAAAACGTTGAGATAACCAGTGCAACCATGGGGTATACCAGCACCACGTAGGCAGCCTTGTCAGCGCCCATCTGTTTTAAAAGCTTCATGTAGGCGCCAAACGCAAACACAGAACCAAAAATAGCCAAATAAACAAGTGATAGATAAAACTCAATGTGGGTAGGTATTCTTAGTTCACCAGGCATAGCCAGTGAGGTGATGAAAAGCAGCGCCATGGCGTAGCTCATAGCATAAAAATTCATTTGAATAACAGGTGTGCCCGAGGTCAAAATACGCTCGGAAATAACGTTGCCCGTTGACGCACAGAAAAAGCTGACAAATGCAATGGCAAGACCGGTGGCTAGAGCCGCGTCCATAGAGACTTTTGAAAACTCAGGCACAAACAAACACACAATACCTACTAAGCCAAAGGTGGCCCCAACCACTACTTCTTTTCTTATGGGCTCTTTTAGCCACCACCGGCGAAGTACAACGTTAATGTAAATAATGCATGAGCTCATAAGTGCCAGCAGCGCACTAATGATATGCGCTTGCGCAATATACAGCAGCGTGTAGTTTAAGCTGTATAAGAAGAGCCCTACTGCCGCCATTTTCACATGAACGTGTAAGGGAAGTTTTAGCGGTAAACGTTTAATAACACAGTATGCCCCCAAACACGCCGACGCTAAGAGGTAGCGAAGCGCTATGGCAAACGTTTCTGATGTGTGTCCGATTTGATAGGTTATTGCTATCCAGGTTGAGCCCCAAATTAGGCAACAAAGAGCAAATAAGGTCGCATTGTTCATAACCGCGTTTTAACCTAAAAACTCTGTTAAATGGGCAAGGGCTTTATCAAGCAGCTTTTGCCTGGCCCCATTCCCAATCCACGCATTATGTGGCGTTACCAATAAATTAGATAAGGGTTCTTTTAGTAATATATGGTCGATGGGCGGTGGCTCTACGCTCAGTACGTCTAAGCCTGCACCACCAATCTTGTTGTGCTTAAGCGCATGGTAAAGCGCCTTTTCATCAACCAGTCCGCCACGAGCGGTATTGATAAGAAAAGCTGTTGGCCGCATCAATGACAGCGTATCTGCGTTAATAAGCTTTTCGGTGTCTTCAGTAAGCGGGCAATGAAGGCTTATCACGTCGGCATCGGGTAAAAGGGAAGTAAGGCTAGGGCGAGGGTCGTTTTGTTTACCGGGGCGAGCAGCAATACTCACTTTCATCCCCATAGCTTTGAACAATGCTTCTACACGCTTACCAAGTTCGCCGTGACCCACGATCACCGCGTGTTTACCTGCAAGCTCGATCACTGGGTGATTAAGTAAGCAAAAATGAGAAGAAGCGGACCATCCCTGCTTATCCATATCGCGTTGATATGCCACAAAGTTCGTAGCCAAATTCAGCACTAAGGTTAACGCGTGCTGCGCCACACTATCAGTGCCGTAGCCCTCTACATTTTGAACGGAAATACCCGCTTGCTTACAATAATCACGATCGATATTGTTCATACCAGTGGCCGTTACACCAATATACTTAAGCTGTTCTGCCTGCTTTAAATCTTCGGCATTTAGCACAACTTTATTTACTAAAACCGCATCGGCTGCTCGAATACGCTCGACAATCTCTTTAGCATGGGTCTGCTGATAAAGTGTGACGTCGGCATTGAGACTATCAAGTACAGAAGTATCAAGGCTCGGTAAATCCATGGTTTCAGCGTCTAAAAAGACAACTCGCTTTTTTGGCCCATTGCGCGACGATTGTGTTTGGTTATCTTCAATTTTACCGTTCGAAGTATTGTGTTTTGTCATTGTCGATAGGCCTACATTACTTCCACAATAGATTCTAACGCTGCTTTCACGTTTACAGGAATGGGAATAGCTTTATCGGTCTTCCTATCTACAAATACATGCACAAATTGACCATGCGCCACGCGTCGCTTATTTTCGCCCGCATACACAGACAATCCATAGGTCACCGAACTTCGCCCAATTTTAATTACCCGTAGTCCAACAAAAATGTCTTCAGGATATGCCGCCGGAGCCACGTACTGGCATTGACTACTTACCACATACGCAACGGTTTGCCCGTTGTGTATATCTAAATTGCCTTTTTCAATCAAAAAGCGGTTTACCGCGCTATCAAAAAAACCGTAATACACAACATTGTTGATATGACCGTATGCATCATTGTCTTGCCAGCGGGTGGCAATAGTGACGTTATAAGGGTAATCGGCAAGTGTCGGTGTAATATCAGTCATGATCAATCCTTGGCATATACATTTAGGTGAGTGTTGTTGCCCAATCAACACAAACAGTGAACATATATAGCGCCTAAGCGCTATATCGTATTTTATTGTTTGTGCTATGAATAAAGCACCATATCGTCACGGTGAACGGCAACATCGCTTGTTTCATAACCTAACACATTGGCGATTTCTTTCGACTTTTTCCCTTTTATTAGGGTTAAGTCTCTTGCGTTATACAAGCAAAGGCCTTTAGCAATAATTTCTCCTTCGCACATCACTTCAACGGCATCACCTTGTTCAAATGAACCGGTCACGTTCAAAATACCAGTGGGTAATAGCGACGCACCTTTGCTTACCAGCGCCTCTTTCGCACCGCTATCTACCTCGACTCTGCCAGCAGTTTTAAGGGTGTGAGTAAGCCAAAGCCTTCGGGCGCTGGCCGGTGTGCTGCTAGCAGTAAATAAAGTCCCAGGTACCTTGCCTTCAAGTAAAGCATCGAAGGTTTCGCCTTTTCGCCCATTAACAATAAGGGTTTGGATACCACTGCTGGTGCACTTATCCGCCGCTTCAATTTTTGTACGCATACCACCTGTACCTACCGCAGTACCCGCGCCCCCCGCTAGTCCGTAAATAGTACGGTCGATTTTTTCCACCTTCGGAATAAGTGCCGCAGAGTCATCTTTTCTGGGGTCTGCAGTAAATAAACCGTCAATATCAGAGCAAATAATTAAGGTATCAGCCTGCGCGACCAATGCCGTGTAAGCCCCCAAATTATCGTTATCGCCCACTTTAAGTTCATTAACGGCGACTGTGTCGTTTTCATTCACAATGGGTAGTGCATTGTGATTTAAAATTTCACGTAGCGTGTTTTTGATATTTACGTAGCGCGTTCTATTGCGTAAATCATCTGCGGTTAGCAATACCTGCGCACATGGGAAATCAAAAAAGCGCTGCCAGTTGGCCATCATTAGGTTCTGGCCGATTGCAGCCATGGCCTGCTTCTCCGCAATAGAAGCGTTGTGGCGAACTTTAACTTGGCTACGACCAGCAGCGACACTGCCAGATGAAACCAAAATCACTTCTTTGCCAGCCTCTCGGCTTGCGGTAATAAAACGAGCAAGAGACAAAAGATAGCGTCCGCTACACCCATTGCCTTCGGGTGCAATAAGGGCACTGCCAACTTTAATAACAGCACGTTGCCAATTAAAACAATTCATAGGGGGGAAGAAAAAAGATAACAAGAGCTTAAGAATACGACAGTTAAAGCGTATAACAAAACGTTCTGTTACAGTTTTTTTGCGTTAAAACATGGTTAGTTTACGGTCAAAAAATTGGATTGTGCGTGCCATGCTTATATACTAGCAAGTGTTATCTTATAACAATTCTAACTTACAAGTTGCAAGGAACCTGCATGAGCACCGCAAAACGACACTTTTTCTGGCTAGCGCCAGTGTTGTCTATGCTGATTTCTCTTCCTAGTACCGCCGCTATAAAACAAACAAAAGGCGACTTTGAAGATAAATTCCGTCAGCTAGACGAAGTACTTCCTACTCCCAATGTTTATCGCAACGCCGCTGGTGAGCCTGGTCATCAATACTGGCAACAGCAAGTAGATTACGATATAGATGTAAAGCTGCTTGAAGACGAGCGCCGTATCGAAGCAAGCGAAGAAATTACGTATTACAACAACTCGCCCGATACCCTTAAGTACCTTTGGGTTCAACTTGATCAAAACAAGTTTCGTGACGACTCAATGTCTGCGCTTACTACCACTTTCGGTGGCATTGGTAACCGTGGACCAGGCACGCAAGCCGCAAGTGGCAATACGCCCGCTAAATTAAGCATGGGCGCACTGCGCCGCCAGCAGTTTGTTGAAGACAATGAACTGGGTTACACCATTTCTCGCGTTGAAGACAAAGCGGGCAATGACTTACGCCACACCATTGTTGGTACCCTAATGCGGGTTGACCTAGCTAAGCCACTAAAGCCGGGCAGCAAAGTAACCTTTGATATCGACTTTGCCTTTAATATTGTTGAAGAAGATGCGGTTTCAGCACGTGCAGGTTACGAGCACTTCCCAGATGATGAGCGCGAAGGCGGCAACGATATTTTCTTGCTAGCTCAGTGGTTCCCTCGTTTGGCGGCTTACACCGATTACGAAGCGTGGACTAACAAAGAGTTTATTGGCCGTGGTGAGTTCACCCTAGAATTCGGTAACTACGAAGTAGATATCACGGTTCCAGCTGACCACATCGTATCGTCAACAGGTGTGCTTCAAAACCCGAAAGACGTGCTTACCAAAACACAACGGGATCGATTGAAAAAAGCAGAAAAAGCTGACCGTATCGTATTCATCGTTTCTCCTGAAGAAGCTATTGAAAACGAAAAAGAAGGCACCTCTAAGCTTAAGACTTGGACCTTTAAAGCGGATAACGTACGTGATTTTGCTTGGGCTTCGTCGCGTAAGTTTGCATGGGATGCACGTGGCTATCAGCAAGGTGGTGACACTCAGCCGCTTGTAATGGCAATGTCCTTCTACCCGAAAGAAGGTGGTGAGCTTTGGCAGAAGTATTCAACAGAGTCAATCATCCACACTATGGATGTATACAGCCGTTTTAGCTTCGATTACCCATACCCAGTAGCGCAGTCAGTCAATGGTCCAGTTGGCGGCATGGAATACCCCATGATCACCTTTAATGGACCTCGTACAGAACTTCGTGATGACGGTTCACGCACCTACTCGCTAGCTGAGAAACGCTTCCTAATTGGCGTAGTTATCCACGAAGTGGGCCATATCTACTTCCCTATGACAGTAAACTCTGATGAGCGTCAGTGGACGTGGATGGATGAAGGTCTTAACAGCTTCCTAGATGGCGTTGCCGGTCGCGAATGGGACCCAACGATTCCATGGGGTGTAGAGCCGCGTGATATCACAGGCTACATGAAGTCTCAGACGCAGGTGCCAATTATGACCCAGTCTGACTCGGTACTTCGCCTAGGTCCTAATGCTTACACCAAGCCAGCGGTAGCATTAAACATTCTTCGCGAAACTATCCTTGGTCGTGAGCTATTTGACTTCGCATTTAAAGAATACGCGCAGCGCTGGATGTTTAAACGTCCAACTCCATCTGATTTCTTCCGCACTATGGAAGAGGCCTCGGGTGTAGATCTAGATTGGTTCTGGCGCGGTTGGTTTTATACCACGGACCACGTAGATATTAGCCTAGACAGCGTACACAAGCTGCGTTTAGACACTGAAGATCCAGATATCGACTTTGCTCGTGAGCGCGAAGCGGAAATGGAAAAGCCTAAGTCACTTACCGATATTCGCAATAAAGAAGAAGGTAGAAAGCTGTGGGTAGACCGCTTTGAAGATATCAGCGATTTCTACGATGAAAACGACCGCTATACCGTAACCAACAAAGAGCGCAACAAGTACAAGAAGTTCCTTGATAAGCTTGAACCTTGGGAGCGTAAAGCCTTTGAACGTGCGGTAAAAGAAGACAAAAACTACTACGTGCTAGATTTTAGTAACAAAGGTGGTTTGGTAATGCCGATTATTCTTGAGCTAGCCTTTGAAGACGGTACGAAAGAAGAAATGCGCATTCCGGCGGAAATCTGGCGTCGTACACCTAAGGCCGTAAGTAAGCTTATCGTGACTGACAAAGACAAAGAGCTGGTAAGCGTTACGGTTGACCCACATTGGGAAACTGCGGACGTAGACGTGGAAAATAACCACTACCCACGCCGTATCATTCCTTCTCGCATTGAAGCGTATAAGAACAAGCCGCGTAACACTTACGAGTACCGCGACCTTATGCACGATTCAAAGACCGAGCTAAAAACTGACGACGAGGATAAAGATGACGAATAAGTTGTCTTTATCCCGCCTGCTGCAGAGCTCTCATGCTCTGCTTGCAAGCGTTAGTGGGTTGGCTATTGCGGCTTCGCTATTTGTTAGCGCGATGTCGTTCAGCACAATTGCCCAAGCGCATCAAATAAAAGCAGCGATAACAACGGTACTGTTCAACCCCAGAACAGAAAATATCGAAGTGATGCACCGCTTTAATTTGCATGATGCTGAGCACGCGGTTAAAGCCTTATTCGATAAGCATGCAGATATTATGGATGACGTTGAAACACAGCAACAGTTTGCTGATTACGTTGCCCATCACTTTGCGATTTTAAATGCGGCAGGCGAATCGTTAAAACTTGCAGATGTGGGCTTTGAAGTTGAAGGTAAGCACTTTTGGGTTTATCAAGAAACTGCTGAACCGCCTGTGCTAGAAGGCATTAAAATTCGTCATGATGCATTGCGTGACTTATGGCCGAAGCAAGTGAATACGCTAAATGTAGAAGGCAAGGGCGATATTAAAACCCTCACCTTTGCTGATAGTGTAAATCTGCTGGAAGTGAGCTTTAAAAGTCAAAGTAGCGACCATCATTAATACCTAGCAGTATAGGTTTATGAAAGCCCACCAGCATTCTTTGTCAAACGACAGTGAAAGCTGGTGGGCTTTTTTGTTTACGTGTTTCACGGTGCCCTTATAGATAATGGATGCCTATCTCAGTCCTTGCCCCCTCTAGTTCGAGAGTCGCATTCGAATAGGGAAAATCAAATATCTAAAACACACTTTATAATTGTCGTGTGAGACCGAAGTCGTATAGTCATCTTGGCATGCATGCTCTACCTTAACTATGGATAAACAGTTAATGAGGTACATCATGACCAATAGCGCTACAGCACCGTTGCCTTCACAGGTCAAGAAAACCCAAACAAGAAGCGAGCGCCGCGCTAAAAAAATGCGTACTGCTAACGCTGTAGAGCGCGCTGAGCAAAAGGTAAATGATGAACTAACCCAAGGTGCTAATTTAACAAAGGGTAAAGCCAGCAATGCGTTCGCTGATAAGAAAAATATCATGTGGGTGCTGTTGAGCGGTGCCATGGCACTGACATTTATCGTAATGCTATTTCTGCCAGATACAGGCATGGGCGGGGGCCTAATATCAACTTATTCTGCAATGCTATGGTGCGGATTCTTTGGTGCTGCACTTTGGCGTTACAGAACAAAAAGCGGCTGGGCTGGCTTTGCTTATGGCAGCGTTATAGGACTAGTGCTTCAATTTATTTCTCAGATCATCTAAATATATAGCACTGTGTAGGCCGCACACTTTTTATGCAGTGCTCAATCTTATATTTAATTCTCTGCCTGATTCTATAATCTCAACCTTACTATCAAACTACCCAATGAGATACTTGGTGACTTATGGCTCCTATACCCGATCCAGCCGCCGTAGTTAAATGTATAAAGGGTCAGAGTACTTTTTAAGTCATGCTTTAAACGATAAATATTAATGTTCCTTTCCGTCTTTAATAAAACAGAGTGAACCTATGGCAGAGAAGCCAAATAAATCCTCCGAATCGCCGCCCCGTTCAAGCAAGGCAGTACCCTCGTCTCGCCTATCTCGTATAGGTCGCTTAGGCACGTTAGCAGGTAGGATTGCAGGTAATGTGGTTTCTCAGGGTGCTGGCCAGTTACTAAAAGGTGAGAAGCCAGTCTTGTCTTCGCTGCTTTTAACACCAAAGAATATTTCAAATATTGCCGATCAGTTTGCCAGTATGCGTGGCGCCGCCATGAAGCTTGGACAACTCATTTCCATGGATGCGGGTGACTTTTTACCCGAAGAACTCGCCGCCATTTTAGGACGTTTACGGGATGATGCTGACCCCATGCCCAAGGACCAGCTAATAGCCACGCTAAATCAGTCTTGGGGCGACAGATGGCAAGATGACTTACTTTACTTTTCCTTTGCTCCTGTTGCCGCAGCTTCTATAGGTCAAGTTCACAAAGTTATTACTATGGACGGCAAAATGTTAGCGGTAAAAGTACAGTACCCAGGCGTGAAGAGGAGTATTGATAGCGATGTGGATAACGTAGCAACGCTTATAAAGCTTACTGGCTTGGTGCCAAAATCATTAGATATAGGCCTGCTGTTGCAGGAAGC
Source organism: Alteromonas sp. HB246098 (assembly GCF_054890645.1). Taxonomy (NCBI): domain Bacteria; kingdom Pseudomonadati; phylum Pseudomonadota; class Gammaproteobacteria; order Alteromonadales; family Alteromonadaceae; genus Alteromonas; species Alteromonas sp. HB246098. The sequence goes on along the minus strand of NZ_JBTZUG010000004.1, from coordinate 83,991 downwards.
CAAAGCGCAGCTTCACCAAGAGGCGGATTACGAACGAGAAGCCGATATGCTTAACCGTTATCGCAACCTAGTTGAAGCCACTGATATCCGATGTGAAGAACAAAGCGCGTTTATTATTCCAAAGACCTATTCACCGCTTACCACAAGTACGGTACTAGCCATGGACTTTATCGAGGCGAAAGATTTGGATGTGCTAATTGATGAGCCCCAAGAAGTCCGAGATGCCGTGATGACAGCGTTAATGACGTTGTTTTTTAATGAGGTTTTCCACTTTAAGCTGCTTCAAAGCGACCCTAACCTAGCCAACTATCAGTTTAAACCTGACACCAAAGAAATTGTGCTGCTAGATTTTGGTGCCACTCGCGAAGTGTCTGAAAATATATCTCAGCAATACCAAACTTTGCTTAAGAGCGCCGCAGACAATGATAAAGCACTGATGCAGCAAGCTGCATACAATATTGGGCTTATTGATGACAGTCATTCTCAGATGCAAGTAAATGCAGTCATAGATATAGGCATGGAAGCCTGTGAAGCCATTCGCTTTGAGGGGGCTTATGACTTTGGAAAAAGTGATTTAATCGCAAGACTTCACGAAAAAGGAATGGCGCTTACAATGGAACACAACTTTTGGCACACACCGCCGGTCGATGCGCTCTTTATACATAGAAAGCTCGGAGGTTTATTTTTGTTAGCGAAGCGGTTGCAAGCTAAAGTGGATATGCGAAAGGCCGCAGGCAACTGGCTTTGCTCTTAACAAGGTTTGGCCCCATCTTACGATGAATCCTACCGCGCTTTATGCAGCTTGTTTGAATGCAGCTTGTTTGAAAGTGGGATTATCGGAAAAGGACGAAGACTCTAGTTAATGCCTTCGCCTAATCTTTACACTTCTAATAGCACTGAGCCGGTAGTATTGGGTAGATTGCGTTGCGTTTAATAGGGCAGTTCCATACTAAAAGGTAAGGCCATCTGCTCTTTGCTTTTCGGCGGGTTGCCTATCATCTCGTCGTACGGTGTATCGTGCTTCATTACAGCCTGCTGAACGCGACAATGAGCGAACGCTTCACGTATATGCCCGGCACTAAAAAAACGCATTGGCTTGTCTTTATTGTCGTAAAGCATACCGCTTTGTTTATCGATAGTCAGATAAACCAAATAGACGTTCATTTCATAAGACTGAACTTCTAAGTAATCGATAACCGTCGGCGACTCTTCAATATCCCGAAAATAAAACTTATGCATTTTCCTACCTCATGAAATCAGCGTGCGCATTACGCTCGCCCTGCTTGGTGTTATTTATATTGAATATAGCCAGGGCGAAATAATGACTTTTATACGCTATGCGAGGTTTTCAGGTTCATTCAGAAGATGAAGTGGGGGGCGGTGATTTTTATGTCGCACTGCGTTGGCTAAAACCAACAACGAAGCAATAGAAAAAACGGTGTACACAAGAGCAGCTACCCCCATTCCCGTTGCTATCCATAGGAGTGGGAAAACCAGCAACCGAGGCCCTTCTACAGCAAGTGCAACTTTTGCTCTCGACAAGATAAAGCCATTTTGTATGCCCATAACAACCACGGTTATTACAGTAATTAGTTGATGATGCGGTGGCAGACTATGCATATTCCAAAATAGGTAAAGCATTATCCCTAGTGCAATAACGTATTGTATAACAGTGTACCGTGTAACGGCTCGGTGTAACTTTGGATGATATGATTTGAATTTACTCACGCTTACTATCCTACGAGGGCACATTTAGGTAACACTGGGACTCAAGGACTCAAAATGTTAGTTAATTACTGTAAATAGCAGTGCTCTAGCATTTGCTTTTCAATGATTAATCAACACATTAGTACACAAAGCCCCAAATGTTAAACAATTGTTTTAAAAATTACTTTCACATTTACATTATATGGCGAACTGGAAGATCGAAAAAATGGGGAGTTCCCACTAATTTTTGGACGAAAACAAATCGGAAAGTGTCTTTCAAACGTTAAAATCTGTTCAAAATAAGGAATTTGGATTTTGAGGGAACATTTCTCTTGATTGATTTTCTAATTTTGGGTGTTATCTCTGGTAGTATTACCGAAAGGATATTTTTGTAGCGGAGTCATTATGAGCGAATCGTCAGAAAAGAAATCGTTAGGCCCACATTTTATTATTGTTGGCATCCTTCTTATCGTTATTCTGGCTGTAGTTTTTTGGCCAAGTGACGAAGAGCCAGAGCCAGTCATTACGCCTGAACCTGAGGTGACCGAGCCTGAAGTCACAGCGCCGCAAGAGCCAGAGATTTTTGAGCCTACCCAGCCTGCGCCCACCGTCGAGCTTGAAGAAAAAGACGACGTTGAACCATTGCCAGAACCCGTTGAACCAGATCCAGAACCACTTGATACAAGCGACCCAGCAGTCAAAGCGTCATTGATTGAGAGTTCATCAGCAGACGAAGAAACCGTAAATCGTATGCTGGTTAATGAAGGGCTTATTCAGCGCTTTGTAGTCTCTGTAACTAATCTAGCGAACGATGAGATGGCACCAAACCATCAACTACTTACGCCGCCAGAACAAAATTTCCGTGTTTATTCTCAAGCAGGAAAGCAGTGGATTGACGCTGCAAGTTATAAACGATATACGCCTTATGTAGATATGCTGGAGTCGTTCGATAATGAAGCGCTACTGAATATCTACGGTATTTATAAAGACGATATCCAAGCGAAGTTTGCAGAGATTGGTAATCCAGACCAAGACTTTAACAGCGTATTGCTAGAGGCCATAGACCAGTTACTTGATACACCAGAAGTACCGGTTCCTGTTGAGGTGTATACAGATTCGGTAGCTTACAAGTATGCCGACGATCGTTTAGAAAACCTTAATGAGCCACAAAAGCAGCTACTGCGTACCGGGCCAGACAATATGCGTCGTATTAAAGCAAAGCTACGTGAATTGAAAGTTTTGGTTGAAGAGCGTGGATCTAACTAAATTTCAACAACAACTTAAGGGCACGTCTTCAAAAGCGCGCCCTTTGCCTCCTGTCGACCAATGGAATCCAGATTTTTGCGGTAATATTAATCTGACGATAGCCCTTGATGGCCGATGGTTTTACGAAGGCAGCCCTATCGGGCGGGCAAGCCTGGTCGAGCTTTTTGCCTCTGTACTGAAGCGAGAAGGCGATAAGTACTTTTTAGTCACCCCTGTCGAAAAGGTAGGGATCACTGTTGAGGACACGCCCTTCCTAATCACCCAATGGCATATAGAAAGAAATGAAGGCGGCGAAGCGAGTGAAATTGAGATAGAGGTTGAACCGACTAGTGACTGCACCTATGTATTTACTACGCAAACCGGCGACACTGTTCGCTTAGAGCGCGAAGATCAGCTAGAACTTCGAGTTCCCCCACAAGCTATTCAGGACCCACAGGCAACACCTATTCCTTACATTCGCGTTCGTAGAAACCTATGGGCAAGGCTACATCAAAACACTTATTATCAGCTGTTAGAACAAGCCAAAGAGTCATCGGATGGTTCGAATACGCAATTTAGTATTCAATCTAGCGGTACGACCTTCGTATTGGGTGAAATACTTCAAACACCCTAATTCGCGTTTTTTACTCTTACATTACCTATGGTTACGCTACTAGTCTTGCACAGCTATTTTGCGCCTGTAACTTGCACCTACTATTAAAATACGTATCGCCATCAATATGTCATTAAAAGCACTTTATTTTGCGTTATCTCGTTGTGTGCATTACATTCGATGTAGTCTATAAAACAATCAAAAGAAGACCTACATTATGAAAAAGCCTTTGATCACCCTTGCGATTACCAGCGCACTAATCTCATCACCTTTTTCTACGGTTGCCGATACCCTCATACACGCGGGAAAAGTGTTTACTGGCACCTCAAAATCACTTCAAGAAAAAATGACCATTGTTATTGAAGGCAACAAAATAGCGGAGATAAAGAAAGGGTTTGCTAAACCACAAAAAGGCGACACCGTCATCGATTTAAGTGCTTCTACGGTTATGCCCGGTCTTATGGATATGCATGTTCATTTATCGTCGCAACACGGCGGGCCGCAAACCTACTTAGAACGTTTTTCACTTAATGAAGCCGATTACGCACTGCGTGCAGCAAACTACGCAGAAATAACCTTAGATGCAGGCTTTACCACAGTGCGTAACCTTGGTGATGGCTATAACGAAACAGTGGCTTTAAGAAATGCTATTGCGAAAGGCTATGCCACCGGCCCACGTATTTACACGGTAGCTAAATCTATTGCGACTACAGGCGGACATGCTGACCCAAGCAATGGTATGTCTCACTTACTTCGACCAGATGTAGGCCCCAAACAGGGCGTAGTTAACGGCGAAGTGGAAGCCCGCGAGGCGGTACGTGCCTGTTATCAAGATGGTGCTGACCTAATCAAAATTACTGCAACTGGCGGCGTGCTAAGCGTAGCTAAAAGTGGCCAAAACCCTCAGTTTATGACCGACGAATTAGAAGCGATTGTCGATACAGCAAAAGATTACGGTATGACGGTGGCAGTGCATGCTCATGGTAAAGAGGGCATGAAACGCGCAATAGAAGCAGGAGTGGATTCTATTGAGCACGGTACCTACATGGACAATGAAATTCGCACCCTAATGAAGAAGCACGGCACCTATTATGTACCTACTATACTGGCTGGGAAGTTTGTAGCAGATAAAGCCAAGATTGATGGTTTCTTTCCTGAGCTCGTTCGCCCTAAAGCAGCAGCCATCGGACCTTTAATTCAAAATACCTTTGAACAAGCCCACAAAGCGGGCGTAAAAATTGCTTTTGGTACAGACAGTGGTGTATCGGCCCATGGCGACAATGCACAGGAATTCTCTTTAATGGTTGAAGCGGGAATGAAACCTGCCGACGCGCTACTTAGTGCTACCGTTAATAGCGCAGATTTACTGGGCATAAGCGACATTTTAGGTACGTTAGAACATGGCAAGTTAGCAGACATTGTTGCTGTTCAAGGCGACCCGCTTGATGATATATCGCTTATGGAAAGCGTGTCTTTTGTGATGAAAGACGGGGTAGTTTACAAGCAATAAAACAATAAAAGTGGTAGAGGTTACATGGCACTAGGTAAAAAGGTTAAGCACAAAACCAAAAAGCTTATTGACTCTAAACATATGTTGAAAGGTATTACTTTAGCATCATTTTTAGAGTCGACCATTGTTCCTATACCTCTTGAAGCTGTTATGGTGCCGTTGATGCAAGCTAGGCGAGAGTCGCTATGGAAAATTGCGTTAATGGCCACCGTAGGCTGCGTGATTGGCGCTGTTTTTGGCTATGCCCTTGGCTATTTCCTTTTCGACCTTGTTGGTCAGTGGGTTATTGATACCTTTTTTAGTCAGGAGCAATTCGACAGCGTTAAACAACAAATGCAAAATCAAGGCTTTTGGTTTGTGATGACGCTAGGCATTGCGCCTATTCCTTTTCAAGTGGCCATGTTAGCTGCCGGCGCCACCCAATACTCTCTTCCGCTTTTTCTTTTAGCCACGGTTATTGCCCGCGCTATACGCTATTTTGGCCTTGCAGTAGTGGTGTATTACGCAGGTGATAAAGCCGAGCAGCTTATAAAACGCTACAAGATGAAAGCCGTGTTTGCTATTACGCTAGTGGTAGTCTTACTATGGTGGCTGTCTAATATGTTATCCTAATTGAAGAGCCTTTCGATTTGAGGGCGCTAAAGCTATCAAAATAGCATCGACCAAATCGTGCGAGCTCCCCCTTAAATTCCCAAATCAAATTACGCCAATAGATTTTTTGAACTTTACATTTGATAATGATTCTTATTTGCACTAATGTAATATAAAACAGGAGGTGCTTATATGAATGTTCAACGTTTATGCCCAGTTTACAGAAAGTGGCTACAGCTAAACCCTTCAAGCGCACGAGAGCATCGCTTAGCAATGCAGGCACAAACGCAGAAAGCCCATCAACAGGGTGAATTAGATTATGCCAGAGAGTTGGGTTATCAAACTTTTGAAGCCGCGAAGGCCATTCTTAACGCGCTGCAGCCCATATCCTCTCAAAAAGTAAACGCGGTGCAAGAAGATATACTCGCGTTCGGCACTATGGGCATGTACTTATCTTCTTTACTCGCTCAAGAGCATAAAAAACAAGAATCTCACGCAATTTTGCAGGAATGCCAACAGCAGCTAATCGCCATATTGCCTTTGCATGCCACTAACCCGTCTGTATGCCGGCTTATATCCGCCATTCAGCACACGCTTGAGCAAACCTACGAACCTCAAATTAGCAGACAGCTTGCTTCTGCAGCTCTGCATTAAATCAAACAGTTGAAGGAGCAAATGATGATGTCGAAACAAATTCCAAATGAAGACGGCTTTGTCTCTTTAAGTGTGAGAGCATCTGTACTTCAAAAAATGCTTAAAGGTGAAGTTCTGCATATGACAGATGTTCACTGCAATTGTGCTCACAGCAAACGTACGCTTCAAAACTTGCTGCTAAAAGCCGTTGCAGACAGTTCAGAACGTTAACCTGAAACGCTAGCTCGCAAGCGTAAAATACAGACAGGTGCAAAACGGAACATAACTTGATACAGGATAAATAACTCAATCGTTTTTATTTTGCAATTAAGCTATGAGAGGATACCGTGGAACCTTCGTCTAAATGGAAAGAGATAACCGCTAGAGCGGGATATAGCGCCAAAACCGTCATGTATGTTATGCTTGGTGTCTTCATTCTTACATCTGTATTTACTGCGCTTAACCGTGAAAAAGCCTCTCAGTCCAATGTCTTTCTTACACTTAAAGAACAACCACTCGGACAGATCTTATTAGGCATTCTTGTTCTTGGCTTAGCATGCTATGCCTGCTGGCGTTGGCTGCAGATTTTCATTACTGAAAAATCAGATGAGGACAGTTGGTTCATTCACATTATAAATAAGCTGTTCTTCTTTATATCGGGCGCGTTCTATTTTGTTGCTGCTTACGCAGGGGGTAAAACCTTATTAGAAGTACAAAGTAGCTCTTCATCCCAAGGTAGTGGAAAGAAGGTGAGTGAATTTCTAATGCAATACGAATGGGGGCTGTTGCTTGTAGCCGCAATCGGGCTTTGCATCATCATATTTGCCGTTGTGCAGTTCAAACATGCTTACACTGCAGACTTTTTAAAGAAGTTTTCACTACACGCTTTAAATCAGCGAATTAGAAAGAGTGTGAAAGTAACTGGTCGCCTGGGGTATACCGCGCGAGGAGTCGTTTATTCCTTAGTAGGTGTTTTTTTTATTCTTGCCGCCATATTAAGTAACCCATCGCAAGCAGGTGGATTACAAAAAGCACTAGAAACCTTAATGAAGCAGCCCTTTGGCCCTTATCTCATCGCTGCTGTAGGCGCAGGCTTTGTTATGTTCGGCCTTTATTGTGCGCTGGAGGCGAAATACAGAAAAGTAGAGTAGGAAATTTAAATGAAAGGCGCTAAAAGCCTAAATTTGAATGATAAAAGGGCGCTTAAGCGCGCCCTTTTTTAATCACATATTGGTAAGGCAAGGTCTCTGTTTGAGACGCTACTAATGTATGGTCCATAAAACGGCAAAAGCTAGGAATATCTCTTGCCGTTGAGGGATCGTCAGCCGTGACCGATAAGGTTTCCCCATCGGCCAGCTTACGAATATTTAGACGCACCATCATCACCGGCTCCGGGCAACGTAAGCCTAGTGCGTCTAGATGCTGACTTGCTGCGCTAAAGGCGCTATCAAAATCAGATGCCATAGTTTTCACGGTAGGCGTTAATGGCATTGATTTCATTATCAAAACCGCCTTTTTCAATCAAATAAGCCACCACATCGGCTAGCGATACGATAGAAATCACCTGAGTGCCAAAATCACGCTCTACTTCTTGAATAGCTGACAGTTCACCATTACCGCGCTCTTGTCTGTCTAATGCGATCAATACGCCAGTCAAACTTGCCTGCTGCTGTTCAATTAATGTCATCGATTCACGAATAGCGGTACCCGCGGTAATTACGTCATCCACCAGCATAACCTTGCCTTCAAGCGGACTGCCTACTAAATTGCCGCCTTCACCGTGAGTCTTCGCTTCTTTACGGTTGAAGCAATAAGGTACGTCAAGGTTGTGGCTATCGGCCAGTGCGACGGCGGTAGTCGTCGCAATAGGAATGCCTTTATACGCTGGACCAAACAGTACATCGAACTCGACACCTGCATCCATTAACGCATCAGCGTAAAAACGACCTAGCTTGGCCAGATCGCCGCCGCGATTAAACAAACCGGCATTGAAAAAGTACGGGCTAACGCGGCCTGACTTTAAAGTAAATTCGCCAAATTTCAGTACGCCACGCTCAATGGCAAACTCGATAAAATCACGCTGAAACGCTTTCATGATGACCTCTTTATTACTAACTTATCCGTAGGCGCTAAATTCGCTTTGATAACTCGCTTACGCTAGCGCAGCTTTTTGAATGTCGAACAATTCGCGTAGGCCATGCTTGCCAATTTTCAGCATTTCGTCGAGCTCTTCAAACGAGAAGGGTTCGCCCTCTGCCGTACCTTGAACTTCAATCAGCTTGCCGGTTTCGGTCATTACGATGTTCATGTCTGTCTCTGCCTCAGAGTCTTCAGTGTATTCAAGATCAGCGATTGGCGTACCTTCATAAATACCCACCGAAAGGGCAGCAATCATGTGCTTAAGCGGGTTAGTTTTGATAATGCCTTTTGCACGCATGTAAGTAAGTGCATCAACAAGAGCTACACACGCACCGGTAATTGACGCTGTACGCGTACCGCCGTCGGCCTGAATAACGTCGCAGTCTAACGTAATGGTGTTTTCACCCAGAAGCTTCAGGTCTACTGCCGCTCGCAATGAACGCGCAATTAAACGCTGAATTTCTAACGTACGTCCGCCTTGTTTGCCGCGCGCAGCTTCACGGCCGCTTCGCGTGTGAGTAGCACGTGGAAGCATGCTGTACTCAGCAGTAATCCAGCCTTTCCCTTGGCCCTTCATAAAGCGTGGTACACCTTCTTCCACCGTCGCATTACACAACACTTTAGTGTTACCGAACTCTACAAGTACAGAGCCCTCTGCGTGACAAGTGTATTGGCGAGTAATTGTAACAGGGCGAATTTGACTGGCGGTTCTGCCGCTTGGACGCATAGTGTTCTCCACAACGTAAGTGCTTAAAAAAGGGTAGCGTTTTACAGGTTTTTATCGGCGATATGAGAATAGAAAGCCCAATTCGCGGTCAAAACCTATAAATTCGATGTAGCTACGAAATTGCGCCTAAGTATAACGCAATACCCGCGGCCGTTAAAAACGAACTTTACATGTTTGCTTATTGAATTACGTAAATGTGCGCTAATATACAAAATACAAGAAAACCTGCTGTAGATATTCACGTATACAACACGACGTTCGGGTTGTTTTTGCAGGCTTTCAGTTAAATTTAAAGGATATTTATGATTTACAGCATGACAGCGTTTGCGCGCGTAGAAACCAAAAAAGAGTGGGGCTCAGCCGTATGGGAAATACGCTCGGTCAACCAACGCTTTTTAGAAACCTATTTTCGCCTACCGGAACAGTTCCGCTCGTTGGAGCCAGTTTTACGTGAACGGTTTCGTAAAAAGCTAGCTCGAGGTAAGGTGGAATGTGCGCTACGCTTTACCGCGAACGATGCTGCTGTAACCAAGCTAAGCTTAAACGAAGAGTTGGCTAAGCAAGTGCTTCACGCTGCTGATTGGGTGCAATCCCATGGTCAGTCTACGGGTGTAAACCCACTAGACGTTTTACGCTGGCCTGGGGTAATTGCAGCGGAAGAAGCCGATATGGATACCATCCACGGTGACGTAATGGCAGCGTTCGACCAAGCGTTAAACGACTTCATCAGTGCCCGCGCTACAGAAGGCGAAGCCCTTAAAGGTATGATCACGCAGCGCCTAGACGCCATTGAAGTGGAAGCTGAAAAAGTAGCCGCGCGTATGCCTGAAATCATGGTGTGGCAGCGAGAAAAAGTGCAAACCCGCTTTGAAGAGGCAAAGGTTGAACTTGATGCAGGCCGCTTTGAACAAGAAATGATCATGCTGGCTCAAAAAGTAGATGTGGCGGAAGAGTTAGATCGTCTGAATGCTCACGTTAAGGAAACCCGCAATATCCTTAATAAGGGCGGGGCAGTGGGCCGCCGTTTAGATTTCATGATGCAGGAGTTTAACCGCGAATCGAACACGTTAGGTTCAAAGTCTATCAGCACCGACATCACACAATCGGCAGTTGAACTTAAAGTACTGATTGAGCAGATGCGCGAGCAGATTCAGAATATTGAATAATATCCGTTGGAGTCCAAAAGCCTCCGCTAAAGCCCAGCCATACTGGGCTTTTTTATTTTTATGAAGCCCCATGGCTTGATGCACCTCAAAGATATTTTTATATATCGCGGCGAACTGATCGAACAGAAAGTTGAAAACCACCAGGCGCTAAAATTTTATTTAGTACCGAAACGCGAGGATCGGTATTCCCTTTCTCGATATCACGCAATGTTTTATCAGACACCTTAATAAATTTCGCGTATTGTGTTTGGGTCATGCCATAAAGTTGGGTACGAACTTGCTTTACTAGTTCGCCTATGCCGATAATATTGTTTGCAAGATCATTTTCAAGCTGAGCTAAAGTTTCTTTTCGTTGTTCACCCGTCAACCTAACCATCATAGACTCCCATTGCTACTAACTTAGTTTTAGTGTTACTAAAACCAATCGCCGGAAAATTCAATATCTCATCTGGGCAGTGCAATCTTTTTAACCTCTCAGGCAAGTCGATTAGTTTTTCTGCCAGTTGCCGCAAAAATAAAATTATTTCATAAGGCTCACAATAATCTGAAAGCTGCTCTGCAATGATTAAAAAATTAACGTGCCCACCTACTTCGCAACTTCGCCCCCACTTAAATAAACGGGTTATCCCTTCTTCATCGGCTTTCATAGGAGCAAAATCATAGATGGGTGCAAAACAAATATCGCCGTCATATTTTAAAAATGAAATGTTGCGGCCGTGATTGTCTGAGTTACCGAAAACAATATTTAAAAAATCTCTAACAACATATTGCTTAGCAAATTCGTTTTTCGTCATTTGAGTTGCAGAATTTATTCTTCGCCACACCGTCTCCATCACATCAAAATGATCTTGATAGCTGCCAGGCTCGGCATTAATGATTGAATAAATACTTTCCAATCCAATACGACTAGCCACACCACTTTCTATGCGGACGTCAAAGCGAGGTAGCCATAAACTAGCTTGGCCACTTTGTTTATCTTCTAATATTTTTAGCTTTTCAACATCGATGGTGGAAACATTTGTACCCTTCAGAATCTCCGAAAGTGCCTTATAAAAAACGCCCTCAGCTTTTAAGATGTTGTTATCTCGAGTTGAGCGTCTATTTCTAGCAAACTTGGTTAGATAAGGTGTGGCGGTCAACGGCTTACCTGCAAAGTCCCCATCAATGAAAACATTATCATCTTCAAGCATGAGTAGCAGTTTTGGTGCAACACCACCAGCTCCTGTCGCCCCTCCTACTGCGGCGCCTTGTTCATTAGCATACTCTAAAAAGTCATATTGTAATGAAATCACGTTCTCAATTGGAAAACGGCGAGAGTCGATATTAGCTTCTGTCGGTACGGCTTCTTTTATTCTTAAATTACCAACGGGCGACATACAAGCATTAGTCAACAGTGCGTAATTTTGTTGAAACTCGTCTGAGCGACTGACATTAAGATAACTGAGCCACCAATCTCGAGACTTACCCACCGGCAAAATATCATCTAATAGAGCTGGCCAATGAGGGTAGTCTTTAGGAACAATGCTAATAGGCGCATTGACGGAGCATGCCCAGCAATCTTTAAGCTCATAGCTTGCGACCTTAGCAATATAATCATGCTCATAATACAGCGAACAACTTGCATTGATCCGCTCATCAGAAAAACACAAAGTAGCAGCATCCCACCATTGGCCTTGATTAAATAATTGCAGTGTGACTGTTTGCATCATCTATCCAGTAGTTTATTACCGTTTAGTATAAAATATTAGCACAGTTTCGGTAGAAATCTACCGTTTCAATGTAAAGCAACAGTCATTTACAGTAACAAACTACCGCCAACTATAAAATGGATTATCTTTGTCAGTACTTTGTTTGCGTTTTTCCCAATTTAGATAGCACTAAGCCCAGACTTCTATGTGGGTATGGTGCTGATGCAGTATGTTTGGTAACTCTTTAGTTAGAAGCTTCCCGGCTCACCGTTAACGCACTATTTGTTATTAACGACTAACGCTTCTAATAGTTCATTTCAAATACTGTGTTAAAAAGGCCTCGTGCGAGGGAAGTTTAGCTACGTGGTTATCCACCTGCTGCTTTAACCCTGCCATAAACTGCTTAAGTGACTGTTCACTCATCTCATCGGCTACGCGGTGATATTGCTTGGGCGTCATGCCTTGGCCCATTAATACTTGAGTCCAGGAATCAACACGAAAAATATCTCCGTCATCCAAAAACACGCGGCCAGTTTCGGCAAATAAAGCCAATTTATGTTTAAGTGACGGCGGAATCTCCATGCGTTGGCATTGCTGCCAAAAAGGGCTGTCCTCGCGCTGTGTAACCTTGTAATGCATAACAATGAAGTCGAGTATGGCCGACATTTCGCTATCAAACTTGTTGTTGTATTCATCGATTGCGCTTTGGTTGATGCCATCAAAAGGGAATAGGCGCATTAAGCGTATAAGGCCGGTCATGATTAGATGGATGCTGGTCGACTCTAGTGGCTCAATAAAGCCACTGGATAGCCCTAGCGCTACGCAGTTTTTATTCCAGCCTCGCCTGCGTTTACCAGGCGTAAAACGAATGACTCTAGGTTCATTAATTGGTGCGCCTGTTACCTGCGATTTAAGTGTATTAATGGCGTCCTCTTCGCTCATAAAGCGGCTACAAAATACCAATCCATTGCCCATTCGCTCTTGAAGTGGTATCTGCCAACGCCATCCCGCCCTGTGTGCCACACTTTTGGTATATGGCACAGGTGGGGCAGTAAGTTCTGTTTGCATGGCTACTGCTTTATCGCAAAAAAGATAGTGTCGCCAATCGTCGTAACCGGTGTGAAGCGCCTGTTCAATAAGCAGCCCTTTAAAGCCCGTACAGTCTATAAAGAAGTCACCGTTTATCACTTCTCCGCTTGCTAATTGAAGGGACTGGATGTTGCCTGATTGCGGGCAAACATCGACCTTTACTATATCTCCTTCCTTGTGCGTCACCCCAGCCTCGCAAGCTAACGATTTTAAAAATCGACCGTAGGCGACGGCATCAAAGTGATAGGCAAAGTTGAGCGGCATAGCTTCTGATGTAGCAAATTTATTCTGCTTAGCGGCAATCAGTTCAGGGCAATAATCACCAAATTCACCACCGAAACCATATTCTTTAGCCCGCAGCCAAAAATGATGAAACTCTCCTGCCCAGCATTCTCTTCCGGTAATGCCAAACGAGTGGATATAGCTGTGACCCTGTTCGCGCCAATCTTCAAACTCAATGCCCAGTTTGAACGTGGCTTGTGTAGCGCGCATAAAGGCTTTTTCGTCGATACCAAGCAACTTGTGAAATGTTCTAATAGGCGGAATAGTCGCCTCGCCCACACCTACAATACCAATATCTTTCGACTCGACTAACGTAACGTTTATTGACTTACCCAAAAGCCGAGACAGCGCCGTGGCCGCCATCCATCCTGCAGTACCGCCACCTGCAATAACAACGTTCTTAACGGGCGTTTGATTGTTACTGCTATCTAAACCCGATACGGCCATATGAGGTGTCCTTTTTATATGAAGAGGTATTTTTGTTTAAATTTGTAGCGCGATCACCTTCACTTGAAGCGCAAGCGTTGCCATAGTCCTGACGTTGAGTTTGCGAGTGAAGGTGTTTCTGCTCATTGTAATAGCGATTTGCGATATCTTTGAGCAGCGTATTATTAGTTGGTAGGCCCTGCAAATAGGTATTTTTAGTCTGTTGTAACGTTTCACTAAGATGCAGGGCTTTACGCTTATCTTTTTCGTTTAAACGTAGTGGCGGCCCTAACGTAGTAAAGCCCATCCCGTACAAAACATATTGGTAGCTAGCAGAAGGAAAAACCTCTTCGTTCTCGATAAGATCTAAGCGTGAAGGGCTTTGATACTTCCACAGTTTAAGCAGCTCAGCGAGTGAGTCAGGAATTGAAGCATCACTTCTCTGTGCTACCCAATAAGGCTCTTCTCTATCACTAAGCACATAATGTAGCTTCAAAAAGTCGATAACTCGCTGCCAGCGATATGCGAAGCGCGAGTTATAGCGCTTACTGACTATTTCCATGTGCTCTTTATTATGCGGAAACGCCTCACAGAGCATACGTAAGCCAAGCTCGACCATTGCAATGGCTGATGCTTCAAGCGGTTCAACAAAACCCGAAGACATACCTAAACTTAAACAGTTCTTTACCCAAAATTTTGACCTGTAGCCCGGCTCAAAAGAAAGTGTGCGAAAGGCAAGTTCATGCTCATTTGCACCAGAACAACGTTCACAAACATAGTCAATAAGGACCTGCTTTGCCTGCTCTTCACTTGTGAATTGGGAAGAATAAACCAGGCCAGTACCTCGCCGGTGCTGCAATGAAATATCCCACGTCCACCCACAGGTTTGTGCAGTAGCCACAGTGGTACTTTTTATTTCGTTATCATTGTCTGCATAAGGCACTTGCAAGGCTATGGCTCTATCGTTAAGCATGGCGCACTTAACGGGTGCCCACGGAACATTAAAATGTTTATCAATAAGCAAACCGTTGTTACCAGAACAATCGATAAACAAATCGCCAGACACCTCCTGCCCACATTCTGTTACGACTTTTTCAATGTAGCCATTTGGATGTGAAGTGACTGAGGCAATATGACCTATAACGTGTTCAACGCTCAGCTTGTTTACACAGTGCTTTTTCAATAAATCAGCGAGCTTTGTGGCGTCAAAGTGGTAACCGTAATTAAGCACATGAGCATAGTCGGGCGTAGCAATTTGCTTTGGCGCCTTGCCTGCTGCACACATTGTCGATTGTAGAGAAAAGGCGTCTTCGTATGGCATGTCAGGCGCAAAAGCTTGCCAACAAGCATGAATATTAAGTTCGTTGTAGCCCGTTGGAATAGTAAATGGATGATGATAGTGGTGCCCGCCTTTACGCCAATTAACAAAGCTAGAGCCTTGCTTGAAAGCACCTTGGCATAGGGTTAAAAATTCAGATTCATAAATGCCAATATCCAGAAGAGTATCACGAAGTGACGGCCATGAACCTTCACCAACGCCGATGGATGACACCGTAGGAGATTCAATAAGGGTAACCGAGTGTTTTTCGCTAAGCTTCGCTGCAAGAACGCCAGCAGCAAGCCACCCTGCAGTACCACCTCCAACAATGACGACCCGATGTAGGCCGCATTGGTTTTGTGAATTACTCATAAAACGATAACCACGCTATCTTGAAAAGCTCTGTTTCTCTCACGTGTCGAAGCTTTTTGTATACTATTCAAACAGCACTATGACAAAAAAGCCCGCTAAAGCGCAACCCTAAGCGCTATAGCGGGCAAACACACCCCAATTTTTAGAATGTATATCTAGCACTTAGTGCATACCTTGCGCCAAACTCATCCAAGTTCCAAAGCATTGCACTGGTGCGTCCATGGCGACGAATATTTTCTTCAGTAATATTGATACCTTCGAAGGCCACTGTTAAATCTTCGGTTATATCGTATGAGATACTCAAATCAATTTGTGAATAAGCTTCGGTATAGCCCGGCTCATTAATATACTGAGACGTAGTGTCTAAGAACTTGTCACGCCAGTTGTATGCAATACGAGCTTGCAGCGCGTCTTTCTCGTACATGAATACTAGGTTTGCAGTGTCGCTTAATCCCACTAGCGCGAACTGAGTAATTGAGGGTGCCGCTTCATTGTCAAACCCGATATCACCTTTAACAGACGTGTAGTTCGCTAACACACCAAAACCACTGTCGCCAAAGAAGTGTTGCGCAGCTACTTCAAAGCCATAGATATTTGCGGCTTTATTGTTCACTGGCTTTGAGTTGATAAAAGTGATGAGAGGGTCGTCGCTGTTCGGTAGAATATCGAACTGCTGCTCAAATTGTTCATCGGTTAATGAGTCATATTCAATACCGTTTTCTATGGCAGCAACCATATTAAAGAGAGATGTATCGTTTACCGGTATTCCACGGGCTTCTAACTCTGCACGCGCAGCTTCTGCGCGCGGGCCATTTGTCACATCTCTTAGGCCGAATACGTTCTCTTCAACTTGTTCATTACCTATGAAATTTTTCACCCGCTTGTCGTAAAAGCCCACTGATACATAGCTTGTTTCATCGAAATAGTACTCAACAGATAGGTCTAAATTATCAGACTCAAGCGGTATCAAAGATGGGTTACCAGAACTCGCCGTTGCAGTAATACTATCGGTAAGCAGCGTAGGTCCACTTTGCGGCGACACTGACGCAGCAGCACTTAGATTGTTATAGGTAGGGCGCGCAATTGTTTTGCTGTAAGAGAATCGAGCAATCACATTTTCAATAATTTCAATATCGAAGTCTAACGCAGGAAGCACATGGTCATAGCTGGCTTCCACTTCAACGTCTTCCATTTCACTACCGAAGCGTACATTGAAATCGTTATTTCCTTCCCATGCTATACCGCTGGGCAAACTAATATTTGCAATTGAAGTAACATCGGTATTTTCGTAGCGTACACCGGTCAGAAGGTTATATTCCATTCCGTTTAATTCGCCCGATAAGTCTAGCTCGAAGTAAACGGCGGTAATATCTTCTTCAATAGTTCTGTTGGTAGCAAACGGGTTGTTAGCAACTAAGTCAAAACCATACTGCTGCGCTGCAAATGCACCAATCTCAGCCACGCTCCCAGTAAAACCTTGAGAAAACATACCATCGGTATTGAAGTCATCAAATTCGCTTGCTAAATCGAGCGGAGTTAGCGAGCCTGAAGGTAATTCACCAGGGTTTTCTATACCCCAATTACCCATTGTGTGGCGCGTTAGTGACTGAAGCGATGTACTTTCCATAGAACGCGACTCTATACCAAAGTTAATGCTTCCTGTGTCCATCGTATAAGACCCATCAAGACGGGCTTGAGTAATTTCAGTATCTTGCGATGAAAAGTTCATATCCAAAATTGACGTGCCCACATCATCTTGATCTAACACGCCGTTACCGTTCAAGTTGTCCCGCGCGGCATCGTCAAAATCAACAAACATAACAGGGAAATCGCCGCTAAAGTCGACGCCTTGCCCTTTAACCACATTTGCACCTAGCCCTAAGTTTGTCCACGTCCCATAAGGGGCATCTGGGCGGCCTTCAGCTGACGAGTTATGAAGATCAAAAACCAGCGTAAAGTCATCGTTAACGAAGTACTCAAGGTTTAGGCCAATCGATTTATTTTCGTTTACTTGGTTAAGTTCTTGTAGCGCTAGGCCTAAATCGCGAGGAAGCAAATCACGGCGCTCTTGTGAAATTAATATTGGTGTTTTAACTGCTTCATCATCGAAAGTTAGCTCAGCGAAATACCTATCGTCCATCCAAATTGACTGTTCAGCACGCGCTTCATAAAGATCTTGTTTCGAATAAGTATAATCAAGCGTAGCCGTCATTTTTTCTGAGGGCGCAAATTGGAACGTTAGCTGTGCATTGGTTCTCTCACGCTCTCGGTCTGCCATGTAGTAACGAAGGTCAGAAGGAATAGCAAACAGTTGTCCCATAGCTGGCGCATTATTTAATACAACAGGGTCACCGCTGTCTGGGTTCGCTGGGTCTGGAGATTGAGGAACAGTTCCATCGAAAGGATTTACTCTCCATTGATTAACAAATGCACCTTGTGCTGCACTGTCGCGCTGCTGGAAAGAGCCCGTAAATGTGACGCCAAATGTATTATCGTCATTAAGATAATTAATAAATCCTGACAGTTCTGGCGTAACATCATCACCCACGCGATTTGTTGTATCGTGCAAGGCTTTAGCACCAACACTAGCAGTTATACCGTTGTCTGCTGCATCAAATGGGCGAGCAGTTCGAATGTTAACCGTTGCACCTATACCTCCCGTGGCAATGCTCGCTCTGCCCGTTTTATACACCTCCACTGCCCGCACACTTTCAGAAGCAAGGTCAGAAAAATCGAACGCACGAGAAGTTGGCGTCCCGCCACCTCCAGGTAAAGCAGAGCCTGGCATGGTCCTACCGTTTAAGGTGACCATGTTAAAATCAGGTCCAAAACCACGGGCAGTGACTTGGCTACCTTCACCATTATTTCGACTGATTGAGATACCTGTTATCCGCTGAAGGGATTCAGCTAAGTTCGTATCTGGAAACTTTCCGATGTCTTCCGCTGAAATGGCATCGACAACGCCCGACGAGTCACGCTTTATTCCCATCGACTCTTGAACACTGCTTCTGATACCGGATACCTGAATCACTTCAATATCGCTGTTCGAATCTTGTGCGGCGACCGGTGACATAACGCCACTGCTTAATGTGGTTCCCAGTATTAACGACAAGCTTGTTGCGATTTTACTTTTGTGTGGTGTTTTGTGTGTCACGATCGCTCTCTCTTTCATCTGTTATATAAGTGTGTTTGAACCTTTAGCGCTTCAGAAAGGGCTTTCTCAAAAAACGAACAAAAAAACCTCGATAAGAAAGCGCTTTCCGAACATTAATTCAACAAATGAATTAGATCAACACATTTTTTACAATAATTTCACAGGGAGTGTGCTTCTCTAAACTAATGAACAATAAAATTAAAGTAAAAAAGATATTAAATTCATAAACATAATATAAAAGATTGATTTTGACTCACTATTTTTTATTTATGTCAGATAATTGACCACCCCTATATCTGTTAACTTAAAAATGACATTATATTGAGAAAGCGCTTTCTAATTGTATTTTATTTGTGCTATAACTCACCTCTATTAAAAATTTATCATACTGCTTTACTGCGCAATATGGTCTTTGCGCAGGAAGAAAAGAGGTTATCTATTATGCACAGTATTTCTCTGCCCGCAGACAGTCCTTTGTTAAAGCAATCATTTCTTTATGGAACCGCTACCTCAAGCTTCCAAATTGAAGGTGATGTAGAAAATCGCCTAGAGTGTATATGGGATAGATTTTGCGAGCGTCCTTCTGCAATTGCCGATCATTCTAATGGCGATGTGGCCTGCGAGCACATTGCGCGTTGGAGAGAAGATTTCGAGATTCTGTTAGACCTTAATGTAGACGCTTACCGCTTCTCTATTTCTTGGCCTCGCGTCATGACGCAAAACGGTGAGTTAAACCCTAGAGGCGTAGCCTTCTACAAAACATTAATTGATGCCCTAAACGACAAGGGCATTAAGCCATTCGTAACACTTTATCATTGGGATCTGCCGCAATATTTAGAAGACAAAGGCGGATGGCTATACAGACAAACGGCTTATGAATTCCAAAACTATGTGGATAAAATTTCCCGTGCTCTTGGTGAAAACGTTTTTTCTTACGCCACCTTCAATGAACCATTTTGCAGTGCTTATCTCGGATATGAAATTGGCGTACATGCGCCGGGCAGGACGGGAACGAAGAATGGACGCACTGCAGCTCACCACATTTTGCTAGCTCATGGTTTAGGTATAAAAACACTTCGAGAAAACGTTCCAAACAGTGAAGCCGGTATAGTATTGAATTTCACGCCATGCTACCCCGCCACACAGAAATCAGAAGACTTATTAGCCACCCGCAAAGCTGATGAATATATCAATCAGTGGTATATGCAGCCAGTAATGGAGGGAAGCTATCCTGAAGTCTTATTTGAGCTAGACGAAGCAAACAGACCACCGATAGAAGCAGGGGATTTGGAGATTATTTGCCAGCCTATCGACTTCTTAGGTGTTAACTTCTACACGCGTTTACACTATTCAGCGCCGAATGAAAAAAACGCATTGTTTTTCGAACACCCTCACCAAGGGCCGCTAACCGATATTGGGTGGGAAATCTATCCAAAAGCACTTTATGATTTACTTACGTCATTAAATGAGCGGTACACGCTGCCTCCTATTTTCATTACTGAAAACGGCGCTGCTATGGCAGATAAATTAATAGACGGCAAAGTTAACGATGTGGACCGTGTTAAATATTACGATGAGCATTTAAATATGGTCCATAAGGCAGTCAAAGAAGGAGTAAAAGTGAGCGGTTACTTCGCATGGAGCCTCATGGATAACTTTGAATGGGCAGAAGGTTATGAAAAACGATTTGGCCTCGTTTACGTTGATTTTGAGACCCAGAAGCGCACACCAAAACTTAGCGCAAATGCTTACAAAACTTTGCTAGCAAGTAGAACATAGTGATATTGGAAAAAACGATGGACCATAAACTGACTATAAAAGAAAAAATAGGTTATGGAATGGGCGATGCTGCTGCTAACTTAGTTTGGCGAGGCGCGCTTGCCTACCTTGCAGTATTCTATACCGATACCTTTGGTATTACTGCAGCCGCCGCGGCCATGTTGTTCCTCGTGGTTCGTCTTTCAGACGGCGTTACCGATATCATTATGGGGATGATTGCCGACAGAACACAAACCAAAATGGGAAAGTTTCGGCCATGGATACTAGGCTCAACGCCATTTCTTGGCCTTTTTATGATCCTTTGTTTTACTACACCAGAACTTTCCTACCCTGGCAAGCTTGTTTATGCCTACCTTACTTACATCGGACTTACACTGGCGTATACGGTTAATAATGTGCCTTACTCAGCGCTAATGGGTGTAATGACCACTGACGATAGGGAACGAACAAGTCTATCTGGGTTTCGCTTTGCTGGCGCTTTTTTAGGTGGTTTAGTAGTTATGGGCTGCTTGCCCATGCTAGTAAATTGGTTAGGAAAAGGTAACGATGCGACTGGCTATCAGTATACGATGTGGCTATTTGCTGCCTTGTTGGTTGCGTTGATGTGCATTACCGTATTCACCACAAAGGAGCGTGTGACCATACAAAAATCATCTCAATGCTCTCGCCCTTTGTCATCTGAACTTTCTGATTTAGCTAAACAGCTGCCACTAATTTTAATTCCACTTTTAGCGATAACAGCCTTTTTCTATTTCCGCGATATACTAACTGGCGTGATTTTTATTGCTGTTATGGTGTTCACCTCCATAGCAATTAAACAGCTAACTCGTCGCCCAGAATCTATGAACACCCGCTCACAGCAGGATATTATCGATTTACTGTCAAACAAACCTTGGTTGATACTCTTGGGAATGGGGTTTTTGACCATGATGTTTAACGGTATCAAATATGGCGTTATTGCTTATTACTTTAAATATTATATGGGAAATGAGCTACTCACAGGGTACTTCTTCATTGCTCTACTCGTGGTATCCATATTTGGTGCGCTAACTACGGCTAAGCTATCTTCAATAATGGGACGAAAGAAGCTTTTTATAGTCGCGCTTTTAGCGAGTAGCTTACTAACCTGCGGCATTTACTTTGTGCCCCAAGGTAATGTGATCGGAATATTCATTCTTGGCTGCAGTGCCGAATTTTTTGCAGCTATTTTACCTACCTTATTTTTCTCTATGCTGGGCGACTCCGCGGACTATAGTGAGTATAAAACCGGACGTAGAGCGACAGGTTTGGTTTATTCAGCGGGCTCTTTTGTCCAAAAGACAGGGGGGGGCTTTGCAGGTGCTTTAGTACTATTGGTGCTGGGCAGCTACGGTTACAACGGGCTCGATGTCAATACTATCAACCAATCTCTTCCTGGTATGAAGTCATTGATGAGTTGGATACCTGCGTTATTCGGCTTCGCTGGAGCAGCTCTTATCTGTTTGTACCCTTTAAATGATGAGAAACAGCGAGAAGTCACTAAAGCTTTGCTTACTCGACGTAGCGAACAACCGCTTATAACGGCATAATACAAACACGTTAAGTGATTGATTTAAGAAACGAGGTTTTTACACGTGCCTACCATTTACCAAGTTGCCGAGCGCGCAGGTGTTTCTCTATCTACCGTATCCCGCGTTTTAAACGGAAAAGCCTCGGTAAATAAGGTGCTGCGAGAACGGGTGGAAAAAGCAGTAGAAGAATTAAACTACCGTCCAAATTCCGTCGCCCGCTCTTTGGCTAATAGCCGAACAGACAGCATTGGTGTGCTTGTACCTGAACTAAACGCTCCTTTTTTTGGCGACTTGATGCAGGCAGTAGAATCAACGTTACGTGCTGCAGATAAGCACGTCATCATTACTGTAGGGCGAAACTGCTTAGAAACTGAAAAAGATGCGGTCGAATTCTTAATAAGCCGTAATTGCGACGCACTTATCATGCACGCCGAGGCGCTGTCAGATGAATACTTATTAGAACTTAATCAGTCCAAACTTCCTATTGCTTTAGTTAACAGGCAAGTCGAAGGTCTCTCTGAAGCGTGCACTACGCTGGATAATGAAAAAGGGGGATATCTTGCCACCCGCCACTTACTCGAATTAGGCCATAAAAACATTGCGTATATATCAGGTCCAATAGAAAAGCGAGACGCCAAACTGCGTTTGGAAGGGCACAATCGTGCGCTGTCTGAAGCTGGGCTTTTAGTTAACTCCGAACTCGTCTTTGAAGGCAATTATACTGAGGAAGACGGAAAGCTTGGGTTATTGGAACTTATGGCTCGCGACCAACCATTTACCGCATTAGTATGTGCTAACGATTGGATGGCGTCAGGCGCAATAAGCTGCGCCCGAGATTTGGGTATGAGTCTTCCTCACGACCTATCAATTGTTGGTTTCGATGACGTCGTTTTCGCACATCATGTATTTCCCCGACTTACGACGGTAAGTAACCCTGTTGCTAACATGGCCGAGATGTCAGCAAAATACATTTTAAACAAAGTTTATGGGCAAGCTAATGACGTTAAACTGAGCTTCGAGCCCACGCTTATACTGCGTGAATCTACTATGAAGTATGATGGCTAAGATAATTTGTAAATCTCTACTGCTGCAGAAGTACAAAGAAAAATCTATTTATATATTGTAAGCGGAACCAATCTGAACTGTAGCCCATATGGTTATGGGAAAATAGCATATAGAGCCTGTTCCATGTGGAACATGGCAAAACGTCAGCATCGTGTATAAGTATCGGACGCCTCCGAACTATATAAATTCCCTTTGTAATCGAGAGCGCATTTACCCCTGCTAATTAGACAAGCTAAGCTCTAAGCTACATTTATCTTTCAGTTAAACTACAAATGAATCACCTAAGACGTTAGGTTATCGAAAAATAGGAGTTTACTTCCGATGTAGGCACAGTAGATTTATCAGCATAACGCGGAAAGTTTGGGGAAAAATCATGAAACATTTTTTGTTGGGTTTGGTATGGCTTTGTTTAGGGGTAGGAACAAAGGTCATTGCCAATACTGCCGAAGCCACTGTAAATCGAACCCTTGATGCGCTGCATCACAATGCGTCCGTTGCTAACTTTAAAGCGTATTTCAGCTTGTATCACGAAAATGCCATATTCATTGGTACTGACGCGTCGGAAGTTTGGGATAAAGAAACGTTTAAAGCCTATGCGAAACCCCATTTCGATAAAGGTACGGGATGGACGTATTACCCTAGAGATAGACACATCTATTTTTCGCCAGACCGCAATATAGCTTGGTTCGACGAGTTGCTAGACAATAAGAGTTTAGGCGAAACAAGGGGGACTGGTGTTCTGATAAAAGTTGGCGAGGATTGGAAGCTAGCACAATACCATCTAGCTATACCGATTCCTAACTCAATAGCTGACAGCGTTGCCGAACAAATTAAAACAATGGACAACGAAAAAGCCCCGCTTTAATACGGGGCTTTTAGCGCTTTCGCTTACGTACTAGGCATTAGGTATTAGATTGGGTAAGCGGCTGAATTTCCAT
Organism: Alteromonas sp. HB246098; assembly: GCF_054890645.1. NCBI lineage: Bacteria > Pseudomonadati > Pseudomonadota > Gammaproteobacteria > Alteromonadales > Alteromonadaceae > Alteromonas > Alteromonas sp. HB246098. The sequence continues at coordinate 59,999 of NZ_JBTZUG010000004.1, read as the reverse complement.
CTCAACGCGACGGTTCATAGAACGGTTTGCCGCACTGTTGTTAGGCACTTTTGGCGAGTATTCGCCCATGCCGACAGTGGTAATACGTGTGGGGTTAACTGAGTAGTTAATCAGTAAGTTTTTAACTGCACCTGCACGACGCTCAGATAAAGACTGGTTATACTGCTCTGACCCCGTATCATCAGTGTGGCCTTTAATCATCAATACGGTTTTTTCGTAGTTGTTTACGACTTTAGCAACATCTTGAAGCACTGGGTTAAAGTTAGGGCTAATGCTCGAGCTATCTGTAGCAAATGTAATATCTCCAGGCATGATCAATCGCAGATTATCGCCCTCACGTACCACTTGAACACCAGTATCAGAAAGTTCGCTTCGAAGTTCTTCTTCCTGTTTATCCATGTAATTACCAATTGCACCGCCTGCGATAGCGCCTACCGCAGCGCCCCACGCATAGCGACTTTTATCGTTATCGCCAGTAGCTTTACCAAGCAGTGCGCCTACTACAGCGCCGATTGCAGCGCCTTTTTGCGTATTGTTAGGGTCATTTGCACAACCAGCCACCGTTAATGATGCAGCAATCAAACTTACAGCAAGAGTCTTTTTCATAACTTCCTCTTTTTCGATTAAAAGCCCAGCATTGAGAAGTGCCAGATGTCCATTGCCACTCTCAATAGGCTTTGTATAAAAACTTTTATTAATTCCTTAACCTTATACTCAGGTTTAGCAATTAACGTTCCACTCATTATTTTCGAGATAGGTAGCAGGGTATTGATACTACTATCTATATTTTAGAATTAAAAAATTATTGCTGTTAGATCAGTGATAAACGACGAGTCCTTCTTATCCTGATTAGCTAATCTCGATAAATTCTAAATGACACATTCTGAACCCAAGCTAAACAAATGCGTTTATTTTTGTAAAATGAGAGAAAAGAGATGGAGCGACACAGTGTAAACTCTACACTGTGTTGCCAATAAGTAACGTTTTAACCAACCGAAACTGAACGCTCAAAGAATGCATTTACATCTATTTTGTAGTCTGAAGCGATAACAGCCTTTGTGATGCTTACGGTTTTATCTATAGATAGGTCAATATCTTTCGGTGTTAAATAATGACTGTTACGGACGGAATAGAAAACCTTTACCAATGGTGTAAGAGGTGAACCTTTCTGTTCCAGTACCATAGCTAGCCTTTCATTAGACAGTAATACTAGGCTACCTACGGGATAAACACCTAAGCATTTTATGAATTGCTGAACAAGTGACTTATCAAGTCGGGTGGGGGCATCATTCATTAAAATAGAGAATGCTTTTTGGCTAGACATACCTGCTTTGTAGACCCTATCCGCAGTCAGCGCATCGTACATATCTGCGATAGCCAACATACGTCCTGCTTTGCTAATGTCGTCACCCTTGGTTCCGGCTGGGTAGCCTAGACCGTCTAAACGTTCATGGTGTTCACTAATCGCCTGTATAAGCGGTTGCGCTATGTCTGTTTCTTTTAGATAGTCTACGCCGTGCTTTACATGCCCCTTCATAATATCCATTTCGCTATCTGTTAAGCGACCTGGTTTATGAAGTATTTCATCTGGAATTTTTATCTTTCCTAAATCATGCAAAAAACCCGCGTAAGAAAGATCTTGAACCTCTTCTTCTGACATACCTAAAAACTTGCCAAAATTCGCTAACAGAATAGCAACGTTAAGGGAGTGTTCTAGTAAGTAATCATCTTTTTCGCGAATTTTAGTTAAGCAAAGCAGCGCATCAGGATTTCTATCAACTGACTCCACCAACTTGCTCGAAAATGCTTTTGGAATGCTTGCATCAAAAGGTGTTTCCTTTTGAACACTAGCAAGCAAAAGCTTTTGAATCGCTTTGCCTTGTTCGTGAAGTTTAGATGCCCTCGTTAGCTCATTTTCAAGGGAAACTTTTTTAGCTTTTTCAGTCTTATTCGAATTATTCGGCTTACTATTGCCCGTAGAAGAAGTCGAATTATTACTAGGATCAAATGCTTTCTCAGTATCGATTGCTAATGTTTTTACGCCTTGCTTTTTCAATACATTAACGACATCGTTTGATATAACACGCCCTTGGCTTTTAACTGTTAAAGTACCTTTTTGCTCTAGTATTTGATGAACAAACATACCCGGTATTAGCTGATCTATCGTAATCTTTTTAATCATTCTAAATGCACAACACTATTTTCCAAATGCAGTTCGGTGCTATTAAGGAGTTTCATAACTGCAAACCCTAATACTCTAACTCTACCAGTATAGTGTGTAAATCTGGCATCCATGCGAATTTTCTCATATTGACCCGGTTATTTTTAACTACAACACCTTCCGCTGTTAAACGCTGTCGTTGCTCCTCTGCTTTTTCCGAGCCAGCAGGAAAAGCAATTTTTCCGTCACTACGTAATACTCGATGCCAGTTACAGTCTATGTTTATCTCTCTTAAACATTTTCCCATCATTCTTGCTCTGCCAGGTAACCCACATAAATCAGCGAGTTGGCCGTAACTAATTACATGTCCTGATGGTACGTAAGAAAGCGTTTTCTCTACTCTAGATTGTACGGCTTCACCTGCCATGTTGTATATTATCCTATCTGGTAAGTTGCGCTGTTAAATAGGTGATTGCGATAAATAAACGCAGTTAACATTGTAAAAAAAGGTAGAGAAATTAGGTAATGCGCCTTTATTGTAAAAAATGTGGATACCCCGAAGCAACGTGTATCTGCGTCCATATTAGCACTGTGAATACGTCATTGAATATCATCATTATTCAGCATGAAAAAGAAGCCTATCATGCGAAAAATACTGCAAGGCTAATTTCTTTGTGTATTCCAACAAGTCGTATTGTTCTTACAAATGATGCGCAAGCTATGGGTAGCTTGCCCAACGAGTGCTCTCTAGAACATACAGCACTCATGTATCCCAGTGATACCAGTATGCCGATAGAAAGAACTGCACCAGAAAGACTAAAGCAATTGTCTACCTTGTTGTTAATAGACGGCAGTTGGAAACAGGCATTCGGCATAGTTAAACAACATCCATGGCTCGCTACTTTGCCTACATTTCACTTTTCGTCGGCGCCAACGTCTAATTATGCAATCCGCCACACAAAATTAGAGCACGCGCTCTCTACACTCGAAGCGACGGCCTATGCGATAAGTTGTTTAGAAAAAACCGACGTATCTGCACTTCACGAAGCACAGTGTGCCTTACAAAAACATTGGCGAGGGCCAAAGTCCCATAGAAGACAAATCTAACGCTTAAAAGGCCACAGGCTTTTCTAAATGTTCATTGGTATAAAGCCTTCGTGCTCTTTAATTAAACTTATCCAATGGCGAATAGCAGGGTACGCCGACAAGTCGAAGCCGCCTTCATGAGCTACATGGGTATAAGCAAACAGTGATATATCAGCTAAGCTAATGGTATCGCCTATCAAATAGGGTGTGTTATTAAGTTGATGTTCCATTACCTCAAGCGCTCGGTATCCACCCGCTTGCTTAGACTCATATTCCGCTTTTCTGTCATCAGGCAACCCTAAATAGATATTGATGTAGCGGGCAACGGCGATATAGGGTTCGTGGCTATACTGTTCGAAAAACTGCCACTGTAACAGTTGCGCAAAGTGATAGGGGGAAGAGGGAACGTAGGGCGTATTAGAAGCAAGGTAATGCATGATAGCGTTTGACTCTGACAACACCCTTCCGTCATCGAGTTCAAGTATGGGAATTTTACCGTTAGGCGTTTTTTCAAGAAAGGACGGCGCTCTGGTCTCCCCCTTCATAATATCAACATCAACCCATTCACAGGCTTTGCCTAATAGAGAAAGAAGCAATTCGAGTTTGTAGCAGTTTCCAGAACGTTTATCGCCGTATATTCGCACAGTGGTAATCTCAATACAGTTAGGTAGAAGGCAACATGCAAGTGTTTCAGCTTAAGCTCGCTGATTCACTTAGCTACATTAACCTTTATCTATACACGCAGTAAAATTAGAATTGCAGTATTTTTCTTTCAGGCCAAGTAAATATTCTATTTCTTTGCTTCTTTCTGACGTCACGCTTTCTTTGATTAGGCGATCTATCCTTCTATCTAAATCGCTCGCCAGTAACAGCTTTGTCTTACCTAATTTACGATAATAATTGATTAACGGCGAAACGAGTAGGAGTGTTAAAAACAGGCATAATGAAGATATAAAAACCATATCAAACAGATGAACCGATAAATTTATCCAAAATACAGGCATTATCAAGAACACCAATAATGTTGTGGCTATAGTGATAGCGGCAACGGTTATTACACTTTTATACATCCTTATTTTGACGATAAGCTCCATACCTTCAGTATCGAGAAATGTCCTTAGGTGCCGGTTTACTGTCGTTATTTGGAATATATATAGGGACATGAGTAACCAGAAAGGTATAGCTCCCATTGCAACGATGAAGACCTCTTTCTCGTTAATTCTTGAGATCAGTCCTTCAGTTACCATGTACAATATAGGCATTATAAAACCTAAAGACACTGACCAAATTAGGTGTTTTTTAAATTGCTCTGACAAAGCTTTTCTATGTAGCCAAAAATCATGACGTCGTTTAGTTAATTCAAGGATAAGCAAAAGATGCTTGGCAACACTCTTTTGAATGACTCTAATAGATAAAAGAAACGCGCCACTAAGCAGTGATGTTCCGATTGCAGTATTAAAATCTCTCTGTGCATCCAGAGAGGCGATATCTAACTGTATGGTGCCGCCAATAATGTGTAGTACGATCATGGAGGTTGCAAGCAGTAAGGGATACGTTAGGTTTTCTAGTAAGTTAACTTTATTCATAAGAGAAAATTAGAACCATACCCCAAGAAACAGTTATTAATAATACGCACGCAATAAACCTTATTTTATCTTTAACCCCGAATAGGTTCATCGATAGCGAATTTATCCTTTCTAAATCTTGTTCGTACAACACTAGCTTTTCTGAAGATATCTCTTTATTTACTAATACATTAAGTTCTTCACATTTTTTATTTTTACCTTGAAGCCACTTAGATTGTAATTTTAGAACAGGATGAAATAGGTAAAACGCGATAATGGATAAAAACAGTAACGTCATAGCAATATCTAAAAAAGGAACGTTTTTGTTAACCCAAAATATTGGGAAAAGAGAAAATGCTCCAATGGACAAAGTCGCGTTAATTAAGGATAAACGGGCCAAAGAGGAGAGAGAGTTTAAATAGTCAATGTAGTTCTCAGTCTGACTTAGTACGTACTTTTTTAAATAGTTTACGTTTGACGTTGATTGAATTAAAAAGAGAAAAAACAAAAACCAAAAAAGTACTGCACATCCTGTAATCACGTATTGATACCACTTTACCTCGGAAAAAAGGAGGTTTTCTATAATTACGTACGTTACCGTCGCAAAAACAGCAGTAATGAGGCTATTTATGATGTGTAGCTGAAATTTTGTGAAAAGTTTTTGCCTATGCTGACTCAAATGACTCAATTGATTTGTTTTTACCAACATTGAGATCAGTGTGCTTAGTACATTCTTATGATTCAATTGTAAACAAAACCAAAAATACCCAGAAAGCAAAGTCATGGCAATTGCAGAGTTAAAGTCTCTCTGTTCGCGAACGCTTCCGTCACTATCCAGCGCTAAAGCACCACTAACGTAGTGTACAACTAGAAGAACAACAACCAATAAGAATGGATACAATCCTATAAATACACCGTTATGCGCATTTGAATATGGATTTAATTTCATTATTTAAATAATTATTTAAAGGTAGCTCTTCCTGCTTTCAATTAATTTAATAAACTCGAAAGAAGCATACCCATGGGCTACTGATAACATCACAACCTTAAGCTTTAAAGCCTGCGTAAGCAATATAAATAAACGTAAGGGAATGTGAACGTTTACTTTTCGTTCGACAATAAAAAACCCGCCAGTTGGCGGGTTTTTTCAAAGCTGTGCTTTTTACTTGCGTAACTTCTGAATAAGACGAAGTTGTGCAATTGCTTCTGCAAGCTCGTGAGCTGCTTCTGCATAGTTAAAGTCAGCGCCTGGATTGGCGATGTGCTCTTCTGCACGTCGTTTGGCTTCTTGTGCTGCCTGCTCGTCAAGATCTTCAGCTCGAACCGCGGTATCAGCCAGTACGGTAATGTTGTTAGGCTGTACTTCTAGTACACCACCTGCAACATAGATAACTTCTTCTTCACCGTGCTGTTTAACCAAACGCACCATACCAGGTTTAATAGCAGAGATAAGTGGCGCGTGACCTGGGTTAATACCCAATTCACCTTCGCTACCTGTCACCTGAATCGATTCAACGCGTCCTGAGAAAATCGCTTTCTCCGCGCTTACTACGTCCAAATGTACTGTCATTGCCATGTGAACCTCCTGATTAGGTACGTTAGCATGATGCTAGGCTAGCTAATGCTAGCCCCGCTATTATGCTTTCTTGGCTTTCTCTAGCGCTTCTTCGATAGAACCAACCATGTAGAAGGCTTGCTCTGGAAGGTGATCATACTCACCGTCTAGAATGCCTTTAAAACCACTGATTGTGTCTTTTAGAGAAACATATTTACCAGGTGCACCGGTAAATACTTCTGCTACGAAGAACGGCTGAGATAGGAAACGCTGAATCTTACGAGCACGTGATACTACTTGCTTGTCTTCTTCAGATAGTTCGTCCATACCTAGGATCGCGATGATGTCTTTCAGCTCTTTATAACGCTGAAGAACAGTCTGTACGCCACGTGCTACGTCGTAGTGCTCTTGACCGATTACTAGTGGGTCTAACTGACGAGACGTTGAATCTAGTGGGTCTACCGCAGGGTAGATACCAAGAGAGGCGATATCACGAGAAAGTACTACCGTTGCATCCAAGTGAGCAAAGGTTGTCGCTGGAGATGGGTCAGTCAAGTCATCCGCAGGTACGTATACCGCTTGGATTGACGTGATTGAGCCAGTCTTCGTTGACGTAATACGTTCCTGAAGTACACCCATTTCCTCTGCAAGAGTAGGCTGGTAACCTACCGCAGATGGCATACGACCTAGAAGTGCTGATACTTCAGTACCTGCTAGTGTATAACGATAGATGTTATCTACGAAGAATAGAACGTCACGACCTTCGTCACGGAACTTCTCAGCCATAGTTAGACCGGTAAGTGCAACACGTAGACGGTTACCCGGTGGCTCGTTCATCTGACCGTATACAAGCGATACTTTATCAAGTACGTTTGAATCGTTCATTTCGTGATAGAAATCGTTACCCTCACGAGTACGCTCACCAACACCTGCGAATACTGAGAAACCGCTGTGCTCGATTGCGATGTTACGGATAAGTTCCATCATGTTTACAGTTTTACCTACACCCGCACCACCGAATAGACCAACTTTACCACCCTTAGCGAATGGACAAACCAAGTCGATTACTTTGATACCAGTTTCTAGTAGTTCTACCGAGCTAGACTGATCTTCGTAGCTAGGCGCTTCACGGTGAATAGACATACGCTCTTCTTCACCAATTGGGCCTGCTTCGTCGATTGGGTTACCCAATACGTCCATGATACGACCTAGTGTCTTCGTACCAACTGGAACCATGATTGGGTTACCGGTATTTTCTACTGTAAGACCACGTTTTAGTCCGTCAGTAGTACCTAGTGCGATGCCACGAACAACACCGCCACCTAATTGCTGTTGCACTTCCAGGGTTAGACCTGACAAGTCACCTTCGGTAACTCGTAGTGCGTCATAAACTCTTGGTACCGCATCTTGTGGAAATTCAATATCCACAACGGCGCCAATGATTTGGACGACCTTACCTTGACTCATAATTTGTCCTCGTTATCTCTTTTAAACCTTTGCCTACACCGCTGCGGCACCGCTAACAATCTCACTGATTTCTTGTGTGATTGCAGCCTGACGCGCTTTGTTATATACCAGTTGTAACTCATCAATGAGGTTACCGGCGTTGTCGGTTGCTGCCTTCATGGCAACCATTCGCGCAGCTTGTTCTGACGCCGCGTTTTCTACAACACCCTGATACACCTGAGACTCAATGTAACGAACCATTAGTGCTTCCAAAATTTCTTTTGGATCTGGCTCGTAGATGTAGTCCCAACGATGTTGATATTCTTCGTCTTCTGACTTTGGCAAAGGCAATAACTGATTGATCACAGGTTTCTGTGTCATGGTGTTAACGAAGTCATTGAATACCAAGAATACTCGGTCAATTTGTCCTTCGTCGTACGCTTTAAGCATAACGCGTACAACACCCACTACATCGCTCACAGACGGCTTGTCACCTAAACCAGATTCAGCAGCAAGCAACTTGCCACCAAAACGGTTGAAGAAACTGCACGCTTTAGAACCTAATGCAGCGAAATCCACTTCTACACCCTGTTCACGCCATTTTTTGACGTCTTGGGTGACGAGCTTAAATTCATTGGTGTTCAAGCCACCACATAAGCCTCGGTCAGTGGAAATCACAATGTAACCGACGCGCTTGACTTCACGCTCTTCCAAATATGGATGGCGATATTCAAGGTTACCGTTTGCAATGTGACCAATCACTTTAAGCATATTTTGTGCATATGGACGGCCAGAAGCCATACGTTCCTGCGCCTTTTTCATTTTAGACGCAGCAACCATTTCCATCGCACTGGTAATCTTTTGAGTATTTTTGATACTCCCAATCTTACCTTTTATTTCTTTACCGCTGGCCATGACTATCTCTCCGATTACTCAACGAATTGCGCTGGTGGTTAAACACCAGCACCATTGATTACCAAGTTTGTGTCGCTTTAAAGTTTGTTAAAGCGTCGTTCAACTTAGAGGCAATCTCGTCGTTGTAGTTACCTGATTCGTTGATAGTCTTCATAAGGTCAGCGTGTTCGCTGTTCATGTAAGAGTGAAGAGCGGCTTCAAAATCTAGGATTTTGTTCAGCTCGATACCCTTAAGGAAACCTTTTTCTACCGCGAACAGAGATACACCCATGTTAGCAATTGATAGTGGAGCGTACTGCTTCTGCTTCATTAGCTCAGTTACGCGCTCACCGTGCTCAAGTTGCTCACGAGTTGCATCATCAAGGTCAGAAGCAAACTGCGAGAACGCCGCAAGTTCACGATACTGAGCTAGGGCTAGACGGATACCGCCACCCAATTTCTTGATGATTTTAGTCTGTGCAGCACCACCAACACGAGATACCGAGATACCAGCGTTAACCGCTGGACGGATACCTGCGTTAAACAAGTCAGTTTCTAGGAAGATCTGACCGTCGGTAATTGAGATTACGTTAGTTGGTACGAATGCAGATACGTCACCAGCTTGCGTTTCGATAATAGGAAGCGCAGTCAATGAACCTGTCTTACCTTTCACTTCACCATTAGTGTAACGCTCAACGTATTGCTCGTTTACACGTGCAGCACGTTCTAGTAGACGTGAGTGAAGGTAGAATACGTCACCTGGGTAAGCTTCACGGCCTGGTGGACGCTTAAGTAGTAGTGAGATTTGACGGTAAGCAACAGCTTGCTTAGACAAATCATCATATACGATTAGCGCATCTTCACCGCGGTCACGGAAGTATTCACCCATAGTACAACCAGAGTAAGGCGCTAGGTACTGAAGCGCTGCAGACTCAGAAGCAGATGCTGCAACCACGATAGTGTGGTCAAGGGCACCGTGCTCTTCTAGTTTACGTACTACGTTAGCGATAGTAGACGCTTTCTGACCAACCGCTACATACACACATTTAATGCCTGTACCTTTTTGGTTGATGATAGCGTCAACAGCCATTGCTGTTTTACCACACTGACGGTCACCGATGATAAGCTCACGCTGACCACGACCTACTGGGATCATGGCATCAACTGACTTATAACCAGTTTGTACTGGCTGGTCTACTGATTGACGTTCAATTACGCCAGGAGCAATTTTTTCAACTGGCTCGAAACCAGCTGCGTCGATTGCGCCTTTACCATCGATAGGCTCACCTAGTGTGTTTACAACACGACCAAGAAGTGCGTTACCTACTGGTACTTCAAGAATACGGCCAGTAGATTGTACTTTATCGCCTTCTTTCAGGTCCGCGTAAGGACCCATAACAACTGCACCTACAGAGTCTCGCTCAAGGTTTAGTGCAATTGCGTAACGGCTTCCAGGAAGCTCAATCATTTCACCCTGCATTACATCTGCAAGGCCATGAATGCGGATAATACCGTCAGTTACTGCGACGATAGTACCTTCATTACGTGCTTCACTGCTTACATTGAACTGTTCAATTCTTTTTTTGATCAGTTCAGCAATTTCAGTGGAATTAAGTTGCATGCTCTTATCCCCGTTATGCTTGCAACGCGTCTGCTAGACGGTTCAATTTCGACTTTACGGAACCATCAATTACTGTATCACCGGCATTTATTACCATTCCAGCGATCAGGGCAGGGTCCACGTTACAATTAAGCTTCACTTTACGTGCCAAACGTTTTTCCAAAGATGCTACCAATTCATTTGTTTGGGCATCAGTCAGCGTAGATGCTGAGGTTACGTCCACTTCTACTTCTTTATCGTAATCCGCTTTAAATGCGTCAAACAAAGTAGAAATTTCAGGCAACGCGGCTAAACGTTTATTCTCAGCCAGAACCTTTACTAGGTTTTGACCGTGTTCGTCGAGTTGCTCACCACACACATTATTAAAAATGTCGGCTAGCGTATCAGCGGCGATAGCACCAGTTAGCAACTGGTGCATATCTTCATTTACTGCTACTTCACCTGCAAAGGTGAGCATTTCTTGCCATTTTGCAACGGCATTTTTCTCGACAGCAAAATCGAAAGCAGCTTTAGCATAAGGACGAGCAACAGTAGTCAATTCAGACATGGCTCATCTCCCAATTAAAGCTCAGCGACAAGTTTTTCAACAATGTCGTTTTGTGCGTTAGCATCGATTTCACGTTGTAAGATTTGCTGTGCGCCAGCTACTGCAAGTGCAGAAACCTGCTTGCGCAAATCTTCTTTGGCACGATTGCGTTCAGCTTCAATCTCGGCATAACCAGAAGCGATAATTTTTTCGCGTTCCGCATGACCTTTTTGCGTTTCATCGTCAACCAATTGGTTGGCACGCTTTTTAGCCTGCTCGATAATTTCAGCTGCTTGCGCTTTCGCATCTTTCAATTGCTCAGTAGCTTTCGCTTGAGCAAGCTCTAGGTCTTTCTCTGCACGTTCAGAAGCTTCAAGCCCATCGGCAATTTTCTTCTGACGTTCTTCAATCGCTGCCATTAGTGGAGGCCATACATATTTCATGCAGAACACCACGAACACAGCGAAGGCGATTAATTGACCAATAAAAGTGGCGTTAAAATTCACAATCGCCCCTCCTCTTAAAGTTCGCTAAAAAAGTGTTTAGTAATATTAGGCACCAACAGCGAACAATAGGTATAGAGCGATACCAACACCGATCATCGCGATGGCGTCGATAAGACCCGCTACGATGAACATCTTAACTTGTAGTTGAGGTGCTAGTTCAGGTTGACGAGCAGCAGATTCTAGGAATTTACCACCTAGTAGACCGAAACCAATAGCGGTACCTAGGGCACCAAGACCAATCAGTAGTGCAACAGCGATGTATAACATTTACGTCTCCGATTTAAGTTAAATTTAAAGTTAATGTTTAAAAGTCAAACTCTGTAAAAACGGTGCCGATTACAAATTAGGATCGACACCCGTTAATGCTTAGTGGTCTTCACACGCCAGGCTTAAATACACGATGGTTAGCATCATGAAAATAAACGCTTGAAGCGGAAGTACCAAAATATGGAACACAGCCCACATGAAGTGCAGTGGAAGCTGGAAGTAGCCAATCGTCGCGATAAGGATGAAGATTAGCTCACTCGCATAAAGGTTACCGAACAAACGCAGTGCTAGTGAAAGCGGGCGCGCAAGCAAAGTAACCGTCTCAAGAATAAAGTTCACCGGAATAAAGATTGGGTGACCGAAAGGCTGCATAGTTAGCTCTTTCGCAAAACCACCGATACCTTTCATCTTGATTGAATAGAAAAGGATAAGGATAAACACGCCTGAAGCCAGTGCGAACGTCAAGTTAAGGTCAGTGGTTGGCACTGCCTTGTTGTAAACGTCGTGTGGATCCATGCCAAAAGCCGCTTGGCCGATAAGACCAGATACCCATGGAATTAAATCAACTGGCACCAAGTCCATTAGGTTCATTAGCAATACCCATACAAAGATGGTCAGTGCTAATGGCGCGATTAATGCGCTCTTACCATGGAAAGTGCTTTTAACGTTGTCGTCAACGAACTCGACAACAAGCTCAACAAACGCCTGCATTTTGCCAGGTACGCCCGTTGTCGCTTTTGATGCAACGCTTCTAAAAATGATTAAGAAAAGAAGACCAAGACCAATAGACCATGCCAGTGTATCAACATGCCATGCCCAAAAACCGGCATCAGAACACGCTTTGTTAAACGCAATTCCGTTGTCGGTTGAGCACATGGTGGCATTGGTCAAGTGGTGCTTGATGTATTCTGAGGTAGTATATTCAGATGCCATTGTTTAACCCAAGTTGTAAAGTGTAAAAATTTGGTGACTGGTTCTTATATCTCATTCGGTCGAAAACATGGTTTTCGTTATCGCAACGACTCGCGTTGTCTTTATTGCTTCGTACCGTAATGAAACATAGCTAGCCCGTGGCTAGCAGTTGTAATCACAAATGCCATGAAAATTTCTAATGGCGTGGCGTTTAAACCTTTAAAAGCAATTACAAATAAAATGATTGTCAGTGCCAGCTTCAATTTTGAGCCTTGGCTAAAACTTCGTGCAACAAGTTGGTTTTTACTTGCACCTACGTATCGAAACGCGAAAGCCATAAAAACACTATTGGGCAGGATACTGATTAAAGCGCCTGCTGCTGCCGACATGGCGGAATGACTTCCCCCTGCAGCACCTGCGATGACCGTAACGAATAGGGCCGTGACAGCCTGAAAAAGTAGCCCTTTTTTTGCGAGTTTTAACCCGCGCTTTGCTAACTTGTTCGTCACTTTTACTCGCAGCTTGTTCACGTCTTACAAAAAGCGTCAGAAGTATACTGTTTTACCGACAATTTTCAACAGTACAACGCTTTTTGAAAGTTATTCTGAAAATTTTCTATTGCTATAACCGGAAAGGAGAGTGTCCGGTGTTAGCACCGAACAGCGTATCAATTGCGGGTAGGCAAAGAGATCATCTCAATTATTATTATTTTAACCTATTGAATTTTAGAGATAATTCCATCTAATTGTTCAAGGTCGCTAAAGCTAATCGTTAGCTTACCTTTGCCTTTTGCATTGTGATCAATGCTCACAGGTGTGCCCAAATTTTCTGAAAGTCGTGTCATAAGGTTTTGCACGTCAGGGTCAACTTTCTTCTCTGGCTTAGGTTTAGCGGGCTCTAAAAGCTTTTTAACAAGCTTTTCAGTATCGCGCACGGTAAGACCTTTGCCCGACACTACTTGCGCCGTTTCTGACTGAGTTTCACCTTCTAGCGCTAACAGCGCTCTAGCATGACCCATTTCAATATCGCCATGCTCAACTAACAATTTCACGTCATCGTTTAAATTATTCAGGCGAAGTAGATTTGTCACCGTGGTACGTGATTTGCCCACCGCTTCGGCCACTTCTTGATGAGTCAGCGCGAACTCGTTCATTAAACGGTCTAGAGCCTGAGCCTCTTCCATTGCATTGAGGTCTTCACGCTGAATATTTTCGATAAGCGCAATGGCAACGGCGGCTTCATCAGGTACGTTTTTGACTAAACACGGCACTTCGTCTAGTTGTGCTAGCTGTGAAGCGCGCCAGCGACGTTCACCAGCAATGATTTCATAACGGTGCTCGTCGACTTTTCTGACTACAATAGGCTGAATTATACCTTGTGCTCGAATTGACGAGGCTAATTCTTCTAACGCCTCAGGCGACATGTCTTTACGAGGCTGATATTTGCCTGGCACTAAGTATTCAATAGGCAGTTTGCTTAACTCGCCGTTGGATGAATTTACCTCGGCGACATCTTGTTCTTTCTGAGCAGATGATTGGCTGGTTGCGAGTAGCGCATCTAAACCGCGGCCAAGGCCTCTTTTACGTGCTGACATAGTGTCCTCTATGGCATGTGCTGATGGTATTCAGCTTATTGTGTTTAACTAGCTTTTGCCTGTTTAGGCGATGTTTTGTCCCTACGGCGCAGTATTTCACCGGCCAATGCTAGGTAGGCTTTAGCACCTGTCGATGACTTATCATAGTACATCGCTGGCGCACCAAAACTTGGCGCTTCAGCCAAGCGAACATTGCGCGGAATAACCGTACGATAAACCTGTTCGCCAAAATGGCGCTTCAACTGTTCTGAAACGTCGTTAGCTAGGCGATTGCGCGGGTCGTACATAGTACGCAATACGCCTTCAATCTTCAATTCAGGATTCACCACTGATGCCAATTTTTGAATGGTATCCATAAGGGCCGTAAGCCCTTCAAGTGCATAGTATTCGCACTGCATAGGCACCATTACCGAATCAGCTGCAGCTAAGGCGTTCACGGTTAACTGGTTGAGTGAAGGCGGGCAGTCGATAAAGACAAAGTCGTAATAGTCCATAACTGGCTTTAGCGCATTGCGAAGCCTTACTTCACGGGCAAACATTTCCATCAGCTTAATTTCTGCTGCGGTTACATCACCGTTCGCGGCGATGAGATCGTACTTACCGCTTGTCGCTTTAACGATAACGTCGTTAATGGGCTGTTCTTCAATCAACAATTCAAATGCCGTAGACTCGACGTCGTATTTATCAACGCCGCTTCCCATGGTGGCATTACCCTGTGGATCGAGATCAATCAGCAACACCTTGCGTTTGGTTGCTGCCATTGACGCTGCCACGTTAACTGCGGTGGTTGTCTTCCCAACACCACCTTTTTGATTCGCGATCGCGATTACCTTAGCCACGTTAGATCCTGTTTTCGTCTTTTTCTATTTTTTGGCTATTTCTTTTTAAGCCAAACCAGATGTCTTTCACCTACTAAATTTGGCACAGTGAGGTTTTCTGTCTTACTCACATGGAAGTGATCGCTCACTTCTTCTATCTCATCTTTTGGAAACTGACCTTTAAGCGCCAAAAATTGCCCTTCAGAATCTACCAGATGCTGACACCAGTGCAACATATCTTTTAGCGAAGCGAAAGCTCGACTTAGCACAATATCATAAGGCGTGTCGCCATTGTGCACTTCTACGCGGCTTTGTACTGGAGTTACGTTAGTTAACCCAAGTGTATGCACACATTGCGTCATAAATCGTACGCGTTTACCCAATGAATCGAGCAGCGTAAAAGATTTATCTGGAAAAGCGATAGCTAAAGGCATACCCGGAAGGCCAGGGCCTGTACCAACATCAATGATATTGTCACCCTCAAGAAAAGGGACAATCGCTAACGAGTCCAGAATATGTTTTACCATCATTTGCTTTGGATCCCGAACGGATGTGAGGTTATACGCCTTGTTCCATTTATCCATAAGCAGCACATAGTCGACTAACTGTTGATGTTGCTTGTCACTCAAATCAAGTGAAAGAGCATCAAGTCCAGAAACCAAAATGGTGTGCAATTCTTGCTGTATCGTCATTGAAAAATCTGTCTGTTCGCGTTGGAGTCTTTGTCTTAACTTAGTCTTTAACATAAACATTAGCGGCGAACCGCAATTTGTTTTATGCATTTGTCACACTTTTATCATCGCTGATCAATGCGACTTATTCACGTACAAATTAAATGTACTTTGAGTAAAAGCCGCACGACGCTAATAAAGGGGAACAATAGAACTGTATGAAAGCGCCTAGTTTTTCTAGTTTCCGCATAATTGAGGCAATTATAACGAGCATAATACGCGAATAAATAGGAAAAACTAAGCGCTGCGAGTAGCTTGATGAATCAAGCGCGTGTTTTACGCACTAATTTTTTCTTGCTTGCGCAACATGCCGTGTTTTTTAAGGTAAACCAACAGCAAAGAAATGGCCGCAGGCGTGATACCAGAAATACGCGAGGCCTTACCGATTGTTTCTGGTCTAGCTTCCGTTAGTTTGGCAACCACCTCATTCGATAAGCCAGAGATCTTGCTGAAATCCATATCAACCGGAAGCAGTGTATTTTCGTGTCGCTGCGTTTTGGCGATTTCATCCATTTGACGGGCGATATAACCCGCATACTTAATTTGAATTTCAACTTGCTCTGCCGCTATCGGATCATCAAGACCAGGACCTATGCTCTCAATTTCCATTAACTGACTATAAGTCATTTCAGGTCGGCGTATCAGTTCTTCAAGAGAATGCTCGCGGCTCACCGGATTTTTCAACATAGGATTGAGTTCAGGTGTAGCTGCGTGATCAGGGTGGATCCACTGTCCGCGTAGACGCTGTAGCTCGCCTTCAACCGCTTCCATCTTCTCGTTGTACTTCGCCCAGCGGGCATCATCAACAAGACCAACCTCGCGGCCCATCGACGTTAGACGACTATCAGCATTATCTTCACGAAGCAGTAGTCTGTATTCAGCGCGACTTGTAAACATGCGGTAGGGCTCTTTCGTCCCCATAGTGGCTAAGTCGTCGATAAGTACGCCCATGTATGCTTGGTCTCGGCGTAAAATCAGTGGATCTTTCTCTTGAACTTGCAGTGCCGCGTTTGCACCCGCTACAAGGCCTTGCGCACCCGCTTCTTCATAGCCAGTGGTACCGTTAATCTGACCTGCAAAGAACAAACCTTGGATGAATTTAGTTTCCAATGTTTGCTTTAAATCACGAGGATCAAAGAAATCGTACTCAATCGCATAACCTGGGCGAACAATATGCGCATTTTCAAAACCTTTGATCGAACGGACAAGATTCATTTGAACGTCAAAAGGCAAGCTGGTTGAAATACCGTTTGGATAAACCTCAATACTGTTTAAGCCCTCTGGCTCAACAAAAATTTGATGCGATGTCTTGTCAGCAAAGCGTGTGATCTTATCTTCAATGCTTGGGCAGTAACGCGGACCGATACCCTCGATTACGCCAGTGAACATTGGTGAGCGATCTAATCCACCGCGAATAATATCGTGAGTTTTTTCATTGGTATGTGTGATGTAACACGGGATCTGGGTAGGGTGCATACTTCTATCACCCATAAACGAGAATACCGGCGTTGGATTGTCACCAGGCTGAGGTTGCATCACAGAAAAGTCTAATGAGCGTGCATCAAGTCTCGCTGGCGTCCCCGTTTTTAAACGCTCAACGCGAAACGGAAGTGCACGAAGTCTTTCTGCAAGAGCAATAGACGGTGGATCGCCCGCACGACCGCCGCGATAGTTCTCAAGACCAATGTGAATGGTGCCGCCAAGGAAGGTGCCTACTGTGAGCACAACTGACTTAGCTTTAAATTTCAGTCCCATTTGCGTAACCACACCGCAAACCTGATCGTTTTCAACAATAAGATCGTCGACGCTTTGTTGGAATAACGTCAGGTTTTCTTGGTTTTCAACAATGTCACGAATAGCATTTTTATACAGTGTGCGATCAGCTTGCGCACGAGTAGCGCGTACTGCTGGGCCCTTTGAAGAGTTCAATGTTCTAAATTGAATTCCACCTTTGTCGATAGCCAGTGCCATAGCGCCGCCTAACGCATCGATCTCTTTTACAAGATGGCCTTTACCGATCCCGCCGATTGCTGGGTTACAGGACATCTGACCGATCGTTTCGATATTGTGAGTTAGCAAAAGCGTATTTGCTCCCATGCGAGCAGCTGCAAGTGCCGCCTCTGTACCTGCATGTCCACCACCTACAACGATGACATCAAATGCTTCAGCATAAAACATGGTTAAACCTCACTATTAACTTACGATAAGCCGATTGAAAACTAATTTTTCTCAAGTAAAGACTGTCGAAAAAAGGGCGCGTATTTTATCTGACTTATTGGATAAAGAAAATGATTAAATTTTCCTCAAAACCTGTTTTTGAAAAGGTGTGATCGGATTATAAGATCTTAAGATCTCTTTTAGATCTGTTTATTTTTATTTTTATTAGGATCATGAAGATCTGTGGGTAACCGATCAAAGCACATAAAGATCATCAAGTTACGCGATCAATAACATTGGGAAACCCCGATCCATAACCCTACTTCAAACTTGTGTATAAATAGCCTTTTTATCCACACCCTGATTTGTTTTAAAAGTTATACTTTTTTGGATCAAAGCTTATACACAGTGGTTTGTAGGATCCTATCCACAGGGGTGATCAAGATGTGATCCAACTGGGGATAAAATGTTTGCTATTTATGTATTGTGATCTAAAGATCGTGTAACTGCGCGTGTTATAGCGTGATCTTATTGTGGAGGAGATCTTTTCCAAAAGCTGTGATTAGATCGCCAGATCTCGTTAATGTGTCTTTTAAAAAAAGTGCGCAATTTTATAAACAACGAAATTATTTTCTTCAAAATTAGCTATTTCTCTCAATAAAAATATCTGCACTGCCCAAAATACAGTCACATTTTAAAGCAGAATATGAAGCAGTAAGATGATTCAATGGTATAAATTAACGGGATCGATGTGTGTATTTACGTTTTGGAACAGCATTATGTGATTGAACGACTGGACAACAGATTGATTGATCCAATCTCAATTAATACAAATCCGCATAGATAATTACCCACTCAGAAGGCGCTGGCGAGTTTCCTAACGAAGCGTGGGAATGCGGATTCGTATAACACAAACTGTAAAGAGAAGAAGCGTTTCTAAAGGATAAAACGAAGAATGAGCAATAAACTGAAAAGGCGTAAACCAGGTGCTGTTAGCGCACCTGGTTAGGTTGATAGCGTGGCTGTGCTACAGAACCTTGCATATCCTCTTGTTCGATAGTTAGGCCTTCACGGCGGCTTGGGCCTTGGAATCGAACCTTGTAAGTGTCGTACTCTTTAATCGATTCGAAACAATAACGACCAAGGGCATTTTCTAGTTCGGCTAAGTTGTGATTAGTGATTAAGATACAGTTTTTCTTGTTCACTAAGCGCTGTCTGAGTAAGTTCCCAAACCAACTCTGTGCGTTTTTCTTAAGTGCTGATTCGTTGACACAGACCTCATCTAAAATAAGCAAATCTACGTCTAAAAGCTCTTGATTAATCTCTCTGAAACGCTGACTAGCATTATCGGTAGCAGAGAAATCAAAAGAAAAATTGCGCATTTCGAGCAGAGTCGAAAGCTGACGGTATAGCACAGAGATCTCATATTGCTCGATAAGTTGATGGGCAATAGCACCTGCAATATGAGATTTACCGCGACCATAATCGCCGTAGAAAATCATCATATGAGAACCACTTTGGCGCCAGGCTGGATCATCATGAGCAGCGATAAACGACTGTGCAATAGAAACCGCTTCTATGACATCGTCACTGTCTTCCACCAAGTTGGCAAACGTCCACTTCGGATTTAAGTCAGAACGGCCATGAATAGCTTCTACACGCGCTTTCTTACTGCGCTGCTGTAGTTGTGACACTTCCTCGTTAGCTTTCGCTTCATACTGCTTGCGCAGCGTTTTGTAGTCGATGTACTCACCATTGGGATCGACATCTTTTTTTAGCGCTTTGGCAAGATTAGCAATTTTGTCAGTTATACGATCCATAATGAATTAACTCTTCTTTGTTGCGGCATACTTTTCAACCAGCTTTCTTGCATTATCATCTGCTTCTATGCCGGCTGCAACTTTCACTTGCTGCGTTCCTACCACTTTTGTTGGAGCATAGCCTGAAGCCAAGCGCTTTCTCTTGATATTGTTAGCGAATTTTTGCGTCCATTGAAATTCACTAAACACAGAACTCGGTCTTCCCAACCAGTAGGCGATGAATTCACCCACCTCATTATCATCGAATGTTTTGTCGATAATACCAAGTAGGGAGGCCATTTCTTCAAACAGCGCTTTATTAGGCGTCCAATGTGGGCTCATGGCACTATGACGAGCATGAAGCTGTTCAAAGTCTGACTGCGGCTCGCTTAAAAGCGGAAGAAGAAGGGTTTTCCCATTAATTGTGTGTTCAAGGTCAAGCTCAAGGGGCAGGGCTACCAAACCCACTTGTTCTAGCTGTCTTACTAAACTGTTGACCTGGCGCCCACGCTGATATGGTTCTTCTTTGTCGTCGCCGTTTAGTAAATTTAATAGCTGCTTGTAATCAATAGGCGCGGACGATGTGGTCGCTGAATTCGCATTTGGGCGAAGGCCCAGTAAATAAAGGACCCTACAGTCGTTAGAAAGAGGGGACTGTAGTACAGCGAGTTCAGCTTGGGTAAGATTGCTGTTCATAGTGCAATGTCCACATTAATGGTGTTGTTAAGCATTTGTCAGCTTTTCTTCAAACCATTCTACTGCAGCATCTTCAGGAATAGGATGTTCAAGCACATCTATGTAAAGGGCATCAGTGATTAATGCACCACCAGCGTTTTTTATGTGCTTCTCCATTTCTTTCGCACCGAAACAAAAGGTGTCGTAGCTGGTGTCGCCCAGACCAATAACGTAGGCGTTAACTGAGCTTAGATCAGTATTTTCTAGCTGTTTTGCAAACGGTTGGATATTGTCAGGTAATTCACCTGCACCATGGGTAGACGTACATACGATCCACGTTGAGTCTGTATTGATCTCTTCTAAACTCGGTTCAGCATGAATAGTGTAGGTGTGCCCGCTTGCATCAAGTTTTTCTGCAATGGCATCTGCTACGTACTCTGCGGCACCTAACATGGTGCCAACAATTATTTCAAAGTGCTTGCTCATTAATGGGTTACTTCTCTATTTACAATTGTCGTCTTAACGCAAGTTAGTCTTATTTGTTAGGTTATTTACCATCTTACTTAACACTTTATTGGTTACGCTACTTGCCGATACAAAATGAGGAAAAAATCTTGCCAAGCAAATCGTCGGATGTGAACTCACCGGTTATCTCACATAGCGCCTGATGAGCCAAACGCAACTCTTCAGCCAATAATTCACCGGCCATGGCGTCATGTAGCTGCTGTTCACCTGTGCTTACATAGCTGTAGGCTTGATCAAGTGCATCTATGTGTCGTCTTCGCGCTATAAACTGACCTTCGGTGGTCGTATCAAAACCCATAGTTTTCGCTAAATGTGCTTTTAGCGTATCGACACCGCTACCTTCTTTGGCAGATAAGTTGATCACTGAGATATCGCCTTGTTCGGTAGCAACCGTGCTTTGTCCGATATCTAAGGTACTTAGGTCCGCTTTATTGCGCACCACTGTAACCGGGATCCCTTGTGGCAAGCGCGCCATAAATTCTGGCCAAATTTCATAAGGGTCGATAATTGACGTTGCGGTAGAATCCACAACAAACAACACATGGTCACCTTCGTTAATAGCTTGCCACGCACGCTCAATGCCTATTTGCTCTACTTTATCTGGGCTTTCACGAAGACCAGCAGTATCGATAATATGCACCGGCATACCATCAATGTGAATGTGCTCTTTGAGTACATCGCGTGTAGTACCGGCAATATCAGTAACAATAGCGCTATCCCGTCCTGCTAAGGCATTTAGCAAACTCGACTTACCCGCATTAGGGCGCCCCGCAATCACCACCTGCATACCCTCACGCAGCAAGGTTCCTTGCTTGGCTTGCTCGCGCACTTTAGTAAGACTCTGCATGATGGCGCTTAAATCACCCGATACTTTTCCATCAGACAAAAAGTCGATTTCTTCTTCAGGAAAGTCAATGGCGGCCTCTACGTACATACGAAGATGTACAATTTGGTCAGACAACGTTTGGATTTGTGTGGAAAACTCACCCTGCAGTGAACGCAACGCACTTTTGGCTGCCTGTTTCGAGCTTGCATCAATTAAGTCGGCAATTGCTTCTGCCTGTGCAAGGTCTAATTTATCATTCAAAAAGGCCTGTTCACTGAATTCACCCGGGTTGGCCAAGCGAGCATGACCTGTAGCAAGTACAGCATCAATCAGCATATCCATCACTACCTGACCGCCATGGCCCTGTAATTCAAGTACATCTTCACCGGTAAACGAATTTGGGCCTTTAAAAAACAGGGCTATGCCTTGATCTATTACGCTGTTATTGGCGTCAACAAACGGTGTATAGGTTGCAAGACGTGGTGTCAACGCACTAGGAACTAATGCATCAGCTATAGCTTTAGCTTTCGGGCCAGATACGCGCACTATACCCACGCCGCCACGACCCGGGGCCGTTGCTTGTGCGGTAATGGTGTCGGTAGAAAGGGTGAGTGATTCCATAAATTAGTCGCGGAAATTCTTAAATTGAAAAGGTTGACCTAAATTCGATTCTTTTACGAGTGCAATCACTTGCTGTAAATCATCGCGCTTTTTACCAGTTACGCGAAGCTCTTCACCTTGAATGGCGGTTTGCACTTTAATTTTGGCGTCTTTAACCAGCTTTACAATTTTCTTTGCTGTTGGTTGTTCAATACCTTCTTTAAACGCAATGGTTTGGCGATAAGTTTTGCCATGTGCGTCATAAGGCTTCACATCCATCGAAGAGGTGTCTACATTGCGCTTAGACATCGCCGTTCTAAACATACTTTCCATTTGCTGAAGTTGGAATTCAGCTTCGGCTTTCATAACCACGGTTTTATCTTTGTACTCAAAGCTCGCGTCAATGCCGCGAAAATCAAAACGCGTTGATAGCTCTCGGCTTGCGTTCTCGGTGGCGTTACGAACTTCTTCCATATTGATTTCTGAAACAATATCAAATGATGGCACAGGTTAATCCTCTATCTTTTAAGACAAAACAGCCCGCATAGGCGGGCTGTATAATTTATTGATCAGCGTGTTATTTATTGCTGATGCCCCGCTTCTCCATGGAAGCATAAATCATTTTGGCTTGAACCAAGGTAATCACATTACTTACTAGCCAGTATAGTACCAGACCCGCAGGGAACCACAGGAAGAAAACACTCATTGCTACCGGCATCCACTGCATGATTTTTTGCTGCATTGGATCGGTAATGGTGGTCGGCTGAAGCTTTTGCAACAGGTACATACTTGCGCCTGTTAGAATAGGCAGTACAAAGTATGGGTCCTTTGTAGAAAGGTCAGTAATCCAAAGCACAAAGTCTGCGTGGCGTAGTTCAACACTTTCCATCAGTACCCAGTAAAGGGCTAGGAAGATAGGCATTTGCAGAAGAAGGGGTAAACAGCCGCCCATCGGGTTTACTTTTTCTTTGCGGTATAGCTCCATCATGGCTTGTGACATTTTCTGTCTGTCATCGCCAAAGCGGTCTTTTAGCTGCTGCATCTTAGGCGCTAGGTTGCGCATGCGCGCCATTGATTCATATTGCTTCTTGGTTAGCCAGTACATTGCACCTTTCACTACAATAGTGATAAGGATAATTGCCACACCCCAGTTATTAACTAAGCTATGTAGGAACGTAAGCAGGGCAAACAGCGGTTGTGAAATCCAGAAAAGAATGCCGTAATCAACAGTCAGGTCTAAACCGCGAGCAATCTTGGCAAGCTTATCTTGGTCTTTCGGGCCCATGTATAGGGTAGACGCAATCGTTTTAGTTTCACCAGGAGCAACGCTTTCAGAAGGTGATAACACACCAATTACAGCGTACTGATTTTTTAAGTTACGTGAATAAAGCGTATTCGTTTGTTCTTGTGAAGGTACCCATGCTGACACAAAGTAATGTTCAAGCATGCCAACCCAACCCGCTTTTGTGGTTTCGCGAAGGTTGTCATCTTCAATCTCGTCAAACGAGTACTTCTGGTAGCGATCGTCTTCTGTTGAATAAGCAGCACCACGGTACGTTGGCATAAACATGTTACCGTCGTCTTCAAACTCCATCACTTGCTTAAGCTGTGCGTACGGCTGAACCGTTGCTGCGCTGTCGGTACCATTTTCAACACTATAACTTACGTTTACGTCGTAGTGACCTTTAGTGAAAGTGAAGGTTTTGGTGATAGCCAAGCCCTGATTATTTTTCCACGTAAGAGGAATAACAAGGGTGTCGCCCGTCATTTCATAGAATTCATTTTGCGCGTTGTAAACAGGGCGGCCACTGCTGCTTGCATCTGGACCCTGTGCGCCAATAAGACCGCTTTGCGCTACATAAAGACCGTTCCCAGAGCGAAGCAGGCTGTAAGGAATGTCTGAACCTTGCTCTACTGGAAACTTAAGTAAGTCTGCTGATACTACATCACCGCCTAACAAATCGATGCGTAAATCTAGCGTATCGGTTTTTACTTCAATAATACGGTTTGTGTTTTGCGCCGCAGCAATAGGCTGTGCAGCGGGTACGCTATCACTGCTAGGTACATCTTCACTACCTTTGTCATCAAATGAAGGTACACCTTGTGATGTTTCTTGCGTTTGTTGTTGCTCAACAGGCACAACTGGCTGCGGCCCATAATCTTTTTGCCATGATTGCCAAAGCAAAAAGCTAACTAGCGCTAGGCCAATTATCAGAAAACTACGTTGCGATTCCATAGAGGTCTCTTTATTTTGAGTGTTTATCTTGTTGTTTTTCCGGCACTGGATCATATCCGCCGGCATGCAAAGGGTGGCATTTTAATATGCGTTTAATAGATAACCAACCGCCTTTTACTAATCCGTGTGTTTTTAATGCGTCTATAGCATACCAAGAACAAGAAGGATGGAAACGACATCGTTGCCCTAATATAGGGGAAATGAACCATTGATAAAATTTTATCAAGGCCAAAGGCACAGCAATTAAGAGTTGCCGCAACGCTTGTTTAATTTTTTCCATAGCTTGTCCAATGTAGCGAAAACTTCTTGGTTGCTAAGGTTGTCAGCGCCTGACTTGCCAATAACGATAATATCGACATTGGGTAAGTTGTGCTGCCTATGCCGAAAACTTTCTCTGACTAATCGCTTTAACCGATTTCTATCGTGAGCTTTACGAATACGTTTTTTAGCAAGCGTAATACCCAAACGAGGATTAGAGAGTGTATTTTTTCGAGCTAGAACAGTAAAAGAGGGGGATACAGCAGGGATTGCGTCATCAAACACATAGGTAAAGTGGGTGGGAGTTAACAGACGCAACTCCCTTGAAAAATTATTCTCACCCACTTTTGGCGTCTTTCTAATTAAGCAGAAAGACGAGCGCGGCCTTTTGCACGGCGAGCTGCTAGTACTTTACGACCATTTTTAGTCGCCATACGAGCACGAAAACCGTGAGAACGCTTGCGCTTTAGATTGCTCGGTTGAAATGTTCTTTTCATGACCAAAGTCTCACTTATATTTAGTTAAACATAGGCGTTTTTGGTAACACATTATACTGTTGCCAGAACAATGTGGTGTTTTCACCAGAAAAGCCCATCGAAAAAGGACGCTGAATTCTAGAGATCTCGGGGCCTGCTGTCAATGGATATTCTCGCTTTTCGGACGAATAAGTGAACAATTTATGCTGTTTTTTGAACGATAACACTGTTTTTTACACAATTTACTTGTGAATAACGCATAAATTTGACTCAGGTTATCCACAGCAGATTGTGAAAAACATGACGTTAGATATAAATTGCAAGGCGATCTAGCGGTTTTCTTAGTGAAATTTAGATTGATTTTTTCTTGTTATAGTTAGATTTGATCTAAAGGTTAATATTAATCAATTCAAGGGTTTAAGTTTTTGATCGAAAAGATCGATCGGGATCGCCATTTACATTGTGTTGATAACGTAAGATAATCCACAGCGATTAAAACGAAAACTTAAATTTCTCGCTGCTACTCTACACCTCCAACGCTATTTTCTTCTAATGGCGCGCTTCAGTGCCTGCTATTCTATGCTTGGCTTTCAAAAGGGTGGTTTTTTAGCGAGTTAAGGGAGCTAACAACGTACCATGTCCTTGTGGAACCAATGTCTTGAAAGACTGCGTCAAGAACTACCTACGCAGCAATTTAGTATGTGGATACGACCGCTTGTTTGTGAAGAGCAGGGCGGTGTTGTAGCACTATATGCTCCCAATCGTTTTGTGCTTGATTGGGTAAGAGACAAGTACCTAAATAATATCACTGCTCTGCTAAGGGAATTTGCTGGAGCCGATGCACCCCAATTGCGTTTAGAGGTAATGAGTCGCAATAGTGTAAATCGCTCTCAGCCGACAGCGGGTAATGCCGCTGGTTCAGTACATAGTACAAATGGTGACAGCTACACCAATAATACTACTACTGTGAATTCACCAAATCAGGCGTCTAATTCGAATTACAGCGCGCTACAATTTACTAACCGCAACGACGAGAGCCAGGTTCAGCATTCATCGTATCAGCGTCAGCCTACCTTACCTCAAGAGAGTAATGCTGCGATGGGCTCTAACGGTGGTGATCACTTCGGTTATAAAGATCAGAATAAGGATCTTAGCGCTTATTCGCAGCAAGCTGATCAGAATAATACAGCTGCAAGAAATGTAGATCCTAATGGTCAAAACCATTACGGTAATCATGCGCCACGATCGTCAACGCCGCCAAAGGTGATCCCGATCCCTGAAGCGATGAAACATAAGAGTAATATTAATCCGACATATCAGTTCGATAATTTTGTCGAGGGTAAATCTAACCAACTAGCACGTGCGGCGGCGACTCAGGTTGCCAATAACCCCGGCGGTTCTTATAACCCATTGTTTATCTATGGTGGAACAGGTTTAGGTAAAACTCACTTATTGCATGCGGTAGGCAATGGTATTGTTGCAAATAATGGCGATGCCAAAATTGTTTATATGCATTCTGAGCGCTTTGTACAAGATATGGTTAAGGCGCTTCAAAATAATGCTATAGAAGATTTTAAACGTTTCTATCGAAGCGTCGATGCGTTACTTATCGATGATATTCAATTTTTTGCAAACAAAGAGCGTTCGCAGGAAGAGTTTTTCCATACGTTTAACGCGCTTTTAGAAGGTAACCAGCAAATTATCTTAACCTCTGATAGATATCCCAAAGAGATTGATGGGGTAGAGGATAGATTGAAGTCGCGCTTTGGATGGGGCTTAACTATTGCTATTGAGCCACCTGAGCTTGAAACTCGTGTTGCAATCTTGATGCGTAAAGCGGCTGAAAACCGCATACATTTACCTAATGAAGTAGCGTTCTTTATCGCTAAGCGTTTACGCTCGAATGTACGTGAGCTAGAGGGCGCATTGAACCGAGTTATTGCAAACGCGAACTTTACGGGCCGCCCTATTACCATTGATTTCGTACGTGAAGCCCTACGCGATTTATTAGCGCTTCAAGAAAAGTTGGTAACCGTTGATAATATTCAGAAAACTGTTGCCGATTATTATAAGATAAAAGTAGCTGATATTTTGTCTAAACGCCGTAGTCGTAGCGTAGCACGACCTCGCCAAGTAGCGATGGCGCTGGCTAAAGAGCTAACTAACCACAGTTTGCCTGAATTAGGTAATGCGTTTGGTGGGCGAGACCATACTACCGTTTTGCATGCGTGTAGAAAAATAGAGCAGCTAAGAGAAGAAAGTCATGATATAAAAGAGGACTATAAGAACCTCATTAGGACTTTGTCTTCCTAACAACACGACTTTAGAGGCGAGATAGCACTGCGATGAAATTTTCTATAAGCCGCGAACAATTTTTACAACCCCTACAATTAGTGTCAGGTGCTGTTGAGCGTCGACATACGTTGCCAATTCTTTCTAACGTTCTTATTAAAGTTAGTGAGGACGCACTTTGGCTTACCGGTACAGATTTAGAGGTCGAGCTAATTTCTAGTGTAAAGCTAGAGGGCGAATTTACCGAAGGTGAAATTACTGTTCCAGCTAAAAAGCTGTTTGATATTATCCGTGGTATTTCTGAAGGAACAGACATTCATTTTTCTTTAGACGGAAGTAAAGCGCTTATTCGCGCGGGGCGAGGTCGCTACACACTTTCTACGTTATCTGCTAACGACTATCCTAACCTTGAAGATTGGGAAGGTGAGGTCGAATTTGAATTAACGTGCAGTGACTTAAAACGTCTCATTGACGCAACCAGCTTTTCTATGGCGCAACAAGATGTGCGCTACTATCTAAACGGTATGTCTCTTGAAACGGAAGAGAATATTATTCGAACTGTTGCTACTGACGGTCACCGTTTAGCACTTTGCCGTTTAAACTATGAAACTGCGTTACCGTCTCGCCAAGTGATTATTCCTCGTAAAGGTGTATTAGAAATTTCACGTCTTATTAGCGAAGATGACAAGTCGCTAAAAGTACAAATTGGCGCTAATCATCTACGCATATTCTCAAACGATTTTATTTTCACTTCAAAATTAGTAGATGGTAGGTTCCCAGACTATCGCCGTGTCTTACCTCAGAATGGTGACAAGGAAATTATTGCAAGTAAAGCGGTCCTAAAAGACGCATTTTCGCGAGCAGCAATATTATCTAATGAAAAGTTCAGAGGTGTACGATTAAACCTTTCTTCTGGTGAACTTAAAATAACGGCAAATAACCCAGAGCAAGAAGAAGCAGAAGAAATCGTTGATGTTCAGTATCAGGGCGATGATTTAGAGATAGGCTTTAATGTTGCCTATCTCATTGATGTTTTAAATGCGTTAGGCTCTGATGGCGTAAAAGTAAGCCTGTCTGATTCAAATGCGAGTGCGCTCATTGAAGATGATGCTGATGATGCCGCGTTGTATGTAATTATGCCAATGCGACTATAGTTTTCTCTATAAAAGTATTCGCCCCTTTTCTTATAACGACTTTGTTTTGTTATTTACATATCCAATCCAAGAAGCGATAAGTTTAGTTATTTATCGCTTCTTTTTTATCTTTAGTGTGGCCTCATGAAACTGGACCGCGTCCAGATTACTCAGTTTCGTAATCTTACCTCCGTAACGCTTTCTCCTTCACCCTCCTTAACAATAATTAAAGGTGCGAATGGCAGTGGAAAATCATCACTAATAGAAGCGCTTTACTATCTAGGTTTTGGTCGTTCTTTTAGAACAAATAAACACAATTCAGTTATTCAGAATGGACAAGACAGCTTTAGCGTTTTTGCTTCCTGTAAAACTGAAGCCGAAGAAAAATTGAAGCTCGGTTTTCAAAGAAGTCGAAACGATACATTTACCTGTAGTATTGATGGCGCGCACTCAAATAAATTGTCTGACTTAGTCAGCCTAGTTCCTATTCAACTTTTTACGCCCCAAAGCACAGACCTCATAATAGGCTCGCCATCTGAACGTCGACGTTTTTGTGATTGGGGATTGTTTCACGTGGAACATCAATTTCAGTCACTTGCTAACCAGTACGGTAAGTTTTTAAAACATAGAAACGCACTATTGAAACAGCAAGCAAACTTGTCTGCACCACAAAACCAATATTGGGAAACACAGTTTGCCGAGCTTGGTGAGACTTTAACTTTAACACGTCAGGGATACGTCGATAGGCTTACACCTATTTTTAAACAGTATGCAGAAGAATTTCTTCCAAACTTTGACGTGGAATTAAGTTACTATAAAGGGTGGGAAAAAGATGTCGCTTTATCAGAAAGCTTAGTTAAAAAGCGTGAGTATGATGGTAAAATAGGACATACCTCTTCTGGGCCTCACAAAGCTGATTTAAAGCTTAAAGTGAACGGGGTAAATGCTCAGGAGCTTTTATCGAGAGGTCAGCTTAGAATGGCTGTGGCTGCACTACAAATGTCACAGACAAAGCTATTCAACTCGGCAACGAAGCGAAAAAGTATATTCCTACTTGATGATGTAGGTGCTGAGTTAGACGCAGATAAAAGAGAACAATTTATTGATGGGTTGCTCGAAATGGATACGCAGGTTTTCGTTACTGCAATTGAGTCCACGCAACTCGCATTTATACAAAAATACAACGAAAAGAAAATGTTTCACGTGGAACATGGAAGCGTGAAAGAGGAGTAAAAGCTAGTATGTCAGAAGAGAACAACTACGACTCGTCCAGTATTAAAGTACTTAAAGGATTAGATGCAGTAAGAAAGCGTCCTGGTATGTATATCGGTGATACTGATGATGGTACCGGACTACACCACATGGTATTTGAGGTGGTCGATAACTCTATCGATGAAGCACTGGCGGGACACTGTTCTGAAATAACTGTGCAAATCCATAGTGATGGATCAGTTTCTGTGTCTGACGACGGACGTGGTATCCCTACAGAATTACACCCCGAAGAGGGCGTGTCTGCAGCCGAAGTGATAATGACGGTACTTCACGCGGGCGGTAAATTTGATGACAACTCATATAAAGTTTCTGGTGGTCTTCACGGCGTGGGTGTATCGGTAGTAAACGCACTTTCTAGTCGCCTAAAGCTGCGCATTCGTCGCGCAGGTAAAGCCCATGAGCAAGAATACCAACATGGTGTTCCACAGGCGCCACTCGCAGTTACTGGCGACACAGACAAAACGGGAACGATGATTCGTTTCTGGCCAAGTTCGGATACGTTCACAGATACACTGTACCATTACGATATTCTTGCTAAGCGCCTTCGCGAACTTTCATTCCTAAACTCTGGTGTGTCAATTCGTTTGAAAGACGAACGTGACGGTAAAGAAGACCACTTCATGTACGAAGGTGGTATTCAAGCCTTTGTTGAATATTTGAATGAAAAGAAAACGCCTGTACATCAAAAAGTGTTTCACTTCGCAAGCGAGCAGGAAGATGGCATTGCTGTAGAAGTTGCAATGCAGTGGAACGATAGCTTCCAAGAGAACGTTTTCTGTTTTACTAACAACATTCCACAGCGAGATGGCGGTACTCACTTAGCAGGCTTCCGTGGAGCGTTGACGCGTACGCTGAACAACTATATGGAAAAGGAAGGCCTGAATAAAAAGGCGAAAACCAATGCCAGTGGTGATGATGCTCGTGAAGGTCTTACAGCTGTAATTTCAGTAAAAGTACCTGACCCGAAATTTAGCTCACAGACAAAAGATAAGCTTGTATCTTCTGAAGTTCGTCCTGCAGTTGAATCTGCGATGAATGAAAAACTCGCCGATTTCTTACTAGAAAACCCAGCTGAAAGTAAGATTATTGCTAGTAAGATTATTGACGCTGCGCGAGCGCGTGAAGCTGCTCGTAAAGCTCGTGAAATGACACGCCGTAAGGGCGCGCTAGATTTAGCTGGTCTGCCAGGTAAGCTTGCTGATTGTCAGGAAAAAGATCCTGCACTAAGCGAACTATACATAGTGGAGGGTGACTCAGCGGGCGGTTCAGCTAAGCAAGGTCGTAATCGTAAGAACCAAGCTATTTTGCCGCTTAAAGGTAAAATCCTTAACGTAGAGAAAGCACGTTTCGACAAGATGCTTTCTTCACAAGAAGTTGCAACGCTTATCACGGCATTAGGCTGTGGTATTGGTCGTGACGAATATGACCCAGAAAAGCTGCGCTATCACAGCATCATTATCATGACCGATGCTGATGTGGACGGCTCTCACATTCGTACGCTTCTTTTAACTTTCTTCTATCGTCAAATGCCTGAAATCATCGAGCGTGGTTATGTCTATATTGCGCAGCCGCCGCTTTATAAAGTGAAAAAAGGTAAGCAAGAGCAGTATCTAAAAGACGATGACGCTTTGACTAATTACCTTACAGGTATCGCTATTGATGGTGCATCATTGCACACTAGTGATGACGACCCAGGCATCAGTGGTGTAGGGCTAGAAAACCTAGTTAAGCAATATCAGTCAGTAGAGAAAATGATTGCGCGTATGAAGCGCAAAATGCCTTCAGCTATTCTTTACCGCATGCTGTACACACCTACGCTAAATCTAGAAGACTTAAAAGACGAAGCGGCTCTAGAGCACGTAGCAAAACACTTCGTTGAACAGTTAACAGAGCGTGAAAATGATGGTGCTACATACCGTTATGAAATTCGTACTGATGCTGAGCTTAGCGAGTACTACATCACGATCATCATGCGTATGCACGGTATCGATTATGAGTACATTATCGACCATGAATTCATTGAGTCGTCTGAGTACCAGCGTCTAAAAGAACTTAACTTAGCTATCAATGATATGATGGGTGTAGACGCTTACATTAAGCGTGGTGAACGCAAACAGCCAGTAGAGTCTTTCAAAGACGCATTAGAGTGGTTAATGAATGAAGCGAAACGTGGTCAATACATCCAGCGCTATAAAGGGTTAGGCGAGATGAACCCGGAGCAGCTTTGGGAAACTACCATGGACCCTGAAAGCCGACGTATGCTTCAAGTTACCATTGAAGATGCTATTGGTTGTGACCAGTTGTTTACAACGCTAATGGGCGATCAGGTAGAGCCGCGTAGAGAATTTATCGAAGCGAATGCGCTGAAGGTAGAAAACCTAGACGTGTAGTAGATTAATCTATTAATGAAGCGACCACTTGGTCGCTTTTTTTATTTCTAGAGAACGAGAAAATGAGATATAAAAGACAGTAACGTTATAGTGTGTTCACCGTAATAACGTAATGAATTAAATAATCAAGGATATATGTTAAAAAAATACCGCTGTAATGCGGCATTCATTTTAAACTTTGGTCACTACCAATGCGACTTCTCCCGCACTAGCAGGGTTTACAGTAAAGCGGTAAGTACCTGTAGTAGAGGGAGTAAATTGTAAGTTCTCTGAGCCTTGCTCACAGACTAAATAGGCGGTAGAGCCTAGCATCACCGGCTGACCTTTATATTTGCCACCACAGCTCTGTGAGGGCGTCCATTTTGCATCAGACAATCTGAAATCGTAAGGTTGTCCGTCGGCAATCAGTTCAACATCTACTGTCCAACCTAAATCTGATGGTTTGAACTTATAGCTTGCATCGGCTTCCCACCAATTAAACACGCCTCTTAAAAACATGTTTTCAAATTGAATGCGTGGCACTTCCGGTGCTATTTCTGGGATCTTAAAACTTCCACTGCTTGAGCACGCCGACAGGGCTATGCACATAGAAGCAATAGTTAGTAACTTTTTCACAGTTTCTCCCTTTATAAAAAAGCCCAACGTAAGGGTTGGGCTTTCATTTATTGCAGCATTAAACTGCATTAACGTTAACTAGCCTTATGACTTCGCAAGAATTGAAATATCTGCGGTAGTAAGGAAAAGTTGCCTCAAAAGCGATAGCAAAGCAAGTCGGTTATTCTTAACTGCTTTGTCATCTGCCATAACCATTACGTTATCAAAGAAGTTATCGATTACATTACGTAGCGTAGCAAGTGCCGACAGAATGCGTGTGTAATCATGCGAAGGTAGCGCGTTATCCACTTCTTTTTGTGCGGCTTTTAAGTCAGCATAAAGCGCTTTTTCAGCATCTTCAGCTAAAAGTGACTCATCAATGTTAGCCAAGTTAGTCACATCTACTTTTTGCTTAGCAAGAATATTTGCTACGCGTTTGTTAGCGGCAGCTAACGCCTCTGCCTCTTCTAATGCCTTGAATTTATCAACCGCATGGACACGAGCTAGATAATCAGATGGCTTAGTAGGGCGACGGGCTGCTACGGCTTGAATAACGTCAATGGCGATAGCTTGATCTTGTAAGAGGGCATTGAAGCGACCTAATACAAAATCAACAACCTGCGTTTGTGTTTCAGCATTTGTTAACTTATCGCCATACACATCGATAGCTTTACTTACTAGCGTTTCAAGATCTAGCGGCAGTGACAGCTCAGTGACAATACGTAGTACACCGATGGCTGCACGACGAAGCGCAAACGGGTCTTTATCACCTTTTGGCAGCTGGCCAATACCGAATATACCAACTAGTGTATCAAGTTTGTCAGCAAGGGCTACTGATGCGCTTACGCCAGAACTAGGAAGGGTGTCGCCAGCAAAACGCGGCATGTATTGTTCGTACAGCGCTTCAGCAACAGGTGCATCTTCACCGTCGTTTAACGCATAGTATTTACCCATAACGCCCTGAACGTCTGGAAACTCCATAACCATGTTCGACATTAAGTCGGTTTTAGCTAGAAGACCAGCTCGTGCTGCTTGAGTTTCATTCGCATCTATCTGCGAAGCGATAAACGCCGATAGGGCAGAAATACGTTCAGACTTTTCTTTAAGCGTTCCAAGCTGCTTTTGGAATAACACGGTTTCTAAGCTTTTAAGGCGGCTTTCTAGCGTTGTCTTTTTATCGCTGTTAAAGAAGAACTCTGCATCGGCAAGGCGAGGGCGGATAACCTTCTCATTACCTGAGATAACTTGAGATGCGTCATGGCTTTCAATATTCGTCACAAACAAGAAAGTGTTAGAAAGTGCGCCATCACTATCAAGCAGCGGCACATACTTCTGGTCGTCCTTCATTGTGTAGATAAGTGCTTCTTTCGGCACTTCTAAGAATCCCTTATCGAATCCTGCTTGCAGCACTACAGGCCATTCTACCAGGGAAGCAATTTCTTCCAGCAGTTCTTCGTCGTAATCTGGCTTAAGCGATAAGTTTTTGGCTGCGTCTTCTAATTGCTGACGCACTTTATCTTTACGCGCCTCAAAATCTGCCAACACATATTGTTGCTCTAATGCAGAGGCGTAGTTGTCGGCATGATCAAGCTCAAAACGACCTTCGCCGTGGAATCGATGACCTTGAACAACGCGGCCGCTTGTTAGGCCCAATACTGAAACGTTAACCACTTCGCTTCCATAAAGCACACAAAGGGTGTGCACAGGGCGAATAAATTGAGTGTTGTAGTTACCCCAGCGCATAGGCTTTGGAATAGGTAACTTGCTTACTGCTTGATTAATCAAACCTTCTAACAACTCAGCAATAGTTTGACCAG
Organism: Alteromonas sp. HB246098; assembly: GCF_054890645.1. NCBI lineage: Bacteria > Pseudomonadati > Pseudomonadota > Gammaproteobacteria > Alteromonadales > Alteromonadaceae > Alteromonas > Alteromonas sp. HB246098. Next base: position 25,267 of record NZ_JBTZUG010000004.1, on the reverse strand, counting down.
GCACATGTGCTTTATGAAGAAGCCATTCACCTTTATCCGTAACCAAACGCTCTGCGTCAGAAACGTCTATACCGTTACCGCGTGCCCAACCTTGAGCTGCCTTAGTGGGGTTGCCATCAGCGTCAAATGCCGCAGATACTGCTGGGCCGCGCTTCTCTACTACTTTGTCAGCCTGACCTTCAGCAAGACCTGAAACGTAAACCGCTAAGCGGCGAGGGGCGGCAAACCAGCTAACTGAGTCAAAGCTTAAGTCAGCTTGGCTAAGTGCTGCTTCAAATTGTGTGGCGAAGGCTTCGCCCAAAGACTTAAGTGCTTTTGGTGGTAACTCTTCAGTACCTAATTCAACTAAACAATTTTCTGTACGCACGCTTATGCCTCCTTGTTACATAGCGGGAAGCCTAGTGCTTCACGTGCTTGGTAATAGCTCTCTGCACACGCTTTAGCCAGCGTACGAACGCGAAGAATATAGCGTTGGCGTTCTGTTACTGAAATAGCATGACGTGCATCAAGCAAGTTAAATGCGTGAGATGCCTTCATAACCTGCTCATAAGCGGGTAGCGGAAGGTTGTTCTCAATTAGCTTTTTACTTTCGGCTTCACACTCGTCAAAAGTTCTAAACAGGGCTTCCACGTTGGCGTGTTCAAAGTTATACGTAGATTGTTCTACTTCGTTTTGATGGAATACATCACCATAGGTGACTTTACCCATTGGGCCATCAGTCCATACTAGATCATAGATACTATCTACACCTTGAACGTACATAGCTAGTCGCTCTAAGCCGTAGGTGATTTCACCAGTAACAGGCTTACATTCAAGGCCGCCTACTTGTTGGAAGTAGGTGAACTGAGTCACTTCCATACCGTTAAGCCATACTTCCCAACCTAGTCCCCACGCACCAAGCGTCGGTGATTCCCAGTTGTCTTCTACAAAGCGAATATCATGAACCAGCGGATCAAAGCCTAACTCTTTCAAAGAGCCCAAGTACAACTCCTGAATATTGTCAGGTGAAGGCTTAAGCATTACTTGGAACTGATAGTAATGCTGTAAGCGATTTGGGTTCTCACCGTAACGACCATCGGTGGGTCTACGGCATGGTTGAACATAGGCGCTACTCATTGGCTCTGGACCTAAAGAACGTAGGAATGTCATAGGGTGAAAAGTACCTGCACCCACTTCCATATCCAGAGGCTGAATAATAACGCAGCCCTGACGCGCCCAATAATCTTGAAGCGCAAGGATCAACCCTTGAAAGGTTTTAATATCGTATTTCTGCATACATCCGCTGCTTATTAGTTAACTGACTTAAAATTGAGGTGGGATAGTATACAATTTGTGAGGCATAGTATGTAGGTGTAAAGGGTGAAAAAACGTCACGAATACAGGCAATATGCCACTTCACAATAAGGATTTAATCTTAAGCCATGACCAATCAATTAAAAACAGCACAAAACAGGCCATTACACCGATGCGGTTGGGTGAGCAATGACCCTATTTATCTGGCTTATCATGACAACGAATGGGGTGTACCTGAGCTAGATAGCCGAGCGCTGTTTGCTAAATTATGCCTAGATGGTCAGCAAGCAGGCTTGTCTTGGTTAACTATCCTTAAAAAGCAGCAGAATTTTGAGCGGGCATTTCACCAGTTTGATCCTGAGAAAATCGCGACGATGGGCCCTACTGATGTCGAAAGGCTAATGCACGACAGCGGTATAATCAGAAACAAGCTTAAAATAGAGTCTGTTATTAAAAATGCTAAAGGGTATCTGGCCATAGAAGAAACACAGTCATTTAGCGAGTTTATTTGGCAATTTACAGGCGGACGTACTGTGATAAATGCTTGGGATAACTTTAAGCAGGCCCCCACCTCTACCGACGCATCGAAAGCGATGTCAAAAGCATTAAAAAAGCACGGGTTTAATTTTGTAGGCGAAACAATTTGCTACGCTTTTATGCAGGCAGTGGGAATGGTTAATGATCACGAAGTAGGGTGTCACTGTTATCAGCGTACCTGTGACTTAGCGATAAAGTGATATGGTAAGGGACACAACATTGAGTATAGAAATTAATTCATAAAAAACAAAAAAGACCGAGCACCTAGTGATGTTCGGTCTTTTTTATATATGCCTGTCGCTAAAGCTTTTGTTTTTACGCAATAGCGTTACATTCTTATTGAGCGCTTATCAAGGTTTCACAGTAGGCTTTAAGCGGTGGCAATTCATCCAATACCTTAGACTCGTATTCAGACTCAATTTGTTCTCGTGCGATATCCTGTTTTCTTCGCTCATTTTTGGGAAGTTGTTGCCTTGCCTCTAAAATCGCGAAGCCACTGACTTCGGTAAAAAGTGCGTGAACTTGCGGATACTGCGCTTTAAAGTCAGGTGGTGAATTAATAGGAAGGGCGTTAAGCAAATTAACGATGCGAATAACACCTTCTGATAAATCACATTGTTGTTGTTCCATTGCTTTAGCAATCACTATGATGCTATCAGTGATATTAGCAATGCGAGATTGCCTTGCGGCTTCCTGTCGAGCTTTCTGCTGCTTCAGCATAAACAGCAGTTTGCCTGCGTAAAAGCCAAGCCCGACAATAATGAGTAGCGCAATGCCTGAAAGTACTGCCCAAAGCATAACGTTTTCCTGTTTCTATTAATGCTTAAAGTCGTCGATGTTAATAGCGTCTAAATCGTTAAACGGATCCATATCGTCGTCTTCATCATCTTCTTCCACTATACCTAACAGATCGCAAAGGATGCGATGGCGCGCCATTTTTTCATCTACGTATGCTTGTTGCTCGCGAGTAAGCGGCTTGTCATCATCAAGCTTATCAAGTAAATCTGTTAAGCGTTGGTCCGCTTCTAGAGCGGCCAACTCTTGGGCTGGAGTAGCGTACTTTTTCTTTTGAGCTGGGGTTGGTGTTACTGCTGTTTTTACAAGCTGAACGGGCTTCTTGCTGCCGTGACGAGGATCTTTATTCTCAGCGCTCTTTTTGCCAGTTACTTTTTTCTGTTCAACATTGTGACGACTACCTGCAGGCTTGCCCTTGTGTTTTTTAGGGCGAGGCGAGTCTGATTTACGGTTTTCGCTAGGTTTAAAGTCAGGGTCTTTACGAACGCCGATTTGACCGACTTTACGTGATTTCTTTGAACGTGCCATAATTTCCAAATAACAAAGAGAGTGAAAAAACAACGCTATTATAGCGCGAATTAGTGTCTACGTATTGATCTTTGGGTGTGCGGTTAAAAATCAATACACCATAAAGGTAGTCATAGATAATCTATTTTAGCGCTTCTTCAATAGGACAACGTCATTTGCTGGAAAACTCACATCATAACCGTATCTTTGTGCTAGGAAGTGAAAGGTTTTTTCGCTGAAGAAGCTTACATGTGTGATGTCGTTTTTATAATGCCAATTTGCAAAGCGGGCTTTATCGAGCACGCGTTTTGTCATGATGGCAAGAACCCCGCCAGGGGCAACAAGTTTGTTGAACAGCGCCCATTCCACGTGAGGGGCGTGAAAGTGTTCGATAGCCTCAGTACAAGTTACAATGTCGTAGCTTCTCTTAAGTACCTTTAAGGTCGGGGCATAGAAGGGGTCGTATGTACTCATATTCACCCCTTCATCTGACAGCATGCTTGCGAGAACAGGCGCCGGGCCACAGCCAAAGTCTAATCCAGATAGCGCTGGCGCGTTACTCGCTTTTATAAAAAGTGAAAGCGGCGTTAAAACCTTTCCTAAAAACTTTCTATATCCTTCATCTTCGAAGCTGTTTTCGTGAAGATCATATTCCTGTTTTTCTATTTCTTTTGACGGCAGGAATGCAGGTGAAACATAAACAAGGTCGCATTGATTACAATGAAGGTATTCCCGCTTTTTATCAGTATGGTAGTGAGACGATGTATTAGCGCTTTGACATAAAGGACAAGACATAAAGGGCGGATATTAATAAAGGGGCTAAAAAAGAAAAAGGTGATGGTTTTCACCATCACCTTACATTGTATGAGTGTCAGATGACACCTCTCCCGTTATACACATCTATGTGTAGCTGGCTTCCCTAGCTGTGCTCCCCTTATTTTTATTTTTAGCAGAGCTGTATTGTTGTTTTTGGCCCTCGTGGCTCTTTATCCCGTCTTCCATGCTGCATTTTTATTATTATTCTTGTTATTTAGCTTGTAGATTTTCGAAGGCACCTACAAACTACGCCGTTAGATTACACGAATAATTTTAAAATACAACTTTTTCGGTAACAAAAATTTAACAACAACGTGTGAAAACGGTAAGGCTTAGTGTAAGCCTGCGATATAGTTAGATAAAATTTCGATATCTTCGTCGGTTAATTTCATCGCAATATCACGCATCATGCCATTCATATCGTTGTGACGTTGACCAGAACGGAAAGCCTTTAGCTGAGATGCAGTGTAGGTAGCATGCTGTCCGCTGATGTCAGGGAAGCCTGCTAATGCCATACCGTTACCTTTAGGTCCATGGCAAGCGATACATGCTGTTACGCCACGTGACTCGTCACCACCTTGATAAAGTGCGCGTCCAGCTTCTACATATTGCTCAGGCGTTTCGCCCGCTTTAGGCTCTTGGCTTGAGAAATAAGCAGCTAGGTCTTTCATGTCTTGCTCTGATAGTGGAGCAGCCATGCCATTCATAACAGCATTGTTACGACCTTCCTCGCCACCCGTTTGAGAGGCAAGTTTAAATTCGGTTAATTGCTTAACAATGTACTTCTCATGCTGGCCAGCAAGTTTTGGGTTCATGTCAATCATGCTGTTGCCATCAGGGCCATGACAGGCTGCACATACTGCAGATTTCGCTTTACCTGCCTCGGCGTCGCCTTCTGCCATAGCAGTTGCGCTCAAACCCAAAGACATACACACCAACAAACACAGTTTTTTCATAATAAATCTCTTAAATGGATCCAACGGCTCGCGTGATATACGTGATATCATGCGTATTTTACACATTTAACGCGTCAGAAAAACCTATTCCATGATAAAACTATGGTTTTTAGCTGGTTTATTCATTAAAAAACTGTAAACCGAAGGTTGAGACGCATGTGGAGGTAAGTCTAGATGTCGTATTACACCAAAGCAAAATTCTTTACGAGTGCACCTGACATTCGTCATTTAAAGAATGACAGCGGTATTGAAGTTGCGTTTGCGGGTCGCTCGAATGCGGGCAAGTCGAGTGCGCTAAATACATTAACCCGTCAAAGAAACTTGGCGAGAACCAGTAAAACACCAGGTCGTACTCAATTAATCAATGTATTTGAATTAGAGGAAGACTTACGCCTTGTCGATTTGCCGGGTTACGGATTTGCTAAAGTCCCGGTTGCGATGAAAAAGAAGTGGCAAGCGTCATTAGGTGAATACCTTCAAAAGCGTAAGTCGCTAAAAGGTTTGGTGGTGCTAATGGATATTCGTCATCCTTTTAAGGATTTAGACCAAGACCTCATTCATTGGGCTGTGGCATCAGATATTCCAGTACTCGCGCTTCTTACTAAAGCCGATAAACTCAAAAGCGGAAAGCGCAAAGCACAACTATTAATGGCCCGTGAAGCTGCTATGGCATTTATGGGTGATGTGACGGTACAAACCTTTTCATCATTAAATAAACATGGTTTACCAGAGCTAGAGCGTATCTTAGATTCATGGTTTGGGTTGGGCAAATCAGTTGATGAAGACACATCCGATAGTGAAGTCCAGTAACGTTAACGGTGAATTTCACTTGTGCTGACTTAGTGTATTTAGTGGGAAAACTAGATGCGCTAGAAAAAAGAACGCCCCGCATAGAGCGAGGCGTAAACTGAGAGAAAACACATAAAAACCGTAGATATAGAGTAGCAGTAATCAAAGAAGTTCAGGAAAAATAGAAAGAAAAATCACTTAAATTGTTATGTGTCTGATATTTAAGGGTTATTTGTTTTCTACAGACATAAAAAAACCCCGACAAAACTGTCGGGGTTAAAGCAAAGGTTTGAAAACAGCTTTCTCACCTCTGTACCCTACATGTGTAATATTACAACAAAGCACAGAAAAGGCAAGGGCGTTATGTAATTAAATTACCAAATTTAATGAAAATGAACGGCCTTTTAATGTGAAAACTGTAATCTAATTACCAAACTAATGAGCTTCATCCCAGTTTTCGCCCACTCCAGCCTCAACAACCAGTGGTACATTAAGCGTAGCTGCGCTTTCCATAAGTGCAGTAATAGTAGAGACATAGGTCTCAACCTTGTCTTCTTTTATTTCGAAAACCAATTCATCATGCACTTGCATCATCATGGTTACATCGTCAGATGCATTTTTTCTGATCCAGTCGTCAACTTTAATCATGGCCATTTTAATAATGTCTGCCGCCGTACCTTGCATTGGCGCATTGATTGCTGCGCGCTCCGCACCTTTGCGGCGTGCGCCATTACTTGCTTTAATATCAGGCAAGTATAGCCTGCGACCAAATACGGTTTCTACATAACCCTTTTCTTTTGCACTCTCACGAGTAGAGTCCATATATTCAAGCACACCAGGGTAGCGCTCAAAGTAAAGGTCCATGTATTTTTGGGCTTCGTTGCGTGGAATATTAAGTTGTTTAGATAGTCCAAACGCACTCATACCGTAAATTAAGCCGAAGTTAATCGCTTTTGCACTGCGTCGCTGCTCGGTCGTTACCTCATCAAGCGGTACGCCGAATACTTCCGCAGCGGTTGCTTTGTGTATATCTTTGCCATGAGCAAAGGCATCAAGTAGGCCTTTATCGCCGGAAAGGTGCGCCATAATACGCAGCTCAATTTGAGAGTAGTCAGCTGCGACAAACTTATTTCCTTCCCTTGGAACAAAAGCCTGGCGTACGCGACGACCTTCTTCATTGCGAATAGGAATATTTTGTAAATTAGGATCGGTTGAAGAAAGACGCCCTGTTGCCGTTACCGCTTGATGATAAGACGTATGCACCCGACCTGTACGATGATTGATCATCTTAGGAAGTTTATCGGTGTAGGTATTCTTTAGCTTAGTTAAGCCGCGGTATTCCATGATCTTTTTAGGCAGCGGATACTCAAGCGCCAGTTCTTGAAGTACATCCTCAGAAGTAGAGGGCGCTCCTTTTGGCGTTTTCTTGATAACTGGCAGCGACATCTTTTCAAATAGAACATGCTGAAGCTGTTTTGTTGAGCCTAAGTTGAATGGCTCGCCCGCTTCCTCATGAACCTCACTTTCTAGCTCGGCAATACGACTAGCAAGATCTTGGCTTTGTTGACTAAGTCTCTGGCTGTCAATCAGTACGCCTTCTTGCTCCATGCGAGAAAGAACGCACGCAAGAGGAACTTCAACGTCTATCAACAAGTTTTTAAGCTCCGGAATATCTTTTAACTTTGTCCAAATAGCGTTATGTAAGCGAAGCGTAATATCAGCATCTTCTGCTGCATATGGGCCTGCTTCTTCTAGGTCAATTTGGTTAAAGGTAAGCTGTTTTGCGCCTTTGCCAGCAATTTCTTCAAAGTGAATGGTTTTATGACCAAGATAAGCTAGAGCTAGTGAGTCCATATCGTGGCGCTGGGCGGTGCTGTTTAGTACATAGCTTTCAAGCATGGTGTCGAAGCCAATGCCATTTAAGATTATGTCATAGTTTGCTAATACATTTTTATCGTACTTAATATGCTGGCCTACTTTGATAACCTTGTCTGATTCCAAAATAGGTTTTAATGCCTCTAATACAAACTCACGCGATAGCTGTGCCGGTGCATCTGGGTAATCATGGGCTACAGGTACGTAAGCTGCTTCACCTTCCTCTATACAAAATGAAACGCCAACTAATTCGGCATCCATGTAGTTAAGGCTAGTAGTTTCGGTATCAAAGGCAATTAATTCTGCTTTTTCAAGCTTAGCAATCCAAGCGTTAAAGCGCGCTTCATCAAGTACGGTTTCGTATTTCGATTTGTCGATATCTACCGAAGTACTTTTCTCACTTTCTTGTGCACTGCTGTTATCTTCACTGCTAGTCGTTTCACTATTTGAGGTATCACCGCCCGCCATAAGCGCGCTTACTTCTGTATGCCAGCGTTTAAATTCATACTCAGCAAATAGATCGCGAAGTTGTTCGATATCAGCTTGGCTAGGCATCAAGGCTTCAACATCATAGTCTAGGTCAAGATCGATGCTAATAGTGGCTAGGGTATAAGAGAGTCGTGCTTGCTCCTCGTACTCCTGCATTTTAGCCGCCATTGACTTGCTACCTCTAAACGATAGATCGGCGATTTTATCCAAATTCTTATAAATATCGTCGATACCGCCAATACCATTAAGTAAGGCTTGAGCACTTTTATCGCCTACACCAGGTACGCCGGGTATGTTATCTACCTTGTCGCCTTTTAGTGCAAGGAAGTCGATCACAAGCTCTGGTGGAATGCCAAACTTAGTATTTACACCTTCAACGTCCATTACCTGATTGGTCATGGTGTTGATCAAGGTGACATGTTCATTCACCAATTGCGCCATGTCTTTGTCACCGGTGCTGATAAGGGTATCAATACCTTTCTCTGTGGCATGTTTGGCTAAGGTACCTATAACGTCGTCCGCTTCTACGCCCGACTCGACAATGACAGGTAAGCCCATTGCCTTGATGATGGTATGTAATGGTTCGATCTGGCTTCTTAGCTCATCCGGCATAGGTGGACGATTCGCTTTATACTCTTTGTAGATGTCGTCGCGAAAAGTTTTTCCTTTGGCATCAAAAATTACCGCCATGTGCGTAGGGTTGTATTGCTTGATCAAGCTTTTGAGCATGTTCACAACACCATAAATGGCACCGGTATCTTGGCCTTTTGAGTTCGTTAATGGTGGTAAACCGTGAAAGGCACGAAAGAGATATGACGATCCATCGACAAGAATAAATGGAGGCTTTTTAGAATCTGGCATAGCGGGCGATTTTCCAATATACAATATGAGCGCAAGGATGCCACAGGCTAGGGCAGATCGCCATATCATGAAGTAAGATTAAACGTGACAGCCGATCACAATTCGCCTGTGGATAACTTTGTGATCTAAAGTTTCAGACACAGAGATCCGGATGATCTTTGTCAAGTTAAAGATCACCTTCTAAATCAAGAAAAATAAGGGAATGAGACTAAGGTGTGAAAACAGCGTACCTGCTACTAATCATTCCATTTTGTGTGGATAACTTGGTGTACGTTTATTTTTGGTTTAACCAAGTTGGTCAAGTAATGTAGCATAACCGTTAACATTGTATACACGTATTTATAAGAACTTTTTTTGTACACTTGTGTGTTTAATAGCCAAATTTTGAATAAGTAGATGGCATAACGTCTAGGAGGACAATATGAAACAAGTAGCCGTTATTTTAAGTGGTAGTGGTGTGTTCGACGGGGCAGAATTACATGAGGCGGTATTAACGCTTCTAGCCATTGAGCAAGAGGGGGCATCTTATCAATGTTTCGCGCCCGATGTAGAGCAACTTCACGTGGTCAATCACTTAACCGGTGAAGTGGCGGAAGGTGAAACCAGAAACGTATTGGTAGAGTCAGCCCGAATAGCTAGAGGCAATATAAAGCCTGTCACTGATTGTGACGTTAATGCATTTGATACACTTATACTGCCTGGGGGCTTTGGTGCGGCGAAAAACCTTTGCACCTTTGCTGTAGACGGTGATAAATGTACCTTTAACGAAGAGGTTCTTGAGGTCTGTAAGGCATTTGCACAAGCTAAAAAACCTGCAGCTTATGCGTGTATTGCACCCGCATTAGCCGCTAAAGTGTATAGCAACAAGACTAAGCTAACTATTGGCGACGATGAAGCCACGGCTTGCGGCTTGAATGCCTTAGGTGCCACTCACGTGGAGTGTCCGGTAGATGAGGTTGTCGTGGACAATGATGCAAAGTTGGTAACCACACCTGCCTATATGCTGGCCCAAAGTGTTAGTGAAGCGAATGCGAGTATTAGCAAAATGGTCAAGACTGTACTTGCCATGAAATAGAAAGCTTGGGGCTGGCTTTTCTGAACCGTAAAGTTAAGCTCCATTCTATATAATTAGCTTAATGTTGTGGGGAGACAAAGGTTTCCCCTTAGTGATTATAGTCCTATAATCAAAACCCTATGCGAAACACATTAAGTTTACCTTTTTTGTTTTAGGTAACGACGTTTGTTTTTTGGAAGTCAGTTCAAAAAGCATTAAAACTAGGGCACTTAAGCCCTTATGCGCGCTATAAAAATAAAGGCATAATAAACAATGCACTACCGTGCCATCATACGAATACTCGGGTTACTAATAGCGCTTTTTAGCGTAACCATGATCCCACCAGCTATTGTGTCGTTGATATATCAAGATGGTAGCGGTCTTCCTTTCACTCTCGCTTTTATATTCTGTGTCATTGGCGGCATGGCCTTGTGGTATCCCAATCGTCAGCAAAAAAATGACTTAAGAGCGCGAGAAGGGTTTTTAATAGTCGCGCTATTTTGGTCAGTACTGGCAAGCGTGGGTGCAATTCCACTTATCTTGCTTGAGCAACCTAGCATGACAGTAACCGATGCTTTTTTTGAATCGTTCTCTGGCCTGACGACCACTGGTGCTACGGTTATCGAAGGGATAGATTTTCTCCCTCATTCAGTGCAATTTTATCGTCAACAGCTACAGTGGCTAGGCGGTATGGGTATCATTGTACTAGCCGTTGCCATATTACCTATTCTTGGTGTTGGGGGCATGCAGCTGTATCGAGCTGAGACACCGGGCCCGGTTAAAGATAACAAGATGACGCCGCGTATTGCCGATACGGCAAAGCATCTATGGTATATCTACCTCACTATAACCATTGCGTGCGCGGGGGCATATTGGCTTTCAGGTATGAATGTATTCGATGCTATTTGCCATGCATTCTCAACCGTAGCCATTGGTGGGTTTTCTAACCATGATGCGAGCTTAGGGTACTTCAACAGCCCTATGGTAAACGTGGTTTGTACAGTCTTTTTACTTATTGCTGCGCTGAATTTCTCGCTGCACTACGCCGCGGTAAGTTCACGCTCAGTGAAAGGCTACTTTAAAGATCCAGAATTCAAAGCGTTCTTTATTATTCAAGCGTCGCTAATTAGTATTTGTTTTCTAGTACTAACTCTATCAGGCTACTATAGTTCCGCTGAGCAAGCCTTAGATCAAGCTATGATTCAGGCCGTGTCCATTAGCACGACGGCCGGATTCGCCACTACTGACTTTTCTGTATGGCCTACGTTTTTACCCATAATGCTTATTTTTTCTAGCTTCATAGGCGGTTGCGCCAGCTCTACAGGTGGTGGCTTAAAGGTAGTACGTGTGTGCTTATTGTTTTTACAAGGCAAGCGTGAAGTAGATAGACTTATCCACCCTAAAGCCGTGTACAGTGTTAAGTTTGGTGACCGTGCTATGCCGGACAGAGTGGTAGAAGCTGTATGGGGGTTTTTCTCGGCTTACGCCGTAGTATTTGTGGTAATAATGATAGGTCTAATTGCTACAGGTTTAGATAACCTCAGTGCTTTTACTGCAACGGCGGCCATGCTTAATAACTTAGGCCCAGGCCTAGGCAGTGTGGCAGCAAATTATGCCGATGTAACTGATGCCGGTAAATGGATCCTAATAACGGGTATGGTGTTTGGTCGACTAGAAGTTTTCTCATTACTGGTACTATTCTCGCCTACGTTCTGGCGAAGCTAATATCTAGAATTGAAGGCTTTGCTAAGTCTTACGGTTTAAAACCAGCTAAAAAAAGGGCGATACTCATCGCCCTCTGCCTTATAAGTCTATATTCGAAACACTGTACCCGAATACCTTTGCGAAGCTTCAAAAGAGCGGGGTATAGCGCTAGCCAAAGAAAAATGCACTCGGCTGGAACAGCTTTTCTACATCATTGATGTACTTCTTATCTACCAAGAACAAAATGACGTGATCGTTCGCTTCTATCTTTGTATCACTGTGGGCAATAATTACCTGTTCGTCGCGAACGATAGCACCTATAGTCGTACCAGGGGGGAGCTTGATGTCGCCAATTTGCCTGCCAACCACTTTAGATGTGTTTTCATCGCCATGGGCAATAGCTTCGATAGCCTCTGCAGCGCCACGACGTAATGAGTAAACGTTAACGATGTCGCCACGGCGTACGTGCGTAAGTAGTGCCGAAATCGTGGCTTGTTGTGGTGAAAACGCAATGTCTATCTCGCCACCCTGAACGAGATCTACGTAAGCACTTCGCTGAATAAGCACCATGGCTTTTTGCGCGCCCATACGTTTTGCCAGCATGGCCGACATAATATTCGCTTCATCGTCATTGGTAACCGCAATGAATGCATCAACCTGTTCGATATTTTCTTCGCTAAGCAATTCAGGATCAGACGCGTCACCACTAAAGACGATGGTTTTATCTAAGTTGGCAGATAGATATTTTGCACGCTCTGGGCTGTATTCAATAAGTTTAACGTTATGATTGTGCTCAAGCTTCTTCGCTAACCCTGCGCCAATTAAACCACCGCCGGCTATCATAATTCGCTTGTAGCTTGACTCGAGCTTTTGAAGTTCACTCATTACTGCACGAATGTGCTTAGTGGCGGCAATAAAGAATACTTCGTCATCTGCTTCTATAACCGTTGTTCCCAGTGGACGAATAGGGCGGCCGCGACGGTAAATAGCTGCAACCCGGGTTTCCACATTAGGCATGTGATCTTTAAGTGCAGATAACGCGTGGCCTACCAATAAGCCGCCGTAATAGGCTTTAACGGCTACCAAGCTTGCCTTACCTTCTGCGAACTCAACAACCTGAAGGGCACCGGGATAATCGATAAGGCGTTTAATTGCTTTGGTTACCAGTTGCTCTGGGGCAATAATGTGGTCTACCGGAATGTCTTGCTGCTTATATAGCTGCTCTTGGTAAATAATGTATTGTTCTGAGCGTACACGGGCAATTTTTGTGGGCGTTTTGAAAAGGCTATAGGCAACCTGACAGGCGAGCATGTTGCTTTCATCACTATTGGTTACGGCTATCAGCATATCAGCATCTTCCGCACCGGCTTTGCGCAAAACATCAGGGTGTGAACCCACACCTGTAACAACCTGCAAATCAAGGCGATCTTGCAGCGCGCGCAGAATAGTGGGGTCAGAGTCAATAACGGTAATTTCGTTATTTTCACCTACTAGGTTTTCAGCAAGAGTTCCGCCTACTTGTCCGGCCCCTAAAATGATGATCTTCATCGTTGTTATTTTGCCTTCATATCTGTGCAGGTCATAACTATGTAACCTGCACAACTATTAAACTCAGTCTGTCGACTTTACCAGCCTCGCATAATAGAAACCATCCATTTGTTGTTCCCCTGGCGTTATCTGACGTCCAGGTTTATCTATGGTTTCTGTTTTCACTACAGGCGATAACTTGGCATTTGGCGTGTCGGCTAGAAACTGCTGTATCTGCGCCATGTTTTCTTTTGGTAAAATTGAACAGGTTGCATAAAGCAAGGTACCGCCTGGTTTTAATAGGCCCCACAGCGTATCTAATATACGGCGTTGTAGCTGCGCTAAGTTGTCGATGTCATTGGATTTTCGAAGCCAGCGAATATCTGGGTGACGACGTATAACGCCAGTAGCAGAGCAGGGGGCATCCAGTAAAATTCTATCGAAGGGCTTTCCATCCCACCAAGTTTCTGGATTAGACGCATCACCCTGCTTAATATCTACGACGTGTTTAAGGCGCGTCATGTTTTCTTCTACGCGTTTTAGGCGTGTAGCATCGGCATCAAGTGCCAACACGTACTCAGTATCCGGGGCGCATTCTACAATGTGCCCGGTTTTACCGCCTGGTGCGGCGCAACAATCTAAAATACGCTCATTTGCTTGTGGCTGTAAGTAGTGTGCGGCTAATTGAGCTGCACCATCTTGCACCGCAAAGTGCCCTTTATCAAAGCCAGGCAGAGCTGTAATGTCTTCACGTTTAGTCAGAATTACTGCATCTGCGTGATTGTCGCTAAGGGTATATTGTACGCCAACACTATCTAGCGCCTTGGTAAATGCTGCCAATGTTGTTTGCAGTTTATTCACACGAAGCCAGATGGGAGCCATAGCGTTAGTTTCGCTACGCACTTGGTCTGCATCGGCGCCATAGGCGTTTTCTATTGCCTTAAACAGCCACTTAGGTAAACCGCTGTTTATAATGGCATCGTCTACATTTTTGTCGGCAAGGTTCTCTCGCTGAAAATTGCGTAATACCGCATTCACCAAGCCTTTAAGCGCTGCTGCGTTTAAATAAGACGCTGCAGCAACCGTTTCACCTACTGCAGCGTGATTGCTAACACGTGAAAAGTTAAGCTGGTACAGACCAAGAAGTATAAGGTGTTCAATAACCTTTTTATTTCCCTTTAAGGGTCTATCTAACAAAGAGCGCAGCCAGTGCTGTAAAAGAGGAAGGCGACGCATTACCCCTAACGACATCTCTTGAATCCATGCGTTATCTTTGGCGTTGTGTCTGCGTTGAACACGTTCCAGGCATTCACGCGATGACTTGCCTTGCTCTAAAATTTGATAAATGACCCACGCACAATCTGCGCGCAGGTTTTTCTGTTTGGGAAGGGGTAATGGTTTCACGTTTAGTCCGCTTTTGTCAGACAACGACCCACTTCAAACCACGTTTGGCGAGCATTGATAACGTCTGACGCTGGTAGCGCCTTTTTACCTGGAATTTGAAGTGTTGTGATGCAAAGTGCGTCGCGCCCTGTTGCTATGGTTATGCCTTCTTTATTAGCACTAACGATCGTACCTGGCTTAACCTCTTTATCTAGTGTAACAACGGTAGCTGACCACACCTTCACATTTTGATCTTCTACCTTCATCCACGCTACTGGCCAAGGGTTGAAGGCGCGAATGTTTCGTTCTATTTGCTTGGCATCGTCTGCCCAATTGATAAGCGCTTCTTCTTTAGAAAGCTTTTTCGCATAGGTGGCCATAGAGTCATCTTGTTTCGTAGGCCTATAGCTTTCAAAGTTGTCGACAACTTCAACTAATGCTTTTGGTCCTAGTTCTGCAAGCTTGTCATACAAAGTTGCGCTGGTGTCTTCAGGTGTAATAGGTAATGTGGCGATGTGCAGCATATCGCCAGTATCTAAACCTTCATCCATTTGCATTATGGTTACGCCTGTTTCAGCGTCACCCGCCCATATAGCGCGCTGTATTGGAGCTGCGCCGCGCCACTTTGGCAAAATAGAACCGTGTACATTAATACAACCTAGCTTAGGAGCGTTAAGCACAGCTGTAGGTAATATTAGGCCATAAGCAACCACCACCATTAAATCGGCATTTAGCAAGGCTAACTCTTCTTGTGCTTCTGGCGCTTTTAACGACTGAGGCTGATACACAGGAATGGCATTTTCTTCAGCTAGCACCTTAACTGGACTGGCTGTGAGTTTCTTACCACGGCCAGCGGGCCTATCAGGCTGAGTGTAGACAGCAATAACCTCGTGCTCACTCTCTAGCAACGCCGATAGATGTTTAGCTGCAAAATCCGGAGTACCGGCAAAAATTACTTTTAATGGAGTTGTCACGTTATTCCCTAGGCTTTTGCGGCAAGACGCGCTTCTTTCTCAAGCTTTTTACGAATACGTTGGCGCTTAAGTGGCGATAAATAATCGATAAAAAGTTTACCTTTTAAATGATCGAGTTCGTGTTGAATACAGATAGCCAGCAGGCCTTCGGCATCTAACTCAAAGGTCTCGCCATTCTCATCTAACGCTTTAACCGTTATTGCTTCAGCGCGCTCAACCTTGGCGTAGTTACCCGGTACAGACAAGCAGCCTTCTTCGCTAATTGTGGAACCATCTTTACGAATAATTTCAGGGTTAATAAATACGCGAGGCTCGTTTTGATCTTCCGATACGTCCATTACAACAACTTGAACGTGGCGGTTAACTTGCGTCGCTGCAAGGCCAATACCGTTCTCGTCTTTCATGGTTTCGAACATGTCCGATACCAATTGTTTAATTTCGTCGTTAACTTCTTCTACGGGTTTAGCTACCGTGCGAAGACGTTCATCAGGAAAACTTAATACGTCTAAAATTGCCATTTCTCGCTTACTTCACCTTTTCGCTGTATAAATTCATATACGATCTAATTGCCAGCACGCTTTACAGTGCTTATTAAGTTACTATTCTAACGTATATCGGGTGGTTTCGTGCAGTTTTTTGCCTAAACCCTACAAGAATACGTACTTCTGCCGATATAGTGCTATTGTCTGAAAAATCAACAATAAATGACAGTGAATAATTTGCAGGTGGTCAATTTGAAAAAGCGATTAACATACGCGCGTCGTGCAGCAATATTTATTCTTGGAGTGCTTTTGTCTTTGCCTGCGTTCGCGCTTCAATTAAAAGACACTGCGCCAGAAACCTATACGGTGAAGCGTGGCGACACCCTATGGGAAATTGCGAATATTTTTCTTAACGAGCCTTGGCTATGGCCAGAGCTATGGCGAACGAATACGCAAATAGATAACCCTCATCTTATCTATCCCGGAGATGTCATCGTTGTAGGTTTCATTGATGGTCAGCCTGTTTTAAGCGTGAAGCGCGACAAGCTAGCCTACAATCTGTCTCCGACTACTGATAAGCGCATAAAGCCAAAACCTGTCGACGTCCTGTCTTGGACAACTATCTCTCCTTTTGTAAGACAACATATGTTGCTAGACGAAGACGACTATTCAGCCTTACCTAGACTCCTAGGTAATCAAGACGGAAATGTTAGGTTTGCTTCAGATGACTTTGTGCTTAGTCAGCAACAATTCAGTACTAACGACCAGTACAGAGTGATTAGAAAGCACGCTACTATCAGAAACCTAGATGGAGAAACGCTAGGCATTCAGGTCACCCATGTATCTAATGCTTCGTTGGTAGAGAAAGACCAAGCAGACGATACCATGCTGCTGTTTATTGATGACGCCAATCAAGAAGCAAAACGTGGTGACAAATTGATGGCCGGGGGCTTTACTCATCCAGAAGGTTTCGAGCTTACGCCTGCTACCTCACAACGAGGAGTAGTCGTAGGCGACTTGCATGATCACGACTTACTTGGCAAATATGATGTTGTCATTGTTGACCTTGGCGCAATGGATGTAGCGCCAGGCACAGTATTGGGGGTGTATGCTCAAGGCCCAGCCATTATTGATGAAGATAGCCCGCGTTATGTTGATGAACCCGGTGCTAAAAACGGTGGTGAGTGGTTTATTGATACGGTAGCACAGCCAGCACTCAAAGTAGGTGAGGTGATTGTTTTTAAAACATTCGATGCGGCAAGCTATGGATTAATAACAAGAGCGAATAAAGGAATTAAGCGCGGCTTTATTGTCGCTAAGCCTTAGACGCTGTAGGTTTCATTGTCGCTCATAAAGGAGCGACAATGAAACAGCGCATTTCTCAATCAAACAGCGAGCTATTCGCATGGGTAGCACTGGCATCGGCTCAGCGCATCTCCCCTAAAATCTGGCTACAGACCCTAGAACACTATCAACTATCTCCTGCTGATTTAGCCGGTAATTCATCATCGCTTCCCGACGCTGTGAAACAGCTCGTAGATCAAATATCAAAGCCCCTTATTGATGCTGCTTTCTTATGGCAACAAGCGGCTGATAATAGACACATTATTTCTTATTCGTCTTCATACTACCCTCAATCGTTAAAGCAATTGGACAGTCCACCCCTAGTACTATTTGCAACGGGTGATAGTGCTCTGCTGCGAAGTCCGCAAATTGCCATTGTGGGCAGTAGAAGGGCTAGCATGCAGGGTAAGCGGATCGCCAGTGAATTTGCATCAGGGTTGTCTAATAATGGAGTTGCAGTAACAAGTGGCCTTGCTATGGGCATTGATAGTGCCGCGCATCAAGGCGCTTTGTCGGGAAATACAGGAACAGTCGCAGTGATGGGCACGGGTCCTGAAGTAGTCTACCCCGCTAAAAATCACACGCTCTACGAGGCAATAAATAATGACAAGGGCGTTACCGTCACAGAGTTTTTTCCTGGGCAAGGGCCTAAACCTTGGCACTTCCCCCGCAGAAACAGAATTATCGCTGCGTTATCACTTGGAACCTTGGTAGTAGAGGCAAAAATTAAGAGTGGCACCTTGATAACTGCGAATTTGGCCGCAGATATGGGGCGAGAAGTATTCGCTGTGCCTGGTAGTATCTTTCACGCGTACTCTGAGGGCTGCCATTTGTTAATCCAACAGGGCGCCAAATTAGTAATTAATATTATCGATATTCTTGATGAAATTGGTCTTCAGCCTGAACAACTGGGCTTGGATGTTAACGAGCAAAACGAAAAAAGTGCAGCGAATAGCTTGGCAACCGATAAATTATTAGCTAGTGTGGATTATGACATCACCGCTATTGATGTTATAGCCCAGCGCAATGCCTTATCAGTATCGCAAGCAATGGCATCATTATTAGAATATGAGTTGCGTGGTTTAGTAACCGCTGTCCCGGGTGGTTACGTTAAATTGAGGGGAAAATAATATGTTCGATATCCTCATGTATCTGTTTGAAAACTTCATTCACAGTGAAACGGAAATTCGTGTTGATCAAGACGAGTTGACGGAAGAACTTGTGCGCGCAGGTTTCCATCACGATGAGATTTATAAAGCCCTCGCATGGTTAGAAAAGCTAGCGGCTCTGCAAGAAACGGATATAAAACCGTACTTTTGTAAAGGGATTAGCACCAGCTTAAGCCGTATCTACACCCACGAAGAACAGATGCGTTTAGATGTGGAATGTCGCGGTTTTCTTATGTTCTTAGAACAGGTCAACGTACTTGACGCGTCTACGCGTGAAATGGTGATAGACCGCGTTATGGAAATCGATTCCAATGAATTCTGTTTAGAAGACCTTAAGTGGGTTGTGCTAATGGTACTATTTAACGTACCTGGCAAAGAGAAAGCCTACGCACAAATGGAAGATCTTTTGTTCGAAGAGCCAGACGGCGTGCTGCATTAGTGCAGTCGTAGTCACTGATATTTAAATCTTTACTTACAAAATGCGCTGTGAAATTACAGCGCGTTAAGGCCTTAACGTCTAATACATGTCTAAAATAGACCACTCACTTTTTTCAGCGCACGAGCATGCTCTAGATGATAACTTCGGAGACTGCCCCGAGTGCGGCAAGCCCCTTCATATAAAGAACAGTAAATCAGGTCCATTTATTGGGTGTACAGGCTACCCTGAATGCAACTTCAGTAAGCCGCTTCACGATAAACAAACCACTATTCTTAAAACCTTAGATGGTATAGCGTGCCCCGAATGTGCTTCTGACCTTGCTATAAAAAAGGGGCGGTTTGGTATGTTTATTGGCTGTACAAATTTTCCTACGTGCCATCACATAGAGCCTATTAAGGAAAAAGAAGACACCTTGGTAGATTGCCCAAAATGTAAGAAAGGGCATTTGATCTCGCGTACTAATAAATACGGTAAACAGTTTTTTGCGTGTAACCATTATCCACAATGTCGATATGTGCTAAATTTCGCGCCGATAAATGAAAGCTGCCCAGACTGCGGTTGGGGAGTATTGATAGATAAAAAGGGGCAGTTGCAGTGCCCTCAGCCTAGTTGTGGCTTTAAAAAGTAGTTATATGATTAACTAAACGAACAACTAAACCAAGAACTATACAAAGAGATCAAAACCATGTCTGATACCCAAAATGGGAACGTGAATACGTTTACACCCGTTGAGGCTAATACATCTGAAGTAGACCCTGTTGTTGCCGCTTTTGAAGCGGGAAATTTAATCGTTTATCCAACCGAAGCGGTAATGGGCATCGGATGTGACCCAGACAATGAAGCAGCGGTAAATGCGCTGTTAGAGATAAAACAGCGACCAGTAGAAAAGGGCGTTATTTTAATAGCTGCTAATTACAGTCAGCTATTGCCCTATGTTAACGACAATGCCATACAACCACATCGTCGCACCGATATTTTCTCAAGCTGGCCTGGCCCGAACACTTGGCTATTACCTAAGTCGTCATCGGCGCCTGTTTGGTTAACCGGTAAGCATAGTAAAATAGCAGTGCGCGTAACTAATCATCCAGTAGTAGTAGAGCTGTGCAATAAGTTAGGGAAGCCACTTGTTTCTACAAGTGCTAACCTAACCGGTCAACCGCCAGCCACCACTACTGAAGAGGCAAAAGCCGTATTCGCTGATTCCGTTTTCTACGTTGACGGTGCAGTAGGTGGTGCAACTAAACCCAGTACCATTCGCGATGGTGACACAGCAGAGGTAATAAGAGCATGACATCAGCAGAATTACTGGACGGTAAAAATGCCGCTGAAGTAATAGAACAAGTAAAAAGCTATCTACTAGGGCTGCAGGACACAATCTGCCAAACCCTCGAGCTCGCCGACGGAAAAGGTCAGTTTGTCGAAGACAGTTGGCAGCGTGAAGAAGGCGGCGGTGGTCGCTCTCGAGTCTTAAAAAACGGTGCGGTGATTGAGCAAGGCGGCGTTAACTTTTCACACGTGTTTGGCAGCCAAATGCCAGCATCAGCAACGGCAAATCGTCCCGAGCTTGCGGGCAGAAACTTTCAAGCAATGGGCGTATCACTTGTTATCCACCCACATAACCCGTATATCCCGACGTCGCACGCTAATGTTCGCTTTTTCATTGCGGAAAAAGAAGGTGAAGCACCTATCTGGTGGTTTGGTGGTGGTTTTGACTTAACGCCGTTTTACCCGTTCAAAGATGACGTTGTGCACTGGCATGATACCGCAAAGAAATTATGTAAGCCGTTTGGCGATGATGTGTACCCTAAGTATAAAAAGTGGTGTGACGATTACTTTTATTTAAAACATCGCAACGAAACTCGCGGCGTGGGAGGGTTGTTCTTCGATGACCTGAATGAGTTGGGCTTTGAACAGTCATTTGCGTTTATGCAGGCGGTAGGCAACGGCTTTATTGATGCTTACGTTCCTATTGTAGAACGCCGTAAGCAAACCGATTTTGGTGAAAGAGAGCGAGACTTCCAGCTATATCGCCGAGGTCGCTACGTTGAATTCAATCTAGTATTCGACCGCGGTACCCTGTTTGGATTACAAACCGGAGGGCGCACAGAGTCTATTTTAATGTCAATGCCGCCGCTAGCCCGCTGGGAATATTGCTATACGCCCGCACCGGGTAGCGCTGAAGCTAAGTTAACTGACTGGTTAAAGCCAACTGACTGGTGAATTTAATTTAGTAAGGTCGCTTTTACTGATTTATCTGACGTCATTAATGACGAAAACGCCGTGCGAGTTGAACACACGGCGTTTTTTGATCTGCATCAAGTCCGAATATCATCTTTGTTTCAGTGAGTTATCAAGCTTGCGCTGGATCAATGTTTCTCTTAACCAAGGGCGTAAAGTAGCGCCATCTTAGTTAAACACAAAAGAGACACATCATGCGCAAACACTTTTTATCTGCATCTGCACTTTGTCTTACAATTGCTGCAATTTCACCTCTAGCTAGCGCTCATCAACAGGGCGATTGGATTGTCCGTGGCGGTCTAACTACCGTTGCTCCTGACGAATCTACTTCTAACATTGTCGCTGGTGGAACAGACCTCGGTGTTGCCCTTAATATTGATAATGATACCCAGCTAGGTTTGAACGTTGCGTACTTTATTACCGATAATATTAATATTGAGCTGCTTGCAGCAACGCCTTTTAAGCACGACGTGAACTTTTCTGTTGCAGACCCTCTTGGTACAGGGAACCAGCTTGGTGAAGTGACGCACCTTCCTCCTACATTAACCGCGAACTATTACTTCAACGACGCAAGCTCTGCATTTCAGCCGTACATTGGTGCAGGTATCAACTATACCTTTATCTTTGACGAAGAGTTTACGGGCGCAAATGAAACTGCGGGCTTAAGTGACCTATCGCTTGATAACTCATTTGGTGTATCGGCTCAGGTTGGTATGGACTATCAAATAGATACTAAGTGGCATGTAAACGCATCGGTTCGTTATATAGATATTGATACAGAAGCCACCTTTAAAGTTGGCGATGCTGCTGGAAAGGTTAGTGATATTGAAATAGACCCTTGGGTGTACACGATATCCGTAGGTTACACCTTCTAGGGCCTAAACCTAACAGTTGAAGCTTTCACAATTGCACTACTTTATACGCCACGAAGAGCGTAGACAGTAACAGGGGACTTGCGCGTTAAAAGGTTAATCTTTTCAACGCGCTTTTTTATTTTGTATTCACCATGTGATTGGCAAGTTGATCAAGTGCATCAAGTAACTGTTGAGCTAAGGCGATATCATTAACCGTTTTAAACATGGCTTTGCGCATACAATACATCCACTGCGCCTTCAACTCTGGTGTTACTGTGTAGGGAAGGTGGCGTGCACGCAAACGGGGGTGTCCAAATTGCTGCTGATAATCATCAGGACCACCCAGCCATAAACTCAAATATAAAAAGAATACATGACGAATTCTGTCTAATGGCTGAGGGTGAATAGCAAGTAGTTCATTCGCAAGTGGATCGGTCTCCATAATGTCATAAAACGTATTTGCTAATTCTCGTACTTTCTCCTCTCCACCTATACGCTCATATGGTGTACTCTGCGAAGCACGACTATCGCTTTTCTTCTTTATATTAAATAAGTCTCGTATTCCCATGAAAAAATTCGCTGTATTCGGAAATCCTATTGCACAGAGTTTATCACCAACTATTCATCAAATGTTTGCTGATCAAGTTGGAGAAAAGATTTCTTATGAAAAGATACTTGCGCCTGAAGATGGTTTTGTTGAAGCCGCCAAAGCGTTTTTAGCTCAAGAAAACGCTGTAGGCTGCAATGTCACCATGCCTTTTAAGCTTGATGCCTTTAACTTAGCAAAAGTAGATGACCAAGCAGCTAAAGATGCACAAGCTGTTAATACATTAATGAATGGCGACAGAGGTGAGCTGCTAGGGTTCAACACAGACGGTGTTGGACTAGTAAATGATTTACTAAATAGTGGCGTGAAAGTTAAAGATAAACGCGTATTGCTTATCGGTGCCGGCGGTGCAGCCCGTGGTGTTATTTCTCCATTATTAAAAGCGGGCGCTGCTTCACTGACTATTGCGAACAGAACGAAAGCAAAAGCTGACGAAGTCGCAAGCGCCGCGTCAAACGCAAAAGTGCAGGTGGTGCCTATTGAAGATATCGCAACGATAGCACCTCATATTATTATCAATTCAACAGCCGCTAGTTTAAATAATGAGTTGCCGTGTAGTTTGAACGATGGTGTTTTACACCACTGTGAAGTGGTTTACGACATGGTTTATAAAAATTCACCTACGCGCTTTATGAGAGATGCGGCTGAGCTAGGTGTTAATACGCAAATAGATGGGTTAGGGATGCTAGTTGAGCAAGCTGCCGAAGCATTCTATATATGGACACAAAAGCGACCTGATACCTCGGACATTGTAAAACGGGTTAGAGATATTGTTGAGCAAAGTGAGAAGCGAAACTAGTTCGCTTCTTCTAGGTACTCATCTTTTAATACTACATAGTTCACGGCAGACTGTTTTAGAAATGCCATTTCAGCGTCGTTGAGTGGCCTTTTCTTTTGCATGGGGTTTCCTACATAAAGAAATCCGCTCTCTAATCTTTTGTTTGGCGGTACTAATGTACCTGCGCCAATGAACACATCGTCTTCAACAACAACGCCATCCATTACAATTGCGCCCATACCGACCAGAATACGATTACCTAATTGGCAGCCATGCAGCATACATTTGTGCCCAACGGTAACGTCGTCACCAATAATAAGTGGAAACCCATCAGGGTTTTTATCTGATTTACGGGTAACGTGCAAAACACTGCCGTCTTGTATATTACTGCGAGCGCCAATACGAATCTTGTTCACGTCACCGCGTGCAGCAACCAATGGCCAAATACTGGCATCATCTTTTAATACTACATCACCGACTATTCTTGCCGAGTCATCAATATAGACATTCTTGCCTAAAGTAGGAGATATGCCTTTAAAACTATCAATCGATTTATGCATTAGCGCAACTCTTGTTTATTACCGGTTTATTGTGATGATTCTTCTATTCCTACACGTGCCTTTATTACTTTATTCTTTTTAGTATCTTCACGTATCGCTTTGCTTCTCTGTAGCATTTCTGGCGTAACATATCCGCGTTTATGGTCAAGGTGTATGCACACAGCTGAATAACGTATGCGTTTAGCTTTTAGGCCATAGTTAACTAATCGATCGCCAAATTCACAATCTTGACCACCATATTGCATAGTTTCCTCAAAACCGTTTACTGCCAGAATGTGCTCTTTGTAACATGAAGCGCTATGCCCATTCCAAGTTGGGCGAGCCGGGCTTATCTTATTTAAGAACTCTGCCCAGGCCCCTCTTGCAGTGAGCTTCATCGTTTTATGCGTCTTTTTTAAACCTTTACTAACTAACCAATTCACATTGAATGCTCGCTGACTTACGATATCCTCACGTGTGATTGCTTTACTTACACTCATGGGTAATTTGAAGTACCCACCAGAAAGATAGGTATTTTTCTCTGATAATCTTAGATGTTGCTCTACAAAGTCGTTTCGAGGAATGCAGTCGCCATCTGTGAAAATTAAGTATTCGCCCTCAGAGGCTACAATAGCTTTATTAAGAATACGGCACTTTTGGAAACCATCGTCTTCTTGCCAAACGTGTTTGATAGGTATATCTGTTTCTTGCTTGAGACGTTGGATAAGTGCTTTAGTGTCTTCACGAGAGCCGTCGTCCGCAATAACAATTTCGAAGTTATCTGCGGTTTGTTCGAAGAAACCCCATAGTACTTTTTCTAACCACGCGGGTGAATTATAAGTTGTAAAAATGACGCTAGTTTTCATAATGCGTGATAGACCTCTATATAGTGTAGTTAAGCAATATTGATAATACGTATCCAACTCCCCGCTAACAGATGCTTATATACTGACAAAATTGAAAGCAAGTATCGGCAGGTTATTTCCCGTAGTTTATCTAAGTGTAGAGAGTAATGACACTGTCGCTGTTAATCACTATGAATCATATTATTGGTTAAAAAGGATTGTGGCATGCGTATGGAGTTATTCTTTTTTTAGTAACTTAAAGCTAATGTGAGTATCCGAACAGATATATAACAGTTCGATGAATACTGTTTTATAGCTAAATAGATACTAATGCTTTAGCTTGAGAGCTTTAAATTGTTCAAATAAAGCTCATGTTGTGGGTAATTTGAGCGTTCAAAACAAATATGACACT
>NZ_JBTZUG010000003.1:0-441050 GCF_054890645.1 Alteromonas sp. HB246098 | reverse complement strand
ATTAGTTTATTTGTGGGGATACCTCAGACTCTGACCCCAAAACTTGTTACTTATTGAAGCTTTAATGTGCATTTAAACTTATGTAAAAATCAGTAATATCAATTAGATAAGAAATAATTGTAAAAAAATTAATTTTTTGTGAAATAACCTTTAAGCCCATAAGGTCTTTTAAAGTACACGTGCTTACTGTACGTCAAACATGACTAATATTATTGAGGGTACATCAATGAAACAAATTAAAAAATCATCAGTAGCTACAGCTTTGGGTGCAGTTGTAATTGGCTCTTTGGCGTCAACAGTTGCAGTAGCAGACGTTAATCCATTTGGTATACAGGCACTAGAATCTGGCTACAGCCAATTCGCTGCAGAAGGCAAGTGTGGTGAAGGTAAATGTGGCGGCGAGAAGAAAGCTGAAAAAGAAGGAAAGTGTGGCGAAGGTAAATGCGGCGGCGACAAGAAAGCTGAAAAAGAAGGCAAGTGCGGCGAAGGTAAATGTGGCGGCGACAAGAAAGCTGAAAAAGAAGGCAAGTGTGGCGAAGGTAAATGTGGCGGCAACAAGAAAGCTGGTAAAGAAGGCAAGTGCGGTGAAGGCAAATGCGGCAGCATGTAATTGCCACTCAAAAAACATTGTGTAGCTTATTATAAAGTAACGAAACGCTACACGAATTACGTTTAGTAAAAATGGCTGTCAAATGATGGCCATTTCTGTCTTATAACGTAAGTTGATATTATGTAATCCCATGAGGTAGAAGGGGGAAATATGAAAGACATCTATGGCGCTGGCTTAGGCTTTCGTAGGGAAATGCTAAAAGAGCTATTACCCACGTTGCCATCGGAGGTTGATTTCTGGGAAGTTGCACCTGAAAACTGGATCCCACTTGGTGGAAAGTACCAAAATCAATTTCAGCAAGCATCTTCACAAGCTTCTTTTACCACCCATGGTTTATCTTTGTCTATCGGAAGTAGCGACAAGCTAGACGTTGAGTTCGTAAAAACCGTTAAGCGATTTTTAGATGCTAATAATATTGCATTGTACAGTGAGCACTTAAGCTTTTGTTCTGGTAACGGTCATATGTACGATCTAATGCCAATTCCTTTTACTGAACAAGCTATTAAGCACGTTGTATCTCGCATTGTTCAAGTTCAAGATATTATTGAGCGGCCACTGGTTTTAGAGAATGTCTCTTATTACATCGCACCCGGTCAGGAAATGGATGAATTGGAATTCACTACAAATATATTAATAGAGTCAGGGTGCCAAATGCTTCTTGATGTAAATAACGTGTACGTGAACAGCATCAACCACAAATATGACGCAAAAGCATTTATCAACGGTCTTCCTTCTGAAAAAATTGTTTATGGGCATATTGCGGGTCACTATGACGAAGCTGAGGATCTAAAGGTTGATACACACGGCGCAGATGTCATCGAGCCAGTATGGGATTTATTAGAGCACGCCTACCTTACTCATGGAGTATTTCCCACTTTGTTAGAACGTGACTTTAATATTCCTCCTTTGCGCGAGTTATTGTCAGAAGTAAGGAAGATTAAGCAGATTCAGACAAAGTGCGGAGTTATTAGAGAATCAGTCGTAAATGGAAGTGTCGCATGACGCAATCATTTCAGCGCACCCAAAAAACGTTCGTCGAGGCGATAAAAGATCCACAAACTTATCGGGACACTGACACCGATAACGCCCGTCGAATGAAAATCTATCAGTCTTTATTTTTTAATAATATAGATAACTTCGTTAGTACAGGCTTCCCAGTTCTAAAATCTATCGTATTAAAATTGTATGGGGAGAAAGGGTGGGAGAGTGTTGTGCGTCAGTTCTTTATTGAGCACGAATGCCGATCGCCTTATTTTGCAGAAATCAGTAAAGAGTTCGTTGAGTACTTATCAACAGCACCGTCTTTTGGGTTGGATTTGCCTGATTTTATCGCAGAACTTGCTCATTATGAATGGTTAGAGCTTGATGTCAGTATAAGAAAAAACGAAGAAGATATTGAGTTCTACACCCAAGATCATACAGTTAATGCTATAAGAGTTTCGCCGTATGCTTCATTAGCTGCCTATCACTTTGAAGTTCATTTAATTGGTAAGGACTATATTCCTGAGCAACCTGCTCAAGAACAACAGTTCTATGTAGTCTATAGAGATCGCGACTATAACGTACAATTTGCTCATGTTAACCCGGTAACGGCTATTTTAGTCAACACGCTGGAGCAAAGTGAGCAGGGAATGAAAATAGAACAATTATCCAAGTCTTTATGTCAACAACTTCCTCAAATACCCTCGAATGTGCTTGTAAATGGCATAAACCAAACCCTCATGGATATGCTTCAAAAAGGGATATTTCTTCCTGTACGCTAGCTAAAAAAGAGTATTTAACTGCTTTATATTAAACTTTCGCTAGGATCTGTATTGAAAGTGAGCGATCAGTCACATTAGCGCTGTCAATCGAGCTTGCTTTCGATTAACATTTAGCACCATTTTTTTGTTCACAAAAATTGTTTAGGTAGTGCAAATGGCTAACAATTCAGATTTCAAAGAAGTCTATAACAAGTGGTACTTTCTAGCTTCGCTAGTAACTTTAATTGCGTTCCCGTTGATGCATATCATCGCCGGCTGGTTCACCTTCTGGTTATAACGCAGACATTCAAGGCAAAATTGTGACTGCAGAATATATTAAATCAGTAGTGAAAACCGTACCTGACTATCCTAAGCCAGGTATTTTATTTAGAGATGTGACCAGCGTTTTAGAAGATCACAAAGCATTCAGTAGCTGTATCTCTTTACTTGTAGAAAAGTATCAAGGTATGGGCTTCACCAAAATTGCAGGTACTGAAGCGCGCGGATTCCTATTTGGTGCGCCATTGGCCATCGAAATGGGCATTGGTTTCGTTCCAGTAAGAAAACCCAACAAACTTCCTCGTGAAGTAGTAAGTGAGAGCTACGAACTGGAATACGGCATGGATACGTTGGAAATCCATAAAGATGCTATAGAGCCAGGCGATAAAGTCCTTCTTATTGATGATCTACTTGCAACTGGCGGCACTATAGCTGCATCTGCAAAGCTAATTCGTTCTCTAGGTGGCGAAATCAACCACGCAGGGTTCATCATCAATCTTCCCGATTTAGGCGGCGAGCAAAAATTGAATCAGCTTGATATTGAGAGTTATTCAATTTGTGAATTTGAAGGCGAATAATCGCTGTAAAGCATAATTAGCAAAAGGCGAAATACGTAATAATGAGTTATCAGGTACTAGCAAGGAAGTGGAGACCAGGCAAGTTCAGTGAACTTGTAGGCCAGGAACATGTCGTCTCTGCCATTTCGAACGCTTTAGATAACGACCGTTTACACCACGCATACCTTTTTACCGGTACGCGAGGTGTGGGCAAAACCACGATTGCGCGTATTTTTTCAAAAAGCCTTAACTGCGAAGAAGGGCAAGGGGCTAACCCTTGCGGTCAATGTAACACCTGCAAAGAGATAGAGCAGGGCAACTACGTTGATTTATTAGAGATTGACGCAGCATCAAGAACCAAAGTCGAGGATACTCGCGAACTTCTTGATAACGTGCAATACAAGCCTACTCGCGGACGCTATAAAGTGTACCTTATTGATGAGGTACACATGCTTTCAAAACACAGCTTTAATGCGCTGTTGAAAACGTTAGAAGAGCCACCTCCACACGTCAAGTTCTTACTAGCGACCACTGATCCACAGAAGCTTCCCATAACCATTTTATCCCGTTGCTTGCAGTTCAATTTGAAAGCGATGTCTCGGGAGCAGATTGTTGGACAGCTTAAGCATATTTTAGAGCATGAACAGCTGTCATTTGAACAACAGGCACTCGCACTTTTAGCTAGAGCGGCTCAGGGCAGTATGCGTGATGCGCTAAGTTTAACGGACCAAGCGATTGCGCAAGGCGGAAATCAAGTTCTGGCATCGGTGGTAACCGATATGCTTGGGTTGATGGACAAGAACCAGTTGCTTAAAGTAGTACACGCTGTGGTAAACAAAAGCCCGGCTGAGGTGTTGCAGCTGGTGAATGATATCGCAGCGCAAGCACCAGATTATGACAACGTACACAGCGAGTTGGCTAGCCTACTGCACCAAATAGCGTTAACGCAATGGGTGCCAGAAGCATGTAAGTTAGAAACCACGTCTGCCAAAGCGATATTTCAATTAGCCAAAACTATTCCGGCAGAGCAAGTGCAGCTACTCTATCAAATTGCACTTCAAGGCAGAAAAGACTTACCTTTTGCGGCAGATGGCAAAAGCGCTTTTGAAATGACGTTAATGCGTATGATGTCGTTTGCGCCAAATATTCCCATTGAAAATACACCAAATGAGATTGAAAGTGGGAGGAGTGAGCATAGTTTACCTGTAGATCATGCTTCTTCCAGTGGTGGCCCGGGAAACGTCGGTAAGCAGGAGGAAGCGCCGCTAAGCGAAACTTCTGCAAACAACGTGCAGGAGAAGGCTCCGTCAACACCACAAACAAAATCTACTTCGGCTCAGTCATTAGAAAATACGCCATCTAACCCAGAGGCACCTGCTGCATCTGTAATTGAAAAAGAGCCGCAAGAACAGCCTCAATCGACGTCTCAATTTGAGCCACGGCAAGAGCAGGAATATGCCGTTGTTGATGAAAGCAAGTTGCGTGAAGACAATACTCAGTCGATGTCGCCCTCTGTAGCGTCGGGTACAACGTCAACTCAGACAACAGCGCTTGAGCGTGATGCTGAACATGATGATGAATCCGTAAAGTTACCACCAACTTCGTCTATTGAAGAACTACCCGTAGAAAACACCGCGGTTCAAACAGAAAGCGTTGCCGCAGAGCTTGAACCAACGCCAAACGAAGTCAGCGCGCCCCATAGTGAAGCAGCGCAACATTTCGATGGACCACCGTTAGATGCTTACATGGACGGTATGCCACCTCCGTCAGAAGATGAAAGCTCCTTAGGTTTTGAAGGTTTTCAAAGCGCTGAAGGTTTTCATAACGCTGAGGGCTCCTATGACGCTGAAGGCTCTTATGACGCTGAGGGCTCTCATAACGCTAAAGGCTCTGATAAAAACAGTGAGTCATTGGCGCACGAGAACGAAGCGTCCTCATTAACCGCCGAAGAGCAGCTTACTTCTACGGCTGATATGTTGGCGCTTCGTCAAAAGTTAAAGCGAAGAAAAGCTCAAGACGCTGATGCAAAGAGCAACAGTGTAGCCGATGCTAAATCTGAAAGTGCAAGTGATATTCAAGCGCGTTTTACCAGAAGTAAGGCTGAGGCTTTGAGTACTGCACAAACTGCACATGGAATTAACAGGGGTAGCGATACTAGTGCAGGGCAGCCTAACGCAGATAACGAAATCAAGAGTGGTAATGTAAACCCCGTTGGGAATGAGGACAGCCGTGAGCTGCAAGATCATAGCCCAGGGCTTATAGATAGCGGCTCAGAACAAAAAGATAGTACCACTGCACGCGGTGACGCATCTCAACTAGAAAGTGCAGATTCAGATTCGGCTTTAGATAGTACTCATGCACATTCTGCTGACACTTTGCGAACTAGCGATGCAGAAACGAGCCACTCTAGCGAAAACGATACGAGCGATTTCTCTCTAGATGAGTTTGAAGAGGATATGCCTTTTTCAAGTGATGAGGCTGTCGCTCAGCCAATTACAGCGCCGTCTACAGAAGATATGCCTCCTTGGGCTAGCGATTACGATCATCAGCCCCCTCAACATGTCGAAGGTAATAACTATGCTGAAGCGCCCACCAACAGCAGCTCGAATTACGAAAATGCACCAGATCAGATGGAAAGTGCTGGAGATCGCTCTTTTACGCATGAAGCGTTAAACTTCGATACGCCGAGAAGCAGTACCTATCACGGGCAATTAAAAGCCTATTTAAATGACGGAAGCAAGCTAACTCACGCAAGCCAGATTGATGAGTGGAGCAACCTAGTTGAGCAAATGCCAGTTGCCGGCCTACTTAAACAATTAGTGCTACACGCATCATTTTCTCGAGACGGCAATCAAGTTTCCCTTGAAATTGACCACAGTCAGACGCACTTATTAAATGAGAGCGCGAAAAAGCAATTAGTCGATGCAATACATCATGGACTGGGTGAAAACGTAGAAGTTAATATTACATTGGGTGAACCGTCATCTACACCTTTTGCGTTACAACAAGAGATTCATGCAATGCGCCATGCGCATGCACATTCGGTAATTAAAACCGATGACACAATTCAAGCATTGCTATCGACTTTCGATGCGTCAGTGCTAACCGATTCGGTTAAAGCGCGATAGCAGAATTATTAACACCAAAACGAAGCGAGACAAAAATTATGTTTAAAGGTGGAATGGGCAATATCATGAAGCAGGCGCAACAGATGCAAGAGCGCATGCAAAAAGCACAAGATGATTTAGCTAAAATTGAAGTAACAGGCGAAGCGGGTGCAGGCATGGTTAAAGTAACCATGACGTGTAATCACAACGTCCGCCGTGTAGATATCGATGAGTCATTGATGGACGATGACAAAGACATGGTTGAAGATTTAGTTGCTGCAGCGTTTAACGACGCGGTACGTCGCGTTCAAGAGACTAGCAAAGAGAAAATGGGCGATGTAACCGGTGGTATGCCACTACCTCCTGGCTTCAAAATGCCGTTTTAAGTAAGTATTCAGCTTTTAGTCCCTTACGCGTAAGCCTGCGTAAACTCGCTGGGCTTTCGGGTTATGTAAGTGGCTTAGCTCTGAAAAAGCTCTGGTTCATTGCCAGAGCTTTTTTGTGTCTAGTCTCCTCAGCGAAACCACCAAATCCCCTCTATTTTCATGCCAACCTAATATCTTGTTTTATAAGTTGGACTCGTATGGCTTCATTTTTTCCTAATGTGCAAGCTTAGCTCATAGAAAACAAACGTTTGGTTATATTTACACTAATATTAATAAATGCGCATGAAAGGTTTAGCTTAACTTATTCTTGGTCTATATTTTATGTTTATTCTCTTTTCAGTTTTACTTTACAGCGCTTTTTAAAGACTGATAACGCTGCTATTTAATTAGTCTAATTCAAATAAGGTTGTTGGATTAACAATAATGCATGACGAAGCAAGCGAACTCACATCATTAGTAAATGAATGCGACAAAGAACCGATTCACCTTCTTGGTAGGATACAAAATCATGGTTTCATGATTGTCGTAGATAGAGAAGGTGCTATTACCCATTTGTCCGAAAACTTAGGCAGCTTTGCCAGTATTCCACAAGATAAGCTTATAGGTCACTCGTTTTGGAAGTTGCTCGACCGTAAGCTGATACATGCGATACGGGGCGCGCAGAGCCAAGCTATGATCCTCGGTAAAGCAAGCTACCTTCATTCTGTTTCACTGCCGCACTGTGAAGATATTTTCGACTTATGTGTTCATCAAAGTGCAGAACATTTAATTCTTGAATTCGAACAAACAGAGAGCTCCGGCAAGTATGAGGGCGTTATCACAGCGTTAATGGCGCAAATGTCGATGTTCTCTGAACTCGAAGACCTTTATGAAGGTTTGGTTGAAAGCGTTAGGACTGCAACTGGGTACGATAGGGTAATGCTCTACCAATTTCTATCAGACGGTTCAGGTGAAGTGATTGCTGAATCGACCTCAAGCGATATGACGCCCTTTTTAGGGTTGCGTTATCCCGCCTCAGATATTCCGCGTCAGGCAAGACAGCTTTATAAGAAGAATCTTATCAGAACTATTTCTGACGTTAACAGTGAAACTTTCCCTATCATTGGTAACAACAGAAGCGATGGAGCTTCTATAGATCTCTCCCTTTCACGCCTTAGGGCGGTTTCTGAAATTCATATTCAATATCTAAAGAATATGAAAGTCGGCGCCTCTATGTCTATATCTCTTATCGTAGAAGGTGAACTGTGGGGGCTGATTGCTTGTCATCACAACACTAAAAAAGTTATCCCTAGCCGCTTAGTTTCGCAATTAGAACTCTTCGCAGAGATGTTTTCACTAGAATTATCGCGAAGGCTGGTAAATGAACGGATAAGGGTAAGCGAGAAAGCAAACGCTACATTTACACGTGTACTGAGCAACCTTTCTTTAGGCAAATCGCTTAATAATGCCATCGTACAACAATTATCCCTGCTTAAAACGCTTATAGATATTGACGGCATCGGCTGTATTTTTAGCAATGAATATACTAAGTCGGGCGCTGCATTTAGCGCACGAAAAATCAAACGTCTTACAGCAATACTTGCTGAACTTCCCGAAGAAGAAATCCATCAATTTGACAACTTAGCAGACATTCACAACGAGTTAGCGGACGAGAGTGTTGCCGGGGTATTGGCATTAAAGATCTCTCATCAGCCAATGGACTATATTTTTCTTTTTAGAAACTCAGTTGTGCAACAAGTCTCTTGGGCCGGTAACCCTGCAAAACGCGTTGAGTTGAAAGGCGGTAAAGAAACGCTTACTCCCCGAGCGAGTTTTGATAAGTGGGTAGAAAATAATGAATCTACCTCTACTCCATGGACAACGCTGGATATTGAGCGTGCTAAATCTATTAGACTCGGTGTAATGGAACTGACCATTCGCCATTTGCACGAAAAAGAACTACTGCAACGTGAAGCCAAAAAAAGACTCGAGTTACTTATTGGTGAACTAAACCACCGCGTTCGCAATATCTTAAATTTAGTCAGTGCGATTATCGGACAGACATCACAGTATAAGAAAGATATCGATGAATTTGTGCTCTCCTTATCATCAAGAATATCTGCACTTGCTCTAGGGCATGATCAGCTCACGCATGCCTCATACAACAGTGTAAGATTCAAGGACCTACTTCATAACGAGCTTAAGGCTTATATGATCAAAGAGTCATCTTTTAAAATAGAGGGGCCTGATATAAGAATCTTACCCTATGCAGTAACGCCTATCGTGTTGGTCTTTCATGAAATGATTACCAATGCAGCCAAATATGGAGCCTTAAGCGCGACAAGTAATGACGGCAGAGTGGCGATAACTTGGGAGTTAGACGAGAAAGGCTGCTTTATTAAATGGGAAGAATTTGGGGGGCCGCCTTTGCATGGTTTAGGTGAGGAAGGGTTTGGAATGACGGTTATAAAATCAGTTATTCCCCATGAGCTAAAAGGCAAGGCGTCATTAAGTACTAAAATCACCGGGCTCAATGCAGAGTTTCTCATTCCTCGTAAATATATAGAATTGGGTACTAGCCAAACAAGCACTCAACATGTAATTCATGGCGATAAGCCTCAACCCGTCAGCACTGCTAATTCCGAAAAAATCCTCACAAGCGCCTTTATCGTTGAAGATAACCTGCTTATTTCGCTAGACCTTAAGAAGCATCTTAAACAATTGGGAATTGATAAAATTGATATTTTTGGCGACATAAGCTCTGCAAGAGCGGCTTTGGCTAAAGGTAAACCGTCGATGATGTTTTTAGATGTTCATTTGGGAAATGAAAATACCTTTCAGTTAGGGATTGAAATACAAAAGTTATCAATACCCTTTCTCTTTATTACGGGTTACGGAGCCGCAATAGAGCTGCCCGAGGAGTTATCAGATGTGGATATATTAACCAAACCCGTCGACACCACATTGCTAAAGCGTTCTATCGAAGCTTTTGGTTTCAAGGTGTAAATTTGTGACTGATATAACCAGGCCCCTAATACTTGTTGTTGAAGACAATTTAGTTGAAGCGATGAACGTTAAAAATGCGCTTACCGAGGCAGGTATGCAGGTGTTAGGCATAGCAAAGACGGAAAGCGAACTGTATGCGTTATTTGATAAGCGTATTCCTGACCTCATTTTAATGGACATTGATTTAGGTGGTTCAGATTCTGGTATTGAAATTGCAAAAAACATTACAGAAAGGTTTAAAGTGCCAGTAGTGTTTAGTACCTCTTACTGTGATGACACCACAATTTCTAATGCGCTCGCGATTTCCCCTTATGGATATCTAGTAAAACCGTACGGTGTGCTTTCACTCACTACTACTATTCAAGTTGCGCTGGAAAGAAAAAAAACGGAAAAAGCGCTAGCTTCTTCTAATAGGCGTTTCGCAATGGCGTCAGAGATTGCGAAGTTAGGCGTGTTAGAAGTTGATACCTCTACTCAGTCAGTCGTTATTGAAAGTGTGGAGAACCTTTTCGATTTTCCACGCAAAATGCCATTATCCAAATTCCTTTCGTTGTTTCCCGAAGAAAAAGAAATTGAGTTAAAAGAGGCGATACATTTAAAGTCGAATTACCTCACTACGTTGCAGCTAAAAATTGAAGGCCAACCGACTAAATGGTTTCAGGTTGTCCTCTCCGACATAGGGTGGGGCGAAGACTATGTTCAAATTGGCGCCATACAAGATATATCTATCCTACAGAGTACTCAGTCAAATCTGAGTGTTGCAGATAAGATTGTAAGTGAGATTAAAGAGGGGGTTTTAGTCTGTGATGCTGAAGGTCTCATAATTAAAGCTAACCAATCCTTGTGCGAGATGCTAGGCACCCAAGCCGAGCACCTCATATCTACTCAAATAAACAATGTTTTTCCTAAAGCGCGAAAACACGATCCTCGCCCAGACTATCTGGAAGACGGTTTAAGGACAGAGCTCACTATTGTAAGTGAAGGACGAAGGTTTCATTTAACCATGTCGGTAACTTCATTTAATCTTGATGATGGAGAAACTAATTTCGTTGCCATTCTTACCGATGTTTCAGAACTAAAGTCATCGGAAAGTCAACTCAAGTACCTCGCATTCACTGACGCTCTCACCGGTGCAGGAAATCGAAACTTTTTGAACAGTATTGTCGAGACTTACAGTGAATCATGCGAGCCTTGCTCAATCATTTTTATTGATATCGATGAATTCAAGCTCATTAACGATACCCATGGGCATGAGGTGGGAGATGAAATACTAAGAGCATGCGCGAGCCGATTTAAAGCATCGCTACGAGATGATGATACTGTTATAAGGTTTGGTGGTGACGAATTCGTTATTGTGACAAGTACTACTTGCCATAAGCTTTTAAACAAAATGACATCCCGGTTATCTTCTTCACTGAAATCAGTGTTTAAGACGACATCAGGCGACTTTCAAATTACAGCAAGTATTGGGCTAGCGTCATCTACAGAAAACATGTCGCCAACAGAGCTACTAAAAAATGCTGATATTGCAATGTTTTCAGCAAAACAAGGCGGTAAGAATAGTGTTGTCACATTCAGTGAAGATCTTTCGAAAAATATCGAGTATAGGCTGTTCATTCAACAAGGGCTTAAAAGCGCAATTCAAAATAAACAAATCACAGCCTACTTTCAGCCTATAATAGATTCGAATGGTGAAGTTTTAGCTGTGGAAGCGTTAGCTCGCTGGCACATTCCTAGCCATGGGCCAATTAGCCCCGAAAAGTTTATACCGATAGCTGAACGTACAAAACACATTCATGACATTGGTCTTTTAATGTTAGACGAAGTCTGTTTCGCACTTAAAGCTCTCAGTGGATGGGGTTTTTCAGACGTGAAGTTCAATTTGAATATGTCACCGGTACAGTTACAGAATACCGGGGTTATTGAGCTATTTGCAGAGCGGTTTGCCTTTCATAATATTGACCCTAGACGAATAGTGATAGAAATAACTGAATCTACGCTTCAAAGTTCAAAGGCGAGGGAAGTGCTTACCAAAATTAAAGCACTTGGGGTTATTATTTCCATTGATGACTTTGGTACAGGCTTTTCTTGCATATCAGAGTTAGCTGACGAAACGTATGACGCTATCAAAATTGACCGCTCGCTGCTGCCTGACTTTCCACTACGAAGTAAACAAGAAAAACGTAGAGCGCTAATCATCGAGAATGTGGTGTCGATGTGTGTGAAGCTAGGCATGCCGTGCACGTTAGAAGGTTTAGAGACCGTTCAGCAGGTAACCTTCGCCAAAAAGATTGGTGCCAAAGCTATGCAAGGGTATTACTTTACCAAGCCTTTAAGCTTGGTGGGCTTGATGGAGTATCTGCAAGCCGAACATGCTTCACCGCTCATCAGCGTTACCGAACCAGCCGAGGAACAATGAAAGAGCCAGTTAGTTAAGGTAGTTCTGCTGAATTGTTTGTTCCACTTTTATAACATTTTGCATTTCTTCGACATCTGTTCGCGCTAGAGAGGTCTCATGCACTATTTTACGTCGACAGAAGTGTACCTATCGCACTAAAATGTTCATTCGCTTAGAAATGGTCCTTAATCTGACCTGATTCGTTATATTATTGATTCTTATTCCCTGCAGCGTTCAGACAGGTTTCTTCCAAAAAAAATGTGCAGGGGAAACGGAAAACCAATCACCCTAAATAGAGGTTTGTAGTGCTAAGGAAAGGCTTAGTTATCACCACGGTTCTTTTGCTTCCTATCGCAGCCGTGCTGTTTTTTATGAGTGTTCACGAACTGTTTCAAATGAAAACGGTAACGGTAGACCCAAAACTCAAAGAAATTTCTGGAATAGAGTTCGACAAATACAAAAGGTTGTGGGCTATCAACGATAGTGGTGATGGGCCGATTCTATATATGCTGAATAAAGACGGCAGTATAGAGAGAGAGGTGACGGTTTCAAATGCTAAAAATGTTGATTGGGAAGACATGACACAAAACAGTTTTGGTCATTTCTTCCTAGGAGACTTTGGCAATAATGACAATAACCGCCGCTGGTTAACCATTTATAGAATTGAAAACCCTATCGATATTCAGGGGGGGGCCACGGAAGCAGAGATTATCAAGTTTACTTACCCTGAAATGGGAGAGGGTAAAGTAAAACCTGAAGATAAAAACTACGATTTAGAAGCTTTTGTGGAATACAAACGCAACCTTTACTTGTTCACGAAGAATAGAACGAAGCCATTTGATGGTATTACAAAATTATATAAAGTAGGCGATCATGCAGCGAACTTCGATGCACAGTTAATTGGAGAATTTAAAACCTGTACCACACTTGAAAAGTTATGTTGGATAACGTCTGCGGCGATAA
This sequence comes from Alteromonas sp. HB246098, assembly GCF_054890645.1. Classification (NCBI taxonomy): domain Bacteria; kingdom Pseudomonadati; phylum Pseudomonadota; class Gammaproteobacteria; order Alteromonadales; family Alteromonadaceae; genus Alteromonas; species Alteromonas sp. HB246098. Next base: position 428,023 of record NZ_JBTZUG010000003.1, on the reverse strand, counting down.
GCCCTGATAGAACAAAGCTGGTATTATTAGATTCAACCAGCTTGTGGCTATTTGAGAATTTTGAAGGCGATAACTTTTTTAGTGGCGACGTATCTCGTATCGATCTCGGTGTGGTAACACAAAAAGAGGCGGTAACTTTCTATGATGACAACACCCTCGTGTTTACTGACGAAGAATACAAAGGCCTATTCGGCGGCAATGTATACGAAGTTAAACTCGACCAAGTGAAGCGTAACGTGATTAAATACCGCGAAAGCCCGAAACAAACCGAACAAATATCTAAGCAGTAAACATTATGAAGTTCAGCCCGCTACTCTCAGAACTAATACAGGCATTAACCTGTCTCCCCGGCGTAGGCAATAAGAGCGCCCAACGAATGGCATTTCATCTTTTAGAGCGAAATCGTACGGGGGCGATTGATTTAAGCAATGTGCTACACAATGCTATGGAGCATATTCATCATTGTAAGCGTTGCAGAACGTTCACCGAAGATGAATTATGCGATATCTGCCGCCACCCAGAAAGAGAAGCAAGTGGGTTGTTGTGTATTGTGGAAAGCCCTCAAGACGTATTAGCGATAGAACAGACGTTAAGCTACAAAGGCCAGTATTTTGTACTAATGGGGCACTTGTCTCCTATAGATGGTGTTGGGCCTGAAGAAATTGGTTTAACCGAGCTTGAGGCACGTTTAGCCGCTGGTGGGATAAATGAAGTTATCTTAGCCACAAACCCCACCGTCGAAGGTGAAGCAACGGCGCACTACATTGCTCAGCTATGTACAAGTCACAACGTCGACGCCTCTCGCATTGCTCATGGTGTGCCTGTTGGGGGAGAACTTGAATACATTGACGGCAATACACTTACCCACGCTTTTTCAGGTCGTCGCAAGCTGTAACTAAGATGCAGAGCGTTTTAAGAATTTAAAATAAAACGCTCTCTTTTCATAAAATCGTTTGCCCATTGCTAAGCTAATACCTGCCTATTCGCTTATTAAATAAGCGGCATTTGTCCTTTCTCGAAAAAGTTTACGAATAGAAGATAAATTTTCGTTCTAAACGTTGAAAAGTGCGTTGAGTGACCTTACCTGTTTAACATCAAACGTGATCCATTCAACGAGGAGATATTGGATTATGGCTGAAGCAGCCCACAAAGAAACCCACGGTTTTCAAACAGAAGTAAAACAGCTTCTTCAACTGATGATTCACTCTTTGTATTCAAACAAAGAAATTTTTCTACGCGAGCTAGTGTCAAACGCGGCAGATGCTGCGGATAAACTGCGTTTTCGCGCCCTAGAAAATGACAGCCTGTACGAAAACGATGGTGAATTAAACGTAAAACTTAGCGTTGATAAAGAAGCGAACACAGTTACGATTACCGATAATGGTATCGGTATGACTCGTGATGAAGTCATCGCTAATTTAGGTACCATTGCTAAATCTGGTACTAAAGACTTCTTTAGCAAGCTTTCTGGCGATAGTGCGAAAGACTCGCAGCTTATTGGTCAGTTCGGTGTAGGTTTCTACTCAGCATTTATCGTTGCAGACAAAGTTACTGTTCGCACTCGTGCGGCTGGTGCTGATGCATCTACTGGTGTGGAATGGGTTTCAGACGGTGAAGGTGAGTTCACTATCGCTGAAATCAATAAGCCTACTCGCGGCACCGAGATTACGCTTCACCTTCGAGAAGATGAAAAAGAATTTGCCGATACATGGCGTCTGCGCTCAATCGTAAGCAAATACTCAGACCACATCAGCATTCCTGTACAAATGTGGAAAGATGAAGTGCCTGAAAGTGAAGGTCCAGATGGCGAGAAAATCGAAGCTCAGCCTGGTGAGTGGGAAGTAGTTAACAAAGCCACCGCGCTGTGGACTCGTGAAAAGTCTGATATTACTGATGAAGAGTACAACGAGTTCTATAAGCACATCTCTCACGACTTTGCAGATCCGCTAGCATGGGCGCACAACAAGGTAGAAGGTAAAACTGAATATACCAGCTTACTTTATATCCCTTCTAAAGCGCCTTTCGACATGTGGAATCGCGACCAAAACCATGGTCTTAAGCTTTACGTTCAACGCGTCTTCATCATGGATGACGCAGAGCAGTTTATGCCGACCTACCTGCGTTTTGTTAAAGGTTTACTAGATAGCAACGACCTTCCGCTAAATGTGTCTCGTGAAATTCTTCAAGACAACAAGATTACCCAGGCACTTCGTCAAGGTTGTACTAAGCGCGTTCTACAAATGCTTGAAAAGATGGCTAAGAACGACAGCGATAAGTACCAGTCGTTCTGGAACGAGTTTGGTAATGTACTGAAAGAAGGCCCAGCGGAAGACTTCAGCAACCGTGAGAAAATTGCTGGTCTGTTGCGCTTTGCTTCGACACACGGTGAATCTGACGCTCAAACGGTTTCATTAGCTGATTATATTGAGCGAATGAAGGAAGGTCAGGATAAAATTTACTACGTGACCGCAGACAGCCTGCAAGCGGCTAAGTCTAGCCCACACCTTGAGATCTTCCGTAAGAAGGGAATCGAAGTATTGCTAATGGGCGAGCGCATTGACGAGTGGCTAATGTCTCACCTAACTGAGTTTAACGAGAAGCAGTTTGTTTCTATCGCTAAAGGAAACTTAGATTTAGGCGACTTAGAAGACGAAGAGTCTAAGAAAGCCCAAGAAGAAGCAGAGAAAGAAGTTGAAGGCGTACTGGAGCGAGCGAAAGCAGCGCTTGGTGACAAGGTTGTAGACGTTAAGTTTACGCACCGTCTTACTGACTCTCCTGCCGTTATTGTTGCTGACGACAATGGTATGACTACACAGATGATGAAGTTGATGCAGGCAGCTGGCCAGACCGTGCCAGATGTGAAGTATCACTTTGAACTTAACCCAGAACATAGCTTAGTTAAACTGCTTGCCGACACGCAGGATGAAGAGCTATTTAATCAGTGGGTAGGTGTATTGTTCGACCAAGCTGCACTGTCAGAGCAAGGTAGTTTGAAAGACCCGTCTACGTTTGTTCAGAACTTGAACACGTTGCTAATGAAGTTGGCTAAATAAATACGTAGGTAGAAGGTTTACACTTAAAAACGGGCATCATGCCCGTTTTTTTATGTCTGCTATCAACAAAAATAAATTTGGCCGATTTATTATGCTATATTTTGGCAGCTAAAAATTTCTAGTTAATCACCTAAAACTTTAAAAATTCATGCTTTAAAGAAGATGAATTTCCTGGCGATTGGCTTACAGGTTTAGACTTAAATTTATAAAAACGCCTATAAGCTGAACATATATTCGCCATTAGTCTTAAGATTAACTTTACGGTACTTCTTACACTTGTCACTACAGTGTTGAATGTGTAAAGTGCCCGAAGTAAAAAGTTCAAAAATCATAAGCGGAGAACGCACTCATGCGAATCATTCTTCTCGGCGCTCCTGGCGCGGGTAAGGGCACACAAGCTCAGTTCTTAATGGGCAAATATGGCATTCCACAAATTTCAACAGGCGATATGCTTCGTGCAGCTATTAAAGCAGGTACAGAGCTAGGTCTTGAAGCAAAGCGTGTAATGGACGAAGGTAAACTTGTGTCAGATGAGATCATCATTGGCCTAGTTAAAGAGCGTATTGCACAAGATGACTGCAAAGACGGCTTCTTGTTAGATGGCTTTCCTCGCACCATTCCACAAGCTGATGCAATGAAAGAAGCAGGTGTTTCTGTTGACCATTGTATTGAGTTTGACGTTCCAGATGACGTTATTGTTGAGCGCATGGGCGGCCGCCGCGTGCACCCAGCATCGGGCCGTGTTTACCACGTTGTTTACAACCCACCAAAAGTGGAAGGTAAAGACAATGAAACGGGTGACGACCTAATCGTTCGTGACGATGACAAAGAAGAAACAGTACGCAAGCGTCTTGCTATCTACCACAAGCAAACTAAGCCGCTTGTAAATTACTACAGTGCTGAAGCTGAAGCTGGAAATTGTGAATACCACAAGCTAGACGGCACACGTCCTGTTGAAGAAGTAAGTGCTGAATTAGCAGAACGTTTAGGCTAATCGCTAAAAAGGTTTATAAAAGGTCGCATACGCGGCCTTTTTTGTTGCTTGTAACTTGTTAATGGATAACGTTTAATAGCTTCTAATAAACGCACCACTTAATCACTGATTAAAATTACGCGCTATAACTATAACATGTGGAGTTGACCATGGTTTTACCAATCACGGCGTTTTACGCCAGCCTATTGGGTATTTGTTACCTGTATTTGTCGTTTTTAGTTATTGGTGCTAGGCGTCGTCACCAAGTGAGTATCGGCGATGGAGGTCATGAAGATCTTAGTCGACTAGCGAGAGCCCATGGTAATTTCAGTGAATACGTACCCATTACGCTTATTATGATCGCGTGTTTTGAAGCCAATACTGGGCAAGTATGGGCTGTTCACGCTCTGGGAAGTGCATTGTTATTCGGTCGCGTCTTTCACGCTTACGGATTAGGGCGTCACTCTGGCGTCAGTTGGCAACGCTTTGCGGGAATGATATTGACATTTTTAGCTATGTTGTGCGCCGCAATAGGTAATTTGGTGCTTATTCATTTCGGCTTGTAGTCACAGCACAAATACTGAATACAAGTAAAGAATGCCAGCTTATGAGGCCACTTCATTAGCTGGCACTTTTTTATCTCATTTCTAAAAAGATTATATTAATTCAGGTATTTAAGACAGGTTCGCTCTGCGTGATGCGAAGGTATAGTACGAAAACCAGCTGAGTATTCTCACACAGTTATTTACTGTGTCGGCACATTCGAAAATACACAAGCAAAGCTATTACCTCAGCTTTCTAACCGTTAAATAATCTTGGTTGTTATTTAAATGCTTAAAATCTTGATGACTCTGGTATTTATGATCTTCTACACTTACTTGTTGAAGCGCAGGTTTAAAGTGAAGATGATGGATGCTTGGCGCGCCGAAATTGTGGGGGCAGAGATTATGGTTTATATCATGATCATTCTGCCGGTACTTTTCGCATGGCTCACGACGGTTCTAATTGAATACTTGTTCTTTTAGAGCAAGCTAATCGAAGTTAAAAAGCGCTCAAGGTACGGTAATGTGAAGTAATACCATTGAGCGCTTTGTCGTTTTACAAGCTTTTAGAAGCGGCAAGTTAGTTTAGAGTAAACAAAGCGGCCACGAGGGTTGTGCACGCTACCTACGTAACCGTAAAGGTCGCTATCACCATCGCCAATAGCAAATGGAGGCTCTTCATCAAGCAAGTTGTTAGAACCGATGACTAAGCGAAGGTTATCGCTATAGTTGTAACCAAACTGCAAGTCTACTAACATTTGCGAATCAACCGTTCTTGACGTATTTTCTTCGAAGTCTAATACTCCGTCGAAGTCAATGTCAGGCGTGTCTTCAAATTCACCAATAAAGCTAATGTTTAAGTTAGCGTCAAACGAACCTTTAGACCACGTTGTACCGAACAACCAACGATGCTCCGGGTAACCGTATTCGCCTGTGTATTCTAAACCGTCTTTTTCAAACTCGTCCATATATGACCAGTCCAGGTTGAAGCGCACGTTACCATATTCTTCAAGTTCCATGCTGTAATTGGCACTGAAATCTACACCCGAGGCTTCTTGTGAAGAGACATTTTGGTAGGTGTTGAAAATTTTCTGAATAACACCTAACGACTCACCCTCCTGAGGGTCTAAACGAACACAGACTGTGCTGTCTTGATTATTACATTCGGCATTGTAAACCAATCCAAACTGCTGTTCGTCAATTTTGTTGTCTTGAGTAATGCTCCATACATCAATGCTTAATCCTAGCTCTTGAATAGGCGCGTAAATTACACCTACGTTCCACGACTCTGACTCTTCGGCGTCTAGATTAGGGTTACCCGCAAATTCGATATTGTAGTCCAGAGACTCACAATCTTGGCCAGTTGCTTCACAGCGGTATTGGTCGACAAAAAATACGCTCTTCTGAGACGGGCCAAGACCAACTTGGGCGAGAGACGGTGCTCTAAACCCTTGCGCCCAAGAGCCGCGTACTGTTACTTCGTCGCTTGGCGCCCAACGTAACGCAATTTTAGGGTTGGTTGTGCTGCCAAAGTCACTGTAGTGGTCGTAGCGGCCAGCTAATTGAAGTTCTAGCTCTTCAGCCAAAGGAATTGAAAGCTCTAAATACGCCGCATACTGGTCGCGTTCTGCTGAAGTTGACACAGACTCAGTACCAAAGATCAAACCGCGTTGGAATTGAACGTCTGGTACATCTGACACTTGTTCTTCACGATACTCCACGCCCGCAGCCATCATGACAACGTCGTCACCAAAATCAAAGGCTTCGCCCGTAATGTGTGCATCAACGCTGGTCATGCGAGATTCACCACGACGTACAAGACTAGTGGTAATGTCATCAATTACACTTTGTGGGTTAGTAACGCCACCAAATGGGTTGTAGTTGCCAAGATCGATTTGCTCTTGTAACCAGTCAACGCGAACCCAACCTTGTGATTGGTCACCGCTTTGCTCTGAACGGCTACGGCCTTTTTGTACCGACGCTTCCCAATCATAGTCGTTGAATGTACCGCGAAGGCCCGCGACAAGACGTAAGGTATCAGACTCAATGTCCCAACGACGAGCACCAGCGTCAACAGGTCGGTAGCGGCCGATTTCGATATCTTGACCAAAAGGATTGTCAGGGTGAGTGCCAGGAACGGTTAAGCCCGCATCTTCATCAAGTGGGGTTGCTGCGCCGCCTGCTTCAGACGTATTGTGCTGCATAGCCACTTCCAGAAACGCTGTGGTTTCATCGCCAATTTTGTAATCAAACTGGCCGATAAAGCCTACGCGCTCAGAAGAAGGGATCACTAAGCCAAACGGACCGTAATCGAACAGGCAGCTGCCAGATGCCGTAGCGCTATCTTCTGGGCAGTCTGGGTCGATTGTTTTAACGCCATCTACATAAAAGTAGCCAGGGTAGCCGCGCGATGAACGAAAATCCATGCCGCCATAAGGTGATTGGTTCGCGGTACCGAAACGACCCATTTCATCAGCACCTAGCGTGCTGTTGTTAAAGTAATCGATAATAACAGTAGCACTGCTTTTCTCGCTTTGAGAGCCCCACAAAATACTTGCTGTGGTTTCATCATAGCTTGGCCCGGTAGTACCACCGTAACCGGCGTTAATCTCAAGACCTTCATAGTCTTTCTTAAGAACAACGTTAACCACACCTGCTACCGCGTCTGAACCATAAATCGCCGATGCACCGTCTTTTAAGATATCAATGCGCTCAATAGCAGATACAGGAATAGAGTTAATATCAACAAATGAATTCGTAATGCTTTCTGCAAATGCGCTAATTGCTACACGGCGACCGTTAATTAGTACCAGCGTCGCGTCTGGGCCCATGCCGCGAAGCGATACTGCAGCCGCACCATTCGCAGTCGAGTCTTGACTGTTATTGCGGGTTGAAAAGGTACCGGCGCCGGTAGCAGGCATACGCTCAAGTAACTGTTGAAGGTTTTCATAGCCCATACCTTCAATCATGGTTGCATCAATTGATTGAATAGGAGAGGGGCCTTCCATATCTGTACGCTTAATACGAGAACCGGTGACCGCTATACGCTCGAGGTTCGCTGATTCTTCGTCAGCTTGCTGTGCATGCGCAGGAGATAGAGAAGTTAATCCTGAAAGTGCTAATCCCACTGCAATTGCACTTACTTTACGACCTTGTTTCATTATTATTTCCTTATTGTCCATCTTACTTGTTGTGTGTTTCTGCAACATAGTCATGCTGCGAAATTATGAATAGCATTCCTTATACTAAAGTTGCAATAGGGAAAAACGCGAAAAATGTGACACTTGGTTACAAGGTGTGTAAATAAAGACTTACTTTTTAGTGTAGTGCTTGTCTAGACGAAGTGATCTTAAAGGGCTGAAAACTCGATTGGGCAGAGAGCTGAAGCCTGATAGCTGAGTGCTACTGGCTTGGTTTAATTAAGAAATAATTTGTACATACAAGCGTATGGTTTTTAATATGCTAGGTGGGGGGGAGCGCTCATATTTTTTTCGTGAGATACTGGCGACCACTCATTTTCGCAGACCTGACCAGTCTTTTTATGATGAAAATTTGAACGTGAGTAAAGGTCGCTTTCAAAACGCAATGAAGACTGAACTTAAATAGCTCTATTGAAGTGCCACAAAAACTCTGTCTTTTCTTGGTAAATACATATCATGCGTGTCTAAAGAAAATGCAACGGATGTCGCCTTGCCTTGAATCTCTTCAACTGGAATGAATCCATAGTAGCGGGAATCGACACTATTGTTTCTGTTGTCCCCCATAGCAAGGACATGAGCTTTGGGCACTGTGACCATATTAAAACTCTTTGCAGGGCTTGGTATTGGATTAAGCGCAATAGTGCGGTTGTGACCTAGAATGTCTTCAGAATAAACCTGCTCATTTGTGGAGGTTAATGCCGCTTTCTCGCCGTTAATAAAGAGCACATTATTTTTTAACGCGACCTTATCGCCCTCGACGGCAATGACTCTCTTAATAAGCCTTGTATCAGCAGCGCTGCTGTCGATAATCACGATATCGCCGCGTTTTATATCACCAGTTTGAGCAACTACAACATCGGTAAAGGGAAGCTCTAGCGTGTATGCTGATTTATCTACCACCACTCGGTCCCCGACCATAATAGTTGGCTCCATAGAGCCGCTGGGAACATGATACCAGTCAGCTACGCTACTTCTAAATGAGAAAAGCAAGACGATGAATAAGATAAAAGGCAGGTTGTTTTTTACGCTTTGTTTAATATTTTTCAAAATCGAGTGCTCGCTATTCGCATCTGGCAAAATCATGCAAAGACTTTTGAAGTCTCACCTTTCATTGAATATAGAGGTCAATTTAACCCATTCGTTCAACTTAGCTGTTTGAAAAATGTAAGTAACTGTGTTTTTGCCTATACAGAATCGCCTCAACTCTAGTACTTCTATCTTAGTTTTTTTAAGTACGAACTTCTAAAGAGAGTAATTAATATGACCGAAAAGGTGCGAAACCGACGTACCTGTATAAGAACACGTATTAGTGTAATTAATATCGTCCTGCATTACTCACCTGCTATTACGCTGTTGAAAATGTTTGAACGAAGTTTAGAAGTTTAAAAAAGCGTTACGGAGGCATAAGTGACTGAGAAAGAGAAGGAGTCTAGACGTCGAGAACAGGATGTGGCACTTAGTCACACCGAAGAAAAGGATGTACAAAACAATCAAAGTTTAAACTCTGTCTCTTTATACGCAATAGTGCATCGAGAAGGGCTAGAAGAGCTTCAGCGGCCTATGATGTCGCTTTGGTGGTCTGGGGTTGCGGCGGGTATTGGTATTTCGCTGTCTATTCTAGCTGAGGGGATCCTGCATCACCTTTTTGTCGGTTCTCGTTATCAGTTTGTGATAGAGAACTTAGGTTATACAGTGGGCTTTGTACTGGTTATTGTTGGTAGATTACAGCTATTTACCGAAAATACACTGTCAGTTATTTTGCCGTTGCTAAGTAAGCCATCTCTTAATATGGGAGTGTGCATTGCACGACTGTGGACTATCGTTTTCGCCGCAAACATGGTTGGCACCTTCTTAGCCGCCTTTTTCAGCTATACTCTGCAAGCGGTTCCATCAGAGCTGGTGGAAGGAATGACTGCTATATCTGAACACTATGCCAAGTTATCACCGTCAGACGCCTTCTCATATGGCATAACGTCTGGATTTATTATTGCCGCTATCGTGTGGATGAAGCCTTCGGTTAAACATTCGCAAATATGGATGATAGTTATTTTTACCTATTTAATAGCTATAGGAAATTTCACGCACGTAATAGCCGGTTCAACAGAACTGTTCTTGTTAGCACTACAAAATAAAATAAGCGTTCTTGAAACAATCTCACTAATCGGCGCAACACTATTAGGAAATATTGTGGGCGGAACGGGGCTGTTCGCGCTACTAGCTTATGGACAGGTAGTAAGGGAAATAGAAGAGTAAGCGTGATTAGAAGATTCCACCTCTCAGGTTCTACCATAGAGATACAAGAATTACTTTATTTTCTAATGAGAAGCAGGTGCTTGTGAAAAATGCCCATAACGATAATTGATATGGGCATTTAAAAGTACATCTTCAGTTTTTTGACTTATCAAAATACTAATTTGAAGTAGTCTCGACTAAATCTAAATACATCGTGTTGAAAAGTAAGGTTAGTGGATACTTTCTCCAGGTATAGGTCTGCTTAGGCGCATCATATCCACAGGTGCACCTACCAAGTACTCATCTAATATTAAGTAGTCAGGAACGTTTAATTGATAGGGCATTGTGTTCTCTTGATAACCCCAAATTTGTTCTACCAAACCGTTGTGAACTGATGTAGATATTACATCTCGGGCATAATCATTATTACTCCATCTTTCAGTACCTAAAATGTGCTCGCTAGTATCTCCTACTGTGCTGGGCATGCTATTCGCTTTCATCTTCATTTCATTAGTAAACGTATTATTTTCGATGTAGATATGAGGAAAGTTGTAGTGCCAACCCTCTAAAACCATACTTTCACGTAGTAACCAGGTTACTTCTGTCGACTCATCTACAGAGTGAACTAAATTGTTTTGCACGGTGAATGAAGTCATTTGGAACGACAAATTAAATAAGTAAGTGTCGTAATTTCCTGAATTTAGCAAAACAATATTATTGGCAAATCGTACGCGACCATTTGAGCCTCCGGCTCCATCATTGCCAAATCGAGCCATCGGGAACGCCTTATTCATAATTATGGTATTCCCAACCACATCCTGATCAGTATAAAGTAAACTTTTGAGTGCTGGCCCAATAAGCTCAATGGCGTAGCGAGATTGTTCGATATCGCTTACCTCAATCCAGTTGTAGTATAACTCAGTTCTTTCAGCGCGAGACTTTATACTGTTTCCGCGATTATTATGTAAGAATGAGCGCTCAACTCTCAGTACGCTGTTTGGGAATCTAAAATGATCTGTTGCTACGTAGATCGGATGGCCCCACTTTGCATCAGGGCTTGCAAGCCCGCCAGAGTTTGTAACCTCAGTGTTTATTATTGATAGACTACCTGAATTGTTATCGGTGCCGAGTATCCCTATGCTTGGGCAACTATGTATGTAAGAGCTAAAAATACTGATATTGTCAGACTCGTGTCTAAAGCATAAAGAATCTCCCCCTGTAATTTCAATATTGTGAAGTTCGATAGAGTGAGACCCTCTTAAGCCGACAGTCCAATCCCAGTCGGTATGGTTACCAACAAAGCGCGGTTTTTTACCATTTACTTCTATGCCTATAATTTTTATTGGTAATTCTGGCGTTCCGCTTACATTTTTCATAATGAAAGGGGCATAGTCTGCATCACCTATGACCTCAACTACATCGCCTGCGACCAGCTCATGCATAACGTCTTCAATTTGTCGATGCTCTTGAGAAGGCCCAATTTTCCAAATTTTCGGGGCTCTTTCGGTATTGATCGTTTGTATACCCCAATTGAAGAAAAAGACTCGGTTGTCCTGTGCATTTGCGCCTGGTTCAACCCGAACTCTTACAGACTTGCTCTGCATATAATCAGATGGTGTAAAGGTACCCAATACCAATTTGTCTCCATTTTTAATTACACTTTCTTGCTGTGTAAACGGTTGACCATTAATTGCATACCAGCTTCCCTGATGACTATTTATCCTTAGGTCGGTTTCCAAACCATCGATTTCAATACAAGCTGACGCTAGCTCAGTCGCAATAGGTTGATATAGTGATTCTGGAAAAGCAGCAGCTTGAAAATGCCGAGTGTCGTTTATTCGTAAGTGGAAGGAGGATGTGCGGCAGTTCGCGAACATTTCATCTGTAACTTCCATAGAAAAACTCTCAACAACAGGTGTTACTGTCCTATCTACTGACGTGATATTATTCTCGATAACCCACTTAAGTTCACTACTAGAGCCAGGCTGGTCTTCCCATGATTGCTTGAGGTTAAACCATGCATAACTGAACCCTGGGGTTGCAAAGGTGTGTTCTAAGTGAAGTTTATCTCCATAATCCAAATAAACCGTATCATTTTCGATAGGGCTGTTATTCACGAAAATGTTTAAATTCTTTTGAATAGACTGGATTTCCAACAGTGAGCTTGGTTCAGCATTTATCATACATGTAGACTTTGCGGAAACACTTTCATCTGAAGTTATAGAGTGGGGTAATATACCGGTATTAAGGTTATCTTTCGAAAGTAGGTAGCAGCCAGATAAGCGCGTGTAATCGTCATTAGAACGGTTACCAATGTACCATTGGTAGTACGTTGGTGATGTCGTTTCCCCGTCCAAACTAAGTTTTAATATAAGTCTATCTAACATAATATTGCCAAGACGAACGGGGGCTGCATTTTTTATTTTAATGATATCACCATTAAATATTTCCTTCTCTTTACTTGAATACTCGCCGTAGTTGACAGAAAACTCGCTATTGCGCTGAAATTTAGCTACAACAGGTTTTGGTAGGTTTGTTACCTCAATACACTGAGAAGTAACGTTTTCGCCAGGGATTTTATATTTCTCAGCTGGCAGCTCGAAAACGCGGAGACGCTGTCGACGCTCATCGAAGGTAAAGTCAGCAATAAAGCAATTTTGGGTAGTGGTTCTTGGCGTTTCTAATAAAATCTTCCATGGATATTTCCAGCTATGCACGTTTCCATTTGTTGTCGTTTGTGAAAGTACTAAGCTATTCTCTAGAGTGGTTTCCATCTCATCGGGAGATGAACTTTTTAACTGAATCGTGTCATTATTGCTTACTAACACGGGTTGATTAGTGAACTCTCCACCATTTAAAGAAAGAAGTACTACACCCTTTGTTGATGCCATCAATTTTGACTCTAAGTCAACTACTCTCACACACTGCGATATGACTTCACTGTTCGGCTGTTCCGCACGGCTTGTCTCAAAAGCGAACTGTAACCTTTCACCAAGGTCGCTAAACAACTTTATGCTCTTCTCTTCACATTGACTTTGGGCCAAGCTTGGTAAGCTAATTACGCCCATAATAAAAGCTATTAACCATATTTTACTGAAATGAAAAAACTTAATTTTGTAACCATTCATATTAGACTACTCGATACTACTGACTTAAAATTTCTGGGTACAAGACGAACTATAGTTAGTTAAAAAAACTAATTGTTTATGTCTCTTGGCACAGTGTAGTAAGCGCATTTGTCCAAACGGTATCAAACCTTAAGTCCCCGTATAAGTAGTGATACGAGTGATTTAACAGTTCAAGTAAAATCAAATAATTATGTTTTTAGCAGTAAAAATTAATTGCTAAATATATTTTTGTGATGGGCTTTCGTTGGAGATAAAACTGTTTGCACAAGTTTTTTGGTTGCTTTTTCGTTTAACAGATTTTATTTGTCGATAACTGGGAGTAGGTACGCTTGACGCGAAGAGTTCTGTCAATAACGTTTAGACAAATTTTAGCCTAAAGAAGGTTGGTCTAAGTTCATAAGCGCTTCATCATTTTCCATCTGCTGTGCTAACCAACTACAAAAAAGAGCGATGCGCCTTTTACGTGGTGAATTCTTAAGGTATACAAAATGAGATTTCCAACGAACAGGGTGAGGTATATTAAACGGAACAACAAGCTGACCTGATTTAACATACTGGCCAATCATTACGTCTGATGCCAGCATTACACCTTGACCAGTTAATGCTGCACTTAATGCTAAGTCACTGGAAGAAATTTCCGTTTTTTTTAGGTTTTTGTTGGTAATATCAATATTGCAATGCTCAAAATAGCTTTCCCAATTAGCTCTATCTCCAAAAGCTAGGGCAAGTAATCTAGCATCAAGAAGATCAAATGGAGTATTCAACGCAAGCGTTTGTTTGTAATCTGGTGAACAAACTGGAACAATTCCATTTTCACCAAACTTTTGTACCTCTAAGCCATCCTCAATAATTGACGAAGTCGAAGTACTAAAGCGAATTGCGATATCTATCTTGCCATCATGCAGGCTTTCTATTCTATTGGAGGCGAAAGTATTAATATTTATATCTGGATACTGATTAAAGAATTTAAACAAATTTGGTAACAGCCACAGAGCACAAAACGCCTGTGTAGTACTCACTGTCAAACTTCCTTCTAATGGCTCTTCTTGAACTTTGTTTAAACCGTTTATAACTTCACTAAAGCCATTTTGACAAGCTTCAAAGAGTATCTGTCCCTGAGAAGTCAGTAGCATCCTTCTTGCGCTTCGTCTGAAAAGTTTAACCTGTAAATTCTGCTCTAATTGACGCATCTGCTGACTAACTGCAGCTTGCGTAATGCATAGCTCATTAGCAGCCTTACTATAACTCTCGTGTCTAGCAGCCACTTCAAAGCAGAGCAAATTATTTAACCATCTTAATCTTCTATCCATAGTCGAAATATAAGTTCACCTAATATTTAAAGTTAACTTTTATCGTTGGTCATGTAAAGCTCGAAAACAGAAACTAGTCTCAAATACATTCAGTGAGACTTACATGAAAAAGCTGCCTAAAACCGCGAAAAAGATAGATTCAACTTTGTTGCAAGCCAATGAAAACAAAAGTTTTGCTGCTAGTGAAGAAAGCTTTGAAGTTTTCAGGAATAGCGAGGGTGACTTAAAAAATTTATCAAAAATGGCTTGTTTGGAGCAACATGGCGACACATTTAAGCTGAACAGGAAAAGCTTGTTATCGATTATTGGAAATAAGCTCAATTTATCAATGTTGAGCGCATTTAAGTAACCTAAGTCGTTTACTAAATGAGAAAGGGGCTTAGTAAACTTATGGCAAAGGTTGCTTAATAGAATGTGTCGCTATTTCATCATTGGCTATTGGTCTTCAAAACAGTAGAATTGAGATGTTACGCATAATTTTAGTAAATGCCTAGTTAATAATAGCAGTCATTAGTGCATGAAAGTGTTAACGCTATCTAGACCGAATAAGTAGGCAAGCGAATCATTCAGGGACGAAAAACACTATGTTGAATAAACTGTTACTTATTTTAGTCGTTGTCTTTGGCGTGAAACTTTACCTCGAAAACAGCAGCCATCCATACTCAGATAATCTATCGGACCGAAATCAACTTTCTACTCAAGAGGTGCTTACTCAAGAGCGTCTCACTCAACCTGAGCGCGTTTCTTTTATGTGCGACGGACGACAATATTGCAGTCAAATGTCGTCGTATGAAGAGGCAAAGTACTTTCTGAAAAATTGCCCTAATACGAAAATGGATGGTGATGACGATGGCATTCCATGTGAGAGTCAATTTCGAAGGTTTGACTAAATGCTAAGTGGTTAACTGACAAATAAAAAGACCCCCGATAATCATTCGATTTAATTATCGGGGGTCAGAGTACTTTAATATGTAACTGCGAGTGCTGCTTACTTATGACGCTCGCGAAGCACATCTAGCGCATCGTTTAGTGACATATCGCTTGCTTGAAGCAGTACCGTTAAGTGATACAACAAATCAGCGGCCTCGTTTTTAAGCTCTTCTTTGTCGTGCACAGTAGCTGCTAGCGCAGTTTCTACACCTTCTTCACCTACTTTTTGCGCTATGCGCTTAATGCCTTTATTGTAAAGGCTTGCGGTGTAGCTGCTTTTAGGGTCGGCATCTTTACGGGCTGCTAGCACACGCTCTAAATCTGCAAGAAACGTAAAGGCTGGAGTGTTGCCGTCGAACCAACAGCTTTCAACACCAGTGTGGCATGTCGGGCCGTTAGGGTTGGCAAGTACCAACAGCGAATCTTGGTCACAGTCACAAGCAACGCTCACTAAATCTAGCGTGTTACCAGACGTTTCACCCTTGGTCCAAAGGCGCTGTTTTGAGCGGCTGAAAAAAGTCACTTTGCCCGTTTCAAGGGTTTTCGCCAATGCGTCTTGGTCCATGTAGCCCTGCATTAATACCTTGCCAGACAGTGCGTCTTGCACAATGGCGGGTAGCAGGTTGTCCATTTTGTCCCAAGCTAATTTATTGCTGTTTTCGTTAGTAATGATCACGGGTTTACTCCTTCTGCTTGCGCCGTTAATCCGTGACGCTTACGCATGGCAACGCCATTGCTGGTCAACTCTGCTTTAAGCTCATCAATGTTGATGATGCCTTTATGAAATACTGATGCTGCAAGCGCGCCATCTACGTCAGCCTGTTGAAACACATCCGTAAAGTGGGCAATTTCACCTGCGCCACCCGATGCAATTAGCGGCACTTCACAGATATCGCGCACGGCTTTTAGCTGCTTCACATCGTAGCCTTTGCGCACGCCGTCTTGGTTCATGCAGTTCAGTACAATTTCACCCGCACCGCGCGACTGAACTTCTTTGATCCAGTCAATGGTTTGCCACTGGCTTTTTTGCGTACGCGCTTCATCGCCGGTGAATTTATACACTTCGTATTGGTCGGTTGCTTCGTTATAGAAACTGTCGATACCAATCACTACGCACTGTTGACCGTATACGTCGTGTAACTGGTTAATTAGATCTGGGTTATTAAGGGCAGGGGAGTTAATCGAAATCTTATCCGCACCCATTTCCAAAATGCGCCCAGCATCTTCAATGCTTTTAATGCCGCCCGCTACGCAAAACGGGATATCTATAACCTGTGCAATACGGCTTACCCAGCTTTTATCTACCACGCGAGCATCAGAACTTGCGGTAATATCGTAAAATACTAATTCGTCGGCACCTGCTTTCGCGTATTGCTCGGCAAGAGGCACGATGTCACCAATAATCTCATGGTTTCTAAATTGAACGCCTTTAACGACTTTACCGTCGCGTACGTCCAAACAGGGAATTATGCGCTTTGCCAGCATGCAATAGCCTCCTTCACCGTGAATTTACCTTCAAGTAATGCACGACCTAAAATTACGCCACCAACGTTAGTCGGCTTCAAAGCTTCGATATCAGCAATACTGCCGATACCGCCAGATGCTTGCCAGCTTACATTAGGGAAACGGGCCGCCATTTCTTGATAAAGCTCAGTGTTCGCGCCTTGCAACGTGCCGTCGCGGCTAATGTCGGTACACAGTACATGCTTTGCGCCCACTGTAGCGAAGTCTTCCAGTAAGCCTTCAAGGGCTACGCCCGAATTCTCTTGCCAACCGTGGGTAGCAATAAGCTTTTCACCGCTGTCGCTAATATTGATATCAAGGGCCAATACAATGTGCTCTGGGCCGTATTTTTCCACCCAAGACTTTACAAGCTCGGGTTGTTTTACCGCCAAAGAACCAATCACTACGCGGCTCACGCCAGTTTCTAGTAACTGCGCCACTTCCTCTTCGCTTCGAATACCGCCGCCGGCTTGAAACTTCATGCGCTTGGTATCGACCATGGACTTGATTAATGAAAGCTGACGTTTACTGGTGTCTTTAGCACCCGTTAGGTCAACAATGTGCAGCCAGGTTGCACCTTGGTCGGCATAGTCGTGAACCACGTCTACTGGGTCCAGTTCGTATTGGGTTTTCTGCTCGTAGTCGCCTTGATAAAGGCGTACTACGCGTCCGTCAATAAGATCAATCGCTGGAATAATCATTATAGGTTCACAAAGTTAGTCAGTAATTGTGCTCCGGCCTCGCCAGAACGCTCTGGGTGGAATTGCACCCCGTAAAAGTTGTCTTTGTTTATGGCCGCGGAAAATGTATTTCCATAAGTGCAGCTTGCAAGCGTGTGCTCGTATTCAGGAACGGCAAAACTGTGAACAAAGTAAAAGTAGGTATCTTGTGGAATGCCTTTGAACAAACTTTCTTCTTTATGACCGCTGTTGTGAGAAACGGTGTTCCAACCCATGTGAGGTAAGCGCACGCCGTTTGATTCCATGCGTGCCACATGACCTGGCATAAGGTTCAAACAGTCAATGTTGCCAGTTCCTTGAAAACCACCCTCAGCGCTGGTTTCAACCATAAGCTGCATGCCTAAACATACGCCTAGTACAGGTTGGGTAAGCGACTGCAGGGTTTCCACTAAAGCTTTTTGCTTAATGCTTGCCATAGCCGCTGCTGCTGTACCTACGCCGGGTAAAAACACTTTGTCAGCGCTTTTAATCACGTTTACATCGTCAGATACGTCCACTTCAACGCCCAAGCGTTCAAGGGCAAAGCGTACCGACGAAATATTCGCGCAGCCGGTATTCACTATGACTATTTTTTGTCGCTGGCTAGTGTTTACCACTGACATTACAGTGCTCCTTTACTGCTTGGTAGTGCATCACCCTGGCGCGTAATAGCCTGACGCAGCGCACGGCCAAATACTTTAAACAGGCTTTCTACTTGGTGGTGTGCATTACCTTCGCTGGTAGAAAGGTGCAGCGATAGCCCCATGCTTTGTGCAAGCGAATAAAAGAAGTGCGGCACCATTTCTGTTGCCATTTCACCTACCTGGTCGCGGCTAAATTCAGCGTCAAACTTAAGGTGTGGGCGGTTTGAAATGTCCATAATACATTCCGCACGACACTCATCCATTGGCAACGCGAAACCAAAGCGACCAATACCGCGTTTGTCGCCCAGTGCCTTTTTAAGGGCTTCACCAAGGGCAAGGGCGGTGTCTTCTACACTGTGGTGATCGTCAATGTGCAAATCGCCATTGGTAGTAAGATTTAGCTCGAAGCCGCCGTGGGTAGCAATTTGGTCAAGCATGTGGTCAAAAAAGCCCATGCCGGTTTGAATAGTTGATTTAGCCTGCGAATCAAGATCTACACGCACGCGAATATCAGTTTCAGAGGTGGTACGTACCACTTCTGCTATACGTGAAGACGCAAGCAAGCTCTTCTGAATATAGTTCCAGTTTAAGCTTTCGCGATTGTACTGAAAGCTGCGAATACCCATGTTTTCAGCAAGCTGTACATCGGTAATTCGATCACCAATCACAAACGAGCGGGTGAAATCCACTTTGCCCTGCTGCAAGTATTTTTGCACTAAGCCAAGCTTTGGTTTGCGGCATGTGCAGTTATCAGCATCGAAGTGCGGGCAAATAAGTACGTCGTCAAACACTACGCCTTGGCTTTCAAAAATGGCCATCATGGCATTGTGTGGCTTGTCGAAGTCTTCTTGCGGGAAACTGTCTGTACCCAAGCCGTCTTGGTTACTCACCATCACTAACTTAAAGCCTGCCGCTTTAAGCTTAAGTAGCACAGGAATAACGTTTGGCTCGAATACAAGCTTCTCTAAACTATCTAATTGCTTATCTATTGGCGGCTCTTCTACAAGTGTACCGTCGCGGTCAATAAATAAAATGGCTTGCTGACTCATGCCGCGTCCTCATTATTTTTAAATTCGTTAATTAGCTGCATTAAACGCTGGTTTTGCTCTTCAGTGCCGATGCTTACGCGTAAACAGTTTTGTAAGTTGAGCTGTTTTGATTGGTCACGAATAAGCATGCCTTGACTTACCAAGTATTGCATTAGGGCTTGCGCTTTTGCGTAGCGGAATAAGATAAAGTTTGCTCGTCTATCACCCACTAATTCAAAGCCTTCAATAGATGCCAGCGCTTCGGCTAGGGCCTCTTTTTCTCGATTAATGGTAGCCACCTGAAGCTCAAGTAACGTTAGTGACTCAGCCGACAATGCTTGTGCTGCAATCTGCGCTACTGGCTCTGGAATGGGATAGGGCGCTATCACTTTAAGCAGAGCTTGAATCACCGGTGCCTGAGCAAGTGTAAAACCACAGCGAAGCCCAGCCAGTGCAAACGCTTTAGACAGCGTACGAAGTACTACTAAGTTCGGGTAACTGTTAATTTCATTTGCCCACGTATTGTCAGCATCGAACTCAATGTACGCTTCGTCAACAACAACGAGTGCTTTATCGGCAAAGTGATTAAGCACAGTTTTAATGTCTTCACGAGCGACCGGCGTACCGGTTGGATTATTTGGCGCACAGATAAAAATCACGTTAACGTCATCTTCAGCGCAAACGGCATTTACATTCAAGCTGAAATCGTCGTTTAACGGCACTTTCTTAATGCCCACATCACAGGTTTCAGCACTGATAGCATACATACCGTAGGTGGGCGGGCATATTAGAATGCTGTCTTTACCCGGCGTGCAGAAGGTGCGAATAAGTAACTCGATGCCTTCATCTGCGCCGCGGGTAACAATAAGCTGTGATTTATCTAGCCCAGCATAGTTTGCGTAACCACTGACTACCGCTTCAGGCTGACACGATGGGTAACGGTTAAAGTTACTGCTATCAACGCTGTATTCGTTAGCATAAGGTGACTCGTTGGCATTAAGCCAGTCTTGACCGCCTGAAAACAAGCGACGAGCCGATTCATACGGCTTTAGCGGCACTAAATTTTCGTTAATTAGGTTATCGATAAGTGCCGACATTATGCGTCTCCTTGCTTAAGTGCCTGCATACGAAGTGCAACAGCTTGTTCGTGTGCATCTAAGCCCTCGGCAGCGGCCAGTGCCATAATCGCAGGGCCTAAATTACGCATGCCGTCTGCGCTTAGCTCTTGAATAGTGTAGCGGCGCATAAAGTCTAAAAGACCAAGGCTGGAATAATTCTTAGCATAGCCATAAGTTGGCAGTACGTGGTTAGTACCTGACGCGTAATCACCGGCAGACTCTGGTGACCACGGGCCTAAGAATATAGAGCCTGCATACTTAATTTTTGGCAAATAATCACGGGCATTCTCTATTTGTACAATTAAGTGCTCAGCCGCGTAAGCGTTACTTGCTTCAATAGCCTGTTCAATTGAATCGGCCAGTATATAGCGTGCATTTTCCATAGCAGGGCGTGCAATTTCAGCGCGAGATAAGGTCGCTAACTGACGTTCAACGGCGGCTTTAGCTTCTTCAATGAGCGTAGCGCTGTTAGATACCAAAATAGCCTGCGAGTCAGGACCGTGCTCTGCTTGAGAAAGTAAGTCTGCAGCGACGAACTCAGGGTTTGCGAATTCATCAGCAAGTACTAACACTTCTGATGGACCAGCCGGCATATCAATAGCCGCACCATCAGCGCGTTGGCTAACTTGTTGTTTTGCTTCAGTTACAAAACTATTGCCCGGCCCGAAAATTTTATCGACCTGAGGAATCGTTTCAGTACCTAGCGCCATGGCTGCAACCGCTTGCGCTCCGCCGCATAAAAAGATCTTATCAATACCGCACTTTCTAGCTGCATAGGCAATTTCAGGGGCGATAAGCTGCTCTTTGTTTGGCGGTGTGCACAGTAGTTTGTTCTCACAACCTGCCACTAGCGCTGGTACACCTAGCATCAGCACGGTAGAGGGAAGTGGAGCACTGCCGCCTGGAATATAAAGACCTACAGCGTCAAGGGCAGTGAAGCGCAGCTCACACTTAACCCCTGGTGTGGTAGTTAGCGCAATATCACTTGGCATTTGCGCTTCGTGAAACATTTTTATGTTGTTAAACGCAGTATCGATCGCACTCGCTACCTCGGGCGTTACCTTAGCAGCAAGGGTATCGATATTTTCTTGCGAAAGCACAAGGTCAGTGAGATCTGGGCAGTCAAATTTACGTGTGTAATCAAGTACTGCTGCATCACCATCTGCCTCAACGCGGGCGATTATCTCGCCCACGGTTTGCTTTAACTGTTGGCTATTGGCCATAGCCGGGCGGGCTAGCGCCTGTTTTTTCTCATTTGCCGAGAGAGATGACCAAGTAATCATAATTGTCTGCCTTTTAGCCCATCATTTTTTCGATTGGCATTACAAGAATAGAACTACAACCAAGGGCTTTAAGCTTTTCCATGGTTTCCCAGAATAAGGTTTCTGTAGAAACAACGTGGATAGCTACTTGCTCTTCATTTCCAGCTAATGGAAGCACCGTTGGGTTTTCAGCACCTGGAAGTAGGCTTTTAACCTGCTCTAAATAGGCTTTGGGCGCGTGTAACATGATGTACTTGCTTTCTTTCGCCAGTAATACCCCATCAACACGAGGCATAAGACGATTAACCAGTGTTACTTTCTCGTCGCTAAGTTCGCTGTCGGTACGTTTGATAAGTACTGCTTTACTGCGGAAGATGACATCTTTTTCTACAAGACCATTTGCTTCAAGGGTTGCGCCTGTTGATACAAGATCACAGATAGCGTCAGCTACACCAGCGCGAGGTGCTACTTCTACTGAGCCCTGTAGCATTACAGCTTTTGCGTTAATGCCTTGGTCTTTGAAGTAGCGCTCAAGAAGGTAAGGGTAAGTGGTTGCTACTTTTTTACCTTCTAAAGACTTAATGCCGTCGTAATCCATCTCATTAGGTACGGCAATTGACAGCCTGCAGCCGCCGTAGTCTAGACGACGTAATACTTCATACTCAAACGGCTTGCCTGCTGCTTTGCGTTCAAGCATTTTTTCTTCAAGCTCATTTTCGCCAATGAAACCAAGGTCGCAAACGCCATCCATAACAAGGCCTGGAATGTCGTCATCACGTACGCGAAGTAAATCAATTGGCTCGTTCGTTGAGTGCGCAATCAGCAGGCGATCACGAATGTTCAATTTAATGCCGATAGCTTTAAGAAGTGCGATGCTGTCATCACTCAAGCGACCTGATTTTTGTACGGCAATTCGAAGTCTGTTGCTGTTACTCATTGAAACGTTCCTTACACGTTATGTTTTAACTTTTTGATTGCGCCTAAAACGAAAAACCCCCGGAAGTTTCCTTCCGAGGGTCGAGAATTTTTCTATCTGCGCCACTGGAAGGATTCATAGACCTTCCAGCACGAACCTGAAAGGTTATGCTTTGTGGTGATGGTGATGTTTCGCCGCGCAGTTAATCATTTTGATGAATTAAATTCCTAATTTCGAACGGCTGAAACATTAGCGGTTTGAGCATGGATTTGCAAGGCAAAAGTGAACTCTTTTGGCACATTAACTCTAATTTAATGTGTATATAATAAAACAATTCGTTATGAATTAGTTTTGAACCGTAATTTTAGGCAACTCGTTGCCGATAAGTTATAGAGACAAATGCAAACTTCTGGAGGGCGTATGAGCAACGATCTACTGTTTCCCATTTTGCCTCGCAACACAAAAGTGCCGATTGAGACGGACGACCGCGTGAAGAAAGTGCAAAAAACCAAAAAGTCCGAGCACTTTAGTGAAGAAGAGCGCGATCAGTTTCAAGACGTGAAGCGGACTGAGATTATCGAAAAATCAGCTGAAAACTCGAAAGATAAAGAGCGAGGTAACAGCGAGGGGGGGCTTAAGCATATTGATATTGATGTTTAGCGAAACTTGTTAGCGTTAGGTTTTGCTCGCATTGAGTTCTTCAAATAAAGCCGCAATTTGATTCGTCACTTTGTGCTTAGGTAAGTAGAAAGGCAGCGGCATTCGCTTAGAGTGAGACTCTTTCACTTTTACCGTGGCACTTATATAACTTTCTAACACTGGCAAATCTTGCTGCTTAAGTGTCTCAATTAACTCTCTTGGAAGCTTTGCTTGGCTATTGAATTGATTAACAACAATACCCAATAAACGCAGTTCAGGGTTGTGGTCTTCTTTTAGTTCCATTGCATTTTCAAGTAAACGCTCAATCGCCTGTGCCGAGAAGTCGTCGCAATCAAAGGGGACGCAAAAGCCATCAGCAGCAATAAGTGCCGCTTTAGAATAAAAATTAAAATTAGGAGGCGTGTCGATAAAAATGTTGTCGAATTCGTCTTTTAACTCCTTTAACGCGTCTTTAAGTTTAAAAATTTTGTATCGTGATTCGAGCTCTCGCTCGATTTCTGCCAACGCAGGAGAAGAAGGCATAACGAAGAGGTTTTCATAAGGCGTTGCATGCACGAACGCGTTAGGCTTCTTGGCTGTTCTGAAAATGCCAACTACTTGTTTGAACATATCGGCCACGGTAAGGCTTTGTTCTCTGGCGTTAAATCCCACGTAGTGAGTACTATTTCCCTGAGCGTCTAAGTCTATCAATAAGGTCTTATGACCCAGCTTAGCGCTTTGCGCAGCTAAATTGGTGCTAATGGTCGATTTGCCTACGCCGCCTTTTTGATTAAACACCACGATTATCATAAGAAATCCCTTCGTCAGTTGTGTTTAAAATATGCCCAATTAAAAGTGCTTATGCAAAATATTGTTTATGGTTTAATGCAAACTGAATACAGTTGTCCCAAACAGTGAAAAAATCAACATCGTAAAACAACGTGGTTTTATATACCTAGAATGGAAAGCGTTATGGTTAATATAAAAAAGTCTGTATGGCAGCTTGCAATAATGCTTCTGGCGGTTTGGATGTCCAATAATACTTACTCAGCCGATGTATACACTGCGCAATATTACGCGGATAAAGGATTGAATAGTGCTAAGCATTTTCCTGGATTGGCGAGTCTTTGCGATATCAGTCAGGAGCCGCGGGATATGTTCATTATTAACGATAACCAGCGTGAGAGATCCAAGCGCAGTAATGGTGATAGCGAAGTAAAAGGAAATGCTAAAGTCCGTCGTCAAATTCCACCTCAACAGGTCTTCGATAACCTTTATTATGTCGGCGCTGGAAACGTGGCGAGTTGGGCAATAGATACAGGCGAAAGTATAGTTTTAGTAGACGCGCTAAATAATGATCAACAAGCTCAACAGTATATTCTTAATGGACTTTCGGCACTGGGGTGGGGAGATAAGCCTGTTTCCCATCTAATCATATCTCATGGACACGGCGATCATTACGGTGGTTTTGGGCTGATTAAATCAGTTTATAGTCCACGTATTGTGATGAGTGAAATTGAGTGGCACGTGTTAGAAAACGACGCGTTTGCTAGCTATCGCTGGGGAGCAAAACCTGAAAAAGATTTACTGATTGAAGATGGGGATGTACTCAACGTGAATGGCACTGAGTTAGCGTTTTATGTAACGCCTGGACATACACCGGGTACGCTTACTATCGTTCTCCCTGTGATCGATGGAGATGAACGGCATCGCGCTGTATTATGGGGCGGCACAGGGCTCAGTTATGGTCCGGATGTCGCAAGAATAAAGTCTTAGACAAACTCGGCCAATGCAATGAAAGCGTTGGTGAAAGAACAAAATATTGATGTATTTTTGTCAAATCACCCTGGAAGAGACGGAACAAGAGATAAGCTTAAGGCGTTAACGGATAGGAAAGATAATCAGGCACATCCATTTATACAAGGAGAAGATATGGTTGTTGAAGCATTTGAGCTTCTCGAGAATTGTACAAGAGCACAGTGGATGCAGATTGAGGAAAACCGTGCTCAGTAAAATGTGAGCGATATGATTCTCAAGGCAAGAAAGAGAGAAACCGTAGACTTGCTCCTTCTGCCTTGAGATTTTCAAACGTTATTTCTGTAGCATTTTGTGTTTATTAAATCTTCTTGCACTCAATAAGCCTACTGCGAAAATAAAAATTGCAAACGTAGAGGGTGCACTTACCTCAGTTGAAGAAGAGGTTGTAGCAAACGAGCTAGCTAAAATGATCTCGCCGTTGACAATAGGGTTGTTGGTCAAGTTAAACACAGGCCCGGTTAACGGCCCGCCAGCAGGGAATAGCGCATCGTAAAATGCATTGAGTGAGAAATCATCAAAAGATACTCTAACCGCGTTGCGCGATTCAGTGCAAGAGGTGTTGGAACACGACGTTTCGACTTCATTAACAAATATTCCCAAGCCAAAGTCAGCGATATTCAAACCTGCAAAGAGATACTGATTTTCAAGTGCAGTAGCCGTTACGGTATTTCCCCAAAGATTCACTTCCACATCCACGATGTCTGATGAACCTGCTGTAGATAGATTCACGTTTGAGCCGGTCGTGGCGTTTCCGTCAATTTGCGAGATTGTGGAAAGTACATCAGCACTTAGCGTTAAAAAGCCACTTATTCCAAGTAAGTCTGAAAATAAGTCAAGATTAAGGTCGTTTATGGTTCCGCGGCCAGACGTAAAAAAGCTTGCCGGAACAAAACTCGTTAAAGACGATTGAGATTCGCCTTCAATAATGGCGGTGGATAGCGCGCCATCAAACTCTGTAACGTCGATGGGGCTGCCCAACGTACCCGAAGCATCTGCGCTTGCGCCAATGATAGTGTCAATCTGAGAATAATTTTCAGGAGCACTACCGCTGGTATGAGCTAAGTTGATAGTTGAGTTAGCGATTGCAGAGACCATACCTCCTACATTACTTGTAATGGAAAGATCGACATGGACTGCATTCCCATAACTGCTGCCTATTATTGCCGCGTTAGTTGAAAAGCCTACCGTCGCCGAAGCGAACAATGCGCTCGTTAATATCGTTCTTACTACTGCTCTTATCACTTTGTTGTTTTGTGGTTGCATGATGAAACCCTCGTTTATGGCTTAGCGTGCTGCTAAGCGAGCCTTTTACAAGTAAAGCGTAGTCACGAGTGTTCAATTCAGTTATGAGGGTTTCCCCCTAAATTTAGACTTTCGTATACACGGCGGTGGTAAGAGATGCTATGGGGAACACGACACTGCTTATTACTGTGATTCAGACAGCCTAAAGATTTAGAGCGGTAGCGGGCAGTTGTGCAGAAAAAATAAAAAGGCCTCTTGCATTCAAGAGGCCTTCGTGTGTTGGAGCGCTAATCGCTAATATGTTTAGGAATAGTTAGGGCAGAATTAGTTTAGTTCTTTATCTACCCAAAATTTCGTGCCTTTAACAGTGGCCTGTAATGTAAGGCCGCTTTCAGTCATAGTATACACTGTGACGTTACCCAAGTAGCCTTCGCCTTCTGCAGATGCACCTTTGTTACCGGCTTTCGCTGCTACATCCGCGTTACCGCCCACGGTCCAGCCGTTTTCGATAAAGTAGTTCATCGCTTTTTGAGTGTGGAAAACCATCACAATGCGGTAGTCTTTGGCGCCTAAACCAAGGCCAACGCCGCCTTCGGCCATATTCATATATGTTTTTGCACCGGTAACATTATTGTTCACTACACCGTAACCAGTGCCCGCTGCCACAAAGAAAACATTTATGTTGGCGTTGGTGAATACGGCGTATCCCGCTGCGTCTCTTATCTGAGAGCGAGTATCTGGCTTCTCGGTGTATAGACGAGCCAGCGCATTTTCTTGCATGTCTAAGATCGCTTGTTGCTTTTCAGCAACAGTACCGTCACCCATAGAGGCGCAAGCAGTTAATGCCAAAACAGCAGCCAAAAATACAGACTTAATCGCTAACTTACTAATCTTCATGCAATTCTCCTTAGCATGTAGGTATTTTATTGCTTGCGTTAAAAGACAGTTTCTATCGCTAGTAATTCAATAAAATACCGTTTTTATTTACGTTACATGACTTGTACGCAAAAACTATGCTAGGTGATGCATTCAAACTTAAATTAGAAAAAGCTAAATGAGTTATTAGCTTCTTACCGATAAAGGTTTACCATTCAATTTCAAGTTCTAGCGCGCCGGGATGGTCCGTTTGACCGACCATTTCTTCATACGGCGTACTTTGGCGAAGCCAAACGTGCTCAAAGGCTTGAGTATCAAAATGCTCTCTGATTTCATTTAAACAGTGAAACGTTTTGGGTTGCGATTTTTTATCTCGAACTAAAGTGCGTGAAGCGCCCATGCCTGTAGCTGCAAGGTAGTTACCACCTTCTAATGATTCAATATATAAGTTCATAGTGTAGCCCTCGTTAGGTCGCAGCTAACTGTGGCTGCGTCTTTTAATTAATTAGTCGAAAACAGTGACAATGATCATTAATTTTGTTTCATGAAGGTTTCCATTCAGCCTCGTTAGAACAACGAACAACGAACAACGAACAACGAACACCAAACACCAAACCTTTGAAGCAGACGAGAGTTTGCTGGAAGCAAACTGTAACAGCGAGCGTTACCACCATTTGTTCGAGCAGACCATGATCCCAGCTTTGTACAAATTATCGTGTACTAGCTTTTTATCTTCCGAGTTTAAAAAAGCGCCCAGCTCAAATTGCTGCAAAGAAGTTTGTAAAATTAATCGTGAAATCCGCTTAAGGCTTACGTCTTTTTGATAAAACAAGGATGTGTCTGGGCGGGGGAAGCATAGGCTGGTGCCGTTCGAGCAGGAGATTTGTATGCGGTCAGCAGAAACTAAAATTGTTTCCCATCGGTAGGTGGCTTTAGACACCAAATACATAACTAACGCGAGCAACCCCACTTCTAACCCTGCAAACGGCAAAATTACCCAAGCACCGACTATTGACCACGCAATAGCGATTAAACCAATGAACAAAGCAAACGTCATAATTAGATATTTAGTCTGCCGCCATGTTGCTGAGCGGTTTGGCGAAAGATGCAGTTGCACCTGTTGCTCAAATGTAGATACTTCAACCATATTTTACAAAGTGCTATACATGACAATTGCGTAAGTAAAAGCTTATACGTTTCGAGCTAACAATAGTCTGAAAAATGTACTAATGCTAATGATTAACGTGTTAAGCGAATTTATTTTCTAACAATTATCATTGTTTTGTCGTAAGGACGTATGTGATCTCTTATTTAAAGCGCCAAACTGGCAAATCAATTATTGTTCTACTTTTCCTTATCTGGTGCAGTCTTCTGTTAGCGCAGCCCGCACCCATTGAGCTTGTTAAGGAATTTGGACTTTTCAGCGGGCTAGGTGTGATAGGGGCTATATTTGCAAACGCTACAGGCGCCGGTGGAGGTGTGGTGTTTGTTCCGTTTTTTAACTATCTATCGTTTTCTCCTCAAAGCGTAGTGGCAACCAGCTTTGCTATTCAATGCTGCGGAATGACCGCTGGCGCATTAACGTGGGCGGCGTATTATAAAAGACAGCACAAGTACGATGGCTACTGGCAAACGCTGCCGAGCGCACTAATGCTAACCATTCCTTCGTCAATTTGCGGTATAGGCTTTGCGCAATATTCGTCGCAAAGCAAGCTTCTGCTCGAACATTTATGGGGGGGAGCTAATAACCTTCATATTGCTTTTGGAAGTTTTTCTATCTTATTAGCGATTGCAATTTTTGCTTCTATTCCTCTAATGAAGCGCACTCATTTTATAAAAGAGTTACAAACAAAAGACTTAGTGTTTCTGCCCTTCATCGGTTTTCTAGGCGGCATTATTACGGCCTGGCTTTCGGTGGGAGTGGGTGAGTTAGTGGCGGTTTACCTCATTATTCGTGGGTTTAATGTCACCATGTCTATCGCGGTAGCTGTTATTTTATCCGCGTTTACTGTGTGGTCAGCGTTGCCGTATCACGCTTTTATAAATCCGTCGGTGGTTTGGCAGGTCGTTTTGTTTGCGGGGGCTGGTGCAGTTATTGGCGGAATGATTGCAAAATATGTGGTCTTAGCTTTTTCTGTTCATCGGCTGAAACTTTTTTTCGGCATGTGGGTATTAATTTTAGGCATTACAAGTTTACCAATATTGTAGGTGTGGCTATCGGTACTACTACAAACACTAGTAAATAAGCTCGTAAGTGTGATGCCAATTATTCTTTAAAAACGCTAATCGGCAAAAGGAAAGATAAAATGGATATCAATCCTACCCCTCAGAAACGCTACAACGTGTTTCAGCCACAATGGTCATCTCATGCGGTTATTTATCAGGTCAACACCCGTCAGTTTTCAGAAGAAGGAACTTTCGAGGGTGTAAGGAAGGGGCTTGCGCATATTAAATCCTTGGGCGCGGATATCGTTTGGCTTATGCCTGTACATCCTATCGGTGAAAAAAACAGAAAAGGTGAGCTTGGCAGCCCCTATGCCGTTAAAGACTACTTGGCCATTAATCCAGAATTTGGCAGCGAAGAAGATCTCAAAGCGCTGGTGAACGAAGCGCACCGCCTATCGCTGAAAGTCATCATAGATTGGGTACCAAATCACAGTGCATGGGATAATCAATTAGCTGAACAGCACCCTGAGTGGTACGCCAAAGATTATAAAGGCGATTTTCGTCCCTCGCCGTGGTGGGATTGGAGCGATATTATTGAGTTCGATTATGAACAGATTGGCCTTCGAAAATACATGATTAATGCATTGTGTTACTGGGTTGAAAAGTTCAACATCGACGGCTTTCGTTGTGATGTGGCAGGTTACGTGCCCAACGACTTCTGGAGTCAAGCTGTCGAGACATTAAATGCAATTCGGCCGGTCTTTATGCTGGCTGAATGGGAGAATCGCGACCTTCACGAAAATGCGTTCAATATGACTTACGCATGGAGCTGGAATGAAACACTTCATGAGCTTGCTCACGGAAAGTGCTCACTAGATAGGTTGCGCAAGTATTATTCGTGGAACGAACGCAGCTGGCCAGCCTCTGCGTATAGAATGACCTTTGTTAGTAACCACGACAAAAATGCCTGGGATGGCACTCAGCGTGAACAGTTTGGCGAAGCACTTGAAGCTTGCATTGCTTTATCGGTAATAGGTGAGGGCATGCCCCTAATTCACAACGGGCAAGAAGCGGGAGAAACTAAACGGTTAGCATTCTTCGAGCGCGATCCTATTGAATGGCAAGACCATAAAATCGGCAATTTGTATCGCGAGCTTATTACGCTTAAAAAATCTAAAGCCGTGTTAGGAAATGGAGAGTATGGCGCAAGAATGATTCAGGTCCCGAACTCGAAAATGGACAAGGTTTTCAGCTTTGTACGTCATAACGAGCGGGAAAAAGTGTTTGTTGTTATTAACTTTTCAAATGAGCATCTCGAAGTAACCTTTGAAGAGCCACTATTTCAGGGCGAATATACGCAATGGCAGCATGAGGAGAAGCGAAATTTTGAAGCTGGTTCTGTTTGTAAGCTTGAACCATGGCAATTTGAAATATGGATAGCTTGAAGCGTTGATCGTTTGGCGTCGTGTTTAACTACAAAAGGTATATGAGATTTTTCATTTTTACTAAGTAAAGATTAAGGACGAACTATGACTGCGAATGATTCAAGTGAAAAAAGCGAAGACCGCTCTTTAAATAATCACGCTGCGCTGAAAACTTCCATTGCCAATGGTGATGTAAGAGAGGTCAAGACGCGGCTCAAAGGGCATTCTTTAAACAAGCTAGAAAAAGGCTACTTAATTGACCTCGCCCGCTTAAGTGGGAATAGTGAGATAGAGGAAGTAATCAAGTCTACGCCGGAAAGTTAGTTTTATCTTATTTACCTTAAGGTAAGTGCGTTCCCTTCTATTACCGGAAGGGGCGCACCATAGCTTATACTTACGAACGCAACTTTGTTTAAATTACTTCCGTAGATGCTTATTTTTGTTCAGATTTTCAACTTCAGCTTCAACAGGTTTCTCGAGTTTAGACACTGCGTAGGCAACGCCAAAGCCTAAACAACTTCCCACCAAAACATCTGATAAATGATGTGCATCGCGCTTAGTCCTCGACCTTCCAATAACTGCCGTAGCAGCTAAACCCGCCGCTGATGCTAATAGTAGAGGTCCAGAAGTCCGAGGTATTGAGCCTGCCACTGCCGCTACTGCTGCCGCATGTCCTGATGGCATAGAGTTAAATTTGTCTTTCAATGCCGGGCCTTTTATTTCAGGGCCGCTCTCAGCTCTAGGACGCTTTCGTCCAATCAATCTCTTAAGGCCTGCATTAAGTAGACCTGCCACTGAGGCTGATAACGTCGATTTTAGAAGGAAGCGTTGTATTTTTGGAGCGTCCGTCATCTTAGATACAGCATAGGCTGAACCTGTTATTGCGGCGACTGATGGCGGCGTCGTTGCATTGCTTAATTTACTAGATGTAATGAGGTGTTCTTTACTCTGCGCATTGTCTGAACTGGGCCCATTCATTTGGCGCAGTGCTCGGTACGCGAGTAAACTTTTAAGTCCTGTTGAAGCTAACATAAAAAATCCTTTATTCGATGAAGTGATGGGAAAGAAAGGGAATCAATACGTGCAGGCTTGATAGCACGTGTACAGAAAAAGTATTTAAACAATAAAAAGAGCCGCACGAGCGGCTCTTTTCTTACTGCAACATTACTCTTCCGAGTTACCGTCTAAATTTCCTTCAAATGAGCGCTGATAACGCTTAAATTCTGTGCGCGTAATCAATTCATCATCATTTAAATCAATTTTATCGAAATTGCGCGTTACGCCACTTCTTGAGGCTTCAGCTTTGGTAAGCTCGCCATCGTTGTTTGCGTCCATCATTTCGAATTTACTACGCGCGATTACTGCTTCATCTGCGATCACCGTCTTATCGTTCACAACAGTATCTTCGGCTACTTTATCGACCTTTGTCTTTTCTAAGTTTCCATTAGCTTTAAGCTCAGTTTCAGCTCTTAACTCATGAGTCAGCCTTTTATCTTTTGTTGCTGCGACCACTTCATCTACATCGGTGTCAACTTTAACTTTTGTTTCCATGGCTCCTTTTTTGCCCATGCTCACTTTCATAGACTTTACCGTAGCGAGCACTTCATCATCGAAATGTTGAGGGTGTTTCATAACATGAGCATTAAATTCTTTAGCTGAAAGTTTCATGTCTGAATTGGTATCAATTTTAGAGAAGTGCGCATAAATCTCATCGTCGTCTGCCTCTTCTCGTGAAATGTATCCATTGTCATCGTTGTCTAAATCAACAAAGGTTGTGTCGATTTTTTCCATGTCGTCGCCAGCAAATGCACCAGCAGACAGAGCGGCACTAATTAATGTAGCAATAGTTAACTTTTTCATATCTTACTCCTTGGTTTTTCGGCCTCCATACTGCTTAAAAACGGAGGAGAGAATTCACAATGGACTATTCACAGCATGTGCCATTCTAGTAAGTGTATGAAAAGTAGATGGTTTAGGTTTTTGCGGGGCTAGTTGGCGTAACGCTGAATTGTGAGAACTATAGAATTTCATGCAAAAGTTACCCAATGATTTTAACAAAAGTGATACATGATGATTTAGGTTCGCTAAGACCATAAGCATCAATCGACCTGCAGCTATTCAAGCAGCGAGTTTTGTTTAATATAAAGTCACCAAGTTTCGAATGAGTGCTCGATGTTTGTTACGGTAAACGTTCGAATTTTGTAATTGTTTCTAAACTTTGTTCCCACGCAGCTTTGCTTACGCCGAAGATATGTGCAGTAGGTTTAATCAGTAGTTTTGTATCCAGACACCCAGCGGGTACGGCTAGAATGTCACCGAGTTGAGTACACGGAAGGGCTGAACCACAGATTTTACAGAAACTTTTGCTATGACGCGTGTTCTCGAGCGTGAAGTTGACTACAGCGTCAACACCCGATGCCCAAGTTAATATAGCCGAACTTGAAAACAGGTTGGCTGCGAAGGCCGAACCTGTATCCTTTTGACAGTGTTTGCAGTGGCACAGATAAAAACTGTCAAAATCACCCTCAATTTTAAAAGTTACCGAACCGCACAAACAAGACCCTTTGTAATTGTTCATCAAAACTCCTTTTTTGTGAAATAACACTATTTAAAGCACCAAGACTGCTACTGTTTAGCAAGCCAATCGTAAAAATGCGCCACGCCTGCTTCTAAAAACGGTTCTATGGGACCGTGTTCTTCTTCGTCTGATAAATAAAGTGCACGTCGACCTTTCTCTAACAATAGGCAGGCTTCTTCATCTTCTACCGCTGTTTCCATATAGGCCGCTTTTTCGGCTGCAAAGTAGTCTGGCATATCTTTATAAAGTGCTTCGGGATAATAAAACTCAACGTGGTTTACACATGCGCCTGCACCCTTGGGATAAATCGTGCTGACGACAATAATATCTGGGTACCACTCAATCATAATATTAGGGTACAAAAAGCACCATATTGCGCCAAAGCGAGGAAGTGTTTGCCCGAATCGTGCCAATAATGCGTCTTGGAACTCTCTGTAACGCGGTGTTGTGCGCTTGGTAAGCTGGTCGCCTAGCCCAACTTTTTGAACTGAAAAATCATCGCCAAACGACCATTCTAAATCATCGGGTTTAACAAACTGGCGAAGCCCAGGGTGCATGGAGTACACGTGATAGTTCTCTAGATAGATTTCGACGAATGTCTTCCAGTTAAATTGATATTCCGTGGTTTCAGAACCGGCGTAAAAGTAATCGGTAAAGTCGAGATAGTCCTCAAGCCCAAGGGCAGATAAGTCCATATTAGGAGAGCGCCCTCGAAATAGAAGACCGTTCCACACTGACAGTGATTCCTTTTTCAACTGACCGCTAGGGGCATCCTTAAAGTGGGGCGCACCTTTAAGCTGGCCTGTATTGTCATAGCCCCAGCAGTGGAGTTTACAAACTATGCTGCGTGCCCGGCCTTGCCCTTCAAGAAGTTGAGCTTGTCGATGTAAGCAAACATTGGATATAAGTTCATGGTTCTCACCCTGATTAAATAACACATAACGGTCGTTAAAGTGCGGCAGAACCTGATAACTAAACTTCTCTGGCACCATGAGAGAATGGCCCGCATAAGCAAGCCCACGAGAGAATGCCTGTTCGATTTCCTGCTGGCTTTCATTAG
Source organism: Alteromonas sp. HB246098 (assembly GCF_054890645.1). Lineage (NCBI taxonomy): Bacteria > Pseudomonadati > Pseudomonadota > Gammaproteobacteria > Alteromonadales > Alteromonadaceae > Alteromonas > Alteromonas sp. HB246098. The sequence continues at coordinate 393,662 of NZ_JBTZUG010000003.1, read as the reverse complement.
CATCAAAATAACTTTTTATAGAAGGGTGGATAACGGTTTTCATAGTTTAAAATAGGTATTAAAAACGCATTGCGTTAAGTCGAAATTATATAGGCGCTATGTATCACTGAATTGATTAAAAAAATAGCAATATTTTTGTTCAAAGCACTATTTTTTTTTAAATAACGGAGTAGAATCCGCGCACCTTAATTTCGATGTGACTCTCATGGACATTGGCTTCCATCACCTTGAAGAAAAGCGTCTATTAACGCTTTCTTTTTACATTGCCGGTGCATTTGTCGTTATTGCGCTTGGTTTTGCCATTTTAACCAGCTCTGGCGCTATTTTATTTGATGCTGCTTACTCGTTAATTGCTTTTGTTATGTCAATGCTAACGCTTAAAGTAGCTAATTTGGTTCAACGTCCTGATGATGACCGGTTCCACTTTGGTTACACGGCGATTGAGCCTACGCTAAACATGTTTAAGTCGCTTATTATCATTGCCACTTGTGTGTATGCCGTCGCGAGCTCTGTTCAGAGTTTACTAGCAGGTGGTCACGCAGCTGAGTATGGTATTGGTATGGTCTACGGTGTTGTTGCAACAGTTGGCTGTTTTAGTATCTCTTTTTACATGCGTGTAAAAGGTAAGCATTTACTGTCCGATTTAGTAAAAGTGGATTCTCATACTTGGATGATAGACGGTGTGCTAAGTGCATCCATCTTGTTTGCTTTTATTTTGGCCTATGCGCTGGAGTTGACGGAATATAGAACGCTGTCGCCGTACGTTGACCCAGTTTTATTGATTATTCTTGGCTCGGCGATGTTGCCGGTGCCTTTTAAGATTCTGCGTGAAAGTCTTAACGAGGTAATCAATAAAGCGCCGCCTGAAGCTATCTCGGCGGTAATCGAGAAAAAATTCAAAAAAACCTTGGCTGACGTCCCATACGAGCACGTGGAAGTGCGAATTAGTAAGCGGGGTAGGGATGTTTATCTGTTAGTCCACATTATAGTAGATGACGCATTCTCTATTGCAACGATCAGTGAGTTAGACGAAATTCGACTGAAATGCGAAGCAGAGATGCGCGAGTGGGACCCTGCAATTATCATGGATATTTTGTTCATAAAAGATCCTGAACTAGCAGAGTAATAATATGGGTGAATATGACATTTCTCGTATTCACCCCTTGCGTGGCTGGCAAAATTCTCCAAATTTTCCGATAATCAAATCTTTAAACAAATTGAAGATGTGATGGAAACGCGACTTCCGCTATATAAAAAGCTGCTGGTGATGTACCGCATAGAACCGGGTTGCCTTGGGCCGCAAGGTGCTGATTACGTCGAGGAATTCTGTGTATTTGCCAAGAAAAAGCTAAAAGACAACCATGGTCATTGTTTGCGATGGACCATTAAGCCCCGCTACGACAAGACACTGCCTGAGCTTGAATTTCAGATAAAAAATGCCTTACTTTCCCGCGACAATGCGGCTAAATATATGGACAGTTTTGGCATTGATATCGACACTTTTGAAGAAGAGTTAGAAGAATCACTCGCCGATTTGGTTGACGCGTTTTTTGAGCGCTAACTTTTATATTGAGCAGCTATGGTATACGTCGCCGTCAAAAACGCTTAACAGCGAAAAATTTTTCTAAGACCAGAGCCCGAAACCACGTCCCAAAAAGAAAAGTACAAAAAAGAAAAGCACAAAAAGGCCCCGCCATTTCTGGCGAGGCACGTTTATTCATTCTGTTAACGCGAATCAGTAAACTAGCTTGTTAGTCTAGTTTAAAGATTTCAGCTTCTGGTAACCTTCAGCTTCTAGCTCATCGTTTACGCACTCTAATACGAATACGTCTTCCGACTTGCCTTTTGTGCCTTCTTCTGCAGCGACTTCCTTACAAAACTGGGTTAATTCCGCTACTAGTTCTGCAGGCGCCTCTTCCGATGCAGCTGCAATTACAGAGAACGCCATTGCGCTTAAACCTACCAAGCCTAAACCTATAAAGCGTAAACCTTTCATAATTACCTCGTTAAATAGTTGTGTAAATATTTACGAGCGGGATATTGCGCCTAAGTTTTACTATTAAAAAGCTAATTTTTTTGTTCTAGAAGACAAATTCTTTTCATCAAAAATTTAACAATTTTTTTGACTCTTAAAGTGTCAGGAAGCGAATAGTTAAGGTGGGAAGTTTTTTTGATATCTGGGTAGTTCAGGATTTAAGAGATTGGGCTAGGCTCACGCTAAAATGCAAACCTTTAATGGGCATTCCATAGGCTTTTTGGCATAATGCGCGGCCTAAAGTAGAAAAGTAACGACAGCGCTGAAACCATGCCCACAATAAATAACGTATTCTCTTCAGATGGCCTCCTTGCGGGTGCTATCAAGGGGTTTGTACCTCGCGAAGCTCAAACTGAAATGGCAAAGGCGGTGAAGCGTGCTATTGATACCACGGGTAGTTTGATCGTTGAAGCGGGAACGGGAACGGGAAAAACTTTCGCTTATCTCGCCCCTGCATTGTTGAGCGACGGAAAGGCTATTGTTTCTACAGGAACTAAAAACTTACAAGAGCAGCTATTTCACCGCGACTTACCACTGGTAAAAAAGGCCTTGGGCAGCAAGCGAAAAACTGCGCTGTTAAAAGGCCGTTCAAATTATCTTTGTCTTCATCGAGTAGCACAGCACAGTGGTAATTCTACGCTGGTTGAAAAAGAGGTATTGGGTCAGCTTTCAGAAGTGAAACGTTGGTCTAGTACTACGAAAACAGGTGATATGGGGGAGCTTAAAACCCTTCCTGAAGATGCCCGCGTTTTACCGCTTGTTACCTCTACAGTGGATAACTGCTTGGGCCGCGATTGCCCAGATTATGAAGATTGTTACTTGGTTAAAGCACGCAGAAAGGCGCTAGATGCTGATATTATCGTGGTAAATCACCACCTTTTCTTTGCTGATATGGCACTGAAAGACACAGGTTTTGGCGAACTTATTCCAGAAGCTGACGCGATTATTTTTGATGAGGCTCATCAAATTCCCGATATTGCGAGTGATTATTTTGGTGAGTCACTTTCAACAAGACAAATTCACGACATTGCGAAAGATATCACGCTGTTGTTCAGAACAGTGCTAAAAGATGCTGGGCAGCTAGACAAAGCAGCTGACAAATGCAGAATGATTGCCTCTGATTTACGGTTATTGTTCCCGGATACGGCTGAACGCGGCAACTGGGCCGAGGCGCTAGACCGTGACGATGTGCGTATGCAGGTAGGTAAGCTGGCCGAAGCGCTGGGTGTACTGCATGAAGTGTGTAAGCTACATATTGGCCGCGATAAAGATTTAGACAACATGTACGAACGTGTTGTGGCTGCAAGAGAGCAATTAGATGCGTTAAGCGATAATAAGCAAGAAAATGTAAGTTTGTGGTATGAAACTACTCAGCGCCACCTCATTATGCATTTAACACCTTTATCAATTGCCGCTAAATTCAGGCGTTTCGTATCATCGCCGCCGCGCGGGTGGATTTTCACCTCGGCAACCTTAATGGTAAATGGCGGTTTTGATCACTTTCAGCGTCGTATGGGCTTAGAAGACGCAGAAACCTTAGGATTGGATAGCCCGTTTAACTACCCTGAACAGGCCATGCTTTGCGTGCCCCGCTATTTACCTGAACCGAATAGCTACGCTATGCGCGAAACCTTGCTAGAAACAGCCAAACGGTTAATTAAAGCGAGCCGCGGCAGATGTTTTTTGCTGTTTACAAGTCACGCTATGCTTAGAGAGATTGCGCAGAAGCTAGAAGATGAGATAGACAACCCGCTACTGGTGCAAGGGACTACCACCAAGCAAGCATTGCTGGATGCGTACCTTGCAGATGAAAAAGCGGTACTAATGGGCACAGGCGCTTTTTGGGAAGGAGTAGACGTACGCGGCAACGATTTGGTTTGCGTGATGATTGATAAGCTGCCCTTTGCGTCACCTGATGATCCGCTGCTTCAAGCCCGTATGGAAGATGTAAAAAAACGTGGAGCAAACCCGTTTGGTGTTATTCAAATTCCTCAAGCTGTTATTACGTTAAAGCAGGGCGCAGGACGACTCATCCGAGACCCATCAGATAAAGGCGTATTGGTAATATGTGACAATCGACTAGTGACAAAACCTTACGCCAAAACCTTCGTCGGTAGCTTGCCAGATATGAAAAGAACAAGAAGCTTGGACGAAGTGGAAAAATTTTTAGCCGGCATTGATGAAGCCTAAGTTAAAGCACTGAAAAAGCGGTAAGCGTGTATTACGCCATTAGCCCCGTTTTCAGCTTATATGAAATAAGAGATAAACATGAACATTTTAGCTATAGATACCGCAACCGAAGCTTGTTCGGTTGCGCTTCAATTCAAAGACACCGTCATAACGCGTTTCGAGATATGCCCTCAGCAGCATAGTCAGCGACTTCTTCCCATGGTCGATGAGGTGTTAAAAGAAGCAAAGGTTTCGCTGGGCGACCTAGATTTACTGGCTTTTGGTCGAGGCCCAGGCAGCTTTACCGGTGTTCGCATAGCGACGGGAATGATTCAAGGTTTAGCGTTAGGGACAGGGTTAAAAGTAGCGGGCGTGAGTACGCTTGAAGCTATGGCGTTTGAAGTAGCGTCTAAAACTCAGCATAAAGATGCATGGATTGCCGTCGCGTCTGATGCGCGTATGGGTGAAGTGTACTTCGCGGTTTACTCACAGTCGCAAAATGGGCTTGTACTTTGCGTTGAAGAGCAAGTATGTCCGCCCGAAGTGGCTATTGAACAGCTAAAAGTACTTAGAGAAGAAAGCGGCGCGGCTGTAATTGCAGCGGGCACCGGCTGGTCTGCCTATCAGGAGCTTGATAACTGGAAGTCTGAGGTATGTGGCGAAGTAGCGTCTGACGTGACCCTTCCAAACGCTCAATACATGCTTAAACTTGCAATAGATGCACATAGCAAAGGCGAAGTATCTGACGCTGTGAATGTAGAACCTGTATATCTGCGCGATAAAGTAACGTGGAAAAAATTACCAGGCAGAGAGTAACGACACGCCGCCAAATATTGGGCGCTCATTACTAACAATAAGATAAATCGAGCAACGGGGAAAAGAGGAGCGAGTCTTAAGGTTAAAGCTCGCTTCCCAATGGTATGATTCTTGCCTCAGTTAACTTTATATGATTATCAATAATAATTTCGCCGTCCCGTCTTCCGAACCTTCGCAAGGCCGTGTCGCTAAAATTAACAAAGACCCTGAACAGCAAAGTAAAGGGCAAAGCGAATCGTCTGCTAGGGCGATTGTTGTTGCGCCCGACGAACAGGGAACGGATAACGCCAAAGCGTACCAACAATTTATTCGTGAAGATGGCAACACGTATTCTCAAAACGCGATAGCTTCTTACACCAGTTTTGAAAAACAACAACAACGCGAGTCTATTCAATCTATGTTTGGCGTAGATATCTACGCATAAATCTTCGCACACTGCTGTCTTTTTACTTGCAAATTAATTCTAACGAATTGTTAAATCTCGCACATCCTTTTGAACTAACTACTACTGTATCTACACTAAATCAGTGTGGTATACGGCCCCTTTTGCGGTTATCCAATACATTAATTGAACGACAATGGTAGTCGTCTCGTATTAATGCTAATGTTGAGTTGCTAGGATGCGGTTTTTCTTTGTAACTTAAAGAGATACGTAAGAGTATATAAGAGTTTTTAGATGTGTTGCCGCACAAGAATTTCGTTTAAAACACCTGTTGATTCATTGTGATTCAATTAGGCGCAACATTTTTTCTAGGGTTCAGAGGAGCGCTTTGATGTCTCGTTATTTAATTCTAATTACGGTCATGTTATTTACAGGCTGTACCATAGTTCCAGATAGTATCGATGTACCTGAAGGTACCCAGTTAGTCAGCTACTCTAAGGCGGTGACTTCAGGTGCTAGTGCGCAAGGTCAAAAAGCGCGATGGGGTGGTATGATTGTTGGGGTTGAAAATAAGCCCAACAAGACATTGATCGAGCTTGCTCACTTTCCTTTGAACCACTACGGTAAACCTTCCACCAATGGCGAAACGTCAGGCCGATTTAAAGTGCAAATAGATGGCTTTGTTGACCCTATAGTTTTTGAAGAAGGGCGCTCCGCAACGTTTTTAGGCAGTATTACTGCGCCGACTGCGGGTATGGTAGGGGAGCAACCTTATATCTACCCAACAATTATCGTCGAAGACTACCATATGTGGAAAAAACAAGAGGTTTACGATGTAAATACTTACTTCTTTAACTATCACACTGGCTGGTACTCACCGTTTTATCGCTTTAATGGGCCGTGGATGTACCCGCATTTCAATAGGACCCGCGTAATCCGGTATCAAAATGCACCGAGCAAAGCAAAGTTACCTTCTACCAACAATAGACCAAGCAACAACAATTCTGAACCGCGCGGTAAATCACCAAGTACCAGCAAGCGACAATAGGGATAGTTAATTGGGGCGGCATGTAATTGCCGCCTTATTGGTTTTAGTGGAATGAAAATGTAAGGGAGGCGGCGGTTATTTGCCGGTACGGAGCGTTATGATTGAAACAGAATTCAATATTGGAGCACTACACCTAGCTGCGTTAGATAATCAAGGTGGTGGCAAAGTTGTTATTGGTTTACACGGGTACTTAGATAACGCAGAAAGCCTAAGGTTGCTAGCGCCTTATCTTCAAACCCACCGCTTTATTGCAATTGATCTTGCAGGGCATGGCCGTTCATCTCATCGTGTGCATGGTGCGCATTACAATCAAGCTGACTACCTGCAAGACTTGTACGCTTTAATTGAATCTCAAAATTGGGAAGAGGTGATTCTACTGGGGCACTCACTTGGTGGAATCCTTGCTAGCTTATTCGCTGCGCTCTTCCCCGAAAAAGTCTCTGCAGTCATTAGCATTGACGCATGCGGCCCGCTTACAGAAAGCGAAGAGACCACTGCATCGCAAATGCGAGAGTCTATTATCAGCCGTCATGCTAAATCGCGTAATAAGTTGCGAATCGTCGATTTAGAAGATGCTGTAAAAGCAAGATGCAAAATTTCAGATATTCCAGAAGAGCACGCCCGTTCAATATTGTCTAGAAACTTAACCCAAGATGCTGGTGGACATTGCTTTTGGGCGAGCGATCCTAAACTACGCACAAAATCATCGTTAAGGTTCACAGAAAAACAGGCAGAATCTCTTATGCGTGCTATTGTATGTCCTGTACTTTTTATCGGTGCATCTAATAGCTTTAAAAATCTAGAGTCAGTCTTTCCAAAAAGGAAGGGGTGGTTTTTAAATGCACAATACGAACAATTAGTAGGCGGTCATCATATTCACATGGAAAATACTGATGATGTAGGGCTATTAATTCGCAATTTTGTTGAGCAATTGTAAATTGTGCCGTTTATTTTTTTTTACACTTCCTATACTATTCGCAAGTTATCAGACCAGTTACATGGGCACGTCTTCTAAAGTGCTCATTAAATAGTATAAGAATAAAGTAGAGGAGGTTTTGGTGGAAAAAACCTGGCTTAAGCATTACGACCCTCGCGTTTCCGCAGAAATCGATGCCGATCGTTACGCATCTGTAGTAGACATTTTCGAGCAGTCGGTTAAGAAGTTTAAAAACAAAGAAGCCTTCATCAACATGGGGCACTCAATTTCGTTTGAGGAGCTAGATACCTTATCAGCGCAGTTCGCTGCATACTTACAGTCTAGCGGGTTAAAACGCGGTGATGCTGTGGCAATTATGATGCCTAACCTCCTTCAGTACCCTGTTGCTATGTTTGGGATATTGCGTGCAGGTATGGTTGTGGTTAACGTTAACCCTCTTTATACCGCTCGCGAGTTGAAGCACCAGCTTAACGATGCCAACGCTAAAGCTATCGTTATAGTTGAGAACTTCGCTTGTACTCTCGAAGAGGTTATCGCAGATACTAATCTACAAGAAGTCTTTTTGACGGCATTGGGTGATATGTTGCCTGCTCCTAAGCGTTGGGTTGTGAACGCGGTGGTTAAGTACGTCAAAAAGATGGTGCCTTCATTCAACCTGCCTGAAACAACTTCGTTTATGTCGGCGGTTAAAAAAGGTCAGTCTCTTGAATACAAGCGTCCAGATATTGATAGTGGCGATTTGGCATTCCTTCAGTACACAGGTGGAACAACCGGTGTTTCTAAAGGGGCTATGCTAACTCACCGCAACATGGTGGCAAACTTAGAACAAGTGTCAGGTATTCTAGAAACCGTTATAGAAGAAGGCGAAGACTTTGTTGTTACCGCGCTTCCGCTGTATCATATCTTTGCACTATTGGCGAACTGCCTCATGTTCGTTAAATATGGCTGCCGCAACTTGCTTATTACCAACCCCCGCGACATGCCAGCTTTTGTGAACGAACTTAGCAAATACCCATTTACTATCCTGCCTGGCGTTAACACCTTGTTTAACGGCCTGTTAAACACGCCTGGGTTCAGCGAGCTTGATTTCAGTAAGTTTAAATTTGGCTTAGGCGGCGGTATGGCTGTACAGCGCCCTGTTGCAGAGAAGTGGGAGAAGATTACTAACACTGTGCTTCTTGAAGGCTATGGCCTTACAGAGTGCTCACCTGTGGTTGCGGTAAACCCACCTCAGATTGAAGCTTATAAAGGCGCAATCGGTATGCCTGTGCCTTCTACAGATATCAAGCTGCTTGATGATGACGGTAACCCTGTCGAAAAGGGTGAGCCGGGTGAAATGTGGGTAAAAGGCCCTCAGGTGATGAAAGGGTATTTGAACCGACCTGAAGCAACAGAAGAAATTTTAAAAGACGGTTGGCTAGCCACTGGCGACATAGCAACAATAGATGATGAAGGTTACTTCTATATTGTTGACCGTAAAAAGGATATGATCCTAGTGTCAGGCTTCAACGTGTTCCCGAACGAGATTGAAGAAGTTGCTGCAATGCATGACCATATTGTTGAAGCAGCTGCAGTTGGGGTTCCTCACGAAGTCAGCGGTGAAGTTGTGAAACTATTCGTAGTTAAAAATAACGATTCACTCACTGAAAAAGACGTTATCGCGCACTGCCGTAATCATTTAACAGGTTACAAAGTGCCTAAGCAAGTTGTTTTCAAAGACGACTTACCAAAAACCAATGTAGGTAAAATACTGCGTCGGGAGCTTCGAGACTAATTTCGTTGAAATAGTTTTTTGAAAGCCGGCGTTAGCCGGCTTTTTTATTACTGTGCAAAAATATGCAATATCAATTAATTACAACATCTGAACAACTCGAAAAAGTGTGTACTGCAGCACAACGTCAAGAGGCGGTAGCCTTAGACACCGAATTTGTAAGAACAAGAACCCTTACTCCTCACCTTGGGCTTATTCAGCTTTATGATGGCCATCAACTAGTGCTTATTGACCCGTTAGCTATAGACAACATGAGCCCGTTTATTGAGCTTATGGAAAATACCGAAGTAGTAAAAGTGCTGCACTCGTGCTCAGAGGATATAGAGGCGTTTCTCACCGCCTTTGATACGGTGCCAACGCCGGTATTTGATACACAGTTGGCGGGAAGTATTTTGGATATGGGGCCATCACTGGGCTACGCAAAGCTAGTAGAGTTGCTATGCGATATAACATTAGATAAAGGTGAATCGCGAACAGACTGGATAGCCAGGCCCCTTCGCGAATCTCAGCTTAGCTATGCAGCAAACGACGTATTGTACTTACTACCATGCTACCAAGAGCTAGCCAGTAAAGTCCAAGAAGCGGGTAAAGTGCATTGGATTTACCAAGAAATAGCGTTGCTAGTGGATAAAAAACGCGCTCAAATGCCAGAAGATTTTGCCTATTTAAGTATTAAGAACAATTGGCGCTTAAACAGCGAACAGCTCACAGTATTACAAGCGTTAGCCGCATGGCGTCTAAATACAGCACGAAAGAAAGACTTGGCGTTAAACTTTGTTTTCAAAGAAGGTCACTTGTTTGAAGCAGCTCAGCGTCTTATTGATAGCAAATCTGGCCTTTCGCGCATTAACGGCGTGAATCACCAGTCGGTCCGTCGTTACGGCGACACCATTATCACGCTAATTGAAGAGGCGAGAGCAAAATATGCGCAAACGCCAGAAAAGCTTAGGCTTCCAGCTGTGCTGCGGTTAATTGATATCGCCAAGTACAAAAAGACGCTGGCCGAGCTTAAAGTCATCAGCGACCAGATAGCGAAAGACAATGCCGTTAATAGTGACGTTATTGCCTCTAAAAAACAGCTAAATCAATTGTTAAAATGGTACTGGTTTCCAGTTGATGAGACCCGTGTACAAGGTTTAATGCCTGACGTGTTGTCTACTTGGCGTGAGCCATTATTTCGTCCTCACGTAACCCGACTGTTAGGCGACGCGCCTTCCCAGTAACCGTCTACAAAACAACGTGGGTGTACAAAAGTTAAAATTTTCACGACCGCACTCATTACAAAGCGAGTAAATCATTTATGTTATGCGCAGTTTATAAAACGCGAAAAAAAGAAGGCATGTATTTATATGTGCCAAAAAAAGATCATTTCGAAGATGTGCCCGAAGCGCTAATGGAAACCTTTGGTCGCCCGGAATTAGTGACTATTATCGCTTTAGAAAAACGGGAAAAACTGGGTATGGTCGATAAGCAAAAGCTTATCGATGAACTTACTGAAAAAGGTTTTTATCTACAAATGCCACCCAAAGAAGACAACCTACTTGAGCAGCATCGCGAATCCCTCGGCTTGTCTAAAAACCCGGATAAAAAGTTTTAAATATTCATGTTAGTAAAGATAATAAACCGCTTAGTCGCTCGACTGACGGTTCACACTAAGCGTAGTTGCTACAGTTTGCTGCCTAAGCCGCTAAACGTTGCCGTGCTTATATCTAGTATCACCTTAAGCCTTTCGGCTTCGGCTTACGCTGAAAATAAGCCGAGTAGTGACAATGGGCTGAGTGAGGAAGGCTTTAACCGTTATGTTGCTCAGCTTAAAAACGAAGCGGCTGCAAAAGGTATTGATAAAGCTAAGCTAGAGCAGGCGTTCGCTGATATCGCCTTTAGACCTACCGTCGTTAAATCTGATAAAAGTCAGCCAGAGAAAAAGATCACGTTAGATGACTATCTGGCAACGCGAGTACCTGATTGGAAAGTAAAGCAAGCGGTTGAGCAGTACAACGAACATAAACTGCTGCTGGAAGAAATTGCTCAAAAATACGGGGTTCAGGCACGATTTATTGTTGCGCTTTGGGGTAACGAGTCTAACTTTGGTAAAATACAGGGCAATTTCAGTGTGTTGTCTGCACTGGCATCTTTGGCATACGAAGGGCGTCGGGAAAAGCTGTTTAAGGACAATTTTTTTGCGGCACTTCAGATACTAGATGAAGGGCATATCTCTGTAGAGGCGCTTAAAGGCTCTTGGGCCGGTGCCATGGGACAAACACAGTTTATGCCCATATCCTTTTTAAATTACGCAGTGGACTACGACGGCGACGGCAGAAAGGATATTTGGGAAACTAAGGCTGATGTGTTCGCGTCAATCGCTAACTACTTGTCATCTGAAGGGTGGGATAGTGAAGGGACATGGGGACGCCAAGTAACATTGACCAAGCCAGTGCCTTTTTCAGGCCTTGCAAAATCTAATATGAAGCCGCTATCTTTTTGGAGCTCAAATGGCGTTAGGCGCTATAACGGTAGCGGGCTTCCCAATGCAAATGTTGATGCGTCACTCATTATGCCAGACGGTGAGAAAGGCCGAATCTACTTGGTGTATAACAATTTCCATACGCTAATGAAGTGGAACCGCTCATCATATTTTGGTGTGTCGGTTGGGTATTTATCAGAACGAATAAAGCGAGGTTACTAATGACATATCGTCACATTGATACCCAAGGTAATGAGATACCATTACCGGTTAGTAAAGTGCTATGCATTGGTCGAAATTACCTCGACCACATTCAAGAAATGAACTCTACGGTGTCTGAAGCACCGCTGCTGTTTATGAAACCGAAAGCTGCTTTGTGCCATATGCATGAGCCCATTGCTATTCCCACTGACAAAGGCGAGTGCCACAACGAGCTTGAAGTGTCAGTACTGCTTAAGTCACCACTTAAAAATGCTAGTAATGATGAGGTCAAAGACGCTATTTGGGGAATTGGCCTGGGGCTTGATTTAACCCTTCGGGAAATCCAAGCAGCGCTTAAAAAGCAAGGGCAACCTTGGGAACGGGCGAAGTCTTTTGATAACAGTGCGCCACTTTCTGGCTTTGTGCCGTACAGCGAAGTTGGGAATCTTGATGATTTGCGCTTTACCTTAACCATAAACGGAGAGGTCAGGCAGCAGGGGAATACCGAGCTCATGCTACACAAGATCATTCCCCTGATCGCCCATATGTCGTCTATATTTACCCTAGATAGCGGTGATGTAATCCTTACCGGTACGCCCAAAGGGGTGGGTAAGCTTAGCCCGGCAGATAAAGTTAAGGCATCGTTAGACGGCCTAATAACGGTAAGTTCAAAGGTAGTAGCTGAATGACAGTAGCATTTTGGGAAGCTAAGTCATTAGAAGAAATGACCCAAAAAGAATGGGAATCTCTTTGTGACGGTTGCGGGAAGTGTTGTCTGCAAAAATTTATCGATGATGATGCGGTAGAAGAATATGAAGTGACCGATCATATCAACGAAAATGAGAAGATTCACTACACCAATATTGTGTGTTCATATTTGAATACGAAAAAGTGTGAATGTACTCAGTATGAAAGACGCACCGAGTTGGTTCCTGATTGCGTGAAGCTGACAAAAGAAAACCTCAAAGATATTTTCTTTATGCCAAACAGTTGCACTTATCGACGCCTTTATGAAGGAAGGGGGATACCCTCGTGGCACCCTTTGCTAAACAAAGGTAAGAAGCACGTAATGCACGCGAAGGGAATGTCAGTACGTAATAAAACGGTGTTTGAAAGCGATGTAGATCTTAACCACTTTGAAGACTATATCGCCATTTGGCCTCTGGAAGATATAGATTAACCTTTCATTTTTTCCGCACTATCTTGCTCTTAAATGACTGCTCAAGCAGTCATTTTTTTAACTGTATTAGACTTAAAGCCATGAGAATTGGCAACGAACCTAGTTTATACTCCCACTTTTACACGTAGTTAGTTGCGAACTAATAAGGTTTATCGATGAAGGCGTTTGTCCTAAACAGCGTTTGGTTGTCGTTTGTTATAACAAATACACTATCTAATGTTAGTGCACAGGAATTTAGTTTTGAGCACAGCGGTTCGGTTAGGTTACGTTACGAAACCTTGAACAACCCCATTTTCCCTACTACTGAAGAAGCACGTCCAAAAACGAATGAACGCTTTTCAACGCGAATTAGATTAAAAGGTGCAGTTGAATATGGTCGTTGGCAAGCAGTTGGAGAGTTGGAAGATGCAAGAGCCTTCATGGACGACAACGATCCCACATTAACGTCTTCACAAGTCAATGCCGTAGAGCCTATCCAGTTCTACCTTTCTTACAAAAGCGCACTGCCTTACATCGACAGTCTATCTATTGGTCGCGTAACGCTAGACCATGGAAGTCGACGATTAATGGGGCGCACACGGTACCGAAATGCTACCAACACGTTTGAGGGGATGCTTGTTGATACAAATTGGCTTGAATGGAGCGTCCGAGCCTTCTATTTGCTCCCTGTAACCCGTTTTCCAAATGATACAGGGGCAATTGATGACAACGAACGTGAGTTTGATAAAAGCTTCAGTAATCGAAAGATTTTCGGTATTTACGCAGAGTCTAAAGACAATGCTTGGAAGGTTCATAGCTATTGGCTAAAAGAGTCTGACTCTGCAGAACTTAGTACGAAAAATCGAGATCTCTATACACTCTCAATAGATCATACCGCGATGTTGCTCAACGACTGGCAGTTTAACATAGAAGCGATTGGGCAAGTTGGTGAGGCTAGACAATCCGCGCTGGCTTCTGATGTGATAAACAGAGATGTCAGAGCATGGATGGTTCATAGTCACATAGGTAAACAAATAAACGATAGTACGTTTTTAAGGGCGGAAGTTGACGCTGCAAGCGGTGATGACGACACAAGCGATGATACCATACGCGCGTTCGACTCCTTGTATGGATTGCGGCGTTTTGACTTTGGACCTACAGATGTATATCAAACTTTCCCTAGAAGTAACATTTTTGCACCAGGCCTTCGAAGCGTAACGAAACTTGACGAGTTACACGACATAATGATCGGCTATAAAGGGTTATGGCTGCAAAAAGTTGCTGAAGGCGCAAATGACTTCTTGGGGCATCAGGTTGAGCTTCGCTGGCGCTATAACGCGCACGAGGCATTACAGCTAGAGTTTGGAGGCGCTTATTTAGCTAAAGGCGACGCGCTAGATAGTGGTGCATATCCTGATGATTCTATATACGGTTATACGGCGTTGACTTACACGTTTTAAAAAAGCAAGTTGCCGCTTAAAAGCGGCAATATTTTAGGCAGCTTAGCTGTCATTGATAACGGCATAAAGAAGCGCATCTCTTCCAAATACACGCTTTCTACACAGCCCTTCTTTTATCCCACCAATACGTTCAGCAACACGGATACTTGCCTTATTATTTGGCTCAATAAAGCATTCTAAACGATGCAAATTCATCTGAGAGAACGCAAGCTTTTTCAACGCTTCACAAATTGCTGTTGCTAAGCCTTTACCGCATGCATCTGGTCTTAACCAATAGCCAAGATTTGCCGTCAAATGCGTATGGTGGATATGATTGATAATCCCCATACCCAAACATTTTTCGTCATGTATTAACAAATAGGTTAGGCCGTAGCCTGTTTCGCGTGCCTTCTCCATACCAGTTATACACTGTTTAGATAAAGCTGGAGTAACTGGGCACACGGCAGAGCCAAACCAAGGTTTGACATGATGAATCGACTGTTGGCCTGCATCACACAGCGCATAGCAGTGTTTCTCTGCGATGCGCTGAATGCTAATTGGGCCTTGCTCAGTATGTATAGGAGGAAGGCGAGAGGGCAGAATGGATAAGTCGATCAAAAGGGTTTCTTATCCAGCAAACGGCATGCAAATACAATGGCAAATACAGCAAAATAAGCAGCAAATATAATTTGCATCCACTCAGCCATTCCCATAGACAAAAACTGCCACGAGTCTTCTAAACAGTCACCTTCAGCAGCAAACACCGCGGGCAGCCACTCATGAAGCTGTAACCATGAAGGAAAGTTAGGCACTATTTCACAGCTAGCAAAAAATGGATTCGCAGCGTTAAGAATACCCACGTGCTCTTTGGCAATCAAAAAGCCCCAGCCTGCAGATACCGCCCAACCAGCAAAGCCAAGCATACGGGTGAACCCGTTGTTTTTTATAATTACCACAAGTGCCGACAACACAATCCCGTACATAGCCGTACGCTGATAAATGCACATAATGCATGGTTTCATGCCCATGCCGTATTGGAAGTACAGGGCTGCAATTTCCAATGCTAGTGATGTAGCGAAAAGCACAAGCCAAGAAGACTTGTGCTCTGCCCACTGGCTTATGCCGTGAATAAGACCTCGCATGGATTAGTGCCCCACCGCTTGCACGCCTGCTTCGGTAACCGAGTGGTGCTCAATAAGGTGCATGTCGTATAGCCACTGAGTTGCATCGGCAAGTCCAATATAGGTTGCGACCAAACCTACAATAGTAAGTACAATTGTGTATGGCAGCGCCATCATCACCATGCGGCCATATGACAGGCGAAGTAGCGGTGCGATAGCTGAGGTAAGCAAGAATAAGAAAGCTGCTTGACCGTTTGGCGTTGCAACACTTGGTAAGTTTGTACCTGTGTTAATTGCTACTGCAAGCATGTCGTACTGGTCGCGAGTGATCTGGCCAGCTTGCAGAGCAGCCGTTACCTCAGTGATGTACACAGAGCCCACGAATACGTTATCACTCACCATTGACAGCACACCGTTGGCAAGATAAAACATGACCATTTGAGTTTCGCCTTCAAACGACAACACCCAATGTATAACTGGCTGGAATAGGCCCTGGTCGATAATAACGGCTACTACACCAAAGAAAACGCAAAGTAGTGCAGCAAAAGGTAGTGCTTCCTCGAATGCTTTACCTAGTGCATGCTCTTCGATAACACCGCTCATTGAAGTGGCAAGCACTATAACGGATAAGCCGATTAAACCCACGGATGCCATGTGTGTAGCCAGGCCTACTATTAGCCAAACACCAATTAGCGCTTGAACTACAAGTTTTGCTGTTTCACGCTTACTGCGGCCTTTATCCATGTGCTCGTTGTAATCGACCAAAATCTGTCTAACTGCTGTGGGTAGTTTGGCACCGTACGAGAACATACCGGTTTTTTCTAACACTACCGTGGTTAACAAACCGAATACAAAAACGGGTAAGGTTACTGGCGCCATGCGGATAAAGAACTCTACAAAATCCCAACCTGCTTTGTCAGCAATAATTAGGTTTTGGGGTTCACCTACCATAGTCATAACGCCACCTAACGCTGTACCTACCGCTGAGTGCATCATGAGGTTGCGTAGAAATGCTCTGAAGTCTTCTAAATCGTGGCTTCCTAATTCGTCATCACTGGTATGGTCGTGGTCAGAATGAAACTCTTTGCCTGACGCCACTTTGTGATAAATAGAGTAAAAGCCTAAGCCAACACTGATGATTACCGCCACTACTGTGAGCGCATCTAGGAATGCAGATAAAAACGCAGAGGCAAAAATAAATGAAAGCGAAAGTATTAGCTTATTACGTACCTTGATAACCAGTTTGGTGAACAAGTACATAAGTAAATCTTTCATGAAGTAGATACCTGCTACCATAAATACAAGCAGTAGTAGTACCTCTAAGTTCACTTCAATCTCATGCATCATATGACCGGGTGTCGTCATACCTATAAACATAGCTTCGATAAGAAGGAGACCACCTGGTTGAAGCGGGTAGCATTTAAGCGCCATTGCTAGCGTAAAAATAAACTGAATGACAAGTGTCCAGCCAGCTACATATGGGTCCACCATAAAGATGAAGGGATTAACAATGAGAAAGGCAATAATGGTTTTTTTATACCAGTCGGGCGCGTGTCCCAGGAAATTCTTATAGATCGCCGCGATCATTGAGGTTTGCATGAGTTCCTGTTCCTTTTACAACAAAGCACGCATTTTGCGCATCTTTATACTGTGTAGTTCCGGTTATTGCATACATAAACTGCTGGCGTTATGCGATTTATTTCGCTTTACCACGGTTTTGCTGCTGTCATTATAGTCGGAAATTAAGCGTACATGATATTACCGCCTTGAGAAAGCAATTCACAGACCCCACCATATGAAAGTCACTGAATATTTATCACTTTTTTGATGATATTTATGATTGAGATAGAAAATGCTGGCTAATTTGAACGTAAAGTAAACAAATACCACTTTGTAGCCTCTGAAATAACACTTTAATTTTAACAAGTTGTTAAAACCTTTAGTGAACGAAGCATAATTCATTGTGATAATAAAACAGCATCTGGTACAATCAGTTGGAAAATAACAAGAACGTGCAGGCGATTAGTTATGATTTATAAGGCACAGAGTCCAGCCGGATTCGCCGAAGAATATATTGTTGAATCTATTTGGAGTGGAAGGTTTCCACCTGGCACCATTTTGCCTGCAGAAAGAGAGCTTTCTGAGTTAATTGGTGTAACGCGAACCACTTTACGAGAAGTATTGCAGCGTTTGGCACGTGATGGCTGGTTGACTATTCAACACGGCAAGCCGACCAAAGTAAATAACTTCTGGGAAACGTGCGGTCTGAACATTCTTGAAACCCTGGCTCGCTTAGACCAAGAGGGCATTCCTGAGCTTGTCGATAATCTGCTTGCTGCGCGCACTAACTTAAGTGCGGTTTTCATTCGAGGTGCTATCCGTAACAACCCTCAAGCGTCTGCAGATATTATCGCAAGATACAAAGATGTTGAGCAAGAAGGCTTGGCGTTTGCTCAATTCGATTATCAAATGACTCACGATCTAGCGCTTGCCTCAAACAATAACGTTTTCGTTCTGATGATGAACGGATTCCGCGGGCTCTACTCGAGAATAGGCGGGTACTTTTTCTCGCATCAGCAAGCAAGGGACGTAGCAAACAAGTATTACGCTGATTTGCTGGAAGTGGCTGAAAAAGGCGAATATGAAAGAGTACCAGTAGTGGTAAGAAACTACGGTATTGAGAGTGGTAAAGTATGGCTGTCTATTCGCGACGAAATGCCGAAAGATTTAGTCGATTAAGGTTAGTCACGTTTAGGTTCAGAAGAACGTAAACTTGATTCTAAATTCGATAACAGGTTTTTATATCAAGCACCGCATCGCCCTTAGGGATATGCGGTGTTTTTGTTTGTGCAATCTGCGTAATATTTTTCTATCTTTAAGGCGTGTATATTTTGTAACATTTAATCCCCGCCTTACCCGCATACATTTGCCATTAAAACTAGAACCTCACTTTCATTTAGATATACTCGCTATATAAAACAGCGAAGGGCTTTCTTGCGCACAAATTCAAAATTAAGACAGTTTTGAAGAAGCACTTTTTGACAGCGATAAAGCACAAAGCGTGGATAAACATGGGTACAAAGGAAAAATAATGAAATTCATATGGATAGCACTTGCTGCAGGCGGGCTGATGTCAGGCTGTAGCCTTGAGAACAAAACGGAAAACGTTCAACAAGAGTTAGACAAGGCGGCTCCATCAGTTATGTTAAATACAAATGTTAATGCACCATTAGCGAAAAAAGTGCCTTATGAAATGTCGGCGCATGGAGTGACTAGGAACGACAATTATTACTGGATGCGAGATGATTCACGCACAGATGAAGAGATATTGGCGCATCTAGAGCAGGAAAACAGCTATGTTGAAACAGTTCTTGCACCGCTCAAAGAAAACCGTGAAGCACTTTATGAAGAGCTGATTTCTCGTATAGAGAAAGACGATTCCACGGTACCTGTTTTCGATAATGGTTATTGGTACTTCACCCGTTATTCGGGAGAGAATGAGTATCCTGTATACCTGAGAAAACCTTCACTGGATGCAGAGCCACAAGTGTTGCTTGATGCAAATGTTATGTCTGAAGGACATGACTATTTTAGTATTGGAAGTTACTCGGTGAGCAGTAACAACACGCTTATGGCGTACTCTGAAGACACGCTCAGTCGTCGAATTTATACCGTTTACGTAAAAAATCTGGAAAGCGGCGAAAAGTTAAACGATGTATTAGAGGGCACGTCAGGTAGCGCAGTGTGGGCTAATGACAATGAACATTTATTTTATGTGAAAAAAGACCCGCAAACCCTTTTAGGCTATCAAGTGTATCGCCATAAGCTGGGTACTTCTCAAGAAGACGATGTCTTAGTGTACGAAGAGAGCGACCCTACGTTTTATACTTACATCAGTAAAAGCAAAGACGATAGCGTTATTTACATTCATCATTCTAACACTGACAAAACTGGCGTGACTTTGATAGATGCAGACAATCCTACGTCTCAATCAGAAGTATTCCTACCTATTAAAGACGGTCAGGAATATAGCGTAGCAAAAGCAAGTGACGGTTATTACGTTTTAACTAATATTGATGCAAAAAACTTCAAAGTAATGAAAGCGCCACTTGATGCAACAAGTGACGTGTCGAAATGGCAAGAAGTAGTCCCACATCGTCCTAACGTCTTCCTTCAAAGCATTGAAGTGATGAAAAATCATCTGGTTGTGAAAGAAAAAGAAAATGGCATGCTGCGCTTAGTCGTACACAACCTAACTTCAAAAGAAGAAAAGGTTATACCAACTCAAGATCCAATTTACGGTGCCTACTTCAATGCGAACCCTGAAATGGATACTAACAAGTTGAGAATTTATTACAGCTCGCTAACGACGCCAGGCTCTATCATTGATATCAACCTTGATACGCTTGAAAGTGAAGTGATGAAGCAAACCCGTGTGTCTGACACGTTTGACTCTTCCGCTTATGCATCTGAGAGAGTTATGATTGAAGCGCGTGATGGCACACAAGTTCCGGTTTCATTGGTTTATCGCAAGGATCAGTTTAAGAAAGATGGCACTAACCCACTGTATCAATATGCTTATGGCTCGTATGGCGCAACTATTGACCCGACATTTAGAAGCAGCTGGCTTTCTTTAATAGACAGAGGGTTTGTTGTTGCTATTGCACATATTCGCGGTGGGCAGATGCTAGGGCGTGAATGGTATGAGAGCGGTAAAATGCATCAAAAAATGAATACATTTACTGATTTTATTGATGTATCAAGAGGCTTAGTTGCTAAGCAGTACGCTGATAAAGATCGCATATTTGCAATGGGCGGCAGCGCAGGTGGATTACTAATGGGTGCCGTTGTCAATATGGCCCCTGAGCTTTATCAAGGGGTAAGTGCTCACGTGCCGTTTGTTGACGTGGTGACCACGATGAGCGATGAGACTATTCCATTGACCACAGGTGAGTACACTGAATGGGGTAACCCAGCGAATAAAGATGAGTTTGATTACATGCTGTCTTACTCGCCTTACGATCAAGTAGAAGCTAAAGATTATCCACACATGCTAGTAACTACAGGGTTACATGATTCGCAAGTTCAATACTTTGAGCCGATGAAGTGGGTTGCTAAACTTAGAGAGTATAAAACAGATGACAACTTGCTTCTGTTTAAAACCGACATGGAAGCGGGGCACGGCGGCGCGTCAGGACGTTTTAAGCGGTTTGAATCAACTGCTCTAGAATATGCCTTTGTTTTGCACCTTGCAGGTGTACCACTTTAATTCGATGCTAATATTTAGAATTTAGCTTTTGTCTTTAAGCCCGAATAAGTCACCACTTTTCGGGCTTTTTTATTTTTTAGTGTTTTTAGTATGCGGATTCTAATTGTTAAGCGTACAGTTTAACCATGGTGTTGAAACACACTCAAATTTAGCATTCATAGGAGCTGAACATGACTACTACTGACACAATTAAAGGCAAAATTAACGAAGCCGAAGAAATGGCGCGTAAAATTTGGTTAGCAGGCCTAGGCGCTTATGGTAAAAGCGTTGAAGAAGCGCAAGGGCGTTACGAGAAACTAAGCGAAGAGGCGAACAAAATGTTCGACGAGCTAGTAACTAAAGGTGAAACGCTAGAAGACGATGCTAAGAGCAAGTTTAAATCGACCACTAACGATGTGGAAAACCGTGTAGCTGATGTTCGCAAAAAACTTGGTCTTGATTCTGAGCCAGCAGATCAGCGTATTGAAGAGCTTTCGGCTAAAATCGATGCCTTGACTGAAGCTGTTGCTAAACTGGCGGCAAGCAAGTAAAGCGATAGTCTTTTTTGGGCTCCGCTTGCGGTGCTCAATATGCAGTTTTTGATTACTACTTAGTTTGAGTAGGGTATTAATAAAATTGCAACTGAGTGGCAGTGAAAGCCGCGTGTTCAAGCTTAGAGTGAGCTATTAGCAAAGCTTTGAAACTAAGCTGTGAAAAGGCCTTACACTGCCATGCTTACAAATCTCCATATTGGAGGCGTTATGAGCAACAAAAATATTCCCAATCCAGAAGTTGTGCCTGTTGCCGAAAGAAAAACGACAACACTAAATGGTAGCAACGCTTCACCTTTAAAATCGTCCCCCTTGTTCGGATGGCTCTTCGCTGGTTCTGACTTATTATCTGAAAAGCTAGACCAAGCTGCAGGTGTGGTCAGCCAGAGAATTGACGATACACACGAAACCATTAACGCTATGCAGGTTAAAGGCCTTGAAGTGGAAAGTGAACTTAGGCGTACACTTAATCCATTCGCTTTAGTCGACGCTGCACAAAAGCTGGTGGCATCAACGCCGTTATTTTCAGCATTATCAGGTGGTCAAAAACGTCAACAGAAAGAGCAGCAACTTGAAATGTTGAGTGCAAAAGTGGATTTGCTCGTCGAGCAAGTAGCCCTTTTAGCTGCAAAAGAAGCGGCTAAAAAAGCCGAAGCGACAAGTACTGCAAGTAAGGCTACTGCCACTAAAAGAACAGCAACTAAAAGTTCTGCAGCTAAGTCAACAACGACCTCGTCGACAACCACCGGTACCCGCAAAGCGAGTACAGCAAAAACAGCTACTACGACGGCCGCTTCATCGTCTAATTCGACTAAAAAGGCCGCTACTGGAACAGCTAACAAGCGCACTGAGGCGAAGTCAACGGCAGCTAAGAGTACAGCGCGTAAGACAACAGTTAGTACTAAAGCGACACCGGCCAAAAGCACGACTAAAACTACATCGAGTTCGTCTGAAAGCACTAAGAACAACGAGTAAAAGTCCTCGCCAAAAATTAGGGGCGCATAGTAAAGGTCCTTAGCGAGGTATCGTCGTTATAGTGTTCGCTGCCCGAACGATTATACGATGTTTTGGGCAGTTGGCGTGTACAACCCATGCAATCGAATATGATAAGTTTTTAGTAGTGGTTTTGGCGTAAAGTAATCAATTGAGAATTACGTTTCAGATTAGCGGTGAATGATTATTGTTCAATAAACACTTGCAGTTGTTGTTCATATAACCTACTGTTTAATTGAACAATAAATGAAGGAATATGGCATGAGAATACTATTGGTAGCGTCAGTAATTTTTTTAACGGCATGCGATTCAACAGAAATTGCTCAGCAACAGCCAGAAGCGAATAGCGGCGGTGTTGCGCTTTATGATGCGCAGGGCTTCTTCGTTAGGCAGTACCAAGATGCACAGGATTGTCATGCTGCTGCGATACGTCATAATATGAGAGCCGTTAACAGTAATACGGAAAATAATAACACCTACAGACGGGCGGGTATTATGAATGAACCTCGTCTCACTTCATCGTGTCGCGAAGTGTAATAGCAATTGGTCATAAACGAGTTTCATTGAAAACGCCCTTAGATGGGCGTTTTTTATGCTTCAAACTTATCGCTTGTTAACTATTTTTCGTCCACAAACTCTGATGCTTTTTAAAACCGAAGAAATCGTAGGGTTCCCAAAAGCTTGGTACTAAATCATCAATAGCATCTGGCGTGAAATTGCTCGACAGTTGGCTCATAATTTCGCCTAACCTTTCTTGGCCCACGCGCATTAGCTTTTTTCTGTTTGCTGGGAAATACAGGTTTCTACCTTTTGGAATGACTTCTTGCGCACCGCTGGTGATGTATTTTTGGTTCCTTGTCACGACTTTGCATAAAGGCTCTGCGGGGTTCGCGGGGTTCAGCCCAATCACTATGGCGCATTCATATTGGTCTTTCTCTTGGCCTTTTTCATTAACAGGTATATATGTAACACCAAAACCTTGTGGGAAGTAGCCCACCAGCTCAACAAAGTCCTGTGCTAATTGTTTATTTAGGCCACCTTTTTTCGCAAGTTGCTCAATTAACATATAGCCCTTGGGTAAGCTCATGCGGGAATAGTCTGACTTGGTAGAAAGCACGATGGAAACGTAAATTTGCGGGATTTTTACAATCTCGCCTAAACCGGTTTTTGACACAAAGGCGTCTTTAACCAAACTCAGCAAAAATTCGTTAGCATCTTTGTGAGTTTGATTGAAACGGTCTCTTTCTTCTTTGTTGTTACCTACGTAGTTAGGCTGTCCTAAACCATCGGATAAGTAACGTAACGTGAAGTGATAGTTTAGCTTCAGCAGGTCTTTTCGCTGCGATTCTTCTAATAAACGAAACTCATCTAGGTCGCCGTTTTCACCTTTTAATATGGTCTGCGCAGCAGGGCTTTGTAAACCAATATCTTGCAGAAGGGCGGCGGTGATAAGAGGGCGACCTAACTCAGTTTTCCATTTGTCTCGCCAATAGCGGTTTCCGCGAAAGCGAGAGGCGGCTTCGCGATACTTTGATAAATATTTGTGGGCAATTGTGTCGTGTTCTAAAAGTCTATCTACTAAGCGCAACGTTAAAACAGCCTTATAGAGCGGTTTGAAGCGCATATGCACACGAGCAAAATTGCCCTCAGGTCCTCGTGTCAGCAGCATTACGGTCCCAAGCAGCTTAGCGCTTAACTGTTGTGTTTCTTGCCAGTTATCGCCTTCACAGAGCTCGATTATTTTAGTGCTTACAGCGTCCAAGCGCTCTAATCTCGCTAAACGCTCCTCTTCAAGTTTTTCTGAGCTATTTCTTATTTGTTGAGCAAGCTGTTCAGCTAATACTTCTTTCTTTTTATTACCTTCTATTCGCTTAAGCTGTGCTTTTAATTCTTCAATATGCTGCTCAAGAGAAGGGGTGAGGGAAAAGTAATGACTGGCATCCTCAAAAACCGAACCGAAGCCCGAGTCTTTAGGATAAATCATGTTGATAAGTTGTTTTACCTGCTGCGTAAAAATGCTATCGGGGTTTTGGCTTTGTGCGCTCACCGTCTTCCTTTCAAATGATGCTGCGAATTGCGATTACGTTGCTATAAGCAATTCAGGACAGACCAAGCGACACAAAGGTTACCTAACCTCGTGTCCAAGCTCTACTGCCTCACGTTTTTTCAATTGGCCTAAATGATACCGTAAATTTTCACTGATTTTGGTATTTCTTTTAATAACATGTAGTTGCGGCCATGATGCTCGCTCACCACTTACAATTAACTGGTTAATACTTTCGCGGGTTGGGTTAGACAATACCTGGGATAAATTCCTTATTTGGCGCTTTGGTAAAATATTGATATTGCCTACATACTGCTGATCAATAATAGAACGTACTTTATGAATTGCTAGCTTGGCGCTCTTATTTCCAGTCAAACGTTCAATGATATCGATAGCGAAAATACTATTGGTTTTTGCAAGTTGTCCAATGTGACGTGCCGACATATCCCATAGCGAGTTGGGATCAATGCGATTTGATGAAATGAACGGCACCGCTAGTGGATTTGTTTGGCTTACGATACTGTGATTGACACCGTATAACCTAGCTAACCGTTCGTAGGGGAGGTCAGCCATTAACGAACCGTCGGCAAAACGTCGGTTAGGGATATAAGGAACTATCTCGCCAGACGGAGTTTTCGCTCTCAGCTGCACAGGGCTAAAGATAACGGGTACCGCACAAGATGCACGTACCGCTTGGGTAATAATAGCATTGGGCGAGGTTTTGGCATTTAACAGTCGTGAATGCTGATGCAGGTCGGCAGGAGATACCGTCACAGTTATGTGGCGGCCAGTTTTCTTAAAGGCTTCTTCAAAGGTTGTAAGGTCGAACAGTTCAATCAGTGCATTTTCAAGTACTGAGCTATCAAATAGTCCTTTTTTACCAAGACCGGCAAAGCTTCGCCAATGTTTGAAAGTCTCGTAGATAAAATCCGCGCTGAGAGCTTCTAGCAACTGATCGTGCGTTCGCGTACCTAACATCGCAGCAATGATCGACCCAGCACTAGAGCCAGACACGACGGTAGGTAGTAAATTCTTTTCATTTAGCGACTTGACCACACCAGCATGAAAAAAACCTAAACCAGCTCCTCCTGAAAGCATAAGGCAGCTTCGCCCGAAGGCGTGCGCAGTTTCGTCAAAAAATGACAGCTTTTCATAGAAGTCTACGTCTTGCTCGTCGGCATTATAGATCTGTTCTAATGCCAATATTACTTCATCAATAAACTGTTCAATAAGGTATTTAGTGCCAATTTTGCACTGGGTAAGCAGTATAGGGTTGGCAATATTGCCCAAGTTGCCGTGTAATCCTTCGTGCAGTATTGACATCAGTGCAGGTAAATCACCTTTACCTCTAGCAAGTTGTAAGCGCTGAACCCGCTTTCGAATAAGCTTGTAATCATAGTCATCGCTAGCATCTTCTGCTTTCCACTCGTCAGCGCCAGACAGCGCATCGTGCGCTAGGCACGCGGCTTCATATTCATCGTAACTGCTTGCATGTTCAATCTCATGCTCAAGCTTTTTCAACCGAAAATCGAATACTGCCATAACGATTACCTATTTTAATTGATGAGCGCTGCTGCCTTTTCTTATAAGACGAGCGAACAGGCGCGGTTAACACCAGTAAAAGGATAGATACGTATTTTAAACCCTGTTTACTAAGAGGCGCATTTATCGACATTTGTCAAAAAGCATGTGATAAGCCTGCGCACATCAACAACGGTTTCTACGCTATAGTGAGTGTATGGCGTAAATTTAGAATCCACTACCTAAACCCTTTTACTTAATTAACCGCGTTGCTCTTATTGCGCGGGAGTCAAAGCGTTATCTTTAAATTTTTAGACTCTCAGAGACTTGTTTTCAATCAACAATTAGCAGTAATTTTGTTTTTTACGTTGACCATTTCATGAGCACTCAGTAGCCTGAGAAAGAAAATAATAATGTGGACCTCTTTTTTGTAGTATGGAATGGAATTTTCAAACGCTAAGCCTGCTATCAATTCCTTTAATTAGCGCTATTGTTGGATGGCTGACTAACTTTTTGGCGGTAAAAATGATGTTTTACCCCATAGAGTTCGTTGGTATTAAACCTTTCCTTGGCTGGCAAGGGCTCATTCCTGCTAAGCGTCGTCAAATGGCAGAGATTGAGGTAGAGCTAGTTTTAGGTAAATTGCTAAGTGTTGAAGAATTAGCCCAGCGTTTAGATGCAGATGAGCTAACGAAGGCTATCGAGCGCCGCTTAGGTCAGGTTATTCGCAAAGTTGTTAATGACGTAATGGCCCAGTCAGCGCCTCAACTTTGGGCTGCTTTGCCTGTCCAAGGCAAAAATCTAGTTTACCAGCGTATCGAAAACGACATCCCCAATGTGGTCCACAAAATGGTGGACGACTTTCAGCATAACGTTTCAGAAATTTTAGATATTAAAGAGTTGGTGGTTGAACAACTGGTTAACACCCCAGAACTTGTCAATGAGATTTTCTTAACCGCCGGCAGCAAAGAATTTCCGTTTATAGTGCGTTCTGGCTTTTATTTCGGCTTCCTGTTCGGCTTACCGACCATGCTGCTTTGGTATTTCTATCAAGCATGGTGGATATTACCCCTAGGCGGCTTGCTTGTGGGTTATGCGACTAATTATATTGCCATCAAAATTATATTTGAGCCCAAACGCCCACGAAAAATCGGGCCTATTACTATTCAGGGTATGTTTTTAAAGCGGCAAAAAGAAGTATCAGAAGTTTACTCAAGCATTATTGAAAAAAAGCTGATAACGCCGAAAAACATTACCCACGTTATATTGCACGGTTCTGGTTCTGCGCAGCTTTTAGAGCTAATTGAGCTTCATGTTAATGATGCTATTGAACGTTACGTTGCTATCGCTCAGCCTTATTTCGCGTTAGGTGTGGGGTCAGAAAATTACCATCAAATGAAGGCTCTAGCCGTACGTCAAATATTTGATAATTCCGATAAATACTTACTTTATGCCTTTGATTATGCCAACAATGCTATGCAGATTGGACACGATTTGAGCGAGCGCATGCAGGCACTGAGTGTTGAAGAATTCGAAGGGGTGTTGCGCCCAGCTTATCAACAAGATGAGTGGAAACTCATCGTAACGGGCGCTATTTTAGGAATGTTAGCTGGTGTTGCCCAACTTTATTTGGTGTTTATGTAAGGTGTTCCATTAGCAAAAACTAACGCATAGGGTTGGCAAAGGGTCGAACTGAACTATGAAAACCGCGCAGAAAATACTACTCACCGCGCTAACATTATTTAATGAGCACGGCGAAAACACGGTAACCAGTGTGGATATCGCCGTCGAAATGGATATTAGTCCGGGAAACCTTTATTACCACTTTAAAGGTAAAGACAGCCTAGTTAGTGCGCTGATGAAAATGCATGAACAACAAATGCAGAAGGTGCTAAATCGAGAAAAGCTCGACACGCTTCACCCTGAAGAAATCATGTACTACCTGTATCTTCTTATCGATAGCATTCATGTATTTCGCTTCTTCTATCGCAGTCCAGCTGACTTGGCGGAAAAATACCCGAGTATTGTGCGGCCTAGGCAGCACATCCTATCTAGCTTAAATAAACAATTAGCGTTTCTTTTCGAGTCACTATCGAAGCGAGATATTCTTATTGCCTCAAATGGAGATAGGGCGCTATTAGTAGATTTGATATCTTTAATTATTACCCAGTCTTGTCAGTTTGATGAGCTAAACAGTCATATGGATAGCACAATGCAGCGTTATCATGCTCTATCACTCATGATGGTGAGTGTATTGCCAAGGCTGACGCTGCCTGATGAACAAAAGCACGAGCTAGAACAGATGCTGAACTCACATGACTTTGTGAGAAATGCCTCAACCCCGTCACCCTTAGACTTCGCGTAAAGGAATAGTAATGGCAAAAACGCTCAGTTTCTTAGATAAGTCATTTTGGATAACAGAGTCAGACGAGAACCCCAAACATGTTGCTTGCTTGCAGCTACTCGCAATTCCAAAAGGGGCAAAAAGTACTGAATATGTGCCTCAGTTATTCCAAGAAATAAGAAGCTTTGCTCGCGCTACTTCTCCGTTCAACTGTTCGGTAAAAACGGTGCTAGGTTACCCTGTTGGGTTTTCGCCGGTGAAAAAGCTAAACATGGACTATCATGTGCAAATTCATCGAGTGGCAGATATTACAAACCGAGAGGCGCTGGACGCCTTTGTTGCGAGGTTACATGCGTCGCGGTTAGACCCTGACAAACCTTTGTGGCAATACCATTTTATTTTTGACGATAATAGCGAAACATTTGCCATTTATGCTCGCGTTCACCATATGTATGGTGATGGTGCGACTTTAGTACGCTGGTTTCAGGCTGGGTACGTTTCCAACTCTCACGAAACAAAGTTTACACCTGTTTGGGCAGTGAAGCGGCTTCGTCACAAGCGTAGAGACTCGGTGAGTTTTTACAAGCGCTTAGTTGGGGTGGGCTATGCGTTAAAAACAGCGTTCGATTTACTCATCATCTTTATTCGCATATTTATGAAAGTACTGCGTGTAAATCCAAATTATATGCCTATTCCTTTTACGGGCACGAAAACAGTGCTGACTGGGCAGGTAAAAGCGGGTAGGGCCGTGGCAACTATGGACTTAGACTTCAAGCGAGTAAAGAAACTTGCAAGACGCACGCGCTCTACCGCGAACGAGGTATTGCTATGCGCCTTTGATATCGGTGTGCATAAGTTGCTACAAGATCATGGTCAGGTATTTAAAAAAGCCTTATTCACCAATATGCCGATTAATTTGCGCAAACCCGGTGAGAAAACCACAGGTAATAAAATAGCTATTGTACCGGTGGAGTTAGCACATGGCGAAAACGACCCCTACCTTAGGTTGCGCCAGATTGTGGTGAATCACCGTATTGTTAAAAATGCAGCGCAGCATGCGCGCCCTGCGGCATTTAGTGGGTATACCATTGCTATTCAATCTCTAGCACTGGTTTTCGAATGGTTAAAGCTATCTAGTCTAGTTAAACCCATTGCAAATATTCTAATTTCAAACGTACCTGGCCCCAAAGATACAAGGTATCTAAAAGATGCGGAGTTATTAGCCTGCTATCCCATTTCTACCATGACGCCTGGGGGCGGGGTAAATATTACGCTTATGACCTACGCGGGCACTGCGAATGTTGGGTTGGTGTGCTGCAATAAAAATATCGAATCGTTACAACCATTAGCGCGCTACGTTAAAGAGGCATTCGACATGCTAGAAGCGAGCGTGGACGACCCAAGGCTAAATATTGATGATATTGGTGAGCAGGTGGATACCGTGCCTGTTTCTATTGTGTCAGATCACTAGCATGCGTAATTTGCAGACTAAGTGCTATTCGATGAGATAGAAGCGCAGTACGTCGTCTTCTACACGTACGTTTTGACCTAGTTTCGAGAAGAGTACCTCGCGCCAGTGGTCACCACGCATAGCATGGCTTAAGTCTTCTTGGGTAATTTGTTGTTTGATCGCGTTATTAATGTGAGGAATGTGGTATTCCAAAACAGCTTGTTTCGAACCCGTTAAATAGACCTGTAAATAATCCGCTGCAATATCAGACGTTCCGGCGCTAAAAAGCGATAGGGCTGACTTTAACGAGCCGCCAAGGAGTGTATTTACACTTTTAGGAAAGAAGCGCGAAACTAAAAACTGCGTGTCTTTAATAAGCGCGTAATCATCGTTAACTAAACTGACACTATCAGTGGAAAGGCCGGTTAGATAAAGCGTGCTCATATTTTTGTCGTAATGAGGCGATGCTGACACAGTGAACACCACGTGAGCGCGATAAATAGTTGTAGAAGCTACCACAATATTAAGTGCCGCAAGGCACTGAAGACCAATACGGTTGCTTTCACTATCTAGCGTGATATTTCCCTCAAGCACGGTAACCGTGCCAGTTCCCATGGGGATATTGAAAGTGAATGAGTAAGGAAAGCTGCCTTTTACAAGCGTTTCTAGTTCTGACTTTGTGAAATCATCGTGCGTGAGTTTACCCCATTTCACAAGCCATTGTGCGAGGTAGACTTTGCATTTGTCTTTAAACGAAAGGTTATTGGTCAACGTTCATTCTTAGCCTAATTTTATTAGGCGATGGCTTGTAGTTAGCTATTATTGGATAGGGGTAATACCGTTACAGCACTTAAGTTATCAGGATTATTAGATTTTTTAAATCTTACAATTTAAGTCTTTTATTGATGAAGTATTGTTTGCTAATCTGGTCGTACCACAACGTTTTATTAACATTTAAAAGTCTTGCCCTCAAGGAGTCGGCGAAATGAGCGAAGTACTCAGCAAATACGATTACATCATTGTAGGCGGCGGTTCTGCCGGGGCGGTGCTAGCCACTCGATTATCGGAAAATCCTGCATTAGATATTTTGCTATTGGAAGCTGGCTCGAAAGATACCAACCCACTTATTCATATTCCTTTTGGTTTATCTTTGCTGAGTAGGTTTGAGGGTATAGGTTGGGGTTATCATACGGCGCCACAAAAAGAGATGTATGACAGAGAGCTGTTTTGGCCTCGCGGTAAAACTTTAGGCGGCAGCAGTTCAGTTAACGCCATGTGCTATATTCGCGGACAACAGGAAGACTACGACCGCTGGGCCAATGAAGAGGGGGCTGAGGGCTGGTCATTTGAAGATGTGTTGCCTTATTTCAAGCGCTCCGAAAACTTTGAAGAAGGTGCTGATGAATACCACGGCACCGGCGGCCCACTGAATGTTAGCAAGTTAAGGCATACCAGCGTATTGTCAGACGCATTTGTAAACTCTGCGTCATTTGCCGGCTATCAACAGCTTAACGACTTTAACAGAGACGATAGAGAAGGACTGGGCTACTATCATGTCACACAAGCCAACGGCCAGCGCTGCTCAACAGCAAAAGGCTACTTAACGCAGGCAAAGCATCGTAATAACTTAACTGTTTTAACAAAAGTGGCTGCCGAAAAAGTGCTCTTAAAAGAAGGGCGTGCAATTGGCGTTCAGGTACGTGAAAAAGGCGCAGTAAACCGCTATTTCGCTAAAAGCGAAGTCATTCTTTGTGGCGGTGCGATAAACTCTCCACAACTTCTAATGCTGTCAGGTATTGGACCAAGAGCAGAGTTAGAAGACAAAGGTATTTTTGTACAGCAAGACTTGCCTGGTGTGGGACAAAACTTACAAGACCACCTTGATGCCATTGTGCAATATACCTGTAAAGCCAGAGAGGGTTATGCCGTGGCATTCGGAGCGTTGCCTTCCTATGTGAAAGCCACTGCAGACTACGCGTTTAAACGCAAAGGTATTCTTTCTTCAAATATTGCTGAAGCCGGTGGTTTTGTTAGTTCAAGTTTAGCAACGCAAGGTCCTGACATTCAGTTTCATTTCTTACCTGCAATCTTAAATGACCATGGAAGACAGTTGGCCTTTGGGTACGGTTATGGCTTACATGTATGCTGTCTATACCCCAAAAGCCGAGGAACTATATCGCTTCAAAGCAACCATCCTGCTGATCAAGCGCTTATTGACCCGAACTACTTGTCTGCCAAAGAAGACCAGCAAGTTATGATTGAAGGTGTGCGTATTGCTCGTAAGCTACTATCGGCTCCTGACTTCGACAAGTTCCAAGGCAGTGAGCTATACCCTGGGGAAGAAGCACAAACAGATGAAGAAATATTAGAGTTTTTGCGTGAGCGCGCTGAAACAATCTATCACCCGATTGGTACCTGTAAAATGGGCAGCGATGACGATGAGATGGCAGTGGTTGATACTCAGTTACGGGTAAGGGGCATAGCAGGTCTTAGAGTGGTAGATGCTTCGGTGATGCCAAGTTTAATAGGTGGCAATACTAACGCACCCACCGTCATGATTGCCGAACGTGCTGCTGAGTTTATTAAAGCGACGCACGAAGGTCAGCCAGTATCTTTGGCTAAAGCAGAATCGGCGTAACTGAAAAAGTGCTACGAGCGAGCCTTCGTCTCGCTCTGGCATTTCATCCGTTTTAAGCATCCATTTGCTTGCAGCACTTTTATCATGCAGTGCTGATCGTCTCTTGAAGGTTATTTTTCCGCTCTAGGCTATTTTTCCGCTCTAGGCAGTTAAACGCCTTTCGCGGCGTACAAGCGCAACGCTATATTCAAGTAGTTGTGTTGATAAGACGTTTACACCTGCTTTTGCATAAATAAATCCGCTGCACAATCACACATCTCATCGATATGACTGCTGTCAGCGTATATGCCGTCAATAAGTAAACGCGCAATACCGTGTAACGTGCCCCATGTCACCTGTGCTAGTCTCAGTGCATCCTGATTGTTTGGAAGCAGCCCTTTGTCTTGCCAATAGCGGGTCATAGTTACCTGAAATTGAAAGCAAGGGAACGCAACGCTTTTTAAGTCGTTAGTTGCCGCTTGATTTTGCCAAATAGTGCGCCCAAACATCAGTTCATACATTTCAGGGTTGTCGGCGGCGTAGCCAATGTATTCGTGCACAAATTCGCGAAAACGTACCTGCGGTGTTTTATCTTCTTGCTCAAAAATGCGCTTTGCTGCGCTATGCCAGTCGCTAAAGCCTTTCGCCGCGATAGCACTCAACAAAGCACTTTTATCTTTAAAATGGTGATACGGTGCAGTACGTGAAACCCCCGCATCTTCTGCCAGCTTTCTAAGAGATAAACTATCAACGCCGTGTTCAGACAAACGCGCAGTTGCTGCCTCTATTAGCGCACTGCGAAGATCACCGTGATGGTAGCTTTGTACTGCATTAGCCATAAACCAAATGTTTCCAACTTCATGATTGAGACGAATAGATTACGTTTTATCTTGACAGTGTCAACATAGCCTTTTATCTTGACGCTGTCTAGTTTGCAAATTTGTTAACAGGAACAGCCCAAGGAGACAGCGCAAACCATGAAGTACTCTACATTAGAAGTAAAACAAGAGGGCCATATCGCCCACGTAGTACTTAACCGCCCTGAAGCAATGAACAGCATGATCCCAGAGTTCTGGACAGAGCTACCGGCAGCCATTCGAGAAATAGATGATGAAGCCAAAGCACGGGTAATCGTTATTTCATCTACAGGTAAGCATTTCTCTGCCGGTATGGATTTATCGGTGTTTCTGAATATGAAAGAAGACTTTAAGGGCGACCCATCGCGCAGATCTGAACGCATGCGCCGTATGGTGATGTTACTTCAAGATAGCTTTACCGCTATAGAGCAGGCACGTATGCCGGTTATCGGCGCAGTCCAAGGCGGGGCAATTGGAGGTGCGGTTGACCTACTTAGTGCATGCGACATGCGCTATTGCACCCAAGACGCTTTTTTCACCATAAAAGAAACCCAATTAGGCATGACCGCTGATGTCGGCACGCTGCAACGGCTACCCAAGCTTATTCCTATTGGCATTGTTAAAGAGTTGGCTTATACAGGTCGCAACTTTGGTGCCGCAGAAGCGCAGCAACTTGGCTTTGTAAATCAGGTATTTGACGACCAAGAATCAATGCTAGAAGCAGTGATGAAAATAGCGCAGCAGATTGCAATGAATTCGCCGCTAGCGGTTTCAGGCACCAAGACTATGATTAACTACGCGGCAGAACACACGGTAGCAGAGAGCTTGACTTATATGGCCACGTGGCAGGCGGGCATGTTCCAAATGGAAGATGTGTTTAAAGCCATGGAAGCACAAAAAACAAAAACGCTGCCTGATTATCCGCCATTGCACCCAGCGATTAAAAAAATGAATTCGTAAGTGAATGTATGAAAGCGCGTTTCCCTTGTAGCTAATTGCCCATTGATGATTAGCATACGTTTGGGCTGGCGCGCGACACGATCTCTATTACATAAACTAAGTAGCAAATTAAATTAAGTAAACATTTAGATAAAGAGCGCTTCTACTACAGAAACGCATCAAATAAGAATATTCAAACAGGCTTTTTAACGGCTTTTACCAAGCCAAAACAACTTTCAGGAATGTATCATGAATCAGACCGTTACCGATCATCCCGTTTACCCTCATTTATTTCGTCCTTTAGACTTAGGCTTCACTGCCCTTAAAAACCGCGTGCTCATGGGCTCTATGCATACAGGCTTAGAAGAATTACCCGATGGCCACAAACGTATGGCGGCATTCTACGGCGAACGTGCCAGAGGCGGTGTAGGGCTTATCGTTACCGGCGGTATTGGGCCAAATGAAGAGGGCGCTACTCATCCGTCAACGTTTCGTTTAGATACAGACGAAGCAGTTAAAAACCATAAAGAAGTCACTGACGCAGTGCACATAGCGGGTGGCAAAATCTGTATGCAAATACTGCATACGGGTCGCTACGCATACAGCCCTAAGCTTGTGGCACCTTCTGCGGTACAGGCGCCAATTAACCCGTTTAAGCCAAAAGCACTTGAAGCTGACGAGATAGAAAAGCAAATTGAAGATTTCATAACTGCCGCAACCCAAGCCCAGCGTGCGGGTTACGATGGCGTTGAAATCATGGGTTCTGAGGGCTATTTCCTTAATCAATTTATTGCAAAGCGCACTAACCACCGCGACGATGAGTGGGGCGGTGAATATGAAAATCGTATCCGCTTGCCTATCGAAGTAGTGCGCCGCGTGCGTGAGGCGGTAGGTAAAAACTTTATCATTATCTATCGTTTGTCCATGCTTGACCTTGTTGAAGGCGGCTCTACTTACGATGAAGTGGTAGAACTTGGTAAAGAAATTGAAAAAGCGGGTGCCACTATTATTAACACCGGTATTGGCTGGCACGAAGCGCGTATTCCAACCATTGCCACCAAAGTACCGCGAGCGGCATTTACGTGGGTTACCGCTAAATTCCGAGAGGCGCTTTCAATTCCAGTAATTACGTCAAACCGTATCAACACCCCTGAAGTTGCGGAAGAAGTGCTGTCTCGCGGCGATGCTGACATGGTATCAATGGCTCGTCCATTCTTGGCAGACCCAGACTTTGTGCGCAAAGCGCAGCAAAATAAAGCTGATGAAATCAATACCTGTATTGGCTGTAACCAAGCCTGCCTTGACCATGTATTTAACGGCAAAATGACCAGCTGTTTGGTGAACCCACGCGCCTGTCACGAGCTTGAAATAAACGTTAAACCTGCAGAAACCAAAAAGCGTATTGCGGTAGTAGGCGCAGGCCCAGCGGGATTAGCAGCGGCAGTGACCTCTGCCGAGCGCGGACACGATGTTGTGATTTACGATGCGTCTAGCGAAATTGGTGGGCAATTTAATATTGCCAAACAAATTCCGGGCAAAGAAGAGTTTTACGAAACGCTACGTTATTTTAAGCGTCAAATTGAGCTTCATAAAAACATTACCCTTAAGCTAAATACTTATGTTGATGCGGCTGCGCTAAACGATGAAGGGTTCGACGAAGTCATGATTGCAACTGGCATCAAGCCGCGTACGCCAGCGATCGAAGGCATTGAGCACGAAAAAGTGCTCACCTATATTGAAGTATTGAAAGAAAAGAAACCTGTTGGCAATAAAGTAGCCATTATTGGCGCTGGTGGAATTGGTTTCGATACCGCTGAGTATTTGTCTCATGGCAAAGAAACGCCAAGCCAAGACATTCCTGCATTTATGAAAGAGTGGGGCATTGATATGACCTTTTCGGCCCGTGCAGGCATTGAAGGCGTTAAGCCGCAGCCAGAGCCATCGCCAAGAGAAATTTTCCTACTACAGCGCAAGACAACCAAAGTCGGCGCGGGTTTAGGTAAAACAACAGGTTGGGCGCACAGAGTCGGCTTGCTGGCCAAAGGCGTGACCATGATCCCTGGGGTAAGCTACGATAAAATTGATGACGAAGGGTTACACATTACGGTAGAGGGTAACAGCCAAGTATTGCCGGTAGACAACATCATCATCTGCGCAGGCCAAGAGCCAATGCGAGATATCGTTGAAGGCTTAAACATGCCTTATCACTTAATTGGTGGTGCTGATGAAGCGTTAGAGCTAGACGCAAAACGCGCAATTGACCAAGGCACGCGTGTGTGCGCAGCGGTTTAATTGCCTAGCGCAAAGGTGCGGTTAGAAATATAAGCGCCTCATCAATAGGTGCTTCAGGTTCATTATAAACCCCTCTTTTTCGGAGGGGTTTATTTTATCTAGCAACCGAAGGCTGTGATTTTTCATGAAAATAACGAAACCAGACCTGTTTCAGTCTGTGATGGTAGCCTAGACCTGCTATTATCGTTTTCTTTTTTTTGAGATAAACATGGCATACAGCAACATCCAAGACTTAGTTCAAGCAGTTACTCATTTCCCAGATACTATCGAATTTAACGACGTTATTGCGCTTATCGATAGCGCGTTTACTTTCACGCCCACTGCTTTTACCAATGGTGATGTGTCAAACGAAGCAAACCAGAACAGCGGCTCTTGCAAACTGCTCGCACTCGGTCAGCATTTAAACCTAAACCAAGCTCAAACGCTGGCCTTATTTGGACGCTTCTATCGCGAAGACGTACTTAATAACCCTAACGGCGACGACCACGCCAATATCCGCAACTTTATGAAAACGGGCCATGAAGGAGTGGCGTTTGAGACGTTTCCTTTAGTTGAGCTACAAAATTAACGCCCTGCGCGTAACTGGCATGAAAGGCGAGACACTTACAGCTCTCGCTTTTACGCAAATAGAATCAATCACGCTCAGTTAAAATCAATTCACTAGACTGGGGCATTATCGCAAAGTCAAATTGCCCTAAGACGTTCATTCCCAATAATCCATCAGAATCGGGTAATGCGTTTTCGGGCAGCACGATGGCTGAAACATCGTTGAACTCGTAGCCTGCGAAATAAAAGCGCGGTATTTGTACCAGTGGGGCTTCAATGGTTCCTGATGCGGTTCTAATGTTGAAGTTACCAATGAACGTGAGGTTTCGCATGCGACCTAAGCGAGCGAATAGTCGTGACGATATTGCTGTTGTGCTGGCACCCGTATCTAGAATCATGGTGGCTTTTTGATTAAGCGCCTTTGCTTCAAGGCGATATTGGTCGCCGATACGCTCTAAATCTACGCGTGTTTGATAACGTGCGTCCTCCGCGCCTGTCGGCGTTAGTTCACTGTTGTTCGGTGTAGTGTCGGCGTTAGCAATATCGCGTATTTCATAAGCTTTATTGCGAATGATATTTGCGTCTCTGTCGTTTAATGGCAAGGCGGCGAGCACATCTTCCATTAAGGTAAGCTTTTGCTGATAAGCGTAGGCTTCAGCCAGGTTAAGTGTGTAGTGTTTCGCGTCGGGAATGCGTTGATAAAGTGGCTCATTTAATCTGGCAACCAGTTCCCATTGTTCGTCTTGACTTAACTGCGTCTGTGCTTGTTGATACAAGGTGGCAATTTTTGTGTCAATAAACGTAAGCGTTTTGTTTGAAAGAGGCAGTTCAGCTAAGTCGTAGTAGTGCACTATCGCTGTAGGCAGGGGCTTGGTTAACTCAATTAGTTCAGCTTCTAGTAGCAGTAGTGATTCATTAAGCGGATCATTTTTCAGATACTTTGTAAGCTCTGTGGCAAGCAGTGCATATTGCCCATTATCGAGTAAAGCTGTTAGCTCTGACAGCTGGTCTTGGTCTAATTGAGATGAAGAGAAGCCTTGCCCTTTTATCTCATTTGATACCGTATTTGCCCCGCTGATGTCAGTGGGGAAATCAGTGCGAAAGTCAGAAGATCTTGGGTCAGAAATAGGTACTGCCTTACTTCCTACATTTAGACCGCTTTTGTGCTTTGCATTATCTTCTAGGCGGTGTTCATAGCTTGCCTCTATTTCATAAGCTTTATCATTGTGCTGTTTTAAGCTAACCCACAGGTATATATTAAAGCTTAACGAAACACACAACGTACATAGAAGCAACAATGCTAGCCAGGTTCTCATTTGGATATACAAGCCTCGCCGTATATGTCCACAAATTGCTTAGGCATCCTTTTGGGCGTACCAGTATCAAGGCTGACGCAAACAAAAGTTGTTAGTGCATCAAAAACGGGTTTGTTACGCTTTGGGCAGATGAACTGGAATTGGCGCTTCAGAGTTAGTTTGCGATCGCAAAACACTATCCAAGTTGCACATTCTAACGTATCTCCAAGATGTGTTGGCAGGTGGTAGTTAAGCTCGTGACGCTTAATAACCATGCCGCGGTTGAGCGATTGATAATCGGCAAACTGTAAGCCAAGGGCGTTTGAATGAGCCCACGCTAGGCTTTCTAACTGCGACAGATACGCCACGTTGTTCACATGCTGATAGTGATCAATATGTGTTTCATCAATATGCCATTGCTGAACATAGGGGTTGTCTAACATCCAATTTAGCGTGGTTGAGCTCAAACTTCTTCCTCATTTATATATCTTGTTTATACCCTAGCTGCTTCATTACCGTCGGCGTAGCGCAGTTGCTCACGAAGGCCTGTTTTTGCATTTCTTTCTTTGCAACTTAAACCACAGGTAATGGGTTATCTTCAGGTAAGATTAAATCGTCACTTAACAATGACTGCATAATTGCTTTTTCTCTTACCAAAACAGGTTGTATAAAGCCTTGCACATCGCCTAGCGCTTTAAATGCATTAAAACCACGCTCTAAAAACTCATGCAGAGCCAGTAAGCCAGCTAATTTGGCTGGACGTCGAGATAGCGAAATCAACATACCTATACCACGAATCTTTATTACGTCAGAGAGTTGATCGCCCAAATGAGAAATTATATCGATTTGATGCGCTCTGTCTTCCATCCTGCCCACATTGCGATAGGCCAGAGCGTAGTTATCTCGGTTAATTGGCTCTGAAGGAAAATGGCTTTGTAGATATTGGGCCATTTCCATGTCTAAATCGAACGATAGTGCATTTAATGATAATGCATCGTCCATGGCGTTCATGGCTTTGTCTGGCAATACTTTTGCGAGCTTAGGGATAACGCGAACTAAGTCAGCGTCGCGCTGGCTGAAATCTTTTGGCCCGTACAATTCATCTACAAAGAACGCCATGGCTTTTTGATAGCGTGTTTGCTGCGCCAAATCGTCGTGCGTGACCAGTAAACGCTCACACTGCCAATGCTGCAGCTGATGAATAATAGGCATTACACCCAACTGATTGGCCAAATCACGAAGGGCATTTACCCGATGAATATGTTTAATTATCTGTTGCGCCAAATGAGAAACTCCCTGTTGAACTAATGTGACTTGTTCGCTCTTGTAAACCTAGATTGACCTATGCCAGCATGCCTTTCAAGTGAGAAGACAAAGTTTTGCTGGTATACTCCACCGCCATTGATTTAGCTCACTCGTATAGAACTTATTTGCCGACATGAAGATTGCAAGTCATCACGCTAAGCCTGACTCAGACGTACCTGCGTTAATAGAATTGTTTAATTCTACATTTGAAGATTTTAATACGCGCTTGGTTTTAGGTGATGATGAACCCATTTACCTCCCAGCAGACGGTGAAAAACCTTACCATCAAATCGTGTTTGCCCATGGATTTTTTTCAAGTGCTTTGCATGAAATTGCACACTGGTGTATAGCCGGTGAAAAGCGCCGACTATTAGAAGACTACGGTTACTGGTATTGCCCAGACGGTCGAGATGCAGCGCAGCAAGCCGATTTTGAAAAAGTAGAAATTAAGCCACAGGCTATTGAATGGGCGTTTACTGAAGCGGCGGGCAGAAAATTTCAGGTAAGCACAGATAATTTAAATGGTGCTGAGCCCGACAGAGAAGGGTTTACCCGAAACGTAGCTGCTCAGCTAGAAGCCTATAAAGCGAATGGTTTTCCACCACGCGCTGAACGTTTTATACAAGCGCTGTCATCTGAGTTTGGCAAAAGTAAATTGTCTGCTTTACCCATCAGCAAAGCAACAGATAAGGCGGCTGGAAATGCGCCAACAGGTGTAGAAAGAAGCGAAACAGGTTACGGGATAGGAGTTGTTGCTGAATGAGTCAAGTTAGCACTAGTCAATCAGTGTCTGATCACAAGCCTACATTCAAGCTAGGCGTTATAGTTAACCCCTTTGCGGGTATTGGCGGAGCGCTTGCGCTTAAAGGTAGCGATGGTGCTGAGATTCGTGAAAAAGCCCTCGCTATGGGAGCAGAGAAAAAAGCTAACGAAAAAATGGCTAAAGCGCTCAGTATCGTACAAGCGTTGTCAGGCCAGTTCACAGTAGTTACAGCCTCAGGCGATATGGGGGAGACCGTATGTGAATCTCTAGGTATTCCTTGTGAAGTTATCTACACAGCCGATGCCGCGCAAACTGAAGGTGAAGACTCAGAACGCGCGGCTAAAGCCATGGTACACGCTAATGTTGACTTGTTGCTGTTTGCGGGTGGTGACGGAACCGCGCGCAATATTTGTAGTGTAGTGGGAACCCAAGTGCCCGTACTAGGCGTGCCTGCAGGATGCAAAATTCACTCTGGCGTATACTGTGTATCGCCGTCAGCGGCAGGGCAGGTAGTAAGTCAAATGATTGCTGGCGAGCTTGTAAGTGAAATGGACGCTGAAGTCCGAGATATTGACGAAAACGCCTTTCGCGACGGGAAAGTTATTGCCAAACACTATGGTGAAATGCGCGTACCCGCTGAACTCACTTACGTTCAAGCTGTAAAAATGGGCGGCAAAGAAGACGAGGCGTTGGTGCTTGATGATATTGCGGCGTATGTGAGCGAAATCATGGACGATGAGCCTGATACGTACTTTGTTATGGGCTCGGGCTCTACGGTAGGCGCTGTCATGGAGTTTCTTGGCTTAGACAATACCTTGTTAGGCGTTGATGTGGTGAAGCAAGGAGAGTTAATTGCAAGTGACGTTACTGCCAGTGAACTGATTGAGCTAACTCAAGATAAGCCCACGAAGGTCATTTTGACGGTTATCGGTGGTCAGGGCCACATCTTGGGGCGCGGAAATCAACAGTTAAGCCCGGTGTTTATTCGTCAGATTGGCAAGCAGAACATGCTTGTCGTTGCCACTAAACAAAAACTACAGGCGTTACACGGCAAACCGCTTCGTTTAGATTCAAGCGATGCTGCGCTCGATACTGAATTAGCGGGCGCCTTTACGGTTATTACCGGCTACAAAGACAAAGTACTTTGCCAAGCTGTTTAAGGGCATAGCGCCATATACCAAAGCAAACTCATAGCCTTTAGAACAACGAGGTTTGTCTCGAAATAAGAATTGAAATGTAGAGACAAAGAACTGAAATTAACAACAGAAAGGAGTAAGACGTGTTACCACCTGCTGCAGCACCAGAAAGTGTCGTTAAAGCTATTGCAGATATTGAGGCATCGCTTGATGACGTGGTAAATCATGGTAGCGATGATGAATTGTTTATTGCCAGCTACTTACAAGGCCATTTCGCGGTAGAGGCACGCCAACTAGAGATGGAAGAAGGCGCTACCGTTGCGATGCTTAATGAAAAAATGCTTGAGAGCCTTAATAAAGCTTTCGCTAACAACGAATTAGAAAGTGAAGATGCTCAACAAGTCAAAGCACTATGGGCACGGTTAGTCGCAATGTAATTGCGGCTTTCCTTATCTACTTTTTCATAAGCTTTTTCATAAGAGCTATCTCCCCTACGCGTCGTTTTTCCCTCTTTTACAATCCGTTACAGTTTTCTGCATCATAGCGCTTTATAAACTGTCAAATTGATTTATGTTTAGTGTTGGCGGCAAAGCCGTTTCATGGTGCTTGGCACATTTTCGTGTTTGGCACAGATAATAAGATTAAGGATGACGACATGACTGTACTTAAGCATCTCACCCAGCGTTTGAAAGTGAGCGTAGGTGTGCTGGCAGTAAGCAGTACGCTGTTAGGCTCAGCGTTTGCCAAGAACGATATTAATATTGATTACGAAAAATTTACTACTGATAACGGATTAACCGTAATTGTTCACGAAGACCGCAAAGCTCCAGTAGTTGCTGTGGCTGTGTGGTATAAAGTGGGCTCAAAAGATGAGCCAGAGGGTAAATCTGGGTTTGCCCATCTATTTGAACATCTCATGTTCAACGGTACCGAAAACTATGATGATGAGTGGTTCGGGCCGCTTCAAGAAGCCGGGGCTACAGGCCTCAACGGTACCACAAATTTTGACCGTACTAACTATTTTCAAACCGTCCCAACACCTGCGCTAGACCGCATTTTGTGGATGGAGTCTGACCGTATGGGTCACCTGTTAGGTGCAGTAACACAAGAGAAATTAGACGAACAACGTGGCGTTGTACAAAATGAAAAGCGCCAAGGCGAAGACCAGCCTTATGGTAGCGTATTCACTCATATTTTTGAGGGCTTATTTCCCATTGGGCATCCCTATCATCATACGGTAATAGGCTCTATG
This sequence comes from Alteromonas sp. HB246098, assembly GCF_054890645.1. Taxonomy (NCBI): domain Bacteria; kingdom Pseudomonadati; phylum Pseudomonadota; class Gammaproteobacteria; order Alteromonadales; family Alteromonadaceae; genus Alteromonas; species Alteromonas sp. HB246098. Next base: position 350,967 of record NZ_JBTZUG010000003.1, on the reverse strand, counting down.
GAAGACCTCAACTCAGCGTCGCTTGACGACGTTAAGGGTTGGTTTAATCAATATTATGGCCCCAATAACGCAATATTGGTGCTGAGCGGCGATATCAACGCAGAAGAAGCCAAACCTTTGGTTAATAAGTACTTCGCTGATATTGAACCGGGTCCAGCGCTGTCTAAATGGGAAGCATGGGTACCGAAGCGTAGCGCTAACACCCGAGAAGTGATTCAAGATAAAGTGCCACAGTCGCGCATTTATCGCCTTTGGGTTTCACCTGAAAACACATCTTCAACTGCAACCGATCTGTTCATCGCCGCAAGTGTCATGGGGGATGGCAAAAACTCACGTCTTTATAAAGAACTTGTTTACGATCAGCAAATTGCTACCAATGCGTCGGTATTTAATTACGAGCTACAAATGGCATCCATCTTTGGTGTTACGGTTGACGTAAAAGACGGCGTTGACGTAGCAAAAGTAGAAAAAGAGATTGATAAGGTCATTAGCGAATTCTTGCGTAAAGGCCCTAGCAAAGACGAAGTTAAGCTCGTGTCGACGAAACAACGCGCTTCAATCATTCGAGGACTCGAAGAAGTAGGGGGCTTTGGCGGGAAAGCTGACACCCTTGCTAGCGGGGAGTTTATTGCTGGAGACCCTAACTATTTTAAAACTGAATTAGACGAGCTAGCAAAAGCGACGCCCAAAGACGTTAAAGCGGCTGCGAATAAATGGTTAAAAGAAGGGTGGCACCAAATCACGGTTGTGCCGTTTATTGAACATACAGCATCCACTGAAAGCGTTGATCGCAGTTCAGGTTTGCCGCCAATTAATGCAGAGACACAGCTAAGCTTCCCTGGGGTTACGCAGACCTCTTTATCTAACGGTGTGAATGTAGTGTTTGCGAAGCGCTCTACGGTGCCTTTAGTTAATGTGGCGGTGCAGTTTGATGCAGGTTATGCTGCTGATGCGGGCGGTAAACTTGGGCTTGCGAGTTTCACCACACAGATGCTTGATGAAGGGGCGGGTAAATACGATGCCTTGGAACTAGCTGCAGAGCTTGAGCAGTTGGGGACGAATCTAAATGCTGGCTCAAATTTAGACACTACAACAGTTAGCATGTCGATGTTGACAGAAAACATGAAGCCTTCTTTGGCGCTTTTGGGAGATATATTAAAATCGCCCACGTTTAAAGAAGAAGAGATTGAACGTCAACGTGGCCTTATATTAAGTAATATTGCACAGCAAAAAACGCGTCCTGTGAGCATTGCGCTGACTCTGCTACCGCCACTTATCTATGGTAATGATCATGCCTACGGTATTCCATTTACCGGTACAGGCGTTGCTCAAGACGTTAAAGAAATTACGCGAAGCGATTTAGTTAATTTCAAAAATACCTGGCTACGCCCTGATAACGCGACAATTTTTGTAGTGGGTGACACCACATTGGATACAATCAAGCCAATGCTGGAAAAAGAATTTGGCCGCTGGAAAGTCAAAGGCAATAAGGGCGTTAAACAAATTACCGAAGCGTCTATGCCAGAGCAAGGCCAAGCGATTATCATCGACCGTCCCGGTGCACAACAGTCTCTTATACTAGCTGCGCATTTAGCGCCACCAACAGGGGCCGACAATAATATAGCCATCAATGCTATGAATAAAACCCTAGGTGGTGCTTTTACGGCGCGTGTGAATATGAACCTACGTGAAGATAAAAGCTGGTCTTATGGTGCGTATACCTTCCTTCAAGATGCTAGAGGGCAGCGGCCGTTTATGGTTTATGCGCCAGTGCAAACCGATAAAACAGGGCCGTCTTTACTTGAACTCAAAAAAGAGCTCAATGCATATGTAGGGGATAAGCCGCCGATGGCAAATGAATTGGAAAGAGCTCGATTGGATGAAGTCCGCTCGTTGCCTGGTCAATTTGAAACAGCCAATGCGGTAATGTATAGCCTCTTATCAAGTGAGAGATTCAATAGAGAATATAATTATCCAGAGTCTTTGGTTGAAAAGTACAATGGCTTATCTTTAGACGATTTAAGTAGTGCGGCGAAAGAAGTGCTGCATCCGGAAAAATTGACTTGGATAATCATTGGTGATGCAGAAAAAATCAAAGCGGATGTTGAAGCAGCGGAGCTTGGACCTGTTAGTGTTCAAAGTATGAATTCGCTGTAATAAGTGATACTGCAGAGCAAGCGAAAGGGCCGAGAAATTTCTCGGCCCCTTTTTATTCAGAATTATTCGCTAAATTCGTCAAATGCGCGCAAAGCATCGGCAGCGTACATAAATGATGGGCCTCCGCCCATGTAAACCGACATACCATACACTTCTTCTATTTCTTCACGGGTAGCACCTAAATGCATTAAAGCTTTAGCATGAAAACCTATGCAGTCATCACATCGCGTTGCAATACCAATCGCAGAGTCAAGAGGCGTTTGTTTGTTGGTGACAAATGCGCCTTTTGTAGAATGGTGAGCGGCGACAACATGCACTAAAGTTAAACAAGTTTAATTAGCAGCTCCGTTTGTGATTTGAAGACAACCTCTCTGGTGAACACGACAAAATTTATTCTCTCACCCATTCGCGTGTTTGCAGTAGCTCTTCTAAATGTAGTGTTTATTAGTGTTGCGCTCGCATCTGGTTCAAACAAGTTAATGAATGAATATGCGGTTGAGCTTTTAACTGCTGAAGATGGCTTTGTTTCATCGGAAATCTATTCCATAGTGCAAGATCGCCAAGGATTCCTTTGGTTTGGCACAGCAGAAAATGGCGTAATGCGCTACGACGGTCGCAACGTCAAGCTCTTTGAGTCGAATAGCGAAGACGACCAAAGCCTTTCTCATAACGATGCCGGCAACTTAATGTTGGATGCCGAGGGCAATATTTGGGTGGGTACGTGGGGCGGTGGTGTTAACCAATACGACCCTACAACCGGTCAGTATTCGCGCTATTTAAATGTGCCTGATGATGCAAATTCTCTGTCATCAAACCGAATTCAGTCACTTTTTCAAGATAACGCAGGTGATATCTGGCTAGGCTCTTACGACAAAGGGCTTAATCGTTTTTTAGGCAACGGGCGATTTCAGCGAGTTCAAAAAGTACCAGGAGATAAAAACAGTCTTTCCCATAATCGCATTTGGGACATTATTGATAACGATGCTGATAGCCTTTGGGTAGCAACCAGCTATGGGATAAATTTGCTCGATAAAAAGACGCTAAACGTCAAACATTTCTTGCCCGAACCAAAAAACAAAACGGCTACAGGCGCAAATGAAATACGCAGCTTACTCCGTACATCTTCGCATCAGCTATTCGTCGCTACGCAAAACGGGCCCTTCTTATTCTTTCCAAGTTCCGGAGTCTTTTTGCCTCAAACGACACGAGAAGGTAAAGCACTAAGTCAAGTAAACTCAATGATTGAGGACCATGATGGTCAAATATGGTTCGTCACTACTGAGGGATTGTATCGACATACCGGAGAGGGGAACTATGTTGAAAAGGTCGACTTTGGTTATGAAAATGGCCTTCGCATAATTTTTGAAGACCATACTAAAACCAAGTGGATTACCAGTGAGGTTCATGGAATTTTTAGATTTTCTCCTCGCGGCAAAATTAAACAAATTAATAGTGAATTACTAACCGCACCAAGTGGTATCGCACTTGATAACGTCGATAAAAATGGCAATAAAAATGGCGATGTACTCATTGTTACGGCAAACGCCGACGTGTTCAAATGGAAAGTGAAAGAAGAGCTTTTGCAAAAAGAATACGACTCGGTATTTAAAGAGCTTAAAGGTTATAAAGAGCGTGGGGTTATAGAAAGACCCATTATAGTACCAGATCAAGAAGGGTTTCTGTGGGTGGCACAAGATGACTTTGTGGCCAGAGTTGACCGACGTACTAAAGCAATAAGCCGCATTGAATACCCTAAGACTGACAGCAATTATCGCCAGTTTCGTGAGTTCAGAGCACTTGAACTAGACAATAATGGCAACGTTTGGATTGGTACTTATAAGCACGGTATCTACATTTACAACAAGCATTCCGAGGAATTCAGACATCTCACAACCGAGGACGGTTTAACGCACCCAGAAATTCATAGTCTATATAAAGACGCCAGCGGCAATATGTGGGTTGGCACGGGCGGAGGTGTGAATTTGTGGTCAGCTGAAAGTGAAAGTTTCGCGTTCTTTAGTGGCGCAAAGGATCAGCAGGGAAGCTTGGTCGATAGCATTGTGGAAGACATTCACCAAACGAATGATGGAGAAATATGGGTAGCGACACAAACGGGACTGTATCAGTATTTCGCCGAGTCTAAATCCTTCAAGCATTTCAGTGAAAAGAATGGGCTGCCCACCACCTTAATAAGAGCTATCGCCGATGGCGATGATGGCAGGCTGTGGCTTACCACCAATAAAGGTGTTTTTCTTTATAATCCTGACACACAAAATGTTATTAGCTACAACAGTGCCACAGATTTGGCAGGTAAAAACTTTTACTCAGATAGCTTAATTAAAGCGGGTAAGAATACCTATTTTACGAGTAGTCAGCGGGGGATAGAGTACTTCAAATATAACCGAGAACAAATTGACGCCGTTAGCGCAAACATAGTTCTTACAGGTTTTAACAAAATGGGAGAATCAGTAGAGCTTAATAAGCCACTGTCCTATGTTACTGATATCGACCTTTCTTATGAAGATTACTTTTTTTCATTAGATTTTGCGCTTTTGGATTTTTCAGACCCTAAGCGCGCCCACTTTGCGTACAAGTTAGAAGGGTACGATGAGCAGTGGATTGATATTGGAAATCATACTTCGGTGTCGTTTACCAATTTAAATGGGGGAGACTACAGATTACTCGTAAAAGCCATGAAACCAAATGGAGAGTGGGGTGATGATACCCTATCGTTGAATTTACATGTGGCAGTCGCACCGTGGAAAAGCTGGTGGGCATATACTATCTACGGCTTATTTTTGTTAGGCATACTTGTATTGGTGGTTTATCTGCGCACCCGTCTACAGCAAACCGAAATCACTAAACAAAAACGCTTCGTTCAAACACTAGAGCAACAGGTCTCTGAAAAAACTGCGTCGCTAAAAGCGCAGGCTAATGATTTAAAACAAGCGCTCGAACGTGCTGAAGAGGCCACGAAATTGAAGTCTGAATTTCTCGCCAATATGAGCCATGAAATTAGGACGCCAATGAACGGAGTTATTGGCATGCTTGGCCTGTTGAAAAAGAGTGACCTAACAGCAGAACAAAGCCAGCGCGTGAGTATTGCTAAAACCAGTGCTAACTCACTACTTGTGCTTATCAATGACATCCTGGATTTTTCGAAGATAGAAGCGGGCAAGCTTGAATTAGAATCTTTGGATTTTGACCTAAGGGAGCTAGTGGAAAGTGTCGCGCTATCGGTAGCGCACTCAGCCCAAGAAAAAAATCTAGAATTAGTCGTTGATGTCTCTGAGATCAGCGAAACAAAGATATATTCAGATCCAAACCGGATTCAACAAATTCTGACTAATCTCTTGAGCAATGCCGTTAAATTCACTGAACAGGGTGAAATATACATTGCAGCAAAGTTGCTTCCAAGTGATGTTGAAAATGAAGCTATACTGCACTTAACTGTAAAAGATACGGGAATAGGCATCCCGGAATCCAAACTTCCTCATTTGTTCGACGCCTTCACCCAAGTAGACGCGTCTACAACGAGGCGCTTCGGCGGCACAGGACTTGGTTTAAGTATTACAAAGAATTTGTGTCATTTATTGGGTGGCGACATAAGCGTTGCGTCAGAGCTTGGCAAAGGTAGCTGCTTCAACGTTATATGCAAAGTTACGGGCTCAAAGGAAAGCACGACACTGCAACCTGAACTTATTAAAGAAAACACCCGTTGCTTAATAGTGGATAACAATGCATTAACAAGGCATACCTTGCAAAATCAGCTTGGGCTGTGGGGTGTGAATACGTTAACTGCATCGTCATTAGAAGAGGCTGCAACGCTTTACTTAGCTGACGAGATTAGTGAACAAGACACTTTAAGTATTGATATTTTGTTTTTGGAAAAAGTCGTTAATGACCACGAGCAAGACAATCAATTACTGAATTTTAAGGGTATCGAAAACTTAAGTTTCAGTCGTACTATTCTTATGACCAAATTAAGCGATGTCGATAGCTATAGCGAGTTTAGAGGGCTGCCAATTGACGAATGTCTGCCCAAACCTATAACGACAACAGATTTACTGAGAATACTAGAAAATACGGTAGGTAAACCCGGCACACAAAACGATTTGCATTCACGGCAGTTGGTTACGGGTACTGCAGACTTTGTAGAGCAACATCCAGATGAAGGTCTAGCAGAGCAAGAAACTGAAAACCGCCCCCTTACTATTGAAGCACCACGAATTTTGTTAGTTGAAGACAACGTGATAAATCAACTGGTCGCTACTAATGTGCTCGAAAGCGAAGGGTATGAGGTAGAAGTAGCGAACAACGGCTTAGAAGCGTTAGATATGTTGAAGAACTGCAAGCTTGAAGCTCAATACAGCGCAATTATTATGGATTGCCAGATGCCACAAATGGATGGGTTTGAAGCAACGAAATGCATCCGTGAAGGAGCGGCCGGAGATATCTATAAAAGTACGCCTATTATTGCGATGACGGCCAATGCCATGCAGAGTGACAAAGATATGTGCATGGCAGCAGGTATGGACGACTTTTTAACAAAGCCTATCGATCACCAAAAAGTAACCTCAACCTTACAGAAGTGGCTTAGCAAAATTAACTAGCCTCTCGCCAACGAGGAAGTAAACGCGTTAATATGCAACAAGTTTTTAACATGTTGTGAGAGCGTTAATGCTAAACCGAGCATCAAAACCCTTCGTCAAACTCGTCGAACGATATCTTCCTGACCCCTACATTTTCGTTTTATTGTTAACGCTCATAACGCTTGTCTTTGCGGTGGTCATTCAAGACCAATCGCCACTTACCACAGTTCAACAGTGGGGCGACGGCTTCTGGGGGTTGCTAACCTTCTCAATGCAAATGCTCTTGGTATTGGTAACCGGGTTTATGCTGGCATGCACGCCGCTAGTCAAGACACTGCTAGAAAGTCTCGCCCGTCTAGCTAAAAGCCCAGGAAGCGCTATTCTAATGGTTACTTTAGTGTCGCTTACAGCCAGTTGGATAAACTGGGGCTTCGGGCTAGTGGTGGGAGCGTTATTCGCCAAAGTACTTGCAAGAAAAGTGTTGGTTGATTATCGGTTATTGGTGGCAAGCGCGTACTCAGGCTTTATTGTATGGCATGGCGGTCTAGCGGGCTCTGTACCGTTAACTATTGCAACACCGGGCCATTTTTCAGAGGCACAAATAGGCGTAATTGGTACCAGCGAGACTATTTTTAGCGGCTTCAACTTACTGTTGTTGGCGATTATGTTTGTAGTTATCCCCCTCGTGAATCGTTTAATGCTCCCTCCTAAATCTGAAAGCGTGATTGTGGATAGCACAAAGCTACAAGACGATGCTTTACCTTCAGCAGAAAACGAAAGACCCGCCGATAAACTTGAAAACAGCAAAGTGCTTGGTTTACTGGTCGGTTTCGCTGGGCTTGCTTATCTTACAAATTATTTTATTTCTGGCGGCGGGCTAAACCTAAACATCGTTAATATGTTATTTCTTTTCCTTGCTATTGTCCTTCACGGTACGCCACGCAATGTTTTACATAGTTTACAGCAAGCGGTTCAGGGTGGCAGCGGAATAGTAATACAGTTTCCGTTTTATGCTGGCATCATGGCGATCATGGTGCAATCTGGATTAGCGCAGACTATGTCAGAATGGCTAATTAGTTTTGCATCTGCAGAGTCGTTGCCAGTATGGAGTTTTATTAGCGCAGGCATTGTTAATATCTTTGTGCCGTCGGGTGGAGGGCAGTGGGCAGTGCAAGCCCCTGTAATCTTGCCGGCTGCCGCTGAACTTGGAGCCGAAATAAATAGAGTTGCCATGGCGGTAGCGTGGGGTGATGCGTGGACCAATTTGATTCAGCCATTTTGGGCGCTCCCCGTACTTGCCATAGCCGGCCTGAAAGCCAAAGACATTATGGGCTTTTGCTTGGTTCAGCTTATCGTAACCGGTGTCATTATTTCCTTGGTATTGCGGTTTGTTTAAAACAGTATTTGCAAAGTGTAATTACAGCTAACAAGCAGACAATTAAGTGAACGGTACCACTGAAGTGCTTAACTCGCTCATCAAGTAGTCGAACAACGTGATGAGCGAAACAAGTCGGAGCTAAGCGAATGCGGTTTCTATCGATACAATGTCAATACCACGCACTTGCATAGAATCCAGCGCCAATAGATGACCAATGGCGTCACGCGTACAGGTGCAAGGTTCAATGACTTTGGGGGAATACTTGGCAGCAGCTGGTGATAATGCTGTGTGAGTTACGCAGTTGTGCGTCATCATACCTGCAAGAAGAATTTCATCCACGCCCAATGACTGTAAGGTTTCTTCTAAATTGGTGTTCTCAAAACGTCAATGCGTTTAGGAAGATATTCCGTAAAGAGTATGGGCTTAGTCCGGTGGAATACCGCAAGCGTTTTGCAATAAATTAATCATATCGTTATTTTCATTTTAAATGTTATGTTATAACATTTATTAAATTCGAAATTTAAAATGAAACTTAGCGAGTCGTTATGTCTATTCAAACTCAGCTTCCCGTTACCGTACTATCGGGCTTTCTAGGCGCCGGTAAGACCACGGTTCTAAACCATATTCTGAATAATCGTGATGGATTAAGAGTAGCCGTCATTGTTAACGATATGAGTGAAATCAATATCGATGCTGCTACGGTGAAAAATGAAGTTAGCTTTAATCGAGCTGAAGAAAAGCTGGTTGAAATGAGCAATGGCTGTATTTGCTGCACGTTGCGAGAAGATTTGCTTGAAGAGATAGAGCGTTTAGCGCATGAAGGTAAATACGATTATCTGGTAATAGAGTCTACAGGTATTTCTGAGCCTTTGCCTGTAGCTGAGACCTTCACGTTTGCCGATGAAGACGGTAAAAGCTTGTCGGAAATATCACGCCTCGATTCGATGGTTACCGTTGTCGACGCATTGAATTTTCTTAAAGACTATGACGAAGCAAAGTTTCTTAACGAAGTAGGCGAAAGCTTGGGGGAGGAAGATGAGCGAAGTGTGGCAGACTTGTTGGTCGAACAAGTGGAATTTGCTGATATATTGCTAATAAGCAAAACCGACCTTATCTCTGAACAAGAGTTGGCGCGCCTTAAAAGTATTCTGCAAACCCTCAACACCGAGGCTATTCAAGTTCCTATTGAGCATGGGAAAGTACCGTTAGATAAAGTGCTAAACACAGGTCGTTTTAGTTTTGAGCGCGCTCAGCAATCGCCGGGTTGGTTGAAAGAAATGCGTGGCGAACACGTGCCAGAGACTGAGGAGTTTGGTATCAGCAGCTTTTCGTACGAAGCGCGACGTCCGTTTGATCCGCAGAAGTTTTATGATTTTCTTCATAGTAAAGAAATAGCTGGCAAATTAATTCGTTCAAAAGGTTTTTTCTGGTTAGCAACACGCCCACAGCTTGCAGGCAGCTGGAGCCAAGCTGGCGGTATGGCGAGATACGGGGCTGCTGGGCTGTTTTGGAAAGCCGTACCCAAAGAGCAGTGGCCTGAAGACCCTGAATACCTTAAAGCGATTGAAGAACAATGGATGGAGCCCTTCGGTGACATGCGTCAAGAACTGGTGTTCATTGGACAAGGGCTTAATAAAAACGACATTATCGAGCGGTTAGACAGTTGCTTGTTAACAGACGATCAGCTTATTCAAGGCCATCATGTTTGGGCTGAAATGCCTGACCCATTTCCTGCGTGGGAGCACTAATATGCAGGCGTTAAAAGACCACATTACTTCCTTTGAACACAGCGACTCTTGGCGTTCAAGCGCCGATGCTATGGTGTTGGGCGATATCTTTGATAAAGGGATTAGCGTTGCGGTATGGACAAGGCCCGAAGTACCACTTGTCACGCAATATTATGTCGACGTTTTTAAATCATTAGGAATGGGTATTCGTGGTGTGTTTTCTGTTGCTTCTCTAAGGAAGGAAATTGCCACGCTTCTACCAGGCGAAGAAACCAGTATTGGAAAACAAGCCGCCATTGATGATATTTATCTGCTTTCTGACATGCTTACCACACTATTTGATTGTGACAGTGTAGGGGTAAGACTCGTGCCCTTATCTTCGGCAATGTGCCCCAGTTTTCACGTAGACAATATTCCTGTTCGATTGGTGAATACCTATTTAGGCGAAGGTACTGAGTGGCTACCTAAAGAAAGTGTGGTAACTAGCCCGATGATTGGCCTTAACAACGCGAATACGCAAGGGCTTACGAAAAATAGGCTAGGGCAGCACTACCAAGAAAGCAGCATTAAACAAATGAGCGCTTTTGATGTGGGGTTACTCAAAGGAAAGTCTTGGCAAGGTCATGAAGAGTTTGCCGCCGTACATCGGTCTTGCAAAGTGCAGCCAAATACTCAACGTGTATTGCTTACTCTAGACCCAATGTAGTTTCAAAAAGTGTACTGCATTGAATATGAGCCAGATGCAGATTTTAAGCGCTTATAATGCCTTTCTAACATTTCTTTGGCGCTATCACTCTTTTTCATGAGTTTCCCTTGTGATAGCGCCTTTTTCTTCTCAGATTTTAGTTTGCTACATTGTAGTCTTTCATATTCAAGGTGTTGCGAATGCTGGGAATGCACTCCCCTGGGTTGTGATTAACATACAAAAGAGTGCTGGTGCCAGCCTTTGCCAATATATCAATGAGCTTAAGTGCTTTTTGACGGTTGAAGTCGTCTAAACCGTTACAGGGTTCGTCTAATATAAGCAGTGCAGGGTGTTTTACCATAGACCTCGCTATAAGCACTAATCGCTGATCGCCAAACGATAGCGACTGAAACGGTGTATTCTTCTTCTGTTGTAAGCCCAGTACAGCAAGCCATTGTTCTGCTACGTTTCGCTCAGCCAACGTTGGTCGGGTATATAGACCAATGCTGTCGTGAAAGCCAGAAATGATTACATGTTCAACACTTGCGTTTACTTTGTATTGCATGTGCAGCGCATTCGACATAATTCCAATGTGCTTCTTAATATCCCATATGCTCTCGCCTGTACCCCGTTTTATTCCAAACATCGTTAAGTCGTTGGTATAGCAATGGGAATTATCACCAGTAAACATTTGAAGCAAACAAGTTTTACCTGACCCGTTCGGGCCCGTTATCTGCCAATGCTCGTTTTTATTAAGCGTAAAATTAAGCTTTTCAAATACAGTACGTTCATCGAAACGCACAAAGCCGTCATTCAGCTCGATTAAGGTATGGGGTTGTGAATCAAGTTCGCTGGTTGACTCCTTGTGATTTGGGTCGCTGCGGTTTTGATCATTAGCGCTAAGCGCTGCGGGTACATCGATATCATCAGACTCCAGCGCAAACCAAGTGCTTAACTCTGAGCGCAAGTCATCGTAGTTAAGTGTGCCGTCAGATTTCCACGTAATAGCTAGATCATCCATGACGATGAGTTGTGCGTGAAGGCCCTCAGGAATGTCTGCAAGCTTGTTGGCGGTCAACGCCAGTGCGGCTTGCTGTTGAGAAACAAGAAAGCGACTAAATGCATCAATCGCTTCAACATCTAAGCCTTCGAAAGGTTCATCAAGCAATATAATTGCGGCATCGCTCAACCATGCCAGCATGATAATTATCTTGCGGGTTTCTCCCGTCGACAGCGAAAGAAACGCATTATCAAGTATATGTTCAATTCTCAGCGCAGAAGTAAGTTCGCTGTAATAAGGGTGATTTTTATAACCCTCATTGGTGCGTAAGAATAACTCGCGTACCTGTGTTGGCTCAGTGATTACATCTAAAATATCCGCACTGTCTTTTTGTTTTTCTTCTTCAATTAACGCCTGTTGCTTAAATACCGATACTTCCGCAACAAGAGAACTACTTTCGCGAATACCGCTTTCTACTTTACCGTTACCCGCTAGTGATGAAATTAAGAGCGACTTCCCGCTACTATTTCTACCTGCAATAAGGTAATGCGAGGGTGGTTTTTCATTGTTTAGCGTTAACGAAAACGCAGGGGTAATATATTGATTAGAAAGCTTTGTTTGAAATTCTGAAAGATACAGCATCATGATTGCGAGTGGATAAGAAGTCGAACTATTGTGAAGTTTTCTGGTTACCTGTCAATGATGTTATTCCTCAGTAGAGCTAATTAGCCTGCAGTGCCTTTCGAAAATGGCGCTTTATGTTTAATCACGATTATCGTGGGAACCTTGATGTAATTTACACCTCTTAGTATTTGTATTAAAAACCAACAGCTTCAACTTTTAATACTTATTGCCCAAATAGATAATTTAAAAGAACAAGGAATGATTACGTTTAAAAAAGGATTTACACTAATCTGTGTAGCACTCATTTATTTTATTATTTCGGTTTTTATACACGAGTTAGGGCACGGAATAGCAGGGAAAATATTAGGGATGGGGCAGTTAGTCATTGCTGTTTGGCCTGGCTTCGAAATTTTTCCGGAAATGGGGGCGCTGAATCATATAAAGCATTGGCCCGGCAGAGCGGTAGCAGTTGTTAGCTTCATTCCTGAGGTAAAATCTTTAAGTGTTGATATTCACCGCGAATTTAACTCTTATATTATAAAGCCTATCCTAAACATAAAGCATAGCAGCGTTTTATACGACCAAAACCGTGTAGCTGTAGTGCTTTTGATGGGAAGTGGTACAACTTACTTAATCTCTTTGCTATGTACCATTTTCCTTTGGCTATGCAGCCCTGTGGGTATCTTGAGAAAAGTGTGTGTATTCGGCGCTTTTATGTTTTATGACCTGCTATGCTACTCAATTTTCCCAGTCTTTTTTGACCTTCGCCACTTAATATTTATCGGTGGGAAGCTACCTGAGCCTGTTATCGCTCTTGAACAATTGGGAATGCCCTTAGAAATTTCAGTAACGTTAATTGTGATTGTGTGTTGTACTCAGGCGTATTTTATAAAGCGATTGCTAAGCAAATAGTAAACAAATTTTTTAGAAAGGGATACCAAGTGGAAGAAGTAGTCCTTGTTACTGGAGCAAGCCGTGGTATTGGTGCCGCAACCGCTAAACTGCTAGGAAGTAACGATTATAAGGTTTGCGTTAATTACCTATCAGATAAAAATGCTGCGGATAGGGTGTGCGCGTCGATAGCTGACAACGGTGGCGTTGCATTTGCTCATAAAGCCGATGTTTCAGATGAAGCGCAAGTGCTGAACATGTTCGAGACTGTGAACGGCCGATGGGGTGAAATAACGCATTTGGTAAACAATGTGGGCGTTTTATTCACCAAAACTGAGTTAATAAACGTCACTGCAAAGCGCTTCACCAAAGTACTTAATACCAATGTGCTTAGCGCATTCTTGTGTTCGAAGGCTTTTGTAAAACAAAACGTTGCAGGGGGCGCAATCGTTAATGTTTCGTCCATTGCCTCTCGTACTGGTGCTCCTTTTGAATACGTCGACTATGCGACGTCGAAAGGGGCAATGGATTCATTCACCAAAGGGCTTTCATTAGAACTTGCTACGAAGAACATTCGTGTAAACAGCGTCCGGCCTGGTTTTATTAAAACAGACATTCATGCCGATGGTGGTGAACCTGGCAGAGTAGAGCGGTTAAGCCCACAAATTCCTATGCAGCGGGGCGGTACAGCAGATGAAGTCGCACAGGCGATAGCCTGGCTTCTATCACCTCAGTCTTCATATGTTACTGGGTCCTTTATTGATTTAGCGGGTGGGAAGTAAAGCGCATGATAACACTCAGAGATTTTAAAATGGGCGATGTGGGTAGACTGGTAGATATTTTAAATCAACCGTCGGTTACTCAATATCTTTCGACAAAAATTCCTAACCCTTATACAAAAGAAGATGCCAAATGGTGGGTTCAAGAGGGTAGTACCCAAGGCTTTATAAGAGCTGTTGAGTATGAGGGCGAGTTAGTAGGGTGTATCGGTGTTAACCCAGGTAACTTTGAATATGAGAGATCTGGAGAAGTTGGGTACTGGCTTTGCTCATCACATTGGCGAAACGGCATTATGCGCGAGGCGCTGCGCCAGATTATTGCGCTTACTTTCTCAAACACAAATATAGAGCGCATTTTTGCCTGCGTATTTTCATCCAATTTTGCTTCGCAAAAGCTGCTTCTAAATGCAGGGTTCAAGCAGGAAGCGATATTGCAACGCGCCATTTTCAAAGATGGACAGTTTTACGATAGCCATATTTTTGCTACATTGAAATAGGTTAAGCGTTACAGCACAGATGAAAGCTCTTTTAGTTAAATACATACTTCATATCGATGGTTTTGCAGGAACGAGTGTTGGGCTATTGCTTCTGTTTTTCCAAGATATAGCGAGCGACTTCTACCAACTGCCGAAAGGGCTAATTCTATTCTTAGCCGGTGCTAATGTATGCTATGGCATATACGCATTGAGGCTTGCCCTTATATGCAATAGATCACTTAAAGTAGTAACAGGTTTAGCTATTGCAAACTTTCTTTGGGCAATTGTATGTGTAGGAGTTATCCTAATTTACTTCGAACAAGCGAGTATGTTCGCACTGCTATTTATTAGTGCTGAGAGCATATTTGTAGCGATCCTTGGTTTGTTTGAATGGTGCTATAGATTTTTGTTAGTATCCAGTGGTGATTGATTCGCTCGGATATTGAAAACGACTTGTAACTCTATAAATGCGATTTATCAACTCACCTGAACCTATCTAGTTTGTAAAATTTACGGCAATTTTCTAACCTTTTCCCGTAAAAATCTTACTGAAAAGCTGAATTACCTACACATAATAATTCTGTTATCTAAAGCCTTTTACTTCCTGTTTATGTAAATAAGTTATATTTTTCAGTTGGTTATGGTTTTTGTTGTTCCCTGGCACTTGTTTTGCGACCTTGTCTACGTGTGTATTTTCAAGGAAAGGAACAATGGAAACCGAACATCGAGCCGTCAAGCATACTGTTCAATTGCGGCATAGTAATCAATTAGAAGTGAACGCTTCTGGCCGCTTTTTAGCGCCTAAAAAGCGAACTTCTAGCATAGCGAAAAAACTCATTATTGCTGCTGCATCTTTCTGGTTACCTTTAGTAGGTGTTGCCTCGACCGTTTCTACTTCCTCGCCAAAAGCATTAGAACAGACAAGTAACAACTCTGTTTTGCAGACACAGTTAAAGCAAATGAAAAGTGCCTATGCTTTTTATTCTTCTATAGCTCAGCAAGGTGGTTGGGTAACCTTAGACGAAGACTTGCTTCTTAAGCATGGTGCATTGAGAAAGGCTTCAGCAGATGCAACACCTATCTACAGTGAAGAGGAAGCTCAAGCTGTAAGTGCATTAGTCGCTCGTTTAGGCAGAGAATACACCTCGATAGATACAAATTGTACTTATGCATTAACCGCTACTCACTCCAAGCCATGCGTTTTCGATAACGATGTCGAAAATGCAGTAAAAGATTTTCAACGCCGTCATGGCCTTCTAGTAGATGGTGTAGTAGGCAAAAAGACGCTTGCTGCACTGAATGTGTCGGCAGATGAGAAAGCCCAGCAATTAGCACTGAATATAACACGCTTGGAGATGTTCGAAGAAAAAGACAGCGATGCTTACGTGTTAGTTAACATTCCAGAATTCCGGCTTCGTTATATTAGTCAAGGTAAAGTAAAAGCCACTAAAGATGTGGTAGTAGGCAAGCCAAGCTGGGCTACGCCTTCTTTTAGCGATCATATCGAAAAGTTTGTCGTTAACCCAGAGTGGCGTATACCACTTTCGATCACGACTAAAGAGATCGCCCCAAAAGTAGCAGACAACCCTAATTACTTAGAAGAAAACAACATTGTTATCCGTAAAAATAGTTTTGTTGATGATGAGTTGGTTGACCCCAATACAATCGATTGGGAAAACATAAAGCCCTATCAGTTCGATCATTTTTTAGTAAAGCTCCCCAACAAAAAGAATCCGTTAGGCAAGGTTAAGTATCTATTCCCGAATCGACACGCTGTGTACGTGCACGATACGCCCTATCAACAGTGGTTTAGTGAAACAAACCGCGCAGCGTCTCACGGCTGTATTAGATTGGAAGACCCCTTTTCACTAGCAAAGTTAATTGCAGAAGAGCAGGGCGTAGAGAGTCTAATGGACAACGTCATGACAGCTCGTGAGTTAAGCCAGTCAAAAACCTTTCACCTCGAAGAGCCTCTGCCTATTCATTTGGTGTATTGGACCGCGTGGGCTGACCAAGACGGTACCGTGAACTTTAGAAATGATATTTATCAGCGCGATAGACGCGACGCTAAGGTGCTTACTCAGGTAGCGTCTCTGTAAAAAAATATAAACGAATAATAGTGGTAACAAGGTAAATGAAGATGATAGTGAACAACCTAATAGCTTCGGTAGTGGCATTTGCATTACTTTTTAACGCACATTATACACATGCCCTTGCGCAGGACGCAGATGCAAAAAATGCCGAGGTGGTTCAGAAAAAAGTCTCTAAAAGAAGCACTCAAAGAGCGCCACACGAGCCAGTTGTCGTTGAGAATAAAGCTCACTTGGAGGATGCTGAGTTTAGTTTAAAGATCAATAATATCGTGGTGCCTTACAACGTCTTTTCTTTATTTGTATTGCCTGAAGAGATTACAGAGCTAGAAATTATTTATCCGCAACCGGATAAAACCTATCAGCTGTTTGAAAACGGCGTAATGGTTGCAAAATCCGAGTCTATGACATGGCATTGGCAGGCGAAAGATACCCCTGGCGAGCAGCACCTAGAAATAAGAAGCGAAGGCGGACAGGTCAATATGTCGTTAAATGTATTTGTGATGATTCCTGCCGAGGAAGTACAAGGTGGACGCTTAAAATATTATCATATAGGGCCCTATCCAGATGAAAGCGAAGTTAAAAATAAAGACGTTTACGTTGAACCCGAAGGCTTTATTGAAGTTACCCAAAAAAACCAAGACTTACTATTGTCTCCCCATTTCAAATTGAAAGAGTTCACCAGTAAACAGCGCTCTGGCTACCCTAAATTCGTGTATCTTCGTCCATCTCTACTTTTAAAGCTCGAAATGCTTAGAAGAGAAATGAATATGAACAATATTCATGTTTCAAACATGGTGATAATGAGCGGCTACAGAACGCCCCAATATAATAAGGCAATCGGTAACGTCAAATTTAGTCGACATGTATATGGCGATGCAGCCGACATTTTTGTAGATAATGACGGTAACTACAGAATGGACGATTTGAACAGCGATGGGGTAGTGAATATTAAAGATGCTGACGTAATGGCAAACATGATTGCAGAGCTAAATAAACGCAGTGAATATAAAGGCTTAATCGGTGGTATGGGGGTTTATGGGCCTAAACCTCACCGAGGTCCATTTATTCATATTGATACCCGTGGTATTAAAGCGCGATGGAGAAAGCCTTAAGCAGATTATCGGGGTCTCTCAATTGCATTTAATTTTCGATTAGCTAAAACGCCCGCTACATGCGGGCGTTTTAACGATTATTAGGCTTACTGATAAGCACCGCTAGCGTAGTGAAGTTCGTAGCTGTGGCTGTAAATTTCGATGATGTTACCGAACGGGTCTTCCATATAAATCATACGATATGGCTTTTCACCCGGGTAATAGTAGCGAGGCTTTTCCATACGGCGCTTACCGCCGGCATCCACAATTTTCTGCGCCAGTTCTTCAACATTTGGATCTTGAACTGCAAAGTGAAATACGCCCGTTTCCCAATATTTAAAGTTATTGTCAGGGTTTTTCTGTTGTTCAAATTGGAACAGCTCAATACCTATCTTATCGCTGGTCGACATATGAGCAATTTTATAGCTGCCCCATCCCTTGCCGAATACGTCGGTCGACATTTTGCCAATTGCGCTGTTATCTTCTTGCACACTAGTCGGCCCCATTATGGTGTACCAACCCAGGACTTCACTATAAAACTCTACCGCTTTTTCTAGATCTGGTACCGAAATACCAATGTGAGAAAAGGCACGTGGATAAGCCGTTTGTGAGGCTTGCTCTTCTTTCGTCATTGTTTCCTGCGCAGCATTTGCAGTATATGTCGGTAGAGTGATTACCGACAAACTCGCCATCATTAATAGCCACTTCTTCATCATAACTTCCTTAACTGTTGTATTACTGTGAACTGGGCAAGCGCCCTTGATTGACCGATATACTAGTTTCTAAAGTTATTAACTTGAAATTATCGATTATTATTATTTTGATAAACTTAAATTATTGCGATGGCTTTTAATAGGATAATTGCGCTGGGTGAATAGCAAGAAGGGTATGCGCGTATAGTTTCAAATTTCAGTTCGAACAAATACTTGTCTAAAAGCTTTATTTTACTTTTTACTCGATGCTAAGCCTTTTATTGCCCCCGTACCGGCAAGGTTCATCAAACGACGAAATCTTGGGCATTCTAAGTGGCTTGGCGCTGTACAGGCTGCCGCATGTTTCAGACCATCACGCATAGCTGTAAGCTTCTTTATTGTTCCGTCTAGTTCGTTGGCTTTTCTCAGTAGTAGTTCACGATCAATTTCCGGCTTTGCCTCGTTCCCCAAAATACCCGCTATCTCTTCTAAAGAAAAACCTGCAGCGCGACCTAATGCTATTAACTCAAGACGCTCTAGTACATTTGGGCTAAATACGCGGCGTATACCTTGTCTACCAATAGAACTTATAAGACCTTTCTCTTCATAAAACCGCAGCGTGGAAGCTGAAACTCCGGACTTTTTTACAACTTGAGATATTTCCATACACTTTTCCAAAGGTTCGCTTGACTTAAAGTTAACTTTAAGTTGTAGGCTAGCATTTCTTACTAATTGAAACTAGCTGTTGAGTGTGAATATGCAGAATATTGTTTTTATCGTGCTAATTGGTATTGGGGCAACCCTAGTGATGGATTTATGGGCGCTGCTAAGGCAACAACTGTTTGGTATTGCTGCAACAAATTGGGGCATGGTGGGGCGCTGGATAGGGCACATGAGAAGAGGGCGGTTCTCGCATACTTCTATTGCCAACGCCGATGCTGTGAGTGGTGAGAAGATCATAGGGTGGACAGCGCATTACGTGATCGGTATTGGCTATGCGGTGTTACTTTATCTTATATTCGGAGAAGATTGGTTGCTCAAACCATCTGCTGGGCCAGCTTTAGCACTAGGTATAGCCACAGTAGTTGCACCATTTTTCGTATTGCAGCCTGGTATGGGCGCAGGAATTGCTGCGTCGAAAACGCCTAACCCTAACGCTGTCCGTCTACATAGCGTTTTAAACCATGCAGTATTTGGCTTAGGGTTGTACCTTTCGGCATTGGTTCTTAGTTCCGTCCTGTCCTTATAGTCATGGAGTTGGTCGAGCGGTAATTACAAATAAAAGCTGCAGAGTGCCAGACAGAATCTGTTTAGGGAAGGCATTAGCTAGTAAAAGAAACGGCGACTGGGGTTATTCAGTTGGCGATTATTACAGTTGATGCCTTACCTTTTCTAACGCCAAGAAATGTAGCAACGTGTTGATTGTCTTCACTGTATAGCCTAACAAAGCCTCCTTGCATACTAGAGGAAATGTCTGCATCAAACATTAAGTCATCTACTAGACTATTTAATATTTCAGCGTCATCTGACGCCACCTCTATTGCACAAAGGTCATTATTGCAAACGGCCTCTTGATACTGTGCTGCGTCTTGCTCATTTAGTTTGTCGATAAGTGAATCTTGCAGATCGCTTTCTATTGAAAGAGTCTCACTAGTTTTTGGAGCAAACTTTATCGTCTCTACAAGGCCCCTTAATTCTGTAATAGTTAAAGAGCCTAAGCGCTTTGTATCTAATGTGGCAATGTCGTTATTGACCTGCAAAATGTGACTTGTATCGTCAATGGGGTCTTCTGGTTCAATCAAAGCGTGAACATTGGTTTCATCACTAGTTAGCTTTTCATTTTTTAGCTCAGCGACAGTATCAATTTTCGTCACCGTAAGTTCTTCCGCTGAAGTCATTGCTTGAGACGAAGTTGAACCTGACTTATCCGCGAGGGCAACTGCTGTATTGTTCAGGTTAGTTACTTGGTCTTTTTTCTGAATACCTGGCTCACTGGTTAACGAGCCGATAAAGTAACCCACAGTAGTGAACAATACTGCGGTCAAAACAAAAGAGAGTTTTTTCAATATAAATATCCTTATTTCAATAACTGAAAGATGATGTGCTTGTTGTGGGGAAGATTACCTCTGTCAAAAGCGCTATTCCGTATGCTCCTAACCAACAGGTTCTGTAAAGCGTGTCACTGTACTTTAAGATTAAAATACGAACCAAGAACAACATATCACAATGAATAACGAAATTACTTACCTCAATTGCTGATAAGAAAGTTTAAAATACCAAAACAGCCACAATTATTTATTTGTTCTTAATAATTAACCGGAAAAAGAAGACAGGATGAAAATTTCACTGGAAGAAATAAACAAATCTAACTATGAGCAGGTTTGTGACTTGGATGTGGCGGATGATCAACAAGCGTTTGTAGCGTGCAATATGTGGTCGTTGGTTGAGTCTTTTTACAACGAGAATCATACCTGCAAAGCCATTTATTGCAACGACCAGCCCGTAGGGTTATTGATGTGGGTTCAGGAAACACAAACTAAGGTGTCCATTTGGCGCTTTATGATTGACGAGAGCCATCAAAATAAAGGAATTGGCAGAGTTGCTTTATCTCAAGCTATCACGCTTATAAAGCAAACTTCTGAGCTCAAATTTATTGAGATATGCTATAACCCTAAGAATCCTGTCGCCAAAACCTTCTATTCAAGCTTTAGTTTCGAAGAGGTTGGGTTAGATGAAGATGGCGAAGACATGCTTGCTGTTATTGCCATTTAGCCACGATTTAAATTTAAAGCAGCGAAATGCGAGGGATCTCGAGATATGGACGTCATAGATATTAAGACTTTTATTCCAAGCAAAAACTACGACATTTCTAAAGCATTTTATTCTGAGATTGGATTTAATGCAGAATACGTAAATGAAGACCTAACACTGTTTGAAAATGGTGATTGTCTCTTCTTTCTTCAGCGCTTTTATAATCCTGAATTGGCGAATAACTTTATGCTACAAATATGTGTAGCAGACATTCAGGACGCTTTTGATTTGTGCTCGCGCTCGTTACATAAAACGAAAATTTCACCAATTGAGCAACAACATTGGGGAAGTGTTTTCTATCTGTGGGGCCCGTCGGGCGAACTACTTCACATTACCGAATTAGGTAGCTAGCTTTTGCGAGAATGAGGGGCGGAATGACCAATGATGCATACGAATTACACCATTAAAGAAAGCCCTCCGTCAGTTGAAGACTTTGCCAGTTTAAGAAAATTGATTGGATGGAGTAACCCGTGTCTATCGGTTGTTCAAAAAAGTATTGATGCCTCGTTGTTTTGGGCAACAATTTACTTCAATAACAACCTTGCAGGCTGTGGTCGGGTGATTGGCGATGGCGCAATGTATTTTTATATTCAAGACGTCATTATTCATCCAGAACATCAGAATAAAGGTTTGGGAACGAAAATAATGAACACGTTGATCAGACATTTAGAGTCTTGCTGCGCACCTGGCGCAACGATTGGTTTGTTGGCTGCGCACGGTAAAGAGAGTTTTTATCTTAAATTCGGTTTTGAACCTCGTGATGGTGAAAGTTTAGGTTTAGGCATGTGCAGGTTTATTTAGCTAATTGGTCATTAACGCGGCATGAGAGTCTCAGGAGTCCTCAAGTTTTTTAGTCACTTGGTATTATGATAATTGCCTATTAATTATCGGCAGCTTTCTGTCCTAAGGCGGCAAGTTCCCTCCGCTTTTTATGAATTGGATGGCGATGGATATTAAATTCCTTCAGCACTGAAAAACTATATCTCCCTGAAATTAGCCGCCTTATCTAACACGTTTAAAAGTAGCGTTCTCAACGCTACTTGTAGCCTCTCTTTGGTGTGAATTTTGCAGAAGCTTGTTTAAAGACACTGAAAATGTCGGTTTGCGTAGTAGCTGATCACTGTTTTTCGATGAGTTTTTGCTTCTTTCCGATAGAATTTTGACGTTTTTCACTGGACACGTGTAATGAAAAGTATGACAAAACCTGTCTCTCACGCTTTGCTGATAGAAAATGGTCGCTTAGTCGCGAAAGCCTTGGCATATACCGCGCTTCTATTGGGCTTACTCTCTGGTTGCTCTTCATCTGACGAACCTAAAAATCAATTTGCGCAAACCGATGCCAGCGACGTATCGGCATTGGGGAATGTGGAATACCATACCTATATGTTGGCAAACGAACTTTTTGCGGATGTGGGTCCTGCACGTCAGTCACGCTATGCGGTAGTTGGCTTTGTACCTGCCGATACCATGAAATACAGTGCTGGTCATCAACATCCGTTAATGTTGTTGGGCCATCAGCTTGAACAGGGAATGATCACTGAGGCCACGAAAAGAGGCTTTTCTACTCAAGAATTTAAGCTTTCGAACGATATAATTGTTAGTAACGAAAGCGACAGAGTATTAACCCGCGATATCGACCAGCTTTCCAACATTGAGCGCGTCGATTTTTATATTACCGGCACCATGGTGTATCAAGAGTCTGGTGCGGTGGTTAACGCTCGAATTATCAACGCTAGAAATAAAAACATTGTCGCTGCAGCAACACGCTTTTTCCCTGCCGAACTGTTTTGGCGCGAAGAACAAGTAACCACCAGAAACGGCAAGTTATACAGAACTGAAGGTACGAGGTAACCCCATGAAAAGACGAAATCAATACGCGGCGCTTTCGCTTTGTGCTTCACTGCTAAGCGTTAGCGGGTGCTCTATGATGATGGGGGAAGAAGAGGTAGCCGAACAAGCGCCTCAGCGCCCGGCCATGAACGTGATTGATATTACTGCCGCCGACCGCGCTCCCTCAAAGCCAGTTGAAAATACCAGTGATACCCAGTCTCAGGGTATGGACGCATACGGCGCTATCGGTCAACCTCCTTTGTATTCGAGCGTACAGGGCGCGTATAAGGGTCGACCTCTAACCAAGCACATCGGCGACTATGTGAAGAACATGGCGCAAGACTTAATTGCCAATATGGAATATGTGAATAACAAGACACCTATTGGTGTAACCCATTTCGCACTACTAGATACTGACTTGCAGAAAACAGATTTGCTTGGTCGTCAGATGGCGGAATCTTTTGTTCACGAACTGCATAAATTCCGCGTGCCGGTTATCGACTTCAAAGCCACCGAGTATATTCGCATTACTGACGATGGCGATTTTGTATTAAGCCGAGACTATTTGGAATTGAGCAGCAGCCTTCCTATTGAATACGTGTTGACCGGAACAATGACCAAGCACCAAGGTGGCGTATTAGTTAACGCTCGTATTTTGGGCATGGAGTCGCGCGCAGTGGTGGCAACTGCGCAAATGTTAGTGCCGTTCTACGTGGTAGATGCACTTATTCCAAGTGACGGTAGCCAGCAAAACGGTATGCGCGATGGCGTTAAGCTAAGTCGCGGCTAGGAGTTTCAGCATGGTGTTTACAAAGAAGCTAGTGCCAAGCAGTTGGGTAGCCGGTGGCATAATGCTAAGTGTATGTATGACAGGGTGCACTAGCACAGAGTCTATTGGCTCGTTTTGGTTAGGTGAAGACGGTGAGATTACGCATCACGCCGAGCCAGTGCCTGTACCAAGCCGTTCAGGGCTGGAGTACACACCAGATTCTCGCGATAGACAATATCAACAGCACGTGGAAGTCGAACCCGGCTATAAAGACCCATTACACCATGGCTATTCACCTTCACAAACGCATAAGCGCTTAAATGATTACGCCTCGCAACTTGCGATGGAATTAATGGACAATGCAACCCGTCTTACGCAGCAAGATATGGTGGGTGTGGCGAGTTTTGTGAGGCTTAATCAGTCGTTGAGCGACAGTACCGTGCTAGGCAATCAGCTTTCAGAGTATCTAATAGCCGAGCTGCAAGACTTCGGATTAGCGGTTGTCGACTTTAAGCTTGCAGGTGGCATTACCGTAACGCCTGTTGGCGATTTCGTACTTACTAGAGATGGTACTGCACTCGCTAAACAGGTTGAAATGGACCATGTTGTAACTGGCACCATCATTGAAGATGACAGAGGCGTCCGCGTAAACGCCCGTATCGTGTCGCTGGAAAATAAACAAGTGGTGGCAAGCGCCAACGTATACATTCCTGCGTTTATCGTAATGGATTTAAATAAAATGGCTAGCGTAAACTAGCCATTTACTTCCTTTGCACTCTGTTTTTTCGAAAGCGAACTCGTTTCATGTTCGCTTTAAAACCTTTGAATATCCGATCTTTTGTGTCTAGGCACAGTAGAATTTTCACAAAGGCCTCTTGGTTTATTAACCCTGACTTCTAATTGCTTCGCGAGTCATAAAGCGGCTTGTGTTTACAGCATTAAGCAGATCATTGCTTAAAGGTAGCGGCTCATTACATAGACTGCTCACCAAGACCTCTGCCATTAAAGGCGCTGTGGTTAACCCTCGTGACCCAAGGCAAGTAAGCGTGGAAACTTCGCTGGTTGGCAACACTGGCGCGCTGGTTAACGGTTTGCCCACGCCTAGCATAGTGTAGTGTTTTTTCAGCGCATTAAAATCATGCAGTGCACCTACTACTGGCTGGTGGTCGGGTGAACCTAAACGGGTAGCCGCTCTGGCTTTACCGTCATGTTGTAATGCTTGCACGATGTCGGTGTTTGCCAGCGCCTGTTCGTGGGTGGCGAGGTTCATTTCAGTTTCGTCACTTCTCACATCGGTACTTAAGTCGTTTTTCACGTAGGTTGAACCTAACGCGTGCCGACCTTCGAATACAGGTGTCATATAGCCTTTGTGACACAACACAGTGTTAAGCTGTTCAATTGGCATTTGGGTGGGAATAGCTTCAACCTGTCCGCGAACAGGGCGAAGGGACAGGCTGTCAAAATCGCTAGCGTTTACCGCACCTGCTCCAAGGGCAAGGATAAGGTGATCGGCAGTAATAACTTCTTCACTCTCAGCGCTATCTAAGTTAAAACGAATCTGCACCCGCTGCTTTGTTGTCTCAACTGCCTCATGAGATACGTAGGTATGATTGGGTTTCAGCTCGAGTTTGCCACTTTGAAGTGCTTCTTCAATCATGGCCGCTACTAGCTGCGGAGGAGAAAGCCAACCGCCTAAGCCAATGTATAAGCCAGAGTAGGGAAGAGCTAGGTTAGCGATATCGCTCACTTCTTTGCCGTCCACGGGCTTAATCAAAGCTTCAGGCCATACGTCGGCAGCAGCCAATTTATTTTGGCGTTCTGCTACCTTGTCGTTAAAGCTTAGTTGAATAACGCCACAGAAATCGTGGGCGACGTCGGCTAGGCCACAGGCTTTTGCATGTTCAATAGTGTGGTCGTAGGCTTGTCTAGCATACAAAAAACTGTGCGCCTGAATGCGGCTGGCAATACTTGCTTCGCTATGGAGCTGCGGATAAAAACCGCCTTGCGGGTTGCCAGACGCGCCGCTTGCAAGGGTCTCACCATCAAAATACAAAGTAGTGCTAATGCCGCGTTTTACTAAAGCCAAGCATGCCGTAGCTGCTGCAAGGCCGGAGCCTACTACCGCGACCTTACTTGTTTTATCTAAACTGTCGTTCGCGTACCTATAGTAGGGGCCAGCAGGCAGGCGAAGTTTATGCTGTACATTCTCATTGTCTTGGTTAAAGACGCCGGTCAACATGTCACGCTTACGGCCAAAACCGTTGCGTTTTTTAATGGTAAAACCCACACCAGCTAGCCCACGCTTTACGATACCTGCGGCGGTAAAGGTTCCAAAGGTTGTGCCAGTTTTCGACAAGCGAGCCATTTGGCTAAACAGAGCATCTGTCCACATATCAGGGTTTTTGCTTGGTGCAAAACCATCTAAAAACCAGGCATCAATGAGGCCATTTACAGGAGAATGCCATTGAGGCAAAAGCTCGTGTACATCACCAATCCACAAGTCGAGTGTGGTTGAATGGTTATCAAAATGAAGGCGATGACAACCTTCTAGGCCCATGGGGTAAAGTGAGGCGAGTGCTTCTGCTTCGTCTTTGAGGGCAGGAAAAGCTTCTAGCGCACGCTGCATATCCTGTTGAGGCAAAGGAAACTTTTCCGTGGTAATAAAATACAGGTGCTTTAACGGATGGTCAGGGTTCGCAGTTCTAAATTCGTTAAAGGCACGCATGGCGACCAAAAAGTTCAGCCCAGTTCCAAAACCTGTTTCGGCAATGACAAAAGTTGGGTTGGGCCACTGTTGCCAGCGCTCAGCAAGGTCGTTGCCTGCAACAAAAACGTGTTGGGTCTCATCAATTCCACTGTCGTTAGAAAAATAAACGTCGTCAAAATGGTCGGCGACAGGCGTACCGCTCTCATTAAAATGAACCTGTGCATGCTTAGATTTCACTGTTTATTTTTCTCCGTTTATGTCGTTGTTGTGTTGGCACTTTGAATTGGAGGCAGTTTTCACTACTTCAATAGCTCGCCCATCCGTTGCTTGTTTTGAAACGCCAGAGCTAACCTGGCTTTTAGAGGGACAGGACACTTCTGCAGGTGTTGAAAAGTGCGATGTTACTTTACTGGTCGCGAGCTGCGCGCCAAGCATACCGCCAATAGTAACCCAAGAACCGTTAACGTTAATTAATCCGCGATGATCCATGGTAGGCGCTTCAGCTTCTGTTTTTGAGATAACCCAGGTGCCTTCGGCAATATCAAAGGTCCATATGGCGTCATCTGCAGTTGAAGGCTCGCCGTTATAGCCGATGCCATTGTAGTTGTACGGGTTAGTTGAACCGCCTACAAAATAGATTTTATTGGTGGCCTTATCGCCCGCTGCAGCCATGCGATAGCGCGCAGTACCTGTTGGATGGTCAAGTGTACGCCAATCAATCTTTAAAGGGTTTTTCTTATCAATTACGCCTTTAAAGCAGGCAGTTTCTGCAGCGAAGCTACGGCGTTTATCACTGTGAGGTGTTACTGATACGCCGTCACAAATTACTATAGTGTTATTAACGATACCTCCAGCTTGACCGAATACCGGATTGCCAAGAAAAGGGCTCGCCTGTTGCCATTGGCCGGTTTGCGTATCGTAAACCTGCACAAGGTTTACGTTGCCATCGTTGTGCCAGCCTGAAACTAAGTAAACGTAGCGGTCTTGGTAAACCAGTGCACTTGCATCATCAACAGGCACAGGCATAGGCGTTAATAGCGTATATTCCCCTGTTACAGGAGCGTATTTATAAACATCTGGCGTACTAATTTCATTGTGATCTTCATCAACCGTGTAACCGCCAAAAATATAAATGCTGTCATTAACGCCCACTGCTACGGAGGCTAAGCGGCCTTTAAGCGCAAGGCTGGATGGAACTGGGGTAAGGGCTTGCCATTGCAATGGTTTATCTTTGTTGTTGATAACAAGTTGCCAAGCACGGTTGTGCACGTCTTTATGGGTCTTGCCTTTGCCCAGCCCCATAAAACTAAATACATATTGTGTGTCGTCTATGGTTACAGAAGCTACGGCATTGTTTGAAACTGGCTCTGGTAGCGCGGGGAGGACGATAGGCGCAGCTGTTACTGAGACAGTCGCTGCAGAAGCAATGATAAAGGCACCCACCACGAGAGAAAGACGGGGTACCGCACTTCGAAAAATGCGTAGAGCAATGGTTCTTGGCTTTTTTAATAACACAGCAACCTTCAGTTTTATCTAAATTTCGAACGTTTTGCCGTGTATTCTACCTGTCACCTTTTTGTTTTTCCGCAAAAGTTTGTATCTGCTTAAAACTCATCTTTTCTTATTGCCTCTGCAAATAACAATCTATCAATAAAAACAATACGTTTATTTAATTGTTATTGTAAATAATTTGTTAAGTTTAACCGTAAGTCTATTGAAGATTGTTCAGGGAGAAGATATGGCGGGCGTGTTTCACCAGTGTGGTCAAAGCATTTGCAAACGCACAAGAGTCGAAATGGATGATCGTGCACGTATCATCGCACGTGTACTTGCTGAGCAAGGTGTGTGCGATAACGATGTGGTAGCTATTCTTATGCGAAACCACGTTGATATATTTGAAATAGTAGAGGCATGCCGATATGTGGGATCGCGCTATGTTCTGCTAAATTGGCACAGCCCCGTTGCCGAACTTTTGCCTATTCTGGACGACTGCGGTGCTAAAGTGCTGTTCGCGCATCGCGATTTATTAAAGGGTGAGAATGACCTCCAATCATTGTCACTCGTTCCCACCTTGGCAGTGATATACACGATTAAAACGCCGGGCAGCATTTTAGAGCGCTATCACCTTATAGATAATTCACTGTTAGCCTCAGAGCCGAAAAATGGGGAAAAGTATCAGTGCCTTGATACGCTATTAGCTGCCCCAAACGCAAAGCGCCACAGTAAAACGCCAAAACGCTTTAAGGGCATGTTTCCGTACACGTCGGGCAGTACAGGAAAACCTAAAGGCATTAAGCGCGATGAAGACTTAACACGTCCTGATCCTTATTTAATATTCAAAGGACTCTCTGAAGCGTTAATGCAATTGTCGGAAGGCGATCGCTTTTTCGTATCTGCACCGCTTTATCACAGCGCACCACATGCGCTTACGCTCTGCTGTTTAGCAGCGGGTAATATTGATGTATACATTGAGCCTAAATTCGACCCCGAACGCTTTTTACAAGACATAGAGCGGTTTAAACTTACTCACGCCTATATCGTTCCTACCATGATGGTGAGGCTACTTAAACTGCCCGAGTCGATAAGAAGCAAATACGACACTTCAAGCTTGCGATTTGCCTTATCAACTGGGTCCGCACTGCCAAGCGATGTGAAAGAAGCAATGATTAATTGGTTTGGTCCAATTTTCTATGAATCTTATGGTGCTAGTGAATTAGGCTTTATGACCCTAATTTCATCTCAAGAAGCATTAGATAAGCCAAATTCTGTGGGTAAACCCATTCCCGGTGCCGCAATTAAAATACTGAGCGACAATAAAGAGGAGTGTGAAGTAGGGGACATTGGCGTTATATACGCGCATCTTTCTATGTTCGCGCCATTCAAATATACCAATACTACGGGCGCTTCGAGTGACTTACACGCTGGTGAATTCACGACATTAGGCGATATGGGTTATGTGGACAAAGATGGTTACTTATATATTTGCGATAGAAAAAAAGACATGATCATCTCAGGTGGCGCCAATATATTTCCTGCTGAAATAGAGAGCGTCATCATAGAAATGCCTGAGGTTACAGACTGTGCGGTATTCGGTGTGCCTGATGCTGAGTATGGCGAAAAAGTTGTGGTGGCTGTTCAATGCTCACCCGGCAATACGCTTTCTATTGATACGCTACACGGGTATTTAGGTGGCAAGCTAGCGCGGTTTAAGTGGCCTAAAATGTTGCAAATACTCGATGCTCTGCCCAGAGAAGATACGGGTAAAATATTTAAGAACAAACTTAGAGCTCAATTTAGTCAATAAAAGAAATCACTAAAGCTATTTTGAAGGTTTTGTGAAGGTATAAATTAACACTGGTCATGACCCTGTGCATTCGTGGTACATTGGACTTATTAGAATAAAAAATAAGTAGCCGCAGACGGTAAAAGCGATAAAAGAAAGGAACTGGGAAACCTCCTGTTCGTAAACATAAGCACGGTACTAAGGCTGTTGCTGCAACGCTGACGTTTAACTAATTCCAGTGGGGCAATCGGCAGAGCAGACCACTTTACCATTCAAAATCGTTACCATAAGCCGCAACAACGCAAAGGGTAAACTATGAGAAGAGCAGTTATCACCGGTCTTGGTATCGTATCAAGCATCGGCGTAAATAAAGAAGACGTACTTGCTTCACTAAAAGCGGGTAAGTCTGGAATTACATTTTCAGAACAGTTCGCCGAAATGGGCCTTCGCAGCCAAGTTTGGGGCGACATTGATATCGATTTAAAAGAGCACATCGACCGTAAAGCTATGCGTTTTATGGGCGATGCAGCGGGCTACGCATACGTGGCAATGCAGCAAGCTATTGCAGACTCTGGTTTAGAAGAAAGTGACATTTCAAACGAGCGCACAGGTATTATCGCAGGCTCAGGTGGCGCGTCTTCTGAAAACCAAGTGCTTTCTGCAGATATTCTTCGCGAAAAGGGCGTTAAGCGTGTAGGCCCATACATGGTTCCTCGCTGTATGGCATCTACGGTATCAGCGTGCTTAGCCACACCGTTTAAAATTCGCGGCGTGAACTATTCGATTGCCTCGGCGTGTGCAACCAGCGCCCACTGTATTGGTAATGCGCTAGAGCTTATTCAGCTTGGTAAGCAAGACGTAGTATTCGCCGGTGGCGGCGAAGAACTACATTGGTCACTATCAAGCCAATTCGACGCTATGGGCGCACTAAGCTCCAAATATAACGATAATCCAGCTGTGGCATCACGTACTTATGATGCGGCACGCGACGGCTTTGTAAGTTCAGGCGGCGGCGGTATGGTCGTTGTTGAAGAACTTGAGCACGCACTAGCACGCGGCGCAAAAATCTACGGTGAAGTAGTAGGTTACGGTGCTACATCAGATGGCTTCGACATGGTTGCACCATCGGGTGAAGGAGCAATTCGCTGTATGAAGATGGCGATGCAAAATATCGATGCTCCAATCGATTACTTGAATACCCACGGTACATCAACGCCTGTAGGTGATGTAAAAGAACTTGCGGCGATTCAAGAAGTGTTTGGCCAAGCCGGCGTACCTATTAGTGCAACAAAGTCTCTGACAGGTCACGCACTAGGTGCAGCGGGTGTAAACGAAGCTATCTATAGCTTGTTGATGATGGAAAATAACTTTATCGCGCCATCAATTAACATCGACACGCTGGACGATGCAGCACAAGGGCTAGATATTGTTACTGAAGCACGTGAAGCAACGCTAAACACAGTGATGTCAAATAGCTTTGGCTTCGGCGGCACTAACGCAACGTTAGTTATGCAGCGTTATAATGGCTAGTCAAAGAAGCTAGGTACAGAAAATTTTTAGCTTCATTTTAAGAAGCTTTAAACTAAAAAGGGCGTAAACCTGAACACCTTGAGTGTTTGTGTTAACGCCCTTTTTTATTACCGTTTTTCAATTAAACCTGCATTTTGATGACAATCACTTTAGCAACGTTGTTGCTTGAGTGATTGTAATCGAGAGTTTTATAGGTGAAGCAAACGTCCCACATTCGTTACTATGAAGTGTCAGCAATAAGCTTTTAACTATCACGCCTCTGTAATGCACAATATCCTGTACATGTGCTCATTTGCAGTCTAGAATATGTCCCATATAATGTACAAGTGGGGTGAAAAATGCGCATTGTCTCTTTTACAGAAGCAAGAAATGGACTAAAAGCCGTTTTGGACAATGTAGTCAACGATGCAGATACAACAGTAATCACTCGTCGTGACTCAGAAGATGCGGTTGTAATGTCATTAGATTACTACAACAGCCTTATGGAAACCGTTCATCTACTTCGTTCTCCAGCGAATGCTGAACACTTAAATCGTTCGATTACACAGTTTAAAGCGGCAAAAACGGCACAGCGAGAACTTATTGATGAGTGACAGGTTGTTGTCATGGACTGATGAAGCTTGGAATAGCTACGTTTATTGGCAATCCCAAGACAAGAAAACCTTGAAACGTATCAATAAATTAATAACCGATGTTAAGCGCTCTCCATTTGATGGAATTGGAAAGCCTGAACCTTTAAAAGAAAATCTTGCTGGTTTCTGGTCACGTAGAATAGATGACACCAACCGTTTGGTATATGCCGTGGATGATACCGCAATTACGGTTATCTCGTGTCGTTACCATTACTAGCTGGTGTCTGCTAACAATCCAATAAAGTCGCTCGCGGGCTCGCTGAGCCACAAACATGGCGGTTGTTTCACTTCGTTTTGTTTATAGCCCTAATTGATAAGAGAACAAATTAAAAGTTGTTTTTGTCTAAAGCTTTCTAAAGTAAAGATTGCGAACACGACCGTTAGATATCCTGAAGCCATTCACCTCACCGTGAACATCGCGCTCAAATAGGATATCTCCAACTTGTGAGCTAAAAAAGTCACCTTTGACTGGCGCAATATAATGGTCGCTTAGGCGGTGATGAGAAATTTTCAGCTGTTTATTTTCTGGTGAAAAGTGGTAAGTGGAAGAAAGCTCAGGGCTGAAGTAACTGCCGGCGAATTGCGATAACCAGGTTTTGGTTATTTTGACTGGTGTATAGCCAACCGACACATACGTATCGACATTGTCTACCTGCACTGTCATTAAGCTTTCATCGTCATCTTTAGTAAATTCAACATAAATCTCTCCCTCTACATTCAGCATTTTAAAGGTGTTTTCGCTGATAGGAGCGAGTACGCTTACGTCGTCTTGGCCTCTTGAATACATTAGTTTACCGTTTTCTAAATAAATCTCTCGTGAGTACGCTTCTGGTTCATACCAATAGTGGCCCACATAGGCATTGAGTGTCTCTTCATCTAACTCAATAGAATCAGATATTTGTTTAGGTGAGATCGACTCCAGAAATGCGTTAGCAATCGCGTTCTGAGGTGGAGGGGGGTCTTTCTTCAAAAGTCTGTCAGCAATTTGTAGAGCCAATTCCCATGGCCTTGCATCTGCGCCATTATTCAATATTGCTATTGCTAAATTTTGTTTAGGGAATCGAGCCAAATACGAACGAAATCCTGCGTCTCCGCCGCTATGCTGAATATATTTGGTACCTTTGTAATGGCTAATAAATTGCCCATATGCGCCACCAAATGTTTCTCCATTGTTTAAGGACGCAAGGGTATTCATTTGCTCGATTATAGCGGGGCTACCCACAGTCGGTTCGCTAAAATTAGCTGACCATTTCAGCAGATCTTCTGCGGTCGTAAACAAACTGGTTGCACCAACATTTGAAAAGTTCAACACACTTTTTTTGTAACTATTACCATCGAGCTCGTATGAGTAGGCCCTATTGCTAACGATCTTCTGATGGTCGTCATAAAACAAGCTGTTAGTCATATTCAATGGAGTAAACAGCCTTTCTTGTGTGAATTGAGCAAAAGATTTACCGCTAACCCGTGCAACAACCTCTGCTAATAGTGTAAACCCGGTATTTGAGTACAGAAACTCTTCTCCCGGTTTGAAGTTTAGCTCTTTTTGTCGGGCTACTATTTTTAGTACGTGTTCGGTAGTGATTACGTCATCTAATCGCCAACCAGCCATACGCAACAAATTCCATTGATCTCGCATGCCGCTTGTATGTGATGCTAAGTGTCGTAAAGTTATGGTGTGACCAAAGTCTGGCACTTCTGGAATGTATTGTCGTATGTCATCATCGAAATTTAACTTACCTTCTTCTGCAAGTAGAAGAATGGCGAATACGGTAAATTGCTTAGATACAGATGCAACGTGAAACATAGTTTCTGGCGTAACAGGTATATCGTATTCTAGGTTTGCACTACCATAACCTTTTGAAAATATAATCTCTCCATCCTGCAGAACTGCAACTGAGGCCCCTGGCTTTTTTATATCATCGAATTGGGCAAAAAGTCGGTCAAGCTCGATAGTTTGTTGTGATGGGCTATTAAGAGGCTTTTCAGGTTTTGAAGATGGTTGGCAGGCGAATAAACCAATCAATAGTAGAAAACTAATGACTAGACGGGCTGCAAAATTAGACATTATAACTATTCCTTGTTATCACTTATTTTCAATTTTTTCCGATGAAGAGCAAACTTCAATACGCTGCAGAAAAACGCAAAAACTATTCTCAGGCGAAGGTTAGGGTAAAGTTGTTTTAATTAGTAGGCAAACATATTCGCTATTAACTACCCACTGATGAAAATGCTTTTGTACTTATTCTTTTCACTTTGACTTGGTTGCTATTTCCTATCATTTGCTAAATATACTAACTTTATGACGAATTTATTTAGTATTAGTTGGCCTAAAAAAGCAGTTTTCCTCTGATACTAACAGGCGTAGGTTTCACAAATACCAACACAAACATTTGTTGAATGAATCAGGTCACCAAAAAGACAGTTGTAACAGAGAGTAGAATATAGTATTTGTTCACTTTGTAATCAGTTGAAGCTGTACAATTTCATCAAGGATGCTGAGTATGATATTTAATAAGAAATCGATTTTCGTGGTGGTTTGGGTACTTTTTTCCTTACATGCATTGGCTAATAACTCCAGCATTAAACGCTCGGAAAGTGTTGGGGTCGTAAGCGGAATACTAGCTAGTAAAACGAGCATTGCTGAAATACCTTTAATGTACAATAGCAGTCGTGAAAATATGGCGCGGGCTTATGGCTTAAAGGCGCAGTACCCTTTAGAGCTTTTTTTAGGGAATAGCAGCTATCGCTCGTGCAGAATGTATTATAAAGACGAGAGTTACACCGCTGAAGAATATATTACTTTTGTTAATAAGTACGCGGGTGCCAGTATTGAACTCAGTGGTGTTCAGCGACATTACGGTGCTGGTGGTCTGCAATGCACTTTTACCGGGTTTAAAGTACTGGCAAGCGCTGAAGACGTTGCCAAAAAGAAAGCAGAACAAAAAAAAGCGCAGCAAGACAAAGTCGTTGTGGCAGGCGATCATGTCATTGGAGATATGCGTGTATCGATGCTCAGATTAATGCCGGAATTTGCTCTCTTCAGGTTACTGGATGAAGACGGCAAGCCAGTTAAGGATCCGAAGCATGAATGCGGAAACAGAATATATATAGACCCAGTAATAGAAAGAGGTGTAATTTATGCGTTTCGCGCTGAGCTTAACAAATATGCTAACAGAGCAATACTGAAAAACGTAAAAATGATGAATGGTAAGTGTATAGCAGAGAAGGTTGTGCCGCTTTCACTGTGACGGCAAAAAGTTGGGAGGTTCTATTTTCCTCGCTTTTGCGCGTGAGGCAATTATGTATATATCGTACGAATAGTGCTTTGAAAACCGTTTGTTGGTTAATACGAAAATCAAAGTACTTCGCCATTGTACCGAATAAAGCGACGGAAAAAATAAGAGCCGCATTTTTTAATGCTCATTGACTAAAATTTCGCTCGGTAGGAAGTCTGCTCATTGTTTGTGCCAGTCAATTCTTCCTGTAGGGCAGAAAAGTACGTGAAGCGGTCCTAGGGGGAGTGAATTTCTCCACCTTTAAGGCTAGTAGACTCACAGTAAAATCGTCTGCATTCATCTTTGGTAAGGACATTCATAGCTTTTCGTTTGCCAGAAAAGACTATTCTTCGGCTGCGTACATTTACCAGCCACTCAAGTTGCCTGTGATAATTTCGGCTTTTATTGTCTCTCAGTTACCAAATGCTGACATTTAACTAAGTCTGGTGTAATATTGCACCAGATGATGTCTATTGGAGTAAATGTCATGCCTCGTCAAAGTATTACTCTGACCGAAAAAAATGATGCGTGGCTCAAGAGTCATGTTGAAGATACGCGAGAATATGCAAACAAAAGTGAACTCGTGAATGATTTGATTCGCCGGGCCAGACGCGCTGAGGAAATCAATCAAAAGCTCGTCAGCGCAGAGAGAAGCGGATTCATTGAACAATCGCCTGAAGATATGCTGAAAGAATTCAAGGCTGAGTTAAAAAGATAAATGGAAAGCTACAAGCTATCGCTGAATGCAAAAAAGGATCTAAGGCGTATTTATACATATGGATTTGTAGAATTTGGCGAACTCCAAGCAGATAAGTATTTCGAAGGTTTTTTTCAGACATTTGAAAAAATTGCGAGTAATCCATCGGCATACCAATCAGTTGACCATATTCGACAGGGGTATAGACGCTGCGCTTACGGCTCAGACAGTATTTACTATCGATACAATGGTGTTGAAGTTGAGATAATGGCAATTCTGGGTGGGCAAGACGTCGTTGACTGGCTCTAAATCAAGCCAACAAAAAAACTCGGTGTCCGCTCCTTGTTTTAAGCAGACCTTAAGGACGGAAACGAAGTTGCACTGTTCAACACAGTACGTCACGTACAAATCCATATCCGTCTAAGTAAAACCGTAAGCTCACCCTAATATTAGTAAAGGGCTACTGTGTTATTACTAAGTTTTCGGAAAATAACTACTAAGCATTCCACGGCGGAATCCTAGTATTACTTAAAGCTTTTCAGCTAACTTTTGGATTGCTTCAATAACAATTTCTGGCTGCCTTTTGTGAATAGAATGCTGTCGTTCCCCTGAAAAAACAATTGTGCTATCGGTAGAGCGAGCGGCGATGTCTTCCTGCAAAGTCGCCCATACCAAATCTCTAGTTTTGGTATTATCGATTTCAGAAGATGCTTTATTGCGTGCAACCACCACCAAAGGCAAATTGCCAAAGTTAGGCGTTAATTCATTTAATTCACTAAGGCTTCTTGGAAAGTATTCGGCTTCATCTAAGCTGGTATATTGATGTTTGGTTGTACTTTTTTTGGCTTTTTCTTCTGGATTAGTGTTGGAAAGATACAATCTGGGAATACCGACAGGGGCTGCCCACATTCCAAATTTAAATAGATATTTTTGAAGAGAATTCGTTTGAGGCATCTCATCTATCTGATCTTCATGGGCAGAGTCTACCAACACCAAAGCGGCTATATATTCGGGATAGGTGAGAGCATAGCGTTGCATGTTTACCCCGCCAAATGAATGGCCTACAAGGATTATTGGTGCAGTAATGTCTTTCTTTTCTAGAACCAAATGAAGTTCAGAGACAATAGTTTTACTGGTTCTCTCGTGCGGGCTTTTTTCACTCCATCCAAGGCCAGCTCTATCATAGGTAATGACCCGAGAAAACTGTGAGACTTCCTCTGCTACTTTATTCCAGACTGACGAGTCATCACCCATACCAGCATCAAAAATAACGGTAACTTTTCCTGTTCCAGAATCCTCGACATAAAGACTGTAGCCACCGACGTCTATCATTTCTCCATGCTTGTTAAAGGAGGTGGAATCGACATAGCTTGAATATGACTGATAAACAAAACCAACCATGAAAAGCAAAACTATGCTGGCAGATAAAATTTTCAATGCGAACTTTCCTTTTCTTTGCGTTTCTGCGCTTTTAATAATATTCCACAAACTCTTGAGCAATTCAGCTAATTATTTCGGTCAAATAAACTGGTAACGACTAAACAAGGTATTTGGCTCGGGAATAGTAATTTTCCCATAATGCCGTTTCAGTAAACCTTCACTTTCAAGCTCACCTAAAAGCTGATTAACCGTTTGCCTACTGCTATTTATCATTTGCGCCAAAGACTCCTGCGAGAGGGTGAGTGTAATCGCGTTGTTTTTAGGTAAATGCTGGCCATAGCTAGTGGTAAGCATTAATAGCCGTTTCACCAGCTGATGTTTGAGGCTAAGCCCTGCGCTTGAGTCAATAAATTGAAATGCACTGCGCACTCGCGTGCATAAAAGCCGAGTAAAATGCGGATACAATTCTGGGTACTGCTCAAGTAATGCCTTAAACGCGTTTTTTTGAATAATAGCAACGGTGGAGTTCGTTTCACAGAAGTTGTCGTGGGTACGAGGGAGGTCGTCGAACATTGATATTTCACCAAACCAGGTGCCGGGCCCCAGCAACGCAAATAGCATTTCGCGACCGTCTACACCCACGGTCACAACTCTTAAGCGGCCTTCGCACACACCATAGAAACCTACACCGTCTTCACCTTTGGCATGCAATTGCTGTCCTGCTTTTAAATGCTTAAGGCGCATCTTTTCGAACATAGCCTCCTGTAAATAAGAAGGGATCGCGCTAAACCACGTAGAGCCAGCCAGAACAGGTTTAAATTTTTCCATTTAACAAATTACTTACAATGTCGTATATCCGACAGTGTATAGCAATTACTGCGCGTAATGTAGGCGGTAAGAGAAAGTAAATGGAAGTTTCATTGAAGCGCTTAAGGTGAGGAGCCTTCATAAAGGGGCTGACAAGCCTAAAACGACAAATCTCAATGGAATCGTTTTAAATATAAA
Source organism: Alteromonas sp. HB246098 (assembly GCF_054890645.1). NCBI lineage: Bacteria > Pseudomonadati > Pseudomonadota > Gammaproteobacteria > Alteromonadales > Alteromonadaceae > Alteromonas > Alteromonas sp. HB246098. The sequence continues at coordinate 312,863 of NZ_JBTZUG010000003.1, read as the reverse complement.
AAGAGTAAAGCTATGACAGATTCAGTAAAGTCGAAGGTAAGCAGTGAAGAATGGCAAACCCGTGTTGACCTTGCCGCGTGTTACCGTGCGGTTGCTATGTATGGTTGGGATGACCTTATTTTTACTCACATTTCCGCTCGTGTACCAGGGCCTGACCATCATTTTTTAATTAACCCTTACGGTTTAATGTTTGATGAGGTTACTGCATCAAGTTTGGTAAAAGTTGATTTGCACGGTAACAAAGTAATGGAAAGCGAGTACGATATTAACCCTGCAGGTTTTACTATTCACAGCGCAGTTCATGAAGCACGTGACGATGCCAAATGCGTTTTGCATTTGCACACAGCAGAAGGCGTGGCGGTTTCCATTTTAGAGGACGGTCTACAGCCTTACTCGCAGCAGTCCCTTTTTCCACTGGCGTCCCTTTCTTATCATGCCTATGAAGGGGTGGCGTTGAACCCAGAAGAAAAAGCTCGGCTGGTTCGCGACCTTGGCGATACTCAATTTATGATTTTGCGCAATCACGGGCTTTTAACCTGTGCTGATAATATTCCAGATGCCTTTTTGTTTATGTTTATTATGCAGCGCGCCTGTGAAATTCAGCTAAAAGCCCAGGCTACAGGTAAGCCGTTGATTCCTATTCACTCGGCAATTCTAGAGGGTATTCGCGCTCAAGCCGAGCAAGTTACCAGGCAAGCGGGTGGGTCACTGGCATGGCCAGGTATTAAACGTCGCGTTGAGCGTCGCTTCCCTGGATACGATAAGTAATGGTTTGAAGTTAAACGTTATCTAACAGAAAGCTCTACAATGGTGAGGTAGGCAAAAAAGAACTAGCCTAATAGCTCTTATCATAAAAGCTATCGTTTTAAACAGATTGTTTGTATTTCGGCCTTATCTTAAATATTGCAGCCAACCCTGTATTAAATGACGTAAATTAAAGCCAATTAAAAGCAAGTAAATTAAGGGCGCTAGGTTACTAAAAGCCTAACTTAAGGTACACTTAGCGCCATGAAAATACTTCTTGAAGATACCATTCCTTTTGGCACAGATTACCTTAACAGCGTAGGTCAAGTTGAAACCTATGCTTGGCAGTCTCTTGTGCCAGAAATGTTGTGCGATGTTGATATTCTTGCGCTGCGTTCTACCACCAAGGTTACCCCTGAACTGTTAACGAACGCTAACAAGCTTAAGTTTGTTACCACAGCAACGGCAGGAACCAATCATCTAGATAAAATACATCTAGACAAGGTCGGTATTGCCCATAGCAGCGCAGCAGGGTGTAATGCCGTTGCAGTTGCTGAGTACGTATTAAGTGTTTTATTACATGCACAAAAAGCCCAAAAGCTCGACTTGTACAATGCGACAGTAGGTATAGTAGGGGCCGGTAACGTGGGAAGCGCGCTATCACGTATTTTAACGGCAATTGATGTTAAACACTGCTTGTACGACCCTCCGCTACAACAAGCGTTAGCAAGTACTGGTAAAACACAGCACAACGGTCAGTCGTTTGTAGATTTAGCACAAATTGCAACGTGCGACGTTGTCTCGCTTCATGTGCCTTTCATTAAAGGCGGCGACTATCCCACGTATCAGATGATCGACCAGACTTTTCTTGAAGCATTAACACCTGACCAGCTGCTTATCAATGCATGTCGGGGTGAGGTTATAGATGAAGAAGCGCTACTTAACCTGCTTCAACAAGTACAGGCGCCAACGGTGGTGCTCGATGTATTTGATAATGAGCCCGCAATAAACACAGCGCTATTTGACCATGTTTGGTTCGGTACGCCACATATTGCGGGTCACTCTGTTGAAGGCAAAGTGCGCGGTACACAAATGATTTACGAGCAAATATGTGAAGTAGTGGGTACAGCACCAGATAAAGAGCTCAGCGACTTTCTAGATAAGACCAGCCCAATAAACGGTGATTTAGCATCGCCAGAAGCATCTCGCTTATCGGTTGAAGATCTTACAGCAGTATTTCACAAGGTGTACGATGTCGCTATTGATGACGAAATAACGAGAAACGCTTTTTCAACAACATCAAAAAATAACGAAAAGACGAAATCTGATGTAGCGAATACGTTTTCTGCACTGCGCAAGCAATACAGAGTACGTCGCGAGTGCAGCGCCTATGCGTTACAATTGCCAAAGAACACCAGCAAACAAATTCAAAACACTTTCACCAAACTAGGCTTTTCCGTTAGTCTGGTTTAGATATTTTTTTATTAGGAGCATAAAGCATTATGTCGCAAGCGTTTGACGTAGCGGTACTTGGTGCCACTGGTTTAGTGGGCCAAACCATGATTGAACTATTAGAAGAGCGAGACTTTCCGGTAAACCGTTTGTATCCGCTTGCCAGTAAACGTTCAGCTGGTAGTACTGTATCGTTTAAAGGCGAAGACATTGAAGTATTAGATGCTGACGACTTCGATTGGTCATTAGTACAATTAGGTTTTTTCTCAGCCGGTGGAAGTATCTCAGCAAAATTTGCGCCGCTAGCCGCAGAAGAAGGCTGTATTGTAATCGACAATACTTCAGAGTTTCGTTACGAGCCTGATATCCCTCTTGTAGTGCCAGAAGTTAACGCGCATGCACTGGCAGAGTTTCGCAATAGAAACATAATTGCGAACCCAAACTGCTCAACTATTCAAATGTTAGTAGCACTTCAACCAATACAAGAAGCTGTTGGTATTGACCGTATTAACGTGTGTACCTACCAGTCAGTGTCTGGTGCAGGTAAAGAAGCCATGGAAGAGCTGGCTAAACAAACTGCGGGTTTGCTAAATGCTCGTGAAGTGAAGTCAGAGTCATTTAGTCGACAAATTGCCTTTAACGTTATCCCTCAAATCGATGTTTTCCAAGATAACGACTACACCAAAGAAGAAATGAAAATGCTGTGGGAAACCCAAAAAATCATGGGTGACCAAAGTATTTTGGTAAACGCTACTGCGGTACGTGTGCCTGTATTTTACGGTCATGCGGAAGCAATTCACTTAGAAACACGTTCTCCGATAGATGCACAGCATGTTAAAGAGCTTCTAGCCGATGCACCAGGTGTTACCGTGTACGATGGAAATGAGCAGTTCCCAACTCAGGTTAGTAGTGCTAGCGGTAACGACATTGTGCACGTGGGCAGAATTAGAAACGACATTACACACCCTTGTGGCTTAAATTTATGGGTAGTTTCTGACAATATCCGTAAAGGCGCAGCAACAAACAGCATTCAAATTGCTGAAACGCTAATTCGCGATTACCTGTAAACGGTTCAACAGAGGTTCTGCTTCTGATTAATCGGATATGCACAGGAAAAGGTAAACCTTTTTCTGTGCTTGCCGATACGCAAACTAAGCAGGGTGTTTGGTGCGATGTAAAAAATGCGTCTGTTGCACTGTAAAAGAGATAACGTGTGTAGCGAAATTGGCGTTCTTGACGCAATGGGAAGATAAATCTAAGGGCATTAAACAAGCAGCATTTAGCAAAACTTTAAACATTAGATTAGACCAATACTACTGTCTAACTAGATCACCCTGAATAACTGGTTTATAGTTTGTAGGGTTAGGAACAGAACAACGTTAAAAACAATAGTCAGTCAGACACTTAGGCGAAGAGTAAGAACTCTAAAAAGCGCAAACAAATCTTACTGCCAGGGTCATATTAGACTGAAAAACGCTAGCTTGACGATTAATGGTTTCAAGGTGGCTTAAGAATAAAAATAAAAGCCAATAAATTTTTCTGTAGTGATTGGCTAAAAAATCCGCCCATACGACCGGGTGGTAAAGACGCTTGAGGGCATATAGGACTGCTATGAAATTGCATTTGACGGGCTTACTTTTACTCACATTATGTTTGTCTGGCCCTATAATCACTGTTGATGCACAAGAACGCGCTACCTTCTTAAAAGGTCCTAAAGACGCAACTGATCAATATTCGGGTCTAGAGTACGGACCTATAGACGCTAACGATACCCTGTGGCGTATCGCCGAGCGCTATCGCCAAAACAATAACCTGAGTGTTTATCAGGTTATGACTGCTATCTATGAACTCAACCCCAACGCATTTGAAAATGGCAACTTAAACTTGTTAGTAGATGGCGCGATTTTGAAGCTGCCGTCTGAGCGTTATATTGCCAGAATCGACAAACAAAAAGCCCAAATGCGAGCTGAGCAAGACGATAGGGCATTCGCTGAAACGCTTAACAAGCCTGGTAGCAGCGTAAGGAATGTTAAACCAGCATCCCCATTAGTTAACCAACAAGACCTCTCTCAAACACAAACTGACATTGAGCAAAAGATCACCCGCTTAGATCAAGAACAAACCCGTCAGTTTGACGAACTGCGTATGCAATTTGCCGCCTCACTAGAAAATGTTGAAGCGATTCTTAACGAAAACAGACGCTTGTACGAGCGTGTTGAGGCCGTAAACGGTGAGCTAGAAACCTTGCGTAGCCAAGTTGAAGGTGACGTTAAGAGTCAGCTTGATATGCAAGTGGCGCTGCAGCAAGAACTGCTCGATATGATTAAAGCCGAGCAAGCGCAGCGAGAAGCAGAAAAACAGTCTTCGTTTTTAAGCGCACTTACCAGCCCGCTAAGCTTAATCATCGGTTCTGCAATTCTGTCACTGTTGTTGGTAGGTGGACTCATAATGTGGCTGCTGAAACGCAACAGCAAGCCGGAAGAGGCGCCTGCACCTAGCCCTACTATTACCGCTGATAACGATGAAGTACCGGTTCCAGATGCTGACATTGATGATCTTTCAAGCGCATTAGCCCCTGACTTTGATGATAAAGCGGAGTTGTCAGATGATGATTTGTTCAATGATGACGACCTGCTTGATGACGTTCTGACTTCAGATTTAGAAGAAAGTCTCGATGACGAGCTAGAAACCTTTGCTGACCTCGAAGATGATATGTTAGTGCCAGACGATGGTGGAGACGATCTGTTCGAGGCTGGTGATGATGAGCTTGACCAGAGCGAGTTAGACAGCTTATTTGATGATGATGACCTGTCAGACAAAGTGTTAAATGACAAAGACGCAGATGACCTAGAAGGCTTTGACCTTTCAGGTGATGACGATATCTTTGATGAAGATGCGGCAGATGATAGCGAGCCTGAGGCCGCGGCTACTGAAGAAGCTGTATCAGTAGATGACGACGATTTTGATATTGATGATTTGCTTGATGATGTACAAAGTCAAGGCACCGAAGAACCTGAAAGTAATGAACTCAATGAGTCAGGTGATATAGACCCTGATGATATCCTTGCTGAGGTTAACGGAACTTCCGACTCTGAAAACGTCGACGAAGACGATATAGACGCCTTGCTTGCAAGTTCTGTTGATTCGGTATCAGAGGCTGGAGAGGAAGAAAGTCATTCATCTTTACCAAATGTAGAAGATGAAGACGATAAGCCAGAGATAAGCATTGATGATTTGCTTGAAGAGCATGGCGTTGACGCAGGCCTTACCGATGAGTTAGACAGTAACGATGACCTTATCAATGAGGACATGCTGAGTAAGCTCGACGATGAGATAAATCAGCAAAACAACGAAATAGATAAGATCACCGACGATTTGCTTAACGAAATAGAGCAAATTGAAATGATGGGTGGTTTAGGCGAAGAAGATGACGAAGACGATATTGAAGATGAAATAACTACATCGGCACCGTCACCTCAGTCTATCCAGAGTCTTGATGCTATCACTGATGATTTAGATGAAATAGTTACCGACGAAATAGAAACGGATGCTGATTTCAGTGACCCTCTATCCGACGACCTTATCGCTGAACTTCAGGCAGAAGATGAACTAGCGGAAGAGCCTTCAGCGGATCAAATACCTGAAGATGAAAACATTTCAAGTGAGTCACCTTCTCAAGTAGAAGATGAAGGGGATTTTGAGGACCCGTTTACTGACGAGTTACTCGCGGAGCTGGAAGGTGAGCCAGAAGTTAGCCCAGACGCTCACGATGAAGATACCGACTTAACTCTTTCTGACGGCGAAGAAAACGAAGATGACTTTAGCGACCCTCTAACTGATGAGCTTCTCGCCGAACTAGAAGCTGAGGAATCTAACACCAGCGAAGACGTAGATCAGCTAACAGACGAACTGCTTTCTGAACTTGAATCTGAAATAGAGTCTGAAAATGACACAGATGCAGAATTTAATGCTGAAGACGAAACCGTTACACAACCTGAAGAAACAGAACCAGCGCTAGAAGCAGAGCTTGAGTTTCAGCCTGAGCCTGAAGCAGAACTAGACTTCGATACTGAATCAGAAGAAGGCGAGTTAGCATCTGAAGACAAGGTTGAGGTGGACGCAGACGCTGATACCGATCTTGAAGATAATGTAGAGCCAGAGCCAGAGCCAGAGCCAGAGCAAGAAGGCACACAAGAGCAGGGCGCTGAAGTTGAGCCCGAACAAAAAGCCGGTATAGAGCCAGAAGTAGCACCTGAACTGGAGGCAGAGCTAGAGTCTCAGCCAGAACCTGAAGCAGAACTAGACTTCGATACTGAATCAGAAGAAGGCGAATTAGCACCCGAAGAGAAGGTTGAGGCGGAAGCTGACGCTGATACTGAGCTTGAAGATAATGCAGCGCCAGAGCCAGAACAAGAATTAGAAGGTCAACCAGAGCAGGGCGCCGAAATAGAGGCCGAACAATACGCCGATACAGAGTCAGAACTAGAGCCTGAATTGGAAGCGGAGCTAGAGTCCCAGCCTGAGCCTGAAGCAGAGCTAGAGTCTCAGTCAGAACCTGAAGCAGAACTAGACTTCGATACTGAATCAGAAGAAGCCGAGTTAACACCTGAAGACAAGGTTGAGGTAGACGCAGACGCTGATACCGAGCTTGAAGATAATGCAGAGCCAGAGCCAGAGCCAGAGCCAGAGCCAGAACAAGAACAAGAATTAGAAGGTCAACCAGAGCAGGGCGTTGAAATAGAGCCCGAACAAGACGCCAATACAGAATCAGAACTAGAGCCTGAATTGGAAGCGGAGCTAGAGTCTCAGCCTGAGCCTGAAGCAGAGTTGGAATTCGAGGAAGAAGTAGAAGCTGAGATAGATCCGGAATCTGAACTAGAAAGTGCCAATGAAAGCGCCGAAGGCAATACGGAAAGTGATGCAGACGATCCGTTAGATGAGGCCATCGAAGCGTTTGAAAAGCAAATGATGGACGACATTCCTTCTTTCGGTGAGATAGAGCCTTCAGCAGTCGAAAAGCCATCAGCTGAACAAGAGCCTTCATCGGATGATTTTGGCCAAGATGAATCTGAGTCACCGGCAGAAGAAGACAGTGATGATTACGACGACAGTCTGTTAGATGAAGCATTTGATGAAATAGACAGCTTTGAACTTGAGCAAGAGGTCGACGGCGTTGATGAAAGTGATCAGCAACTCGAAGACTCTGGTAGTGCTGAAAACATGGACTCAGTCCAAGAGCCAGATTCAAGCGAGGATGACTCAGAAGAGAGTAAAGAAAAAGAATTCAACGAACTTGATGACGTGCCTGGTCTTGACGATTGGTTGTCAGGCTCTGACGAAGACGATGCTGTTGACGACAACGAGATACTCGATGACTTAGACAGTGCTGAGTTTGATGAACTTCTTCAAAGCCTTGAGTCAGATGATGCCGTAGATACAAGCGACATCGAAAGTGAAGATACACAAGAGTCAGTTACCGAAAATGATGAAGATACGCTCGAACTTGAACAGGAAGCTGACGATGATGCCACGTTTGAGTTGGAAGAGGATGTCGCTGACAACCTTGAAGCAACTGAAGACGACGATACCTTCGAGTTAGATGATGGCGATGACAAAGAATCAGCGCAGGATGATAACGAAGAACAAACTTTCGCCCTTGAAGACGATGACTCTGAACTAGCGTTAGACGACCTCGACATTCCAGATGATGTGGACTTAGATATCGCCACGCCTATGGAAATTGAAGAGGACCAGCAGGGTGCGGAACAAGCTGAGCCTGAAAAGGAACAAGAGGAAGAGCTGAAGCTTGATAATCCTGATTTAGATTTAGCTGCTTTACTAAGTGATGTCGACGCGGAAAGTGAGCCTCAAACGCCATCCGAAGATTTTCTTGATGTAGAAGCATTGATGGACGATGGCGACGACTCTGACGAACTTGACCCAGATAGCCAAGCGCTAGATCTCGATGTGAGTTTATCTGATTTTACTGGCGTTTCTGACGAAGACACAGTAATTGACATAGATAAAGACGCAGGGCAAAACGCCAATTTAGATTTGGCTCGTGCATACATTGAAATGGAAGATGCAGATGCTGCGAAGGAGTTGCTTGAAGAAGTAATGAAAGATGGCAGCGAAGAGCAGAAACAGGAAGCGGCTTCAATTCTACAAAAAATTACTTAATTCACTTGTAGGAGTAGGCGTAAACCTGCATTGATTGTCGTATTAAGCGGCCTGTATATTGATAAGATATACAGGCCGCTTTTGATTTCATTAACTTGCATTTATTTGCCACGCAGTAGCTGGGCTTTGATTATAAGCAGCATTGCATGTTGTAAGCGAGATGACTACACTTAGCGCCTTTTAAGAAACGGGGTAAAACTGATATGGGGCGAATTGCCTTAGGTATTGAATACGACGGTGCTGCAGTTTACGGTTGGCAACGCCAGCGCGAAGTACCGAGTGTTCAAGAGCATCTTGAAAAGGCACTATCGACAGTAGCCAACCAACCTATTGAAGTGCAATGCGCTGGACGCACTGATGCTGGTGTGCACGCGACTGGGCAAGTGGTTCACTTCAGTTGTGATGCTCCACGGTCAGAGCGCGCATGGACGCTTGGGGTTAACGCTAACCTTCCAAACTCTGTTGCTGTTACTTGGGCGAAAAACGTAAGCGATGATTTTCATGCTCGTTTTTCTGCTACCCATCGCCGCTATCGCTATGTTATCCATAATGCAAAAATGCGCCCAGCAATTTTGAACTCGGGCGTTACCCACATTCACCGTGAATTAGACGAGAGAAAAATGCATCTTGCTGCCCAAGCGCTATTGGGTGAACAAGACTTTACGTCGTTCCGTGCGGCGTTGTGCCAAAGTAAAACCCCGTTTCGCAATGTGACCGATGTAAGTGTGTATCGCCAAGGTCGCTATGTGATTATTGATATTCGTGCCAATGCGTTCTTGCATCACATGGTTCGCAATATCACAGGCGCGCTAGTTGAAATTGGGGCAGGTGAGCAAGACGTTAATTGGATTGCTCACTTATTAAGCCTAAAAGATAGAAGCAAATCAGCAGCCACGGCAAAGCCAAATGGTTTGTATCTGGTAGATGTAACTTACCCTGAAGAGCATAACTTGCCTAAACCGCCGTTAGGCCCGCTTTTTCTCCCAGAAGTATAAGCCTTTTGCCTCGCGGCCGATGTAACTCACGCCTGAGTTAGCTGCCTTTTCTACGGTAGTTAACTTAGGCAAAATCAAATGCACCACCCCCAAACCACTGCTTGCCAACTTCTAAGACCAGTTTTGTTTTTTCCATTTCGTTGTATTGTGGTCTAATAGCGCGCTATATTAGGTAGCTGTTCTATTGTGTTACGTATTTTTTCTTTGTAATACAGTATGAAACTTAAAAATTTAATGTGTTGTTGACCACAAGTATGAACAAACATTAATCGTCATGGTCGGCAAACAAAAACAAAGGATTCAATTTCCATGAGCTGGATTCAAAAAATTCTTCCTCGCACGCAAACTTCAACCAAAGGTAATGTGCCAGAAGGTATATGGACAAAGTGTGGTTCATGCCAAGCAGTGCTGTATAAGAGCGAACTGGAAAAACTTCAGGAAGTTTGCCCTAAATGCGACCACCACATGCGCATTACTGCACGCCGTCGCATCGATGCGTTTTTAGACGATGGCGATCGCGTTGAGTTAGGTGCAGAGCACGAGCCGCAAGACGTACTTAAGTTTAAAGATTCTAAACGCTACAAAGATCGTATTGTTGCAGCGCAAAAGTCGACTAACGAAAAAGATGCCCTAGTAGTAATGCAGGGCAAGTTAAAAGGTATGCCGATAGTGGTTGCGTGTTTTGAATTTGCGTTTATGGGCGGTTCAATGGCCTCAGTAGTAGGTGCACGTTTCGTTGCCGCTGTTAATGCATGTTTAGAAAATGATATGCCGCTAATCTGCTTCAGTGCAAGTGGTGGTGCGCGTATGCAAGAAGCGCTTATGTCACTAATGCAAATGGCTAAAACATCGGCGGCGCTTGCTAAGATGAGCAAAAAAGGTTTGCCTTATATTAGTGTGCTTACCGACCCAACAATGGGTGGTGTATCTGCAAGCTTGGCAATGCTTGGTGACGTAAACGTAGCAGAGCCAAAGGCGCTTATTGGCTTCGCGGGCCCTCGCGTAATCGAGCAAACAGTAAGAGAAAAGCTGCCGGAAGGTTTCCAGCGCAGTGAATTCCTTGTTGAGAAAGGTGCAATTGATATGATCATTGACCGCAGAGATATGCGTGATAGATTACACAGCCTGTTGGTTAAGTTGCATTACAAGAATTAGTGAATAACGAAAACAATTTAAAACCTGGCTCAGTGCCAAATAAAGAAGGCGCCTCTGCGCCTTCAGCTTCGCAAAAAAGCCTGAGTCAGTGGTTATCCTACCTAGAATCTATTCATCCTAGCGCCATCGATATGGGGCTAGACAGAGTTAAAGAAGTGGCTAACGCCATGGCATTATCGCTCAGTCAGTCGTTGGTTATTACCGTCGCAGGAACAAATGGGAAAGGCACAACTTGCCGCTTGCTTGAACAAGCCATGTTATCGCAAGGCAAAAGTGTTGCGGTATACAGCTCACCTCATCTAACCGATTACCGTGAACGGGTGCGTTATAATGGCGAATTACCGCCTGCCAGTGAATTTGTCGATGCTTTTGAGTTTGTAGAAAGTGCGCGAAAGAGCAATGCTGGCGAACCCATCACCTTAACTTATTTTGAATTTGGTACGCTCGCTGCAATGAAAATGATGCAGTCATGGGCAGTCGATGTAGTTATTCTTGAAGTTGGTTTAGGTGGACGCTTGGATGCTACGAACATTATAGACCCTAATCTTGCCGTTATTACGACTATTGACCTTGATCATCAGGATTGGCTTGGCAATACAAGGGAAAAAATTGCTCGTGAGAAAGCCGGTATTATGCGTAAAAATGGTAGTGTAGTAGTGGGTGAACTGTTTCCGCCATCTTCTCTTTACGATGTGGCTAATGAGTTACAGGCAAACGTACGCTGGGCCACGCAAGACTTCGTCACAGTAGTGGCAAGTGACTACAGCGAGTGGAGCTGGAAAGGAAAGAGTAACAGCTACGCGTCGCTACCTTATCCCAAAATCCCTCTACAAAATGCAAGCACAGCATTAGCAGCACTTGAGCTTTTAGACTTACTGCCCGAAGAAAGCGTGGTTAGGGACATTATCGAAAATACCACTATGCCGGGTCGCCAACAAACAATTAGTGAATCGCCTCTTGTTGTCGTAGATGTCGCCCATAATCCACAAGCTACCACGGCCATGCAAGAGTGGCTAAATCGTTACGACGTTAGCCAGATGCGCGTTGTTGTGGGTATGCTCAAAGATAAGTCAATTGCTGAAACCTTGGCGCCTCTTTCAGGGCTTAACGCAAAGTGGTACTTAGCTTCAACAAGTGGGCCGCGAGGTTGCAGTGCAGAAGTACTTGAAAATGCACTTGTTAATGCCGGCACAACCATAGAGAATATAGATACGTTTCAAGACGTGACTTCAGCATATCAACGTGCGCTTGCAGATTATCAAACTGGTGAACTTATTCTCGTTTTTGGTTCTTTTGTTACCGTTGCAGACGTACTTGCTGAGCAAAACTAACACGCGCATTGTAAGTAAAACCGTGTATTCAAGCAGGAGAGCACAGTGACATCGGCATTAAAGAATAGACTGGTGGGGACAATTATTGTTGTCGCCCTAGCGGTTATCTTTTTACCAGACTTTCTTGATGGCAAGAAGCAAACGAACAGAGAGCCCTTTGTCTCTGTTCCTTCAAACCCACCTAAAAAGCCCATCGTAGAGCCTGAATCTTTCCCTTCAGAGCGGGTAGCGAAAGCTGCGGTTCCGGCTGTGGAGATTGAAGATGAAACAGCGTTAGATGAAGAGCTGGTTGCTTCAAGTACTGGTGACAGCAAAAGTACTGACCAAGCTACTGCTGCTAAAGCGCCAGTGCCAAAAGCATTTGAAGAAGAGGACGAGCTAGCGAGCCAAACGGTTGTTGATACGAAAAGTGCCACTGCCGATGATGACGCAGGCTGGGTTATTCAGCTTGGCAGCTTTCGTCATGAAAAAAACGTAAAGGCATTGTTGGCGAAGCTAGAAAAGGCTGGGTATCGCGCGTTCAGTCGCAAAATTCAAACCAGCTCGGGGCCGCTCAATAAAGTTTTTGTAGGCCCTGATTTAGACAAAAAGAAACTGGAATCGGCACTTCCCCATTTGAAAGAGCTAACGAAACTCAAAGGGAAAGTCACCACGTTCAAAGTTGAGTAGGGCGTATTCTTTCTACTTGAACCACGCTTACTGAAAGGAAGTGTCACGGATTGCATTACAGACTAGTAATATTTCTATCTTCTGTTAGAATGCGCGCCATCTCGCCAAAGGCTCGTTGCTTCATCACAAAAAGCAACATCAACGCAATAAAGAGACGATGAACTGGGTAGACTTTTCCATACTGGGTATCATTGCGGTATCTACCTTAATAAGCCTTATTAGAGGGTTTGTTAAAGAAGCCATCTCGTTAGTGGTGTGGTTTGCTGCACTCTTTATTTCAAGTAATTTCTACGCTGACCTTGCCGTTTACTTTACAGCCATTGACGATCCTTATCTGAAAAATGGCGCTGCGATCGCTGCGCTATTTATTACAACGCTCATTCTGGGCGGCATGATCAATTACGTCATAAGCCAATTGGTACAAGCAACGGGGTTGTCTGGCACAGACAGGGCCCTTGGTATAGTTTTTGGTGCTCTGCGTGGCGTGCTGATAGTTAGCGCATTGCTCTTTTTTATGGATACCTTCACCGGCGCCGCTTCCTCTAATTGGTGGCAAGCATCGGTGCTCATTCCAGAGTTTGGTGTCATCATTGAGTGGTTTTTCAGTTATGTGAAAGACTCCTCCAGTTTCTTAAATCCCGCTTGAAATAGGTAACGCACATGTGTGGTATAGTCGGAATAGTTGGTAAAACGCCCGTAGCTCAGTCACTGTACGACGGTCTAACGGTTATTCAACACCGTGGACAGGATGCCGCAGGCATTATGACTATCGACCAAAATATGTTTAATTTGCGTAAGGCAAATGGCTTGGTTCGAGATGTTTTCCATACGCGTCATATGAAAAGGTTATCAGGCAACATGGGTATTGGTCATGTTCGCTATCCAACCGCGGGTACGTCAAGCTCTGCGGAAGCACAGCCATTTTATGTAAACTCGCCATTTGGTATTGCCTTTGCTCACAACGGTAACTTAACCAATGCACATGAGTTACAAGAAGAAGTGTTCCGCATAGCACGCCGTCACATTAATACCACGTCAGATTCCGAGCTATTGCTTAACATCCTTGCTCACGAACTACAGCAGGTAGCAGGCTTAAGCGTAAGCGCTGAACACATATTTGAAGTGGTAACTAAAGTTCATAAGAAAATACGCGGTGCTTATGCTGTAGTTGCAGCCATTATCGGTCAGGGTATTGTAGCTTTTCGTGACCCCCATGGTATTCGTCCGCTTGCACTTGGTAAGCGTATGAGCGAACTAGGTGAAGAGTGGATGGTAGCCTCTGAAAGCGTTGCACTTGATGCTGTAGGCTTCCAATTTGTTCGCGATGTAATGCCAGGTGAAGCGGTATTTATTACCGAAGAAGGTCAGCTTCATACCAGATTGTGCGCCGAGAACCCGGTAACGTCACCATGTATCTTCGAGTTTGTATACTTTGCTCGTCCAGATAGCTTTATTGATGGTATTTCAGTTTATGCGTCCCGCGTAAACATGGGCCGCAAGCTAGGTGAGAAAATTAAGCGTGAATGGGCAGATCTTGATATCGACGTAGTTATTCCTATTCCTGAAACGTCGATGGATGTAGCGCTGCAAATTGCGAACACGCTTGAACTGCCTTATCGCCAAGGTTTTGTTAAAAATCGCTATATCGGCAGAACCTTTATTATGCCTGGCCAAACCATGCGTAAAAAGTCAGTGCGTCGTAAACTAAACGCCATATCATCCGAGTTTAAAGGCAAAAGTGTATTGCTTGTAGATGACTCTATTGTACGCGGTACTACATCGGGTCAGATTATTGAAATGGCCCGAGAGTCTGGTGCAAAGAAAGTGTACTTTGCGTCGGCGGCACCGGAAATTCGCTTCCCGAATGTATACGGTATTGATATGCCTTCGGCAAATGAGTTAATTGCATACGGACGAGAAATCGATCAGATTGCAGAGCTTATTCAAGCAGACGGTCTTATTTTCCAAGATATTTCTGACCTGGTTGAAGCCGTTCGCGAAGAGAATGATACGATTCAGCGTTTTGAAACATCAGTATTTGACGGTAACTATATCACTGCCGATATCAACCAGGAGTATCTTGAGCGCATCGATATGTCGCGGGGTGAGGCAGCAAGAAAAGCACCTGTGGTGCAAGCTGAACTGAGTAACCTTGATGTACATAACATTGATGCTGCTGATTAGCATCTTTGAAATAAGTTGATAGTGAACGAGAAAAGCCGCTTTTAGAGCGGCTTTTTACTATCCTATCTTGTGTATAACTGAAAGCCTTAGTGCACGAACACTGGCCCGCCAGTTAATCCCCACACTAATACCGAGCCTGTCATTAAAATAACCAGTAAAACCAGCCCACATGTGACTACCGAGCTTGAGTAAATGAAACCTTTGTCTTCTGGCATATGCATCAAAATAGGTACGCCGGAATAGAGTAGGTAAACTGAGTAGCTAATACCCACTAGCAGTGCCGTCATCACTACCCATAGTTCAGGATAAAGACCTGCAAAGCCGACCATAAATAATGGTGTCGCAGTATAAGCCGCAAGTTCTAGGGACTGGGTATACGTAGGTGTTGCATCGAACGCTTTAGCCAACTCATGAATTAACACTGCCAGCGCCACAACACCAGCAATTAAGCCAAAATACATACCGATACCCATCAGAATAGCGGTATTCTCGCTTAGCCGTATTATGTCTCCAGCACCAATACTCCACCCTGTATGCGCACTAGAATAATAGGCTACGAGGGAAGGAATAAGTGCAATAAAAGCAATGTGGGTAAGCGCGTAAAAATAGGTTTCGTGTTTGGTATCAATGGTTTGCCATTCTTCTCTTGGGTGAGTGTAAATACCAATTAGATGATTTAAAATCATAATGTCCCGCCTTGTTCACCAACGTTATTGTTTTAAAGAATATTGTTGTGAGGCAGGGTAAACACACGGACAAACCGTAAAACTAAGAAAACACGAACACGACGCAAGGCGTCAAACACTGCCGTTAACAATATGTTTACAATCTGAGTGTGCAGCAGAAAAGCAAAGCCGTCAATAAAAATTGATTAATTTATAAACGGCTATGGGTGCTAGTTGGATTGAGGAACGCCGGAGTGAAAACGCAGTTCCTTATCGTCACTTTCAATAAGTGATTTTTCAACACTTCCAAAATGAGCGACGCGCTCTGAAATATCGGTTTTGGCGATTTGCTCGGCAAGGGTAAGATAATCTTCAAAGTGTCTGGCTTCTGAGCGTAACAGCGACACATAAAATTTGCCTAAACCTTCGGAAACATAGGGCGCGAGTTTGGCAAAACGCTCGCATGAGCGCGCTTCAATGTAAGCGCCACAAATAAGCTTATCAACCAGCTTTTCAGGCTCGTAAGTGCGCACGTGACGTAACAACCCATTCGCATAACGGCTTGATGTCACTGACTTATATTCAAAGCCTAACTCGTGCATAATTTCGAGTACTTGATAAAAATGGTGAAGCTCTTCTTTAATAAGCATGACCATCTTATCTAACATGTCTTTTTTAAACGGATCTAAACCTTCAACATTAAACACGTTTTTAGACAGGTGTTTAGTATTTAGCAATTGCCAATCGCCCTCATGGCGGTAGGTGAAGTCTTCATAGGGCTTCAGCCAGCCAAGCAATACTTTACTTGTTTCCTCATCAGCCACATAGCGACGAAGTAAATACATAGCGGACTGCGCTGCTTTAAGCTCGCATATTAAGTGATCGGTAAGAATAACCCGTAGGTTTTCTTCTTTCTGCGCTTCGTCAATCCACGACTGCGGCGTCTCGCAATGTAAAAATTCATTGACAGGGGACAGAAGAGAAGTGACTTCAGAAGAAGGTATAACAGACATGTTGAAACTCGGTTTTAAGTGCTACGAATTTTCAGTTACATTTGAATTTGTCAAACTTCCAACATTAATGTCGACAAGGCAGTTGTGCGCGCCCTAGACTGAGGCAATACAAATTCGATGCTTCTGAACTAAGCACCGATTTTACTTGATACCTGCAAGCCGTTACAACTTAAAATAGAGGCCAATAAATTACAAAATGAATTACCTTGCTCACCTTTTTTTAGCGCTTCCTACTGCCGACTCCCACTTTGGTAATTTACTTGGCGATTTCAGGCGTGGTGTTGATATA
This sequence comes from Alteromonas sp. HB246098, assembly GCF_054890645.1. Lineage (NCBI taxonomy): Bacteria > Pseudomonadati > Pseudomonadota > Gammaproteobacteria > Alteromonadales > Alteromonadaceae > Alteromonas > Alteromonas sp. HB246098. Next base: position 296,186 of record NZ_JBTZUG010000003.1, on the reverse strand, counting down.
AATACATATGGAAAAGCGGTTCAGCTAGGTCTTAAAAACCACTACGAAGTGGACAAGTTTACGGATAGTCACGACAGTGTTTTGGCTGCAAAAAAACTATTTGATAAAAAGCGCAGGCGATTTGCGCCTGTGGCGCTAGATATCTATTTCGACCACTTGCTGATAAAGCATTGGTCAACGTTCACGTCGCAAAGCTTTGATGAATTTCGAGAGCAAAGTTTTTCCTTGCTAGAACAGAGACTGCCCACTATGCCAAGGGCAATGCAGTATAGCGTAGGGCACATGATAACCCACGATTGGTTTGAAGATTATGCCAAAGAGGAGGGCATTGCTAGGGCCATCTCTGTTGTTGCTAAACGAATTCGGTTTGCGAACACTTTTCATCACGTGGTAGATGATATAAGTGCGAATAAAAAGGAAATAGAAGCGAGATTTATGACATTTTTCCCAGACCTCATCGCTCATATAAATGACAGGGGCCCTGAAAATATCGATAAGGGTTAGTCACCATAACAGAAACGTATCGAAGAAATTGGTAGTTCTATCGTTGATTGCTAAGCTCACTTGTTAACAGCGATATAGTCCTAATTGATAGAGTCTCAAACATAGTGCAATGATGATCTGTATGAAAAACAGGTTAGCTTGCGCTCAACAAATACAAAACCAAAAACTAACGACACACAAAAGACGAAAAAATGAAAAATCATCTTTCTTTCAATAGAAATACAAGAGACCTGTTATTCAGTCAGGTTAACTCAAAACACAAATCACAAATTCACCGTTTACTAGCGCGCGCTAAAACAACTCACCGTCCATCTGCGTGGCTAATGGCCGTCATGATTGCTTTCATCGGTTTAACAACCGGTGCTTCAGCCCAAGAGGAAAGCTCGGCCTCTCACGCTCGCGCGATTAAAATTGATAGTAGTGTAGTAACGGAGCATGAAACCAAAATTCTTGGCAAACGCGTAAAGTACAGCGCAACGACAGGTACTCAACCGGTTTGGAACAGTAAAGACGAAGCGGTTGCGACTTTATTTTATACGTACTACAAGCGAACCGACGTCAAAGATAATACAAAGCGCCCGCTTATCATTTCTTTCAACGGCGGCCCGGGCTCTGCGTCAGTGTGGATGCATGTAGCATACACAGGCCCACGTATTCTTAATATTGATGACGAAGGTTACCCTGTTCAGCCCTATGGCGTTCAAACCAACCCTTATTCTATTTTAGATGTTGCTGATATTGTATTTGTTAACCCGGTAAACACTGGTTACAGCCGAGTACTGCCGAAAGCTGATGGCAGCATGCCGTCGAAGGATGAACAAAAGAAGATGTTCTTTGGCGTAAACGCGGATATTAGCTATTTGGCCGACTGGGTGAATACCTTTGTTACACGTAATAATCGCTGGCGTTCGCCTAAGTATCTTATCGGTGAAAGTTACGGAACAACACGGGTTTCAGGCCTAGCATTAGAACTTCAAAATCGCCAGTGGATGTATTTAAACGGCGTCGTATTGGTGTCACCAACAGACATCGGCATTGAGCGCAACGGGCCAGTAAAGGCCGCCAATCGCCTGCCTTATTTTGCCGCTGCTGCTTGGTATCACAATAAACTTGAACCAGAACTGCAAAATAAAGACCTAACTGAACTCTTACCCGAAGTCGAAAATTTCACTATCAACACGCTTATTCCGGCACTCGCTAAAGGTGGCTTTATAAGTGATACAGAGAAGCGTGATGTACTAAAACAAATGGCGCGTTATTCTGGTTTAAGCGAAGCGTCTATTGCGCAAAATAACTTAGATGTAAGCACAGCTTTCTTCTGGAAAGACTTATTGCGAGACGAAGGGAAGACCTTAGGCCGTTTGGATAGTCGCTATTTGGGCATAGATGCTAAGCAAAGTGGCGATCGCCCTGACTATTGGGCTGAATTGACCTCATGGCTACATTCCTTCACGCCTGCTATCAATTACTATTTGCGTGAAGAGTTAAACTACAAAACCGACATTAAGTACAACATGTTCGGAAACGTGCATCCGTGGGATAGAAGTAACAATCAAACGGGGCAGAATTTACGATTAGCCATGGCGCAAAATCCATATCTAAATGTAATGATTCAAGCGGGGTATTACGATGGTGCAACGAATTACTTTGATGCCAAATATACCATGTGGCAGCTAGATCAAAGTGGCACTTTAAAAGACCGTTTAAGCTTTAAAGGTTATCGCAGCGGACACATGATGTACCTGCGTCGCGATGACTTGAAACAGTCTAACCAAGACCTACGTGAATTCATTAAAGCAAGCACACCTAGTAAAGGTGCACCTGCGATGTATAATAGATAGTCAGAGGTAAACGCCTGCTTTTTTGAGCTGCGCTAAACACTCGGCGCAGCGCGCTTTTAGCATGTCTCGTAATAGCCTAACCGCTGGTGTAATAGACTGGCGGCTTGGGCAAATAAGCCAAAGTTGCGTGGGCTTCGGTTGGTAGTCTGGCAATAAGGTAACAAGCCGACCATTTATGATGTCGTCGCAGGTATCTAAACTTGATTTAACGGCGACGCCTTTCCCTGCTACAGCCCATCTTCTTACCATCTCACCGTCATTGGCTGTTCTGTTGCCCTGCATTTTTACCTTTATCGGTTTATCGCCGTGTACGAAATCCCATTCGTTATACACTTTATCGTGCAGCTGATAAAAAAGGCCGTTGTGACCTTGCAGGTCTTCGATGTTTTTAGGTGCACCATAAGTGCTGATATAAGACGGAGAGGCAACAAGTAAGCGTGGTACATCACATATCTTAAACCCGTAAACGCTCGCATCGTCAGGCGAGCCATAACGTAAAGCTAAGTCAATTGGGTCGCGATAGAAGTCGATATTACTGTCATTTAAATTGAGCTTAACGCTTATTTTTTCATGCTCTTCCATAAAATCGTCAAGCCAAGGGGCAATCACATTGCGGCCTAGGTCAGACGATAACCCAAGCCTTAGCTCGCCTTCGATAACGCCGGTATCACCTTTTAAGTTCTGCTTGGCGGTAGTCAGCATCGACATGGCTTGTTCGCATGTTGGAAGGAAACGTTCACCAGCAGAAGAAAGCCTGAGAGAACGGGTTGTGCGAACAAACAACTCAGCGCCAAGCGCTTGCTCTACGCGTTTAACTGCCGCACTTGCCGTTGCGGTTCGCATATTTAAATGAGTTGCTGCTGCGGTAATGTTTCTAAATTCGGCTACTTTTATTACAACATTTAAGTCATCGAGTAACATGATTTTCAAAAACCATTTGATAATGTTTCTAGTATTGTGCTGTTTATGCAAATTTAATCAAGGGTATGATGGAAATATTACTTAAAGGAGAAACGAATGATGAAAGCTATTGGCTATACCCGCTCGCTCGATATAAATGAACCTGATGTATTGATGGACTTAGAAGTCGATAAACCTAGTGCTTCAGGTAGAGACTTGCTTGTAAAAATAAGCGCTATAGCGGTTAACCCAGTTGATTATAAAATTAGGCAGCGAGTAAACCCAGAGGGCGGAGAACCCAAGATACTAGGCTGGGACGCAGTAGGTGAAGTAGTTGATATTGGCGCTGATGTTACCGAATTTACGGTAGGCGACAGGGTTTACTATGCTGGCGATCTAACACGAGCTGGTTCAAATGCTGAATTTCAACTGGTCGACGAACGTATTGCCGGTAAAGCGCCTAAATCTTTAGCTGATAGTGACGCAGCAGCGCTTCCGCTTACAACAATTACTGCTTATGAATTATTGTTTGACCATCTTGCCCTTAAGCAGCAGCACGAACAAAGCGACGAAGTGGTGCTTGTCGTAGGCGCGGCTGGTGGTGTGGGCTCTATTATGCTTCAGCTTCTCAAAACGCTTACGGGTGCAACGGTTATAGTTACTGCATCGCGAGAAAGCTCTAAACAATGGGTTCAGGAATTAGGTGCCGATTACGTGGTTGACCACAGTAAACCCATGGCAGAGCAAATTAAATCGTTAAAAATTGGTGAAGTGACGCACGTTGCAAGTTTAAATAATACCCACCAGTACATCGATACTTATGTAGAGGTGATGAAACCGAAAGGTAAGCTTGCATTAATTGACGACCCAGAAAGTTTAGATGTAGCAAAGCTTAAACAAAAGAGCTTGTCGTTACACTGGGAATTCATGTTCACCCGCTCTATGTTTGAAACTGATGATATGGCAGAACAAAGTCGTCTTCTCACACACGTAGCAGGGCTCATCGATGAGGGAAAAATTAAGACTACCGTAGGCAAACACTTGGGGAAAATTAATGCTGCCAACCTAATAGAGGCGCACAAAACTCTGGAAGAAGGGCGCGCAATTGGTAAGCTTGTACTAGAAGGTTTTTAGCCTCTTACTTCCATTTACCTGATTCGTTAATTCGCTTTTCTCAATGCTAAATAAAAAGCGATTTTAACGTATTGGCTTAGGGCGAAATGACTGCCCTAAGCCTTGCCCCAAATCATGTAAAACTTTCTAGCCTTTTTGTAAAAGTGACGACTCGTATAGCTGTCATTTTATTAAGTGGTTGATAATTAATGGTTTAATCCATGGAATCTAACTTGCTGTAGATGGTACGCATAGCATTAAAAACAATGTGAAATGTGTTCAATCTTAAATGACAAGGAAAAATCATGGCTGAATCATTCAAATATGAAGGAAACAAGGGAAAAGGCGGCGAATTACATCAAAAAGCAGGGGATGGGTATCCGACTATGACGACAGCCCAAGGCTGCCCTGTACATGATGACCAGAACTCGTTGAAAGCTGGTGTACGCGGACCAACAGCTTTAGAAGACCACGTAATGCGTGAGAAGATATTTCATTTCGACCACGAACGAATTCCAGAAAGGGTAGTTCATGCAAGGGGCTATGGCGCCCACGGTTACTTTGAAACGTATGAGTCACTTTCGGATATAACTTGCGCCGATATTTTTCAAGAAAAAGGCAAAAAGACCCCAGTATTCACTAGATTTTCTACCGTAGCGGGTAACCAAGGTTCTCCAGATTTAGCGCGAGATGTACGTGGTTTTGCTGTCAAATTTTATACCCAAGAGGGCAATTGGGATTTAGTTGGTAACAACATTCCTGTTTTCTTCATCCAAGATGCTATCAAGTTTCCAGATCTGATTCACTCGGCTAAACAAGAGCCAGACCGAGGCTTTCCACAAGCGCAAACCGCGCACGATAACTTCTGGGATTTCGCAAGTTTAAGCCCAGAGTCTGTTCACATGCTTATGTGGGCTATGTCAGACCGTGCTATTCCACGTTCATTCCGCTTTATGGAAGGTTTCGGCGTTCATACCTTCAAACTGATAAATGCTAAGGGTGAAATGAAATATGTGAAGTTTCACTGGAAACCGAAGCAGGGCATGCAGTCAGTTGTGTGGAACGAAGCACTCAAAATCAACGGTGCTGACCCAGATTTTCACCGTCGGGATCTTTGGAACTCTATTCTTGCTGGTGACTTCCCAGAATGGGAGTTGGGTATGCAGATATTCGACCAGGAGTTTGCAGATAATTTTGAGTTTGACGTTTTGGACGCAACCAAGCTTATTCCAGAAGAGCAAGTACCAGTAAAAATTGTAGGTAAAATGGTACTTAATAAGGTGGTAGATAACTTCTTCGCTGAAACTGAGCAAGTTGCATTTTGTACACAAAACATTGTACCTGGCATAGATTTTACCAACGATCCACTATTGCAGGGGCGTAATTTCTCTTATCTAGATACGCAGCTAAAACGTTTAGGTAGTACCAATTTCACTCATCTACCCATTAATGCGCCTAAATGCCCGATGCGTCACTTCCAGCAAGACGGCCACATGGCGATGCATAATCCGAAAGGGCGCGCCAATTACGAACCGAATTCTTGGGAAGCTGATGAAGATAATCCGCGCGCGTGTCCTGCTCATGGATTCCAGTCACATAATGAAGAGGTTTCTGGTGAAAAGGTTAGACATCGTTCAGAAACTTTTGCTGACCATTACAGCCAAGCTCGTCAGTTTTATATTAGTCAAACTGAGACTGAGAAGGAGCATATTCGCGATGCATTCGCTTTTGAGCTATCTAAAGTAGAGCGTTTAGCCATTCGTGAAAGAGTTGTTTCACATCTGCTAAATGTTGATAAGGATTTGGCTAAAGCGGTTGCTGAAGCGCTAGGTTTTAGCGAAATGCCAGAGCCAGCAGAGGCTGCAATGGAAACTAGAGAAGATCTTGCTGAATCCGATGCGTTAAGTATTTTGAAGAATGCGCCGGATACGTTTAAAGGTAGAAAGCTGGGTATCTTAGTAAGTGATGACCTTGACGGTGAATTACTTGGTAATGTAAAAAACGCCTTAGACAATGAAGGCGCTATGTACGAGATTGTTGCACCTCAGATTGGCGGCGTTACGTGCGATAAAGGCAATTCAGTAGATGCTCAGCAGAAGGTCGATGGCGGACCGTCAGTATTGTACGATGCAGTTCTGTTGTTGATGTCTAAGTCAGGAGCCGAAAAGTTAGCGAGCAAGCCTGAAGCAAAAGACTTTGTTTCAGATGCGTTTGCTCACAACAAGTTTATCGGCTACACAGATGCTGCAATGCCACTTATCAAGGCAGTTGGCTTAGATAGCATGATGGATGACGGTTTTGTGGACCTTAAACAAAAGTCAGCAGACGAATTTATTAAGACATTACGTAGTATTCGTTACTGGGCTAGATCTTAACCCAGCCTTTGTACTTGTTTAGGAATAGAAGGGCGCTTTTTTGAGCGCCCTTTTTTATTGCGTGCCCCCGTCCTGTAATTGACCAGTCCTGAACTACGTTAAAATTAAGAACACTTCTTTATAAGGACACTAAATAACTCTAAATCTCGGTGGTTCTGTACTTATTTTTCAATGGTAAGAATGTTTTACTGACAACAATATCTTAAAACAGTTTTACTGTTATCTATATTCTAAAAATAGAAATTAAATTTGAATTTTTTTGTTTTAATTCAATTGCCTATGCCTTTCGTGATGCTTTTATTTGCAATGAGCGAATCTTTAATATCTTGTTCCTTCGGCATGGGTCATGCACCCATAAGAGTGTGTATATTCATTAAGGAGGAACAACTATGTCAAAGCAAGACCAATACACAATGACCGACCCTCGTACTCAATATGATAACGATGGAACCCATTACAACGATGACCAACCGGATCCTGCATTAGATAAAAAATTAGACCCGTCAGCTGACCATGGCGAAAATACTTATCGAGGGAGCGATAGGCTGAAGGGGCGAAAAGCGCTCGTAACAGGCGGAGATTCCGGCATAGGTAGAGCAGTTGCTATCGCTTTTGCTAGAGAAGGCGCTGATGTCGTCATCAATTACCTTCCCTCTGAACAGGAAGATGGTGATAAAACCGTTGCTATTCTAGAAGAAGCAGGCGTAAAAGCTAAGGGGATAGCCGGAGACATTAAAGACGAAGACTTCTGTGTTTCCCTTGTGGAAGAGGCGAACACCTTTTTGGACGGTCTCGATATTCTTGTAAATAACGCCGGCAAGCAGAAGTTTGTTGAAAATATTGAGGATATCACTACCGAGCAATTTAGAACTACGTTTGAAACTAACGTTTTCGCTATGTTTTGGATTACCAAAGCAGCAGCTAAGCATATGCCCCCAGGTGGTAGCATTATCAATTCTACATCTATTCAGTGTTATCAGCCTTCACCCGGCCTTCTGGATTATTCATCAACTAAAGGTGCTATTACTTCGTTTACCAAGTCGTGCGCTAAAATGTTGATAGAAAAAGGTATCAGGGTGAACGGCGTTGCCCCTGGACCCATTTGGACACCCATACAGCAAAGTGGTGGGCAAGCACCGAGTAAGCTTCCTAACTTTGGTGAAGATACGCCTATAGGCCGTGCAGGACAGCCTGCAGAACTTGCGCCGGCGTATGTGTATCTAGCGTCTCAGGAATCTAGCTATGTCACTGCCGAAATACTAGGCGTAACAGGCGGGAAACATCTTCCGTAATAATTTTTTGAAAGAGATTTTATTTTCTAAAAAGATATTATTCAAGGAAGGGGCGTAACATAACGCCCCTTCTTTATTTTCTTAAAGCTATCAGCTGTGCCGAAGCGCTAAAACAGCGCGTTCGCAAGTGCTTTGCAACTACAATCTGTCAGCAGCGTCAGAGAACCATTGCTTGTGGCGCTTCTCATCTGCCCAATGCCTTTTTATTGTTGCTCGCTCTTGCGGTGTAAAATCGTCATGGTCTAAAGCCTTTTCATACGCTTTGGTTGTGACCTCTTCATTAACAACCATTGCTTTCAAAATCGCTTTATCGTTAATAAGACCCGCGATAACAACTTTTCCCTTGGTCAGGACTTTCTTAAAATCAGCTTCAGTAACTCTATCTTCACTCCGTTGCACTAGCATTTGGTTTAGTGATTCTATATGCGCTTGATGGTCGTCTCGGAACATCGCTATTGTTTCCTTGAGACTTGGCTCTTCTATACGTTCTAGCGTTGCCTCGTAGGCGGCAAGAGCATCAAAGTCTAATTGGCATAGTTCCGATATCACTTTTGAAGTAGATGACATAGTTCTCTCCTTAATATGTCGGTTAAAATTATTTGTACCGGCATATCTCGGTAGAAGATTAACTATATTTAATTATTTTCTGTACACAGAGACTCGGGTCTAGTTAGCCCTTTTGAAGAGCTTCTATAATTTCTTGTGGTTCGGCTCGCGTTCTATAATCTACATCAACGTAGCGCCAAATAACTTGGCCATCTTTATTTAAGATGAATGTTGCGGGTATAGGAAGGATATTGCTATTCCCATTATTAATTGCTTCTAAGTCAAGCTGGCGGTCGTTACGCATATGCTCAAGTAAAAATTCTGGCACTTCCCAAGCAACACCATAGCTTGCCGCAACTTTAGCACCCTGATCTGACAACACAGTAAAAGGTAACTGTTTAATCTGCTCCGCGCTTAAACTGCTGTCGGGGCTCTCTGGACTAATGGCGACTAGTTGCGCGTCTAACGCTTTAATTTCGCCATTGATATTTTGCAGTGCGTTTAGCTGTAAGTTGCAATATGGACACCAGCTGCCTCGATAGAACGTGAGTACCACTGCACCTTTATTTAGCGCCTCGGATAGCTGAAATAACTCTCCTGTTGCAGAGGGGAGCGTGAAATCTTGTGCTGCGCCACCTAAATCAAGCGCTTTTTCGCCTTGCTGGAATGTGCGCGCCTTTTCGATTTCTCTATCAACACCCTCCATAAAGGCAGGGTTGTTTTTTCGTCCTGCGTCGACTTTTGCTTGAGTTTGCGATTTAAGAGATGACATAGAGTACCTGACCTTATTTTATGGTTTTAGCAGCTATAAATTAGTGCTAATGATTTGACTAAGCATTTGATAGTTGACAGGTAATACCCTTGTTTGTTCCCCGTTACTATAGTGTCGTAGTACCTTTGCGATAAATGCACAGGCAGGCTCGGCTGTCAGCATAAACACTGTTAGGTTTCTATAAATGTCGCGTTGTTTTTAGTTAATGTACAAGGCTGCCATTGCGGCAGCCACTTCGTTCAACAGGCTAAAGCTTTACTAATGTTCTGCCTGACAGCTCGCCTCTTAATATGGCATCTATTTTTTGGCTAACGTCATCTAGCGAAACTTCTTCAGTTAAATCGTCAAGACAGTCTAGTTTCCATTCGCTAGCTAATTTATCCCATAGCCTCAATCTAGGCGGCATGGGGCATTGCACCGAGTCGATACCTAGCAAAGACACGCCGCGTAAGATAAAGGGAAATACACTTACATTAAGATCGGCAGAAGCAGTCAGCCCGCAACACGTTACCGAACCACCATACTGGGTGGCCTTTATAGCCTGCGCTAAGTATTCGCCGCCTACAGTATCGACAGCGCCCGCGTATAGCTCTTTCAACATAGGGCGCTCTTTACTTTCTAACAACTCGTCGCGAGTTATTACTTTATTTGCGCCGAGGGTTTTCAAGAACGACTCATGTTCTTTTTTGCCGGTACATGCCACTACAGAAAAGCCAGCTTTGGCTAGTAGTGCAACTGCTACAGAGCCCACGCCACCTGTAGCACCCGTTACCAAGATATCGCCTTTATCAGGTGTTATGCCGTGTTCAACTAACCCTTGTACTGATAGCCCAGCTGTGAAGCCAGCAGTGCCAATAACCATAGATTCCCTTAAGGTAAGGCCATCTGGCTTTGGTACCGCCCATTCACTGGGTATACGGATGTACTCGCCAAAGCCACCGGAGGTATTCATGCCAAGGTCATAACCTGTGATGATAACCTCATCGCCTTCTTTGAACTGGCCGTCATCACGTGACACCACAGTGCCCGCTGCATCGATGCCAGGGGTATGGGGAAAATTTCTGCTGACACCAGGGTTACCTGTCGCAGACAAGGCATCTTTATAGTTAAGTGACGAATACGCAACCTTGATGAGCAGCGTGCCGTCTGGCAAATCATCGAGTGAACGCTCCGTGATGGAACGAGTAAATGATTTGTCTTCCTGTTTTTCTACAAGCAAAGCCTTAAACGATGTCATACCTGTCTCCGTTGGTCGAAAATTTACACTGCTCATTGTGACTATATATAAACTTTGTGCAAGTATGCACTTTTTAGTATGGTAGTACCCTAAAAGATACTATTGGAGTTATATTTAGCTTTTTGCTTGTGTGCTTTTGCAAAAGGCGAGCTGATATTGAAGCAGTATCTTTTGCTTGATTGAGCTGAGAGGGCGAAATGGCAACAAATTTGAAAAGTGTAGAAACAGAGCCGTGCGATACGATTACTAAAGTCGAAGGTAACGCCGCGAATGCAAGACAGTGCGTTAGTGAAAGCTCAAACGACCCTAAGCAATACATTTGCGGTGTAGCGGTATCGCTTGAGATTATCGGTGGTAAATGGAAAGGCGTTATTTTGTGGCACCTCTGTCATAAAACACTACGTTTCAGTCAATTACGAAGACGTTTGCAAGGCGTCACACAAAAAATGCTTACTCAGCAGTTAAGAGAGTTAGAGCGCGATGGCTTGGTTAACCGGAAGGTGTATGCTGAAGTACCTCCTCGTGTGGAGTACTCACTTACTGAATTAGGTCGCACGTTAGAGCCAACTCTACGACAGCTATGTGATTGGGGTAGGGCCTACAACGATAACTACAGATAATGCGACTCAGGCTGCCAAATAAACTTGTTTTAGCTGAAAATAATGAAAACGTTAAACAGCGAATTAGGTAAGGACGGCTAAGGACGGCGAGTACTGAGAAGATCAGCAGTACTCGCCTTAGTAGTCTTGTATTTTATGACTTAAGCGATTAACGAACTAATAGACAATACGCTTTCTTCACCGTCTGCAACTGTCTTAATAGTCGCGTCCATCACGCTAAAATCTACGTGTAGTGACGCTGCATTGTTGCCATTTGCCCAAGACAGAGTCAAAACATTATCACTGTAATTTACGTCAAACGTGCCATTAAAGGCATCGCTTTCGTTTCTTAGGGTTATTAGCTGCATTAAGCCTTTAACTACTGGCTTTTTAACTGCCTCTTCGACCATAGTGGAAGACAAATAAGGGCGGTTAATGTCACGACCAACATTGGTGTTGGCGAGTAGTTCCATATCGTTATGGGCCGCAAGTAAGCCACCGTAATAAACCTGAGGAATACCCGGGCTAAAGAACTGAATAGCGCGAGCAACTAAATAGGCGAAATCATCCTTACCCAATGCGTCATAATAGGTGCAGTTAACCTGGTAAAGGTCGACATTGTTCGCCGCTGCGCCTGTGGCTTTCTTAGATTCACCGTTAGAGTTTTCATGTATTTGGTCTACAAGTGCGTTAATTGCTTCAGCACTTAAAAGACCAGGTTTGTCACCACTTGCACCAACGTCGACAATCCCAATACCGTCGTGGGTATCAAGTACGGTAAAGCAGTTTCGTGGCGAAATAGAAAGCCAGCGTGCCAATGCGTCTGCATTTTTAGTAAACAAGGTGTGCAGTACAAGTGGTGGTAAAGCAAAGTCGTAGACGCTGTCGCAACGTGCGGCAATATCAATTTGAGTCTGATAGTGGCTGTGTATTTCTACTAAGCACTGCATGCCCATGTTACGCGCTCGGTTTGATAACTCTTCAATAAATTCAAAGGTTTCTTCAAGCATAAAGCAGTTCGAGCCTGCGCGTTTTATGGCGTAGCCTGCTGCGTCAAGGCGTATAAGGTCAACATTACTTTCAGTAAATGACTGAAGAATAGATGATAGATAGTCTTTGCCCAGCTGTGACTCTACATCAATGTCGATTTGATTAGAGGTAAAGGTGGTCCAGAATGGAACCGTCTCTGGGTTACCAGTCTCTGTGCCTACTTCATAATCGCTAAAAAATGGCGTTGGGCGAGGGCGGAACACTTTTGCTATTTGTTCGTCGATTTGCGCTGGGTCATTACCCTTAAAAATATCTTCTTTAGTTAAAAATAGTGGCCAATAGGTAGATTCGCGCCCGTTTTTCAAAACGTCTTTAAACGCCTCGCTTTGTCCAGACATATGGTTAACAATAAGGTCAGCCATAATATCTACAGACTCACCCAGTTTTCTAACGCTGTTCCAATCGCCCAAGCGCTCATCCACTGATGTGTGGTCAATAGGGTCAAAACCTGCGTCTTCACCATCGTAAGGATAGTAAAAAGGAAGAATGTGAACACCGGTGAACAGGCCATTTAATGGACCTTCAAGTATTGCTGTCAGGCTATCGATATTGCCATCGCCTAATCGATCAGCATAGGTGATTAGTTGAACGCCATTGCGTATAGACATGATAATTCTCCAAAACTCAGCATGCGCTAGCTCGTACTGCTCTTGTTTGCGAGTACACATTCCTACGGGTTAAGCACTACCAGCCTGACTGGCTTATAGTTGACCGTATAAAGGGCTTAGCTTAATTCTTAATCTTTTACCGTGGTCTCACTCAATATGATTGTAATACGCGGTAAAGTGAAACCTTAATCGATTAAGTTAAAATAGCAGTAGAAGGAATATTTGTAAATGAGAAGTTTAAAAAATGGAACGCTTAAACCCCAATGCGGCGTTTTTATTCACGCATAATTCCCGCATATATTAGAGCAAGGTAGCAAGTTTGATGGCTTCCTAGTAGTAGGTAATAGTAATAGCGAACACGATAATCCAAGAACGAGTACGAACCGTTACTCCTGTGCCCCGGTGTTTGATGACTCACTATTATTTAGTTCGTCGAATTCTCGCTTTGCTTCTTTCCACTTATCAAGTTTTTCAAAATACACGTCCCAAATGCATGGGCAACACGAACCACCGCCGCAACAATCGTCTCTTAATGGTTTTTCCGGCTCTTCAGGTAGCGACTTCATAACAATTTAGTCTGCCTTCTTTATTCAAATATGCCTATGCACTAAGAGTATTCTTTATGTTCAACGTCGACCCAAGTGCTGGAAATTAAAGCTGCAAAACATAATATTACTCGCAAAAACGCCCGAAAACAAAAAGCCCTGTTAAATAACAGGGCTTAGCTCATCATAGTGTACTATTTTTCTAGTGAGCGTTATTCAATAGGTTGGCTGTCCTGCGCTGTATGGCCATTTAGGTTTTCTGGTGCAGCTACAACCGGCTTGGGCTTAACTGCGCCTGCTTTTGCCAGAATATCGCTGTTGCCGGTAACCAAGTCAGCTAAAGAGCCATTGTCGGCATCGACTAAACCTACTTCACGCAGCATAGAGTCTACCAGTGGGGCGTTAGCACGGTAATTTAGCGCTGCCTGTGTTACTTGCTCAGCCAAACCGTTGCCCGAGGTTGCAACGGTATGCTCGCCTTTTGCACCGCTACCTTGGCCGTAGCCTTGTAAAATTTTAATACCTTCAATATTTTCAAGAGGCTTAACCGCTTGCTCAACAAGTTCAGGTAATATCTTAAGCATCGCAAGGGCTTTTTGTAGCTCAATTTGTTCGGTCTTGAGCGTATTCTCAGCTTCGTAAAGCGCTTGTTTACCTTGCGCTTCAACGGCAAGCACTTTCTCGTCCGCATCGGCTTGCAGCATTTTAGCATCAGCTGCAGCTTTGGCTTCTGTAAGAATTGCGGCAGCAGAGTTTTCAGCCGCTTCTTTCTTAGCTTGTGCTTCAACAGTTATACCTACAGCTTCACGCTCCGCCTCTTTGCGAGCATCGATAACTTCAATTTGCTTCTTACGCTCAGCTTCTGCTACCGATTTAGCGGTAAGTACTGCTTCTTCTTTTTCCACCTTTTGCTTTTCAGCTTCGGCAGCTTTAGCGCGTGCAGCAGACTCTTCTTCCGACTTGGTAGCAACAGCAATTTGCTTCACTTGCTCTGAAACTTCAACTTCTTGTTGCTGGCGAATGCGCGCTTGTTCTAGCGCCTGGCGCTTGGCGATTTCCTGAGTTTCTATTTCACGAGATTTCTCAATTTCTGCCGCTTCGATAGCACGGTTTTTAGCAATTTCTGCTTCGCGCTCTTCACGTTCTTTCATTTCTCGTTGCTTAGCAATTTCAGCTTTTTGCTCTTGGCGTTTAAAAGCAAGTACCTGCTCTTGCGCCAGGCGGGCTTCTTCTTCATCGCGTTTTACGTCTAACGATTGTTTCTCGGCAGCTAGGTTACGCTGCTCAATGAAAATGCGGTTTTCTTGCTGAATGTCGTTGGTTTCTTTGCGCTTTTCTTCAATGATTTTGGTCAATCGAGCGCGGCCTTCAGCATCGAATGCATTGTTTTCATTAAAGAACTGAAGGTCTGTCTGATCGAAGCCAGTTAAACTCACCGATTCAAGTTCTAAACCGTTCTTCTCAAGGTCGTTAGCAACACTCTGCTGAACTTTTTGTACAAAATCAGCGCGCTGCTCGTGCATTTCCGTCATGCTCATTTCAGCAGCTACGGCACGTAATACGTCAACAAACTTCGACTCCATTAATTTTTTGACTTCTTCAGCGCGGGTTGTGCGAGTACCGAGCGTTTGCGCAGCCATTGAAATGCCGTTGGCATTCGGTGCTACACGCAAATAGAAGTCGGCTTTTACGTCCACACGCATACGATCTTTAGTGATAAGCGCGTCTTTTTGTATTTTCTCTACTTCTATACGAAGGGTATTCATGTTCACCGGAATAATTTCGTGAACAACAGGCAGAACTAAAGCGCCACCGTCCTTAATGACTTTCTCGCCACCTAAACCGGTTCTTACGAACGCAGTTTCTTTCGTAGCGCGGGTGTAGAGTTTGGCAAAAATAAGACCGATAACGATAAGCCCTACAACAATAGCACCGGCAATGAAGAGTATTGACGGCAAGCTAGATGTTTGAATTGTATCCATACTTTTATCTCTTTTAAGTTATAAATAGCGGGTGGCTAACCAGCTGTGTTGATTTTTCTGAACTAAAATGACGCGCTCTCCCTGTGCGAACAATTCTTCATCTTCGAATGGTTCAACTAACACAAAATGAGGCTGAGAATAATGGTCGGTAAATTTCGCTTCTGCCGGATTACCACGGCTTGCTTTACCAATGGTGATTTCCGCCACGGAGCCAATAAAGTCTTCGCTGTTGACTGCACTAGATTCAACGCTGGGTAAAACACTGGCGATAATTTTTACGGTTTTGGCAGTAACGAACAGCCCAACAACGAGGGCGAGTGGAACAGAAATAGCAGCAGGCAAAGTTATTTTAAATATGCTGGCCGTTAAGCCGTTTAGCATTAGGCCTGCAAGCCCAAATAAAGTAAGCAATACAACTAGGTATATGAGGAAAGGGACTTTATTGATATTTAACCAGTTAGCTAACGATGTACTTAAAAAGCCTTCGCCATCGACTTCAGCAAAGTCGTCGCCAAGCCCCAAAAAGCTCGCACCGAAAATAGTACTTATAAGTTCTAATATAAAAACAAAGAATACGGCTATAAGCGCAATGCTAAACCAGAAATTTGCAGGGGAAAGAAGAACATCTGTCATTTACACCGTCCATGATGACTAACTTGCTTTTATTCTTTATACCACAGAACAAAAATTAAGCCAGCGCGTAACGCATGTACTTTGGACTAGTTTGTAAGAAATGATGATCGGTAAAACGCCAGTATTGTCGAGATGGCCTTAAAAAAGAGGAAGCGTTTATTCGTTCGAAAGACTGCTATTTACTAAAGTTATGTTGCTGCAGCATCACGTCGTTTCCTGTAACTTTTAAAACGCTACCTTGATCGTACCAATCACCCAGTACAATCCGCGTAGCAGGTTTGCCATTAGCTTCAAGGCTGTGAATGTTTGGCCTGTGTGTATGGCCGTGGATCATGCGCTGCACACCCCACTTTTCCATCACTTTCACCACCTCTTCAGGTGTAACATCCATGATATCTGGTTTAAGGTTTTGTTGCTTAGCCTTACTTTCCTTACGGCCATTATCGGCTACGCGTTGGCGATACCATAAAGGAAGGGCAAGCATTAAACGAGGCCACCACCAACCACGAGATTTCTTGCGAAACTTCTGATAGGCAACATCACGAGTACATAACTCGTCACCGTGGGTCAGCAGGGTAGGCGTGCCGTATAAGTCTATGGCCTCTTGTTCGTTTAACAGGGTCATGCCTGCTTTTGATAGCCACTTTTCTCGTATTGCGAAATCGCGATTGCCGTGTATAAAGTAAATCGGGCAGTGCTGACTTACCTCTTTAAAGGCTGTCGCTATAGCAGTATTAAACGGGGTAACATTGTCGTCGCCAATCCACACTTCAAATAAATCACCAAGAACATATAGTGCGTCGGCGTTAATCGCCTCTTCTTTTAAGAAGCGCATTAAACACTCTGTTATATCTGGACGGTCTGCACTTAGGTGTAAATCAGCAATGAAGTAGGTGAACGACATAAATCTTCTTAAGTGTGGTTTAAAAAGCCGCGTTAACGATCACGCGGCTTTTATATAACTAAAGGCTTGTTTTGAACAGCATGCCAGCCAAGCCAATATTTAGTTAGGTATTTGACAGTTATCTAAGCAGTTACTTAGGCTACAACTGCTTTTTCAATGATCACTGGTTCAACAGGTACATCCTGGTGGTAGCCATTGTTTCCGGTTTTAACCGCTTTGATCTTCTCTACCACGTCCATACCTTCAACCACTTTACCGAAAGCACAATAACCCCAACCGTTTACAGACTTACTAGTGTGGTTAAGGAAGTCGTTGTTGTTCACGTTAATGAAAAACTGTGCAGTAGCTGAGTGTGGGTCTTGGGTACGCGCCATCGCGATGGTACCTACTTCATTTGCAACACCGTTGTCTGCTTCGTTTTCGATAGGCTCTTTCGTATCTTTCTGTTCCATGTCAGGCGTAAAACCGCCACCTTGGACCATAAAGTTGTTAATTACACGGTGAAAGATAGTGTTGTCGAAAAAGCCGTCTTCTACGTAAGAAAGGAAGTTAGCTACTGTTTTAGGTGCTTTATCTTCAAAAAGCTCTAGGGTGATGTCACCGAAATTTGTTTTTAACGTAACCATTGTGGTTTGTCCTGTGTGTTAGCGTACATGTAAAGTGGTGGCATTTTAGCGCAAAACGAGTCGATAGCGCAAAACGAGTCGATAGCGCAAACGGGTGCTCAGCTCAAAGAGACGCGTATGGCAAATAACAGCAATATCGCTGCAAAAGGCTTGTACCATTTAAATCGTGACAGTGCTAAACTTTGCGCCCCAAAATTATGACAAATAGGAAATATAGACATGCTACATCTTTACAATACCCGAACCCGTGAAAAAGCGAAGTTTGTTCCGCTTCAAGAAGGGAAAGTGGGTTTGTATGTGTGTGGTATTACTGTTTATGACCTAAGTCACATGGGTCACGCCCGTACCTACCTAAGTTTCGATGTTTTAGTACGCTACTTGCGTCACCTTGGTTTAGACGTGAAGTACGTGCGTAATATCACGGATATCGACGATAAGATTATCGCTCGCGCCAATGAAAATGGCGAAAGCTTTGAGGCACTAACTGCACGTACTATCGCTATGATGCACGAAGATTTTGCGGCGATTAACTTACTAGAACCAGACGTTGAGCCAACAGTAAGTGGCCATATGAATGAGATCATTGAAATTATTCAACGTCTTATGGACAAAGGCTACGCTTATCAAGCTAAAAGCGGCGATGTACTATTCGACGTAAGCAAGTATGAAGATTACGGCAAGCTGAGTAAGCAAGACCTAGAGCAGCTTAAAGCAGGTGCCCGTGTTGAAGTGGCGGCAGGTAAAGACGACCCGCTAGATTTTGTATTGTGGAAAACTACCAAGCCGGGAGAGCCTGCGTGGCAGTCACCATGGGGCGAGGGACGTCCGGGCTGGCACATTGAGTGTTCTGCTATGAACCACAAGCACCTTGGCGCACACTTTGATATTCATGGCGGTGGTTCAGATTTAACCTTCCCGCACCATGAAAACGAAGTAGCTCAGTCGTGCTGCGCATACGATACGCCATACGTAAACGTGTGGATGCATGCGGGTATGGTGCAGGTTGATGATGAAAAGATGTCTAAGTCGTTAGGTAACTTCTTTACCTTGCGCGATGTGCTTAAAGAGCACGATTCCGAAACTTTGCGTTTCTTCCTGATGTCAGCGCATTATCGTAGCCAGTTAAGTTACTCTCAAGACAACATAACTCAAGCGAAGGCAGCCCTAGAGCGTTTATATACTGCGCTGCGTGGCGTTGTGGTAGACGAGAGTACAGACCTTAGTTACGGCGGCTATTTAGCGCGTTTCGAAGCAGCTATGAATGATGACCTAAACGTACCTGAAGCGTTTTCTGTATTGTTCGATGTAGCACGTGAGCTTAACCGCCAAAAAGACAATGCTGAAGAAGCAGGTAAACTGGCTGCTGTTCTTAAACGGTTAGGCGCTATTTTGGGAATGCTTCAAAGCGACCCAGATACTTACCTTAAAGGTGGTGAAGGTAACGATGACGAAGCCGCTGAAATTGAAGCGTTAATTAAACAGCGTAATGATGCTCGTGCAGCTAAAGACTGGGCTGCTGCAGATGCAGCGCGTGATGCATTAAACGCGAAAGGCGTAGTGTTAGAAGACGGCCCAAGCGGCACTACGTGGCGTAAAGCCTAATTAGCAGCCTGTACTTTTTGACAGAAAGAAAGCCCGCAATTTTGCGGGCTTTTTTATTCGGTAAAGAGAAACGTTTAATAGCTTCTATGATTGGGATACCGTATTAGGCTTAAACCTCAGAAAGTAAAATTGTATTTCCGGAGCTTAGGTTTAGCGCTTGTGCAGTTCTTTGAGAGATAACAGCAATTTCGCCTTGCTCATTCACTTCGGCCATCATGGCATAAAACGGTTGGTTTCGGGTTGCCACAAGCATCAACCTGCCTTTTGTAACACTATGAGCGATTTCTACCTTGATTTGTTTCGTCGTTTGAACAGTCTTAAGCGCTGCTACTTCGGCTTCCATACTTGGTGCACCGTCAAAAATGTCGATGTAGTTGGTAAACTTAAACCCTTCTTTTTCCAGTAATGCCATGGCAGGTCGTCCATCATTGTGAGGCTTTCCAATGGCGTGTTGAGCATCGTCAGGTAGCATGTTCACGTACAAGGGAAGCTTAGGCATTAAATCAGCAATAAATTGGTTGCCGTTAACGGCGCCGTATAAATCTGCCTCGGCATAAGTCATTGGAAAGAAATGGTTACCTAAAGCGTTCCAAAAAGGGGAGCGGCCTTCCTCGTCAACATATCCTCGCAAATCGGCCATTACGTTTTTGGGAAAAACACTTTGATGCAAGCCCATGAATAGATACCGTACTTTAGTCAGTAGTTTGCCGTTAAAGTCTTTTCGGTATTGGGGGAGAAGAAAAAGCGAAGCCACCTCTGCATAGCCTTCAAAATGATGACTAAGGTGCAGCACATCGTGGGTGTATTGTACACCAAGCGCGTTATTGCGCTGTGTTACTTTTTCTCGTTTATAACTATAGAAACTATCATCTTTTCCCAACTCACCAAAAATGGCAGATGTACCAACTAGCTCACCGGAATGAAGCTCCTCCAAAACGAATAACAAATAATCAGGCCGTTCTTTTTTATACAGTTTTTGCTCTTCGATTATTGAGCGTTTTAGCTTGGAGTTAAGTGTTAATCTGTCGGGTGGGAATGTGGTCATGCCCGGTGAAGCAGCTTGTGCTAGTGCAAGTAAGCCCTCCAAATCACCTTCTTTTACCAACCTAATTCGTGTCTGTGGGCTTGGTCTACTTGTCTCGTTTACTTTGCTATCAACCACCTTGCGTTGAAGGTGAATACCAGCCACCATACAGCGTACGGAACCACCTCCCATTTCAATAGTGGGAACAGCGATAGGAAGCAAAGTAAGATCGGTGGGAAGCAAAGCTCGTTGCGTTTCATCTAATGAATTAAAAGCGGTTTGTGATAAGAGTAACAAACGTTTTCCGCTGTTATTCAATAGCTCAAGGCAGTTTCCAGCAAATGCATTTACTTGCGCTTCGTTAATTTCTATTACAGTTTTACCCGATTCCTTAAGTGTTGATAGCACCAAAGGCCTGTCGCAGTCTTTAATCATGCTAGTCGCAACAATGGCAAAGTCGCTACCCACACTCATCATCACATTAGTGTGATAAACGGCTGTACCGTTGGCGTCAAAGGCGCTAAAAAATACAGGTGTTAAACCAATTAATTTGCACGCCGCTGTTACAGCTTTTTTGTTGGCTCGTTGAGAAAGGCAAACATAGGCTAACTTGCTTTTATGATCGATTACCATGGCCCCTGTTCCTTCCACAATCAGGTTGTCTTTTTCTAGATAAGACAAATCCGTTGTTTGCGCTACGTCATAGTGTTTTTGCAGATAGCTGATTATGTCACCTCGCCTTTCATTTCTGCGGTTTTCGCAGTACATAGGGTAGGTGACAAGCAAACCATTGGGATGTGTACTTAACCAATTGTTCGGAAACACGGAATCAGGTGTTTTTTCGTCTTCAGTTTCAAATACTTCAACTGTCATATGGTTTATGCGTAAAGTGCGAACCATCTCATCAAATTCTATGCACGCATTCTTTGATATTTCCTCTATATTTTCTCGCTTCAATACAAAGGGCTTTTGAAAACTATTGTCTTTGGCTGTTTGCTCGTTTGGGCGAAAGTGACAGGGGCGTACCATTAAAACCGTATTTGGCGTAGTTAGGCGGGTGTTTGTGATGTGACTGGCTTGCATATAACGTCCTACAGCCCTTAGCTGAAATATTTCTACTGAAAAGAGCGTGTATTTTATTCTCTGGCGAATTCACTTAACCATGCGCAAGGTGTTGCAAGTTGTCATTTAGTTTAAGCATAATGCTCAATGTTTTTATCATTATGATTTTTGCTGATTAGTCTTGGATAATGCGTTAATGACTAGACGAGTCGTTTATCTATTGGGGAAATGGCTATGTATGTAGATTTAGATGCGAAAGATCGCGAGCTTCTCGATATATTGAAACGCGATGCGCGAACACCTGTGACCGTGCTTGCTGAAGTCCTCTCGTTATCGCGAAATACGGTTCAAAAACGAATCGACAGGTTAGTAAATTCGGGGGTGATCGACGGTTTTACTATTCGCGTTAATGAGCAGCTGCAACCAGACAAAATAAAAGCTCTTATGTCAGTCGAGCTTGAAGGGCTTAGTACTACACAGCTTATTAGTAAGCTTAGGCAGGTGAATGGTGTTGAGCGGTTTCATACTACAAACGGAAATTGGGATTTACTTATTGTTATCACCGCCGAAAGTCTCGCGCACTTAGATGGCATTTTAAAAGAAGTGCGCGGCGTTAAAGGCGTGCTTAATAGTGAGACGAGTATTATTCTGTCTACTACTGAAAAATAGTGTGTACGCCTTATCAGTCTTAGCAGCTATTGTCGCCATTTATCCATCGATTTACATCATCACTTAAATTTAAGTCTGTGCCTAAGTTAAACTCACCTTCTCGAACAGATACCTCGCTACCGTAGGTTGAGTGGGTAACGGTGACGTGTAAAAAAGGATATTGCGGGGTGCTCCCTTCTTTACGACTGGCCGTGAGTTTGTAGCCGTTTTGTATTGTATATGTGTTTACGACTATATCGCTATGGATTGGCTGATGCAGTGTGGACCAGCATCGGTTTGCATTGTATTCAATGCGATCAACTATTTTTTCAGGTTCTTGGTTGGTGGAAATAGAAGAGGTCGGCAAGATCACAATGCAGCCTGAAGCAAATGCCGTTATACAAATTGCTAGAATTACGTGGTTAAATGAGCGGCTGAACATTCTGCAGCGTTTAATTTTCATCATAAGTCCCTAAAATTGTTATAATTATACTCGTAAGGATTTTATATTAGCTTATTTTTATGAACAGTGGCTGAACAGAATACTGGCTAGCGTTCATCTTGACTCTATCGCTTTGCAAATTAATTAAATCTTGGGTTTGTCAGTAGGGATAGCCGATTCTTTTTCGGTGAGATGTGACTTCCAACGCTGCTGGGCAACGTGCGCTTTCACCAGTTCTAAGCATTCATTTACAACGTTAAGCACTTCTTTATCTAGTGCGTCAGCAGTAGGAGTGTAGTCGTGCATGCCGACTGAAATGAAATGGTCGATGCGCTCTGCATCTAAGTCGCTCAATAGGTTTACTAGCGATGTAGTAACGATATCGGTGACTGACTCTTCCAAAGTATTTTCAATGGTTTTGCCGATAACAGGAAGGTAATGCAGCGAGGATACTTGTGCATTGCTTCTCACCGCTTTTCCCACGCTTTTTCGGACGTGCTCTCGAATCACCTCACCATGTTCTTCACTTTGAATAGATTGCCCTAAATGGTTGATAACGCCAGCCATCCATTGGGTTATGACAGGACGGCGGGGCGCTAGCACCTGTGCATTGATATCGTCTAACAAAGGCGAGCCCGCTGAAATATCTTTTTGCGCATCGCTTAGCACTTTAACAACAATCCGGTCGCTAAGTTCTTCAACAAACACGTCGTAATAAAAGGCAAAAAAGCGAAAGACGGCGGTCTGATTTAAATCGATAATTTCGAACTTGTGCAAGCGGTGTAGTATGGAGAATATTCGCAAGAAGCGAAACAGACGAGTAGGGCCAGTTGGTATTAAGCCAATAATGTCGTACCAATGCAAAAACGGAAAGAAGTACCAGCGTAAGTGCTCTTTACGAACAATAGCAACGGCCCAACGAAAACAGAACTCGGTAAAAAATATGGCGATGAAGACTAAATCGACCAACAAAAAGTTGGCGTGGATTGGGTCGTAAGCGTTTAGAAAGGCGGGGAAATATGTACCTAAAAGACCGTATACAAAATCTGTAGCATAAAGCGCATCGAAAATAAGCCACGCTAGATTTACAAACAATATACCTAGCATGACTAAATCTAAAATTAACCAAGGCGTTTCGTGACTATTTCGCAGATTTTCTCGGTTAATTCTTAGCATTTCCATATCCTTTTCGTGATTTAACGTATGATATGACCGCTTAAAGGAAAACGCGTTAATGCTAATCTAGGCCGAGTCACTAGCTCGATGCGTTCAACCTTGTCACGTCTACATACAGTTTAAGTCTTTGACCGGGTTGCAGATAGCGCTTAGTGTTTAGGGAGTTCCACTTGCCAATGTCACTTACCTTAACATTGAACTTGCTGGCGATACGAGATAACGAGTCACCGTTTCTTACTGTGTAGGTCAGTTTTTTTGTAACCCCGGCTTGCGCTTTGCCTTTCTGCCAAATAACCAAAGTTTTTCCTGGACGAAGCGTATCACCCGGCGCCATGCCGTTCCATTTAGCTAACTGCTTAGTACTTACTTTGTACTTACGCGCAATATCCCATAGCGTATCACCGGATTTAACGGTGTGACGCACTTTTTGCTGTGAAGAGCTGTTGTTTTGTAAACTGGCTAAACGTTGCTCTTGCGATAAGGTATAGCTGTCTAACTCTTGAAGCGCTACAGGTACCATTATCGCTTGACCTATTCTGATCATTGATGAGTCTAACTCATTTATCCTTTTCAGCACTTTCACTGTTGTGTGATATTGCTTTGCAATTTTACCTAAGCTATCGCCAGACTTAACGGTGTGACGTACCCAGTTAAGACGCTCTTTTTGATCAATCTTAGCAAGGGCTTGCGTAAACGCAGCAGCTTTATCAAGGGGAAGTACTAAGCGGTGAGGGCCATCTGGGGATGTAGCCCAGCGATTGAACCCAGGGTTTAATCCATGAAGCTCTTTCAAAGACATGCCGGCAAGCTCGGCCGCAAACGCTAAATCGACCTGAGAGCCAATATCAACCACTTCAATAACGGCAACGTTTTCTACTTCTGGCCATGAGTATGCATATTCATCTTTGTTTTTAAGAATATCAGCAAGGGCTAATAACTTAGGCACATACGCACGTGTTTCCTTCGGTAAGTTCAAGTTCCAAAAATCGGTAGGTTTACCTGCACGTTTGTTAGCTTTAATCGCTCGTTGAACACGGCCTTCACCACTGTTATAGGCAGCTAGTGCATGTAGCCAGTTACCGTCAAACATCTCATTTAAATAGGTAAGATAATCCAGTGCACCTTGTGTTGACGCAACAACGTCGCGGCGCCCGTCGTACCACCAGTTTTGGTCCATACCAAACCGCTTACCGGTGCCTGGGATAAATTGCCACATACCGGCTGCCCGACCATGAGAATAGGCGAAAGGGTCGAATGCGCTTTCTACGATGGGCAAGAGAATTAACTCCATCGGCATGTCACGCTTTTCAATTTCTTCTGCGATGTAGTAAAGAAATGGCTTGGCACGTTTAACAACGCGAGCCATGTATTCAGGGTGCTTTAAGTACCACTTTCTCTGTGCATTTAGACGTTTATTGTCAGGGATAGGTAAAGCAAAGTTTGCGCTAGCACGTTCCCACACGTCTGTTACAACAGCCTGCGTATGCATGTCAGGTGTCGCGGTAAGTTCGGCACCTTCTTCTAGCGTATCGTCATTTGGGTGCACGACTTCAACAACGCCATCTCTTGCTAACTCACAATCAGAAATAGCTTCTTCATTGCTATGAATTTCACTGCACGCTTCTAGCGAAGCATTTTCGTTACTTTCTAATTGCGCGTTGTCACTATTATTATCTGTTATCTGACAACCCGTTAAACCTATCGCCAACAACAATGGCGATAGAGGGAAAAACTTCAACTGCATATATGAAGAAACCTCTTGGAGCACTGCAAACCGGCAATATTACGATAATCGGCTTACTTTTGCATCAAAACTCATCTTTCCAGCGGCGAACTGCAGCAAATACCGCTACATCGTCAGCCAGGTTATTTTCGCAATAGGCTTCGGCAGCAGTTTTCACAGAAAGTTCATGAGCTCGTAAAAATGGGTTTATGCTTTTTTGCTCTTTTAGGGTACTTGGTAAAGTAGGTTGATTCTGTTCTCGCTTAGCGTTAACCCAATCTGAGTAGTCGTTTAGTGCCGTATTGTCAGGCTCAACAGCAAGCGCAAATGCAACGTTTGCTTGCGTATATTCGTGGGCGCCGTACACCTTGGTAGTGTCAGGCAATCGCTTTAACTTATTCAAAGAATGATGCATTTGCTCTGGCGAGCCTTCAAATAAGCGCCCGCAGCCAGCGGAAAACAACGTATCACCGCAAAATAGTACGCCATGACCAAAAAACGCGATGTGATCTAGCGTGTGACCCGGCACCTCCATAACTTGAAGTGCCATTTTAAACACGGGAAGAGAAACGGTGTCGCCCTGCGCCACCGATTTAGTGATGCCTCTTATATGGTTGCCTCGTGGCCCTATAACCGGTAAATCCGGTACGGTAGATACTAGCTTAGCGATGCCACCAGTATGATCTCTATGATGATGGGTAATAAGAACCGCACTAAGTAATAATTTATTGGCTTTGAGAAAAGCCAATACAGGTTCTGCATCGCCCGGGTCAACGACTATAGCGCTGTTACCGTTGTGAATGCACCAAATGTAGTTGTCAGTAAAAGCGGGGATAGGATGAATTGTTACATCTGAAGGAAGCGTTTCTGCCGTCATAAGAGTACCTGCTTGTGTAGGTAGAATTATGCGTTACTATAGGGACTTGTGAACAGCAGAGCAACCTAAGAGCGCGCAGTGTTAATGAGATCGGCCTTTAGAGCCAAACCGCCTCGCTACCCGACAAGCTGGGGTGATTTCCCCGCAGGTGAGCATATCCGCGATGCCGTAAATACAGTGTGTAGCGATTATGCTGAGCGCATATTTGGGTATCACTTTGCTAAGCTAGGCTCTTTAAGTACCGAGATTAATTTAAACACTAGCCCTATTAGGCACCACATCAATCAAGTGCCCTTTGATAATCAATTTGGCTGCCAGTCAGACGACAACACTGCATCTAATAGTACCTCAGACAATAATGTTGCACCTTCACAATCACAGGATGAAAGCCGCGAATCAACCATTAGCAGAGAAAATACCATTGTAGGGCAGTCGCATTCTTTACCTTTTTCTGAAAATAGTATTGATGGCTTTCTATTGGCTAACGAGTTAGATTTCGCTCAAGACCCTCACGAGATATTAAGAGAGGTAGACCGTGTTATTACGCAAAACGGTTATGTCATCATAAGTGGCTTTAACCCATTAAGTCTTGCCGGTATCGCCAAGTTCCTACCCGTTAAGCGCGGAAATATTTTGCACGATGCACGTTTTTTTACATCCTATCGCATTAAAGATTGGCTTCAGTTGCTGGGATTTGAAATTGTTGAACAACGTCAAGTAATGTTCTCAACGCTCTTTTTTCAACAAAAGTGGAAAGGGGCGGTTAAACTTCAGGATTATTTATCCTCTTATTTACCTTGGTGCAGCGCGGTATATGTAATCCTCGCGAAAAAGCGGGTAATCCCTATGACGGCCATAAAACCTAAACGTAATTTAAAACCGCGTTTTTCGGCGGTGGGGGCCAGTGTACGGACTTCCTCGGTAAATCGTACGCTGCGTTAGCGGTGTTAATGTATATGTCACGCGCACGTAGCGCGGGCCAGGCTTTTAACTAAAAGGCTGTAAAAAGCGTTAACCCTTTTAAGTATTTGGTTGATTGCTGTACCAGACCCCTAGGCTTTAGCGTTTATAACCCAATCTGAAGGGGAGATGGAGATAGCCTAGAAAGCTATCTCCACGTTAGTAGGTTACTCTTCGTTTGCTTTATACAAATGCACATCTCGCTGTGGATAAGGGATGCTAATACCTTCTTCATCAAAGGCTTTTTTAACTTTTTCCTGCATATCCCAGTAGTAAGGCCACAAGTCATCTGTACCGACCCACGGTCTAAACATCAGGTCGACTGAGTTATCACCTAACCCACCAACACATATCCTAGGTTCAGGATCGGTCAGTGAACGCTCGTCTTCTTCAAACAGACGTTGCAAAATTTTCTTTGCTTTGTCTATATCGTCATCGTAGCCAATACCAAATGTCATGTCGCAGCGGCGTTTATCATATACGCTAACGTTAGTTAGTGTGGCATTGGACAGATTCCCGTTGGGAATAACAACACGCCTATTGTCAAAGGTGTTGATTACAGTATAAAGAATTTGTATTTCTGCAACAGAACCTAAATGGCCTTCTGCTTCAATGGTGTCACCCACTTTAAAGGGTTTGAAAATCAGTATTAGCACACCGCCAGCAAAATTAGCCAGGCTGCCTTGTAAAGCTAAACCTATAGCCAAACCTGCCGCCCCAACTACTGCAATAAATGAGGTGGTTTCAATACCTATCATAGAGGCAACAGAAATTAACAACATGACTTTTAAAACGGCACTAATAAGCCCGCATAAAAACTTGTTTAGCGTGGGGTCCTTTTTTCCTATTCGGTGATCCAACAGAGTTACAAAACGATTCACTAGCCAAAGACCCACCACCAAAGTCAGAATAGCTAATAGCAATTTGGGGGTGTAAGTCATCACCAATGATATGGCTTTTTCGGTTAATTCCGATAAATCGATATTAGTCCCGAATAAATCTTCCATAAATACCTCTTTCATTAATAAATCACGCTGACTACGTTATAGAAAGAGGGTTAGATCGCTATCAATGAACCCGAATGGTTCTAGCTCGTTTGTTGACCTGAAGCCATTAGCCTAATTCACTTTGGGGCATTGGGGGAAAGAATGTATGAGTAACGATGGGTTGAGATGCTTTGCTATAGGGTTTCTTAGCTTACTGGGTTTGTGCTTGATCCGTGACGTTGCCTATGTGATTTTTGCCTTATAAATCTGAGCGCCGCTTTGACCGCCCAATAAAAAAGGTGACATCCCGTCGCTTAATAGCGCTGAATGTCACCTTACTTTTTTATATGTTCGCTTTAAAGCTTACTTAACGCGCATACCCGGCTTTGCACCTTCGTGCGGCTCAAGAATGTATAGCTCGTCGCCGCCAGGGCCCGCGGCTAATACCATGCCTTCACTCATGCCAAAACGCATTTTACGAGGGGCGAGGTTCGCCACCATTACTGTATGTTTACCGATTAGGGCTTCAGGCGAGTAGGCCGACTTAATACCTGCAAAAACTTGCTTAGTTTCGCCGCCTAAATCTAGTTCTAAACGTAAAAGCTTGTCAGCTTTTTCTACGTGTTCAGCTTTAGCGATACGTGCAATACGTAAATCTACCTTGGCGAACTCATCAAACGAGATAGTGTCGCTGATAGGGTCTTTAGCAAGCGGGCTGTCTGGGTCGATTGCCGGTGCTGCTGGCGCTAGGCTTTCTTTTGAATCTTCAACCATGGCGTCGATTTTCTCCATTTCTACACGCTGCATCATCGGCTTAAACTTGTTGATGGCGTGGCCTTTCAATAGGGTTTGCAGTGAATTCCAGTCAAACGAGTCGTTTAGAAATTCTTCTGCTTTTTCTGCAAGTACAGGTAGTACAGGCTTCAAGTAAATCACCAACAGACGGAACATGTTAATACCTAGCGAGCACACATCGTGTGTGAACTGCTGCTTAGTCTCGTCTTTAATGGTTACCCAAGGTGCGTTGTTGTCGATGAACTGGTTTGCTTTGTCAGCAAGGGCCATAATCTCGCGCACGGCTTGGTGGTACTTACGCTTCTCAAATAGTGCAGCAATGCTTTCAGATGCGTTTTGGAACTCAGCAATAAGCTCTGGCTCAATCACGTTGTCAGACAATTTGCCATCGAAACGCTTAGTGATGAAGCTTGCACAGCGGCTAGCAATATTTACCACTTTACCTACTAGGTCTGAATTCACTTTTTGTGCGAAGTCAGTAAAGTTTAGGTCGATGTCAGTAACACCGTCGCCCAACTTAGACGCAAAGTAGTAACGCAGATACTCTGGGTTCAGGTGATCAAGGTAAGTACGGCCTTTTATAAAAGTACCGCGCGACTTTGACATTTTCGCGCCGTTCACCGTTACAAAACCGTGAATATTTACGCCAGTAGGCTTACGGTATCCCGCACCTTCTAGCATGGCAGGCCAGAATAGGCAGTGGAAGTAAGTAATATCCTTACCGATAAAATGGTAAAGCTCAGCCTCTGAGTCTGCTTTCCAGAAGTCATCAAACTCTAGATTGTTTTGGTCGCAGAAGTTTTTGAAACTAGCCATGTAGCCAACAGGCGCATCTACCCACACGTAGAAGAACTTGTTAGGTGCACCTGGAATTTCAAAACCGAAATAAGGCGCATCACGGCTGATATCCCACTGCTGAAGACCTTCAGTGAACCATTCTTGTAGCTTGTTTGCCATTTCTTCTTGCAGTGCACCCGAGCGGATCCACTCTTTTAACATGCCTTCAAACTTTGGCAGGTCAAAGAAGAAGTGCTCAGATTCGCGTAGTACTGGTGTAGCACCAGACACCACGCTGCGCGGGTTCTTAACTTCTGTTGGGCTATACGTTGCGCCACATACGTCACAGCTATCGCCGTTTTGATCTTCTGCGCCACAGCTTGGGCAGGTACCCTTAACGAAACGATCTGGCAGGAACATTTCTTTTTCAGGGTCGAACAGTTGGTTAATAGTGCGCTTGCTAATGTAACCCGCGTTATCTAAACGTGTGTAAATTTCTTCACACAATGCCTTGTTTTCTGGCGAATGGGTTACATAGTAGTTGTCGTAATCAACGTGAAAATCAACAAGGTCTTGGTGGTGTTCAGCACGGGTTCTAGCCACCATTTCTTCTGGTGTAATGCCAAGCTCTTGGGCTTTAAGCATAACCGGTGTACCGTGTGCATCGTCGGCGCAAACACTGTAACATTCGTTTCCGCGAAGGCGCTGAAAACGAGTCCAGATGTCGGTTTGAATGTGTTCTAGCAAATGACCTAAGTGAATAGAACCATTTGCGTATGGCAACGCACTGGTTACCAGAATTCGGCGTTTTTCTGACATAATGACGTTATTGATTCTTTGCGTTTCAAAATGGCTGCAAATACTAGCGGAAAACCGCGTTTTTTGCATCTCGTAATTCACACAATTCTACTACTAGTAAGGCATTTTATGTTCTTTTCTCGCAAAGCAGAGCCGCTAACGCAAAAGGTTGCTGTTATTTTAGCCAAGTATTTCTCGCTAGACGTAGACGATACCTTACCTTGGTGTGCTTTTAGTCAGCCAGAAAATGAAGATGCCGGTGTGACAGTTACCTTGCCATTTTGTATAGCTACACAGCTAGACGCGCTTAAACAACAAGTGCTTAACCAGCTAAAAGGGAAGCTTGGCGATGACCAGCTTACGTTTAAACAAAACGTAGCGAGTGGAGAAACTGAAGTAGCACCGGTCACCAACATTAAAAACATCATAGCAGTGGCCTCTGGCAAGGGCGGTGTAGGTAAGTCGACAACCAGTATCAATTTAGCGTTTGCGCTTATGCAAGAAGGCGCGAAAGTTGGGATTTTAGATGCCGATATTTATGGGCCGTCTATTCCCATTATGTTGGGCAACCCCGATGCACACCCTGAAAGCGAAGATAATAAGCACATGCAGCCCCTTATGTCGCATGGGCTGGTGGCGAACTCAATTGGTTATTTAGTGCCTCAGGAAGACGCGGCCGTATGGCGAGGGCCAATGGCAAGCAGAGCATTAAAGCAGTTGCTAGATGAAACTTTGTGGCCCGTGCTGGATTACTTAATTGTAGATATGCCACCAGGAACAGGCGATATCCAGTTGACGATGGCGCAACAAGTACCGCTGACTGCTTCAGTGATAGTTACAACGCCGCAGGACTTAGCGCTAGCCGATGCCCAAAAAGGCATAAGCATGTTTGAAAAGGTCGATGTGCCAGTACTCGGGCTTATCGAGAACATGAGCTATTACCAATGCAGAGCCTGTGGTACCAAAGACTATGTGTTTTCAAAAGACGGGGGCGAGGCGCTTGCCGAACGCCACGGACTGCCGCTTTTGGGACAGCTACCGCTTGATATTCATATTCGCGAGCATGGCGATGCAGGTACACCTTTGTTACTTGCCTCACCCGACGGTGCTTTAAGTGAAAGTTACCGTGAAGCTGCGCGGGCACTGTCTATGCAATTAGCCCTTACCGTTGAGCCACGCAAAGGGGCAGTTAAACACATTAAAGGCGACCCAATTGGCATTATTGGGAAAGATTGAAAAAAGGGGAACGATTGAAAGAGATTTGGTTAAGTAATAACAGGTGACGCACAATAGTGTTGAATGTTTAGTTTAAAGCCTAGTTAGATGCTGAACCAAGGAAAAATAGAGGCAAGTTTTGGCGCTTTAATTTAAAATTCGCTAAAACTTTATAAAAATTGCGCAAAAGCAGATAAAACAAGCCTTTGAGCAGTTGAATGCATGCGGTGACATACGCATAATAGCGGCCTAACGAAATGAGGAATACACCATGCGCTTGTGCGACCGCGATATCTACCAACATCTTCAAGATGGAAAAATCAAAATTGAGCCTACACCTAACTATGATCAGATTAGCGGTGTAACGGTAGATATCCGCCTTGGTAACAAATTTCGTGTGTTTGAAGACCATCAAGCACCGTTTATTGATTTAAGTGGGCCAAAAGCGCAGGTACAAGAAGCGCTCGACCACGTAATGAGCGACGAAATTGAGCTAGAAGAAGGTAAAGCGTTCTTCTTACACCCAGGCGAATTAGCACTAGCTATAACCTACGAATCAGTAACGCTGCCGGATAATATCGTTGGTTGGCTAGACGGGCGCTCTTCACTGGCGCGTTTGGGCTTAATGGTTCACGTGACGGCGCATAGAATCGACCCAGGTTGGTCTGGTAACATCGTTCTTGAGTTTTACAACAGCGGTAAATTACCTTTAGCGCTTCGCCCTAAGATGAAAATAGGCGCACTAAGCTTTGAAGTGTTATCAGCCCCAGCTGAAAAACCTTATAACGCCAGAGTTGATGCGAAATATAAGGATCAAGCCGGTGCAGTAGCCAGCCGTATTTCGTCAGACGACGAAAGTAAGTAAAACAACCTAAAAACAATTTTTTTGGAAAAGCCTCGTGCGTTTCCCGCTAATTACTGATAGAAAATATAAAAGCAATAACCAGGGTTTCTGCCCTGGCACTTATAATAAAGCTATTAGTAACGGGAAGCGCAATGCACACAAATCCTGAACCCTCTTCAGATTCTCAACAACGACAGCCAACACGTAAGAATACTATTATTCTTTTCGCCTTTATCGCCTCCGTTCTTAGTGGCATGGGCTTATGGGCTGTAAATCAGCCCAGCGAAATTATATTTACCGCTGCAATCACCCTTTTTGTAGCAATACTTTGGGTAACCGAAGCGCTCCCCATTCCCGCTACTTCGCTTCTGCCATTTGCGTTATTTCCATTATTCGGCGTGCTGTCGCATAGCGAAGCTGCGTCTGCCTTAGGAAGTCATGTCATTATTTTATTAATGGCAGCTTTCATGCTTTCAAAAGGGCTTGAACGTGCGAACTTACACAAGCGATTTGCCATTTACATGCTGCGGGTAACAGGCAGCGGCAGCCCGCTTAAACTGGTACTGGGCTTCATGCTGACAACTGCAGTACTTAGTATGTGGATTAGTAACACGGCTACAGTTTTGATGATGTTGCCAATGGCTATTGCCATTATCAATGCGGTCGATAACCCCCGATTTGGCGTTGCCCTTATTCTAGGTATTGCTTATTCAGCAAGTTTGGGCGGGGTAGGCACGCCAATTGGCACGCCGCCGAATATTATATTCATGAGCGTATATGAAGAAACACTAGGTGTTGAATACAGCTTTATCGACTGGATGAAAACCGGTGTACCCATTGTGATCCTTGGTGTACCGATTATGGCTTTATGGTTAGCACGCGGTATAAAAGAAGTGGGAAACATCGATTTACCCATACCAAGCACGTGGACGAAAGCCGAAAAGCGTGTACTTGCCATTTTTGGTACGGTTGCAATGGCGTGGATATTCAGACCTTTTTGGACTGCATGGATAGGGGTAACTACTATCAGTGATAGCACTATAGCCGTTGCGGGTGTTGCCGCAATGTTTTTCACCAATAGCGGCAATGACAACGGCGAAGTAGACGCAAAAGGTAACAACGACAAGCTGCTCGATTGGAAAACGGCAAACGATATTCCTTGGGGAATGCTACTGCTATTTGCAGGTGGAATTTGTATTGCAAAAGCGTTTATGTCATCGGGTTTAAGCGTGTTGATGGGCTCTTGGTTAACTGGGCTCGCAACCTTGCCTGTGTTGTTACTAGTACTGGGTATTTGCTTATTCGTGACTTTCCTAACGGAAATTACTTCAAACACAGCAACATCTACATTGCTAATGCCAATATTAGCCGCAGCAGGTCTGGCGGTAGGCGTTGACCCTAAATTACTTATGATACCGGCTGCCATAAGCGCAAGTTGTGCTTTTATGCTGCCAGTAGCAACAGCGCCTAACGCCATTGCGTACTCAACTGAAAAGTTCGATATTAAAACAATGGCAAGAGAAGGAATAATGCTGAACGTGCTTGTGGCCTTAGTTGTAACCGCAGTGTGCTACGTCACTTTGGCCTGATATCAAAAACAACGGCAACTAGGTGTTTTAATGTAGAAATTTGCGAAGGTGGTTAGCAATTGAGCGCTTAAACAGGCTTATTGCTAATTCTCGTTGCATTGTGAACAAATTTAAGTAGACTTACTCGCTCTTTCGGTCGGTGTGTAGCGCAGCCTGGTAGCGCACTGTCATGGGGTGTCAGGGGTCGGAGGTTCAAATCCTCTCACACCGACCAACTTCTCTTCTTTGAAGCGACACCCTAAAGCCTTATTTGGCGTACTCTACAACACAGCTTAAAATCAATCTTCAAGACTGCACACAAACTTCACTTTCGTCTCAATGATAGTCAAATTTGTGAACGTTCACAATCTTGTTCACACGGGAAAGTAGTACTGCTTGTACTGCTGAACCAAGTCTTGAGACAACGTGAAGTCACCACTAAGCGCACCTGTTACTGCTTGCTGGTACAACTGCTTAGTCTTCAGGTCTTGGTTCACTGCATAAGCTACCCAATCAGAGAAGTGTTCAGGGTCAGTAATGCCTAGTTCACTCTCTGCATAGTCAGCAAAGTCGTTGTAAAGTTGCTCCGTTGCTTTGTGTATCTCTCGCTCTGCTCGTTCAGGCGATACACCGTAAGATTCGCTAAGGCCAACTAGCACTTCCTCAGATAAGTTTTCGCCAGCCAATACAGCAGTCAACGTATCAATGGTATTAGCTGAACCAATAACATCTTCAATCTGATTAGCTGTGCTTAATGCTTCAGTATTTATGTACTCAAGTGTTCCTTGTGTATCTTCTGATTCTTCAGATACCTCAAAGAAGTCTTCAGCATCGTCGAGATAGTCGTCGTAGTTGCCAGCGTAGATTGACTTGCTAAGTATTCCAGCTTCAATCAAGTGGTCTACTTGTCCTGAGATACCGTTGACAGTAACCACAGTGTGAGGCTGGATGTCTTTTAGTTGGACTGGACGACCCTCAACTGTCCTAATGTCTGTTATCGCTAAGTCTTCTGTAGCTAGTTCTACGTGTTCTTCTTGCTCTAACAGTTCGCTAAGTTGTTGCTGAGTGGTCTCACATAGCTCTCCTGTTGAATAGTCAGGGAAGTCTATTGATTCATTGTTAGTAGTATTCATGAGTTTGTACCTCCGATACGTGTGTTAATGGTTAAAGGAAACGACCTCCTGAGAGGCGATATAAGATCGAGTTAGGTGTTGGTAATGGGATTGCCTAGGGATAGGCTTAAAGTCTTCTCAGAAGATCGTTTAGATCGCTGTTTACGCTGCTTTCTTTGCGCTGTAATAAAATAGGAATGCTGCATCTATGGCATCGGTGTTTCCGGTAAATGCGCCTATTAGAGCACTATGCTTTACGGGTTCATCATCAAGATAATCACCTTGTGCTCCTGTTAACCAATCGGTGAACTCATGAGCCGTTGAATACGAATAGCCCAACACTTGCTCTACTCGTTCCTCAATCACCCATAACATTTCATCAAAGAAGTTTACAGCCAAATTGATGACGTCGTATTTATCCATACCGTGCTTATCTTCAAGATATGTGGTGATTGAATGAGGAAAGGCCTTGCCATGGACTACTAAATCTTCAATAGACACCTTATCCTTTGCTGCGTTACAGGCATCTACAACTGTTTTTAGTGAGTCACTGTTTGCAATGGCTGGGTTGATAGTTGTGTTAATCATAAGAAATACCTCCAATAAGTGTTTATGTGTAAGTCAGGGAGTGGTTAAGAGAAGTGTTAAGCAGCAGCTTCAGTCGCTAAGTTATCTGCAAGTTCATTGCCGTAGATACCGCTATGACCTCGAACCCACTTAACGACAACCGTAGGCTTCTCTTGCTTCAGCTTGTCGATACGTTGCCATAGGTCTTGATTGGCTACAGGCTTCTTACTGGCAGTCTTCCAGCCTTTCAGCTTCCACCCTTTGAGCCACTCGTTGTAGCCCTTAGCAATAATGTCGTTATCTGTGTGGATAATGTCTTCAGGCTCTGCCAGTTCGAGAGCTTTTATAACTGCCAGCATTTCACAGCGAACATTTGTGGTTGTCTCTTTGCCTTCTACTGGCTCAACTCGTGCCTTGTAGGTCTCCAAGACTTCCTCTTGGTCATTCAACACGACAACGCCTAAGCCACCGTGTTTACATCCGTTCTGGTTGTTAGGCGCTGCACCGTCAGTAAAGATAAGTCGTGGTGTTAGTGTACTCATATCCTAATTCCTCCGATTAATGGGTTAATTGTTTAGCTAGTGCTTGTTGAACCTTGGCTAGTTCTGCTTTGCAGTCTTCAAGACGTTTAAGGCCAACCTCTGCTGAACTGATTTGTCTGTTCATTTCGAGCAAGTGCTTCTTAATCTCACGGTCAAAGTAAGCTTTTGTCTCACTGACTTGCTGTTGTCGTTCAGACTCTGAAAGTCCATCCTTGCGATTTATCTCAGCAATCTGCTTGTCTCGCTCACGCTCCATACTTAAAGCGAAATCAGCTTTAGACTGGTTGCAGTGCTCAATGGTGTCGTTGTACTGAGTAGCGTTAGTTCTGTTTATTGAATCCAGTAACTCAGAGCGACGACTGATAAGCTGGTCTACAGTCAGTTCAGGCACAATGTGTTGAGGTCGTTTAGCATCTTCAGGCAACACCAAGCTATCCGTGATAGTGCTCCAGATGTCGTCTAGTTTCTCTTGTCGCTGTTTCTCGTTCAGGAACACAAGAGTCCAGAAGTTAGCCTCAGCCATGTCTCTGAAATCAGCCTTAGCCGTGTTGAAACTGTCTCGAAGTTGTTTCGCCTTGGCTTCAGCTTCTCGACGTTCAATAGCTTCTTGTGTGTATTTAATGCGGTAGTCATCGAACTTAATGCGACCTTGTGCTTCGCTGTTATACAAGTGACTCAGTAAGTCTTGGCAGATAGCCTCAGTAGCGTTAAGACGGTCTCGAAGTTCTCTAATAATGTCAGCTTGTTTGCTCATGGATTTATCCTCCTAAGTATTTTCGTTCAAGGGATTTAATGGTTTTAATTCGGTTAAGTTGTTTGGCGTGAAAAGGGTTCTTCTCGTGCTTCTCTCTCATAACTCGCTTCTGGATGTTGGATAGGTTCAGCTTGTATGTGTAATGCCTAGTCCAAAGGCCGAGATTATTAATTGGCACATGCGATAACTCGAAGATTGGCTCAAGGATGTCTAGCATCTTCAAGGCTCTGTTAGCGTTCAGTCGATAACGCCTCTTTTTACCTGTCCTTGTGATGTGCTGAGGCATGTTAATCATCCTCACAAGGCTCTTACGGCACACAAAGATTGCTAAGGTCTTCCTGTTAGGGAACAGGTCTTTCTTGAACCAAGCAGCGAGGTAGATACACAACCACTGTTTCATGGTCACATGCCTACCCACTGCTTCGACTGATGCCTTGAGCAGATACAGCAACTGAGAGCGAATTGGTAAGTCACCGAGTCGTCTGTAAGGTGATAGTGCTTTAAGCTTCTCTGCTTCATCTAGCAAGCCACCAAAGGCTTTCTCGTAGTGAGTTAAGTCAGCCTCTGAGTACCATTGCTTACCACCGTGAAAAGCTTTAGTTAGCTCTTGGTTGTATGAGGCATAGCGCTTGGATAGTGCTGGTGGCTTAAACGTTGGATGACCGTTGTGCAAATTAGCTTCACGGTGTCGCTTACAGTGCTTGCCGTACTTAGCGTTATCGATAGGACGAGAACAACCCCACACCTTGCATGTGGAAGTTGTCATAGCCTTAAACCTTGTCAGTTAAGTAATTATGGATACATTCATTCACGATACTACTAGCGCTTACTTTCACGCCTCTAGTGTCTTGAAGTCGTGCTTGGTACTTCTGGACGGTCTCGAAGTTCTTGCTGGTTAGATACACGTTGATGCAAGGCTGAGACACAACTTTGTGTGGTTTACCTAGTGCATTCATCGTTAGCCTCCAGCAACTACAGTACGTGATAGTGCGAATGCTTGAACCTTGGTAGAGACACCTTTCGATTCCTCGAAGTTAAGCGTCTTCTTAGCTTCAAGGGCTTTCTCAGGTGTAGTAAATGTCACGGTACCGTCATCCATAGCGATAATCTTACCGTCACGCATAAGGCCGTATACAACGTTAATGTCAGTCATAGTGTTTCTCCTATAGTTGAAGTTTTGTGAAAATAAATGAATACAAAGACAAGAAGGCTCTCAGGCTGCATGTAGGTATCTTAGGGCTTACCTACAGAGAACCCTCTTGTGGTTGTATTCAGTGAACGAAAGGATGCCTAGGACAAGTGCTGGAGGTAGAGCACAAGTCCAAAGGCTTAGAAAGATATGAGTAAACAAACTCAGTTAGACCATACACACATGAATCAATACACATGAGTAAGGGATGACTAAGAGAGTCTTAAAGACTTGCCTCTAGTCCATTAACTAATTGGGTTAATCATTGATATATCCAGTAACGGACTGTCTTTAAGACTAACTAAACGATACTGGTGTTGGTCTTAGATTTGGTGACTTAGAGTTGCCCCCCTTACCCCCCACGTTATGTAGGTAGATAAGGGTGGAAACAATCATCTGTGAACCAGTATCTGTTAGCTTTGTGTTGGTCTTGAGTTTGATTGACTGGTCACTTGCCCCTGAGCCGTAGCTCACCACCGTGAAGTTAGTGACCGAGTGTTTGTCTTCACGATGTCCTCTGGAATGTTGATTTCTCTCTGTCCGTAAGTCAGGGAGTCATCTGTTCAATTTTTTTATCCATATGTCAGGGAGTCATTAACTGAACTTTTTCTTCCATAGGTCAGGGAGTCGTCTAAGCATTGAATTTACTGGACTCACCTTATATTAGAAAACGTTAATGAATATGCGGGCTTCATGGTCATTAGGTCTAAACCAACGGAAAAAGGAAATCGTAACTTCAAGACCTCTCTAAAGATCGACAGCGCCTCTCTACGGGCTTTTCTAGGTACAATTAATACGATTGTATTAGGTGAGATAACTCGATCTGAGAGGGCTTTACAGAGCCTCGAACATTTAAGCATGAGACTCCGTTATGATAGTGCTGAAGATGTCTTGTAGAGGAGTGACAGACCACACGAACTATAAGTTTCAGTGATCGAACTAGCTAGGTTGATTACTCTGGCTTATGAACTCATTGATTATCTTATGCACCGCTCCCTTACTACAGCCTAATTCTTCAGCAATCTTAGCCATGCTCAAGCCTTCCTCTCGTAGCTGGTGGACTCTCTCACGGTCTACAGACTTCTTACGCCCAAACTTAACGCCTTTCTCTTGCGCCTTAGCGATACCTTCCATTTGTCTCTCGTAGCGTAGAGACAACTCAAACTCAGCTACAGCAGCAATCATGTGGAACATTAGCTTACCGTGTGGTGTTGTCGTGTCGATGCCTTGGTCAATCACTATGAGACCTACGCCTTTATCATCGAGTGACTTCGAGATATTCGCTAGGTCAGCCACAGAGCGACCTAAACGGTCTAGCTTGGTCACAACAATGGCTTCACCTTCACGCACGTAATCAAGCATCTTCTCTAACTCTGGACGGTCTGCTGTCTTACCTGAGCGCTTCTCTTGGTAAATCTTAGCGCAGCCTTTCGCCTTCAATGCGTCTAACTGTACGTCTAGCTTCTGGCCTGTGGTTGATACTCGTGCGTAACCGATAAGTTGACCTGTCATGATAAATCCATCCTGTTCAATAAAGTCTAAAGGTTAAGTGACCAATAAGATAATGAACGGTAAGTGAACGGTCAATAGGTAAGTTCAAAAAAGTTTACTTTGGTGGACGAATGTCGATATGGAAATTTGCATAGCGAGCACTAATAACCAACCTCCAAATTTGTCGTTCGGTTTACATTGCCACCACTCTGGAAATTTCCGGAGTGAGAACATAGAACCACCAGCAGAGCCTGTGCGTTGTCTTCGTGTTTGGTCAAGATGAACTGCGACTTGCTTGAAGATTGTCTTAGCGGTGTTCCTGTGGTGCATAGAGGCACCCTATGGGGGGAGTTGAGGCTTCATCATTGTCGAATTGGCCTCTCAGATTTTTGTAGTGAAAAACACTGAGACGTCAGCTAGGCAACTATGTTTTCTAACATTAATTATGTCATGACAATCAAACGACTCTTGAGATTTAAGTCGTTTAATTTGCGCTGAGTGGAATTATGCAACTTGAAAGAAAATATAGTTCGCAGTTGTGTTGCCAATATTCTCATGCCGCTATAAATATTGACTAACATAGTTTTAAAAACGTTAGGCTTAATCGTTGTTAGTTGAACCCTTGGGTTGCAGTAACGCCCTTACTCTTTTCATCAGCAGGCCAAGTCCACGAGAGTCAAAAAGTGCAAGTTTGTTTATTTCTTTATCAGTAAACCTGCCTTTCAGTTCATCAACTCCATCTGTATCTTGCGCGAATCGAAAAATCACTACTAAGCTGGATTCATCCAGAGGTTCTCTATCTTTAGTACCATAAACATAAAACTTTTCTGGAGACATAGCATAGTAGTCCATAGGCATTGATTCTTCCGTGCCCAGCTTTAATAAGCTATAGAAACGGTGTTTGATTAAAAGTCGTGTGCTCGTGTAGATATCTTTATGAGCTTCCTCAATTATTAATTTGGATAGTTGCTCTGAACGCTTGATAAGACGTGCAGATGTAATCCAGAGCATTCTGTTATTAAGAGGGTATTTACCATCTTCAGTCATTTCGGACGATAAGTGTTCGAATGCTTCAAGTAGTAATTGTTCACTTCGTTTTAGATACGCCTCTGATTCTCTCCATTTTTCATTCTTTCTGTTGACATAACCTGTGTATACAAGAGCTGCGGAAGCAACAAGCATACTCATAACAGCTGAAATATCCTTGGCCTCAAGTTT
Source organism: Alteromonas sp. HB246098 (assembly GCF_054890645.1). Taxonomy (NCBI): domain Bacteria; kingdom Pseudomonadati; phylum Pseudomonadota; class Gammaproteobacteria; order Alteromonadales; family Alteromonadaceae; genus Alteromonas; species Alteromonas sp. HB246098. The sequence goes on along the minus strand of NZ_JBTZUG010000003.1, from coordinate 255,289 downwards.
GTCTAATGTATTTACAGCTGAAACTAAGAAAACGACCCATAGTAAGCCAAATAAACCCACGGCAATTCCACCAATAGTATGTCTGTCCATGCTGACCCCTTGCTATATCCATTTTTGATGAATTAGATTTAAAGCTAGAGTGTATTCGTGCAGTGACTTCCGCATCAACTTTTTCTTTCACCTGTTAGGTTGTTATCATCGGCAACTTAACTCTCACTCGTGATATTTCTTATTAGTGAGTAAGAATAGGTAGTGAAAGAAGATAGTTACAAAAAATTTCACTTATAGAAATCAGTCCATCAGAGAAACCACGTCCTTAACCCCAAGGTGTGTGTATCGCTCCAGCATCTCAGTTGAACGGTGCCCTGAAATAACTTTTAATTGGTTAACCGAAAGGCCTCTTTGAGCATACTTAGTGATAGCTGAATGCCTCATTGAATGAAACGATAGTCCGGTTATTTCTAGGCGTTTACACGCTCGTCTAAAAGCCTTCGAGAGACTTTCTGCTGTAACGTTGTAGAGGATTTGATGATTATTACATGACATAAGCCTGTCTTTTAAAATCTGAGTTGCTTTTGCGTTTAACGGAACGTAGCGTGAGTAGCCATTCTTGGCTTCAGGAACATAAAGTCTGTTTTGGTGAAACTCTATATGTTGTTTTTGTATCTTTACAATTTCTCCTCTACGCATAGCTGTCTCGTAAGAGAGTTCAGTAGCAGATGCAACTAATGGAGGTAAATCTTCAAGCAGTAGCTTTAACTCTTTCTGTGTTACTACTCTGTCTCTTGGTTGGCATTCAGGAGGATATTTGAAGTCCTTGAAGGGAAAAGGCCAATCTAACTCGAAGTGCTCAATTCCAAACTTAACGATGCGAGACAGCATCTGTAAGTCTAATCTCGCGGTACTGCTCTTTACTTCTTTGAGCCTCTGACGCTTAAACGCTTCGATTTCTGCTAGGGTAGGAGGCGACTTAAAGTTTTTCTTCAAGCATCGCACACGGTAACGTACAGAACCGCCCATGTGCTCAAGGTATTTGTCGCAGACCTCGTGAAAAGACAATTCATTTGAGCCCATTAAGGCGAAACGTTCTGCTTCTTGTTGAGTTGGAAAAGTCTTAGAGATTCGCTTACCTTGCTCACGAATCTGTACGTTCCAGTTGCCTGATTTTAATTGACGGATAGTTGCCACTTCGTTCACTCCAAAATACTTAAAGGTTAATGGAAGTGAAATTCTTGAGGCCTTGCCAGTATTGACTTTCGGAGGTGCGTGTAGAGTTCGCAGCGTTATCGCGCAGGTGGGCATGGGGTGTCAGGGGTCGGAGGTTCAAATCCTCTCACACCGACCAATCTCTCCTATTTTTCAATGACTTACCCCGCTCATTGATTGCTCGCGAAATAAGCGTCCCAAAACTGTCCCATAATTGTCACATTATACAGTAGTACAGTTTTAATTTTCTTATCTGATCATTCATTACTAACTTTATGTTTCCAGCTTGATGCACCCGTATCAACAATGAAAATTCTCCCTAGTCGTGACTAGTTAATCCTGAGGTTTACTAAACAGGACATAACTGTGACAAATAAGACTCAGAAGCATGATCTGCAAATCACGTTCATTCATCAGTTCAAAAGAGCGACAAGAACAGCTTGGCCTGACAAGTTTCGTTTATGTTGGTATTTCAACTCAGAAACCCTGGATTATGTTTACGAACATAAGAACGAGCAATTTGTTACCAATGGTTTTGTTATATCAGACGGTCTCGCAAATCAGCTTCCAGAAGAGTTCAGGAAGAAATATTTCGAGCCATCTGAACGATGCTTATTGTTCTTAATGTTCGAGCTACAAATCGTTGGTTTTATCAATTCAGATGAAGTTGATGATGGAGAGTTTGAAAATGTTTTCGGTGTAACGAAACATCGTTACTTTTCAGCCGAAGCAATTGATGAATGGACTGAGCAGATTGAATCACTTTAAGGGCTGCTTTGCAGCCCCTTTTTTAACCATTAAACATAAAGCCATTTATTTCAATTTTTAGATTGCTCGTTTAGCGGTAGTTGCTTATGTCTGAGCTAGAGCTCGCACACGTGCTTTGAGACCTAATCTGAAAGATATTAAAATGTCATAAGTTTACGTGTTTACATTATTTTTCCTGCCGCGTTTCTGTGCGTAGTGCAGACCCTTAGACGATATACTTTCCATCGCAAAAGGCAGAGGCCTAAAAAGCAAAGTGTATACTCAGGTTTCGCATGCTCCTTTACTTCCAGCCGGTTGAGCCCAAGGCATTATCAGCGTACTTAGATATATTACTTGCCAGCGTAGCCATTTTGTCGAAACTATTGATACCCGAAGCACCACCAAAGAATGGGACAACAAACACCAGAGTGTTATTGTCATTGCAACGCGCAACATTGAACATTTCACCGTCGTCCACAGTCGTCAAATCGCAGTCGAAAAAGCGAAAAAAGGACATCATCGAGCCTTTGCCGGTACATACTATTACTCGCGGACTATGTTTTTTTACTAAGCTTTGAAAGAAACGCCCTCGATGTGAAATACACCATTCTATATAAACGTCGAAAGAATGCAGTCCTATGAGCTTAGCCATATCGCTATTCCAAGATACACTGGAGCGATTTTTGAAAGAAATAGGAAAAGCGTTCATCTTAAATCCAATGCCATCCGAGCACATAAGCTTGTGTCTAACAGCTTGTTCTTTATGCCCATGTTCCCAGTCATAGAGATAACTGTATAGCCAGGCAATCTTATTATTGTATTGATATTTAAGACGCTCTTGTACCTGTCCATCCCAGTTGCCCACATTGAAAGGTCCCTCCATTGCCTTTTCTAGATCAGCCAAGTCTTTAAACTCCGTTCCCCATTCCAAGCCACATACCCAAACACTTGAATCTAAATTTCCACCATCACAGCCGTAGTGGGAACATGCAAATTGTTTGAATTTTTCATTTAAATGGCGCTTCGTCATTACTTAATCCTTTATCCTTTCAACTTAAACACAAAACTTACATCTAACCTGCGTCATAACTTGTCGCATAGATTAACAATTATCTACTTTATACAAATTGGATAATGCGGTGACTTCATTTTTAATTGTTTGTCGCAAATTCGTAGGCGCGAGCACTTCAATACTGCTCCCTTGTGAACGTAGCCACCATCTGAACTGCCAAGAATCCTTGACGGTGGCAGTAAGGTTAAGCCAGTCAGTATTAGTTTCTTTAACCTTCATATCATGGGATAGCGGAGTCTCAAAAAGATAGTTGATGACCGAACGATGAATTCGAGCTTCAAAAGCAATGTCACCACTCAAACTAAATTCAGCAGCACCAGAATCGATATAATGTTGCAACGAAAAATCCAATGGCTTATCAATATTGTCCTCCAGCTGTTCAGCGACATTTATTCTCTGTAACGCATATAAACGGATATCACTGTAGCTAAATGCTGTGGCAGCTAAATAAAGTATCTTACCTCGCTGAATCAACCCGAGTGGGTGTAGCACGAGTGTTTTAGCCTCTTCTGCCCAAACACCCGAATAGACAACTTTCACTTGCTTATCATCTAGCAGAGCACTCTGGATAATGTTAAGGACTTGTCCGTCAATAGCTGGAGGGAGTAACGGCATTGATGGTGATCGAATGGCGACTTTATCCGTCCATTGAGCAAGAGCATGGTCTCGATTAGCTTCTTGCAAATGTTTTTTAGCATATTCGAAACGCGGCTTTAATGGTCTTAAAACCGAGGGTGGTAGTAGTGGAGCGATAACTTCTTCGGTTATTGCCAGGGAAACACAATCACTGATGCTGAGATTAGGTATATCAAACGAAGCATTATCCATCCAGCGCCAGCCATAAGGTCTACTTTTGTCGTTACAGAGCAAGGGAAACTGTCGAGATAGCTCATTTAAATCTCGCTCAACAGTACGCTTTGAAACATTAAAACCTAAGCTTGTAAGCCTTTCTACTAGTTCTCTGGCCGATATACCTACGCCAACTGAAGGTAAGAGTCTCAAGATTTCCCACTGGCGACTTAGCGTATTCCGTTCTGTTATCTGACTCATCTCAATTCGTCCTTACATGTGCGACACATACTGTCGCGCCTTTTAATCACTATACCTTATCTTATTTTACTGAATGATCATTCGAAGGAGTGAAAAAATGCTCTACAAAATAGAAGAACAAGCCAACGTTTTTAAGAAATTGAAACCTTTGGAGTTCAAAGACTTTTCGAGTTTTGGAAAGCTTGCGGATAATCTAGAGAACTTAATTGCAAGTAGTATTTTAGATGTATTGTTTGAAGAAGCTAGATTAATGCCTGCGTTACCGCTAAAGCAGCGGCCAGTAGGAGCGGATATATATGCTCTCAATGAAATTGGTGAATTATTATTATTTAGCTTAAAGCGTTCAACTGATGGGGAAGACGCCGTCAATCAAGCTCTAAGATACATGCAAAACGCTGGTCAATGGAGCTACCAAAAATTAGAAGAAAAATTTATACGGCATAGTCGAAACGAAACGTCGCTAGTTCAAGCTCACAAAGAAGCTTTCGGCCTTGAGCACGAACTAGAGCCTGAAAAAATGAACAATAAACAACATCTATTAGTTATCGGCAGTGCAGCCGATCAATCACTAATTTCTCACGTTGATTACTGGCAGAAAAACAATATTTCTATTTATTTCCTACCATATAGGTTTTATGAACTCGCTGGAGAAAATTACTTTGAATTCTTTGCACTTCCACATGATCAACACAAAAACCCAAGAGATGTGAAAGGAGTAATATTCGACACAAATCGCCGCTGGGACGAGAACTCTATTTGGTCGATGATAGATAATAGTCGTCTTGAAGCATATGGTGACGCAAAGAATTTTGTTCACGATATTCATGTAGATGATATTGTTTTCTTTTCGCACGAATGGTGCGGCTTAATTGCTGCCGCAAAAGTAAAAGGTGAGATTAAAGTTCTAGACAGTGAAACTCTGTATCGAGATGTAGAATTTTTGACTCCTACCCCGAACCGGAAGGATAACAGAATGTTGGCTATGCCTTTTTCACAAGTGAAACTAAAAACGGGTAAAACTTTCTTTTGGGCTAGGACTGTAAAGATACCTTATCTGTCAAAAAGTGAAGCACTTGAGTTAGTTGAAGTGCTTAATAATTATTTATATCAAACATAGAAAGTCGCGAATTCCGGAATACTTCGTAGCCGCACCTTTGAGTGACAGAAGTCGGCTATGAGCGTAGAGCGGACATCTAACATCTCGTCCCATTAAAACACAGAATATGATTTTTCAAGGGAAAGGGGAGGCTATGAAAATCACAGTAATAAATTGTTAGGTCGGAAGTTCAAATCCTCTCATACCGACCAATTTTTCTCTCTAAAGCGACACCCACGCACCTAATCTTCAATAAATCCAAAAATCGACTCTAAAACCAATTCAGCACTCTCAATCTGTGGGTAATGTCCTATATCAGCAAGTTCTACTGTGTCAGGCTTGGGTATAAGTTCTTTATATCTTACCACAATGTGTGCACCAGAAATTGGGTCTGCCATGCCGGCGGTTAGTCGAACCGGAACGTCGGCATTTTGAAGTGCGCTTACCCAACGCTCTCTGTATTGCTTGCGCTGTTTCATATAGTTCAAAAGCAAGTGCATGTATTTGTGGCCATTGTTTTCAGTAATAAGCGTCCAAAAGTCATTAATGTCTTGGTCTGAAGGGGGCGTGTTCGGGCCAAAAATGTTTTGCATACTTTTTCGAATGGCGCTTTTGTTTAAAAGATGAATGAGTAGCCCGCCAATAGGGGAAAGTAAAAGTTTTTGAATGGGTAATGCACGATGTGCTTCAGGAAAAAGGCCGCCATTTAGCAAATGCAGCGATTCAATACGAAAAGCAAGAGTGCCGTCTAACTGACGGGCCACTAACTCCTGAGCAACGGTATCACCGTAATCGTGAGAAAGAACGTGAGCATGCGTAATTTGAAGGTGCTCCATTAAGGTTTCTATCACCGCGGCTTGTTCTTTTATTTTGTATTTTTTGGGCGCTTTGGTGCTAAAACCAAACCCCAGCATATCGAAAGTTACACCGTGAAATTTCTGAGTAAGTGCAGGCCATAATTTAACCCAGTCAAAGCTCGCGGTAGGGTATCCATGAATTAACAACAGCACGGGGCCTTCGTCTTGGGTAGTGTAGAAAATTTGCTGATCATTAACGTTTAGAAATTGGCCTGAGCTACGCCATTGTGAAAGTTGCATCACGAAAAGCCTTATTATGTTTTTACACTCAGCTTGCCCATTGTGAAGCTTTGGGTCTGTCGTAAGCGCGACATTTAAACCATGTCGCGCTTGTTGCGTCAGTTTACACCAAAACAAATGGGCGATAGGGCGGTAACTGCATTAACTCTCGACAGGTATACAAACTGTTACCTTTGTTCCTTCACCAGGTGACGATACTAAATCAATTTCGCCATTAAATTTTTGGCGAACGAGGTTGTACAAAATATTTAAGCCCAAACCGGTGCCGCCCTTGTCACGAGCTGTTGTATAAAAAGGCTCAAACACCTTCTTGTGAAATTCGGCAGGAATGCCTTTTCCGTTGTCTTTAACGCTTACTACAACACCTTCGTCACTCTTGCTACAACATACTGTGACTTGATTCACCTCGTTTTTCATTGATGAGTCGAAAGCATGGCGCTGGGCATTCGATATTAAATTAGTCAGTAACTGGGCAATAACACCGGGGCAGGTTGTAATAACCAAATCTGGGGTAACATCAATACTAAGCTCGATTTGTTCCTTGCGAAGCATAGGCTTTAATGGATTGCAAACCCGAGGGATATATTCATCCAGTGCGATTTCTTCAATTTCTAGAGATGTTTGGTCGGCAGAGGTTCGCTTAAAGTCTTGAACTAGGTTTGCGGCTCGCATCAGGCTTGTTTCAGCTAACGTTAGCCCCTCAGTGCAAATCGCTTCAAAATCCTTGAAACCCTCTTCTGTTAATTCACCATCTTCGAAATCTCGATAAATCTCTTTCAGTTCTTCTTTGCAGTTGCTTACGGAGGTAAGCGCAATGCCTAACGGCGTATTAACTTCATGGGCTATGCCGGCTACAAGGTTACCCAAGGCAGCCATTTTTTCTGATTCAACAAGCTTTTCTTGGGCAGCCTCAAGTTCGGCAGTGCGATCTTTTACTTTTTGCTCTAGATTCTGGTTAGCTTCTATAAGCTGTTGCTCATAGTCAGCCCGTTCGTTAGCACTTACCGCACGCCCGTAAAGATCGGCAAGGGAAGCCGCAAATACCATTTCATCGTCAAGCCATTCACGAGCCTTACCTTGGTGTTCACAGCAGATTATTCCTATCATCTTACCGCGGTGGCGAATAGGGACGTCCAGCATAGAACTTATGCCCAGTGGTGTAAGATATACTTCAGCAAATTCAAATGTCGCAACATCGGTTAGCGCGTCATGGGCGGCTATTGTTCTACCTGAATCAAGCGCTTCAAAGTAATGCGGAAAATCCCTTCGAGTTAGCACTAAACTCTCATTATCAAGATCATTGCCTTTGTCTATAAGCAATGTGCACTGCACAAGAGTTTGGTTTTCATCATATAACCAAATACCTGCTCGAGTAATCTTCAAGCCTTCACACACCGAGTTGATAATTAGCCTAGACGCAACGTCTAGTTCACCTTTATCAATGTCAGGGCTTTGGCTAACGCGTAGTAAAATTAACTCTAGGTTTTCTTTCATTCATCTTCGTCCGGTTCTGTGGCACGGATCTCTAATATTCTATCGAAGTGCTCTAGCATTATATGGGTGATTAGCGGGTCGAATTGTTTTCCTGCATTTTCTTGAAGGTACGCTTTTACCTCATCAACGCTCCATGCGGGTTTATAGCAACGTTTGGAAAGCAGGGCATCCACCACGTCAACAATAGCCATGATACGCCCTTCAATTGGGATGTTGTCTCCGGCAAGCCCGTCAGGGTAGCCTTTACCGTCCCATCTTTCGTGGTGGGTCTTGGCAATGATAGCGCCCATTTTGGCAACGATGCGATCAGAGTCGGCAAGCAGTTCATAGCCCTTTTGCGCGTGGGTTTTCATTATTTCCCATTCATCAGGGTCAAGCTTTCCAGGTTTGTGTAAGATAGATTCTGGTATGCTGATTTTGCCTACATCGTGAAGGGCAGCAGAGTAGCGAATGGTATCTATGAACTCTCTGCTCATGTGCAGCTTTTCTGCTAGAAACTCTGTCATTAATATAACGCGTCTAACGTGGCCGCCGGTTTCCTTGCTACGCATTTCGATAGCGTCGCTTAGCACCATGATGAGTTCTTTTTGTGTTTTTTGTATATCTTCTTTCTGCGTGAGATTTTGGAAAATAACCGCTACATTGGATGCAAACATTTCCAGCGTTTTTCTTTGCATTGCATCTAAAGGCTGGTCTAGCTTTACATACAAAATATTGTGGCTATCTTCACCTGTGGGGTAATAACCGATGAATACTTTATCGCTTTGGTAGTGCGATTTATTCGCCAATACTTGTTTAACCTCTTCTTCGATGGCTTCTGGTATACGCGTTGAGATACCCGGTTCACATAAACCAACAAGGTCTCCGCTTGCCCCCAATACGGTCATACTCGTATCGCCATACAAGTCGGTATGCTGTGTGGAAAGATATAACACTGAGTTATTTAAATTGAGAAGGGTGAGTGTCTGTTTCAAAACGGCAGTACCGAATTGAGCCAGCGACTGACTTGCCAGTACAGAAGAGGATGACTTTAAGACCTCTTCCATACCACGCTTACCTTGCTCTATGGTTTGTATATCACGATAAGAGCGAATTGCCGTATAAACGCATGATTTAAGCTTTAGTGAAGAAAGCTCTGTCTTGGCTTTATAGTCATTTATGTCATACCGTCTAATCACATCCTCTTCAGGCGCTTGCCCGGGCTGGCCAGTTCTTAGTATTAGTCGAGTAACGTGGTTTTTAAGATCATTGCGAATAGCATCTACCAGTTTCAATCCAGCGTCGTCGGTTTCCATCACTACGTCAACAAACGCAAGGGCAATGTCAGGGTTAGCTTTGAATAGCGCTAAACCTTCTTCGCCACTATGAGCAGATAAAAACTCTACGCCACGCTTCTCAAAATGGAATTTGCGTAGCGTGAGTTTGGTAACCTCATGAACGCCTTCTTCATCATCAATAATGGCAATTTTCCACGGCGCTAAACGCGGGGTATTTTGTTCAGTTTTAGACTTTTTGAATAACGACATACACAGTGCAGTGAACGATTAGATACCCTAAACGTAAGCCACAATTTTCATTCTCGCAAATCTGTGAATAAACTTTTGTTCTAAAGTTGAATGCCGTTGATTTGTTAAGGAAAACGATTGTTATTTCTGACTCATTTCGTGTTCTGAATGGAAGTGAGTAAATAAAATTTTTTCAATATTTCTATATATATCTATAAGAACAATCAATCTTAATAAGCTTTCCTGCCTATTGAAGAGTCACTTCCCCGTGTTTACTCTAAATTAACAATTTGAATAACCGCGTTTAAGGAAGTGTATGAATTTCGCAGAGTTTGCAGCATCAAGAAAAAGTGTTCGAGGGTTCACCAAACAGCCTGTTACTAAGGAAACGGTGGACGCCATTATTAACGCAGCGAAGTGGGCGCCATCATCATATAACACGCAAACTTGGAAAATTCATGCGGTGGCTGGTGATGTTTTAGATAAAATTCGCGAGGGTAATACCAAGAATACATTAGAAGGCAAACCTCACGTTCGAGATTTTCCCTATAAAGAAGACTATGAAGGTACACATCGCCAACGCCAAATAGATGTAGCAATACAGTTGTTTGACGTAATGGGTATCGCGCGTGAAGATAAAGAGAAGCGCATGGATTGGATGATGAGAGGTTTTAGACAATTTGATGCGCCTGTATCTTTGGTGCTGACGTATGACAAATCTCTAGAGCCTGCAGGTATAACGCAGTTCGGCTTAGGATCTTTAGCGTATGGTATCGTGCTGGCGGCGTGGGATTTAGGTCTGGGTTGCGTTATCAATGGCCAAGGTATTATGCAGTCTGACGTAGTACATAAGTACGCTAATATCCCTGATGACGAAGCCATTATGATTTGTATTGCGCTAGGTTACCCAGACCCAGATTTCCCCGCAAACAATGTTCGCTCTACTCGTGCTGACAACGAAGAGTTTGTGACTTATCACGGGTTTTAGCCTATTAAACTTATGCTTTGCTTTTTTGATAGCGTAACGGTTGTGCCCTTCTTTAAGAAACACTAGGCTGGGCTACGCAATGCACTAACAAAGGAGCAAGCGAGGTGAAATTCTTAGTTTTTCTCGGCACCGTACGTGACAGCACGCCCCCTAGGCCAGCAAGGTTAGGCCTTCGAGTCGCAAAAGCGATAATGAATTGGGCCAAAGATAATATGGCTGAACATGAATTTGAGCTAATTGACCCTTTAGATTATTCAACCGGTGAAGTATTCAAACCTCATTTTGCGTACGCGCAAGGAAAAGCTCCCGAGGCGCTATCTACTCTTGCCGAGAAAATAGAGGCGGCTGATGGCTATGTGATGGTAAGCCCTGAGTACAACCATTCGATGAGTCCGGCGTTGGCGGATTTACTTAATCACTTTGGTAGTTCTTTATATTCATTCAAGCCCAGCGTTATTGCCACTTATTCAGCAGGGCAGTGGGGCGGAATGCGCGCTGCCGTCGCAATGAGAACTTTTCTATCTGAACTAGGGTGTCTTCCTGTTTCAGCAATGATCCACGTGCCTCATGCGCAAGATGCGTTCGATGAGGACGGGGCCGCTGATAGTGAACAAGAAGATAATTGGCGAACCTACTTTGGTCGTGCGCTTAGCCAAATGCGCTGGTGGGCTGAAGCTACATCGAATCACCGCCAAGAAAAAGATCCGTTTGAAACCTCAAAAGCTTTTAAAGCATCGCCAACCCAAAGGAATATTAATTAAGAGCAAAATAAGCGCAAACAAAAAAGGCAGCATAGCTTAAAGCCTCTGCTGCCTTTATTTCTACTTATTACCTTTCATCTGATGGCGCGTAACGCTCCAACCAATGAGCGTAAGGCGCAGGCATTACCCATGACGGTTTCTCAACGCCTAACTGTTTTGCTGCATAGTACGTCCAATGTGGGTTAGTAAGGTGCATTCTACCTACCATAACAACGTCAAGCTGTTGGTTTTCGATAGTCTCGTTAGCAAGCTCTGGTGTGTCTACACCCCAAGCTGTTGCAACAGGGATTTCAGCTTCGTCTCGTACGCGTTTTGCAACAGGCGCTAAGAAAGCCGGGCCCCACGGAATATTTGCTTCAGGGGTATTGAAGCCCACGCTAACACTCACAAAATCAGCACCAATTTCTTTAAACTGTTTAATGAGCTCGATAGATTCGCTTAGCGTTTGCTCGTCTTCACCATCGTATTCAATAACGCCAAAACGCACGGTTAGCGGTAGGTTTTCTGGCCAAACTTCACGCACTGCGCTTAGTGTTTCAAGCAAGAAACGTCCGCGGCCTTGTGCGTCACCGCCGTATTCATCTGTACGCTTATTGGCATGCTTTGAGAAGAAGCTTTGGGCCAGATAACCGTGGGCAAAGTGTAGCTCAAGCCATTCGAAGCCAGCTTCAAGTGCACGCTCGGCGCCTTTAACAAAGTCAGCCTTAACACGTTCAATGTCGGCCTTGGTCATTTCGGTAGGTGTTACCGGAAGGTGCGCGCCAAACGCTTCTGCAGATGGGCCAATAGGTTGCCAACCGTTTTCTTCACTTGGCTGTATGTGATCGTCGCCTTCCCAAGGACGGTTAGCGCTAGCTTTTCGCCCAGCGTGAGCAATTTGAATACCTGCCACCGCGCCTTGGCTTTTGATGCGCTCTGCGATGTTTTTAAGGCCACTAACGTGATCGTCTTTCCAAATGCCTAAGCAATTTGGCGTAATACGACCTTCCGGAGAAACCGCTGTAGCTTCAACGATTACAAGCCCTGCGCCACCACGGGCGAACGACTGATAGTTTGCTTCATGCCACTGGTTGGTAAAGCCGTCTTCTGCCGAATATTGGCACATAGGAGGTACAGCAATACGATTGCGAAGCGTGACGTCTTTTAACGAAAACTGTTCAAATAGTGCAGTCATATTTCTCTCTAATTAGGATAAGAATAAAAAGTACCCAAACTATGCTGGGTACTTAAATGTTGAAAAAGCATATGCGAGTAGCGTCATATGCAACCAGGCTTATGCTGCGAGGGTTAAAATTTCGCGGGCTTTTGCCAGGTCGATATCGCCATGCTCACCAAGCGCTGTTAATCCGTTGCGCTCTAAGTTGTCGATAAGCCCATCAATTGCAGACTTTTCAATGTCGTAGTCTGATAGGCGGGTTTTTACCTGCATGGTTTCGAAAAAGTCTTGTACAGCCTTAATGGTCAAGTCGATGGCTTTTTCTTTGTCATCTTCTTGAATACCGAAGACGCGCTCGCCTAACTGCAGTATTTTTTCCTGTTTCTTGTCGCGCTGCACGAACATAAGCGAAGGCAACACAATAGCTAACGTTGCGGCGTGATCTAAACCGTGTAAGGCCGTTAGTTCGTGGCCAATCATATGAGTACCCCAGTCTTGTGGTACGCCTTTTCCAATAAGGCCATTAAGCGCCATAGTTGCTGACCACATCACATTTGCACGTACGTCGTAGTCTTCAGGTGTTGCTAGGGCTTTAGGACCTTCTTGAATTAAGGTTTGTAAAATACCTTCTGCAAAACGGTCTTGAAGCGGCGCATTGACTGGGTAAGTTAGGTACTGCTCGATTACGTGAACAAATGCATCAACTACACCGTTAGAAACTTGGCGTGGCGGTAGTGAATACGTGAATTCCGGGTCAAGTACAGCAAATACTGGCTGTACTGTTTCCGATGAAAACGCGCGCTTCTGTGAAGTTTCCTTTCTGTTTACTACCGAGTTGCCGTTACTTTCAGAGCCTGTTGCAGGCAGTGTAAGCACTGCGCCAATAGGTAGTGGATTTTCGAAAGATGCCCCCTTGATTAATATATCCCATGGGTCTCCTTCAAAGTTTACTGCCGCTGCCACAAATTTTGCGCCGTCGATAACACTTCCGCCGCCTACAGCAAGAATGAAGTTAACGTCATTTTCACGGGCCACATTCACCGCTTTCATCAGTGTTTCGAATTCTGGGTTTGGTTCAACGCCTTGAAATTCAATAACGTCAGCGCCTTCCAGCGCGGCATTTACTTTATCGTAAATACCATTTTTCTTAATTGAGCCGCCACCATATAGGAAGAGGACTTTTGCTTGTTTCGGCAAACGTGAAGACACTTCACTTAGTTGACCTTTGCCGAACAAAATTTCGGTTTGATTTTTAAATGTAAAATTAAGCATCGTGTTGCCTGTCCTTAATTAGTTTGTAAATTTAGCTGTTGTAATAGCTTCTCAGCTAGCAGTTCGTCAGAGAATGGGTTTTGGCCAGTAATAAGTTCACGGTCTACTACTACGTTTGGCGCCCACATTTCTTTGTATTCCATAATTCCACCCGCTTGCGCCATGGCATCTGCTGGGTAGTATAATAGCTTTGCATCATCTAAAGTGCTTTCAAAATACTCTTCTTCTGGTGTAGAAAAGATTGTCATTTTGTAGCCTTCATAAATCCAATTTTCAGATGTGGCTTGCTCGTCTGTTTTCAATGCCAGCTCAAATGCCTTTGGGTTAGATTGCCCAGAAAGTAAGGCGATTGGGCCATGGCAAATTGCGGCAGTAGGTTTTCCTTCATTGTGAAAGTGAGACAAAATCTCGCCCACTTGAGGGTTGTTTGCTAAATCGATAAGCGGAGCATGCCCACCTGGGATAAATACACCCTCGAACTCATCAAGCCCTTGTGCGATAACTTCATTTAATGACAATGTGTCATTAATTCCATCTATTGATGCAACAAATGTTTGAATATCTCGCATTTGCGATTCGCCGCCATCAAAGTATTGTGGAATAACAGACTTTTTATCTACTGCTGGAGCATTGCCTTTAGGTGTTGACAATACTAGCTTGTAGCCCGCATCTACCAAAGCCTTAGCTGGCACGCCAAACTCGTTAAGGTAATAACCTGTTGGCTCGGTTTTTCCTTCTGCAAGCTGCATTACATTTTCGCTTGAAAGTAGAACAAGCACTTCGCCTTTACTGGCTTTTGCCGACTGAGCGTCTGCAGCATACGCTGATTGTGATAACCCAGCGATGATGGCAAGTGATAGAATTGTTGATGATTTTTTCATGTGCTTTTCCTGTCGCATTTGAAAGTGCAAGCATCTTAGAGTTATTGGTTTAAAAGCAGAAGTCAGATAAATTATGATGAGTCATCAAAAATCTGATGGGTGGAGAATTATGTCGTACCTAACACAGCTAAAAACCTTTGTAGAAGTCTATCGAAGCGGCAACATCACACGCGCCGCAGCAAGGCTGCATATGTCTCAGCCAGCAGTAACTTCACATATTCAGGCAATGGAGCATATTGTCGGTAAAGAGTTGTTTGTAAGAAAAGCCCGGGGCGTTGAACCTACAGCCATTGCCGATGACTTAGCGTTACAAGTAGCCAGTCATATAGATACATTAGAACAAAAGGTAGCGTCTATCCGAAGCCGCGCTTCAACCGACCATGGTACCTTACACTTAGCTGGTCCCGCAGAATATTTAAGCTTTGTTGCTGGCCCCGCGTTAGCAAACTTGCTTCAAGCAGATAAAGTAAATTTGGTTATCCATACGGGTAATAAAAATAACACTTATCAACTGTTAGAAGATGATGTTGCTGAACTTGCTATCACTGCCTCTGAACCAACTGATGCCATGTACGAATATCAGATGTTAGATAAAGAACGTTTAATTTTGGTCATGAACCGGGTTCAAGGTAAATTACTTGGTGACAAAGAGATTACGGCGTCGTTACTGAATCAACACAAGGTAGTAAGCTATGACGAGCAGCTTCCGCTTATTCGCCGTTATTTTTCAGAAGTATTTAACGCGCCCTGCGAGTCACCTGTGGCCGCGATATGCCCAGATATTCGCGCAATCAGCAGCATACTTAAAGCTGGAATAGGGTACTCTGTTCTACCCGATTACCTGTGCAAAGAAGCAATAGCTAAGGGTGAACTTATTCCACTTGGAAAGAGTGGGCCTGAAAACGAGATTTACTTGGTATGGAAGAAAGGTGCGCTGCGACATCCTAGAGTAGATTTTGCAAAAGACGTGATAATGGCATTTGCCAATATTAATTATCTAGCCAGTTACCCAGACTAACTTAGAGGTGCAGTGCGACACGCACAAAAGTGTGTCGCACTGTGACTAAAATAAGCTTTTTAGAGGTGGCCAGTTTAAAACGTGCCAACAACCTTTACTTGGCTGTCAACTTTGCTCTCATCAATAAATCCAATTGTATTTGGATTTGTCGCAACTAATTTCAACATTTCGTCTTCCGATGCAATCATCTCAGGTGGTGTACCGCGACCAGTAAAAACTAGCTTCGACCAAAATGCAGAATATTGTGATTCCGATTTTCCTAACACGCTGTTATTAAATGCATCTCTCGCTGCATTGCCTTGCTCGAACGTGAGTGGAATGGCGCGGTTGCCATCTGGAAATGCCTTCACTTTTCCCAGGTAAATCTTTTTCACTGTGTCGATATCTATACCTGAATTGTTGTTAGCATTTACAATTACAGCAGTGCCCGCATAAAGTGGTGCCGATAAAATTAAAAACAGGGCTGCAATTATCTTCATTGGTATTACCTTTAGTCCTTTCTCTGTCAGCTAAATTGCTACGTTAATAAACTGCAGAGACATTATTGTGAAAGGGCACATCACCCTCTTTGAAGTATAACCAAGATTTGTGATTTGTCGCACTTCAACAAAAGGTGAAATTTAAAAAAAGGAAATCAAGTAACGTTATGGCAAAACCCAATGCAAAAGGGCCGGTAAGAACCGTTCAAATATTTTGTGCCAAATGCAAATTCCAACTACTTAAATACCGAAAAGGTGGCAAGGGGGCTTTGGTGAAATGCTTTAAGGAGCGGATTGTTGAAGACTACACTAATGAAGAGGGGATTTGTCCCTCATGTAATGTCCAGTTTGCCAGAGGCACAATGATACGTGGTGCTCCCGCGCTTAAGGTTGTTGGCGGTAAAGTGCATATGAAGTGAAAGCCTGTGAAGCGGGCGCACGTTTAACGTGCATTCCAAATGTAACATGCACCGCTTTGCAACACGAAAATGTTTCAGAACTGAAACAACTTAGTAATGTTACAAATCAACTTTCCCTGTACCAACGTTCAGTCGAGTTAATCAACAAATAAACTTATTTTAAACGCGTAACTTATTGAAACATAAATAGTGTTACGTTTTTATTATTATTTTTGTTAAGTGCTTGCTGTAAATACGTATGTATAAGAATTTATACCTTCCTTATGCAAAAAAGCGGAAAGCAAAATGATTAATGAGGGTAACACACAAAAGTATAAGCTGAGTAAATCAGCTAAAGTCGTAAACGCGTTGTTGGCAGGGGCCTTGTCACTGGGCGTAGTATCACTTAATGCTTCGGCCGATACGGTTTGGCAGGAAGATTTTGAATCCAGTGAATTGCAAGGAAAGGGTGCAACTGGTTCTAATCCTGATGGAGCCGTTCTAAGCCTCGACGGAGTAGAGCGTTGGTCAATTGATGTGTCCGCAGGCGCATTAACTGCAACTACAGATTGGTTTCGCGTTGAGAACGGCGCTATGCAAGCCCGTGATGTGGATGGCGAAGTAGTTTGGTTGAGTGAATCAATCGATATTGCTAGTGCCGGTGAAGTCACTATTAACGCAGCACTTTCTCAAAGTGGGACGTTTGAATCGGCAGATTACGTCGACGTATTTTACTCACTAGACGGCGGTGCTTTCGAGCTTATAACGCTAAACGAAGGAGCATCAAATACCGTTCAGGATGATTTCGGTAGTGCCACGGTAAATGAAACAATTGGAAGTGGTAGCACGTTGGTATTAAAAGTTGCCATGGCGAACAATGCTGGCTCTGAGTACCTAAATCTAGACAGTATTTCGGTAAGCGGCGATAGCGCCACCGGTGACAACGGCGATGGCGGTGATAACCCAGATAATGGTGGTGAACCTTCTGACGAACTCCTTTTCTTAAGCGGTACTTGCTTTAACTGCCCGGATTTAGAGGCAATTAACTTAGCAAGTAATTTTGTCGCATCAGACTACTACGCCGCTTTAGATACCGCTATCGCTAACGGCGATAGCGCACAAACACTGAAAGAAACAACACACAACATCATTGAAAACGGTCATCGCACATTATCCTACTCTGAGGTGTGGACTGCGCTTACCTATACTGATGAAGACCCTTCAAATACTGACAATGTTATCCTATTTTATAAAGGGATATCACAAGGTAAGTTCACCAACGGAAGCGGTAGCCAAAGCTCTAATCAAGAAAATTGGAATCGCGAACACGTATGGGCAAAAAGCCATGGTTTTTCAAGTACAAGCTTAACGGCATACACAGATATTCTTCATCTGCGCCCTACAGACATTTCAGTAAATAGCTCTCGCGGTAATTTAGACTTTGATTTCAGCGATAGCGCACTTGCCGAAGCACCTGAAAACCGCGTTGATAGCGATTCTTTCGAACCGCGCGATGCAGTGAAAGGCGACGTTGCTCGCTCTATGCTTTATATGGATGTGCGTTACGATGGTAACACTGCAGGTGATACCGAAGAAGATTTAGTATTGCTAAACCGCTTAACCTCTACCGACGAAGCAGCATTTGGCAAGCTTTGTGTGCTGCTTCAGTGGCATGAGAGCGATCCTGTTGATGAATTTGAGCGTCGACGTAATGAGCGTGTGTTTGAATTCCAAGGAAACCGTAACCCGTTTATTGACAAGCCTGAACTTGCTTCACTTATTTATAACGAAAGCTGCGATAGTACAGGTGGTGATACAGGCGGCGATACCGGTGGAGACACAGGTGGCGATACTGGCGGTGATACAGGCGGTGACACAGGTGGCGATACCGGTGGTGATGCTGGGCCGTCATCCAATAGTGTTTACATCTCAGAGTATATTGAAGGTGGTAGCTTTAACAAAGCGATAGAGCTTTTTAATAGCTCGACTCAGTCTGTGAGCTTGTCTGGCTATGAGTTAGTTTTACTTTCAAACGGTGATACTGCCGACGCTGACCGTAAAGTACTAACGCTTGAGGGCGAAATTCCTGCAGGTGGCGTAGCAACATTCGCTCACGCCCAAGCCGATGCCTTACTCACAACTGGCTCTACAATCAGTAGTTTCGTAATGAACTTCAACGGCGACGATTACGTGGAGTTGGTATATAACGGTCAAGTTGTAGATGCTTTAGGTACCTTCGGCGTTAAGACTAATTGGGGCAAAGACGTCACGTTAGTACGTAAGAGCACAGTGACTGGCGGAAACCCTAACCGCAACCCTGCTTTTACCACAGATGAATGGGATAGCTTTGCAAAAGATACACTAAATAATTTTGGTTCTCACAACGGTTCAGTAAGTGAGCCAACAGACCCAACCGACCCGACGGATCCTACAGACCCAACCGATCCAATTGCTGAAGTGGTACTTATCAGCGCAATTCAAGGTGATGGTGAAGAATCAGCGCTTGTCGGCACGGATGTTATTGTTGAAGCAGTAGTAACCAAAGTTGTACCAGCCATGAGTGGTTTCTTTGTTCAGGAAGAGGCAAGTGATTCAGACGATAACACAGCAACTTCTGAAGGTGTGTTCGTTTACGCAGGCTCATTTAACCTGCCGGAAGAAGGGGATGCGGTGCGTTTGCAAGGTACAGTAGGCGAGCGCTTTGGTGTAACCCAACTGTCTCTGTCTGCAGAACTCGAGGTTACGGGTGTAGGTAGTAATGTGCTTTACACACCTGTTGCAATGCCATTTAGCCCTGATACTGATTTAGAAGCACTAGAGGGCATGCATATTAGTTTTGAGCAAACCCTTAAAGTTTCTGATATCTACAATCTTGGACGTTATGGTCAGTTCAACGTGTCTTCAGAACGCTTATTCATTCCTACTAATCAGTTTGTAGCGGGTTCACAAGAAGCGTTAGCGCTCGCCGAAATTAATGCACGAAACACCTTATTGGTTGATGACGGAGAAACCTCACAGAATTTGGATGATATTCCTTTCCCTGTAGGTGGTTTATCCCATAACAACCCACTGCGTTTAGGAGATAGCGTTGAAGCTCTGGAAGGGGTTCTACATTTCGCTTTTGGTGATTATAACTTAATCCCGGTAGGTGATATTCAAACCGTGCGCACTAACCCGCGAATTGCTGCACCACAGCTAAACGCTATCGGTGATGTAAAAGTAGCTAGCTTTAACGTACTCAATTACTTCAATGGCCCGGAATTCCCAACCTCTCGCGGCGCAGACTCAGTTGCTGAATTTGAACGTCAGAAAGCGAAGACCATTGCGGCTATTGTAGCAATGAATGCCGATGTACTTGGTCTTGTTGAAATTGAAAACGATGGTTATAGCAGTGATTCAGCTATTGCGACATTAGTTGAAAGCGTCAACGCTGAACTGGGCAGCGATGAGTACAGCTATGTTGCATTAGAGTCTCAACTAGGCGGTGATGAAATTGCGGTTGGTATTATTTATAAACCAGCTGTAGTTTCGTTACAGGGTAACCCTGTGACTTCATCTAGCGCACCATTTGACTATGGCAACCGCCAACCTTTACTACAAAGCTTTAGTGTGAACAGTAATGGCGAAGACTTTACCTTAGCGATAAATCACTTTAAGTCGAAGGGAAGCTGTGGCAGTGCTACAGGCAATAATGCTGATTCGGGAGACGGTCAAGGGTGTTGGAACGAACTGCGTACCCAAGCAGCACAAGGCCTAATTTCTCTTGTTGAGCAAAATAGTAACGTCTTGTCTGACCGCGTTATCGTAATGGGTGATTTGAATGCCTATGCGAAAGAAGAGCCTATCCTTGCGCTTGAAGAGGCTGGCTACAGTAACTTGGTTAACTTCTTTGATGGAGACAACGCTTATTCGTATAGCTTCGGCGGAGAAGTAGGTTACTTAGATCACGCTTTATCAAGCCCATCGTTAACGGAGTATGTGGTAGACGCAACGGTATGGCATATTAACGCCGATGAACCCCGCGTATTCGATTATAACGTAAATTATAAGACTGAAGCCCAACTTTCTAGTTACTACGGCGCTGATGCGTATCGCTCGTCAGATCACGACCCAGTAGTGGTAGTGCTTAACTTCCCAGAAGAAGTCACAGTTGGAGATTTTGATGGTGATAACGATGTGGATTACAACGATATCATGGCTTTCTATCAACTGTTCTTACAAGGGCAAGCGACGGGTGAAAACTTCGATTTTAACGGCGATGGCCAAATTAACTTCTTCGACATTCAGGCATTAATGGCGATGTGTACACGCGCTAACTGTGCAATTTAATTTTAGGAAAATAACAATGAAAAAATTCTTTTTACTATTAATGGCTGCCGCTACTTTCAATGCAAATGCAGCGCTAATTAGTTTGACGACAGATAAACCGATTTATAGTGTTGGTGATACTGTGACGGTTACAATAAGTATTTCCGGCTTGTTCAATAATAGCGTACAGACTCTCATATCTGCCTATGCTACAGCATTTAGCTTTGATGATAGTGTATTGCAATTTATTGATAATAGTATTGAAAGCTTAATGCCGTTTGGTACTCAAGCAATACCGACGTTCCCAGGAGGGCCTACTTTTCCGCCGGAGTTATTTTCGGGAAGAATTGAAGGTACAGCGCTTTTTGCTGAATCAACTGGGGCGCTCGGTTCGACAGCACCACAGCAAGGGCAAAATGAAATTAGCCTTTATCGCGCGCAATTTTTGGCTACTTCTTTTGGAAACGATATATCGCCATTTACATTTTTGCAAAATCAATTTATAGACGCTGTAGTAGGCCCACTTTCACCTGAAACGGCTATGCCAGAAACCGCAAGCTTCACCATCGCTCAAGTACCTACGCCAGGTACCTTTGCGCTATCGCTTCTGGCATTAGGTGGTATGTTTTTCGCTCGTAAGCGTGCGAAGTCATAAACCTTAAATGCTAAAAGTTGAAGCCCAGCCAAGTGCTGGGCTTTTTTATGTCTCTTGCTATTTACATGCGGCTTTAAATGAACCACACTGAATAAAAATACAATAAGCGCGCACCATGTTAGAGACTATTTCTTTTTCTCAACGCCAACGACTGGCGTATATCGATTTCTGCCTTTTATTTAAAGGGGCCATTCATCGCCAAGATTTAATCAATCGTTTTGAAGTGGGTTTATCGGCCGGCTCTCGTGACTTTACGCTGTATAAAGAACTCGCGCCTGATAACTTAATTTACGATCCAAGGGAAAAACGTTATTTTCAAACAGAAAGCTTCGTTCCGGTATTTGAGCACGATGCAAAACGTACCTTGGTAAAGCTCGCCAACGATATATCGGACGGTTTCGATGCGATTGGCGATGTACATTTCCCGGTAGAAAGTGCGTCTTCGCTGAACGTACCTGATATTTTTGTGGTAGCGAAAGTAGTACAAGCCATAGTAAACAAAAAGGCGATGAGTGTTATTTACACATCGCTGTCTAGTGGTAGTGGCGCACGTGAGCTCGTGCCACATAGCATCGTTGACAACGGCCAGCGCTGGCATGTGCGAGCCTTCGACAGAAAATCACAAAGTTTTCGCGATTTTGTGCTTACAAGAATTAGTAAGGTAACGGTTAAAACCGAACCTGAAACTCACGAATGCATCGAGCACGATGAAGAGTGGGGAAGGCTTATTTCTCTTGAAATTGTGCCTCACCCGAAAAATATAAAATATTCTACGGCTATAGAGCTCGACTACGCTATGGAAGAGGGTGTGTTGACCTTAAAAGTACGCGCAGCCATGGCAGGGTATTTGTTAAGGCGTTGGAACGTTGACTGTACGAAGCATGCCAGTTTACGCACCGGTGAATACCAGCTTTGGCTTAGAAATCAGCAGAGCCTAGCAGACACTGATAACCTTGCCATTGCTCCAGGCTATGTAGGCGAACAAGAGGCTTATACCGCTTAGATACTGTTTATATGCCTTATAATTGACGTTTGGTAAACCTATCCCATAAGCCCAAGCGTCGTTACTAACTGATGTATCTTTTAATCGTAGCGAGTAGGGTGTCTTTGTCTAAGGGCTTGGAGAGGAAATCGTCCATGCCCGCAGCTAAGCACTCTTCTTTATCTTCTGCGAATGCATTTGCGGTGAGTGCGATTATTGGGGTGTTAGTTTCCAGTGTTTTTCTTAAAATTATTGAAGCTTCGATACCGCCCATAACTGGCATATTGCAATCCATAAGAATAACATCGAAGTTATGACGTTTGGTTACTTCAACGGCATCGCGGCCATTTTTAACATGCAAAAATTTATAGCCTTCTGTTTGCAATATAGCTTTTACAATCTCTGCATTAATTTCGTTATCTTCGGCCAATAGTATTCGTTTCTTTTTATTAAGCTCTTGAATCTCTTGGCGGCTAACAGGTTTAGATTCAATTAACTTACTTAAATCATTTTCCAGTTCACGTCGGTTGATAGGTTTGGCATGAGTTTTCCAAATACTTTTGAGTATTTCGTGTTCGTCTTCCAGTCTTTCTAGTTCAGCCGAAATCAAAATCACTTTAGGAAACTTAGGCGGTGTTAACTTCTTAAGTTGGTGCAGTAAGTCTACGCCGCTCATTACTGGCATAGAAAGGTCAAGAATAATGACATCAAAACTAAAAGGTTCGTCATCTAAAAATGCTTTTGCACTTTCATAGCTACAAGGCTCAATCGACATAGATGCAACGATGTGCTCAAAGTATTCGCGACTGGTTTGTAAATCATCAACGATGGCACAGCGCAAGTTAGCATTAGGAACAATTTCAATGTCTGGTAGGTGTGCCTCTTTAGCAGGCATCGTGAAGCTGAAAGTACTGCCTTGGCCTGTAAAAGAGACCACATTTATGTCGCCACCCATTAAGTTAGCTAGCTGCTTTGCAATGCTAAGTCCTAACCCGGTGCCACCAAATTCTCGTGTCGTAGATTGGTCGGCCTGTTCAAACTTTTGAAAAATGTTTTCTAGCTTAGAAGCGGGTATACCAATGCCTGTATCGATAACATCGAAAACAAGGCGATTGCCGTTTTTATGTTTAGTGTGTGTAACTTTTAGTGTTACCGAACCTTCGGCCGTAAACTTAATTGCATTACTTAGCAGGTTGTGCAAAATCTGTGCTATTCGCGTTATGTCACCTTCAATGACGTGGGGAAGGTCAGCATCTTTCAAATAGTGAAATTCAAGACCTTTGCGCTGGCAATAAACCCGTTGTAACGACACCACATCATCGAGTACTTGCAATAAATCAACAGGGGCCTGTTCTATTTTTATTTTGCCGGCTTCAATCTTTGATATGTCGAGAATGTCATTAATCAAAACCAATAGCTGCCGGCCGGCTGTTTTTGCCTTTTTCAAGTACAGGTTGCTTTTTTCCGGGTTATCGATCGCCAGTTCAATCATGCCAAATAAGCCATTCATAGGCGTACGTAACTCATGGCTCATGCTTGAGAGAAATTCTGACTTTGCCTTACTGGCTTTCTCTGCCTTATCTGCGGCTTTTTGTGCCAATTCTCTCGAGTGCTCTAGCGAGTAAATAGAGCGTTTAATCTGTCGCTCCATAGGAAAAAAGATGAACGCAGCTTCAATGCTTAATAGAACAAGTGCTGCTAGCCACAGGTACATCTCAATAGTAAGAACGGTATCCACACGTGATGTTGCATCCTGCTCAAATTGGTTCACAACATTGTCTAGTTCTTGTAGAAGCGTCGTAAGGTCTTCAACTGGCATAAGGGAAGAGGTTTCGCAACTTGCATTGCTTAAGACGGCCTCGGTTTTATCGACGAAGTTTTTGACTTTTGCATCTAGCTGCCCTTGCTGAAAATAAGTGTTAAAGATTTGAATAGGCAGATGTTCTAAAGAGGTAAGATACTTATGATTCTGTTCAAATTTAGCAAGGTCTTGTTGTAAGTAGCCTAATTCTTTGCTGTCTTCACACAATGTCGATGACGCTGCTAGCATCGCTATACGTTGCGATAGCATACGCTGCTGGCCTGCAATATTGATAATTTCTCCATCTTGCTTTTTTTCGTTAATTAATCCAGAAAGAATGAAAAAAGACAGGGTAATTAGCGACGCTGTTAGCGCTAAAGCAACGATATATCGAAAACGTATGGACATAAGGTAAAGAAATTCATAGTGGTAACTAAAAGATAATAGATGCCAACTAGTTACGCAAACTGATTGGAGAAATAGTTAGATTAACTTTCGATGTTTAGAGTCGTTGCTTAGGGCACTGCAACAAATATTTCATAATCTGACCAAATAGCCCGATTTTCATTAAACAGATATTCAATAAGCTCAGGTTTTACGCAGACTAGGTTGTTCCCTCTACTTGCATCAATCTCCTTAACAAACCCTTGTGTCAATAAAGCTTCATTTTGGTGTCAATTCACTGTCACTGAAATGTCACAAATGTCATCCACACTTTTTGCCCGCTAAGACCGTTTACCGAGGTGAGATTTTCGCTTGCCTCTAATCAATATAGAAAACAACTATAAGCAAGGAACCACAATGAAAAGCGAAACTCTTCGTGGAATAAAGTATTCAGCGATAGCATTGGCTGTAACTCTTGGAATGACTGCCTGTTCACTAGAAGGTGATGACGGCGAAGATGGCGTACAAGGCCCTGTGGGAGAGCAAGGCCCGGTAGGAGAACAAGGTCCAGTAGGTGAACAAGGTCCGCAAGGTGATACAGCGGGCACGCTAACACGTATTGCAACGGTTCCGCTTGGTGCAGAAGTTACCGGTATTTTCTTAACTGATGAAGGCGACCTTTTCTTCAACGTCCAGCATCCTTCAGGTACTAACGCTGCGACTAATAGCGTTAACGATATGCCTATCAACACAGGTACTGTAGGTGTACTTGCAGGCGCTAACTTCAACAACTTACCTGTTACTTTGCCAAATTCTCCAGTACCTAGCTCTGACGAAGAGAAAGAGCTGGTTGTTTCTGCTATCGGTCAGTATCAAGTGCTAGGTCAAACCGGTGACACCTTTGGTTCTGACCTACCAGAAGGCTTGGGCCATATCTACACACTTGATGGTGAAGAGTTAGTGTTAGAAAACGATATGCCTGACTTTAACGGCTTTATTTCAACTGCCGAAGGCGAAGGCTATCTTTTCTCGAACTGGGAAGAACTACCTGGCGGTATGAGCCGCATGAAAGTAGAAAAAGATGAATTCGGCATGTGGGAAGTCACAGAAGCGATGATGCTAGACTTCTCGCCAGTATGGGGTACGGCAGCAAACTGTTTCGGCTCGATGTCTCCTTGGGGCACGCCGCTTACCTCTGAAGAGTGGGTAGTTGATTCGGCGGTGGATACCACAACGTCACCTAACTGGAACAACCCAGAAGCAGTATCTACAGATGCACGCTTAGGTCGCATGTGGCAAATGACAGCACCTGATGCACCAAACCCTTACAACTACGGCTATATTGCAGAAGTAACAGAGCCACTGGCTGATGAGCCGGTGATTGTTAAGCACTTCACGATGGGTCGTTATGAGCACGAAAACTCAACAGTAATGCCTGATGGAAAAACCGTTTATCTTTCTCAAGATGACACTGGCGGCGTGCTGTTTAAATTTGTCGCTGATACTGCAGAAGACTTATCTGCAGGTACGCTTTACGGGGCTAAGCTCACTCAGGATGCAGGGCAGAATGACCCAGCAACAACGGGGTTTGCTGTTGAGTGGGTTGAGCTAGCTAGTGGCGATAATATGACTATTCGCGCATGGATTGACGAATACAACGGTATTGGTACCGACGATTACGTAGATGGCCAAAGCTCTTATATCACAATGGCCGATGTTCAAGCATGGGCAGATGGCGATGCAACTTACCCAACGGTAGAAGAGGGCGGTTCAAGCGTAACAGCCGGTGAGCCAATGGATGACCGTGTTGCATTCCTAGAAAGTCGTGCTGCGGCTCGTCTTAAAGGCGCAACGGCAGAGTGGAGAAAACTGGAAGGTATCTCTATTAACCAAAAACGCGCGCAAGAAGCCGTAGAAGGCGTCGATACTATTGAAGGTGAAGTTGTCGAGAATGCATACCTTTACATAGGCATTGCAGATATCGACAACACAATGATCGATGATGAAGGCGATATGCAGCTTTCTGCCCGCGTTAAAGATTGTGGTGGTGTTTATCGCGCCAAGCTGGAAGAAGGCTACAACATTTCTCGCATTGAACCTGTAGTGATGGGCGGTACGTATCGTTCAAGCCTAACAGGCGCAGAGCGTTGTGACGTTGAGCAGCTTTCTCAGCCAGATAACGTTGTTGTAATGAACGACGGCCGTATTCTTATCGGTGAAGACGGTTTCCAAGAAAACAACACGCTGTGGATGTATGAACCAGCAGATAAATAAGTTTTCTTTTTAATTTAAAATACGCCGGGTGTTTACGCGCCCGGCTTTTTTCCGTTGTGACGATTATGAAAATACTAAAAATAATTCCAGGTGCAGGTATTCTGCTTTCACTACTTATCAGTGCAGGGTGCACTGAAAGCTCAAGTGCTGATTTAATCAATCAATCTAATACCGGCGTAAGCGCGAATACTTACCCTACAAATGGGAACGGGCCTTCATCGGCTCAAACAGACGGCGATAGCGCACATTCCTACCCATACCGAGAAGGGGACGATATTCCCGCTCTTGCCTATATTGAACATGATGAAGTGTATAACCCTGAGTCGGTGATCCCTCCCCAGTGCTATACCAAAACAGAGGGCGTAAATAACCCTTGTTACGCATGTCACCAAAGTTACGATTCGATAGAAAAGCGCCCTAACCAAATGGGTGATGGTACATTGCAGGGTAACTATGAATTTTCCGATGTGGGGCTAACAAACAGCTGGAAGAACCTGTTTATTGACCGAACGTCGCTTATAGCGGGTATTGATGATGCCACAATTAAAAAATACGTAGAGCAAGACAACTACACCGCTTCACTTAAAAAACACGCAATGCCAGAGTATATGCGTATCGAAAACTTGAGCTCTGCTGACAAAGCCTTTGATGGCGACGGTTTTGCTAAAGATGGCAGCGGATGGGTATCTTACAATTACAAACCTTTCCCAAGTACTTTCTGGCCGACCAACGGGTCGACGGGTGATGCGATGATTCGACTTCCGGAAAACTTTCAAACGCTAAATGGCGACTACAACAAAGCTATATACACATTGAACCTAAGCCTAGTTGAAATGACGCTTAAGGAGCTTAATAAACTAAGCGTAGCGCCAGTAGATGAGACTGCCATTAATGTAGACGTTAACCAAGACGGTAAGTTGTCGCCATCTGTAACTGAAATTGTTCGCACCTCACATTATGTGGGTGATGCGAGTGCGGTTCCTTTGGCCCGTATGCTTTACCCTGAAGGTACCGAGTTTTTGCATACCGTACGCTACATTGGTGTGGATGATAACGGGGATATTTATAATGCGCCGCGCATGAAAGAAGTGCGTTATATGAAAAAGCACATGTTTAGAAGCCGAGAAAGCCTAGCTTCTGCC
The DNA here is from genome assembly GCF_054890645.1 of Alteromonas sp. HB246098. Lineage (NCBI taxonomy): Bacteria > Pseudomonadati > Pseudomonadota > Gammaproteobacteria > Alteromonadales > Alteromonadaceae > Alteromonas > Alteromonas sp. HB246098. The sequence continues at coordinate 227,523 of NZ_JBTZUG010000003.1, read as the reverse complement.
TATTATGCTGAGGCAAAAGATAAGCATTTTGAAAAGCTGCCTCAAACTCGCTACCTAGGCGAAAAGGGGATAGACAACGGCTTTGGCTGGACAATCAATGGCTTTATCGAAGATGAGCAGGGTGAACTGCGTGCGCAGCACGATCAAGAGCTAGCCTTTTGCAACGGCTGTCATAAAACAGTAGGGTCTACATTTGACCAGACATTTTCATTTGCCCGTAAAGTACCTGGCGAAGCTGGGTGGGGCTATATTGATTTGCGTGCCATCGAAGATGTGCCAAATATTAACGAAGAAAAAGGTGAATACCTCACCTACATGGAGCGTGTAGGAGGCGGTGATGAATTCCGTCAAAACGGTGAAATGTTGGCAAAGTGGTTCGATGATAAAGGGATGGTTAATACAGAAAAAGTGCAGCGTGCTAAGTCGGTGTACGACATCATCACACCATCATCAGAGCGCGCTTACGCGCTAAACAAAGCTTACTTAACCATCGTTAAAGAGCAAAGCTATTTGTTTGGTCGCGATGCTACGCTTACCGAGGCAACTAATGTTTTAAGTAATATTGATGCGGCGCAACCACCGTTAAAACCTGAGCATCGCTTCAAGTGGGATATGCGGCTTAACTGGCAGCAAGACAAAACGAGCACTATCGCAGACGCGCAATAGTGCTGGCATAGTTTGTTGAAAATGATGCTTGCGAACTACAACGGGTTCGCAGGCATTATTTCAAATTGAATTGGCTTATATCGAAAGTTGTTAGACTCACCGGCAGAGCAAGCCGTTAACCCTACAATCATATCCATTTTAGCTTCAAATATGGTGTAGTCGCCGGCTTTCGATTTGGGCGGCAAAACAGCGATTTTACCCGTACTGTCTACCTCAACGTTCATAAATGTATTGAAGGTTGTGCAAACATGGTGCTCTGGAATATCAAATTCAGCGAAAGCGGCAACTAAGTTACCGTGACAACCTGGTACTGGCTCTTCATTAGGGTAGAAGTGTTTGAAGGTGTCTACGCTACAAGGCGTTAGTAAAAAATCATGGTCTTCTACTTTATCTTCGATAATTTCAAACATGATGTTGCTTTGATTTGAGTAAAGCAAACTGCCTTTTTTAAATTTAAGGCTTTCGTTGTAATCCAGACTTCTACCCGAGGAGATGAACTCGTCTTTATTATGCTCGTTAAAGGCATAAAGGTCGGCCACTTGTTCGCCTTCAGGGTCAATGACTTTAAGGCGTTCACCTTTCTTGATAGTAAATGCAGTACCGCTTCTTGGCTGTATAGTTTGTCTCATACTGTGCCTTTTATATTTTAAGAGTTAATTTTTTACTTGTTTAAAGGGGCATTCCCAGCTTTCTGAATGCTTTTTACCACTGTATTGATAAACTTCAGAACTTTCACCATGGTTAGCAAGCAATGGGTTTTTACTGCCGCAGTAGGCGGCATCACGCTTTCTGATATGATCTCTAAACGCTTCAAACTTCTGTTGTTTCCGAAGCAGTTCAAACTGTTCGTGTAAATTAAACACAATTGCGGGATGAGAAAAACGTCGGCTCTTTCTAGAAGCATTTGGGTGCAGCCCAATCACGAAAAAGCCCTTCCCGCCAAGGCTTAAACTAAATTGTGCACTGTGCGGATCGCTTGATACTTTGCTATCCCAACTTTTTAAGCATGCGTCTACTTCATGAAGACGTTGAAGCTTTTCCCAGAGTACTTTATCAAACTCAGTTTCGGTAATGGTATCGGGCTGTTCGAACGTAACTACAAGTGAGGAGTACATATCGCGATTAAGCGTAAAAGCTTCCACGAATTTGTGAATTGAAGCCAAGATATCAGGTTCATTACTTTCGCAGTAGATATCGTCAAATTGCAGAACGTGTATTTGCTTCTTAGTTAGCGCCGATTTAGCGCCTACACAGGGGAAGTCACCTTCCCCTACAAATGATAAAAAACGGTGTGTTAGATCGGGTTTTAGTAAAGACATTCCATATCTCCCTACTTAAACGTTACCGCCTATTTCTTTCACAGAAATTAAGCCGTGCTGCTTAAACGCTCTTGGTTTTTCGCTGGCGAATGAAAAGAAGTGAATTTAAATCCCGTAGAAGTCGTGGCAGCGCTTGAGCCGCTCGTATCTACATTGCTTGAGTTATCTTCCTGCTCGGGCAACTGAATAATCTTCAACCCATTTTCTTCGTAGTTTGAATCGATAAAGCCTTTTTCCGCATAAGCGGTGAGTACTTCAGCGCAAGGGTAGAAGCCCCATTTCGAATGAAAGCGCTGCGCATTATGCACAAAGTCTAATAAGTGATTGACGGGACATTGATAATTGGGGCGCTGTGGTGCAAAAGTGCGCGTAGGCAATTGCTCTAACGAATAGCCGAGCGCCCTACAGTTGGTGAAAAAGTCTTCGTCGTTTAGTCCGAAACCCGCGTAGCCTTCATCGAAGCCGCCGGTTTTCTGAAAGTCTGTCTTACGAATAAAAAACACTGTAGAACAAATACTATCGTCACTAAACTTTCCATGATTATTTCCCTGATCTCTTGAAGGTATTTCGTTGTTATCTTCTTTTGGTAACGTTTCATCGTTACTTGCTAGATAACCAATTTGCTGTTCGTTTTTTGAAATAGTTGAATACGGCTTGTTGCAACGTTCCTTAGGTAAAAAGACGACGGAGGTAAACACCACTGTGTTGTCTTTTAATGCCAAAAGCCCATCTTTACAGAGCGTAGGTGAAATAACCGCATCAACGTTTAAGTAAACAAGGTTTTCATGCTTAGCCGCCAGCATTCCCTTATTTCGCGCTTTCGCTATTGGCAGTTCTTCTTGGGTAGTGAACTTGTGCACAATATCGAATTTTTCGCTTTGAATGAGAGACAAATCAGAAGGAGGTGCCATCCATACAATAACAAGTTCATCTGGCGTTGGTGAGCATTGCTCCAACTGCGAAATCAAATTGCAAAGCTTCTCGGTTCTACTTTTAACAATAGTTACTGCACTTACTGGTGAACGCATACTCAACCTCCTTTGCTAACCTTTCTAAAGCCCTTGGCTTAAACGGTGTACCTTGTACGTTATACTTTTGTATAAAGCAAAGAGTGCTCCAAAGTTGCAAGTTATTGAAGATGTGAGGTTTTTTGTTTTTCATTTGCCGATTTAACAGTAGTTAGCTTTAAAAGCGAGCAAGAGCTGCAAAGACAGAGAAAAATTTACAAACGAAAAAAGTAGGTAAGTTTAGCACTGAAGTAACTTTGAAAATCCGTCGTTCTTCATTGCTCATTAAGGGTTTTGCTTTCAATACTTTCTAATTTGGAATCAGCAAGGGGGCTAAGGTATTCAATGGGCTGATTTCTAACACACATAAGTGTTTTTTCGAACATCTGGCAGGTGCCTTTATATATTTTATCTTTGCCAACCATGTAGCGACATGGCTCACCTTTACTTAATGATTGGCAGGCAATTAGCGGTGCTTTATGCACGTGCCCGCTATGCGCAAAGCTGAGTGTTGTGAAGCACAATGACAAGCTAAATGCTGCAAACCGTGTTGTTGTTATTTTCATGAAAGCCCCCTCAAACTGTCTATTTATTTTCGTTAGTTACTATCGACGGTAATACTGCCTTGCGCACCTTTGAAGCACCCGATAAACATATTTTCGGCGGCGCTCGCTGCATGGTAATGATAACCACGGGTTTCATCGCTATGACCTCTGCACTCGTCAAGGTCAAAATCTTCTTCGCCTTCACTATTTAACATGGCGTAAATACCATACCCATCCAACGCGTAACCTAATATATTAGCGTGACCGTCTAATGAAGAAATAACGTCACTGCAGCCTAATGCCGCGTGATAGTGGTATCCTTCTACTGGGTTAACGTGCCCGCCACAGTCGTCGAAAGCAGCTATGGTATTTGCACTTAAAATAGCGTCTACAGGAGCAGGGCCCGCAATAACAACGCCATTTAGCGACACTCCTAAATCAGCTGAAAGTGAATTTGGGTTTGCAAGCGCAACGGGTTCAACAGGAATAAGAAGTGTTTGGGTAACCCCACCGCCATAATAGTCAATGGAACACTCAACGCAGTGGTTTTGATATTCTGGATCGACATCTGGGCGGGCGGCAGCTTCACATGCAATCTGTGAATCCGTAACAAATACTTCTCCGGTTGCTTCATCATAGAGTTGCCAGTCACTGCCATACAAATCAGGAAGACTTAGAATAAAGCTTCCGTCGACTTGATAAAGTTCTCCGCTCCCATCAAACCATACACCACCTTGCGTAGCATCATCGGTAATATTGCGAGGGCAGAATGGACCAATGTCGGCGTTAGCAGGTGTTCCGTTAATTACCACTTTAAAGCACTCGGTTTGCGTGCCATCAGTAAGTGTACATGCAGTAGTGGTAATGCTTTCAGCAAGGCCTGCTGCCAAAAATAAGTCGGGGTCTAGACTTGCCTGTATTGCTTCATTATCGACAATTTCGCTAGACGATGTATCGTCAGTCAGTGACGTAGAGCTGTCTTCTGAATCTCCGCCTGAACATGCACTTACTCCCATAACGCAAGCAGTGTAAAGACATAGGTGAACGGGAAAGCGTGTGTTACTTGACTGCATGATATCGTCTCTTAGGCATAGGTTCGGTTAAGAACTTTTATGATAAAAGTGAAATGTGCAGATATTTTGCAGGTTCAACGCATAATGTAAGAAGTTTGAGTCAGCTCAGTTTGTATCCTATACCGTATACAGCCTGAAGCGGCGAGATTTCGTCATCTTGCATTAGCTTATGGCGTAAGTTTTTCATATGGCTATCAATAGTGCGATTGCTAACGATGCGACCGTCCACATAGCCTTTGTCCATAAGCTGTTCTCTGGAAAATACATGTCCTGGCTTTTCTATAAATGCTTTAAGCAATCTAAACTCAACCGGTGTGAGTTCTATGGTTTGGTCTCTTCGTTCACAGACATAAGCGTCTAAGTCCAACGAAATATCTTTAAATACTAGCTTTCTCGAGCCTTCATCTCTTATGTTATTCGTGGTTTGCGTTCTTCTTAAAATAACTTGTACCCGAGCTACAACTTCACGTGGAGAAAAGGGCTTGCATATGTAATCGTCGGCTCCTGCATCTAACCCAATGAGCCTATCTATTTCATCAATTCGAGCGGTTAGCATCAAAATAGGCACATTTGAAAACTGCCTAATTTGTTTGCATAAGGTTAGTCCATCTACCTCAGGCAACATACGATCAAGAATGACTGCGCTAAAGGTGTTTTCTTTAAGTTCAGAGATAACCTGCTCACCGCTATGTAGCACTTTTGTGTTGAAACCTTCTAGAGCAAAGAAATCTACAAGTATCTGGGCAATTTTCTCTTCGTCTTCAACAATTAAGACAGGATATTGAGTAGACATTAGATAACATTTCCCCTAATCGGTAGCGCGATTGATATTTTAACGCCTCCAAGCTCAGAACTCGCAGCGTTTATCGTACCCTTGTGTGCATGAATAATTGATTGGCTTATCGATAAACCTAAGCCAGCGCCTTCAGTACGCCGTTTTCTAGATGAATCCTCTCTATAGAGAGGGTCAAATACTTGCTTTTCATTGCCGGTGGTTATGCTAGGTGCACTGTCTTCTATGTCGATAGTGGCTTTATTTCCGGTTTCAACTAATGTTATCCGTACTTGGCCTGGAGAATCTGTGTATTCAACACTATTGCTCAAAATATTTGAAAATACTTGGCGCAGGCGTAGAGCGTCCGCATGAACTTTTATATTGCTAGGAATGTAAGTACTCACGGTAATGCTTTTGGCCTTTAGAGCTGAATTAAACTGTGCCAAACTATCATTTAATAAGCCGCCGATATCTACCATCTCGAAATCGAAGTGCATGCCACCTATATCTGATAAAGACAACTGATATAAATCATTAACCAAGCGTGTTAAACGGCTCACTTCGTCTTGGAATGAAGCGAGTTGTACTTTATCGAACTGCCTGACACCTGCTTCAACTAACTCCATTTCACCAGCAAGTATTGATAGCGGCGTGCGCAATTCGTGAGAGATATCTGCCAACCATTGTTTTTGCGTAGCCTCATGTTTTTGTAGAGCCTCGGCAAGGGCGTTAATGTCTTTCATCAACACGCCAAACTCATCGCTGGGCGGCTGCCTAAATTTTACATCGTACTCGCGTCTAGCTAGTTGTTCGACAGCTTTTACTATCTTTTTAAAAGGCGATAAAAGTTTAGGCACGATGATCACCGCAGTAATCAATGAAACCAGTAACGCTAATGTGCCTACAGCGATAAATGATGTGCGCTGCTGTCGCATAAACTCTTGCGCCATTGTAGAGCTTGGTGAAGGTGGCAGATAGCTTTCCAATGCGCCAACCTTGCGACCTTCGCTAACAATAGAGACAGATACTTTAATATCTTGGTTGGTCACAGCGTCGCTAGGCATACTGCCAGCTATGACGTTACTTTGTGAGTCAAGTAATGTGGTAGGAGGGCCTATGTGGTGTTCATTTCGACTAGGTAGTTGATAGGCACGCCTTTGCGGAGGATGCTGATTGATACCTCTATGTTCTTGGGCTCCAAACTTGGGCCCTCGCGGCGGGGGGCGATTGCTTTGGTGAGAAAATGCATAGGGCGATATACCTTCCCAGCTTCGCTCGTTCAATGCGTACTCTAACGCGAGCATTTCTCCTAGCTGACTAAGCCTCTCTTTTTCCTGAGCAATAATAAATTTGTTGAAACCTTGTTCAAAACTCCAACGGGCAGTAGCGAGCGCAAGCATTAAAGACATGCAAGAAAACGCGAGTAAAATGATAGTAAGTTTATGAGATAACTTCATATTTCGAGTATAGCGACCTAGGGCCTAACTCTACAATATCCACAGCCTGATTAACCCTCAAATCATGGGTTAATACTCATGTTCTGCACTTTTTCTGCACATTTAAATTCTATGATTGGAATTATAGAGCCGGTGCCATTTGCGGTTACTGCAAGTGGCACCGATTACAGCAAATTTTGTATATATTTTGAATACAAAAGTTAGGAGTAGTAGCAATATGAATAAGACGGCAATTTTAATTGGTCTACTTAGTTTGAGTACCGCGGGGTGCTTCGCGAAAGGCGATAGAGAACATCCAAGACAACCACCTCCAGAGGCTATAGAAGCTTGTGAAGGAAAAGCTGAAGGCGAAACCGTGTCATTTGAAACGCCAAGAGGTGAAACCGTTGAGGGTACGTGCACGCTAAAAGATGAAACCCTTGTTGCGATGCCAGAGCGTCGACCGCAAAGGTAATTTTAAATCCTTCCTATAATGCGGTGTTGTACGATGTTTGTTATGTCGTTTCTCACCGCCTATTTAGCGCTTAATAGCTTTGCCCCCGATATAAATTTTGATATGCTTACCTAGTAGGTTAAACATTAAATTTCAATAGTTTGCATATTCCTACAATTATTACTTAACACGTTTCCTTTCGAGTAAAATTCGTCTTTTAAAATTGGTGTTTACTCATTCAGAGTGTAGGTAAATCTTCAGCCTTACTTGTAACGTATTAATTTCTGTATTTCGTATTTTTCTTTGGTGGACAAAGGCTGTGGAATCACAATCGTCTGTAATTATTCGAAACTATGACAAGCAATCTCTAAAATTGGTTGATGTTATATCAGGTATCTCACCAAACGCTATGCGTAGAGTTTTCGGTGGTTGGATATTTTTTGCGGCTGTTGTTGGGGTTATTGTAAGTGTGGCACCTGATTTAAGCGCGCAGTTTATTGGTCTAACACTTTTTGTTCTTGTTGCTTTTACACTTATCATGTTCGGGCAAAGTAGAATAACGGAAGGCTGGCCTGCTATCATTTGTGACAATGACTATATCGGCGTGGTACGCGACCCTGTAAAGCGAGAGTATATTTGTGTACGTTCTGCTTTGGTTAAAGACGCCAAGCCTGCGCTGATAAAGCCCAATAAAAAAGCCATTGAGATTATGCTAGATAACGAGCAACTTCTTGCAAAGGATAAAGAGCTTCTCAACCAAGCTGTTTGGCCAAGAGAGCATAGCTTAATTGGTTTGGCACACTTCAAAAAGCGTGAAGAGGCTTGCGACAGCCTCATGTGGTGTGTAAAGCATCGTGGGGCTCGTTAAACATTATTGAACCGCTTTATTCTTTGTCGGTCATTAACGCAAGTTCGGTATAAAGAGGGTAGTGGTCAGATCCCACCCCCTCTAACTTCTCAATGTTTACTAAACTAAAGTGTTTAGAGTGAAAAACGTGATCTAGCGGCCACTTCACTAATGGATACTTTGCGTGGAACGTATTAAAAAAGCCTCGACCTTCCCTAGGGTCTAATAGGCCGCTTATTTTCTTAAATTTCCTGGTAGTAGGTGACCACGCGACGTCATTTAGATCGCCAGCGACTATGATTGGACCTTCTGTTTTAGCAATTTCCTCTCCGACTACGGTCAACTCGATATCCCTAGGTTTAGCATAGGTATTTTCGGTTGGGCTTGGCGGTTTTGGATGAAGAAAATAAAGCAGTACGTCCTGTCCATGATGGTTGATTTTTACCCTCATAGAGGGAACATCGTCTTCTATCATAAAACGCAGTGTAGCCTCTTCAAATGGGATCTTGCTGTATAGATGCATGCCGTAAAGATTTTCTAAAGGGCAAAATTTACGGTAAGGATACTCTGACTCTATTTCGCTAATGCCCTTTTGCCACTTTTCGTTAGATTCAAGAGTAACCAGAAAGTCGGGGTGTTTATTGCGCACATGCTCAATGAGTTTGCGAAAATCATTATTTGGCATATATACGTTACTTGAAAGTACGCTTAGTTTGCGACTTGTGTCTTCATTACCCACGCGTTGTACTTCACGCTTGTAAAGAGGAGTGTAGGGGATTATCCAAACAACCTGGTAAATCAAGCTAACAATTAAACCTACTACCAAAATTAGCGAAAGGCTATTTAACGGGGCGTAATACGTTGCTTTAAAAGCATACCCAATAAGTAATAAAGAAATAATTGCTGCTATCTGAAGTCGTGGAAACTCCCACACCCTTACCAACCAGTGTGAAGAAGGTAGAAGCGGAGCCCAGCTTACAGCGATAAAAAAGACTGATGCAGCAGTGAGTGCAGTATCCATGTCTAGATGGTCCTTGAATAAAACTTACAAAACACATCTTACCTAAACCAAAAAGTTAGTTGGCTTGGTAAAGGTTATGTGAATGATGATAAAACAATAGTTATAATTACGGCGGTTTCCTAAAATAAGTTTAACCTTACCTTTCTATTGAGCGTCAGTATCTGTGCATAGTTCTATGTATCTTTTTAATGTTAGTTCCACCATGTTGTTTCCACTGTTTTATTTCCATAGGAACATTAAGTGGCAACTTATGAATAGCGTAATTTCCAAGGGGCATACACAATTTGCTTGTGTTAAGTAAAAAATTCTCGAAATCAGGCAAAGTTTGCAAACTTCAGAAGACCGATATAATCGAAGGTCAATAATTAATGCATATAAAACAATAGGATATTATGTTGGCAAGGTTTTAGCACTTGTAGTTGTGAGTTTCGACAAAGGAGAAATGTTATGAAACGTTCAATTATTTCTATGATTGTTGCTACTACATTAACTACAGCTGCTTATGCTGGTGATATGGACACAGACAATAAGTGGGAAAAAGGTGCTAAAGACGCATGGATTGACGGTAAAGCAGAGGCTACGCTGTTGTTCAATGGCAATCTAGATTCATTCGACATTAATACCGACGTGAAAGACGGCAACGTCGTTCTTACAGGCAAGGTTGAAAATTCTGTCGATAAAAAACTAGCTGAAGAGTTGGTAACTAACATCGACGGTGTCACTTCGGTAGACAACAAGCTTACCGTTGTTGCTGATAACGATATGCACAAAGAGATGTCTGACGATATGGAAGACACTGTAGATGAAGGCACAAGCGAACTGACGGACGCCAAAATTGCTACAGTAATTAAAACTCGCCTTTTAATGGATACCGATATTTCAGGCTTTGACATTGATGTTGACGTAGAAAATGGTGTGGTAACACTGACTGGCGAAGTTGATTCTGACGCCGAGCGTGACCTAGCAGTGGAAATTGCTAAAAATGCTTCTGACGTAAAAGATGTTGAAAGCGACCTACGTGTAGTTACTGAAACTGCAATGAATTAAAGGTTTCTTTATCCGATTTAATCAAAAAGGGGCATTCGCCCCTTTTTTCTTGCCTAACTTAAATAAGGTAGAATGGTTAGCACATCGACATAACTAATGTTTCCACTCTTCATCCAATAAGACAACTTCATCATTTTCAGATTTGATTTCTTTACGGGATTCAGTGCCATTTTCTGCCACAAGATAAAATTCGTAAATCGTAATATCAGTACCGTATTGCTTACTTTCAATGATACGTCTAATTTGATCAGAGTTTTCCTGCTTCTTGATAAGTGTTTTTACCGCGGAGGGTAAATCTTCCATAGTTAAATCCCGCTGTACTTCAACAATTTTCCACTGTTCGCCATCTTGCAGCATATCGAATTCTATTTCATTGCCGTTAGCGTCTTCACCTTCAACATCAAGATATACATTATCGTGTTTGTATTCCTTCTCAACTTCTTGTATCGCAAAGTTAGGAGCAACACTTTTTATTGCCGTTAACGCGGAAGCCGGAACAGCATCTACGGATATCGCTTCTTTTTTGTTTAGTGTAGCGCCAATCTTAACATTGTCGCTTTCCGCCACAGGTCTTTGCGCCCCAGGTTTTTGCGTAATTAGGTTCGCTTTGAAGGTTTCAGTCGGTTCGCTGCTTTCACCTACCGTTAAGTTGGAAAACGCGACCTGTACATAGTCACCATTTTTCTTATCTTCTTCCCAGTTTCCTGTACCCATACATGCAGCGTACCAAAAGCCGTCATCATCTTTAGTACTGCACTGGTTATAAGCGCCCGCTTTAAAATAATTCCAATCTAGCGTATAGCCGTAAGGATGATCGTGCTGGTCTAGCTCACCATACGCATTAACCCCATTGGCTAGATTAATAGCATAATTAACGGTTTTGTGTCCGTCTGATTTAAAGCTTAGGTACATCACATCACCGTGAACGTTAACTTCATAGCTAAAGCTCTCGTTAAGTTTAATACCTTCGCTACCCGGGTTTTCTGGATCGGTCCATAAATTTCCCCAAACTGGATAAGCAATATCAGTACGGTTTTTATCATTCTTGGGCAAGTTGCGCTCATACGTCCAGAATACGGAACCAGTTTCATGCTGTGGCCACTTTTTATAATAAATCTTAAGTGGTTCATTACCCCAACCAAACCCTTTGACCTTTTTCTTCCATTTACTGGCGTGTATTTGGCCCACTACCACTGAAAAAGCCGGCGCTTTGTCAGGATATTTAGCTCTGGTAGCAACGTGCTGCACTTTAAGCGTGGCATTTAATTTTCCGCCTACTTGCGCAAAGCGGTCTGAAATAGGGTTGCTAGCGACAGTAAAGTTATTCTTTGGGGAGTGAGTTTTTATACGCGTGTTAGAACCGCGAAGCATGTGTCGAAGTTCGCTACGGGTATTAGATGAATTTTGAGTGGTTAGCGCTTTATTCGGCGCGGCAAATACCAAATTGCCTTCATCGTCAACATAGAAGAAATCTTTGTGCTCAAAGCTCTGAATATCCTTTACGGATATTTCGTCAACTTTCCCATTGTTGTCTTTATCTGTAGGGATTGTGATTTTCCATTCGCTTAAATCAAACTTCTCAGCTGGAAGTGCTTCAGCATTAGTAAAGCCTGAAGCGAAGACTAATGGAAGGCACGTCAACAGGGGTTTTGTCCATGGGGTAACAGAGACGGTGAATAACGAGAAGGCAGTAGGCATTGTTTTTATTTTAGACATTTAAACCTCTTGGTAGACAATCGCTTACCAATACAACTAATACTTAAGTTAAAGTTATTGGTAAGTCCAGTTCTGGGTCAAACTTTTGCTTTGTAATGCCAATTTATCATTCTTGTAAACCAATTGCAAAATGTTATCAAGTCGTTAAATGCAGAGGGGTTCGAAGGGGAGGGGTATTATACGATCTTTACTTCTACCGTTAGTTTCGATGCTTTTTCATACTTATGTCTATGCGTGCCTCAATATTTGGCGCGAGAAATAAACTTTTTGGTAATACCAAATATGCAATAGACACTATATTCTTTACCCATTGTTTGTTTGAGCCCGTTTCACAAACTTAAGTTTAGAAGCGCTTAAATTAAACCCGAAGGAAAGACACGGAAAAATTCTCTTAAAGTGTGTAGAAAATTCTTTATATACATTTTGTAGTATCAGTCTTGTTTCATATCTTTCTGATATTCAAAGAAATATATTGTGGTATAGAAGCTGCAATCCCAAATTATAAATTACGTTTAGCAATTAATATTAGCGTGCTGTTTTGCATACATTACCTTTTCAGCGCCGAAGAAGTCGTTAACCAAATAGAAGTCGTTAACCACATAATTGTTATCCAAACTATGAGCAGTTCACAGTTGGTCAAGGAGTGAGGCATGAACATTTTAAAGTGGGTTTATTCAGCTATTGTTGTTTCAGTTGTCATAGCACTAATCGGCATGTTCGGGCAGGGTAAGCTTTCAGTTAGCCAAGCAACGGCCGATGACGCAGAACGTACGGTTCACGCCGATATTGTTAAAGTTGAGCAGACTTTATCACTGGTAGAGTTTGATTTATCCAAGAAGGCGCATTTGCTTAGAAAAACACGCTTAGATTTTTATGTTAAGCAGGCAAAACAAGCTGATTTAAGAGGTTGGAAGTTTAAACGTGACGAGTTCGTTGAGCGGGCTGAAAACATCATAAGCCACCATCTAACACAATATGCGAACGATATAGCTCAAGAGACAGAGACCTACACTGCACAGGCAATCTAGCCTGAACAGCACTAACGAAAACGCCCCTTACATCATAAAGGTGTAAGGGGCGTTTTTAGTTTCCAAACCCAATTAAATTTCAGGCAAAAAAAAAGCGAAGCTTAATCTTCGCTTTCAATATTCATTTTAGGCTATTCAACTTCTACAATTTTTAAAGTGTTAGTTGCGCCTACCTTTTCCATTTCATCGCCATAGGTGAGGATGATGCTGTCACCGCTTTTCACTAAGCCTTTATCTTTTAGCGAAGCAATAACATCGTACTTTAACTTTCCTGGTTCGCTGTTAGATGAGTCAAAGTAAACTGGCTTCACACCACGGCATAATGCCATAGTGTTAAGCGTAGATTCGTGGCGAGACATAGCAATTATTGGTAGTGACGTAGTAATACGAGACATCAACGTTGGCGTAGTTCCACTTTCTGTCAACCCGACAATCGCTTTAACGCTTGGCAGGTGGTTCGCTGCATACACAGCAGAAAGTGCAATTGACTCGCTCGTCGATGAAAACTTCTGATCCATGCGGTGCTTAGAAATTTTCACGCTTGGATGAGTTTCTGCACCTTCACAAACACGGGCCATTGCTGCAACCGTCTCGATAGGGAAGTTACCGGCGGCGGTTTCAGCTGAAAGCATGACAGCGTCGGTACCATCTAGTACAGCGTTCGCCACGTCCATAACTTCAGCACGTGTTGGCATTGGGCTATCAATCATCGACTCCATCATTTGAGTCGCAGTGATAACAACCTTGTTCAGTTGACGAGAGCGGGCAATTAACTTCTTCTGAACGCCAACAAGTTCTGCGTCTCCAATTTCTACACCCAAATCACCACGAGCTACCATTACAGCATCAGAAGCTGCGATAATATCGTCCATGGCTTCGTCAGAAGCGACGGTTTCAGCACGTTCAACCTTTGCACAAATTTTGGCGTAGCAGCCTGCTGCTTCAGCAAGCTCTCGCGCATAGTTTAAATCTGCGCCGCTTCGAGGGAATGACACTGCAAGGTAATCGACGCCGATTTTTGCCGCAGTTTTAATATCTTCTTTATCTTTGTCGGTAAGCGCATCTGCAGAAAGACCACCGCCTTGACGGTTAATGCCTTTGTTGTTTGAAAGTTTACCACCAACGGTAACTTCAGTAACCACTTTGCGTCCTTCAACACCCGTCACACGAAGCTGAATACGACCATCGTCAAGAAGAAGGATATCACCAGCAGATACGTCGTCAGGAAGCGCTTTGTAATCAATGCCTACTTGGTTGATATCGCCTTCGTCACGACCTAATTCAGCGTCTAAGATGAACTTAGCACCGATATCTAAATGAACAGCACCCTCGGCAAAACGGGCAACACGAATTTTAGGGCCTTGAAGGTCACCTAAAATAGCTACGTATTTGCCTAAGTTCTTTGCAGCCTGGCGAACGCGCTTAGCTCGCTCGATGTGGTCTTCAGCCTGCCCGTGTGAAAAGTTCATTCGCACTGTATTCGCGCCAGCGGCTATTAGCGCCTGAATTTTCTCAAGTGAGTCTGTTGAAGGTCCTAGGGTGGCAAGAATTTTAGTTCTTCTGGTCATGTGATTCCGTCGCTGTTTCTAAGTTAGAAAAGACAAAGAGTGATAAGCGTTGATTATTATATAAACGCCTGTAATCGCTTTACGTAATTTTATTACAGAATAATAGTTGAATTTGACAATAATGTGAATGAAATAAACAAAAACGCCCAACTGGCTCGACCAGTTAGGCGCCCTTCTGAATCTATCCGCCGTAAATTGCTACGGCAATAAATACAACTATGATCAAGTTGATGATGATTTAATCGCCACGTTTTTCGTATCGCGAACCACGCAGTGTGTCTTTAACACGCTTGAGGTTTTCTCTGAACTTATTGCCTCGGCGCAATGTGAAACCAGTGGCGAGAACGTCGATAAGCGTAAGCTGAGCTATTCGAGAAGCCATAGGCATATACATGTCGGTATCTTCTGGCACTTCTAACGACAGTACATAGCTGCACTCTTGGGCAAGAGGACTTTCTGCTGACGTTATGCCCACAACCGTTGCATCGTTCATTCGAGCGATTTGAGCTATCTCAACCAGACTTTTAGTACGTCCAGTGTGGCTTATTAAAACCACTACATCACCGGCTGAACAATTCATACAGCTCATGCGCTGCATAAGAATGTCTTCAAAGTACACCACAGGCACATTGAATCGGAAGAACTTGTTAAGTGCATCGTGAGCCACAGATGCCGACGCACCTAAACCGAAAAATGAAATTTTCTGAGCCTGGGTAAGTAGATCAACTACGCGATTCACCACATTGACGTTCACCGACTGACGGGCAACTTCGAGCGAGGCCATAGTAGACTCAAATATCTTGTTCGTATATTCGTCAGGGCTGTCGTTTTCATCGACGTGACGATTAACATATGGCGTGCCGTTAGCTAAGCTTTGGGCCAGATGAAGTTTAAAATCTGGAAAGCCTTTCGTATCCAGTCTTCGACAGAATCGATTAACAGTGGGCTCACTAACATCCGACATTTTAGCGAGGGTTGCTATACTCGAATGAATGGCTGTTTGTGGGTTAGCTAAAATTACTTCAGCTACCTTTTTTTCAGATTTACTGAATGCCGCTTGGTTTTGTGTGATTTTTTCTAAAATGTTCATACAGATATAGCAATTGGTTAGCACAAATTATTGTAAGGTACACCTGTAATAGTACCCAATGTGACGTCTGTGACAAGAAAAATGTAATTTTTTGACAAAATTTGTTGTTTCAAACAGGTTAAATCAGGGTAAACTGAGGGAAATAGTAAAGATTCAGATCCTATAGTTGGTTCAAGTTGTAATTTTACTACATTTGGTGTTAACTATACGGTAAAAATAGTCGTTAGTGTTGTAAATAACTGTACAATACGCCGCGCACACATACATTTAAAAGGTCGACGAATATGGTATTGGATAATTCCTACGAGCCCTGTGATTTTGTACTTTTTGGTACGCTGGGAGATCTTTCACGACGCAAGTTATTGCCTTCTTTATATCAGCTAGAAAAAGCCAACTTGATGCACCCTGAAACCACAATTGTTGGTGTGGCGCGTCAGGAAATGGAACTAGACGCTTACATAGAAGAAGTTCACGCTAATCTTATAAAGTTTGGTGAAAAGGACTTATGTGAAGCTACATGGGAAAAAATGAAAGCGCGTTTGCATTACGCATGCGTAGACATGAAAGATGTCGAAAGCTATTGCGTATTAGACGACCATGTTGACCCAACTCGCACAATGGTGTGTTACTTAGCTACACCGCCTGCTATTTATGGCGACATTTGTCGCGGCCTGCATAGCTGCAAAATTATAGACTCAAGCGTTCGCGTAGTGCTTGAAAAGCCTATCGGTCACGATTTGGAATCGTCAAAAGTTATTAATGAGCAAGTTGCTGAATACTTCGACGAAAAACAAATATACCGTATTGACCATTACCTAGGTAAAGAAACCGTTCTTAACTTAGTGTCGCTTCGTTTTGCCAACTCTATTTTTGCTACAAACTGGGATCACAACTGCATTGACCACGTTCAAATTTCAGTGGCTGAATCAGTAGGTATTGAAGGGCGTTGGGGTTATTTCGACGATGCGGGACAAATGCGTGACATGGTGCAAAACCACCTGTTACAAATTTTAAGCTTGGTCGCGATGGAACCGCCAACAACCCTGGATGCTGATAGCATTCGTGATGAAAAGCTTAAAGTGCTTAAAGCGCTTCGCCCTATCAACTCGTTTAATATTAACGAAAGCACGGTACGCGGTCAGTACACGTCTGGTTTTGTTAAAGGCGAAGAAGTACCTGGGTACCTTGAAGAAGAAGGGGCGAATACGCAGAGTAAAACTGAGACCTTTATTGCGATTAAAGCGGAAATTGATAACTGGCGTTGGGCCGGCGTGCCATTCTACCTGCGCACAGGTAAGCGCATGCCAACTAAAGTGAGTGAAGTTGTTATTTACTTCAAGCGCCAGCCGCACAACTTATTTGGCGATAGCTTCAAAAACCTTCCGCCTAACAAACTCGTTATACGTCTACAGCCTGATGAAGGCGTAGAAATCACGGTAATGAATAAAGTTCCAGGCTTAACTAGCTCCGGCTCGATGGACCTACAAAAATCTAAGCTTAACCTAAGCTTCTCGGAAGCGTTTGCTGACGAGCGTATTCCTGACGCTTACGAAAAATTGCTGCTTGAAGTGATGCTTGGAAACCAGGCGCTATTTGTTCGCCGAGACGAAATTGAACAAGCTTGGACATGGGTAGATTCAATTCTTGAAGCGTGGAAGCAATCAAGTGAGCCACCTGAGCCGTATCAAGCAGGTACGTGGGGTCCGGTAGACTCTATCGGTCTTCTAGCCCGCGAGAATCGCAGTTGGTACGAAAGCAAAACAGGAAAGAAAAAGTAATATGGCGTTAACAACTCTATCATTTGAAACACCTGACGCGCTTACCGATGCATTTGCACAAGATTTAGTAAGCATTCTTAAAACAGGTATTAAAACTCGTGGCCGTGCATCTCTTGTAGTTAGCGGTGGACGTACTCCTTTAGCGCTTTTCAAGCAGTTAAGCGAGACCGACCTTGAGTGGGATAAGGTTGATATTACCCTTGCTGACGAGCGCTGGGTAGAAGAGAGCCATGAGGCGAGCAACACTAGCCTAGTTAAAAATAATCTAATTCAAAATAAAGCCGCAGCAGCTCGTTTTATCGAACTGAAAAGCGATGTTGACGATGCAAACAAAGGCGTAAATGCAGCCGAGTCTAATTTGGCAAGCATGCCACAGCCTTTTGACGCATTAATTCTTGGTATGGGGGAAGACGGGCACACTGCATCGCTTTTCCCTTGTTCTGAGCAAGTACTTGACGGCTTAGATATGAGCAGCGGCAGGACCTGCATTGCTGTTCAACCTACAACAGCACCTCATCAACGTATTTCATTAACGCTACCTGCGTTACTCAATAGCCGAAACATCTTTTTACACTTAACGGGTGAAAAGAAAAAGCAAGTGCTTTTAGACGCTATTGAAAATGCTACCGAAGCGCAAAAGCCCATCACTGCCGTTGTAAATAGAGCACCGGTGACTCTGATGTGGGCGCCATAGGAGACAATATGAATCCAAAAATTGCTGAAGTTACGCAACGAATTATCGAGCGTAGTAAAGAAACGCGTAAAGCGTATTTAGAAAAGATTGAGGAAGCACGCCGTCAAGGTCCACACCGCGGTGTACTATCGTGCGGAAACTTGGCACACGGCTTTGCTGCATGTGGTACAAGTGAAAAGGCTGATCTTCGTTCCATGACCAAAGCCAACGTGGCTATTGTGTCTGCGTACAACGACATGCTTTCTGCTCACCAGCCTTATGAAACTTACCCTGCGCTTATCCGCGAAGCGGTAAAAGAAGTGGGCAGTGTAGCGCAGTTTGCCGGTGGTGTACCTGCAATGTGTGATGGTGTGACGCAGGGCCAGTCTGGTATGGACTTAAGTCTTATGAGCCGTGACAATATCGCTCAGGGCGCAGCTATCGCGCTTTCACACAACATGTTTGATAGCACCCTGATGCTAGGCATTTGCGATAAGATTGTACCTGGACTGCTAATGGGCGCACTTACGTTTGGTCACTTGCCAACGGTGTTTGTTCCAGCCGGTCCTATGCCATCAGGCTTGCCAAATAAAGAAAAAGCCCGCGTTCGTCAGGAATTTGCTGAAGGCAAAGTTGGTCGCGACGCGCTGCTTGAAGCTGAGTCTCAGTCTTATCATTCTGCTGGTACTTGTACTTTCTACGGTACAGCCAACTCAAACCAGCTTGTGGTTGAGATGATGGGCTTACACTTACCAGGTTCTTCGTTTGTTAACCCTGGTACGCCACTGCGTGACGCGCTAACAAAAGCCGCTGCAGTTCAAGCAACTCGCCTAACTGACCTTGGCGACAATTACACGCCAATTGGCCACATTGTAGATGCTAAGGCTATTGTGAACGGTCTTGTAGGTTTACTTGCAACGGGTGGTTCTACTAACCACACCATGCACCTTATCGCTGTTGCGCGCGCTGCTGGTTACATTGTTAACTGGGATGATTTCTCAGATATTTCAAATGCGGTTCCACTACTTACCCGTATTTATCCTAACGGTTCAGCAGACATTAACCACTTTGTTGCCGCTGGCGGTATGTCGTTGCTTATCAAGCAACTGCTTGACGCAGGACTACTACACAACGATGTGAAAACTATCGTTGGTGATGGTCTAGACCTATACACCAAAGAGCCTGTGCTAAAAGACGGCGAGCTAGAGTGGCGCGACGGCCCAACAGAATCTCTGGATAAAGAGGTACTCGCGACCGTTGATGAACCATTTAAGCCTGATGGTGGTTTGAGCGTGCTTGACGGTAACTTAGGCCGCGGCGTAATCAAAACGTCTGCGCTTCGTACTCCGCATTGCACGATTAAAGCGCCAGCGGTAGTGTTTGAAGATCAGTTCGAACTAGATGACGCGTTTAAATCTGGCAAGCTAGATAAAGACTGCATCGTGGTTGTTCGCTTCCAAGGCCCATCGGCCATAGGTATGCCAGAGCTTCACCGCTTGACGCCACCGCTTGGAGTAATTCAGGACCGTGGATTCAAAGTAGCACTTGTTACTGACGGTCGTATGTCGGGTGCATCAGGTAAGGTACCTGCTGCTATCCATGTGACTCCAGAAGCTTATAAAGGTGGTCTACTTGCTAAGGTACAAGAAGGCGACATTATTGAGCTCAACACCGAAACCGGTGCTTTAACTCTGCACGTTGATGACGAAACACTTGCCGCTCGAGAAGCAGCGCCAGCAAGCTTGGCGAAGCATCATGTTGGTATGGGACGTGAAATGTTTGCAGGTATACGTGCCATCCTTACTGGTGCAGAAGAAGGGGCGTGTTCACTGTTTTACACGCAGGAGCAAGCATAATGAGCCAAAAGTTTGTGGCTGATGTCGGCGGCACCAATATTCGCGTTGCGAGAGTAACCGAGTCGGGCGTCACTGACATCAAAAAATACATGTGTAATGACTTTGCTAGCATTGATTTGGCTATTACACAGTATTTTACTGATATGCCAGAGCACAACTTTACCCAAGGTTGTATTGCAATTGCCTGCCCAGTGCTAGGTGACCAAGTTGTAATGACTAACCACAGCTGGGCTTTTTCTCAAAACGCTTTGCGTTCGCAGCTTAAGCTAGACGCGCTGTTTGTTATTAACGACTTCACTGCAGTAGCACACTCATTACCTGTGCTAAGTGAAGACCAAGTTGTTCAAATTGGTGAGGGCACACCAAAAGAGAACGGCAATATTGCTGTTTTTGGCCCGGGTACGGGCCTTGGCGTTGAGCATATCACTATGACTTCAACGGGTTGGCAAACATTAGACGGTGAGGGTGGTCATGTTGACTTCGCTCCCGTTGATGAAACCGATGTTGTGGTTTGGCGTCATTTGCAATCAACGTTGGGGCGGGCTTCTGCTGAAGAAGTGATGTCTGGACGTGGCTTGCACAATATCTACACTGCGTTAGCTAACGATGCGTCTGCCCCTGTAGCTTTTACTGAGCCAGCGCAAATTACAGAAGCAGCATTAAACGGAACGTGTGAGTTAGCTGAAGCAACACTGACTCAGTTTTGTCGAATCATGGGAAGCTTCGCGGGTAATATAGCGCTGAATATGGCGACTACTGGCGGCATCTTTATTGGTGGAGGTATTGCAAATCGTTTCCCTGAGTTTATTCAAAATAGCGATTTCAGAGCGCGTTTTGAAGCTAAAGGGCAAATGAAGCATTACGTAAAAGACATTCCCACCTATCTTATTGCAGAGCCTGATCACGGTTTATTAGGTGCGGCTGCATATCTGAATCAAAATACAGCGAGCTAAATTATGACATCAAAATGGAAAACTTCACCAGAGGAAATTTTTGCGGCCGGCCCAGTTGTACCTGTATTGGTTATCAACGACGTAGAAAAAGCGGTACCTCTGGCAAAAGCGCTAATGGAAGGTGGAATTAAAGTTTTAGAAGTAACTTTACGTACACCTGCAGCAATTGACGTAATTAAGCGAATTGCTGAAGAAGTGCCAGATTCTTTAATCGGAGCGGGTACGGTAACCAACGCACAACAGCTAAAGGCGGTTGTTGAAGCCGGCGCTAAGTTTGCTATTAGCCCAGGCATGACGGCTGACTTGCTTAAAGCGGGTATGGATGCTGATATTCCACTTATCCCAGGTATTTCTTCAACGTCTGACTTAATGAAGGGTAAAGATGCGGGTTACACCCATATGAAATTCTTCCCTGCAGAAGCGTCAGGTGGCGTTAAGGCTATCAAATCTATCAGCGGTCCTTTCCCTGATGTAACCTTCTGCCCAACAGGCGGCATTGGTCCAAATAACTACAACGATTACTTGGCACTTAAGAATGTTAAGTGCGTGGGTGGTTCGTGGTTAGCGCCAGATGATGCAATTGAGTCAGGTGATTGGGCGCGCATTACCCAGTTGGCTAAAGAAGCCGTTGCAGGTGCTAAGCAGTAAAAGCCGCTAAGCTCTACGTTATAAAAAAACCTGCCAATTGTGCAGGTTTTTTTATAAGAGACTTCGCTATTAAATAGTGCTAGAAAGCACGACTCTTAGCGAAAGACCATCGATATAGCCACACGTTTACTTGGGAACAATAGTCTGGCTAAGAGTGTGACTTTCACCAGGTGCTAACGTTTTGCCTTGGGTTAATGACGTCTCCACACAAAGCATATGCTTATAGCCAAATGGGTCCATGTCTGAAATGGACGCAGCACCTTGCCATGGGTTCCACACAACAAGTGAATCATTGCCCTGTGAAACAACTTCGGTAAACGTACTGCCGTCTACTTCAATATCAGCGTTTGTAATGGGCGCAATATGAATTCGGTCGGTTTCTCCGGTAATGGTGTAAGGCGATGGCGTAGGCTTAACCGCCCAAGCGTCAAGCTTGTCTTTATATTCGCCCTCAATGCCATTTATAACTGCTTGCTGAATATCATCAACATGAAAATAAGTGTGCAAAGCACAGTTAAAGTCGAATGCTACCACCCCTGTGTTTTCAGTAACCAAAGATACCTTCATAGTTTCACCGATAGCGACAACCATGGTTACAGTGCAGTCATTTTCAAATCCCTCAGCCCGGGTAAAACTTGGCGAGAGGGTTATAGTGGTTCCGCTTGCTGATTCTTCTGAATTAACCAGCTTCCACACCTGGGTTCTTAAAAAGCCGTGAGAGGGAAGGGCCCCTTTTTCGCGACCATGGTCATCACTAAACCACGGCCAACACACTGGAATGCCCCCGCGTATTGGGCGCTCGCCGTTTAGATAGGCGTGTGGACTTACCCAAAGTCGCTCTTTGTTATCGCTCTTTGGAACAAAAGATAAAATATGGCCGCCAAATAAGCTTATGCGCGCTGTGGCGAAAGCGTTATCCACGTCTAAAAAGGTAAGACCATTAGACTCGCTAACGGTAACTGAATTCACAGATGGCATACGTCCTCCTTGGACTGAATACTAAACTTACAAATAGGCGACGGAAAAATGTGTGTCGCTGAAAAACCGTCTTTATTTTTGAGACAACAAAAAAAGGTGCAAACACAATGCTTGCACCTTTAGATTAACTCAACTTTAGAACAAATAGTTTAACTATTTATTCTATATTTTGTTTATTACTTAGAAATATGAGCTACTAAGTCTAGAACCTTATTTGAGTAACCCCATTCGTTATCGTACCAAGATACAAGCTTAACGAATGTGTCAGTAAGCGCGATACCTGCAGTAGCGTCGAATACAGAAGTGCGTGCGTCGCCTAAGAAATCGTTTGATACAACTGCATCTTCAGTGTAACCCATGATACCTTTCAGCTCGCCTTCTGAGGCTTCTTTCATTGCAGCACAGATTTCGTCGTAGCTAGCAGCCTTCGCTAGGTTAACCGTAAGATCAACAACTGAAACGTTAGGTGTAGGTACGCGGAAAGCCATACCTGTTAGTTTACCGTTAAGCTCAGGAATTACTTTACCCACTGCTTTGGCAGCACCCGTTGACGATGGGATAATGTTTTGACCCGCACCACGACCACCACGCCAATCTTTCATTGAAGGACCGTCTACGGTTTTTTGCGTTGCTGTAGTAGCGTGAACAGTAGTCATCAGACCGTCTACGATACCAAACTTGTCGTTCAGTACTTTCGCCAGTGGAGCAAGACAGTTAGTAGTACACGACGCGTTAGAAACGATAGTTTCACCTGCGTAGCTTTCTTGGTTCACGCCCATTACGAACATTGGCGTGTCGTCTTTAGAAGGCGCAGACATAACCACTTTCTTCGCGCCAGCTTCAATGTGCTTTGCCGCAGTTTCTTTAGTTAGGAATAGACCGGTAGATTCAACAACTACGTCAACATCTACTTCATCCCACTTAAGCGCAGCTGGATCTCTTTCAGAAGTAATACGGATAGTTTTGCCGTTTACAACTAGACTGTTGTTATCAACTGAAACTTCACCGTCGAATAAACCGTGCGTCGAGTCGTATTTCAAAAGATAAGCAATGTAGTCTGTGTCTAGCAAGTCGTTAATAGCTACAACTTCAATGTCGTTGCGCTCAGCTGCTGCACGCATTACTAGGCGACCAATACGGCCAAAACCATTGATACCGATGCGGATTGTCATAACGTACCCCGATTGTTCAAATAAAATGAAAATAAATTACGTAAAGTATGGATCAAAATGCCATAATTAGCAAAATAAAAAGCTAAAGTGTTGCAAAATTACGAATAAGTGCTATTGCAATCGTATTCACATATCGCGAAGCCTTTGTTTCTAGAATAATGTTAAAAATTTGTTTGCAGACGCACTTTGCACCTTTGGCCTATGCGTCTTTCACCGAATAACAGGAATGACACACCATGACACAACAACTTCTGCAACAACTGGTTGAAATGCGGGGAATTGAAACCCAATACGTCGACGCATGGGGAAAACCAGCAACCATCGCAGAATCAAGCAAAGCGAAATTGCTAAACACGCTTGGCTATGACACCAGCAGTGATGAAAAAATTCAGTCACAAATTACACAAGATATTAAATCGGTATGGTTGTCGCCTTTAAATCCTGTTCAAGTTGTACGAAACACCCAAGAAATCATTATAGCTGTTCGCTTACCCATCGAGTTGGTTAACGATGACCATACACTTACTATTACGTGTGAAAATGGTGACGTACAGACCCATCAATTTACGCCTGTTGATCAAGAAATGACGACAATGGCGCACATTGACGATGTTGAATTTCATGAATACGTAGTAACCCTACCTTTGGATTTACCACTTGGATATCACGACGTAGCATTAAGTGCAGATGATGATGAATTCGCACGTTCTCGCCTAATTGTGGCACCAGAGGCATGCTATACACCGAAAGAGATTAAAGAAGGCAAAAAAATCTGGGGCCTAAGTGTTCAGCTTTACTGTGTTCGCAGTGAAAAGAACTGGGGCATTGGTGATTTCTCAGACCTTGCACTGCTTATTGAAAAAGCCGCGGGCGTTGGCGCAGATTTTATCGGGCTTAACCCAATTCATGCGCTTTACCCAGCTAATCCTAACGCATGCTCTCCTTATGGGCCAAGCTCACGTCGCTGGTTAAACTATTTATATATCGATGTAACTGCAATTGACGGTTACGACGATGCATCGGTGCAAACGGTAGTTAGCAGTGATGAGTTTAGCGCTACGCTAGAACATGCCCGTAATGTTGAGCATGTAGACTACGAAGCAGTAGCCCATGTGAAATTAGCAGCCCTTAAAGCGGTGTTTGATGTTTACGATGCTAAATACCTTTGTAAAAACACCAAACAAAATAAGGCATTTAATGCTTTTGTTGATGCCGGTGGCGAAAGCTTAGATATGTTAGCGGTGTACGATGCTCTTCAGTCACACCTAAAAGCTGATGGTAAGGAAAGTTGGGGGTGGCCGGTATTTCCACAGGAATACAAAGACTATCATAACCCAGCAGTGGCTAAGTTTAAGGCCGCTAATCAGCATGAAGTTAAGTTTTACCTGTTCCTTCAATGGATTGCTGCCCAGCAACTTGAAGCAGCAAGTAATAAAGCAACCGATGCAGGTATGACTATTGGTCTTTATCGCGACCTTGCTGTTGGTGTAAGTGAAGGCAGTGCCGAGATTTGGGGTAACAAAGACTTGTACTGCACGGGGGCAAGTGTAGGTGCTCCACCGGATATCTTGGGCCCACTAGGCCAGAACTGGGGGTTGCCGCCAATGGACCCTCGCAAGCTTTACGAACAAGCCTATCAGCCAATTATTGACTTGTTTGCGTCTAACATGGCGTCTTCAGGTTCGTTGCGTATCGACCACGTTATGGCGTTACTCCGTTTGTGGTGGGTAGTGAAGGGCGACCACGCGAAAGACGGTGGTTATGTTTATTATCCTGTCGACGATTTGCTAGGTATTTTAGCGTTAGAAAGTCATCGCAATGAAAGTTTGGTTATTGGTGAAGACCTAGGCACCGTACCCGAAGAAATTCGCGGCAAGCTCGCTGATAATGGCGTGTACTCCTACCGCGTATTTTTCTTCGAGCAAGCAGAAGACGGCGGTTTCTTCTCGCCTAGCCATTATCCCGTTCAGTCGATGTCAACCTTGACTACTCACGATATGCCGACGTTGATTGGTTACTGGCACTGTCTAGATTTAGAGTTGGGTAAAGAAATAGGGCTGTACCCGACAGAAGAAATTCTTCAAACGCTTTATGCAGACCGTCATGAAAATAAACAAGCGATCCTTGATACGCTGCATGGACACGGCTCCATTGGCGACAAGGTAGGTCGCGATGTGAATCACACCGGCATGAATCGCGATTTGAATAACGGCATGCAGGTTCATATGGCAGGGGGGTCAAGTGCGCTGTTAAGTCTTCAACTAGAAGACTGGTTAGAAATGGATAAGCCAGTGAACATTCCTGGTACATTTGATGAGTATCCAAACTGGCGTAGAAAGCTGACTGAGAATATTGAGTCGATGTTTGAAAGACATGATATAAATGAGTTAGCGTCTAAACTTACTCATGCTAGAAAACAAGCAAGCCAAGACTAACTGTCATTGTCAAAGAATCGACGAGAGGCAGTTGCTTAGGCAACTTTAACGAGTAAGATAAAGTACCAAGACGGTACTTGAAAGAGCTTAAATGTGGTCAACGCATTTAAGCTCTCAATTCAACCCGCTGTCATGCGGGTTTTTACTAGGAGTAGCGAATGCAATTAGCGCAGCAGTTCGAACAGGTATTATGTTCTCAGCCGTTTTCCCATTTAGGTATAGTGACAAAAGAGCAAAGCTCTTTACTTCGTGTTTGGCGTCCAAACGCAAGTGAGATAACGATTAAATGGGGCAATCCTGCGCTAAAGGACACAACCGTTACTTCCAGTAATGGTTTGTTCGAAACACCACTGCCAGAAAAGTATCAGGGCGAAATTTATCGCGTTCTAGCTAAAGGCGAAAACGCTTATATCGATCCATATCAATTTACCGACCAGGCTTATCACGCAGTACATTACATCGACAGCACGCCTGCGAACTTATATGAACAAGCTGGCGCGCAAATTATTACATTGACCTCATCAGAAGGTGAAGCTGTAAAAGGGGTAAGGTTCTGCGTATTCGCCCCTAATGCAAGTACGGTTTCACTTATTGGCGATTTCAATCAATGGGATGGTCGTTTACATCCTATGGAAAAAACGTCTATGGGATACTGGGTGCTGTTCGTTCCAGAACTCAGCGACGGAGAGCGCTACAAGTATCAGCTTAAAGATGCGCACGGCCATGACCTGCCGCACAAAGCAGACCCTCTAGGTTTCAGTGCAGAACAATACCCATCCCATGCCTCAAAAATTTACGACCACAACATCTACAAGTGGAATGATGGCGCTTGGATGGAAAAGCGCAAGGGCAATAAATACAACAGCCCGATGAGCATTTACGAGGTACATCTAGGGTCTTGGAAGCGCCCGGGCGTTGAAACGGATGCGCGTTATCTAACGTACAAAGCACTGTCTGATGATCTCATAAGCTATGTAAGTGATATGGGCTACACTCATATAGAACTGCTGCCCATTTCAGAGTTTCCGTTTGATGGCTCATGGGGTTACCAGCCAGTGGGCATGTTCGCGCCAACCAGTAGATTCGGAAACCCAGATGAATTTAAATACTTTGTTGATAAGGCTCACCAAACAGGTATCGGCGTAATTATCGATTGGGTACCCGCTCATTTCCCTGAAGATGGTCACGGTCTAGCAAGATTTGATGGCTCATGTGTCTATGAGTATGAAGATCCAAGGAAGGGCTGGCATCCAGATTGGAATTCATGCATTTATGATTTTGGTAAAGATACAGTACGTCAGTTTTTAGTAGCAAATGCACTGTTTTGGTTAGATAAATTCCACGTGGATGGACTGCGTGTTGATGCTGTGGCCTCCATGCTTTATCTCGATTATTCACGTAATGACGGTGAGTGGATCCCGAACGTGGACGGCGGCAACGAAAACTATGAAGCTATAAGTTTACTCAAATGGATGAATGAAGAAGTGTATAAACACTTCCCTGACGCCATGACCATTGCGGAAGAATCCACCTCATTTCCGAAGGTTTCTCGACCTGTTTTTGAAGGTGGTTTAGGCTTCGGCTTTAAGTGGAACATGGGGTGGATGCATGACTCTTTGCATTACATCGCTAAAGACCCTGCGTACCGAAACTATCACCATGGCGATATTACCTTTAGCATGGTCTACGCGTTTGATGAAAACTTCGTACTGCCTATTTCACACGATGAAGTTGTGCATGGTAAAGGCAGTATGCTGCACAAAATGCCAGGCGATGAATGGCAGCAAGTCGCTAATCTGCGTTGCTATGCCGGTTTTATGTATGGCCATCCCGGTAAAAAACTTAACTTTATGGGCAATGAGCTTGCGCAGGCACGTGAGTGGAACCATGACAGCAGCTTAGACTGGCACCTGCTCGATTATGATAAACACAAGGGTGTCCAAACGCTTTATAAAGCGCTCAATAACCTTTATACATCAACACCAGCGCTATACGAGCAAGACCACGAACCTAGTGGTTTCGCATGGCTAGATCACAGTAATGCAGGTCAAAGCGTAGTATCATTTGTGCGTACGTCAAAAGATGCAAAGCAAAAAGTGTATGTGGTGTCTAATTTTACGCCCGTGCCACGTGAAAACTTCAGAATAGGCGTAGATGATGCATGTACGTTATCGCTTGCACTTAATACCGATGATAGTGCCTACTGGGGGAGCAACTATGAGGTCGTACGTGAAGTTTCCACGCAAAACACGCCTTTCCATAACCGCGGCCACTCGGTAGAGATAACTTTACCGCCGTTAGCCACCGTTTTTTACGTTGCTAATGTAGGTTAATCCGTCTTAGGCGTTATAGCCTTAGCGTATAAGTAGATTGAGAACGCAGTGAAAGAAATTTCAGAGATAGTGCAAATTGTTGAAAGTGGGGTGGGTAATGCACATCCACTTGGCGCCACACTGACTCACGATGGATGTAATTTTGCCGTTTATGCTCCTGATGCTAAAGCGGTCGTATTGTGCTTTTTCAATTGCGATACTGAAGAGGCAATAAGTGAACACCCACTGCCAGAAAAGACTGGAGACGTTTGGCACGGTCATTTTAGTGGTGTAAGTGCAGGCCAATACTATGGGTACCGTGTAGAGCGTGGAGAAGGTG
Source organism: Alteromonas sp. HB246098 (assembly GCF_054890645.1). NCBI lineage: Bacteria > Pseudomonadati > Pseudomonadota > Gammaproteobacteria > Alteromonadales > Alteromonadaceae > Alteromonas > Alteromonas sp. HB246098. The sequence continues at coordinate 198,786 of NZ_JBTZUG010000003.1, read as the reverse complement.
GTTTACATGCCGTGCCCACTGACAAGTTACTTATTGATCCGTACGCCAAAAAAATCAGCCGTGCAATTAAGTGGGATGCGAGGCAGTACAAACACGACTCTCAGTTTATGATCCCTAAGTGCATAGTCATAGATCATAATGACTATGCAACTAATCATGCCCGTCCGCCGGTTATACCTAAACATAAGAGAGTGGTGTATGAAGCACACGTAAAAGGCCTAACAAAGCTTCACCCAGAAGTGCCAAAAGCACACCGTGGTAAATTCATTGGTGCAGCTCACCCTAGCGTCATTAAACACATTAAGGCATTAGGCGTAACAACAGTTCAATTTATGCCTTTGTGTTCGTTTATGCCAGAGCCTTTTATCACCGATAAGGGCTTAACAAACTATTGGGGGTATAACCCCGTTAACTTCTTTGCGCCTGAACCACGCTATGGCGTGTCAGACGCCCTCGCTGAACTTAAGTCTATGATTGACGCTTATCACAGTGCAGGCTTAGAGGTAATAGTTGATGTGGTGTTTAACCACACAGCAGAGGCGGGCGGTGGTGGCCCTATTTTATCCTATAAAGGGTTTTGCCCAAACCAAGCGTATTTGTTGGAACAAACGAAAAACGGTGAATTGGTTTACTCTAATCACTCTGGCTGTGGTAACACAGTAAATACTGCGCAGCCATTTATGATGGGGCTTATTCTAGATGCCATGCGTCACTGGGTGTCCGTTATTGGTGTAGACGGTTTTCGCTTCGATTTGGCAGTTTGTTTGGGAAGAGAGCCCCAGCAATACAATAAGAAATCCGGGTTACTAAGAGCCATCAGTAGCGACCCTGTTTTAAAAGATAAGGTGCTGCTCGCTGAGCCTTGGGATATTGGTCCAAACGGTTACCAAGTCGGCAACTTCCCGTCACCATGGTTAGAGGTAAATGATAAATACCGCGATACAGTTCGCGCGTTTTGGCGGGGAGATGGTGGTGTAACAGCAGACTTTGCTACGCGGTTAATGGGCTCACGAGATATTTTCCACAAAGGCCGGCGACATATCAGTACGTCAGTTAATAACGTCACTTATCACGATGGTTTCACACTACATGATATGGTGACCTACGCTGAGCGCCACAACCTCGATAACTTAGAAGAAAATCGAGATGGTCATGGGCACAACCTTTCTGCAAACTACGGCGTAGAGGGGGAAACGAATGACGAGCGAATTCTTGCTATGCGAGAGCGACAAAAGCGTAATCTGTTCGCTACCCTGATTTTTTCTCAGGGGACTCCCCATATACTCGGTGGTGATGAGTTAAGTCGTACTCAAAATGGCAACAATAACGCCTACTGCCAGGATAACCCAATTAGCTGGATGAATTGGGAACTAAACAAGCGTAAACAGGACTTTTTAAGCTTTTGCCAGTATGTAGTGCGCTTGCGTCAATCATCATCATTGCTTAGCGAATTAAAGCTTCATGACGACACTTTTACACTATCAAGAAACGTTAAAGAGATTAATTGGTACAAACCGGATGGTTCAGACAAAGCGTCTGAAGATTGGAATGCACATCACAACAAAGCGTTTGGTGTTGAAATAAAGGGCTGTGTCATGAGCCAAAGAGAGCCCGACCAAAAGCCCGAGCACTGGTTTTTGTGTGTGAATGCTAGCGATAGTGACGTGCGTTTTCACCTGCCAACAGTATTACCAAAAGGTGGGTGGACCATGCATTTAGACACGCGCTATAGTTCACTAGAAGAGCAACCTTCTATTTGTATTCAAAAGGTGTTTTTACAAGCCAGTAAATCTCTCACGCTGTTTAGTTTTTCCCAATTTTCGGAATGAAAGTTGTAGTTAAACTAACAGAAAGCCTTAAAACGATAACGCGCTATATCAGGTTTTAATTGTCTGCCAAAGGCCGTTTGCTTTATCAAAACTCACGGCGTTCGCTAACGGGCACGAACCTGATTATTCAGCGCTAGTCGAAATACAGGCAGCGAGATAAACCCAAATAGATAAACGCAGCGCTCGGCCACCGACAAATCACATGCACTGTAGGAAAACGCTACCGTGTCTTTACAATTGTACGAATTTTGTTCTGCGTGGTGATGTGTGTGTTATTCGGTATTAAATAAAAACAAATTTCTCGTTCAAACTGGCCTTAAAAACCTGTTAATGTTTACCGCTGGTGACATTTACACCAGCGCGTACTAATTTGTTAGCTTAAGCTGTTCTTTATTCTTTCTGGTGGTATCATGCGCAGCCATCTGAAATGTGAGGGTGTTCCTATGCAAAAGAAAGGTGGTAATTCGCACGAAGACAAAGCGTGTGATATTGGTTTTATCGGTTTAGGGGTGATGGGTAGTAACCTAACCATGAACCTAGTAGACCATGGCTATCGTGTCGCGTGTTTCGATTTAGATCAAAACAAAGTTGAGTCAATTCTGGCTAAAGACGCAAGCGAAAGAGCCGAAAATACTGAGCCTCGCGTTGAAGGCTGCAGCTCTTACACCGAGCTTTTAAGCAAGTTAAAAGCCCCGCATCTAATCATTATCTCTGTGCCAGCTGGCGCCCCTGTTGACCACGTATGTAATCACCTTATTGACGCGGGAATTCACGCTGACGATATCGTGGTTGATACTGGCAATAGCTTGTGGACTGACTCAGTAGCCCGCGAACAACAGTATAAAGGTAAATTTATCTTCTTCTCTACCGCTGTGTCTGGCGGTGAAGTGGGCGCGCGTTTCGGACCGTCCTTAATGCCATCAGGTAACCCTTATGCGTGGACGCGTATTGAGCCAGTGCTTAAAGCCATTGCGGCAAAAGTTGACCCTGAAACAGGTAAACCATTAGAAAGCCATACGCCAGGCCAGCCTGTGTTAGAAGGCGAGCCATGCGCCACTTATATCGGTCCCGTTGGGGCAGGGCACTACGTAAAAATGGTGCATAACGGTATTGAATACGCCGACATGCAACTTATTTGCGAAACTTACCATGTAATGCGCGAAGCCCTTAAAATGTCGCCTGCTGATATTGCAGAAGTGTTTCGTAATTGGAACGAAGGAAAGTTAAACAGCTACTTGATGGAAATCAGCGCTGAAGTCCTTGAGCAAATGGACCCTGAAACGCAACAGCCATTAGTTGATGTTATCTTAGACAGAGCGGGCCAAAAAGGCACGGGCCTTTGGACTGCAGTAAGTGCATTACAAGTAGGTAGTCCTGCACAGACCATTACTTCTGCAGTATTTGCTCGTAGTATTTCGAGCTTGAAAGAAGAGCGTGTAGCGGCGAGCGAAGTGCTTGCTGGCCCAGATACGCCTACGTTTAGCGATGATCAAAAAGCGTCTATCATCAATAAGCTGGAACAAGCGCTTTATTGCTCCAAAATCTGTGCCTATGCACAGGGTTTCCAGCTTATGGCAATGGCGGGTAAAGAGCACGGTTGGACGCTAGAGTTTGGTGAAATAGCTAAAATATGGCGTGCAGGCTGTATTATTCGCGCTGTATTCCTGCAGTCTATATCTCAAGCCTACGAAACGAATGAAGACTTGGCTAACTTGCTATTAGACCCGTTCTTTGCAGAGCAAATTACGCAGTATCAGGCTGACTGGCGTGAGTCTATCGCTCAGGCGACACTGGCTGGTGTACCGTGCCCTGCAATGATGTCGGCGCTTAGCTACTACGATTCATATCGCACAGCAGTGCTACCAGCTAACTTATTACAAGGTCAACGGGATTACTTTGGTGCACATACTTATCAGCGTGTAGATAAGCCTTCAGGCAAGAAGTATCATATTGAGTGGAGTGATCCAGCACGACCTCAAACTGCTATCAAGAGATAGCATGAACTAAATACTGGGACAAACGTTCATTTTTGAGCGTAAACTATGAAAAGGTGTATTTGTATTCAAATACACCTTTTTTGTTTAAGAGGTAATTTATGTCAACAGGTAAGAACACAAACGCATCACTGAATGAAAAAGACTGGAAAACTGAGCTCAGCGAAGAAGAGTATTATGTATGTCGCGAAGCCGGCACTGAGAGACCTTTTACCGGTGTGCTGCTAGATGAACAGCGAGATGGCCTATACGTCTGTAAGTGCTGTGAAGCGCCACTTTTTCCTTCAGATACTAAGTTTGATGCCGGCTGTGGCTGGCCTTCATTTTATAAACAGCTTGATGACGGCAACGTAGATTATAGAGAAGATTTAACGCACGGTATGCGCCGGGTCGAGATTTTTTGTAAACAGTGTGGTTCACATTTAGGCCACGTATTTCCAGATGGACCTGCGCCAACCGGCCAACGTTATTGCGTTAACTCGCTATCTATGACGTTTAAAGGTGAAGACGATATAAAAATCAAAGGCTAAATACTTTAATTGAATCGCATTTTATTCTATATAAGCGCTAATAAAGGTAAACATCTGATTAAAATTTAACCTTGTGGCAAGTGCCTTTAGACGTAGTTAAAAAAAACCGCCCATAAACGGCGGTTTCTTTAATTATTTACTAATGAAATTGTGTAATTGAATTTCAAAATTCTAAAGTTTGTTGAGTTTTAACGAAGTTGCATCAAACGTAGCGCTGTTCAAGCTACTGACTATTTCATCGATGATATTATCTAATATCTCAACAGGCAGCGCGTATTTCTGGCCAAGCTGCATGCGCTGTGTCTCGTTAAGTCGGTCATCATAATGTTCAGCAACTCCATACCAAACATAGGCAAGGCGAAAGTTATCTTTATCCATTCCCATTGAAGCCAGTGAGTAAAAGATACTGACATCAATATCGTCACTATCCGTGTATAAACTCAGCGCGCGATATAGTGTGCTGATGGTGCGTTCTTGGTCAGTTTTTATTTGTACAGAAGCGAGTTCGACTAACAATTTAGGGTCGCTGACACGGTTGCTCGCCGCATAGCGCTCGAAGCGATGAAAAGCATTTTTGTCGTTATAGCGAGTCCAATGGTAATAAGAAAGATAAGGGTCAAGGGAGTCTTTCGTTTCCCGGCTTAGGCGTTTAATTTCACGCTGTGCAGTAATAACGCCTTTAAGTCTCGTAGCCTCTTTACCTTTTCGTTTAACGTGTTCGATATGTTGTGCTTCTTCGACGCATACTAGGTATTCCTCGAAGTTTAAAAGGAGAGGGTACTTATAAGCCTCGTCTTTTGAATCTTGATTGTAATAACGAAGGCGAATGATCTCGGCACGCTCAGCGCGACAGCGCGCATCTAAACTCAAATCTGTGCAAATCTCACTATGAGATTCACAAATTTCACTGATAGTAGGCTCGAAAAGGTCGCCACAGCCTGTGAGGCTTGTTACTGATAGCCAAAGTGTGGCCATACCTACTTTTGTTGGAAACTTACTAAATAAACTCTCTGTTACAGTAGTTTTCATAGAGGTTTTGAAACTTATCAACAATTTGGTCTTCCTTGCTTGTTTATTTAAGATACTGCTCGTCACCGTCAGGCGAAAACTCACCTAGTGTACCCTAAAAATAATAAAAAGCTGACGCGTAATTAGGATTAGTTAGAAGCGTTTAGGCCAATAATAAATTGGCTGCGCATACAACAATGACAACACCGTTAATTTAATATCGATGAAGGCAGAAGCATGAATCAACAGTTTGAGCAGGAATTACAAAGCAGCTGGCAAGAGCGTCAGGAATACGCAGAAATGATGTTGCCCCTTATTGGTAAGTTATACCGAAATAAGGCAGTTGAAATTTCAGTTTATGGACGCTCGCTACTGAACGCCAGTGCTATTGATGTTATTAAAGCGCACCGCAAAGTGCGTCTGCACGAAGGTATTAAACTACGCCTACGCGAAAGCTACCCAATTTTAGAAGCCCTGAGCAACATGAAGCTTGCTCCGGCACAAATTGATATTGGTAAATTAGCTTTTGATTTTCACTACGGTTCTGCGGTCGACAACAACGACCTTACGGCCTACCTTAACGAAAAACTAAACGACGTTGCCGACAAAGAGGACGATCAGAAACCTCAGGACGTTGTACTATATGGTTTTGGCCGTATAGGTCGTTTACTTGCTCGCTTGCTCATTGAGCGTCAGGGTAAAAACAATAAGCTTCGCTTACGTGCCATTGTGGTTCGTGGCGGACGCGATGGCGACCTAGAAAAGCGCGCAAGCTTACTGCGCCGCGATTCAGTGCATGGGCCGTTCAACGGCAGCATCACAGTTGATCACGAACGTAACGCGCTAAAAGCGAACGGTTCATATATTCAAGTGATTTATGCCAATAGCCCTGATGAAGTGGATTACACCCAATATGGTATCGATAACGCTATCATCGTAGATAACACAGGTATTTGGCGCGACCGCGATGGTCTTGGCCTTCACCTTAAAGCGAAAGGCGCGGCGAAAGCAGTTCTTACCGCACCAGGTAAAGGCGACATCAAGAATATTGTACACGGTGTGAACGATGAAGAGGTGACGCCAGAAGACACAATTGTTTCTGCTGCTAGCTGTACGACAAACGCTATTACGCCAGTACTTAAGGCGCTTGACGAAGAGTACGGTATTGAAAACGGTCACGTTGAAACGGTTCACTCTTACACTAACGATCAAAACCTTATCGATAACTACCACAAGGGCGACCGTCGCGGGCGTAGCGCGCCACTTAATATGGTTATTACCGAAACAGGCGCAGCAAAAGCCGTCGCAAAAGCCTACCCGAAGTTGGCAGGTAAGCTTACCGGTAATGCTATTCGTGTACCTACGCCAAACGTATCGCTAGCGATTTTGAACCTAAATCTTAAGACGCCGGTGGATCGCATTGCCGTCAATGAATTCTTGCGCGATACCGCGCTGTTCTCAAAACTTCAGCACCAAATTGACTACACGGCAAGTAAAGAGATTGTATCGACAGACCTAGTGGGCTCTCGCGCTGCGTCTGTGGTTGACTCTCAGGCAACTATCGCAGCAGACAGCCGTTTGACACTTTACGTATGGTATGACAATGAGTTTGGCTATAGCTGCCAGGTATTGCGCGTGGTTCGCGATATGGCGGGGCTAAGCTTCCCTACATTGCCACTTTAAAATGAAAGCATTAAAAGTAAGCCTTTAAAAAGCCGAACTTTCAACTGTATAAAAAACCGACCCAAGTGGTCGGTTTTTTGATGGTGTAAACATTTTGTATACTCTTGATAGTACAAAACCCGCTGTGTGCGTGGAATTTGTGTTTACGTCTATGCTAAATTAGCGCTCAAATAATGAGGAAAACGACAGTCTATGCATATTTCCAGTCAATTCGACAGCGGTAACATTGAAGTTGTTAGCGCACAATCACCAGACGATATCCGTCTAACCATTCCCAACGACAACCAATCTGAATTTGCTCAGTGGTTCCATTTTCGTTTAGTGGGCGAAACCTTTGTTACGCACACAATGACGATTGGTAACTTGGCAAAATCAGCGTATCCAGAGGGTTGGAAGGGATATAACGTTTTAGCGTCTTACGACCGTCAAACCTGGTTTAGAATTCCTAGCGAATTTGACGGCGATAACCTTACGTTCTCACTAACGTTAGAACAGCCTAGCGTTTACTTTGCGTATTTCATTCCGTACAGCTACGAACGTCATCTCGATCTTGTGCACGACGCGCAAATGTCGTTACTGTGCGAGCATAAATTCTTAGGCCTCACCCTTGATGGCCGTGATATGTCTATGCTGGTTATCGGTGAAGAAACACCCGAAAAGAAAAAAGTCTGGATCACCGCACGCCAACACCCTGGTGAAACCATGGCCGAGTGGTGTGCAGAAGGTATTATTTACCGTTTGCTCGACGAGCAAGATGGTTTGGCTCGACAGTTGCTTGATAACGCTGTGTTTTACATTGTGCCAAATATGAACCCAGACGGAAGCGCGCGCGGTCACCTGCGTACCAACGCTGTAGGAACCAATCTTAATCGCGAGTGGGCAACACCATCGAAAGAAAAAAGCCCAGAAGTACTTTACGTACTTAACGCAATGAGCGAAATTGGTGTAGATATGTATCTTGATTTGCACGGTGATGAGGCATTGCCGTACAACTTTGTTGCAGGAAGTGAAGGTAACCCTAGCTACAATGACACTATCAAAATGCTTGAAAATACGTTTAAAGATGCACTATTGAACGCTACGCCTGAGTTTCAAGACGAGTTTGGCTACGATAAAGATGAGCCGGGTAAGGCTAATTTAACTGTGGCTTCAAACGCGGTGGGCGAGAAGTTCAAATGTATGGCGTACACGGTAGAAATGCCATTTAAAGACAACGCTGATGTACCAGACGACATATACGGTTGGTCGGTACAGCGCAGCCGTCAATTAGGTGAAGATTTGCTTATTGGTGTGAATGCAGTTGTCAAAAAGCTAAAAGCATCAGAGCAATAATATAAAAATAAGGAAGCAAAAGCTTCCGCAAAAAAGGCCTCGACAAAAAGAGGCCTTTTAATTATTAAAATAAAACAACAATTAAACATAATAAAAAAGGGGAATAACGTTGGAAGGGTTATATGGTTTTCTAACTATGCTCGATGGTTTCTTAGGGGGCGCGTTCTGGTTTCCTTATGTACTGTTAGGCGTAGGTCTTTTCTTTACGGTTTATCTTAAGTTTCCGCAAATTCGTTTCTTTAAACACGCCTGGCAGGTTGTTACCGGTAAGTTTGATAAAGAAAGCGATCCAGGTGACACCACGCACTTTCGTGCACTTACAACCGCACTGTCTGGTACCGTAGGTACAGGGAACATCTCAGGTGTTGCTTTCGCTATTTTTCTTGGTGGCCCAGCTGCACTATTTTGGATGTGGGTAACAGCCTTTCTAGGTATGACAACCAAATTTGTAGAAGTTACTCTGTCACATAAATACCGTGTTAAGACAGAAGACGGCACCATGGCTGGTGGCCCTATGTATTATATGGACCGCCGCTTGAACATGAAGTGGCTTGCCGTAGCCTTTGCTATTGCCACGGTGGTAAGTTCATTTGGTACTGGCAACCTTCCGCAAAGTAATGGTATAGCACAAAGTATTGAAGCCACTTTTGGTTTCGAGCCTTGGATGGTGGGTAGTGTACTGGGTATTCTTCTGGCTTTGGTCATTCTTGGTGGTATCCAACGCATTGCCGCGTTTACAGCGCGGGTTGTTCCGGTTATGGCCGTAATCTACCTTATTGGCGCACTTGCCGTGATTTTCGCAAACCTAGAGAACATTGGGCCTTCCTTTGCCGCAGTTATTGGTGATGCGTTCACTGGTTCAGCCGCTGCAGGTGGTTTCTTGGGGGCTTCGTTAGCTTATGCGTTTAACCGTGGTGTTAACCGCGGCCTGTTTTCAAACGAAGCGGGTCAGGGCTCTGCACCTATCGCTCACGCAGCAGCAAAAACGAAAGAGCCTGCGTCAGAAGGTATGGTGTCACTGCTTGAACCTTTCATCGACACTATTCTAATCTGTACCGTTACTGGTTTGGTTATCCTGTCGTCTGGCGTGTGGAAAGAAAAACACGAAAACGTATTCGACCGTTCAGACATGTATTTTGTAGCGGGGCAATACGACGATTCGAACCAAGACGATGTAAACAAGCTATACGGTTACCTCAATGAAATTGAAGGTAACAATGTACAGCCGTACACTGGCTCTATTACTGTTGTTAACGGCACGGCGGTAAGCGATGGCTTTACGCTACTTAATGCTAGATCTGTCGCAGAAGACGTGAAATATGCAGTAGGCAGTGAAGACTTGTTTACTGGCACGCTTAAAATTGTCGACGGAAAGCCGGTTAAAGAGAACCTTGAAGTAAGCGGTAAGTCGCTAGTTCACTCGGCAGCGCTCACTACTATTGCCTTTACTCGTGGCTTCTTTGGCGACTTCGGTCAATATATCGTGTCAATTGGCCTTATGCTGTTTGCGTTCTCAACCGCCATTGCATGGTCTTATTATGGTGACCGCGCTATGACCTACTTGTTTGGTCCTCGTTCGGTAATGCCGTATCGCGTTATCTACGTCGCCGGCTTTGTTTGGGCTGCATTTTCTGACACCACATTAGTTTGGGCACTTTCAGCTGTGGCTATTGTAGTAATGACGCTTCCCAATCTGTTTGGCATCATGCTGCTATGTAAAGAAATGAAAGAAACGGTCAATGACTACTGGTCTCGACACAAAAAATAGTATTTAAGCTACTTTTAGTACTTTTTTTTCGGCAATTTAGAAGAAAGAGAGTACGGAAAGCTAGCCAGTAAAAATGCGCAGTGGTGAACTTTGTACAAAAGTTAACACCCTGCGCATTTTTGTTTTGTAACGAAGAGGGTATTCAACAGAATCGACTTCATTGTTGTGTTGAACTTCAGTATGATACCCGTCCGCGTAAAATGTTGGCGTACTTAATCACGCTTAAGCATTTCTAGTTCGCACCCAGTAAACAGGAGCAACATATGGCATTAGTTGACTGTCCTTCATGTAATAAGAAAACGTCTGATAAAGCAAAGACGTGCCCTCACTGCGATTTTAAAATCGGAGACGCTACCTCAGAAGATATAGAGCGCAAACAAAGCTTACAAAGATTTAAAAAATTAGCGAGTATCCAGAACCAGTCGCTTATTGCTATGCTGATATTTGTTGCGAGTTTTGGCTTCATGTATTGGGGCGGGACACGCCCGGGCGATTTGCAACATAATTTAGCTATTTTGGGCGCTGTGGTTGGCTTTGTATGGTACTTAGTAAATCGCGCGCGAATTGTTTACATAAAGCGTTTTTCCTAAATGAATATAGAAGCACTTGTAGCCAGCATGACGCCGGAGATTTACGAGCGTCTGCGTCAGGCAGTTGAAACCGGTAAGTGGCCAGATGGTACACCTTTGAATGACGAGCAAAAAGCAAGCAGCATGCAGGCCGTGATGCTGTATCAAGCTAAAATAGAAAGGTCCTCTGAACACATGACCGTAGGTGAAAGCGGCGAAATTGTACATAAAAGCAAAGCCGACTTTAAACGCTCGTTACGCGACGAGCAGGAAGATAAAAATACAATAGCGCGGTTTAAACAGGATGATATTTAGTCGTATATTTGCGCCTTCACACCAAAGCCCAAAGCCTGAAAAACGGATGCAGGCAATCGAGAGTCTCTCTCCCGACAAGGCACAGGAAAAAACAATACTTCACGAACTGGCATTTAATGATGAAGATGCAAATGTCAGCCTGGCAGCGCTTGAAAAGCTAAACAGCTTTGTGTTGTGGCTTAAAATGTCGCAAATTGCAAAGCAATCTAGGGTTAAGAAAGCCGCTGAAAAGAAGGTAAACGCCGCTTTGTTAGGCGAGGGGGATGTGAGGCTTTCACGTCAAGAGATATTCTCGTTTTTGACAGAAACAGCCAACCCTGACTTAGTGGTACAGTTAGTGCCGCAAATGTTGAAGAAAGAGCCTAGTCTTCTACAAGATGATGCCCTAGCTAGCGCGCTAATTGAAAAAGTGGGTAAGCCCTCGTTTACTCAATTTATCTTTTTAGAGGGAGCAAGCGCTCAGCTGCAAACTCAGTTGATTAACGCACAATCAGAGGTTTCAGAGCTACAGAAGCTTGCCAAAAAAGTGTCAAGTGACGCGCTTGCAGAGCAAATTAATGCGCGAATTGACGCTATTAAAGAGGCTGCAAAGCGTCCAATTGAGCTTAAAAAGCAGCTAACGCTGGTGCTATCTAAATACCAAGCTTTACTCGATAAGTCAGACGTTGAAACGATTGAAGAGAAACGCAACGAGTTAGAAAGCGAGCTAACTGGGTTATTTGCACAAATTGATTTGCTTGTTGAGGAAGAACGCGCTGATTATGAAGAAAAGCGCGCTCGTATAACCGAACAAGTAGAGCGATATGTAAGCCGTATTCGCCCTGCATGGGAGGAAAAGCAACAAGCTTCGCAACGTGCCAATACCAAAGCTTTATGCGAACAGCAATTAACTCATGCGAAAGAGCAAGTTGCCTGGCTATACAACAATCGTTTATGTGAGGCGACGCTCGCCGATGTGGCTACCGTTAACGAAAGCGTTCGCGGCGTAGAGGCTACTCTAGAACAGCTTACTCGCCTTGACAGTGAGCTTACGGCCGAGAAGCGTATTGCAGAAATTAAGCGTGAGGTTGATACGTTAAACGAACAGCTTGATCGCTTCTCCATGCAACAGCAATACGGACGAAAGCTGCTAATTAAGCTACAACAGCTTGAAGATATCGCCGCCAAGATTGTTTCTGAAAATGATAGCGATAATGTGCAGGTCAATCGCGACTCAGATGCCAAAGATGAGGTGGCCCCTGCTGCTAGTGAGGAAAGCGTAGCAAGCAGTGAGACGGTCGAACAAGACACCTTGCAAAGCCTCAAAGCTCAATTTGACGAAACAAAACAAGCGTATAAAGCGCTTAGTGGTGAAATCGACGCTGTTCCTAAAGCCTTGTCTAAGCGCTTTAACACTGCCAAAAACAGTGTAAATGCCAAAGAGCGCGCGCAGAGAACGAAAGAAAACGAGCACATTAAACACGTTCGTAAACACATTAGTGTGATTGATAACTTAATTGCTCAAGGTAAGTTTCGCGTTGCTATTTCAAAGTTTGCCAAGCTTCAAGACACTTACTCTGCATTGCCAAGCTCAGCAAAAAAGAGTGTGGAAAAGCGCTTTGTGAAGACTGCAGATGATGTGTCGCGATTGGAAGGTTGGCAGGATTACCTTGCAGCGCCGCGTAAGCCAGCTCTTGTGGCAGAGGCCCAAGCACTGGCAGATGTTGCTCCTGATAACATTAAGCAAAGAAGTGACGCCATCAAATACTTGCGTAAGCAATGGTTATCGCTAACACCGTCATCGTCAAATAACGACGAAAGCAGTGATGATGCATTGCAACAGCAATTCGATGCTGCCCTCGAGAAAGCGTTTGAGCCATGTAGAGCACATTACGCTAAGTTAGACCAACAACGCGCTGCCGCGCGAGAACAGCGTGAATCCATCATTAATACAGTCAAGGCAATGGATATTACTATGCCTGAAGCTGAGTTGGTGAAGGTATTTGATAGAGCATCTAAAAAGTGGCACAGCGCAGGTCAGGTTGAGCGTGAAGTATATGAGGAGTTGAAACAAGAATGGAAGACGGTTTCTTCGCCTATCCAAACTAAGGTGACTCAGTGGCAAAGTGATAACCAGACACAAAAGCGTAGTTTGGTTGCCAAAGCTCAACAGCTTTCAACCGAAGAGGATATAACAGACGCTGCCGACAAGGCTCAGCAGTTACAAAAGCAATGGAAGCAAATAGGTCACGCTGGTAAACGGGAAGAGAGTAAGTTGTGGGCAGAGTTTAAAGCTGCAAACGATACGGTTTTTGAGCGTTTAAAAGCGCAGCGTAAAGTGCAGAGTAATGCATCTAATGAATTAGTTGATTCTTTGCTGACGCAAACTGAGGCTATCGATATCAACAGTGATGACGCAAGCTTTACTCAATCCGTCAATGTTGTACAAGCTCAGCTAAATGAACTGCCTAAAGCACTGCGCAATAAAGTTGAACGAAAGATAGACGCTATTGAAAACAAACGCGAGACACTGGTAAAAAATGCACAGTCGCAGGCTCGCTTAGCCCGAGCTCAAGCGCTTGTCTCATTACTTCAGTTGAGCGCTGGCGAAGCCGGTATTGATGAACGGGCTGATGAACAATCGTTAGCAGAAACGTTAGGTAAGCGGTGGTCAAGTTTACTTGGTCAGTCTACTGGCAGTACAGCGAGTCAACACGATAGACAGTGGTTGACGGTGGCATTAGAAGTAGCAACAGGAATGCCTAGCCCAGATGGTGATGCTTCGATACGTTCTAGCGTACAGTTACAAATGATGACGTCTAAGTTGGAACAAGGAGAGGCGGCGACCGCTCCCGACATTCTTGCTGACTGGTTATCCTACGACTTAATAGATAAAGTGGATAATAATCTGCTTCAACGTGTTGTTGCAGTAATTAATGCTCACCCTGAAATTGTGGCTTAAGCGGGAAAATAAATGGAAAACAGTGTTGAGTTTCAATTTGAAACCGAAATGTCAGCGTATCGTTTTTTAAATACCGTAAAGCATATTGATGCTGAAGGGTTGAGAGTTAAATTTGGACGTACCGACCATCACGTAAGTGTACAGTACCGTTATGGGATAGGGGAGTTTGATTCTACGCTATCTACACTGGATGACCTTGCCCGAGAGTTAGGTGGTGAAGAAGTCTCTTAACGAGAATATTAGACATAATAGGTTAGATCAATACATACAAGAAGGGCCAGACATTGTCTGGCCCTTCTCTTATAAAGACGTGATTAACAATCTTTATCTTCGGCGTTTGCGCCTTCTTTCACATCTTCACAAGCGTCTTCAACGGCGTTACCTGCATCGGTAACCATCTCGTCTAACTCTTCGCCTGCGTCTTCCGCCTCACCGTCACCGCATGCCGCTAGTGATAGTGCAAATGCTGATGCTACTAGTACCTTTGATAGATTTTTAAATGAAAACATATCCTTACTCCTTTATCCTATATAAAATTTTCTTAGGCCCTTGGTGATTTTCCACGTAACGCATTAGCGATAAGTGAAATTACTAACAACGCGATAAACACAAAGAAAAGAAACTGTGCTATACCTGTTGCTGCACCTGCGATGCCTCCAAAACCAAAAACTGCTGCAATAATGGCGATGATAAAAAATGTGATTGCCCAACCTAACATAACTAGATCCTCGTATTGCTTCCGTTACTTTCACAATAACTAATGCTATCTTTATGCCTGTTTTTTAAGTGTATGAATTATATAGATTAAGTTTGTTTTATATTGAAATTTTGAAACGTAATTTTCAGTGGCAGGAGTCACGATTACACAAGCGAATGCATTTTTTACATGATAGAGCAGAAGCCCTTTTCTCATCATTTGATTCAAAACGAAAAAAGGGGCAAAGCGAAAGAAAAAAACGCTTTGCCGATAAAAGGGGGAGGTGACGCCCCTCATAATCTTAGAAGATTGGGGACTGAGCGTTACCTAGTTACCATTTGGGTTGTAGGGTAACGAAGATTGGTGAGCGACAATACGCAGGTCTCCATCACTGTCTTTCACATAGGCAAAGGTGTACTCTACTTTTGTTTCTCCGCCCTCAGTGTCAGTAAAGAAGTAGTTACCCATCGCCACCGCCATCCGACAACTGTTATTAATAATTCCTACATTGTCGAATTTCACGTTTGTATAAGGCTTAATCGCAAAACCCTTATCTTCCTGATAAGCGTCATTTCCACCGACAAAGTAAGAAAGCGCTGCATCAAAGCTTGAACGGAACTGATCATTTGCTGCAAGAGTTGGTTTAAACAGTACACTACTTAAATCATATCCGTACATGTCCTGGATAAAATCAGCCGCTTCGCCAGAGTAATCACCGTCGTTACTAAACACTGCGCCAATACGTACAATGCCTTCACCCCACATCTTTTGTGCTGCTACAACTTGACGCTCTGTAATACATTCATCCGAATACAGTAACGCATTGTCTAGCGCCTTAGCTTTCAATACACCCACGTTCGAAGTGGCGGTCTCATTCATTTGCGGTTTGGCCACTGCACTGCAGCCTGTTACTAGCATAATCGAAGCCGCTACAAGCGTTGTTTTTGTCATTAGCGAGTTTAGCTTTTTCATCGCGTGACTCCTCAGTCATTTGCAAAATAAATACGTGTTATTACCTAATTAAATTGCTGGGAGCAGAAGCTGTATAACGTTGTAAAAAGCGGTCTACAAATCTGCTCTGCAGTTCATGGGTTTAATGATAGCTGGCTTGGATGACGGAGACTTTTGTACAACATTAATAGAAGATTAATGGGTCATTAAAAAATGAAGGTGTTCAGACATGTATCAGTTCTGAACGAATGAATGTCTCATCTATCATGCTGGTAAGTGTGTTTTATTGTCACATTACTTCATCGATATTACGTGACTTATGCGCAAACTTATTTGTTTACTTGTATACGAAGGAATGGAATTACTCGATTTTGCTGGTCCTCAGTCTGCTTTTTAAGAGGCACTTCAGGGAATGGATGATAGCTATGAATTTAGGGTAGTGGGCTTTAGGGCGTTCCACAGACTTGCTCGTGCATATAAGCTATGCTTTTCGGTAACACTGATTGCGTACCGAAAAGCATTTTGTCAGAACACTGATGATGCAGTGTATAGATGAACAGAATGACGTTCAGCTAATTTGTATTCTTTGGCTCTAAAGGCTGTGACAGCACTTCTAAGACAGTAAAGGCGTTCTTACCTAAACGAGTTTTATCATTCGCCATTTTTACATCAATAGTAAAGTAGATGTCGTTAATCTGAGTATTTACAACATCGTTTGAGCTTGGGGCGGCCATCGGTTGAGCAACTTCCTCACAGCCTGACATAGTACATTGCCTATCTGTTTGAAATATTGCTGGCTCATTTTTGCCAGCCGTTACTTCCCGCGCTATGACAGGCTTTTTATCAATATTTGTATTAATCACCTCTAGATAAGTAAAGCCTTGCTCTTGTGCGACTTCTGCGGCGCGATATAGAGCGTACTGCTGTACTCTGTCGGCCGGAGTTTTGTCAGTCGCTTTAAAAAGAACCTGATACTGATTTGCAGATACTTTTTCGCTCGAATAACCATATGAGGCTCTAGAGTTCGCTGATTTGTATGGGGTAGGGGCAGCTACTGGTGTCGATGAACACCCTACTATCGCGAAGCTTAGTGCCGCACCTACGGTGGCAAAAAGTACGCGGCTACTTTTAATTTTACTTTTGATGTTCATCTCACAAATTCCTTAATACTGTGATTACTGAAACAAAGAGAACAACGCGGTTCTACCTAAAACCATTAACGCGCGATTGCGCTTTGCTTTGGGCTTAGCGTCTACTGCACCCTTATAAGCTCCAACAGAAGCTATGCCAAGTAACGTCTCCGGCTTACCCATCATTAACGAACATTGCCTTTTTGCTTGTGTAAGTGCAACATCAGCGTGATGTTTTTGAGAAAAATAGGCATGCTCCTTTTGCGCTATGTCTCTCATGTTCGCTTTCAAAAAGATGTTCATAGTACTCACCTCACTATTGTTGAAAAGGCTCAGTTAAAAGTCGCGGTCAAAGGGCTTAATCAAAAAAGGTCTCTACTCGCCTTCCCGTATGTGCCTTATCCGAAGACTCTACGCCACGTCTGAATCAATCTGCTTAAACTTAAATAGTTAAACGCATTCTGAGCAAGCTTAAAGAAACCAAATGCCGCAAGACTATTAAGTACTAATAATACAAGTGGTACCACAACGTAGTGCAAGCCAGCATTGTGAAGTATAGCGCCTATAGCAATATTTAAAATAAGCCAACAAACTGTACCAACCGCGAATGCTGCAAGGCATGCAAAAACAGTGACGAAAAAACTCTTTTTGACAAGCATGAGTTCACTATTGGTGAGCTCAAGAAATGCAAAGCCTTGTTCTTTTCTTTGAGAGAATGCTTCTTTGAACGCGTTGACAACCTCAGAGAATGACGGGTCGGGGTATTGTTGCTGGGTTGACTGCTCGCCAGATGCTGACGCTGTGGGGTTACTTTCTCCTGTAACGTTTACATGCAATTTCGCCTGCGCCGGGGGCGGCGTCAGGCGAAATGGATTTTCATGGCACGTGCTATAACGCGCTTTGTGAAAATCTGGTGCTTTCATAATATTACTTCTTACGTAGAAGCGATGTTACTAGCATACCCGCTGCAAAAGCGATACCTGCAGTCGTTACAGGGTTCTCAATTGCATATTTACGTACTTTTGACGCCTGCCATTTCTGCTCTGCTAGACGCTTTCGCTCTGACATGTTTTCGGCAGACGATGAAGCAGTACGACGAATTTTTTCTTCTGCCACACTTGCACTATCTGCAAGCTTGTCTACTGATGCATGAAGGGTGTCTTTCAGTTGATCCGTTACTGGGTGACTCGGTTCAGCCACACCGTTAGTGCTGTTAGTTTTAACGGTTTGTGGTTTTGCTGAAGCTTGTGTAGCCATAATACTCTCCTTAATATTTTGGATTCACAATAACTATTGCAACGGCTGTACCAATAGAATAATTTCTTAATTTACAGGGGGATAGGGGTTTTGAGTTATATGGAAGGGTGAAAGGTTTGCAAGAGAAACGCGTTATCCTTGCAAACCCCTGTAATATTTTCTTAGTCGTTAAAACGAAAGCTTAGCTTCCACCTACGACGGATGCGAGGTCATCTTTTGAAACCGGCTTAAGCAGCGCACTATCTATTCCTATTGCGTCCATTGCTTCTTCTTCGGCTTCGTGTCCACTGACTATGGTAAGCGAAGCATTTGGTAATTGTTTTTTAAGTTCACCAGCGAGGTCGTAACCGTTGTAATCAGGTAGGGTTAAATCCATTAATACGTGGTCAAAGTCATTGTCTTGCGCGGTGCTAAGTGCATCAACACCACAGTACTCGGTGGTGACTTCATGACCTAAATGTACTAAAAACAACTGCAATAGCTCTGCTGCATCTTCATCATCTTCAATTACTAAGATACGTTTACTAGAAGGGCTTCCGTCACCTTTTTTCTGAGGGGGATCTTCAGCTGCTATGCCTATATTCGTATTGGGTTCAAATCCATCGCTTGGTGGCATGTTTTCCTCTGGTGCGTAAGGTTTCTGTATCGGCATGTCGGCAACCTGTGCTTCCACATTGGTAAAAGTAACGTGGTCGCCAGGCGGAAGGTATTGTGAAAGAAGTTGAGCTAATGCAAAGCGGTCTATTGGTTTACCTATAACGTCATTAAAGCCTTCACGTATTAGTGATTCTCTCAGTCCTTTACGACTAGCTGCGGTAACCGCAATAACGGGAATATCTTTACCATGGCGACGAATAGCGTGTAACGCCTCAATGCCATTCATCACAGGCATGTGAATATCCATAAGAACGAGGTCAAAAGGTCGGTTGTGTTCGTCGGCCTGTAATACCGCTTCCAGCGCTTTGACACCGTTTTCTGCATAACTAATATCTGCCTGAGACTGACTTACAAGATGACCGGTAAGGCGCCGAATTTCTCTTAAATCATCAACAATTAGCACTCTACCGGTAACATTCAAATCGATACTGCTAGACTCAACGGTTTGTATCTGACCAAGCTCTAAGTCGACAAGAGGTTGTTTGGATATATCGCCAGGGTCAACATCGAAGGTAAACGTGCTGCCTTCACCAAGTCGAGATGATACATCTATATCGCCGCCAAGCTTGGTGACAAGCTCTTTACAAATAGCTAAACCTAGACCTGCACCACCGTGATTAGCGCGCATCACATCTTCAATCTGCTCGAAGGGCTGGAAGATATTGATGAGTTTGTCTGGTGGCATACCTATGCCGGTATCGTCTACGGAAAATCTAAGTAACTGAGGCTTTTCACTATCTGTTGAATTTTCATCAAGGGTAATAGTGAGTGTGATACTGCCCTTATCGGTAAACTTAACCGCATTAGAAATCAGGTTAAGCAGCACTTGGCGAAGTCGAGTGGGATCCGTCTTAATAAATTCGGGAATTTTGGTATTTGAAACCACATTTAAACTCAGCCCTTTATCCTTGGCATTCAAACGCATCAACGAGTGAATATCGGTGAGAAAAGCCGATAGGTTCACATCTTTAATGTTTAGTTCTAGCTTCTCAGCCATTATCCGTGACATATCAAGTAAATCATTGAGCAAGCTCAATAAGTGTTTACCGTTTGAATGAATTATCGATAGCTCTTGCTGAAACGGGCTGTTTCTTGCGTCATCTATGAGAAGTTCTGTGTACCCCAAAATAGAGGTAAGAGGCGTGCGCAATTCATGGCCAAGGTGAGCAAGGAACTTGTCTTTTGCTTTGTTTTTTTGTTCAACTTTGTTGCGTTCAATCCGCTCGTTTTCTATATCGCGACGTACCATGGCGTAGCGGATAGTGCGCATAAAGCGCGGCGATTCTATCTCCGATTTCTGTAGATAATCTGCGGCCCCTGCGCGCATTACCATTTCATCTACTGTAGCGTCAGACTGACCTGTTAAAATAACCACAGGCAGGCTAAATTGGTTCGACTTCAGAACACCCAGAACATCTATGGCATTCTCTGCGCCCAACAAATAGTCGAGCAAGCATAAATCAAAGTCTTCCGTCTTAAGCGCTTCTATGGCGTCAAGACTGTTTGTCACCCAAGTTAATTCAAACTTAGGTGACTCACATTGTTCTAGATAGTCAGAAGTTAAGAAGTAATCATCTTCATCATCTTCAACCAATAGAATTTTAATAACCTCTGACATCTAGTACCTCTTTTACTCGTGTGGTAACTCTACGAACTCGATCCAATAACGGCCTAAAGCACGCATCAGTTCAACAAGCCCTTCAAAGTTAACTGGTTTGGTAATATAAGAAGCGCAACCAAGGTCGTAACCGCGTAGCATGTCCTCTTCTTCTTTCGATGTTGTTAAGATAACAACGGGAATACTGCGTAGTTTTGGGTCGTTTTTAAGTTCCTGGAGTGCTTCGCGACCATCTTTTCTAGGCATGTTTAAGTCAAGTAAGATGAGGCTAGGGCGAGGGGCAGACGCAGGATCTGTGTATTTTCCCTCGTGACGGAGAAACTCTAATAATTCCACACCGTCTTCAACACAAAATAAATTGTTTAGTACTCGACTTTCTTGCAGTGCGTCGACGGTCAGTAAGCGATCATCCTCATCATCATCGGCCATCAATATATTTATTGGCTGGGTTTGTTTACGCGTCATTGTGTGTCTCTCCATTATTGTTGTTGGAACCAAACGGCTCGCTATCCACCGGCATTATTATTGTGAACGTGGCCCCGTGACCTTGCGCGCTCGTAGCAGTAATCTGACCATTATGTCTTTCTACTATTCTTCGACATACGGCAAGCCCTATGCCCGTACCTTTATACTCACTTCTACCGTGAAGACGCTGGAAAGGAGCAAATATTTTCTCTGCGAAGGACTGGTCGAAACCAATACCGTTATCGGTAACCGTAATTTTTATCCAATCGTATTCCTCAGACATGATGATATCTTGAATATCTTTTTCGCTTGCTTCTTGTAAAGTGATTTTGACAACGGGTGTTACGCCTTCACTTTGAAATTTGAGTGCATTAGAGATCAAGTTTAAAAACAACTGCTCAAGTTGTGTCTTATCACCTCGAATAATAGGCATCTTTTCGCTTACGTCTATCTGTGCTGATTTTTCATCAATGGCGATTTCTAAATCATCTAATACGCTTTGTATAACGTTATCTAAATTCACGTCACTGAAATCTTTGCCACGTGTTGAAACACGAGAAAAAGCAAGAAGATCAGATATGAGCATCGACATGCGCTCTGCGGCGTTTAGCATTCGCGCTAAATAGTCTCTGCCTCTCTCATCAATAACATCGGTGTACCCCGACTCAAGACGGTTACCGAACGCCCGAATTTTGCGAAGTGGCTCTTGCAAGTCGTGTGAAGCAACAAAAGCGAAATCTTCTAACTCTCGGTTACTTCGGGCTAACTCATCGGAGTAAAGGCTAAGTTCTTGTGTCCGCTCTTCTATGCGATTTTCTAAGTCCTCATTTACAGATTCAAGATCAGCTTGATACTTCTCGTGCTCTCGCGAGTTGATTTTCAGCAATAGAAAAACGGCAATAACGAGCAGCAGGGTAGTAGCGGATGAGATGATTAAGGTATTGACCGAGTCTCTTCGCAAGCTCATCAAATTTGCTAAATGTGTACCTTGCATACCACGTTCAGAAGTATCAATTTCCCGAAAAAGTGCTTCAAAACGTTTGTATAGCCGTATACCTTTATCACTTTGAACCAGGTTAACGGCCTCTTTCTGCTTGCCTTCCTTAACGAGTTCTACGACTTGAATAACTTCGTTAATCTTTGCCTTGGTTAGCTTAAGCAGTTCCTCAATTCTTACAGATTGTTCATCTATATCAGACGAAAAAGAGCTCACTTCTACTTCGTCCATTAACTCGCCGATAACGCCAAGTGTTTCGGTGTAGTCAGTTAGATATTCTTCATCGTCAGTAAGCATGTAGCCTCGTTGACCAGACTCCACCCGCAGTACAGCTACATGAAGCCTATTAACTGCATTAATAACCCGATTAGTTGTAAATAATCGCGCTTCAAGTGCTGACAGGTCGTTAAGCGTACTCACTACATAAAAAGAGTTTGCTGTCATAACAACAATGATGACTACAACCAAAATTATCCAGCTGTAAATGGAAGACAGAACTTTAGAGATCATTTATTTATTCCGCATCATTCTCACCCAATTCTGAGGTCATTTCAGAAAGGGTCTCGCTGCAGTCTTTTGCACTGCTTATTATTTTATCTAACGCCGCTAATGCCTTTTCAGGCGCAACATCACCATTTAGTGCCATTTTTACTAACTCTGCCTGCATAGATATTCTATTTAGAGGCTTGCGAGCATCATGAACGAAAACGCTTAAACGTGAGAATTCTTCGCTAGTCATATCGAATACCTCTCATTATTCATCTTTGCTAAGATCGCCGTAGGCGTGAAGGCGGTTGTACAACGTTTTGGTACTAATCCCTAACATTTCTGCGGCTGTGGTTTTATTGCCGCTGACTTTCTCTAATGTGGCGTATATAAGCTCTTTTTCCACATCTTCAATCGTTCTTCCGGCTTGAAGGGCAGGTGTCGTACTCTGCTTTTGCGCAAAAGGAGATTCGATGGTTTTAGGTAGCTCAATCTCACTCTTTTCAGGGTCACTCATAATGGCGGCACGGTGAACAAAGTGTCTTAACTCTCGAACGTTACCAGGCCAGTCGTAGGCTTGAAGCGTTTCAAGCTGATTATCTTCCCACTTAAAATTAGAGCCGTTGTCTTTGTTGAATTCTGCAATAAAGGTTTTCGCTAGAAGCGGAATATCTTCTTTTCGTTCACGTAAAGGTGGAATAGTGATTGGGAAAACGGCCAATCTGAAATAGATATCTTCACGCAACACTTTGCTTTGCGCAATTTCTTCCATTGTTCTGTTTGTTGCAGATACTACGCGACAGTTCACAGGTATAGATTTTGTGCCGCCTACACGAAGCACCACTTTGTTTTCGAGCACACGCAAAAGGTTAGGCTGCATATCGATAGGCATTTCTGTGATTTCATCTAAGAAAAGGGTGCCTCCTTCTGCTTGTTCAAAAACACCCTCTTTACGGCCCACAGCACCGGTGAAGGCACCTTTTTCATGGCCGAACAACTCACTACCAATCAATTCTTTAGAAAAGGCACCACAGTTTGTGGCGATATAAGGGCCATCACTTTCTGAGGCTCGGTGAATAGCAGCTGCGACTACTTCTTTACCAACACCACTTTCACCTAACAGCATGACGTTAGCACTTGTTTTGCTAACCCTTGAAATGAGTTTGTATAACTCCTTCATCACCGGTGACTCGCCAATAAGCAAATCGAAGTGTTTTTCAATTGTTTCTTCTTTAGGTGCTTTTTCTTTTGGCTTTTTACTTAACACAGCCTCGATTTCTTCGCGCTGTATTGGCTTGACAAGGTAGTCTACGGTAGGGCCACACAAGCCTTTGATTACGCTTTTAACCGAAGGGTGGCCGGTGATTAAGGTAACACGAGGACGCTTGGGGAGCGCATCAAGTTCATTAAACAGATGAGCGCCGCTACCATCGGGCAACATGAAATCTAACAGTACGTGATCGAATGTTTCTTTCTCTAGCCAGTCGCGGGCTTCAGCTAATGTCGCAGCTGTTAGGACGTCGTGGCCTAAAAACTCAATAATAGTACAAGCTACTTCTGTAAACTCGGCATCGTCATCAACTAAAAGTACGGTTAGCACGTGAATGTCCCTCTCTATTACTTTCCATTTAAAATATGGAATAAAATCAATGTTATAGTTGTATCATAAAAGGCAAGAAAAAATAACTAGATACCTAGCTATACTTACTCCTTTCCTAGCAATAACTTGTTTAGTTCAGGTAAAACCGAATGAATGTTCAATAAAGTCACATTAATTGTAGTGATTCATCTATACGAACGACCGTCTATAATTTTACGTTTTTGATTTAATCTAGAAGATTCTCGGTCTATCAAATACACATTGAGTGTTACCTATTTACATACAACTGCAAAAAGTATTCCCATTTCCTTATAAAGTGTAGGTGAGCTTGGCTATGGCACATTTTTCGCACAATTTGTATGTAGAGCAACTTTATTATTGGTGAAAGGAATAGATAAGGTTTACCGAAAATTTGCCTATGGTAGGCCCGCATTTGCTCTCTGAAGTTAGAGGACTACGGCTAAATTTATGTCAAAGGAATTGAAAATGTGGGCAAAAACAGCTGAGAGATCAATGACTTTAACCGAGCTGCTGACAAAAATGCAGCCTCGGGCTAGTCAAGATTTATTTTATTTTGCAGATTTTTGGGAAGTTATGGAAAAGCGGGGCTTTGGCCCAATGCTAGCGCTTCCGTCGTTTATCGCCTGCACCCCTATAGGCGCTATTCCTGGTGTACCTTCTTTAACCGGTGTGACGATTTTACTTATTGCATTGCAAATATTACTCGGTAGCAGGCACCCATGGTTACCTCAAAAAGTGATGGACATACATTGCGATGCTGATCAACTACGCCAAATAGTCGAAAAAATAAAACCCTATGCAGCTAGTGTCGACCGCTTTCTCGTTCCCCGTTGTTTTTTTATGAAACAGCCCGTGTTTCGCTCTTTAATTGCTTTAAATTGTGTTGGCTGCGGCTTGGTAATGGTTCCGTTAGAGCTTATTCCCTTTATGGGTCTTATTCCCGCCTTGGCAGTTTTCATTATGGCCGTTGGAATGGCTACTGACGACGGGGCAGTGGCCTTGATAGGTGTAACAATCTCACTGTTTGGATTTGTGTTAGGCTTTCAGCATTTGCCAACAGTAGTTAGCTAATGCGCGAGCTACACTGAGCATGAATCAAGCATAAAATCTGAGGTAGGTAGGTTCATTGTTTGGTATCTCAGTTCTCCCATAAATGCTCGCGCCGCCGGGCCTAAGGTGTCTCCATCTTCAAAAGAAAGATAGAGAAGGGCTTTTCTTAACGCCGCATTGTTATCCAAAGGAAGCGGAACTAGGGTACCGTTTTCTAATTCTTCCTTAATAATTGCTATAGGTAGCCATGCAAATCCCAATCCCTGAGTAATGATATCTAAAGATGTTCTTACGTGGCTCACTGTCCAACGTTGTTCTGCACCTAACCAACCTACATCTGCCTTGCGCTCTGCAGAAGAGTCGCGAACTACAATCTGACGATGAGTTTTGAGGTCTTCTAAGGTTAGGGTTCTGTTTAATTGGTGTAAAGGGTGCTTAGCATGAGCCACCGCGGCAAACTCAATTTCGCATAAGTCTTCGCTAAAGCCATTCGGAAAGACAAAGGGAGAAATGCCTAAATCTACTTTTCCGCTACTTAATAACGCGTTAGCACCGCTAAGCACGGTTTCCTCTATTTCTATACGCAAGAGCGGAAATTCTGCAGAGACTTTGGCAAGCACGTTATACAATAATTCAGAAGGGAAAATAATATCTACAGCTATACGCAGTGTTGTTTCTGTTCCTACTTTTAAGCTACTTGCTACCGCTTCAAGCTTTTGAGCTTCGTTGAGCAAAAACGAAGCTCGACGGTACATGAGCTCACCTTGTGGAGAAAGCTGTACTTTACGACCAATATTTTCAAATAGTGTTACACCAATGGCGTTTTCAAGTTTTTGAACAGCGTGATGAACACTAGATTGACTTTTATGTACTTCTGCAGCTGCTTGATTGAAGCCACCAGCATCAACAACGGCTTTAAACATACGCCATTGTTCTAATGTGGATTTAAGCATACAACGCCCTTTACCTGTCTTTTGGGCTACTTATAGCATAGACAGATTATACAAGTCATTCTTTAAGGGCTTGGTTAATGGTTGATACTGGACACGTTACCACTGATACCTTCTCGTATCCCATCTGCATTAGTTGCTCGGCAGCTAACTTTGCACGAACGCCAGACGCACAATGGATGTAGAGCGGTATTAAGGCATCTTTGAATCTCTCTAATGCTTTCATCTCGAGCACGCCTCGGGGTATGTTGAGGGCATAGGGGACGGGCTGGCTCGCTACTTCGCCGCTTTCCCTTACGTCGATAAGGGTTCCATCATTGTGCACTAACTCTTCAGAAGCTTTTTGTGCAGTGACGCAACGAATATCGAAGCTGATGTTCTCAATCCGAGTTTTAATATCTATTAGCATAGTACTCCCAATTTATGACGATTTTGTGCAAAACAAATAAGTAATAACTAATGTATGAATGGAAATTCAATAAAACAATATCAATTACTGGAATTCATCGCATATAATGGCAAGTCGGCAAAATGTTTTATACTTTAGTATAATTAATGGCTAAATTATTGCCAGAAACGTTAAAGAAAGGAAGTGCTTATGTCTGAGGATATGGTAATAGGTTCAGATGATATTATGGAACATGCGGTGGAAGCTGAAATCTTCCTTAAACAATTTGCGAACAAAACACGTCTCATGGTGCTTTGTTCATTGTTGAAAGAGGAAAAGTCGGTAACCGAGCTTCTAGAGGTAGTCAATGTTTCACAGCCCGTGATTTCTCAACACCTCGCATTATTGCGAGAATCAAAAATGGTAGCTACCAGAAGGGAAGGCCAAACAATTTACTATCGACTTGCGGATGAGCGTGTTAAACGACTTATTGCGTTGATGGACGAATTCTTCTGCGAGTAGGTTTTTCTTAATTATCATTAAAACAACAATGTCCGCCACATAGCGGACATTGTATCGTTTAACATTCCTTCAAATCCATATCTAAAACTATTTATCCAGTTGTTTGCACAACACGGCGATGTAATCTTCTTCTGGAATTCTATCACTATCTACTTCTGGTCTATTGACTAATTCATCATGGCTTAGGTTGACCGCGACACTGTGTGCGGCCCAATCAATATTTTCAATATCCCCCGGTAATAGCGCCAAGTGTTTACCCCCTGGAAGCCAATTATTGGTATCGACCACCAGCATTATTATTTTCCAACTTCGCGTGTCGATTATGAAGTTGCTTATGTGCCCAACATTGTCGGTAGTCGTGGCAACCTCATAGCCTCCCACTTCTCCAACAGCCCTCAAGTGATTACTTGTTTTCTTAGGGTTAAGTGTTTCAGATTCTTCCGCTTGCTGTATTTCAACAAGCTCATTGGGATGTGCAAACTCTCCCCATGCTCCTGGCCCAATCCAGTAGTAGCCGTAGCCGAAATATTTAAAGAGGTTCTCCTCATACTCTCGAGACACGGGCTTATGTTCATCAATCGATGGGCTGTTCTTTAACTTTTCAACAGTCATATTTACATGAACAGTGTCATCACTGCTATCTAGTTCTGTCACGGCAATGGGAGAAATAACCACTTTTCTGCTAAGCGGAAGCCACGTATTTGTATCTGCAACCAGATAACGTACGGTAAACGTTTCATCGTCAAAAAGAATATCGCGAACGCCGCCTACTTTGTCATCAACGGCATGAATAGAAAAGTGAGTAAGCTGTTTTGAACTAATGATCATCGTTGCGCCTCCTTTGCTAGGGCTCTTTGTATAGAGCGACAGTTATTGTTAGTTAACGTCACTCTTTAATACTCTAAGTGTAGACAGTCCTTAACCTTTCTTCATTTTCTTCTTGCTTAACCTTGATTGAGATCATTTATCGCTTAAAACAAAAAAGCTCGCCTGAGCGAGCTTTTTAACGTTGACTGGTATGTTTTAGGGTTAGGCTACATCAAACTCTTCATCAGAATAATCATCATCGTATTCTGATTGATTACTAGCACTGCTATGAAGGGTATAAAAATGTTTTTTCCCTCTTGCCAGTCTCACATATTTTGCCCATGCCTTTTCGAGGTTATTTACTGCTTCAACTTTGCCATTAATGAACGAAACGAAGTGTTGCTCATCTTCACTTTCTGGCGAAAGTTCACCGTTTTCGAGGCCTAATAAAGTCTTGCCGTAGTTAGTTAGAAGATCGGCTTCAGTGATACTGAAGTCACCTGATTTACGAAATCCATAGGGAAACTTTTGACGGTCGATATATGGTTTTGCAGATAGTCGAATAGCTAAACTTTTCATGTTGTACCCAACGTATTGTTTTGTTCAGCGCACTTTTAAAATAAATATAACCGAAGATAAAACAAAAGATTTTTTCCTTATCAATAAAAAATTTTTAATGGGTCAAAAAGTAATGGAATCTAATAAGAATATTGCCGCGAATGGGCTCTCTCATAAGCAATAGGACGAGAGTCTACCTTTTTTAACCTGATGAAATTTATCAATATATCCGACTTTTTAGACAAGTTTTTGCGGTGGGAAATTTGTTACAAAAGTGAAACATGTGTTGGCGAAGTGCACCTGTGAAAATACAGTAAAAATGCCATCAAAAATTCTTGTCGCTACGATGATTAAAATTCGTTTTCTATTTTTCGGCTTAGGATGATAATTGAAACGTGTTCATAACCCAGAGAAGTCAATGAGTAAAGACTATCGTTACCAGCGTGATGAATGGGACTCGGTAGAAGAGGAAGATCTTCACGCAAAAAAATCAAATTCCAAACGTCAAAGCACTGTTAAAGTAAAGCAGAAGCGTGACCTCCAACGTCGTGAAAAACAACGACGTTTACATCAAGAAGAGTATTAATTCAGCGAGTTGATGATTTTTTAATTAAGCGCACCGATTAAAGCGGTGCGCTTCTGTGCATTTGTATTTACTTACCGTATTATCTGTGTCAGTTTAGAACCAACTCAATTCGGTTGTACATCAAGCATGGATATACGCTTTCTCACCACCTTTATAGAGGTGACAAAAACTCGTCACTTTGGTAAAGCCGCTGAAAACCTCTACCTCACTCAATCTGCCGTTAGTGCTAGAATAAAGTTGCTTGAAGAATACTTCCACACAACGCTATTTATTAGACAGCGTAACAGTATTCAGCTCACGCAGTCTGGAGAAAAGCTGCTACCCTATGCTAGGCAATTGTGTGCCACGCTTAACGAAGCCAAACAAGAGCTGCAAATACAATCATCTGAGTATGTGGTTTGCGGGGCAACACAGCTTGCCAGCGAATTACTGTTGCCCACAATGCTAAGCCACCTTCACAACTCATTTCCTGACTATTCCGTAAAGGCAGAAGTTTTGACGCTCGACTCACTGTCACGTCAACTACATGAAAGAGTTACAGATCTCGCTTTTTCTACTGAGCCGCTTAAGTCTGAAGAAGTGAATAGCGAGGTTTTGATGGAACACGAAATAGCATTATACCGTGTAGGTGAAATTTCCGATGCTGTTAATGCTGCTGATTTTGTAGCCATTGACTGGGGTACCAAAGCGAGAGACTGGCTTCTTACCGCCTACCCGCAGCTTCGCGATGCAAAGTTAAGGACTAATTCGCTTAATCTTGCGCTAAATAACTTAC
The DNA here is from genome assembly GCF_054890645.1 of Alteromonas sp. HB246098. Classification (NCBI taxonomy): domain Bacteria; kingdom Pseudomonadati; phylum Pseudomonadota; class Gammaproteobacteria; order Alteromonadales; family Alteromonadaceae; genus Alteromonas; species Alteromonas sp. HB246098. The sequence goes on along the minus strand of NZ_JBTZUG010000003.1, from coordinate 169,302 downwards.
TTAGCGAAGGGGGAATAGCCGTGCTGCCCACCAATATAGAAAAGCAGATACCGGCCCATATTAACGTGGTTAAGATAAGAACCCTTGAAAATGTACCATTAAGGTTATACATACACAGCATGAAGCAAATACGACGCGTGGGCCTTGCAGAGATAATAGACAGCGTATCTACAGTAAGTTAAATGCAACCGAGAGGTTTTGCGCAAATGCCAATCATATATGGCGCATCAACGACAGAGTTTAAAAGAGAGTACTATGTCTCAAATACATCCTTTATTAGAAAAAAACGCTTTTCAACGCTTAGAAACTAGCCTGGCCACGATTAAATCTGATAAGAAATTGTTTATCCTTAAAGATGAACATGGTTGCGTTATGCTAACCACTGACGAAGAAGATGGTGTTCCGGTTTGGCCAGACGCTGAACTTGCGCTTTTGTGGGCTACAGAAGATTGGGCTCACTGTGAAGCAATGGAACTCAGTACTGAAGAGTTTCTAACCAAATGGGTTCCAGGTATGACGCAAGACGAACTCATGGTTATAGTTTGTCCTGTTCCTGCTGAAGAAGGTGAGGTCATTTCGCCACAAGAGTTTGCTGAGTACCTATAACATGTTGCTCAAGACACTGTAAGTTCAAAAGTTACGGGTGATCTTAAGCAAAGAGCCTGGGGTAGTTATTTAGTAAGCAGATAGAGACAATTGAGCGGCAGTTTAATCATAGACCGTTCATTGTATCTATGTCTCTTGTTATCAGATAACCCAAAGGAGGCGTTATGTTTACTGAACAACCCACAATGAACAGCCTATTTAGTCAACTTGGTCTAGGAAGTTCAGACGAAGAAATTGCAGAGTTTTTCGAAACACATAGAGGACTAAACAAAAGCCAGCACTTGCACGAGGCACCGTACTGGAGCGAAAGTCAGTCCGCATTTTTGAAAGATGCTATCGTAGAAGATGCTGCATGGGCTGAGGTTATCGATCAGTTAAATGTAGAACTGCACGAGTAACACGACTTAGCATGCATCTATCGCTTTCTTAGCTAATTTCTAATTTTTAAAAAAGGCAGTATACGCTTTGTTACACCCAAACATTGATGATTTGTGGTTTGTCCCCTTAGGAGGGACAGGCGAAATTGGTATGAATCTAAATTTATACGGACACAATGGTCAATGGTTGATGGTGGACTGTGGGGTGTCATTCGATGAGCCCCTTGTTCCGAACTACAAAACTGACGCTTCAGTAGGCAGCGTCGCTCCGCCTAAGGGTGCTACGCATCGAGTAGTAGCACCTGATCCGACTTTTATCGCGAAGCAGAAAGATTCATTGGCCGGCATTGTGATCACTCACGCTCATGAGGATCATGTGGGCGCTATCCCTTACCTCTGGGAGCGATTTCAAACGCCGATTTTCACTACCCCATTTACTGCCGAGGTGTTAAGGCGCAAGCTAGCTAGGAGCAAGCTTGCCAATCGTATTCCTATTGTTGAAGTAGAGGCTGGTGACACCCGCCAAATTGGTCCCTTTAACGTCAATTGGTTGGCTATCACACACTCTTTGCCTGAGCCTTTTGCGCTCAAAATTACAACACCTGCAGGCACTGTTCTACACACTGCTGATTGGAAAATCGACGCTAACCCCATTACTGGATTACCCTTTGATGTAAACCTTTATAAGCAACTAGGGAACGAAAACATCCTTGCGTTAGTCGGCGATTCTACCAATGCGCCAAAGCCTGGGTTTTCCATTTCCGAAAGAAATTGTTATGACGGTTTACTCAGTACTATTTCGCCGCTTAAAGGGCGGGTGGTAGTCGGGTGCTTCGGCAGTAACATAGCTAGGCTTATTTCGTTAGCTAAAATTGCTAAACAAACGAAGCGCTACATGGCGCTGTACGGACGTTCATTATTAAACATGTATGGTATTGCAAAGCAGCAAGGTATTTGGCCTGATGATTTACCAATAACTGACCCTCAGCACTTGGGTTACTTGCCCCCACATGAAGTTTTAGCGGTAGCAACAGGAAGTCAAGGCGAGAAAAATACAGCCTTGGCGCGTTTAGCTCGCGATAATCATCCACACTTAACTTTGGACAAAGGCGACACTGTTATATTTTCTTCTATTGTGATCCCTGGTAACGAAGAGAGTGTAGGGCGTTTAAGTAAAGCGCTATCGGCGAAAGGGGTTACTGTAATTCACAGCGAGGATAGCGCCTTGCCTATTCATGCCAGCGGCCATCCTTGCGCTGAGGAACTTAAACTTATGTACCACTGGGTTAAACCTAAAATTGCTATACCGGTGCATGGTGAGCATCAGCATTTACAGGCACATGCAGATATTGCTAAGGCGTGCGGGGTAATGAAACACTACGTGGGACAAAATGGCGATTTGTATCGGTTATCTCCTCAGCCCAGCATTCGCCGCCAAGTTGTTCCAGTGGGGCGGGTGCCAGTCCAACAGGACTAAACTTTTCGAAAAAAGTAGGGAAGAAAGAAAAAGTCCTGGCATAATTTAATCATTCTTTAATCCTTTTAAGACTTACTTTTTGCGTTTTTAAACTTCTTGTATCTAGTGTAATTAGTTTATTAATTTCAATGCGATAGCGGTATCTTAAGGAAGTGTAAAAACCTTTTTTTGAAACTGCCCATGTTTCGAACATTCTGGTACACTTAATTGCATAATAAAAATTTAAATTATGCGAACAACTTGTGATGAAGTTTTTATCCTACCTGGTTCTTTTGGCTTTTACTGTTTGTATTTATGCAGAGGCTTCTCCACGGCTTACCAACCCGGTTTTCCAATCACTTTCGACAAAAAATGGACTGCCTCAAGATGTCGTAAACGACATTGTAATAAGTGACGATGGGTTTGTGTGGATTGCCACTGAAGGTGGATTAGTGCGCTGGGACGGCGTTAGAACAAAACGGATAACGGATTCTACTAACACGCTACTTGATGCTTCAATTCACAGATTAGCGCTGCAAGGCTCCGAAGGGCTTTGGTTTAGTATTTTTGGCAAGGGTAATTACTATCTAGATTTAACTACCCAAAAAGTCGTTCAAATAGAGCCTACGAGTTACCACGATATTGAAGGTATGGTTCAACACGCCCAGACATTCCATTGGTACACTACTAATAAATTGGTCATCGCGCTTCACGAAGAAGTTCAGCTATTTGATACTAAAGAAAAGAAATTAACTCGCCTTGCTAAGCTACCTACTGAGCTTTTGGAAAATAATCATATCATTCGCGCTGCTATTACTATTGACGATACTTTGCTGGTAGCAACATCTAAAGGCGCTTATGTAAAAAATATACACGATACAGAACAGCCTCTGGTTAGCTTAGATTACTTAGGTGAAACACCACAGAATATTGACAACATCAATGCGAAGTTTCTGCTGTTGGATGAACAAAACAGAGTATGGATTTCAACGGTACTTGGCGTATTCGTCGCACAAAAAGAAGATTTTATAGCGCAAGTCAACGGCGCTAAAAAGAGTGTATTTGATCGGGTAGTCAATAATAGAAATGTGTGGACAATGGTCCAGCACAAGGACAATGCATTCTGGATGGGAACTAACAAGGGTCTGTATCGACTAGTTAAGGTGTCAGACGATTGGGAGAGCGAACACATTTTAGAGCCCAATAATGGGTTCACTGAAATCTCAAATAAGAAAATTACAGCAATAGCAAAAGACGAAACTGATAACTTGTGGATGAGTTCTGTCTACGCAGGCGCTTTATACTTCGGTGTTAAAAGTGCTGATATATCTACCATTCAGAACGAGCGAGCGGGAGCAGAAAGCGCTTTAACTAGTCACGTAGTGTGGACTTTCGCGGAAACCGAGCCCAATAAAATATGGATAGGTACTGACAATGGGCTAAATCATTATGACTTCACAACAAAAACATCTGACAAGTTTCTTTATTTTGATACCAAAGTTTATGGTAAGGGAGCGGTAGATAAAATTATTCCTTTGGAAAACGAAAAGCTGTTCGTGAGTACTTATGAGGGCATCCGACTATTCGACCCGAAGACAGAGGAAATATCTCGCCCAGAAGTACTTAGTGGCGGAGATGATGTTGTCTTCGATACTTATATTCCCGGCATGGTTCTGTCTGATAACGATGTTTTGTACTTTATTGGGTATGAGGGTTTTTTTAAGTATGACGTCGAAAATAAAGCCATCTCTCCACTTAATTTAGACTCACGAGTTTTCGACATCAATTTCTCTTATGGCTTTATAGGGCAGTCTTCCTATCACAACAATAGGTTGTTCTTGGCTACCAAAGGAGGCTTGTGGTTAATAGATCCTGAGACTTCGCGACATGAACTTGTTTATCGTTTCCCAGAGTCGCAGCGAGGAAACGAGCGCTCAATATCGTCTTGGGTCATTGATGATATGGGCGTGTTATGGCTTGCCTATAGTGGCGTCGGTTTGATTGGTGTCGATGCCGATACATTCGAACCCCTATACAATTTAAACGACACTAATATTTTGTTATCAAACATAGTGTATGGGCTTCAAAAAGATGAGTTTGGGAACATCTGGTTTAGCTCGCATAAAGGCCTTCATCGGTACGATCCTTCCACTGCCCAAATCAAAAATTTCATATATGGTCGTGAGCTAAGTGTTTCTGAATTTAACCAAGGTGCTTCGCTAAAACTTAATGATGGAAGGCTCGCCTATGGTTCAACAAGTGGAGCCGTTGTATTTTCGGCCTCGCAGCTTGAAAGCTTAGATACAGAGAAAAGCATGCTGAGCAAAAAAACGGCCATTACTGAAGTTGCAGTAGACAATCGAGCTCTTAGCCAGCCCTTAAAAAACTTAAGTGGTCACCACTTTAATTTAGACTATGAAGACTACGGGTTAACCATTCACTTTTCTTCGCTCGCTATGTCGGGAATAGGTAAAGTTAAATATTACTATAAGTTTCTTAACGGTGACCGCGTGGTAACAGAAGGCGTTACCGACGATGCGAAAATAACCTTTACCAATATAGAGCCTGGCGACTATGTTTTTACCGTGGCGCCGACTCCAGGTAGCTTCGAATTTAACGTATTGCCGGCAGAAATCACGCTCTCCATGCCTTATGCTCCACTTCGTTCACCACTGGCTTACTCCTTATATGCCACGCTTATTGTTGGCCTTTTAGTGGCTTATTTACTCTCTAGACAACGTCACCTGTTTAGGCTTCAGAAGGCGCAACAACAGGTTACCTTATTTAGCGATGCGTTTAGACAAACTCGGGATTGGGTACTCATTTTTGATAAAAATAAGCGTTTAGTTGCCGCTAATCCTGCCTTTGAGCAAGTGTTTGGATTTAATAACAGGGAGCCACTTCCTAAACAGTTAGCTCGCCTTTACCTGCGTTATCCCAACCTTAATCGACACCTATCGGGTAAGTTACCCGAAATGCAAGGCGGTGACTTTTGGAAAGATGAGACCGCTATTGATGGTGCTGACGGAAAACGTTACGACGTTTTGATAGATATAACAGCAGTAAGTGGCGAAACTAATGACGCAGAACACTATCTGATTGTTATATCTGATATTACCGAGCAAAAAAATGCAGAACGCAAGCTGCTTAAAATTGCCACCTACGACAGTCTTACCGGCTTGGTTAACAGGACGTTACTACTCGATAGACTTGAGCACGCCATAGGGCTTGCGCGTCATCATGGGCATCGTGTAGCTGTGATGTTTGTTGACCTAGACAGATTTAAAGGCATCAATGATTCTCTAGGTCACGATTATGGCGACAAACTTCTACGTATTGTCGCTAATAGAATGCGAAACCTGGTGGCAGAGTCGGGTACGGTTGCGCGTCTTGGTGGCGATGAGTTCGTGATTGTTATTGAAGAGGTGCGCGCCGACGATGATTTAAGTTCATTTGTAGCGCAAATTATTGAATCGGTAGAAACACCTATTTCATTGGCTGAAGAAGTGCTTCGTGTATCTTGTAGTATTGGCGTTGCTTTTTATCCGGAAGATGCGTCTGAACCTGCCGAGCTTATCAAGCAAGCTGATGTTGCTATGTACAGCGCTAAAAAAGATGCGTTGAGCGGTTTTACTTATTTCACAAGTGATATGAATGAACGCGCAAAAACGCGCTTGCAGATAGAAAACAAAGTAAAACGCGCTTATTCAGATGACTGCTTCTTTAATCATTACCAGCCCATCATAGATGCAAGAACTAATAAAACGATTGGGGTAGAACTGCTGCTTCGGGGAAGGTTAGACGAGGAGCCGCTGTTCCCCGATCAGTTCATTCCAGTTTTAGAAGAGCTTAAATACATCATTGAAGTGACAAGGCAAGCCATGCGCCGCGCGGCTCAAGATTTGTCTTTGTGGTATGAAAAAGGCTTTGACGGTTATGTGTCAATAAACCTATCTGCCCTCCACTTTAAAACTGAGTTCGACTTAAGCGGGGTACTTAGCCTGTTGAGCGAGTTTGGTTTACCAAAAGAGGCATTTAGATTTGAGATCACGGAAGGCGTATTGATGGACGATAGCGATAATGCTTTACGGCAGATTGAGCGGTTCGTAAAAGAAGGCTTTGTTTTAGCGTTAGACGACTTCGGAACTGGATACTCATCGCTAAGCTATTTAAAACGTTACCCGTTGTCGGTACTAAAAATTGATAAAAGCTTCGTTAATGAGATGGCTCCGGGTAATGCCAACGAAGCCTTAGTAACAACGACTATCGCGCTCGCAACTAATTTAAAGATGAGTTGTGTTGCAGAAGGCGTTGAAACACAGTCACAAGTTGATGAACTTATCGAAAAGGCCTGCTACTTCCATCAAGGGTATTTTTACGCAAAGCCATGCACAGCAGATGAAATAGTACCTATTTTGTTTAAAAATTGGTCTGAGTGAACGTAATTAGTAGCGGCTTTTAACGTTAAACAATCATAAAGAGTAAAAAGCCGCATGTATAAAAAAACTAAATTTAGCGCTCAAATTGTTGTTATTCATCGCAAATAATGTAAACGCTCGTTTAAAAAGCTTGTTTTTCAATAAAAAATAAGGCTTATTAGGAGTCTGTGAAATCATTGTAAAAATGAGCTACATTATAACAACATATGAGTGACTTATGCCGCTAGACATGACAGTAAACGCAAATACCACGGAAGTAATAACATCGCCATTAAGTATGTTGTACCACTGGGAAAAAAAACGTGGCAACGACGTATTTCTTACGCAGCCAATCAACGGTGAATATCACGACTACACTTGGAAACAAGTTGCGGAGCAAGCCCGAAAGGTGGCGGCACGTTTGCGTGAATTAGATTTCCCACAAGGCAGCCGCATTGGTATCTTTTCTAAAAACTGTGCAGAGTGGTTTATTGTCGACCTGGGCATAATGATGGCAGGTCACGTGTCGGTACCTATTTTCTCTACAGCCGGCCCTGATACGGTTCAGTATGTGCTGAAACACGCTGATGTACAGTTGTTGTTTGTAGGAAAGCTTGATAATACTGCCGAACAGGTAGCCTCAATTCCTTCAGAGTATCTAACTGTTGCCTTCCCTTATCCAAACATTGCGACCAAACAGCAGTGGAAAGAGTTCATGGATATAGCGCCAATCTCGGATTCACCTGTGCCTGACATGGACGACATGATGACGATTATCTACACGTCCGGAAGTACGGGGCAGCCAAAAGGAGTGGTGCACAGCTATAACACGGCTTGTTGGGCAGCCCGGCGTTCATTGGATCAGTTAGGCATCAACGAAAACGATCGCACTATGAGTTATCTGCCTCTTGCACATATTACAGAGCGCGTGCTTGTAGAACTTTCAAGCTACTATAGCGGTGGAAAAATTCATTTTGTGGAAGACTTAGCTACCTTCCAACGAGATGTAGGTCATTGCCAGCCTACGCTGTTTATTTCTGTGCCTCGCCTATGGACGAAATTCCAAATGGGCGTACTAGCGAAAATGCCGCAGAAAAAACTAGATACTTTGCTCAAAATACCCTTCCTCAACAAAATCGTTGCCAAGAAGATTCGAAACGGCTTGGGTATAAATAATGCGCGCTTATGGGCGAGCGGTTCTGCACCATTGGCGCCAGCTGTTATTGAGTGGTTTGCGAAAATCGGTATCTACATTTCTGAAGGGTGGGGGATGACTGAAAACAGTGCCTACGGTACTGGTAGTGTACCTTTCAGACATGACAAAATTGGTTGTATCGGTAAGCCTTATAACGGTGTCGATATTCGTACATCAGAGGAAGGCGAAATTCAGGTTAAGTCGCCATGCAACATGCTGGAATATTATTTAGAGCCTGATAAAACCGCCGAAGTGTTCACCGAAGACGGCTACTTGCGCACTGGCGACAAAGGCGTCATAGATAACGATGGCTACGTTAAAATTACTGGTCGTTTGAAGGACATCTTTAAAACGGCGAAGGGTAAATATGTTACACCGGCACCCATTGAAGCTAAATTTATGGAAAACCCTGTTGTTGAACAGGTGTGTGTGACGGGCACTAACTTACCCCAACCAGTTGCGCTTTTGGTGTTGAGTGAGGAAGCGCAAAAGAAAGACAAAGCCAGTATTGAAGCTAGCCTTAAGAAAACGTTTGAAGCTATCAACGCTAAATTAGAAAGCCACCAGGTAATGGACCGCGTTGTAGTAATGAAAAACGAATGGAGTATTGAGAACGATTTACTTACCCCGACGCTTAAGGTTAAGCGCCATGTGCTAGAAGAGCGATTTGTTGACATTATACAAGGTAATTACAGCGATAAATTGGTGTGGGTTGACGCGTAATCGCCCGTTTAGCTGTATTTTTCTGGCTAGATTAAAAAAGCTCTGTCCTTGGACAGAGCTTTTTCGTAGTAGTCTTATGAATACTGCCGGGCGTTAAACAGCCTATTCCTTTCGCACCTCAAGTCTCCACTCAGCACTGTCTACTATGCGCACCTAAAACCTAAGCCTAATACGCTATCGGAATGAATCTTTATCATGCCTAAGGGAAGTTTAAGAAGGGTAGCGTGCGCGCAAGCCTTCGTACACTAAATCGCTAAACTCGGGTTTAGTCAAATCAAGTGCATCCATGACTTCAACTAAGTGCTCATTGTCTTCACGTCCTTCCCATACTTTGACGTATGTTCCTTCTTTGTAACCGTTATCTTGACGGAAGAAATTGAGAACATTTTTGCCAACATACTGACGATACAACTCGTCAGCCGACATTTCGCATTGGCTCACGATAAACATAAAGAGTGGAACGCTGAAGCGCTTAGCGGCGCATAGGCCTGTCATTAATTCTAAATTATCAAGAAGGGACTGATTAGATGCGTCGTAGTCTTTACCATCGAAGGTCACTTGAGTATTGCCACTTGCCAGCTCAGCCGCAATACTTTTGGCTGACTCACTGATATCACCTTTATATTCAATAATGCATGCGCTCAGCGCAAAATGCCAAATGTCCACGAGCTCCATTTGAAGCTGAGGCAAGTCTTTTTTCTGTGCTTTCCACCATTTCCAGCCGTGATGTTCAATGGCTTCAACAGACTCAACCATAGCTGCACGCAAGTATCCATATCCTGCATTTAGCCAGTCTGGGTTTACTTTGGCGTTCATTTTATCTTGAAGAGAAAGCATGGTGGCGAGTTGTTGGGCGGTTAACATTGTTGCTCCTGACCGTAAATGTGTAATGCATCTTTTAAAGGAGAAATTGTACTTGAATGGCGATGAAGGAGAAACTGCTAAATTTTAGCCAATAATAGTGAAGCATCTTCTTTACTAAGTGCTTGCTTGTGGTGCACTTGCACCAGAGTAAAACCATGACTGATTAGTCATATTTTCTAAATTGCTCTATGTGTTTGAATTTTAAAGTTTAAAAAGTTGGCATTCTACCTGCAAAACCTAAAGAGTTAACAGTGCTGCCCAGTAGCGCTAACGTGAATGAGTGCCAGGCAACGCTTATTCACGTTGTTACTGAGTAGACCGTAAACCTTACCCATACAGATTTTTCGTGTCCTGAGGTCTGTATGGGTTTTTTTTGCCTAAAAAACGATACCATTACTTTTCTCATACCTCCGATACCTAGCTTTCTCCTATTACTTGTCACTGAGTTAATTGGATACGCTTATTTATGTCATTGCCTTAGTCCTTATTTTTATCTTCATAAGACATTTGCTTATCTATTTTTTTTGAGAAATAACTTAACTACTTGGCCTAATGCGATACACTTAATTGATAAGTTCGACGATGCGTGCATAGTCTTTATACAGAACCTAATAGCACGTTTTACAAAGGATTTTTCGATTGCTTGCGTTATACCCCTCTAATAAATTAGAACACTTAAGTTTCCTTCTTACCACGCTTTTACGTCAGCAACCCTTAGGGGTATTCACGCCAGAAACCATTCTGGTTGAAAGCCCAGGTATGCAACATTGGGTTAGTATGCAATTAGCCACTGAACACGGCGTGGCGATGAACATTGATTACCCGCTGCCTGTACGCTTTATGTGGAATACAGCGCGCTCTGTATTAGGGCAGGATAAAGTACCTAAGCAATCTCCTTATCGTCGTGAAGTACTGACTTGGCGCATTGACAATATTCTTCAAGATGACTCACTGATGAACGGTGAAGCTTTTGAGCAAGTAAATAGATATTGGAAAAACGCCGGCAGCGAGCAGGAGCAGGGCCTTCAGCGTCTTCAACTTGCTACTGCGTTAGCTGACGTGTACGAACAATATCTCTTATACCGTCCCGACTGGCTGTTTAAGTGGGAAGCTAATGAACGGGCTGTATTCGATGATATGGAATTATGGCAAAGCGAAATTTGGCGTATTCTTGCCAAAGAAGAGCCGTTGCATCCTGCCCGTTTGCATCAAATGACCCTAGAGGCGTTAGAGGCAGGTGACATACCAAATGATCCCGTCGGTCATTTACCCAAGCGCGTTATTGTTTTTGCCATTAACACTATGGCACCGCAACTAATAGCATTTTTTGACGCCCTCGCACAGCATATTGATATTCATATATTCCACCTAAACCCCAGCGTAAATTATTGGGGGGAAGCGAAAAGTAGTAGCGAACAAGCCAAGCTATTACGCCTGGAAGGACTTAAAAAATGGATGGAAGAAGACCAGTCCAACCCATTACTTGGCAACTTAGGTAAGCAGGGCAGAGAGCTATTTAATCTTCTTACCGAACTGGACACGTTTGAGATAAGCGCTTTTGATTCGCCAGAATTCGACGAAGTGGTCGACAACGGTGATACAGAGCCTACTCGCGGCCTGCTGGATTATATCCACAAAGATATTTTACAAGCCGCTCAACCTGCACCATTCACTAGCGAACTAAAACAAAATGATGATAGCGTCACTATCATGTGCACTCATTCCGCGCTTCGCGAGGTGCAAGTGTTGCACGACCATCTGCTTCATTGGTTATCTCAAGATAAAACGCGTACCCCGTCAGATATTCTTGTGATGTGCCCGGCTATTGAAAACTATGCGCCATTTGTTGATGCTGTATTTCACAGGGTTGGTACTAAAACCTTAGCTGGCACCGGGCAGGTTAGACTTCCCTGTACCATTGCAGATAGAAGCCCTATGGACGCGGAACCACTTATCGCGGCGTTTATGGCGCTTTTGCAGCTACCTGATAGCCGCTTTGGCGTATCGGACATCATGGATTATTTGCAGCTGGACTCTGTACAAAAACGATTTTCAGTATCTCAAGATGACATAGAACAAATGGTGGTGTGGCTAAAACAAGCCCATATCCATTGGGGCCTTAATAGTACCCATAAAACCGCTGTATCAGAGGGCGTTAAACTAGATGAAACGTACAGCTGGTGGTGGGGCATTCGTAGGCTGCTAATGGGCATGTTGGCGCAAGACGCCGAAGTGGTTGTGAGTGACCTACTTACTATTCCAGATGTGGAAGGGCAAAGTGCGCTAACCCTGGGTAAACTTGTTGATATAGTGGCAATGCTCGGGGAATTCGCACAAGAGTTGACCGATCCAAGAACACCCGAACAGTGGTCCAAAGCGTTAATCGACCTTCGCGATGCGTGCTTTATGCCTATAAAGGAGCAGCAGCAAAGCTGGGATCTTATTGCTAACGTTGCAGCCGATCTTGCAGCACGATGCGAAGAAGCAGATTACCAGCATGAATTGTCCTTACGCCAAATACGCGACCTTTTGCTAAATCGATTCTCATCACCAGATGCAGGTAACCACTTTATGACCGGTCAGGTCACGGTATGCTCAATGTTGCCAATGCGAAGTATACCGTTTAAAAAGGTGTGTATTCTTGGCCTAAATGACAGTGAGTTTCCAAGAAAATCAAGCCCCCTAGGCCTGGACTTAATGGCAGGTGCGAACCGTAGGGTTGGCGATCGTTCAAGGCGTTTGGAAGACAGATATTTATTTCTTGAAGCCATTATTTCAACGCGGGAAAGCCTGTACTTAAGCTATCAAGGCAACGATGTTACCAATAACAGTGAGCGCCAACCTAGTCTGGTACTGGCCGAGTTTATGGACATGCTGGAAAATAGCTACGCTCTGGCCTTGTCTAGATACCGAGTACATGCGCCGCTTCACCCCTTCAGTGAAGAGGGATTCGCTGGACAATTGCCAAGCTACGAAACCGGTTGGCTTAGACTGGCCGATGCGCTACAGCATACAAAGTCACAGTCTGATAAGACAGGTGTCGATAGCAGCGACTCTAATCATTTAGCGATACCTGATGAGCAATCCAATACGCTTTCAACACAAGAACTTCGACTATCAAATAGCCAAATTGCAAGAGCCTTTAAAGACCCTCTTGAGCACTTTTCTATACAAAGGCTAGGTGTAAACTTATCACAGTCATTTACGCTACTGGAAAACAGCGAGCCATTTGAGACCAATGCGTTGCTGCGCTATCAGGTGCTTGATGCCATCTTCTCATCGCCTGAACGCAAGTTGTCACAAGAGCATGACTCAATGTCATACGGTGAACAGGTGATCGCTTTTGCGTCGCTTCGGGGCGATATTCCCAATAACCCTGTTGCCAGAGATGAAGTTGAAATGTGGAAAGAAGGGGCGTTAGCATTAAGTCAGGCGATGGGACCTCACGATGCTGAACCTGTAAAGGCGCAGTTCCAAGGTAAATTTATCACCTTTACCACAACTGCCCTTGTTGGTAGCGACGCGTTAGTAGAGCTTTGTGCCGGTAAAATAGACTCCCACCGCGCGTTAAGCTTTTTCATCTCTCAATTGATATTTTCATGCAGTGATGGAGCAACTCGCTACAACAACTACCCACTGGATATTTATTCATGTTCATGGGAAAAGGGCGAAACTGTATTGAAAAAGCAGCGTTTCCCTTCTTATGACAAAGAAACTGCGGTGCGGCTACTCTTGTTTATAGAACAGCTTTACATAGCTGTTTATACGGCGCCAACGCCAGTGCATTTAAGCTTGTTTGGCACCTTTATGCCCGGCACAAGAAACTCAGAGACTAAGCCCGTAGTTGAAAGCATAAAACCGGATATGTTTAACCATATCCTGCATGCACTACTGCATAGTACAGATGTTACAAGTGAAACCGATAAAGCCATTCTCGATCAATTTCAACAGGTAATTGAGGAAGTCTGCCCGTTTGCTGAGAAAGACAGCGACACTACTCGCGAAACAACAAGTGACAGAAACGAAAAAGCGAAACAGGTAGTTGGTCAATCTGCCGCACTTTTTGACACCATTGAACTACAGCGTGCGCTAACCGATTGGCAGCAAAGTAATGGGCAGTACAGTGCGGATATGGCAAGCAATCCTTACCTCAACTGGTTATTCCCGCAAGGTGTAAGCTGGAACGATGCCCCGCACTTGTGTGCCTTTGTACTTTTTTCCATGGTCAATAATGCGTCTCAGGAGGAGAAGTTATGAGCCAGAATTCTGTATCCTCTGAAAATTACGAGAACGAGCAAACCCAAACCGAAGCGCAATTGCTTGACGTGGTGGCTATGCCGCTAAAGGGGCGACACCTTATCGAAGCGAGCGCAGGTACCGGTAAAACCTTTAACATTACGCGTTTGTACCTACGCTTGCTGTTAGAAAAAAAGCTTAACGTTAAAGAAATATTGGTGATGACCTTCACCAAAGCCGCTACCGAAGAAATTAAGGGGCGGATTGCGGCCACCCTAAGAGAGGCATTGCTTATTTGGCAGCAAGCCAAAGACAACGGCAACGAAATAGACGCTAGCTGCGACCCGGTTTATCAGAGCTTGTTTAATAGCTGCGATCCTGATGAGAGTTTAGCCCTATTAAAAGCAGCGCAGCTAGAGCTTGATGAGGCATCGGTTTTCACTATCCACGGTTTTTGTCAGCACGTTATTACTCAGCTGGCGTTCAACAGTGGCTTCGCTATGTCGCTAAATTTGGGTAACGATACTAGCGATTTATATCTTCAGGCTGCCGAAGATTTCATTCGAAAAATAAGTAAAAGCGAGAACGATTTCAGGCTGTTGGCAGAGTCTGGCTGGCACACACCTGAAAACCTACTGCGTGAATTTAACGCCAGCATAAAAAGTACTCTGACCCCATTAATGCTAACTGAGGACGACATTGAAGCGGCTTTTAACAAACAGCTGAATGACGCGCCAAACACGTCTTTGGCCTATGCGAAATCTTTACTGCAAAGTGTGGAAGAAAACGAAGGGTTAATCGTAGAGCAGCTTATTAAAACACCGGCCCATAAAAAAGAAAGACCCCAAGAATTGGCTGCGCTTAAAGCATGGTTAGGCTCTTGCGTAAGTGAGCAGCAGTATTATCTCGCACCACCAGAAGCAGAGGCTTTTGTTAAGGGTAATCGATATGCTCGGAATTCTTCAGGCGTAAAAGAGATTTTAACGCCAATTAAGGAATTTGCTGGTGCGCTTAAAAAAGCATTTGCCGAGAAAGATAAAGCACTAGGTAAAGTACCTGTTTTCAAGTTGGTTATCGAAGCTATTGCTTTTATCAAAGAGCGAGTTGAAAAGCAGAAAAAACAGCTGGGTGTTATCGACTTCGACGACCTTATTCGCATGTTAGCTGATGAGGTTATAAAGCCAAACAATACCCTTGTGCCAGAACTTCGTAAGAAGTTTCCAGTCGCGCTAATCGATGAGTTTCAGGACACTGATGCTAAGCAATACGCTATTTTAGACTCGGTATATCCTAATCTAGCTGAAGCTGATGAAAGTGCGCTGCTAATGATTGGCGACCCGAAACAGGCTATTTATCGCTTTCGGGGAGGCGATATTTTTACCTATTTAAAAGCGGGTAGGCAGGCGGATTACCGCTGGGTTATGAACACTAACTGGCGTTCAGTGGAAGGTATGGTAAGGGCCTACAATCGATTATTCTACGGTGCGCCAGTGGCATCGGGTAAGCCCACTGATGTATTTGGCTTCGGCATTAATTACAACCCTGTTGAATTTACCCCTAAAGCCGCAGCTGCTAAGGCACCTTTGGTAGACCCCGCTGATCAAGATAATGTTGTGAAACGCAGTGCAATGAATTACGTGAGCATGTGTTTAGAGGAGAAAGAAAACACTAACATTATGCGGCGTAAAATGGCGCAGTGGATTGCGCAAGAAATTTATCGCTTGTTGAATGAAGCGCATTTTAAAGCGGCGGACGGTCACACTACGCCAGTAAAACCTCAAGATATCGCCATTCTTGTCAAAGATAGAACCGAAGCAGGCGCTATCAAAAATGTATTACAGCAAAAAGGGCTGGCCTGTGTTTATTTAAGCGATCGCAGTAATCTATTTGCCAGTGCTGAGGCGAAAGACGTGCTTAGGTTGCTTAATGGCATTTGGCATGCGAACGATACCAGTAAAGTAGCGTCCAGTCTGGCATCTCCGCTTTGGGGCTATAGCGCAAAAAACCTTATCGAACTGCTTTATCACGAAGATGATGCTCAGTGGGATGCCGCTATCGATAAAGTACTGTCCCTGCGCGAGATGTGGCTGCAAAAAGGCTGTATGAGCGTACTGCTGCACTTAATGCAAGACAGTTATCAGCCCCATGCCGACAGTGTGGAGCGAGCATTAACTAACTATCAGCATTTAGCGGAAGTACTGGAAAAAGCCAGCACTACACACCAGCGCCCTGAGCAACTACTGGATTGGTTGAATAAGCAAATCCATAAGCCGGAAAGTGACGAAGAGCTAACGCTTCGTCTTGAGAGTGATAGTCAGCTTATTCGTCTTATTACTCAGCATGGCTCAAAAGGCCTTGAGTATCCAATAGTTTTTGTACCCTATGCCACGGGCTATAAAGACGCGTCGAAAAATGGAAAGGCGACATCGCAAATCTTTACCTATTACGACGAAGAGAAGCAAGACTTGCAGATGCAGCTGGGGCAAACGCCACAAGCCATAGCTCGGGTTCAACATGAAAGCGAAGCGGAAGATATGCGCTTGGCCTATGTGGCAGTAACCCGTGCAGCGCACCGCTGCTACATGGGGGTTGTACCTCTTGCTAACAATGAAAAAAGCGCACTGGCTCGAGCCTTAGGAGTAAATGGGGATAGTGTCAACAACGATTGGCCAAGTGTGTTAAGCAGGGTCGCCGCAGAAGATGCGTCTCATGCAAGCCACATTGATGGTGACGAGTTCGAAGAAGTGTATTCAGGCTTTGAACAAGAAGACGAGCTGGTAGAGCTTAGCGCGTTGCAATTTACCGGCACGGCGAGCGAAGAGTGGCGGCTGTATTCATTTTCAGCGATGAGCCGTTTAACTACCGTGGGTACGAGCGCAAATACAACACCAGTAGAAGCTTCAGGTCAAACACTCCCGAGTGTGCCCGTACTTCAAACCATTCGTGACGAAGAGGTGTACGCGGCGGATTCACTTGTGGGGGGAGAAGAGCTGTTAGGCGCAAGTAATGCAGATCCTTCTTTTAGCACTACAACTACAATCAGTAAAAGTGACTTGCGTTTTACTTTGGAAAAAGGCGCAAGCGCAGGTAACTTACTTCACGATATTCTTGAGAACAGTGATTTTAGTGCGCCCGAATGGGAAGAAACTGGCAAAGAACTCGTTAAACGCTTTGGTCTAGAAGAAAAGCGCACGCCGCTACTTTACGATTGGCTTGAAGAAACGTTACAGACGCCCTTGTATCCTAAAATGCAACTAAGCATGAGTGATTTACCGTTAGCGCAAACCCTGCGCGAAGCAGAGTTTTACTTTCCCATGAACGATACGCAATGGGCTCAGCTTCGTGATGTTCTTGCTCACCACCGCCAATCTGTAGCTGACTCGATTGGTGGTAAAGCCGAGGCCGCGCCTCAGCTAATCACGACGAAATTGCAGGGAATGATGCACGGTTTCATCGACTTGATTTTTGAACATGATGGTCAGTTTTTTGTGGCGGATTACAAATCAACCTGGCTTGGAGATACCTTAGATAGCTACTTACCCGTTGCGCTGTTTCACAATAATCAGCACCACCTTTACGATCTTCAATATTTAATTTACTGCTTAGCGTTACATCGCTATTTAAAAAATACCCTGCCTGATTACGACCCTGATGTTCATTTCGGCGGTGTGTATTACCTATATTTACGCGGCATGCACCCAGAGAACGAAGGGGGTGAAGGGGTGTTTTATACCGATATTCCTTCGTCTTTGCTCATGCAAATAGATTCAATATTTGAAAGTGGTGGCAATAGTCAGCAAAGCGACAATTTGAAAAGTGAAGGCACTACTCAACAGCATTCAGAACAGCAGCAGTTTAGTTTCGATGACAAGTAGTGGCATCAAGGACAATATAGTTAGGAAAATAATGAACAACAATCAACATTCTGTATCGTCGTTTTTTGATAACTTGTTTGGCATCGAAGCTATCGACAAATTTGTCGCAAAAGAGTTTGGCTTTATTGATGAACTCGCACATGAAGATAGGTTTATCTGGGCTGGGTTACTGGCGTATTTGTCATACATGCAGCGTAACGGGCATAGCTGTATCTATCTTAAAGAAGTAGCTGGAACGACCCTTTTCAAAGAGACTGACACTGAAGAAGCGGCTGGCTTGTCGGCCCAAGTGCAAGAAAGCGAAAGTGCATCATCTATTCACAATCCCCAAGGGGTCATATATCAACAAGAGCCAGAACAGGCCCTTAAGACAGGTTTAGAACTACCTCGGCTTACTCCTTTGCTAAAAATAGTAAAAAGCGCGCTGGGAAATGAACAAGTTGCTCAATTATTTGTTTATGAAAACGGTAGGCTTTATAGCCGTCGTTATTATGAGTTTGAACAAGAGGTAGCGCGAGACATAGTGAAGCGGGCGGCGCTTACGCCGTTAACAGAAGATGCGAATGACAAAGTAAAGCAACTTTGGCCCGCTATATTCCCTACCGAAACTACAGATCAACAAGATTGGCAGCAAATTGCTGTTGCTAAAAGTTTAATGCAGGGTTTCTGTGTCATTAATGGTGGGCCTGGAACCGGTAAAACCTATACCGTATTACGCCTATTGCTGGCGCTACAGGCGTGTGACAAAGACCTAAATATTGTATTAGCTGCCCCAACCGGCAAAGCGCAGCAACGTATGACCGAGTCTATCGTTAACAGTATTGAAGGGCTTCGCGGCAAGGTGGACGATGCTGCGCTTGATAATGTGCCTACTGACGCTGTAACGCTGCATAGATTATTAGGATTGCGAGAATACGGTGTATCGACCAAGTACAATCAGCACAATCAATTAGCCGCAGATGTGCTCATTGTCGATGAGGCAAGTATGGTCGACCTAGCGTTAATGACGCGCATTGTCCGCGCATTGCCGAACCATGCACGACTCTATTTCATCGGTGATGCTGACCAACTTCCAGCTGTTGAGCTTGGCAATGTGTTAGAACAATTGGTTAGTGACACAACAAGCTTTGACGTAGTAGAGAATGTATCGTCGAGCAGCGAAAGTAGCTCACACAGTGATAACGGCCCGCTCTCATTGGGGGGCGTGCCTTCGATGATGCGCCAGCATATTGCCACGCTGTGCCCACATCTTCCTATGTTACCTGTTAATGAGCAAGCCAAAAGCTATGTGGCAACACTGCAGGCACCGCAGCGTTTCAAAGGCCAAGTAGCAAAAGTAGCGACGGCCATCCAAAAAGGTGATGCGGATGGAGCGATTGCTGCCATCGCCGAAGGGGGCGATGAAAGCAGTAAAACCACAAACCTAGCTTCCACCACTAATTCACGCTTAAAAGAAGGCGTGCATTTATGGTCAGAAGATGAAGTTGGCAGTCGTGATTTACATGAGTTAGCCAAAGAAAGCTTCTTTCCCATTTTTGATGCCGATAGTGCTGAAGAGGCGCTTAATCGCCTAAACTATGTCAGATGGCTCACACCGGTTCGCAAGGGTACAATGGGAGTAGAGGGCCTAAATAGCTTAGTGTTCGATGCTATCAAGCACAAAATTAAAAAGCGAGAAGGGCACTTCTATCAAGGTCAGCCCATAATGATAGTAAAAAATCATCATCCACAGCGGCTATCTAACGGTGAAGTAGGCGTAATCTGGCCTGATAGCACAGGTAAGCTGTATGCATGGTTTTACCAAGACGCAAAAGGTGCAGACCAACAAACCTCGTCAGATAAGGGCGAGAATGCTACTGGCGTACAAAGCCAAATACAAAAACAAATGTTACGCAGCATATCGTTATCAAGAGTGCCACAGTTTGAAACCGTATATGCCATGACCATTCACAAATCCCAGGGCTCTGAATTCAACCACGTTGTACTCATACTGCCCAAGCCCGATAGTGAGAAAGCCGCCAACCTATTCCATCGGGGGCTAGTGTATACCGGCTTAACCCGTGCAAAAGGCGGTTGTTTGATCATTTCAGACAACGCGACATTTAGCCATATGGTTCAGCGTGTAGATAAGCGCTATTCAGGGTTGTCAGAAGCAATCCGCCAATACCTAGAGGGTAAGACTGGCGAAGTCACAGAAACAGAATAGAAGAAACAATATTCTGTCCGCCAATTTGGGGGGCAGAGTCTGAGGTATCCCCACAAATAAACTAATGATATCAGTGAGATAAAAAAGACAGGAACATTCATGACGTTTGGTGATCAGATCAATCGCCAAACTTCACCGAGACCAAACAGCCATGAATGCCCTATCTATTGTGAACAAAGTCGTTACGCTTGTCAGCTACAATATGCATAAAACTCGTCTAAATGCGGTCACGGCGTGCGTCAAAAGTCTGCTTAATGGAAGCGCTGCAACCGTAACCAGCATAGGTCGAGGGATAAACACTAAAGCCTTTGAAAAACATAGGATTAAACGTGCAGACCGCTTGCTCTCAAATCCGCATTTACTAAGTGAAACACCGCTCATCTATGCATCTATATGCCAACTATTTTGCGGCAACACAACACGCCCTGTTATCTCAATAGATTGGTCAGATTTAGACGACCGTAAAGCGCATTTTCTTTTACGCGCGGCAGTATCTCTGAAAGGAAGGCCCATCACACTTTACCAAGAAGTACATTGCAACAAGACCAAAGAGAAACCTGCTACACACAAGGCATTTTTAAAGGCGTTACACGCTATATTACCTTCAAATTGCCGACCCATTATCGTTACCGATGCAGGGTATAAATCGCCTTGGTTCAGAGAAGTTAGGGCCCTAGGATGGGACATTGTTGGGCGTATCCGCAAGCCACATCTTTACTCGCTTGATAGAGGAAATACGTGGCAATGTATTCGTCGTTTATACGCACAAGCAACCTGTCGACCGAAGCGTTTTGATAACAGCCAAATAGTAAGGAGCAACCCCTTTACCTGCACGCTAGTTCTTTTTAAACAGAAATCTAAAGGGCGTCATGCTTCAAATCCAGATGGTACACGTAAAGCCTCAAAACGCTCAAAAGTTCATGCGCACGGGGCGAAAGATCCATGGCTATTAGCGACATCACTGGCACCTCATCGAAGCTTATCGAAGCAAGTAGTGGCCATTTACAGGCAACGAATGCAAATTGAAGAAGGCTTTAGAGACATGAAAAGCACGAAGTTCGGACTTGGCTATGAACAGAATAAAAGCGTGAAAAAGCAGCGTCTAACGATACTGGTATTGCTGACGACGTTAGCTTCACTCGTGGCTATATTACTGGGTATGGTGCTCGTCTCATCGAATAGGCATCGGCGCTTCCAAGCCAATACCGAAACCAGAAGCGTGCTGTCATTCCATTACCTTGGACTCAGGGCTGTCGCTTGTCGAATACGATTTACGATGCGACAGTGGAAAGCTGCACTCAAGTGGTACAGCTCTATAGTTGACGTAGCCTGGGCTGAAGGAACATGAAATTAAATTCGTGGGGATCCCTCAGGGGCAGAGTACATTTCTGCGTTGTTATTTCACAGGCGTAAACAAACAAAGGCCGTTTTTGTTAATAGCAATTGGCGTTTTGCTTATCAAATAAATGCGGGTGGGTGCGCTTACGCGCAAAATACCGCCTTCAGCGTTTAAAAACTGTGAAGGCAAAAGCACAGAATTGTCATCATTTTTTAGGCGATTAGTTTCGGCTTTTATGGAGAAGTGCGATAAGCCGAGATGATCTAGCCAGCCCAATATATTATTTGGTGTCGCAACAAAATGCTCGTGCTTTAATAAGCTGCTGTGTAACGTAATGTTCGCACCGAAAACGGGTTTGTTTTCTATAGCCATCTGCGTATTCGGCTTTATATGCAGCCGATATAGCCCATGTGACTCCGGCACAATATCATCATTTGCATCTGTATCATTCACTAGCGTTAGCATACAAAGTTTCACGGGGTAATTCTGATGACTTTATTGTGGTGGAGTTACGTTTGTCCTGCGTTGATGTGGATCAATCAGAGGCAAATACTGGGCTACAAGCTATTTTTAAAACGGTGGTTGTATGAAAAAGTGAGCACCAAATATTTTGGATAGTGAACTAGGCTATTTGCGCGTTAAGCAATTCGCCAAGGCGCCTAATAGCTTCGGTCCGTTCAGCTTGAGTACTATCAATAAAATTAAAACGCAAACAATGCCGATATTTCCCCGTCGCTGAAAACAGCTGTCCGGGCGCGACATAAATACCGTGCTGTTTGGCTTCATCGGCAAGCTTAACACTGTCGTAACGGCTGTTGAGCTCGACCCACAGCACATAGCCACCTTGAGGGTAGCTAATACACGTGTCTGAAGGGAAAAAGCGTTTAATGTCTGCACGCAGAGCATCTCGCGCGCTCACGTAGTAATGGCGCATGGACCTAATGTGTTTATCGTAGCCACCCTGCTCAATAAAGCTTGCTATAGCTAACTGGGGCAAGGTAGGGCACATAGAGCTACTGACATACTTAGCATGTAGTACTTTGTTTCTATAGCTACCGGGCGCTATCCAACCTACGCGAAAGCCAGGCGCGAGGGTTTTTGAAAACGACGAACATAGCAAAACGCGACCGTCCTCATCGAACGATTTTATCGTTTTTGGTCGAGGGTAAGAATAAGCTATATCGCCGTAAATATCGTCTTCGATAATGGCAATGTCGTATTCTCTCGCCAACTCGTATAGCGCTTGCTTTTTTGCCTCAGGCATAACGAATCCCTGCGGGTTATTCACCGTTGGAGCGACTAAAATTGCCTTTATCGGCCATTGGTCAAGCGCTAGTTTTAATGCCTCTATACTTAGCCCCGTTTCAGAGTCAGTGGGAATTTCTAACGCTTTCAACTCTGCGCCCTTTATAGCCTGCATAGCACCGTAGAACCCAGGAGATTCTACCGCTATCACGTCACCAGCGCTTGCCACTGCACGAAGACACACTGATAGTGCTTCTTGGCAGCCAGAGGTCACAATAAATTCGTCGCTTTGTAACACACAGCCAGATGCTGCGGCCAATCGGCTTAGCTGTTTTCGCAGAGTTTCATCACCTTTTACGTCACCGTATATCATGCCGTCTAAGGCTCTATGTTTGGTTAGTTCATGCAGACGTTTTATCAGCGGTTTAAGTGTTTTGGCGGTCATGTTAGGCATGGCATGCTGGAACTGACAAAGGGTATTAACATTGTGGTCTTTACTGAAGGTATTCAGCAAAGTGTCTAGCACATCTTCCCATTGAGACACATCCATAGGACGCTGCGGTGGCTTCGTCATGCGTGGCGTGTTGTCTATTAATACACTACGGGCAACAAAATAACCTGATTTAGGCTTTGCCTCTACCAGTTGCTGCGCTTCTAAAACACGATAAGCTTCCTGCACGGTAGCAATACTTACTTTATGCTCCGTTGACAGCTGCCTTACAGAAGGTAATTTGTTTCCCAACTCAAAAACACCACGTTCGATTTGGGCTTTAAGTTCATGGGCTAATGTTTCATAAAGCGTCATCGTAACCTTTATTCTTCTGAAGTCATCTGCATACAGATAACTATATCTTAGTTAACGGGTGCTTTTAACCATACAGATTAGTCAAATAACAACCATACAGAGATGAATATGGCTAAACTGTATGGCTGTTTTTAAAAGTGTTTGAGTCTGATGCATACAGAAATATGGCTGTAATGTGTTAGCGAAAAACAAGCGTTTGGTTAACCCAGTTTCTCTCAAAGAAACGCATTACTTACCTCAACACATAAGGACTGTCATGGAAACATCTATTCTCATCGCACTGGCGACATTCGCATTCATCAGCACGGTAACGCCTGGCCCAAATAATATGATGCTTTTGGCTTCAGGGGCACAATACGGTTATAAACGTTCGCTGCCGCACATGTTGGGTATTGTGATTGGTGTTGCAGGTTTAATGGTTAGCACACTGCTTGGCATTGGTGCGTTATTTAGCATATTTCCCGTATTGTACAGTGTGCTTAAGGTGCTTGGCGTTGCATATCTGTTATGGTTAGCATTTAAAATTGCCACCGGGCCTGTGGATGAAATTGAGATAAAATCAGCCAGACGTCAGGAGCCACTCAAATGGTGGGAAGGGGCATTATTTCAGTTGATAAACCCTAAAGCATGGATGATGGCGTTAGCGAGTGTAGGCACATTTACCCTGCCTGGAGAGCATTATACGGAATCTGGCATTGCAATTGTTACCGCCTTTGCAGTTATTGGGTTTCCTTGTATTTCGCTATGGGCTGCAGTAGGTGCAAGAATTCGTGTATGGTTGAGTTCGCCAATTCGAAGACGGCAGTTTAACCTCACAATGGGCGCGGCAACAGCTGCAACATTGTTTTTAATTGTGTAACCTTTGTATGAACTTGGTGCTAGTTTTTAGAAAAATCGACTAGCTAGTGCCTCTTAAAAACTTGATGAAAGGAACGCGAATAATGAATCTGGTCGGTAACTTCATTCAATACCTAAATGCTTATGAAAAAAAGAACTTAGACAGCATTTCCGACATGTTTTCAGATGACATCGCATTACGTGATTGGAAAATTTCCGTACAAGGTAAATCTTTAGCAATTGACGAAACACGTAAAAACTTTGCGAATGCAGACTCAATAGAAATACACGTGCTATCAACCATGGCAAACGATAATATGGTGTCTGGAGAGCTTAAAATTGTGGTTGATAAAGCAGAAACATTATTTGTCGTCGATGTTTTAACATTTGATGAAGACGGTAAAATCACCTCTATTCATGCTTATCTAGGACGTGAAGATTAAGCTAAGTTGCAGTAAAACCCTATAGGAGCAAGTGCTCATGGAATTGAATCAAGTTACACTACCTGTTACCAATATGGCTGAAGCGGTTGAGTTTTATCTTACCCTTGGGTTTACACAAATAGTAGATACACCGCATTATGCAAGGTTTACGTGCCCAGAAGGCACCTCCACATTTTCACTCTCTTTAGAAAGCGAAAGCGTGCAAAATCATAGCGTGATTTACTTTGAACATGAAGCGTTAGACGAGCTATATGCATCGCTTGTAGAAAAGGGTATTCATTTTGATCAACCGCCCACTGATCAACGTTATCTTTGGAAAGAAGCTATTTTAAAAGACCCATCTGGCAATAAAATAAAGCTTTATTGGGCGGGAGAAAACAGAGTAAACCCGCCGTGGAAAGTAGAAATTAAGCAGTAACTATTTAAATAAATATCCCGAGACAATTAGTGACAGAACCCCTAATAAGCGTGCACTTTCGCTTAACAAAGTTAGATGCCATGCAGGCCTATACGCTAAAAAGAGAAATTGAAGGCGCTTATTTTATTAAGCATGAAGGGAGTGATGATGACCAAAAAGCTGACGTTTTTGTCGGCATGGTGCCTTTAAAAGAAACGTTGTTCGACGGACTCAACGACTATGTCATACGCCAGCAAATTAAGTACGATGACTGTGATATTTTTGTAGAAGCCAAAAATGCTAATGGGGATATCGCCGTACCAAGGGTAGTAAACAAATTGCTGAAGTATATAGACTGTAAGCTTACGTATGCCCTAACTAACTAAGGTCTTCCTAAGGGTGAGCGAAGGAAATTGTCACATTAAGCCTTTTTATACACCCTGTTTCAGTGTGAAGCGCCAAGGTAGGCTTGTATCATCCCTTGCGGGACGCGGTTTACCTTTATCGTCTTTTTTATCTTCTTTGGCGTAATCTATGCCTATGCGAGGTGCGCTGATGATACTTTCGGCCGCATTAAATTCGGCGTTGCTCTCAATCCAGATAGTATTGTTGTTTACCACAGGTTCGCCATTTAGCGCTGGTGTTAACCCTAAAGCTTGTGAAAGCTTCGCAGGGCCAGAACATAAGTCACGCACCGCAATGTTTGACCCTCGTCGTTCCTGCATTATATCTAAGCCCACGGTAGGACTGATTGCTCGGATAAGCACAGAATCAGTATAGCCCACCTCGTTAGTGACAATATTGAACATGCTGTGGTAACCGTAAACCGTATAGATGTAGGCTATGCCGCCCTTTTTCTTAAGCGTTGTTACAGATGAGGGCCGGCGCAATAGGTGTTTTTGCATGGCAAGATCCCGTTCACCGCAATAAGCTTCAGTTTCTGTGATCATTCCTCCGGTAAGTGAACCACCGACACTGCTAAAAACAAAATTGCCAACAAGTGACCTAGCAATGTTGACCACATCACTGTCAGTGAAAAAAGAAAGCTGCATTTATTTCAAAGTAGATTAAAGGTAATTTACGACGATTTTTTAATTTCGCTGTGAGATTTTAAAACCTTACTGCCATCGTCTTGTTCAATAAGGTAGGCAGGGTCACTGTCGCTCGCTTCACGCTTTACCGATGAGCCTTTAATAGTGCGTGTAACATCACTGGTAAATTTCTCTCTTATATTGCCTGTGGCACTGCCATTACCCCATTCCCATTCAACTTCTGTATTTACAGCGTAGTGCTTCATCATCATTCCCTGTAGCGTAAGTTTTACTATTTACACAGTGTTAAACGGGGAAAATAGTCGCTTAGTTCATAAAGCAATACAGTGGAAAGGCGAAAGGTAAAGAAAAAGCCAGGTAAGGTACAAGAAACTAAGGTAAAAAGAACTAAGGTAGAAAGAGCTAAAGCCAAAAGATCTAAAGCAAAAAAAGCTAAGCAACTGAGCTTGAAACACTAAGAAAGCGTTTCAAGCTGCTTTTGTTTGGGCACTTGTTTCTGAGTAGCAGAACTTCCAGCGGTAGCTATGACCACTAAAGCTACTGCAAGCCACTGAGTCAGTGTAAGGGTTTCATCAATAATGATAAACGCTGCTACAGCTGCAACAGCCGGCTCTACACTCATCATTATGCTGAAAGTTTGCTTGGGCATATTGCGCATGGCACTCATTTCTAAGGTGTAGGGAATAGCGGATGAAAAAATCCCTACGGCGCAGCCTATAAGGACCGCCTCTGAAGATAATAAAGCACTGCCTTGACTCACTATACCAATGGGTACCACACAAATGGCGGCTACTAGCATACCTAAGGTAACCGTTACGCCGCCTGAACCTTCGTTGCCCGTTTTGTTACCAAATACAATGTAGCCGGCCCAAAAAGCTCCCGCGGTTAGCGCAAGCATTACGCCGATAGGATCTAGGCCTTCTGCTGATGCACCGAAAATATCCGGAAGCAGTAAACAAACGCCAGCAACGGCTAAAATGGCCCACGCAAAATCACGTTTTTTTCTTGCGCTAAAAAAGGCCACTGCCAATGGACCTGTGAATTCAAGCGCAACGCCTATACCTAATGGTATACGTGCAATGGCAAGGTAGAAGATGATATTCATTGCCCCTAAACAGGCGCCATAAATAATGACGTTTCGCCATCCTTTCGCACTTAAGCTTGCTTTCCAAGGCTTAAAAATTACTGTTAACACCAAGGCCGCGAAGAATGCGCGCAGGGCGCTTGTACCTTCAGGCCCCACGATAGGAAAGAGTTGTTTGGCAAATGATGCACCCGATTGGATAGTTATCATGGCCAAAAGCACTGCGAGTATGGCAAGTAAAAAACGTTGATTCACAATGTATTGCAGTTTCAAAGAGATAAAGCAGAATTATATTTGTTCCGAAGGCAAAATGCGCGTTGATAAGAGTAAGTATTGAAAATAAACGTTCAACAACTAGTGTCTACTGACACTAGTTGATTATGTACTCGTATCACTATTTCAAGTTGTTACAACTTGAAATAGGCCATTAGACTTCGTAACGTTGGGTCGAACTGGTCGGGAACCCGTTCAATAGTCATGTGGTATTCAGCCACGTTCCAGAACGTTCCGCCTAAAAGTAGAGCGATAAGCACTTGGGTCGTCATCGAGAACACAATATAGGGTTTGTCTTTTGTAGGTTCAAAAATTGTGTCTATCTTAACTCGCTCACTGTCCATGCTTATCTTAGCGTAGATTGGGCTCTTTAACCCAGCAGGTAGCATCTCTACTGGCTCAATATGCAAAAACACATCAGTGTCTGGGTACGTAGATAATTTCTCTTGAGCACGCCAAACGTTTGCTCTAGCTTTAAATAACAAGCTGTTAATGGGCATCATTAGTCCCTCAGGCCAAGCTATACTGTGAAGCTCGCAAGGGAAATTTTTAAGCGATTTTGCGTAATCTATCCTATCTTGCTGAGTAAAGTCTCTATCAAGAGCACGTGGTGAGAGCGACGTTGAACGCGAAGATAAGTCGAGCACGTCTCCAGTAGATAACATAGCCAATTTAGACTCTTCAAGTTTGTGCTGATGCCAAGCTGACTTTATTTCAGAGGGGCATGCTTGGTGTTGATACTGCGCATATTTATAACCTGTGCCACCTATCACAAAAGAGCCTGCTGCTGGAATGCTAAAATCGGCATCAATGATTTCAGCTAGCTGACAGAATTTCTTCAATCGAGATGACTTTAACTGCTCCACGCGAGCTTTTTTCTCATCATCAGAATAGTGAGAAAAAACGAAGGGGTAAATACTAGCACCACTATACGCAAGAATAGCAGTATCAAGCTTGCCGAACGTTGTTTTAATCTGCTCAGCGTGTCTAATTTGCATTGGATTATCAACAGCGAAAAACACGCTGTAGCCGTTTTTGTCCTCTAGATATATAGAAGAATCTACAGGTATGTTGGTTTCATTAACAATGTCATCGGACGACCCAGAGAATTCCTTTATGATCGTGACACTGTTTTCACCCAACTTCCAAGGTTCATCAAAGGGACATTCTTTGATATTGGTAAACCCCAATTGCTGTAAAGCCAGACTAAGTGCGGGAGTGGGAAACTTGCCGATAAGTATCGGAATACTTTTATCAAAATGGGAGAGGGTAAAAGGATTGAAGTGGTCACCATGAATGTGGCTGATATATAAATAATCGGGTTTTAAATTAAGGTAGCGTTCTCGCTGCTTGCTATGAATTGGAGGATAATTAAATAAAAGCCCATGATAAATACCGTCTTCATACCATGGGTCGCTAAGAACAGTAGTCCCATCACTGAAAGTAAACAAAAAGCTAGCATTAGTTACGTATTCAATCTTCATCGACAGTCCTAAGGCTTTCGAGCAATAACAATGGCTTCTCTACCCAAATTTAGGTTAGAAAAAGCGCGATAAATATCTTGGCGTAAACTGCTTAATCCCGCGTTTTCCATGAACCACTCAAAGTTAACTCGTTTTAAATGACATTCACGGCCTATGCTTGGGGTTTCAATGTAGTTGTCGCCCATTGTTAGGAATAGGTCGAGAGGAAAACTTGAAAAACGACTCACTGGCTTGAAACCGCATTTTTCTACAAGTGCTTCAAGCGAGTCGAAGTCAAAGTAATTCAAGTGATGTGGAACTGAAACCCAC
The DNA here is from genome assembly GCF_054890645.1 of Alteromonas sp. HB246098. Classification (NCBI taxonomy): domain Bacteria; kingdom Pseudomonadati; phylum Pseudomonadota; class Gammaproteobacteria; order Alteromonadales; family Alteromonadaceae; genus Alteromonas; species Alteromonas sp. HB246098. Next base: position 140,078 of record NZ_JBTZUG010000003.1, on the reverse strand, counting down.
CATGGCTTGTAGTCTTGCGTTTTTCTTAGGCCTTCTTGAAGTGGGTTGAAGTCGTTGGGTACACCCACAACGAGTATTCCACCACTAGCAAGTTTGTCGTAAGCTACTTTGATAAGCGAAAAGGGGTCTGGCACATGTTCAAGAATATTCCGCATGTGAACCACTTTGATATTCTCTGGAAGGCTGGTGAGATCAGCATCGAAGCTGCTGTTAATGATTTCTAAGCCTTTATCGCGGCAATGGTTTGCCGCTATTGTACTTATTTCGACACCAACTGTGTTCCACCCTTCACCTTTGGCGGCTTCCAAAAACAGACCCGCACCGCAGCCAATATCAACCAGGGTATTGTCATCATTAGGCGTAATAAATTGAGCTATTTCACTAAGCACATCACGGTAACTCATTAGCCACCAATCGCGGTCTCGCTCATAATAATTTAGCCTATCGCGTTCGCCGTCATCGTAGTGGCTATCACGATAAAGTGTTTCATTCTCCAGTTTGTCTGGAATTGGCGTGACATGTTTAAATCCGCACGTTTCGCAGTCAATAACATCGTAACCTTCACCCGAAATAACGACGTTTCCTGTATGTGCCATGGTGAGTCCTAAATTTGTTTTTTATTTTGAGAAGCATTTATTATTTTATCAAAAATTAAATCAAGAAACGTACCAGTAGGAGTGAAACTTAAGGTAAGGTGTTGAAGTCATTCTGCTAAAACATGGTTTGCTTGAATCCACTTGCTTAGACAAACTTTCTGTATGCTTAACAATTAGGACGTTTTTATGGACGTAAGAAAACTAACTTCACCGATAAATATCAAAGGCTTTTCGGTGATTACCAACAATCATGCTGAATTCTCGCCAAAGGGAAAGATCCCCGCGCTTTGGCAGAGGTTTGATAGTTCAATATCTGTTGACTATCGAGGCGGCGAGCGGGTGTATGGCGTTTATTTCAACTACGAATCAGATCATACCGGTGACTTTTCGGTGCTAGCAGGTTTTGATGGCGACACAGTGCCCGAACATTTAAAGATTGAGAACATTACTATCCCCGCGGGAAAATATCTTGTTTTTTCCCGACAAGGTGAAATGCCGCAAATTGCTATCGATGTGTGGAGTGATATCTGGCGCTATTTCACCCAAGCAGATACTGAATATGAAAGGGCATTTACAGTGGACTTCGAGCATTATGTGAATGCCAACCACATAGATGTGTACATGGCGATAAAATAATGACTCGAATAAGGGCTAAATGTCGATGAAACAATGCAATATCTGAGAGTTAGTTGCTATTGCTTTTATGACCTATACTTGGTGAAACTGTAAGGTGGAATATTCCCCTTCGCTATGTGAATTAGGCATCTTTGAACACAAATACCGTGTTTGAAATAGCTTTTTATGGTGGATGTTTCTTAGTTAAGGAAAGCAAGTGCACATTCTTACCCAATTACATATCGACATCGCTCGAAATGCTACGGACGATTTTAACTTGTTTCACGATCCATTGCGCTGGCAGCGTATTGCAGGTAACCCGTTCCAAGGTACGATAGCGCTTGGCTTTCAACTTGGTTTGTTTGTAGAAACGCAGATAAACCAAAGTGCGTCTACTATTGAGCAAAGACAATACTCAGTGTATGAATTTAGCTTCGTTAACCCTGCTAAAGAGGGCGACGAACTAAGCTTGATACTCAAGTCGGCCCGTATTTCTAAAACACCGATGGGCGAACAAGAATCGCAACGCCTGATCTTAAAAGCATCGGGAAAGCCAAGTCTAATGGGGTTCTACAGGCAGTCAGACTATTTATCCGTTTCGTCCCCATTGCTTAGGTATGACAAAGGTCATCTTTCAAAGATGCCAGACCGAACATTATTAGATGACAGTGCATTTTTAAAACGAAAATGGATGATTGTTGGTAATGCTAAAAATTACCTGTTAAGCGCCTTTGCCGATCAAACACAATACATTGATGAGTTTGCGAATACGGTTTGTTTCCCACAGTTTTATCCGCTTTCATTAATGTCTTCGGCAATGTTAGAACGAGCTCAGGCCCTAGGCTATGACTTGATAAGTAACCCAATGATCTACGTCTCGCAAAATATGTGTATCGATAATCAGCAATTAGCGCAACTCAAAAGCAATGATTGTTTAAACATGTTGGTTGCGCCTGTTGAAAAAGACCCAAGCCATCTTACTTGCGCTGGTTGGGTCAACAGTGAATCGCCGCTTTTCTGTGCCGAGGTTAAACTTATGCCGCTGTTTGACATGCTAAAATCTTATTCATAGTAGCAAGGCCGTTAAACGTTCTGTTAGCTGTTTGGTGACAGTAAATGGGTGGCAGGCTTTCCGTTAGTTTCACTGTAAACAAAGTCAACAAGCTTTATCTTACTGTTCTGCTCACCTTCATAAAACACCGCAACTCTATGACTTCGTATTTCGTGCAAAATCGCGTCGAAGTGCAGAACAGCTGGAAAAAGGCTGTTGTACGGCAACGTTTTTGAATCCACTGAAAATTGGGCTTCAACTCGTCTATATCGTCCAACGTGCTCATTGAATGCGCCCTGTATTTCGATTGCATCTAAGCTTGGTGAAATGAACTGATCATCCTGTTCGTCATTTAAGGGCTTAATCTTAAAGTATTGGTTAAAATAGCTAGACAATTGCTTGACTTGGCTATTGGTCAAATCACCTAAACTTGATGTCTTTTCAACAAACTTTAAGTGTGGCGCTGCAATAACAAACTCTTCCAAAGCGAAGCTTAAGGTTATCCTTGTTTGAGAGCTACTCTGTTTAATGACTAACTCACTGCCTGGCAGTGAATGCGCGCTAGCTGGACATGCTAGCGCGAAGAAGCTGCATACAAAAACGCAAGTAACACTGATAAGAGTTTTAAACGGTTTTATCGTTATCACTACTTTTGTCCGCCATAATCGGTTTGTCTATCACGCCAAACCGAGTGAGGGTGGTTACCTGGTTGATTTGTCGATTTGTTCGACTGCATAGAGAATTCTATCCATAGCGAGGGGCCGTGAACGCGCACATAATCGTCTTCAGAGTTCAGTGATGTAGTCCCAGAAAACCCGATAACTGTGTTGTTAAATTCACTTGCGTATTTTTCCATGTACCGTTTCGCCTCGGTTTCGTGAATATCGCCAACATAGGTATAGATAGCTTCTTTCAACAGAGAAACCTGTTGTTCTGATAGTGAGGAAACTGCTAAGCCTTCTTGCTTTTCGGGAATAGCATCATCAGCTTGCGGCCCCGCTAAAATATCTCGGTAAGTTCCTTTCAATTTCGCTTTTTCTTGCTGGTTTTCGCTTAATGATGTGAGTAATTTCGAAAACGCATCGCGTTCTTGCAAAAGCGGTTTATTTTCACGCCCATTCATTTCGAAAGAAGGGAAGGGCTCAATCCCCCGAAAAGAAGGCGTAGCGCCTACAAGCTTTCCGTTGTTGTACGTGTTAGAGAAGGCAAAATGATGACCGCCGTAATATAATTCCCAAAGTCCGTCCTTTGATGGCTCACCTAAAAAGGCGAGCTTACCATTGTAAGAGGAGTACGCGGCTTTATAGTCTGTGCTAATAGTTCCTATGTAGTCATCGGCGTTAAGTGTTTGCACCATTTCATCGAAGCCTTCATTTCTACTTTCGCTGGCCGCTTCTTTCAAAATAGCTTTTACCATGCCCCTTTGTTTGATAGACAATTCGCCAAGAAATATTCCTGGGCGCTCTGGGAACGCACCGGCGGGCAAATTGCTCCAGTTTTTGGCTTGCTCCAGTGAATATTCGGTTTGGATTAGCGATAGATTATCTTCACTTAAGGTAGATTTAAGCAAAGAGATGAGGCACAGAAGCGTCATAATATGTTCACTGTTGTCACAGTCTTCCGTTGCAGCTGGAACACTAATATCTCCCATAAGCGTACTTGTATCACCCATTCGGGCTTTTATTGCCAATGTTTCAGCCGTATCTGGCCGAGGAGGTGGTGGGCCTTCAGGATGCGGGCCTTTTGGGTGTTCCTGAGGAAATGTACAAGGTGATAACACGAGGGCGATAGCAAGAATACTGGTAGAGACTTTGAATCGTTTAGCTACATTCATGGGCAAGTGTTCCTGCTTTGTTAGGTCTGCTTTATTACTTTGATACTTCATTAAAGTATTTCAATCTTTTTACTATTTCATTGAGAACAATATGGATCAACGCCGACCACTTTGTGACTCTGACAATATGTTTATCTTTATAGTTATCAACGCTGCGCTACAAATAATGATAAGTAGTGCCGTTGCAGTTTTATCGTCGCTATTTTCATTACTATTTGTGCGCTTTCTGCACATTCTCTGCACAAACTTTCAGTATCTTTAAGTCACAAATTAATAAAAATTACGGTTGCTAAGGTAGTCAGTTATGAAAAAGCCTATTTCTTTAACGCGTCCATTGATCACAGTGGCGTTGGTCGGAGCGCTTGTTGCCTGCGGGGGCTCAGACAATGATAGTTTAACCGTCTATGCCGACTCATCTACAGACAGCGGCGCAGATTCAGGCGACACTGGTAATAGTGGAACCGATAGTACTGCAGGTAGTTGCGATAACCCGGCAACAACTTTGCCTGCAATTTTCCTAGAATTTAACGCCTCACCAAACGTGACTGCTGTACTTTCCTCAGACGGCTGTACTGTAACCGTTGAAGCGAATGGTAAGCCTAACCATACTTCTTCCTATTGGGACTCAGGGAATGAAAGCGGCCTTTATGTAGCGCCTGAAGACGCAGATTTATTCAATCAACAGCGCTCACCCGGAGATATCGAGGATTATGTGAATTTGTTTCAACTTACGGTACCGGTAAACCCTGAGTTGGCTGACTCTTCTTCTGCAACTCCGTTAGGTGCAATAGGTATTGCCACCAGTGGTGCGCCTATTTTCAATGACTCTGAAGGTAACGGCGATGTTTCACTGGGCGTAATACAAGGTTTTGATAGAAACGGTGCACATACCGGCCCACAAACCTATCATTATCACCTTGAACCTAAAGCGATTACTTATGACGATGATAGCTTGGTAGGTATTATGTCAGACGGCTTCTTTATTTACGGTAGACGTTGTTATTCAAGCGCCGACTATCCCACCGATCTCGATGCATCAAACGGCCATGTGGGTATCACTCAATTTACCGACCCGTCAAATGAGGAAGGCGAGTACCATTACCATGTCTCAACTGAACAATACCTAAACGGCGATTATTACCTTATTTTTCCAGGCGATTTTCAGGGTACGCCAAACGGAGTGAATTAAGCTGCGCTTTTTTATGAAGTATTTAATCGCTTTAATCATAGGGTTGTCTGTATTAAGCGCGGTTGTGTATTTAAAGCCCCTTTTTCATGGGAACGAAAAGCAGCCTGTGTCTAATAGCGACATTTCGATAAGTCGCGAAGGTCTTCGTATATTCAAAGGAAAGCCTTTTACTGGAGAAGTCGTCACACGATACCCGAACGGTGCTATTGCAGCTCGTGAGCAGTTTAAAAAAGGCCGACGTCACGGTGAAACGAAGAAATGGTTTAAAAATGGCACACTTGCGTTTAGTGCTACATTCAACGACGCGAAACGGGAAGGGGAAGCAATTAGCTGGTGGGCCAACGGCAATATACGTTCAAAGCGTTACTTTGAAAAAGGAAAAATTCAAGGTGTTGCTGTGGAATGGTATCGCAGTGGCGAAAAATTCAAACGCTTTAATTTTAAGTCAGGGCAGCCAAACGGGCTACAGCAAGCGTGGCTAAAAAACGGCAAGCTCTTTAGTAATTTTGAGTACAAAAATGGCCGAATATTCGGCTTAAGAAAAGCAAATAACTGTGTTGGATTAGAAGATGAAGAAATTTCTATTGATTACTATCGCCTGCAATCTGCTGGTCTGTAGCGGTTTTTCTCATGCTGAAAAGCCCGAAGTATTGACCGAAAAGAACAACAGCGCCAATGTTGAAGAGTTACCATACTACCAAGACGCCTCATTTTCGCCTTATTGGTTATCAGAGGGTGAAGTAGACTTAACCTCTTTTCACAGTATTCCCGCCTTTAGCTTTACCGCCCAAAGCGGTAACACAATTAGCGACAAGGATCTTGACAACAAAATTTACGTCGCGGGTTTTTTCTTCAGCACGTGCCCAGGTATTTGCCCCACAGTGCGTTCGAAACTTATACGAGTACAAGAAACGTTTAAAGGAAATGATGATGTAAGAATAGTTCAGCATTCGATAAGACCTTCAACAGATACTATCGAAGTGCTGCAAGCCTATGCCAATAAAAACAAAATAAATAACGAGCAGTGGTATTTGCTAACCGGTGATAAAGACGAAATTTATACTATTGCCAAACAAGCTTATTTTGCCAGTGAAGATCTAGGTAATGTGCAAAAGAACAAAGATTTTCTGCATACAGAAAGCCTGTTACTTATTGATAAAAACAAACATATTCGAGGGATATATAATGGCTTAAATGCCGCCTCTGTTCAGTACTTGATAAAAGATATCCAGACCTTACAGAATGAGAAGTCGTAGAGGGTATGTCCAGAGATTATGGGGTTGGCACCGGAACTACCACTGTAACAAGTCTTGAAAGATCCCATATTTTGCTGCTTACAAAGTTAAGAAAAACTCAAATAAAAAAACCGGCGTAAAAACGCCGGTTTTTGGTTTACGTACTAAATCGTAAATTACATCTTGTACGCTACGGTTACATAGCCAAAACGCCCAATGTTGTCGTATGCAGCGTCAGTTGAGCCAGTACCTGTTGTACCTGTAGGTAGCGCGCGGTTAAACAGGTTATCAATACCCACCGTTAGGCTTACCCCATTTTTGAAGTTATAACCGGCAGTTACATCAGTTACTGCGTATGAAGGCAGTTCCATACGGTTACTTGGGTTAGGGTTACGTGCTAACTCTTGATTGTCGTAAATGCTTGCGCGCTCAATGTAGCGCGTTTTCCAGCTTGCTTCCCAATCTCCACGGCTGTAATTAACCGTGAATACACCTTGCCAGTCAGATTCACCCGCAGTACCAGCGTTTTGATAAAATAGCTCTGGGTTGTCCTGGAATGGAAATTCTTTACGATCTTTAAGGTAAGTCGCAATTAGGCTTGTACGGAATGCACCTTCAAGTGCATCAAAGTCGTAACCTAATTCGAAATCTACACCTTTTGCTTCTTGCCCTGCAATGTTCAGCGCGTAGCTGCGAATTTCGGTAATTTCGCCTGATTCTGAATCACGGTCGATAAGGCCACAGTACGGATTATCGATGCCTGTTTCAGAGTCAACACAACGGTCTAGAATAGTTTGACCGTCAATGTTGGTGATCGCGTCAGTAAGCTCAATTTCCCAGTAATCGACTGTCGCAGTAAAGCCTTCAAACCAAGCTGGAGTATAAACCAAACCTAGGGTTTTAGAGATAGACTGTTCTGCTTGAAGATCGATGTTACCACCGTTTACGCCTTCCAACGTTGCTGCATCATAGTTAGAGTTGAAGTCTGCCGGAACGCCAAGTGCTGCGCAGTTAGCAATACGCTGGTCGGGATTAGCTAGGTTTTCTAGGTATTTTGTTCGGCAAGGGTCGTCAACATCGAAGAACGTTTGGCTGGCTTCACCGTAAAGTTCGCTAATGTTCGGTGCGCGAAGGGCAGATGACTTAGTTGCTCTAACACGTAAGTCTTCGAAAACCTGCCAATCTAAACCAAGCTTCCAGCTTTTTGCGTTGCCAATAGATGAGTAATTAGCAATACGCGCCGCTGTGTCGAACGTAAGCGAATCTACGCCTGGTAAACCTTCAAGAAGTGGAATAGTAACTTCAGTGAATACCTCAGAGACATCATATTCACCCTTGTCTTCACCTAGCGCATTGAAGAAGGTACCTGCTGCGTTGTCTGGCTCAGCGATTTCACTTTTCTCTTTGCGATATTCCACACCCGCGGCAAAGCCAACGTAGCCCGCTGGAAGCTCGTAGATACCTGAGTTTGCGATTGTTGCGCCTGCGTTGTACTGCTCAATTTTGCTCGTACCTACAGACGTGGTATTCACATAATCGATAGCTCCTTGTGAGGCTTGACCGTATCCCATAATATTTAGAGGTACACAGCCATCGTCGCTACCTGATGCACAAACGATCTCGCCGGTGTTCTCATCCGTGACAGCGTCTATCGCGTTGTAGAAGTTTTGCAAAATCAGGTTATTGCGGTTTTCACGCTCTAGCTCTGTTTTACCGTAGTTTACAAACGCTTCGTAGTTCCATTCATCATTGATATAGCCTTCTACACCTAACACGTAGCGATAGGTTTCACGCTCGTCAGCTTCCGTACGAACTCCTAAATCGGTCATCATGCGATTTAGCTGAATACTCTGAAGGTCGTCGTTTACTTTCATATACTCAACAACGCTTTCATCTAAAAAGGGATTTCCCTTTTTAATTGAGGCTTCGGCATCACCAAAGAAAAATGCCGGCTGCGCCATAGAAATAGCACGAGTGCGTGCATATTTTGCTTGCGCATAAACCGTCGTGTCGTCGTTAAGCTCGTAGTTACCTTTAACGTTTAGATTAGTGCGGTCAAATTCTGGCTGTAGCTGTGTGAACTGGCGAAGGTTGAAAGAATCACAGTTCGCGCAGAAAGAACCATCTACTTGGTCACCAATATATATGTCTTTAATTGAACCGTCAGCGTTGAAAGTTTTTGTGCCATCGCCGAATACACCCGCATTGTTGATTACGTAGTAACCTGCGTTAGCAGTGTATATATAATCTGGGTAGGCGGTTGAATTCAGCTGATCTTCGTTACGCTCAAATCCCATGATGCTTTCAAAGCTCATGTTGCGATAGGGTGTAGCAGTCCAAGGGTTGTCCAAGGCATCTAGCGACTCTTGAGAGCTGTATTCAGCAGCAAAAGCGATGTTGCCGCGGTCGTTGTCAAAGTTAAAACCATAAGACGCTTGGTACTTATCGTTTTTATAGCCATTTTCCTGCGCAAAGCCTTGCGTTGCGCTAACATCAAACCCTTCAATATTCTTTTTAAGAATGAAGTTAACCACACCGGTAACGGCGTCTGCACCGTATACAGCAGATGCACCGCCTGTTACGATTTCTACACGCTCAATCCATGAAGTAGGAATAGTGTTGGTATCGACAGCAGCAGTACCCGCTGATGAAGACACATGACGCTTACCGTCAACCAAAACAAGCGTGCGGTCGGTGCCCATACCGCGAAGGTCTAGAATGTTTAAACCCGCAGTACCGATAAATTGACTTGAGTTACCTAGCGAGAAGGTATTCGCTAAAGAAGGCAGCTCGTTAAGCACTTCACCAATGTTCATCGCGCCAGAGTTTAGTAGTGACTCGCCAGAAATAGCGGTAACAGGAGATGGTGCGATCGCGCCCTGACGTGAAATACGTGAACCTGTAACTTGAATTTTTTCAACATCAGCGCTTTCAGAAGCTGAGTCTTGCGCTAATACGTTGCCAGATGTCAAAGCGACACTACCAGCCAATGCTAACCGAACAGCAGTTGCAATGTTTTTCATGGATTGTTCCTAATGAATTAGAATTTAGATGCTTGTTGTTAAATAAGGCCCAAAATTGTAGGCAAGCCTTACTATGTCGATTTATATACGGATTTATACTTATGTCTAAGAGGGCGCGCATTTTAATGAGCAGGAACAAGCGAAATCAATTTTTTTCGATGAAACAACTTACTCCCTTTGGGGGGTTAACATTTAATTGATGTTTGTTTAAATAGTAGGTTTTCACTATGTATTACGAGCATTGTTGAAAAAGTGAGCGGAGTTAGTACTTTATATAACCAGTTGTTCAAAATGTAGTTTGAATGAGCGTTTATTGACTTGATTTGACTTCGAGATAACGCAACTAAAAATACAAACTTTGCAACCGAAATTAGGGTGATTTGGGTTAATAGTTCAACCATTGAACATTTGAAAGTAAGTTCTGCATTTCAGCGTAATAAGATGTGTTTTTATCGACGCAATGAGGGTGTTAATTAAATTGTTGTAAATAGGTTAATTATGGGCAGCTTTTTTACTTCCAATTACTCACTACCACCCTGAGTACACGTAAGGAAAATGTGTTGCTCACCTTCGCGCTATTAATAGAGGATAAACAATCAAACTAAATATTAACTCGGTTTTTGCCCGAGTTTTTCGATTGGTAAAGTGCTTTATCTGCGTTTTCAAACAAAGCTTCAAAGTCGTAGGCGACCTTAGGAGCGCTAGCTACGCCGAAGCTTGCTGTAAGTTTGAACTGTTGTGAACCTGATTGGTTGGTGAGTTCTATTTGTTTCCGGCAGCGCTGGGCAACTGTCATAGCTTGTTCCAAATCACAGTTAGGTAAAATAATGCCAAATTCTTCACCGCCCAAGCGTCCGATGTAGTCATCTGGTCTGCAACCTTTTAATGCAGCAGCTACTGCACTCTGAAGCGCTTGATCGCCTACTTGGTGTCCATAGGTGTCGTTTATTTTTTTAAAATCATCTAAGTCAAAAATAATTAGACTAACAGGCTTTGCATTCTGATCAGCATAATTTATAAGCTCAGCTGATATTTTCGTAAAGTAGGTGCGGTTGGCTATACCGGTAAGTCCATCTCTTTGCGAGATTTTTTTAAGTGCAATGTAATGGCTTCTTTTTTTGTACAGCCAAAAAGCTATCACTAAGAACGCCATAAATAGCACAAGATAAATAAGCCGGCGTATATTGCTTTCTTCTTGCGCTAGCTGCGCCCTGGCTTTTAACAGGGAGTTTTCCGCATCGAGTAGGGTAATTTGGTTCGATTTTATTAAACTATCTTGCTGTGCTTTATGAATGCTTAGCATTTTATTGCTCATACTAGATAAATTTAGCGATCGCGCTTTTGCATAGTCTTTATGTAACTGCAGCGCCTTTTCATAATTTTGCTGTTTTTCTGCGATTTTGTATAAGACTTCATAAGCATCTATGTCAGAGATGACTGCGTAACCTGTATCTTCTTCCTCACCTAGCACCTTGTAAGCGTATTCTTGTGCTTTCTCATACTCTTCGCGTAAAAAATAAATTTTGCTCAATAATGCGTAATACTCTTCTAACAACGGTGGATATTTAGTGCTTTCAACTTCGCTTAGATGCGAGTGTAACACCGCTAGCGAAGCTTCAATTTCGTTTTTGTTGTACAGATAGGTAGCGTAGTGTGTGTAAATAGCAATAAGCGCTATCTTTTCTTCTGCATTTTCACAGTAGTTTAGCGCCTTAGTAAAACTATCTTCAGAGAGTGAATCATCCTGTGTAGAGACCAAAGCAACGATAAGCTGCATGTGTAAAAAGCACGTGAATCGAGGAGAGTGTTGCCCGCTAATCAACGAGTTTCCATAACTAATTACCGTTTCTTTCTCGTCAATAGAGCTGTAAAAGTTGATTATCGCATTGTGGGCTTGTTCCTTGACTAAGGGATCGGTGACCTTGTCTATATTCTCAGTTAAAAAGTCCATAGCAGAGAATGCCTCAGCCCAATTTTGGGTTGCTGCATTGAGAGCAGCAAGCGCTGCGTATGATTGAAACTGATAGCGAAACGAATAATCACCTTCGGCAATCTGTTGATACGCTTCTGAGGCACTCAACAGGTCCCCAGCTACAAGCTTCATATAAGCTGCAGTAAAATCGTAAAGCTCCTTATCATCTTCGCTTAAGCTTGCTTTATCTAAACTTTTAAACAGCTCTCTTGATTTCTGAGGGTTTGAACTTCGTATTTCATAGGCTTCTTCTAAAATGCTATTACCAGTCTCAGCTGCAAACGATAGCGAAGAGGTGAGTGAAAAAAGTACTGCTAAGATGCTATAGGTTACGAGTTTAACTAGGCTTTTTACTAATAGTTTTAACGTCATTATCGCTTTGAACAGTGGAGTTAGTTACAACATCTAATCTGCAACTCCCTTTCAGCCAAAATTGACGTTACATAAATGCGTCTTCTGATACCGGGAGCGAGGCTATTGTTTTTAGTTTAGACAAAAAATAAATAAATGCTTCTAATGCCTAAAAAAAATTATATAAACGTTAAACGATTGGATGTTGGTCTACGAAAGACGGGCGAGCAGTGTTTGGATAGCTAATGAAAGTTAAGGGGAGCAAGTTTGCCTTATTGCAAACTTGCTTTAAAGATATGAAGGAAATTAATAAAACTAGCGTTAAGCAGAGCGCTTAAGGGTTAATTCTTTTCTTACTATCGCAGCACCAGCGCTAAGTGCTTCAAGTTTCCCTCTTGCAACATCTCGTGAAAGGGGAGCCATACCACAATTAGTACAGGGGTAGAGCTTATCTGCGTCCACGTACTTCAAAGCTTCGCGCAAAGTAGCCGCTACTTCTTCTGGCGTTTCTATACTGTCAGTTGCAACATCAATAGCGCCTACCATCACTTTTTTGCCTTTAAGAAGCGATATTAGTTCAATGGGTACATGGGAGTTGTGGCATTCCAATGACACCATATCTATGTTCGACTTTGCTAGCTTAGGGAAGCTTTCTTCATATTGACGCCATTCTGAGCCTAGCGTTTTCTTCCAGTCGGTATTGGCTTTAATGCCGTAGCCGTAGCAAATGTGTACCGCTGTTTCACATTTTAACCCTTCAATAGCGCGCTCTAATGCTGCAATTCCCCATTCGTTTACTTCATCAAAAAACACGTTAAATGAGGGTTCATCAAATTGAATAACATCAACGCCTGCAGCCTCTAGTTCTTTCGCTTCTTGGTTTAAAATCTTCGCAAATTCCCATGCGAGCTTTTCTCGGCTTTTATAATGGTCGTCGTATAAGGTATCGACCATGGTCATTGGGCCAGGTAACGCCCATTTAATAGGCTGATCAGTTTGGCTTCTTAAAAATTTAGCATCTTCAACGAATACCGATTTAGGTCGGGTAACCGCCTGGGTTACAACGGGAACGCTCGCGTCGTAACGATTGCGAATTCGTACTGTTTTACGGTTTTCGAAATCTACACCGTCAAGGTGCTCAATGAAGGTAGTCACAAAGTGCTGACGGGTTTGCTCACCGTCGCACACAATATCAATGCCTGATATCGTTTGTTCCTGAAGTGTAACGCGCAGGGCGTCTTTTTTACCTTCTTCTAATGCTTCGCCTTCTAGCTTCCACGGCGACCACAGGGTTTCAGGCTCTGCAAGCCATGAAGGTTTTGGAAGGCTGCCAGCAATAGAGGTGGGGAGTAATTTTTTCATGTGATTCGTATTCTTTAAGTCAGTATTTATTGTGAATGCCTGTGGGGCAGGCCGTAGTGCCCCACCAAAACTTAGAGACTCACCTTAGCGAGCCCTTGATTGCAATTGGCAACGAGCAAGTTACCAATAACCAGTATCAGAGGGTTTACCTGGCGTACCTTGCTGTAAATTGCTGTAGCTTATGTTGATAAGGCTTAATAAAGTTCTCTTCCACAAATTTGCCTTGCTCGACGGCGAGGTGACTGCGTTCGTCGCGGTCGTACACAATGCGTGTTAACGAGTGATCGCTATTTTTTAAATTCGGTTTGTAGCTTAAACCTGCTTGTGCGTTAGCGTTATAGATTTCAGGGCGATAGATTTTCTGAAACGTTTCCATAGTCGCGATAGTGCTTATAAGCTCTAAGTTTGTATAGTCGTTCAGTAAGTCGCCAAAGAAGTAAAACGCGAAGGGGGCGGCGCTGTTAGGCGGCATAAAATAACGAACGTTTAAGCCCATCTTTTTGAAATACTGTTCGGTCAACGAGGACTCGTTAGGTTGATATTCAACACCTAATACAGGATGCTGGTTTTCGGTTCTGCGATAGGTTTTGTTATCGGAAACACTTAAGCAAATAACCGGGAGCTTTGAGAAATGTGCTTTATAAGCTTCTGAGTTAACGAAATACTGGAACAATTTACCGTGTAGATCGCCAAAATCGTTAGGTACGCTGAATGACGATTGGCCACGATTATGATTAGAAAGGCGAACGCTAAAATCATAATCTCGAACATAAGACGAGAAGTTGTTGCCCACAATACCTTGGGTACGCTTCCCCGTTTGTTTATCGATTATGTCAGTCTGTAAAATCTCGATAGTAGGAAAGGTGTTGCCGTTACCCTCTACATCAATATCTACCGATACTATTTCTAGTTCTACGGCATAGCGATCGCCACGCTCATTGTCCCAGCTAGCTAGAGCATTAAACCGATTGTTAATCATACCTAACGCATCGCGTAAGTTTTCTTTTCGGCGTTCACCTCGCGCTAAATTAGCAAAGTTAGTGGTAATGCGCGTGTTGTCTGAAGGGCGATAATCTTCATTAAACTGAACGCTGTTAATAGTAAAAGAGAAATTTGTATCCACGTTATTGTTCATGAGAATGCGCTTCTATTCCTAAGATTAAACCGAGTAATGTAAATGCTGTAAAAGCTATGAATAAATTTATACGCGGTTTTATCTATGAATAAAAATGACTTAATTTCATTTTTGTATGAAATTATCTCATGATTTGATAGTGCTAAGTATTTTCACCCTTAATTTGTTCTGCTAGTCATTTTTCTAGTGTAGATAGGCGTAGTTCCATCATGCGTAATTCACGGGACAGGATATTTCGGTTTGTCTGCATAAAAATCCACAACTTAGTTGTGACCTGTGCAATGAAAGAGAGAATTAGCAATACTCCCCAAAACAATTGTTCCTCTGGCATAGCGGTAAAAAACTTAAAACCTACCCAAAACATTACAATCGATAGTACTATTGCAATGGCATAGCCTAACTTCATAATGCCCGCAAAATTTTTATCAAAACCATATTTCAAATAGTTAAACATACCGCCGTCGAGCATAGCGTCTAACTCCTGTGCTTGGTTTTTAAGGGTTTGCGAAATTTTTTTATCAAAGTCGTTTTTCATTTCAGTTACCTTTCTTCTGTTTGTTCTAATAATTGCTTGAGTTTCTCGCGCGCTCTATGCAATCTAGATTTCACCGTACCAAGTGGAGAGTCGATAATAAGTGCTATTTCTCGCACGGAAATATCGTTTAAATAATAAAGTGCTATTACCTCACGTTCCTCATCTACGAGCTTTTCAAGCAAAGGAAGCACAAAGATGTCGTCGGTTTTACTGTTACAGTTAGGTTTTTCGGGAAGCGTCGATGACACGACTTCTTTTGCGGCTTTTCTGTGCCAATCAGTAATTTCCCAACGCAATGCTTTAAATAGCCAACTCCTAAATAGTGATACATCTCTAAGTCGCATTACACGTTTTGAGACTTGCAGCCAAACGTTTTGAACCAAGTCTTCAGCGACCATAGCATCACCTATTCTAATCGCTGCGTACTTACGCATGCTTGCATGTAAAAGGGTGTATAGTTCACCCAAAGCCTCTGTTTGTCCGGCTTGTAGCTTTAATACTAATAGTTCAATCTCTGCTTCTTTCATACGCTTAGCATTAATTCAATAAGTGCTAATAGGAATAGCATCACCAAATAGAGTATTTCTATAAGCATTTTTGTTAGTTCCCTGATAAAAACAATAGAAAGACGAAGCTGGACTTAATTTGGTTCGCGACTTTTTCAAGTTTCTGAAAAAATATGATTAAAGAAAAAATGAGGTCATTTTCAAAACATAAATAATGGAAACGTTGTTACAAATCACTCATGTCCTAAATTAGGAAAGAGCAACCGTTATTAGTCAGATATTGAAAGCTGTCTGTCCTCCCAACGCCTAGCACTAATCATAATTAAGTCACAGACCGGATCTTTCAGTTGTGAATATAAGTCTCTATCGTCGGGAATTTGAGAGGCGAGGGTTTGCTTGAAGAACGCGTAAGACTTTGCGGTATCGTCATCAATGCTTAGATAATCTCTGAATAGAAGAGCATACTTAAAGTTTTTTGCGCCTACTTTTCGTATATGAATATTCGCTTTAAACGCCCATTGGTCTGTGACCCCTTGCAGGTAAATTTTACGTCAGTCCGCATGGCATGATTCGTTAGGCGGTAAATGATCTTGGCTCAGGTGAGCGTTAGGCAAGTTTAATTTACTTATTCGTTGGTTTATCGTGTCGCAAATAGCAGGAGATATTTCACTAACCCCAATTTGAATATCGATACGATCTTTCGCTGGCATGTCAGGAATAGAAGTAGAGCCAATATGGTCAATACAAACGCAAATATCGCCCAGCTCCGTTAATAAACAGCGCTTAGCGATTTCAAACTGCTCAAGCCACACTTTTTTATAGGGGACAATTTCAACTTTATCTCGCTCTTGGTGTTTCATAGTGCAACCTTTCTGCGTGAATTAACAAACTCGGCTCGTTTTTCATTTTGAAACAGGAAGGTAGCAAATTGTAACAACTTAAACCATTTCGCTTGTTTATTAATCAAATTCGCTCTAGTAAGGTACGAAAACCTCTAGCGCGATGTGTGACGTAAGTACACTCACCGAATTTCGCAGATGGAAGAGAATTTTAAAAGGAATTGATATGAGCGCTGAAACTTCGTTTAGTAAACTTTTATTACGCGGAACGCGTCAACTAGTCTATTGGGCGTTACAGCCTATTTTAATAGCTGCTTCTCTTTACTTGGCACATACTAACGCCTCCCTTGATGTGCATATTTTATTTATCACAGCAGCGTTTTGTATTATTACGCTCTTTGAAATTACTATACCGGCGCGCCCAGAGTGGCGAAAAAGCGCGGGTGAAACTGCCGCACTTTTGGTATTTGTGTTCCTTGCAGGGGCAGCATATGCGTTAATAGAAACACTGTATGAAGCATCACTTTTTAAGTGGATGGCGAGTTTAAGCGAAGCGTGGCAATTAAATATTTTGCCTTCGCAATGGCCTAAGATAGCGCAAGTGTTGCTAATTTTTGCGGCATTTGAATTTGTCAATTATTGGTATCACAGGGCGTCTCATCGTTGGGGAGTTTTGTGGCATTTATCTGGTCATAGTGCACACCATGCATTTAAAAAACTAAGCGGCTTAAATGCGGTTGCTAACCATCCGGTTGAAGCTTTTTTTCTCATACTTCCGCGCGCTATTGTTGGAGTTCTATTAGGCGGCGACGCGGTAGGAGCTGGGGTCGTTTCTTTAACTGCAGTTACTGCCATACTCGCACATAGCAACCTGAATTTAAACTCGGCGGTGGTTGGCTGGTTCTTCACAACTAATCGTTACCATATTCATCATCACTCTCAAGTTATCAGTGAAAGCAACACTAACTATGGCTGTGTATGTATTGTATGGGATCGCTTATTTGGCACGTTCAAAGACGCAGATACGAAAGATACTGGCATTGGTGATGTTCAACCGAGTTACAAAGCACTTTTTGCAATGCCTTTTAAACGATAGGTGTATATATTAAACCTTTTGCTTATACGGAAACTCTCATTAAAAAAGACCCTGAACTGACTAAGCTGCTGATAAATATGCGCAAAGCCCAGCGTGAATATGAAGAGTGGAAGTCGCAATAGTCGCGAACTTATGCTGTTCATTTTTTTGTATCTGCCGAATTTCGTTCCACAGATACTTTCGCAAACCCTGAAAGTTCGACCAATCCCTCGGACTTTTAACCAGAGATCAATAATAATTGTGCGCTGACACTTAATAATGGCCGTATATGCGTTGCTTCAACGCTGTGTAGTGACGGCCAAAGCCCCCTCAGTGATTACGCAGCGCATCAATTAACTCGTCTTTACTCATGTTTGAGCGCCCGTCAATGCCCACTTCTTTGGCTTTTTGATAGAGTTCATCTTTAGTGCGATCTTCGTATTTATTTGCTTTGCCGCCGTCTTTTGACGGAGTTTGTTTACTATTGGCTTGTGCATTGGCAATGCGCGCTGACTTTTCCTTGCTATAGCCTTCGTCGCGAAGGGCCTCATAGGTATCGTCGTTCTTAATTTGGTTACCGTGGTCCTTAGCCATTTTAAAACTCCTGTTCTGAATGGTAAGAGAAGCTGTGATGTTTGTAGTATTTCTTACTTGGTATTCGCCTAAATGGTTTAGGTTCGGGTAGCAACTTGGAGATTCAGGCTAAAGAACAATGGGTTTAGTCAGTAATAGTTTTGCTGCTAATACGAGAAAAAATGTCATTCATCGCAAACGCCTAAATGGGTAAGAAGGCGCTGCACCGCAATGTTACCGCTTAACACGTTAAAACTTCTTGTGTTGTCTATTTTAGTGCGTTTTGTGCACAGGAAAAGTGCAATTGTGTCAATGGTTTAGCGTTTTTACGCTATTGCGCGTTGAAAATTAAGCCATTAGTCTAAAGAGAATGTAGATGGCTGGTAGAGCGAAATATGAATAAAAATGTCCAACAAACAACGGTAAATTCTTCACGTCGTAATTGGTTAAAATCAATGGGGTTAGGGGCTGGTGCCGTGGCACTAACCGCGAGTGTCGACGGTATAATGAGCGACCTGCATGCGGCAGGAATGCCTACCGAACATTTTCCTTCGGCTACACCTAACGTGAACGATGGCCTTATTCGCTTATCGTCAAATGAAAACGCCTTTGGACCTTCGAAAAAGGCCGCTAAGGCCATGCAAAGCGAGCTTTTAAACCTAGCGCGTTATACCGACGCTACGGTTGAAGTATTAGCGCAAAAAATTGCTGAGCAAGAAGGCGTATCTGCTGACCAAATCGTTATCACAAACGGTTCTTCACCTATTCTTTTTGGCTATGCCGACTGGATCACGAAAAATGGTAATAAGCTAGTAACGTCTATGGCAACTTATGAAGGTGTACCGCGAGGCGCTGAATTTATGGGCGCAGATGTGACTTACGTGCCCCTTGGTAATGACATGACTTTCGACCTAGATGCCATTGAAGCAGCAGTGACTGAAGACACTACTGCTGTTTATGTGTGTAACCCAAACAATCCAACGGGCAACATGGTAGATGCGGCCAAACTTACCGCTTTTGCAAAACGCGTGTCGAAGAAAGCGCAAGTTTTTATTGATGAAGCTTACATTGAAATGTCAGATGCTTACCCAGCTAACGTTCAGTCGAAGCTTATTTCGGAAGGGCATAACGTAGTAATTTGCCGGACATTTTCGAAAATTCACGCTATGGCAGGCCAGCGTTTAGGTTACGCCATTATGCCAGCTGAGCAAGCTAAAACCATGGGCGGTATGTTGCGCATGGGTGGTGTAAACTACTTGGCATTGGTTGCAGGTATGGCAAGTATGGATGATCACGCGAATTTAAACACTATGCGTTCACGGATTAAGACTGAACGTGACAAGTTAGTAAAAGTCGCCAAAGAATTAAAGCAGCCATATGCGCCGAATCCACAAGGGAATTTCATTTACATGGATACGGGCATGCCGCACGACAAGTTCGCGGAAAAAATGAAAGCCCAGGGTATAAAAGTAGTAGGGCGCACTTGGCCAGGTTACGATTCATGGTCGCGAATAAGTGTGGGTACGCCGGCAGAAACAGACGCATGCGTTAAAGCATTAAAAGCAGTACTTGCTTAGAAAAAACAACAATAACACCTAGCGCAGAAAGAAAAAGCTGAACACTATTTGTGTTCAGCTTTTTTCATATTAGTTGTGCGAAAATGCACGCTACTTCTCGATAGCAAACGTTAAGCCTGCTTTTTCTTCTAGGCGGCTAATTAACTTATCGCCTAAGGCTGCTGCTGGTGTAAAAAAGCCGCCTGATAGGTTTACGTCTTTACACAAGCAAAGGGCAGATTCTGAAATCATCTTGCTGGTAGAGCCATAGCCAGGGTCTTTATCGCCTTTAACCGATACGGCTAGCATATCGCCATTGTTGGCAGTGCCTACAAACATTACATCGTAAAAGCCGTTCTCACGCTCTTCTTTACTTGGGCCTTCTCCAGGTTTAGGGCCATCATCGCTAGCCAGCGACTTATCTTTAGCTACGTGGTTTGCCATGGCTTCACCTTTTTCGCCAGGGCCGGTCATCATCATTTCATCGTACTGAAAGTTCTTACCGTAAGCGTAGCCTGCTAGGTAGTTAGAACGGTGAACGTTCTTAGTATTAATTGCCGCCATAATAAATGGCGCTACCCACGTACCTAACTGTTCGTCAAAATAAGGTTTGTTGCCATCTGGCTGTGGTTGGTTAGTCGAACCATCTGTTAGCGAGAGAGGGTTGATAAGTGCTGCCATTACTGACTTGTCTTTGTGCGCTGCAGCCATGGTTGCTTTTAGGCTAGCCGCTGTACCGCCAGAGAACGTGCCCTGCATTTTGCGTACTCGACCTTTTACATATTCGATTACTTCGCCGGTTTGTTTCTTCGCATGTTCTTGTAAATAATGAACACCTAAATCGAAGGGCACAGAGTCGAAGCCGCAAGAAAAAACAATGTTTGCACCCGTTTCCTTAGCTTTTGCTTCGTACTTGTTGATCATTTGGTGCATCCACGCTGGTTCACCACATAAATCTGTATAGCCCGTACCATTATCAACACATGCAGAAAGTAACTTTTCGCCGTAAATTTGATAAGGCCCTACGGTAGTTAGTACAACGGCTGTGCGCTTTGTCATTGCATCAAGTGCGTCGGCATCATCACCGTCGGCTACAATACTAGCAACGCTATCGCTAATGCTTAGCTCTTGTTTTACATCATTCAGTTTAGCTTCGTTACGACCTGCCACTGCCCATTTAACATTGCTGTCATTGCCATATTGCGCCTGAAAATACTCAGCCACTAGTTTGCCTGTAAAACCTGTAGCACCGAAGATAACTACATCAAATTCGCGTTCGTTACTCATTGTTTTGTCCTGTTTTATTCCGTTTCGACACGTGTCACCAAAATGCACTTCCCAATATACGCACAAGCGCCCATATCTATCATTTTTTTAGGTAATATTTGTCTATTCACGAAATTAAACAGTGGATACAAAGCAACTAGCACAATGATTTAACAAAAGTAGCTAGCCGAGCCAGTCCTTCATTCAAGCGCTCTATACTGGTAGCGAAAGAAAGTCTTACATAGTGATCTGCATTGTGCTCGCCAAAATCATTGCCCGGTGTCAGCGCCACATGATACTGCGAGAGCAGAGCATCACAGAATTCAATAGCACTTAAGCCTGTATGTTTGATATTGATGTAAGCGTAAAACGCGCCGTCGGGTTGAGCATCCAAACTGAGCCCCATATTCTGAAGTGCATCAAAAACAAGAGTTGCACGCTCTGCCAGCGTATTGCGGTTTTGCTCACACTGCGCCAACGCTTCAGGGGTAAAGCACGAAAGTGCGGCTTTTTGAGAAAGGGTAGAAGGGCAAATAAACAAATTCTGCGCGAGCTTTTCGACTATTGGGGTCATATTCTCAGGCACTACGCACCAGCCAAGACGCCAACCCGTCATACCAAAGTATTTTGAAAAGCTGTTTATGACAACCACAGTTTCCTGCAGTTCTGCGTTGGCAAGCACAGTTTGCAGTTTGTTGTTATTTGATTTAGGCGCGGCAGTATCTACTTGAACATCCAATGAAAGCGCTAGGTCTAAATAAATTTCATCAACAATTAAAAAGCCACCCTTGGCTTTGCAGTATTGTCCAATCTTATACAGCTCGTCTATATCTATCGCCGTGCCTGTAGGGTTGGCAGGTGTGGCGATAAGCACGCCTTTCGTGTTGTGTTTCCAATTATTGGCAACACTTTCGGCAGTTAGTTGAAAGCTATCTTCACTACGTGTTGGTACTAGCGTTACTTCTGCGCCAAACGCGTTTAAAAACCGTCGATTGCACGGGTAAGAAGGGTCGCCCAATATCACGTTGTCGCCAGGCTCTACTAAAGCGGCGCTTGCCAAAAGTAGTGCGCCTGAAGCTCCAGCGGTAACTACGACTCGTGATGGGCTTAGTTTTACATCATGTTGGGTTTCATAAAAGCTAGCGATTGATTGACGTAGTTCTGGAATACCCAATGCAGAGGTATAGGGAAAGTCAGGAATATCCAAGCTTTCTTTCATTGCCGCAAGTACTGCCGCTGGAGCGCCAAAATCAGGCTCGCCTAAATTAAGCCTAATAACATCTTTACCTTGCTCTTCTAGTACGGTGGCTTTTTCGCCATAGGCCATGGCGAGAAACGGAGAAATAGCGGTAGCGCGAGAGGTAAACTTCAAAATTAAACCCTTCATAGTTTGAGCTGGTTGAATCGATAACGCAATTAGGGCCTACTCTTGGCAGTGATTCAAGTAAATCTTTGAAAAAGGAAAGGGACTGCGTTCGCTATGCGCACAACTTTTGCGGATAATATCTTTAGTTGATTAGCTTGAGATAGTTATGCGTCAAAAAGTTTCTTGTAATACGTCGATCAATAGTGACCTTCTCAATGAAGCAAAGTCTCTCGATATAAAGCTTTCTGAGGTTTTTGAAGCCGCTTTAATTAGGGCAGTAAACAAGAAAGAAAAAGTAGAATGGTTCAAGCAGAATGATGGCGCCCTTAAAGCTCATAATGACAAAGTAATTAAGAATGGAACGTTTTCGGAGTCAATCCGTCAGCTATCGTGATAAGTCAGATTTCAGTATGTAGATATACATCATTTAAATTGCGATAGCGATTTGCTTTTTCGGCATAGTCAATGCTATTCGCATTTAAACGGTTAATCGTATGTTTGTGTTCAGGGAAGTCGCATAGTAATGAGCTATTTTCGCCTAATACGTCGAGTTAGGTGTAGTTGCACCTTGTTCTTGGTGGATAACGATAACTGCCGTAAATCAAATACTGTGAATTGTATTGATTAATTTGAGGTGTGCAGTCAAATTAGTTTGAGTTTTTAGTGTCAGTATTTTTTACGGTGCTTTAATGTTATGGCAGTTAATTTCCATTATGTGAATATTAAGTATATGTAATTATTAGTTTATTTTTGTTTGGCGTGCAAATTGCTGATACAGATTAAGTATAATAAAAAACTCATGTATAAGGGAATATAAAAGTGATAAAAGTCCTGTCAAAAGCCTCCGCGTTTGCAGTTGCCATCGCACTAGGTGCTTCTCCGGTCTCTGCGATTGTTATTACAGAAACTCAAGATGCTCTCAGTTTGGCTAACGCCTTATTAGTTCCAGATTCAAGCATTACCATTAACTCAGCGTCTTTAATTGGAGGTGCATTTGGAAATGAGTTTTGCGACGGCAATGATTGCGAAGTTTTAATCCCTTCCTCCATTGACGTTATAAATGCTGCCTCGACTATTCCTTCACAACCAGCTCTTGGTCAGGCTGGTATTTTTTCCAATGCTTCTGGGACTTACAATTTACCAGCCGCAGGCGGTATTGTATTGAGCACAGGAAATGTCACTGACGCGCAAGATTCTGCAAGCACCCAGAACTTCATAAGCGGGGGCAATGGTAACTCGGCAACAAGTATTCAAAATGAGTTGTTAGAGCCTTTGACCGGTATTTCTGCACATTTTGATCCTGTTCAATTGGATATCAGTTTTACTGTCGATGGTGACCAAGCTTCAACAATAACGTTTTTTGGTGCTTTCGGCTCAGAAGAATTTCCAGACTTTGTTGGCGACACTTTTATAGACGGCTTCGGTTTGTATGTAAACGGTGAAAATGTTGCAGGTGCTCTTACAAGTGATGCTGAGATTGGTGATTCTCTTGCTCCAATCAATATTAATCATCCAGATTTTGTTGAAATGCCAGGTACAGCACTTAACGGTGTGTTAGCACCTAATGGCAACCCACTTCTTCGATTTGATGTACCGGTTTTACCGGGTGACAACACCTTTACTTTACTTTTAGCTGATGCTGGTGATAGCAGCTATGATTCTGTAATGTATTTGGCAAGTTTTGGGGAGTTAGGCGAATCAGAGTTTACTCCAATCCTTCCAGACTTGAGTAATCCAACTAATGATGATGGTGAATTTGTATTCGAACTGCCTGAAGTTGAAGCTGAAGAGACTATATGGTTCGACCCAGATGTCGCATCAGGTTATGTTTATACATCAAATCTAGCGATTGCTTCTGTTACTGCGCCATCTCTAGCAACCGTGCCAGACCCAGACGGTTATATACTTGAGTTTACTTCTGGTAACACCCTGCAACAGTTTACTCTAAATGCAGGCGAAACGTTTGATTTTGGTTTAAACGGCTTTGACGATGTTTTCGATTTCTCAATATTAGGTATCAATTTAGATTTGGCGCTAGATCCAACCAACCCACAAGCTTTTGTAACGGGCGTGTCTTTCGCCGAGTCAGGTGATCTTTCGTTTACGCAAGCACCGATAATCACATTCGTTCCCGATGATCCTGTAAATAGTGTTCCAGCACCCAGCTCAGTTTTCATGTTGGGCATTAGCCTATTTGGTCTTTTGGTTACGAGAGCAAAACTTAAGAAGTAACATAAGTAGATTTTATAAGCCTAAGTGGAAACGCTTGGGCTTTTTTAGTTTTGAGGTTTTATGAAGGTTTTTATTCAGTTTGCATGCATTTGTTTTATCTACATAAGCTCGAACGTTTTTGCAGCAGACAGCGAAGGCAAGTTCGCTGCTAAAGGAGCTGGCCGGAAAGCATGTGAAGATTTCGTAGTCAGTTTCCAACAAAAAGATTCTGAATTTTTACTCTATGCAGGATGGCTAGAGGGATACTTATCTGCTTATAACCAGTTCCAAGATAACAATTACGATATTGCTCCTTGGCAGACAACTGAGTTGTTTTTAATTTTATTACAGAGACATTGTAGTGAAAATAGCAATGTTAAATTTCTGGATGCTACCAATACGATGATAAGAGCTTTTTATCCTATTCGGATGGACTCTGAAGGGACGGTCGTGAAAGTTCAAGTGGGCGATGCTACTGCCTATTATTACAAAGAGATTTTGTTGAGAGCAAAAACACGGTTAAAAAAAATGGGGTTTTATCCAAAAGAAATTTCCGGCGATAAATTTACAGACGAAGATATCAAAGCGTTTTCTGACTACCAGCAGAAATTTAATCTAAAGGTTACCGGTTTACCAGACCAAAACACGTTAACGACACTCTTTCTAAAAGTTAATCCCAACTAATCGTTCACTCATTAATTTGCAGACGGAAAATTACGTACGATAAGCCGCAACATTAGAGGCTTATCGTATTCGCTTTACTTAGCATGTTGCAACACCTGATAAAGCTCATCTTTCAACTCGGCGCGGTCGTGTTTTAGCTTGTGTAGCGTTTCATCACTAACGGGTGAGCCAAGCTCTTCAAGGTTTCTAATTTCATCATCTAAACTGTGATAGCGTTTTGCTTTTTCGGCAAAATCAGTGCTAGTCGTATTTAAACGGTTAATCGTATCTTTGTGTTCTGAAAAGTCGCTTAGTAGTGAGTGGTCTTCGCCTAACATAATTGTTCTCCTGATTGTCCTGTTTCATAGCAGCCAAGTTAGATTATCAACACTTTCTTCGATATATAATGCTCTAAATACTGTAATCAGTTTCAACAAATTATTGATAACGGCAGTCAATGCTTAGAGTCGAGCAAAGAGTAGCGTTAAACCGACGAATTGCCATGGGCAAAATCTCTAACATAGGGTAGGCTAGAAATTCACAATAATAAGGACTAACTGCATGCTGCAATTGAACATTTTTCACAAAGCCGCGCGACACGTGAAAGCATCGGGTAAATCAGCTATTGCGTTTACGGTGTTGTTTGTCGTGTCTGCATCTTCAGCTTGGGCAGCGTTACCAAGCATTGGTGAATTCACCAGCGATATGACCAAAAAAGATGGTTTAATTCCTGTTTACTATGACGATGAAAGCGACAAAGTTTACTTGGCCGTGCCAATAAACGATGCCGAATATTTGTTCCAAAGCAGTTTGCCATATGGCGTTGGTTCAAACGATATTGGCCTTGATCGCGGCCAGTTAGGCGACACGCGCTTAGTCAGCTTTGAAAAATTTGGTAATAAGGTTTTATTAAAGCAGCACAACACCAAATACCGCGCGGCCCACGGCAGCGAAGCTGAAAAGCAGAGTATTGATGAAGCTTTCGCAGATTCGGTTATTGCTGGTTTTACGCTGGTAGCAAAAAGCGACAAAGTTAGCCTTATCGACTATACGCCTTTTCTGTTAAGTGATATTCACGGTATAGGAAACCGTATGGCGCGAACCAACCAAGGTAGCTTCAGCGTTGATAAAATGCGAAGCGGTGTGTACTTACCTAAAACTAAAGGCTTTGAAAAAAATACTGAATTAGAAGCTTTAGTCACTTTTGCAGGTAAAAAGCCGGGCGAATACGTGCAGCAAGTTACGCCCGACCCAGAGAGCGTGACCGTGCATTTGCATCACTCGTTTGTGGCACTGCCTGACGATAACTATACGCCCAGAGAGTACCACCCATACTCAGGCTACTGGAAATTCAGCTACTTTGATTACTCTACGCCCATAAGTGAGCCTACCGAACAGCGTTTTATTACCCGTCATCGTTTAAACAAGAAAACCCCGCATGCTGCAATGAGCGAAGCAGTAGAGCCTATTGTGTATTATCTTGATCCAGGCATTCCCGAGCCGGTAATGACCGCGCTTAAAGAAGGGGCGAGCTGGTGGAATCAAGCCTATGAAGCTGCAGGTTATAAAGACGCGTTTCAGGTGAAAGTATTGCCAGAAGGGGCCGACCCAATGGACGTGCGCTATAACGTGATTAACTGGGTGCACCGCGCAACGCGCGGTTGGTCTTACGGTTCGTCGGTTGTCGACCCACGCACGGGCGAAATTATTAAAGGTCACGTTACTTTAGGTTCGCTGCGCGTAAGGCAAGACTATTTAATTGCCCTAGGCCTAATCAGCCCGTTCAAAGAGGGTAATACCGACACCACGGTGCAGCAAGAGATGGCGCTAGACCGCATTAGGCAACTGTCTGCTCACGAAGTAGGACATACGTTAGGCATAGCACACAATTTTGCAGCAAGTGAAAACAACCGTGCGTCGGTGATGGATTATCCTCATCCCAAAATTAGTATTAAAAACGGCAAAATCAGCTTGGAAGGCGCTTATGATAAAGGCATAGGCGCATGGGATATACACGCCGTAGCATATGGTTACCAAGACTTTGCCAGTGACGTAGAAGAAGCCGAAGCCTTGGCAAAAATTATTGTAAAAGGTCGCAACGAGGGCTTAAGCTTTAAGTCAGACCCAGATACCCGCAGCAGTCGACATGCATCGGCAAATGGCCATATGTGGGAAAATGGGAGCAATCCGCTAGACGCCTTCGATGAAATTTCAAAAGTGCGCGAACTGGCGTTAGCCAATTTAGGCCTAGATACCTTAAGCCCGAACAGTAGCTTGTCGTCTCTTGAAAATGCTTTAGTTCCTATATACTTGCTACATCGCTATCAGCTAGAAGCTGTAGCAAAGCAAGTCGGCGGTTTAGTGTATGAATACGAACGTAAAGGTGACTACACCCAAGCGCAGGGCCAACAGTTTGTAGCGCCTGCAGTGCAGCAACGCGCTATGCAACAGTTGCTGACCGCGACTACCGCCGATTACCTGACCATTCCTGAGTCGGTTCTCGCCCTTATTCCACCTACGGCCTATGGCGACGATATTACCCGCGAGCACTTTAAGGGAAAAATGGGTTTAATGTTAGACCCTGTTTCTGCCGCTGCTTCGGCATCTAACTTCGCGTTTGAATTATTGTTGCACCCAGAGCGCTTAAACCGTTTGGAGTGGCAAACAAGAAGTACTAATGACAGACGCAAAAAAGTAGGCGTTTCAATGTTAGTGAAACAAATACTAAACGTTCACTGGTATAAAAATAAGTCGCAAAGCCCACTAGCAAAACGCTTACAGTTAGTGGCGTTAAATGCAGTGATGAAAGCTGTAACTAACGATAAGTTGGCGCCAGAAGTAAGAATGGAAGCTGAACTTGCTTTAATTGAATTTAGCGAATGGCTAGACGATAAGGCTGACGACAATCAGTATGAAATACTGAAAGAGCAGTTTGATACCTATTGGGCTAGTAAGACATGGCCAGGTGCTTTTGAAATAGAACCGCTTCCGCCAGGTTCGCCGATTTAGAAAAGCTGATAATTAATGTTAGGGACAACGCAATTAGAGCAAAATCATAGCCCGAGTAACAAGCAAGTGCCGCAAAGAACCTTTGCGGCCTTGGTCACATCCTTACTCGCTATACTACTTCTAATAATAGTTCCATTAGTAGAAAGCCTGCATGGCGATGTGCAGTGGGGCTTAAATTACCATTCCCCCCGGTTTATGTCACAGGTCGGCGACGCGTTAGCCTTAGTTAAGCTTATAGCGCTTTGCACAGGGGTGTACCTGCTTTTTACGCAGTACGGTCGATTTAGGCATCTTGTTAAAAGTAAATGGTTATCTGTTATTTTGAGCTGTGTTTTAGCAATAGTGGCGCTCATTCAGATTGCGATAGGTCTATTAGGTGTACTGATTGATGCAACACTAGGAACTAACCGAGACTACTTTCATAAAGAATTTGAAATAGAAAATAACACTATATATGTGTTTACAGCAGACCCAGGTGCCATGGGTACGGCCTACCATTATTTCTATTTAAAATGCCCACTTCTTTTAAACCGCTATGAACTAACATTTATTGAAAAAACAAACTGGGTATGGGAGCTAGAGCTTAAAGCTTCTGATAATGGTTTTGACGTATTTAATCAGCGTAGTGGGATTAAATATCGCGTTAGTTTGGGTGAAGTAGGGTGTGGTTAGTTACCTTGTAACTCTGCTCTGAGTGAATGAAATCTTGTGTGGTTATCGCTAAGTGATACTATAGTGGTACATTTAAAAGCTGGAACCTGCACCGTGAAAGTAGAATTAGTTACTACATTAAAGAGACAAGCCACAAAAATTTTGCAAGACCTGCACACTTCAAAAGAGCCTGTTTTGATCACTGAACATGGTCAGCCATCGGCTTACTTAGTTGATGTTGATGATTATGAGATGATGCAGAAGCGCATGTCGATTCTGGAAGGTATTGCAAAAGGTGAGCAGGCAATAAGAAATGATGATGTTTTAACTAACCTGCAGGCCAAAGAGAAAATGGATAAATGGCTGAAATAGTATGGACAGAACCTGCTCTAAATGACTTGGACAAGATTGCTGAATACATAGCGGTATCTAATTTAGTTGCGGCTAAGAAACTGGTTAAAGAAGTCTTCGCCAAAGTAGAAATACTTAAGGAATATCCTAAATCAGGAAAGTCAGTCCCCGAATTACCATCCCTCAATTACCGCGAGCTTTATGTAAAGCCCTGTCGAATTTTTTATAAATTTGAGGACAACAAAGCCTTTATTTTGCACGTAATGCGGCACGAACAAGATCTTAAGCGCTTTTTATTAGATTACCGTTAATTCACTTTAAGTACATTTGGTGAACACAGCAGTTTTTTCCCGTTACTTCCGGCTTGTGCCAAAAGCTGACGCATAGTTTTTCCAGAAACTCATAAAACATAGATTTGTGATTTAAATGAGTGTTATGCTCGATATGGAGTTTAGTGCACCCACACGGAAGTATTATGAATAATAAGTATTTATTGATAAGTCTGCTGCTCTCTGCATCAACGTTTGCAAACACTTTCAAAGCTGATGACTTTATCATCGAATATGATGCCGACGTCCCTATTACAGTAGTTGAGCAACTCGCTTCAAGAGTCAGTGAAAATAAGAAAATTGTAAAAGCTTATTTAAGCCAATCTGAAGAATATAATGGAACTCCAATTCAAGAAGACTTGGTAGTATTTATTTCCAAAAAGCGTCGTACTCCTTACCAAGATTGGAATACGATTCATATTCCAGAGAAGAGAATTCTTTCGGCCTTCTCGTCAGCAGAGTCAGAAAACAGCGGTATGGCTGTTATCCACGAATTAACGCACGTGTATGCTGTCAGTGACTTTCGTAAAAAGAAGAAAAACGGCTATGAAGATCGTTTCTTTAATGATGGTCTTGCCGTGTTCTTACAACACAGATTTGGTGAATCACCTGAATACCCTGATTTTGGTCAAGATTTGTATAGAGCAGTAGCAGAAACGTCGGTTAGCTACGGCGGATTAATACCTTTGACTGAATCAGAAAATGTAAGGCACTCAGCAAAAACGGGAACAGGTAGACGTTTGGCGTATTTACAAGAAGGTGCCTTTACCCAGTTCCTGATCGAAAATTATGGTTTAGACCAATATCTGAAAATTTATGCTGGGGAGAATATTCAAGCAGTTACTGGTAAGTCTTTTAGTGAGCTTGAAAATGATTGGGCTGCATTGATTAGTAGTTTTGAACCGTGACAAACGCAATCAGTCTCTAGCTATCGCTTATGCGAGTCCGTCCGGTGTTTGTCTCTAGATGCCTTTGGAGCTGTTAGGCAGCAGTGTACGTATTGCGGTCATTGGCCAGTTGCATTTCTAATGACAGCTATGAGCGAATTGCGGACATCAGTTGTCGACGAACAAGCCTTGGTCTGGCATATTTCATATACATAAAATTAAGCCAAATTGACTCTTACCATGTTAATCAAAATTTCCTAGAAAATTCTAACGTTTCCCCAAAGGGGACAACATCTCAAAGCTAATCTTTAAGCGAAGCTTTTAAAAAATATGCTATCTAAGGACAGATGTCGTGAATCAACATAAAAAAATATATATTATCTCTATCATACTAACTTTTATAAATTTTCTTTCGGCATGCTCGCCTGCACAGGAGAAGAAGTTCCAGTTGGAAGGTAGAACAATGGGTACTACCTATCATATTACGTTTAAAGCGATGTCAGATGCGGTCGAGGTGGCAGATATTCAGCTGAACGTAGATAAAGCGTTGCTTGATGTTAATAAGGTAGCTTCTACCTACATGGAAGATTCCGAGTTGTCATTGTTCAATGCTAGAAAATCTACTTCTCCTATTGCAGCCTCCGATGCATTTAGAGAAATGCTATTAGAAGCTATTCGTCTCGAAGACTTCAGTAAAGGATATCTTGATGTAACGGTAGGGCCGCTGGTTAACCTGTGGGGTTTTGGCCCTACAAAACGACCAACAACAACGCCAACCGATGAAATGATCGCGCAAGCCAGAGACAAAATTGGCATTAGCAATTTGACGATTGAAGGAGCGACGGTTAGTAAGGCAAACCCAGATATTTATATAGATTTATCGACAATAGCTAAAGGGTATGGAGTGGACGTAGTTGCAGATCTCCTTGATAGTGAAGGAATTCATGATTACTTGGTTGAAATTGGTGGTGAAATTCGCATCAAAGGTACTTCTTTAGAAAATAGAAATTGGGTTATTGCAGTGGAGAAGCCAGTGTCAGAGACACGTGCAATTCAGCGCTTAATTAAGCCAAGTGATGCTGCTATTGCAACAGCAGGTGATTACCGAATTTTCTACGAAGAAAAAAATGTACGCTATTCGCATTTGATCGATCCTAAAACGGGACGACCTATCACTCACAGAATGGTATCAACTTCGGTTATCTCACCTTCATGTATGGTTGCTGATGGCTTAGCTACAGCCTTTTTGATTATGGGGTTGGAGAAGGCGATGAACTTAGCAAATGAGCATAATATAGCTGCCTTGTTTATTACTAAGAATATAGATGGAACTTTCTCAGAGCACTATTCTGAAGCATTTACTCCGTATTTACAGGATCAAGGTTAAAACATATTGAAAGCTTAGGTATACGTCAGATTCCTAATCTCCTATCTTATGCCGGCGCAAATATTATCCGCTTTTGACCAATGACAGAAATCCAGTGTCACAAGCCTAAACGTCCGCTCCTTGTCTGAAGCGGACCAGCGCATTGGCTGTGGTCAAGGTCCGCTTTACTCACATTGCAGCCATCAACTTGCGTCCAAAAACCTACAACTCCTTGTAATTCGTAAACACCTTATACAACTGTGTTCCGCTCAATACTGAAGCTGAAGGAAAATGCAGAATAGGGATCAGATCGCAAGGCGCTTCTAGCGTTCTGCTGCCGTTGTCGGTGTCTAAATCGTCTATATTTAGAATTTGCGCCAGTGGTTCACCTTTCTTAACCGTTTGGCCTGGTTTTGCCATGTACTCCACCATGCCGCCCCAGTTAGTAAACAGGGTTTTGTAGTCTTTCAAATACACGCCTAAACGCTGCATCTCTTTCGGTTTAATGTCACACTCGTGTAATACACCTTTAGCGTTCAGGTAGCTAAGAATACTGGTGGCATCTATGTTACCTTCGTTAAAGTCGATCACTTCTTGGCTACCCATTTCTAGCGTGAAGGCCTCTACGTTAAAGCTAATCTCGCGCTCTAAATTAGTTTTTATGCTTTCTTGCAGTGTCCACCACGGGCAGAACGTCGCTTCGTCCAACGCCCCCGCAAATACGTTTGGAATAAAAATACAGTGAGGAATGTTAAACAGCTCGGCGCTGTCTTTGGCGTACTCGGGAATATAAACGTGGCGGGTAGACACCGGGCCGTTGTGAAGATCTAACACGAAATCGGCGTTGACCGCCATTTGCTGTAGCTTTAGGTTTAACTGCTGTGCCAAGCCTAAACCCCATGGTTCAGCCAATTTGTTGTCGATAGCATTGGAAAGATGCGCACGAAAACGTTGTTTTATGCCCTCAATAGACTCTTCGCGGGTGACCGTTTTGGCGAAATGCTCAACCGCTTCTTTATCGAAGAAATAGCCGCGGTTCCAGTTTGTGCCGTTCACAGGATCGAACCGGCCTAACGTGTACTCACCGGCTTTAATGTTAGTGCCAATGGGATTACAGTTGGGCACTAAGATAATTTCGCCGCAAATATCCATGTCTTTTAAGCGCTGAATAAGATGGTAAATTACCACGTTGCCTTGCACTTCAGCGCCGTGAATAGAACTTTGAATATACACAGTAGGGCCAGGGCGCGCTCCTTTCATTCGATAAATTGGCACGTTCATGTTACGTCCAGACGCGTTTTGCGCCACTACCATGTGTTTTTTCACTACTTGGGTTGTCATTTAAATCAACCTATTTTCTGTCTTGTTCTTTGTTTAAATATGCTGCTTTTAAACACAGCTTTTATCATCAATGCTGCAAAAGCACGTATAGTTAGCAAGCACATAGCTCGCAATCTACGCCTTTAGGTAGTTTCCAGTTTCGCCACTCGTGCGATAGAGCATCAAACGTCATTAACGTGTTTTTAGGAATATTATCGAAATCCATCAATACTTGCATCGCTAGCATTGCTTGGTAAGTACCAACAATATTTACTACTGGCGAGAATATACCTGCCTCAACACAGCTTAAATCGGGTGATTCAAATAGCGTTCGTAAGCATGCATAGCAGCGGCTCTCACCGGGTATAGCTACGAAAAGCTGGCCTTCAAAGCGAATGGCTGCACCCGATACTAGCGGGGTGTTTAGTTTAAAACACAGTAGGTTTATTAAATCTCTCGAGTCTGTATTGTCCGTGCAATCAAGCACAACGTCAGCACGCTCTATGGCTTGTTTTAACGCTGGTGACAGCTGAGTATTGCCCTCGGTACTGTTGAGCGCCGAAAACGGTTCTGCCAATACGGTAATGTCGCAGTCGCTGTTTATTGCAGTAAGCCGCGCTTTAGCCGCCTCTACTTTATTTGTGCCTACATCTTGTTCGCTAAACAATGTTTGCCTTGGCAGGTTGGTGGCCTCAACTGTGTCGTGGTCGATAAGTGTAAGAGAGCCCACGCCACTGGCGCAAAGGCTAGTGGCGGCCGCGGTGCCAAGCCCGCCAATACCAATGATACAGATATTGGCGTTTAGCAGCGCTTCTTGGCCGTCTAGGTCCACTTTAGGAAGCACGATATGGCGGTTATAACGCATAGCCTGCTGATGAGTTAGGCTTTTAGACATAGTTTATGCCAACTTAATTGTTGAATTCATGGCATGCACCCTTATAAAGTGATTACCAAATAGTATTTTGGCTGGTACTTTATCAAAAACCGCCAAAATGTCGCATATCAAATTAGGATTTCATATGTCAGTTGTCAGCCAACCCCTTAATATTGCCGTACTCACTATTTCAGATACGCGCACCCTCGAAAACGACAAGTCGGGAGACTACTTGAAAGAGGCGCTTACCTCGGTTGGCCATAACCTTTACGATCGCGATTTGGTGAAAGACGATATTTATCAGCAGCGCGCCGTGGTGTCGAAATGGATTGCCGATAAAAACATTCACGCCGTATTAATTACCGGTGGTACAGGTTTTACCCACCGTGACTCAACGCCAGAGGCCATTAGCGTATTGTTCGATAAAGAAGTGGACGGCTTCGGTGAGCTATTCCGTCAAATAAGCTATGAAGAGATTGGTACATCAACCATTCAGTCTCGCGCGGTTGCGGGCTTTGCTAATAATACGGTTATTTTCTGCTTACCAGGCTCAACAGGCGCGTGTCGTACGGCGTGGGAAAAAATTATTTCTAGCCAGCTTGATGCCGACTTTAGACCGTGTAATTTTGTGAAGCATTTGGTGGAAGCATGAGTACCTTTAGCCATTTAAACGCTGGTGGCGAAGCTAACATGGTAGACGTTAGCGACAAAGACGTTACCAAGCGAGAAGCCACAGCAGAAGGTTTTTTATACGTAAGCGAAGACGTTATTCGCCAAATCTCTGAAGCAAAAATTGCGAAAGGTGATGTATTTGCAGTTGCCCGTGTAGCGGGTATTCAAGGGGCAAAACGCTGCGCCGATCTTATTCCTCTTTGTCACCCATTGGCATTGTCAAAGGTGGATATAAACTTCGACAT
The DNA here is from genome assembly GCF_054890645.1 of Alteromonas sp. HB246098. NCBI lineage: Bacteria > Pseudomonadati > Pseudomonadota > Gammaproteobacteria > Alteromonadales > Alteromonadaceae > Alteromonas > Alteromonas sp. HB246098. The sequence goes on along the minus strand of NZ_JBTZUG010000003.1, from coordinate 105,421 downwards.
TCAGGCCGACCAAAACCGAATTCAAGCCACCTGCTATTGTAAGTTAAGCGGTAAAACCGGCGTTGAAATGGAAGCGCTCACGGGCGTAAATGTGGCGCTCTTAACCTTGTTTGATATGTGCAAAGCCATCGACCCTGGCATGCATATGGAAGGGGTACGGGTACTGGAGAAAAAAGGCGGTAAGACAGGCCATTGGCAGTCTGGCACCTAGTTCAAATAAAGACCAGTGAGCTCAAAAAGTAACGTGCATAAAGCGTACACGCACTCAAAAATCAACGCACTTTAGGCTCAACGTATTTTCGAGGCTTGGAAAGATTAATCAGCGCACACCAAGCGACCTCAACAAAGTAGATAACAGGCAAAGTATGCAGGTAACGGTAAAAACATTCGCACAGACCCGAGAGGTTACGGGAGAGGACAATATTGTGCTTAATCTAAGCGAGAGCAGCACCATAGAGACCGTGATATCGCAGCTTAAAACGCGCAGTGAAAAGTGGGCATTAGCCCTAGAGGGCAGTGTACTAACTGCCTGCAATCAAGAGCTCTGCGACCTGCAAACCGTACTCAGCGACGGCGATGAGCTGGCGCTATTTCCACCTGTGACGGGGGGGTAGCTATGTTTGCACTAGTTCAAGTAGAAGATTTCGACCAAGGAGAGCTTTACGCTAGGCTGAAACAGTCGGCAGACGAAAAGGCGTGCGGTAATACGGGCGCGGTTGTTACTTTTACTGGGTTAGTGCGTGATTACAATAATTCTGGCGACATAGACGGCATCGAATTAGAGCATTATCCCGGTATGACCGAAAAGGCATTAATGCTGCTACTTGGGCAAGCAGTAGATCGTTTTGAACTTAATAGCGCTGGCGCACTGCACAGAGTAGGGCGCATATATAATAACGAACAAATTGTATGGGTGGGTGCCGCCGCTCCCCATCGTCAAGCGGCGTTTGACGCAGCCTGCTATTTAATGGATATGCTTAAGCAATCGGTACCGCTTTGGAAAAAAGAATTTAAGGGCGATAAATCTGATTGGGTTGCGGCAAAAGCATCTGACGATAAAGCGGCACTCAAGTGGATGCGCAAAAAGTAATGGTTTTTTCTTTGGCAATGCGACTTTCAAGCTTTGTTAACCTAGCCATGCTTATTTTGGTAAGTACATGTGCAAGTGTAGCCCTAGGCGTTACGGCTTTTTCAAGTTCTGTGGCACAGGCGAGCAGTTTTGAAGCGGCGAATAATACTGTAAATGAAGGGAGGGTTATTAGTGCCGAAAAACAAAACCAGTCAGTAAATTTCAAGCGCGATGAAAAAATTAACGTAGCCGTTGCGGCAAACTTTGCAAAACCGCTAAAGAGTATTGCCGAGCAGTTTACTGAGCTAACCGGCATAGAAGTCGCGGTAACGGTATCTTCAAGCGGTACTTTGTATGCGCAAATTCAACATGGTGCTAGCTTCGACGTTTTTCTATCTGCAGATCGCGCTAGGCCGCAAGCTTTGGTTGATAACAACGTAGTTCACCACGGCAATCTGGTGGATTACGCTAAAGGCAAGCTTGCGTTTGTCTATGCTGGCGACTTATCAAGTGAGGCATCACATGAAACATCCGGTGAAAGGAATTGCGAGCAAATCGCGCGCTCATCTACTGGAGACACAACTGCACAAATAAACGTTCAGCTTACCGATTGCTTGTCGAGGCAGCTTGTTCAATTAATGGAAAACCCTCAAAACAAGGTAGCTATCGCAAACCCTAAACTGGCTCCCTATGGTGATGCTGCGCAACAGGCGTTGCAAAACTTATCCTTATGGCAACAGTTTTTACCTCACAGAGTGATGGGTAAAAACGTGCTACAAACCTTGCAGTTTTATACCACCGGCAGCGTGAAAGGGGCGTTCGTTGCGTACTCATTGGCCTTAGATTTGCCCGCAGACTTATCCTCTAATTTGCCTTCTAACTTTAACAGTGTTGTGAATACCAAAAGCGCCGATGCTGTTACGGTTATCGTCCCAGTACCTGAAACCTTGTATCAACCCATCATTCAGTCGTTGGTGGTTAATAGTAAAACGGTAGCTACATTATCTCCGAATCTGTTCGAACCACTTCCAATTAAAAATGCGGCAGCGCCAGTTGATGAGCCTGTTCTCAAAGGCGACAAAGAGACAACCAGAGCGTTTCGTTTGAGTGATGCTAATGGAGTGTCATCACCCAGCCTGTTCGTACAGTATTTAATGTCGCAAGGGGTGCAGCGCAGCTTAATTGAATGGGGCTATGAACCTACCATTGCATCGGGCGTCGGTAACTAAGTATGCTCACAGAATTCTTCGGGGCATCGACACTTGAAGCTATATTACTTACCTTAAAGCTGGCCTTTATAACCAGTGGTTTGCTGTTGTTAATCGCATTGCCGCTAGCGTGGTTTTTAGCGAACTGGCAGAGCAAAGCTAAGCCTTTGGTTATGTCGATACTCGCGTTGCCTTTGGTGTTACCGCCAACTGTGCTGGGTTTTTATTTGCTTATTGCTTTTTCGCCGCAAAGTGCGTTGGGGCAGGGATGGCAAAGCCTAACCGGGAGCAATTTAGTATTTAGCTTTGAAGGTTTGGTGTTGGGGTCTGTCATCTACTCCCTACCATTTGCTCTGCAGCCTTTGTACAGCGGCTTTTCACAATTGGATAACCGTTATTTAGATGTAGCAAAAACGCTGGGGTTTTCGGCTTTTGAAGCGTTTATAAAAATAGTGCTGCCTTTAAGCAAAGCGCCCATAGTGGTGGCATTAGGCTTAAGCTTTGCACATACCATAGGCGAGTTTGGCGTAGTATTAATGATAGGTGGCAATATTCCTGGAGAAACTCAGGTGCTGTCTATCGCGCTATATGAACAGGTAGAAGCGTTGGAATATAACAGTGCACACAACCTTGCGTTGGCCCTTCTGATTTTTTCATTCGTGATGCTCGCGGCGCTCTATCGTTTTAACGGTGTCGCACGAAGTGATGAGGCGCGTTAACATGCAAATATCTGCGCGACTTTCTAATCGCATTAACGCACAAATCTCATTGCAGCCACAAAGCCGATTCATTGGGGTTACCGGTCCATCAGGTGCGGGAAAAAGCAGCTTGTTTCGCGCCCTAGCTGGCGTAGAAAAAAGCGCAAAAGTGCAAACGCCGTGGACCTCTCAAAAGGTCGGTATCGTTTTTCAGCAGCCCATGCTATTTCCCCATACCGATGTGCGGGGGAATTTAGCTCTAGCGCAGCGTCACGCAAGCCCTAATGCAATGTCTATCGATGCGTGTTTGCGCGGCTGTTATTGCGAACATTTAATTGATAAGCCTATTCAGGCGCTTTCTGGTGGAGAAGCGCAGCGGGTCGCGATTGCGCGTGCGTTGGTCAATGGACCAGATGTGTTATTGCTAGATGAGTCGTTAAGCGCAATTGATATCTTCACCCGTCGCAAAATTTACCAGTTTTTGAACAATTTGTGTGTGTCGGGGAAGCTCACATGCCTTGTAATCTCTCACGATTTAGATGACCTTGCCTTGTTCAGCGATGAGTTGGTTTTTATTGACCAAGGCCGCACCGAGCTTTGTGGAAAAACGCGCGATGTTTTGACTCAAGTATTCGAAAAAGAAGGGTTTGCAACGCCCTCTAGCGTACTTGAAGGGGTTAAAGTTGTATCACCAAACAAAGCTCTCGATAACAACCGGTCGCAAAGTACCGCTATCGACCACAAAAAGGGTAGCGATACGCAACAGGGACAAAGTGTTTTGCCATTACAAAGCAACGAGCAGTGTCAGTCGGAAAACGGAATTGAGCAAGTTACGGTAGCGGGTCAAGAGATATACGTTACTGCAGAATCTTTGTCTTATTTGCCCCAGACAAGCGATGGGCAGGTTCCGGTTCGGTTTGCGGTTAAATCTTGTGATGTAAGTATCGATACTAACATCACTGAATTAGGTACTGCTAGTACAAGTAGTATTCTAAATGCGTTGCCGTGCGCTATATCTAGTATCGAGCATGTATCGTTTCCGCTTAGCTCTTCAGAAGACTCTGCGAAAGGCTATGCAAATACCACTCAAACTGGGCGAGCTACTGCAAAAAGCGCCAAAGTATTGCTAACGCTCAATGTACTCGATAGCAGCCAGATCCTCTACGCCACCATTAGCTGTATTTCCCTTGAGCGCCTTAATCTTGTAAAAGGTATGCAGGTTATTGCGCGTTTCAAATTGCCTTAATTTTAGATGGCCCTGGAGTAGCTACTCAGCGTTTCACTTCTATTCAAGTAGGCGTCGAAACGCGCACAAATAGCCCTAATGTATATGCGCGCTGACTCTGGCACTCGAATATATTCGGATGTAATTTCAATAAGTCCATCTTGTTTCATCTCTGCAAGATTATCTAAAGCTGAAGCAAAATATTCATCGAATTTGATGTGGTGTTTGCTTTCAATAGCTTGTTTATAAACCACTAGATTGCACATCAGGCTAGAAATTACGTCTCTGCGTATAAGGTCGTCTACGGTTAGTGAAAGTCCAACCTTTGAGCAGGGTAGGTGGTTGTCTAATCGGCTATAGTATTCCTTTAGATCTTTAGCATTTTGCGCGTACGCATTAGCTACGGTGCTAATGGCGGACACGCCGAACCCTATAAGGTCAGCGTCGCCACGTAAGGTATACCCTTGGAAGTTACGGTGAAGTAAGCCTTTATTTTTGGCAATGGCTAATGAATCTTTGCTTAAGGCAAAGTGATCAAGGCCAATCATTTCGTAACCTATGCTCGTAAAGCTTTTAACAGCAAGGTCGTATAACGACGCTTTTTCTTCACTGTTTGGAAGTGTTTCTTCCGCAAATTTGCGCTGCGCGGCAAATCGTTCAGGCAGGTGTGCGTAGCTAAAAAGCGAGATGCGGTCTGGCATCATGGCTTTTGTAGCGGCAATAGTTGATGAAAATGTGTCTAGTGATTGGTTTGGTAAACCGTATATTAAATCCAAATTAACTGAGTCAAAACCAAGCGAACGCGCCTCAAACACTAAGTCGGCAATGTGCGATGTGCTTTGCACGCGATTAATCGTTCTCTGTACGTTGTAGTCGGTGTCTTGCAAGCCAAAGCTGATGCGCGTGTAACCTAAGCATTTTAAATTTTGAAGGTAGCGTTTATCTATGTTCCTGGGGTCTAATTCTATAGATAGCTCAGCCCCTGCCTCAAACGTGAAATGTTTTTTAAGCAGATACATTAAATAGGTATGTTGAGTCTCACTTAGGAAACTCGGAGAGCCGCCTCCTAAATGGAGTGAAACCACGCGCCTACCTTCTGTTAAATAACGTTTAGACAAAATTTCTTTTTCTAGATAGTCTAAATATTCGTCTGCTTTCTCGTTGTGACGGGTTACCATTTTGTTGCAACCGCAGTAATAACATAGCGTTTTGCAAAACGGAATGTGCACATACAGGCTCACCGCAGGTGCTTTAGAAATGTTTAATGCTTGCGGCAACGGGTCAATTTGCAATGGCTCAAACTTAAGTGCAGTGGGATAAGACGTATAACGAGGAGCATTAAGCGCATATTTGGTAATTGTCGATACGGCTTGGTGTTGTACAGTGATAGCGTGAGTCATATGTTTGCACTTGTCTTTAGGTATATGGCGCGAACTGAGCGTTATGGTTTTAGTTTATGTGATTGCTTAGGTATATGATTTGATCTACTTCAAAGTTTTGGCGTTAAACCTAGCTATTGTTTTACTTTCCCCTGTTGTATTGATGCAGGCGCTGTGGGTGCGAAAAAAGACCACTGTGCTGCCAGAACCTGAAGGAGAGCGTGTACTAGCTTCAGTAGAAGGTTCGTTGTTACCCCTCACTAATCTACTAGTGGTGGGTGATTCTGCAGCGGCTGGCGTAGGCGCTTTAACGCAACAGGACGCGCTAACTGGTTTATTGTATTCGAGCCTTAGTCAAATTGGACCAGCCCGTGTATCGCTGCATGCCAAAACAGGGTTTAAAAGCGAAGATGTGCTTAGTCTTCTGAGAGATATCCCCAGCGAAAACTTCTCATCTGCGCTTATTTCTATAGGTGTTAACGATGTCACTAAATTTGTGTCACTAAAGCGATGGCAGCAAAATATTGATGCCATCAGTACACTTTTAACGCACAAATTTGGCTGTAAAAGAATAGTGTTTACTGCTCTTCCTCCTATTCATTGCTTTCCAGCGCTACCGCAACCTTTGCGCGCACTGTTAGGCTGGCGAGCATTACTTTTAAACCAAGCTTTGGTTAAATCCGTAACAGCATATTCTAACGCAGAAATATTGTATGTTACCGCGCTTAACTTAGGTGGTACTGTTGCCGATATTCAGCGAAGCGGCTTAATGGCTGAAGATGGCTTTCATCCCTCTTCTAAGGGCTACGAGATTTGGGCGCGCCTGGCTTTAGATAAAATCACGCCCATTCACCATGCCGATATAAATGGTTCAAAAAAGACGTTTTAAAACTGACTGGCGACAACGAAAATAATTGCTAAATGGGGTTGAAGTTTCTTTTTGTAACCTTATCTAACCCCCTATAAATTCACGACTTCAATAAAGCGAGTCCTATCATGGCAGCAAGTGAGCAAGGTGCACAGGGTGTACAGAAAGTAACGGTTAATATGGTATCTGATGTGGTATGCCCATGGTGTATAGTGGGGTATCAGCGGTTGCAAGAAGCGATTAAAACCCTTGATAACATTGAAGTAGATATCAAGTTCCACCCATTTGAGCTAAACCCTAATATGCCTGCTGAAGGACAAAACCTTCGTGAACACATTATGGAAAAATACGGCATTAGCGAGCAGCAGAGTGTGGAGAACCGAGCACGACTAGTACAAGCAGGTGAAGAGTTGGGTTTTGCATTTAATTTCACTGACGACTCCCGTATGCAGAATACTTTCAAAGCACATCAGCTTATTCACTTTGCAGCACAAAACGACCTTGAAGAAGAAATGAAGCTTAGCTTGTTTAACGCTTATTTCACTGATGGTAAAGACGTGAATGATCTTGGCGTACTAGTAGAACTGGCCGAGGCTGTCGGTCTTAATAAATCTGATGTGGAACAAGTGCTTAAAAGTGAAAAATACGCGCAAGTAGTGCGTGAGGAAGAAACCCTTTGGATGCAGCGCGGTATTCAAAGTGTACCTACGTTTGTGATTGGTAATCAGGGCGTAGCAGGTGCGCAAGAGCCTGAAACATTGGCTGCATTTATTGCTAAAGCAGCATCGCAGCAATAAACAGGTTACACGAGTTTAAAGGTAGTTATGAGTAATCACGTTAACCATTTGCTCGCGCAGTGGCTTCCACTTAAGAAAAAGCACAAATGGGTGCTAGGGTTTATTTTTAAAACAGAAGGCTCATGTTACCGCAAAGCCGGCGCCATGATGCTGTTTAGTGATGCCGGGCATCAACTTGGCATTTTAAGCGGCGGCTGTTTAGAAAGTGATATCGTTAAAAAAGCACAGCGTGTAATGACTGACGGCGTTAGCCGTACTGCAGTTTATGACGATGAAGATGAAGAAGATATTGCGTTTAAACTAGGTGTAGGATGCGGCGGTGTGGTGCATCTAGCACTTGTACCTGTTAACGAGAGTAATCAGTATTTATCACTGGATGTGGTTAGCAAAAGCTTATCAAACGGAAAAGTGTGTGAGTGGCACTGCGCCGTAGACGGTACTTTGGGTGACTGTACGGAATTGGAAGACCATACTGCTCCACCTAGAAAGGCTGTGCTAGATACCGTTAATGGCGAGCGCACATTGTCGGTTTTGATGCTGCCGCCTATCCACCTACTTGTTGTTGGAGGTGGGTACGACGCTACCTTTCTGACTAAGCTTGCTAGTTTGCAGGGCTATTTAGTAAGTCTTTGGGATCCAAGGCCTGCACAAGCAAGACTTGAACACTTTCCCGAGGTAAATTTCTTAATTGAAGACCCGTCTACGGAAGGCTTGCGTCTTCACATGGGCGAACATAATATTCAAGCTGCGGTGCTTATTTCCCATCACCGAGAAATAGATGCAAAAGCGCTGCAGGTGCTAAGTAAGCAATCGTTAACCTATACGGCAATGCTTGGTCCACTGCACCGTAAGCAGGAAATTATGGATTTAGCCGGGCTTGGCGATACCAACTTTACTCAGTATTTCGCAAGCCCCGCTGGTTTCGACATTGGTGGTGAGCTACCAGAACATATAGCACTGTCTGTTATTGCTCAGTGCCATGCGGTGTTTCATACCAAACCTACACATTTAAAGCGTTAGAAAGACTTTCTGAAGGTAACGCCAAAGCTTCTAGGCGCGCCTGGGTAGGCCATGATCTTTCCGGTTTGTACTGGCACATCAAATCCGCTTCGGGCAACGTACTCTTCGTCGAATACGTTGCGCGACCATGCAATAACTTCACTATCCCATTGTGGAATAGTGAAACTTAAACGAATGTTGAACAGCGAAAAATCATCTGAGTACTTATACGGGTCGTTGGCATCATCAAGAAATACATCCCCTGTGTACTGGTAGTCAATACTTGCAGAGGCAGGGTAATTCCCAACCTCGAAATAGTGATTCAACATGAGTGACAGTGAATTCTGTGGTTCGAAGCCAACGCGATCACCATCTCTTGCGCAGAAAGGGTCGCTAGGGTTCGCACGGCCCGGGTCGTCGATGCCAGTATGCCAAGTGTACGCTACCCAACAGGTGCCACGTTCAAACTCATCAAAGTTCGCTAAAGTGCGCGAGGCAACGGCATGTAATTCGGTGTTTTCTGTTACCAACCATGTTGCTTCCAGTTCTACGCCTTTAACTATGATATCGCCCGCATTCTGCAAGTTGAAACCTGTTCCGGTAAAGGTCGCTGCCTGAAAGTCGCTAATTTGCGTGTAGTGCGCAGCGGCATTTACGCGAACGCCGTATTCTTCAAAATCGTGCTTTATACCTATTTCAGCACTTCGCGATTTTTCAGCATCAAACAGCGGGCTAAGCGAAGGCAAGATCCTGTCAGTATTCGTACCGCCTGCTTTATAACCAGTGGCTAAACTGGCATAGGTCAACGTGTTGTCGTTGGGGTGATAAGCCAGTTTTACTGTGCCTGTAAGCTGGGAATCGTCAAGCTGCTCGTTTAAATCAGGGCGAGGCATAACCGCTGCAGATCCCAAGAAAAAATATCCCCAGCCTGCCTGCTGAAAAGGCGCAATGGCATTCAGTGATTCAGCAGAGGGCGCTTGGCCAGTAGTCAAGGCTGCAGAAATGTCTTGTAAACCTTGTACTGCACGTTCGATATTAGGCCATTGCGCAGGGTTTTGACTTAGCCCATCAATACCGGGGCCTCGTTCGTCATAAGCTCCGTCAATAGATTTTTCTTCACGGGTATAACGTAAGCCTGTGGTTAGCGTAAAATTGCGGTTTAGCAGCCAATCGAACTGAGAAAATACAGCAATGCTGTCTTGTTCTTGATTAGCCGAGTGCACAAAAGCGATACCAGACGGGGCTGGTGCTGCAGCAGGCGCAATAAAACCGGATGTAACTGCAGATAGCTCGTTGATAGCGTTAGCTAGCGGCAGTAGGTCAGGCGCGGCGGCATTGAAAAATACGCTAAAATCATTTTGGGTAGTGGTATCAAAGGTTAAGTCTAAGTTTTGGCTGTAGAAATAAGCGCCTATTAGTCCGCGTATATCATCACTGCTGTAATGCAGCCTGACTTCTTGAGAGAATGATTGCTGTCTGGCGTCGTTAGTGGCAGTAAGCAGGTCAGCATCAGAAAAGTCGGTATCTACCGTATCTAAGCTATCAAACGCGCGGTACGCGCTTATGCTCACTAAATCCCATGCATTGTTTAAAGCCACATCTACTTGAACTGATAGTCCTTTATCTTCCATTTTTGAAAGGGGAGCCTGCGACAAGGATGTCTTATAATTATAAAAGTCTTCGCGCCCGTAGATGGTGGCGTTGAATGGAGGTTGTAGCAGCAGTGCATCAGTGCCGAATTTACCCGCTATGTCATTGGCCTGAATATTATTTTGAAACGTCAGTGCGCCGCAGCACCTTTCGTCTAGCTCGCCGTAATCGGCAATTAATCTTACACTAACGTTTTCTGTTGGTGTGTAAAGTAGCTGTGCTTTTAACGCAGAACGGTTACGGTTGTTCAGGGTTTGCCCGCTGGCCTCATCGGTAATAAAGCCATCGCCTTGGGAACTAAAGCCAGATACTCGCATAGCAAGAATATCGTCGATAAGTGAAAACGACGATCCTGCACTCAAACGAACCAAGTTGTCATTGCCAATAATAGCCTCAGCAAAGCCATTACGTTCGCCATGTGAAGGCGCCACGGTTGATACCGTCATCGCGCCGGCGGCGGTATTCTTACCAAATAAGGTACCTTGTGGCCCACGCAACACTTCAATAGATTCAATATCGACTAGATCGCTAATAAGTGCATTTTGTCTGGAGCGGTAAACACCGTCAACATACAGGCCTACCGATGACTCGAAGCCAAAGTTTTGAGAAGCAGTACCGATACCGCGTATTGAAAACCCTGAATTTGTTACACTTTGATTTTGAAACGCACCAAAAGCAGGTACGTAGTTTTGTAAGTCGAACATGTCACGACTAACAGTGTCTGACATGTCTTGACCACTTAGGGCTGTGACAGCCACGGGAACGTCCTGCAGGTTTTGTGATGTCTTCTGAGCCTGAACTAATATGCGTTCAAGTTTCTTGTTCGCAGCTTGTATTTGTGCGCCATCGTCGGTGCTAGCTTGGGCACTAACAGAGCTAGCAGAAAATAGAAGCGTAGTTACAAGACAATAAGTGATAGGGTTTACTGTTGCTCTTACATTTGCAGAAAGGCAGGGAAAGGCGTACGTAAGTGACTTCATTTTAGTTCTTTTTATCGTTCAGAAGCTAAGCGCCTCTAGCCAAACTTATCACGACAAAGTCGCGTCCATGTGCGCGCAGTCCTTTACATTGTCTCGTCTTTACTCCAATAAGACGTTTAGATTGCCTGTTAGGTAGACAAATTAAGCGAGCATATTCCACGCAATTGCGGCGAATAAGTCAAGTTTTGTTCAAAACGTTTGCTTAATGATCACAAGAGGCCGGTTCATAGTTTCACATGATGCATACTCATTCAAAATATTAATTAAACTTATACTGCTGTTTTACTTAGTATGTGATTTGAACTGGTTAACATATTCATAACATCAGGCAGCGGTATGACAGACATCTACTTAGTACGCCATGGTCAAGCGTCTTTTGGTCAAGCGAACTACGACAAACTTAGTGAGTTGGGTGAGCAACAAGCTATCTGGCTTGGTGATTATTTTAAGCATCGGAACATTCAGTTTGATTCGGTATTTTCTGGCGACATGGTTCGCCATCACGAAACTAAAGAGGGCATTGCTAAAGGAATTGCATCTGACGAATACACATTGCCTGATGTAACTGTAAATAGCGCGCTTAACGAATTTAACTTCCAAGCGGTGGCTAAAGCATATCTAACAAGGTTCCCCGAAGCTAAAGTACCAGAAGGGGCATCGCCCTCTGAATATTACCGACTGCTTAAAAAGGCAATGATAGCCTGGTCTGAAGATCAACTAGCTCACGAATTGCTAGACGAAACGTGGAAACAGTTTGAAGACCGCGTTCACTCCATGCTTACTCACCTCAAAACGACAGATGCTAAAAGAGTGCTGGTCGTTAGTTCTGGTGGTGCTATTGCCATGATGCTCAAACACATTCTTGGCTACGATTCTGCAACGGTTGTGAATATGAACTTACAAATTCGCAATGCCAGTTTTTCGCAATGCTTCGCCAATGCGCGAGGTGTTCACCTAAATAACTTCAACAGCGTACCTCACCTGGATGTGATTGACAGGTTACACGCCATTACCTACAGCTAAATGGGGCAGTTATGAACTTTGAATATAATGAAAAGACCCAAGCACTTTTAGAAAAACTAAAAGCGTTTATGAAAGAAGAAGTGTACCCGGTTGAGAGAGAGTACATTCATGCCGTAGAAAATGGCTCAGCCAATAATGGTGAAGAGCGCTGGAAAACGCCGCAAATGATGCACACGCTAAAACAGCGTGCCAAAGAAGCAGGGCTTTGGAATTTGTTTTTGCCTGAAGAATATAAGCCTTACGGCGCAGGACTAACTAACGCAGAGTACGCGCCGCTTTGCGAAGAAATGGGGCGCGTATTATTCAGTGCTGAAATATTTAATTGTAGCGCTCCAGATACAGGCAACATGGAAGTGTTAGCTAAGTACGGCAACGAAGAGCATAAAAAGCAGTGGTTAGAGCCATTGTTAAACGGAGAAATACGCTCCGCCTTCGCTATGACTGAGCCTGCAGTAGCGTCTAGCGATGCAACCAACATAGAAACATCTATTAAACGCGATGGTGACGAGTACGTAATAAATGGTCGTAAATGGTATACCAGCGGCGCTATGAACGAAAACTGCAAGATAATGGTGGTAATGGGCAAAACTGATTTTGATGCCCCCCGTCACCAGCAACAGTCACAAATTTTGGTACCAATGGATACAAAAGGCGTAACCATTGTGCGCCCAATGGCTGCTATGGGCTACTACGATGAGCCAGTAGGCCACGCGGAAGTCTTGTTTGAAGACGTACGCGTACCGGCTGAGAACTTATTGCTAGGAGAAGGTCGCGGTTTTGAAATTGCCCAAGGTCGCTTAGGACCTGGCCGTATTCATCATTGTATGCGTCTTATTGGCTGTGCACAGCGTGCTTTGGACATGGCATGTGAGCGTGTTGAACAGCGTGTTGCCTTTGGTAAGCCCTTATCAAAACAGCAGTCGATAAGAGAAAACATAGCGCAAATGCACTGCGATATTGAACAGGCTCGTTTGCTTACGTTGAAGGCGGCAGACAAAATGGATCGCTACGGCAATAAGGTATCGAGAGACTTGATTGCTGCTATCAAAATTGTAGCGCCCACAATGGCATGTAAAGTTATCGATCAAGCCATTCAAATGCATGGTGCTGCCGGAACCAGTCAAGACTTTGTACTATCTGCAATGTATGCGTATGCGCGCACCATTAAGCTGGCCGATGGCCCAGATGAAGTTCATATGATGCAGCTCGGACGCAATTTAATTGCTGAAAAAAACGCGTAAGGAGTAAGTGTGTCAAACGACAAAGCTAATGCGCCACATGCAATAGACTTAACGGTGCTTAATGATTACTTATCTACTGCGTGCCCAAGTGTTGGGCACGTTGAAAGTGCTGATAAATTTGCAGGGGGGCAATCGAACCCTACGTTTAAGCTAACTACGGATAACGGCGTTTATGTATTACGTCGCCAACCGCCGGGTAAGTTATTGAAGTCTGCGCATGCAGTAGACAGAGAGTTCCGCGTTATTAACGCCTTGCAGGGATCAGAAGTGCCAGTGCCTAAAGCGTACCATTTATGTGAAGATACCAGCATTATCGGCAGTATGTTCTACATTATGGCGTTTGTAGAGGGGGATATTTTCTGGAACAGTGCGTTACCGGAAGTAGAGTCTTCTGCGACACGCGGTGCAATGTACGATGAAATGAATCGAGTCCTTTCTGCGCTTCACAGCGTTGATATTGAAGGTGCTGGTTTAAGTGATTACGGCAAGCCTGGCAGCTACTTCGAGCGACAATTAAGTAGGTGGACAAAGCAGTACCGAGCGTCTGAACTTGAGCATATTGAAGAGATTGAGCGTCTTATTCAGTATCTTGAAACTAATTTGCCTGAAGACGATGGCCAAGTGTCGTTAGTTCACGGCGATTTTCGCTTAGACAATATGATGTTTGATATGTCTGATACTGATAAGCCGCAGGTTGTTGCAGTATTAGACTGGGAGCTTTCAACCTTGGGTCATCCTTACGCCGACTTGGCGTACCAGTGCATGCAACTGCGTTTGCCTTCTGACATTGCGCACGCGGCTGGGTTAGGTGGCCTTGATAGAAAGCAGTTAGGAATACCTTCAGAAAAAGAGTATATCGATGCCTACTGCAGGCGCAGAGGTATAGGAACCATTGATAACTGGACCTTCTATTTGGCATTTAGTTTTTTCCGTTTAGCCGCTATTTTACAAGGTGTAGTGAAGCGCGCTCACGATGGCAATGCATCAAGTGAAAAGGCTATGCAGTTGGGGGCAATGGTGCGACCCCTTGCTCAAATTGCAAACCACACCATACACCAAAGCGAATAAACGCCACATAACATATTTAATGACATGCCATGTAATTTACGGCGGGCACGTCGAACAAGTTAACTGGAGACAGTATGAAAGCAATTGTATGCGAATCTTTTGGTCCACTTGATGACCTTCAATTAAAAGATGTGGCAGACCCAGTAGTTAAAAAAGGCTATGTGGTCGTAAATGTTGAAGCCGCAGGAGTTAATTTTCCAGATGGGCTGTTGGTACAAGGTCTTTACCAAATGCAGCCAGACTTCCCATTTGTGCCAGGTAACGAAGTAGCGGGTACTATAAGCGAAGTAGGTGAGGGCGTAAGCCACCTAAAAGAAGGGCAGCGAGTTATCGCACTCTCTAACTTAGGTGGATATGCAGAAAAAGCGCTAATCCCAGCTACGTATGTTATGCCGTTACCCGACCCCATTCACGTGAACGAAGGGGCTGCCCTTGTAACCGCCCATGCAACAGCCCATCATGCTTTGAAACAACGGGCAAAGCTGCAGCCTGGCGAAACATTGGTGGTAACGGGTGCTGCTGGTGGTACTGGCTTAGCAGCTGTGCAAATAGGTAAAATAATGGGTGCCAAAGTTATTGCCGTTTGTTCAACTGAAGAAAAACTGGCGCTTGCTAAAGAGTATGGCGCTGATGTTTTAATTAACTACAAAGAAAAAGATCTCAAAGAAACGCTGAAAGAAGTCACAGGCGGCAAAGGTGTTGACGTAGTTTATGAATGCGTTGGCGGTGACACATTCCACGCTTGCAGCCGCAGTATGGCGTGGGAAGGGCGTTTGCTTGTAGTTGGATTTGCAGGTGGTGAAATTCCAAAGTTTCCAGTAAATCTTGCCCTAGTCAAAGGCTATTCGGTTATGGGCGTATTTTGGGGCTCATTCACTCAGCACGACCCAAAAGGGTTTGCTGAGAACATGCAGGAATTGCTTACTTGGTACGTGCAAGGCAAAGTTAAAGTAGTGGTTGATGAAGCCCTACCACTAGAACAAGCAACAAAAGCCATGGCGAAGGTTATGAACCGCGAGGTGAAAGGCAAAATGGTGCTTGTGCCCTGATCCTACACGTCTGATAAAAAGACAACTTAACGAAAAAAGCCTGACCCTTCTATGGTTCAGGCTTTTTTCGTGAATCTTAAAGCAATGGTTATTCTGGTATTAGTTCTACATTGAACTCTCTGGTCAACACATGACACAAGTCTTTACCAATGCCTAAATTATCTACCTGATAGTCTTGATAACCCTGTTTTTGTACTGTGAGGGTGTAAAAACCAGGACGTTCGTCAAGCATTGCGATCAAACTGTCATCTGCACAATCCGTATCATCAACCATAACAGTTTCAGAATACGCTTCTTCCATTGCAGTAGCCGTAACGCCACATGCAATCGGCGTTTGCGTCGCTTGATCTGTTACCGAAAGCAAGAGGCCATCTTCTACCGTTGCTGTACAAGCCACATCGCTTTCGGCAACAAGGTTGCTAATTGTTAGGGTATATTCGTCGTCAGCTATTTGCTCGTTGATATCCACGCTAATTTCGGTCGGATAGCCGAGTTCAGGGTCGTATTTCACCGATAGCGATTCTGCGCGACTTTCTTCTAATGCAATAAGTTGAAACAAGCTATCAATGCTTTCTGTAGTTGCATCATCTAAGGGTAAGGCAATATTGCCTTCAATAATGGTTTGAGAGGTGACCTGACCATCTTCTACCAAGACTAAGCGAGGTAGCGTAGTTTCTTCGGTGCAAAAACATGATACTTGATACTCAAACTGATAAGTGTCGATGTTCTCGTTTTCCCATTTTGCGCGATTAGCGTTGAGGTCGTCGAGTACATCGTTTGAATCGCTACCACCGCAGCCTAATAAGAGCGTAATAGCAGAAATCACCGTAGCAATACGTAAAATAGTAATCATAACCTTCCTTGTTTTTTATTTTTCATAATTAGCCGCGATAATAGGTTTCGCGGCAGTTTTGTGACAAATAGAAATAAAAAGCGGCTTTGTACTTCACGTAATACAAAACCGCCATAAGGTTATATTAATATGACTGATGAAAAAGTAAACAGTTTCGCTCAGAAACGTTGTGACGCTGCGTTATTCCATAAGCCACATGCGGGCGCTTCTGCCTGGTATATAGAACTTATGCCACTGAGACGTAATATATTGCACATCGTTACTTAACGTATCGCGGTAATTTCTGTACCACCACAAATTGTCCGTTGATGTATCTACCCAAATATCTTGGCCGTCTGCGCATTTATTAATACCCACAACGCCCTGGTGGTCACGCTTGAAGAAAATAACGCAATCATTATGACTTACCACTTGCATGCCACTGCCCTGAACTCCGTTATGGAATTTAACCATACCCTTGATGTCATCACGCTTGTATAAATCTACCCAACGATTATCACCACTTTCATTGTTATCTGAGTACAATAATGGAACACCACCGTCACGCCCTAGTACATAGGCATTTGCCAAATGTTCGTCGGTAGGGTCAAGTAACTGGTAGCGGAAGCCATCGTTTAGCGGGATGTCGTGGGTAATACTAAATGTAATGGCCTTGTCGCCTGATAAAGCCTGACCGTACGCGGCTGGGTCAACTAAAGCATTCATCGAGCCACCGGAGCTAAATGCATTGCGTATTTGCGCGAAAAGCGGGAAGTCGTAGGCCGAGTGACCTGTTGCTGACAAATAAGGTGCAAGGAAGTTATCATACTCACTAGAGCCTGCACCGCCTGTGGTAATTATTTCTCCGAAAACATGTACGTCGTTTTTTATATTGCTGTCGAACACCGCGTTTATATGATAGTTGGTCATATGCTTTGCAGCATCAACGCGAAAACCGGTAACACCCATGTCTTTTAACGCCTGAAGATACGCTTTTTGTTGGGCCACGACCCAATTATTGGGGTCTAGGTCGGGCAAGCCAGGATCTGGCGCGGCGCCGCATAATCTATTGTACTGAACATCGCCCACGTCGCTGTAGTTACTGATGCACTTAGGGCCACCTTGATCATACGTACCGTGGAAGTCACCACCGCCAAAAAGGCCGCTACTTACATCACCAAATAGTGTGATGCCATTGTAGTATCCCTGATTTGATGAGTATTGCTGTAGTACTTCACTTCCGGGGTAGTTTAAGTCTGAACGTTTCCATGCTTCGTTCGCCATATGATTAAAGACAATATCCGCATAGGTTTCTACACCTTTGGCATTTAATGCATTAACCATCGCTTGAAAGTCAGCAGTGTCACCAAGTGGGTTATCAATAACTCGATAGTCCTGTGGTTGATATCGCGCCCACCACTGATTACCTGTCGATTTATAAGCAGGCGAAACAAGTACTTTCTTGTAACCTAGGTCTGCAATCTCTTGCGCCTTTGCGGCAACATCGTCGTAGGACCAGTTAAACGCGTGTAGGATAACGTCTGCATGGCTGTGATAACTTGGCGTACTCAATACTGCACTTATTAAGACACCTGCTGCATGTTTCTTCATCTTCATAGTGTGATCTCTTTCGGAAAGGAGCGGATAAAAGATGATATTTATATTTACAAGTTATTAACCTATAATAAACAAGATGCATACGTATTCATGTTTTTATTGGTTAAGAAGAAAGTGCTTTTTGATTAATAGAAGTTACTTACTAAGGAATGTACATAAGGTGTAATGAACGGTAGAGAGCAACGCCCCCTGATTGTTATGCACGGGGGCGTTCT
Organism: Alteromonas sp. HB246098; assembly: GCF_054890645.1. Lineage (NCBI taxonomy): Bacteria > Pseudomonadati > Pseudomonadota > Gammaproteobacteria > Alteromonadales > Alteromonadaceae > Alteromonas > Alteromonas sp. HB246098. The sequence goes on along the minus strand of NZ_JBTZUG010000003.1, from coordinate 87,503 downwards.
TTTTAGAGGTTAAAGGGACATATCGCCTAAAATAATATTCTCCGCGAAACTTTCGTATGCATCGCCAATTTGTTTGGCAACTTCATCAGGGAAAGTATGAAAATCTTCACTTTCTAGCGCTTCTGCTATCGCGTTTGCTACGATATCAGGACCGGGAGCATCATCAAATCCCGCATTTTTACCCATATCAGTTCCAATAGGGCCTGGGTGGATGCTTATGACAGATACCTCTTTTTCAGATAGTTTTTCACGTAACCCTTGGGTTAATGAGTAGGTTGCTGCTTTAGATGCGCAGTATGTTGATATATCGCCAAAGGTTTTAACTGATGCAATTGAATTAAGTTGAACAATGGCGCCCTTGTTTGCAACTAATGTCGATTCAAATGCTTGTGCAACGTGAATTAAACCAAACACGTTCACTTCAAACTCACTGCGAAGGGCGTCTTCTGCGTCCTCGCTTAGCGGTGATTCATGCTTCATAATTCCCGCATTATTGATGACAATGTGAGTATCAGTGGCTTTCTGGGCAAGCGTTTGGACTGATGCTTTGTCGGTAACGTCAACTTGTAGCGTTTCTACTTTATCTGCGTACTTGTCGTGAAGATGCGTAGTAGATTCCGGATCGCGTACCGCCAAATAGATCTTGCTTACGCCTTTTTCGAAAAGTGCTTCTACAGTTGCTTCTCCAATCCCACGATTTGCACCTGTAATAAGCGCTGTCTTACCTTGTAAATCCATAATGTAGTACCTCCATTTAGTTACAGTCGTAAATTCTTTCCTCGAAATATAGGTAAAGGATCACATTTTTCACGAAACAAGGTTAGGCATGAAGACACTAAATTAAAGGCATGCGCTTTACTCAATTTATACATTACTTGATGAGTTGCTGACGAATTTTCTCGGACGGATGAAATCAAATAGAACAGACAGTAACGACAGTCTTCCAACCGTTCAACTTCAATTCTAATAGGATTGCAATATGAAATTAAAAATAGCGATGGTATCTGTTTTGTCAGTATCACTTATCACAGCATGTGCGCATTCACCTGGCGGTGCTAGAGGGCACGTTAGGGTCGGTGGACATGGCAGCGGTGCCGTGGTTGCAGTAACAGCAGGAATTGGAATAGGAGCACTTATCACAAACGTGTTAACTAAACCTAATTACGAGCCGGGACATAAACCAAAAGACATTCCCCAAAATGCGCACGTCATTCATTATCACGGGGCAGCTTATCGCTACCATCATGGTGTGTTTTACCGTGAATTCGACGGGCATTACCAAGTAGTTAAACCTCCTATAGGTATCACTGTTAAGACACTTCCACCAAACCCCGACGTGATTATTTTCGAGGGAGATAGATATTTTACGGCGGAGGGTGTTTACTACTTTCAATCGGGCGATGAATACGTGGTGGTAGGTGAACCTATACTTGAAAAACACGAGGGTGAAGATCAATATTTATCAGGTCATTTCTACAGCCAATTGCCGAATGAAGCACAAACGGTCAAAATTAACGGAATTCAGTATTTTACATACAATGGACAGTTTTTTCTGCCACAGGCTGTGAATGGTAAAATTCGTTATCTAGTGGTTGAATTATAAAGTGGGAAACGACGCTATCATCAAGCTAAAAACGCAAATATCAATCATGATAGCCAATGCTTTTAATAGTATTTTTGCCTAAAGATTTCGCCGTGTATAGGGCCTCGTCAGCGATTGATAAAATATCGTGAGCCGGGTCTTCTGCGAGGCCCTCTTCAGATAAGATATTTACTATTCCGAATGAACAGGTTGTATTAAAAGTGTGTGCTTTTGCTTTAAATACTGTAGAAGCAATAGTTTGGCGAATTTGCTCTACAATATCACTCGCTTTAAGTGCAGAGTGGTAATCAGAGAATAAGATCACAAATTCATCGCCACCTAAACGCGCCACGCAATCGCTTGGACTGAGGTGTCTTTTCACAATTTCAGTAATGTTTTTGAGTAATACATCACCACTGGAATGACCGTAGCTATCATTGATGTTCTTAAAATTATCAACATCAAATATGCATACGGCTAATCGATTTTTAGCGCTACGTTGAATCTGAAAAATAGCCTCATTTAGCTTTACTTCCATAAAGCTTCGAGAGAGCGCCTGAGTTAAATGGTCGTACATCAATTGATTGTTGAGCGTACGTCTTTCTTTATAAAGCCCATCAATGTGGAGCACTAGAACCCATGCGATGGTGCTGGTAACTACAAAAGAGCCAAGCCATGTAAGCGGCGGGAGGTCGATAATTTCGATACCAGTTAAGGTATCGCCAATACCGGTGATAAGCCATAGAGTGTTCGCTAGAAGTAACAATAGTATAGGGCCACTTCCCTCAAGTCTTGAGCGCTGCCGGACAAAAACTCGAATGAGAATATATATGCAGTACGACCCCAATACTAAGATCCAAAGACCCCAGATCTCGAAAAGTAGCCCGTACTTTAGCCCAGTATAGTACTTAGACGTCGCATAGAACGCATTATCTAAAAAGTATGGGCTGGGCACAGCAGTTAAAACAGAAAATATACCGCAAATGACATAACACCATTTCAAAAAATAAGGGGCGGTGTAGCTATAGAATGCAAGGTAGAAATGAAGACTAGTGACAAGGGTAAACATAGCCCCAATAATGGTAAGTCTATTTGAAACACTAAGAGCAAAAAGATTCTCACCTGCATTAATCAGTACACCAAAAGCCCCGAAGAAAATTGAGCTTATGAAAGCCGAAAGAGCAAAGAGAAAATAGTACTTAACGGGCTCTTGGTGGTGGAAAGTTAAGCGATAATATAGCAAAGCGAAGAAAAAGCTCATCAGCAAGCAGATGCTAGATGTAACAAACAGCGGAAGCGACAATGTGTTGATCATGTTATAGCTATTTTCCTCAACGTGCTCATCATCATATTTTAGTGTAGAGCAATTATCCTTCTAGAGTAACTTTTTCAATGTTCTAATACATTAATGGTTTTTAAGGCTGCAGCACTGCTTGAATTTCTTATTGCTACCGCAAACGCATGGGAGGTTTCTTCCGTACTTAATTTTGCCGCAGTCGTCGTGTAGTACACCGTCGTGATAACGCCACTTACCGTCTTCAATATTAAAATTTGACGTTTCGTGAAGCTGATACATGCTTTTATTTTCAAAGTAATAAGCAGTGAATTCAACGACGGCAGTATTGGGCTTGGAGTTAGCCGCTAGAGTGGGGTGTACTTTCAGCGCAAACCATGTCGCACCTTGTGCGCTTTTCGCCAATTCCTCTACAGAAAGAGCCAGCTGCTTCTCTTTGGTATAGGTTTCCAGAATATATTGATAGTGCGCTGTAGCGTAGGCTGAAAATCGCGAGCGCATAAGTTGCTCGGCAGAATTAGGGTATTTAACACCCTTAATAAAAGGCTCGCAGCATTCGTTAAAGGGTTTTGATGAGCAACAGTAACAGCGCATAAGACAACTCGCGGTTTAAGAGTATAACAAGCGCTACAGTATAAATATAAGTGGCGTGAGCCCCAACTTTTTTAAACGTGAATGTTGCAGGTATTCAATGATTCCGTGGCGAGCTATGCCAGATAACTCATGTCAGAGAAATCACACCAAAGAACTCATACCAAGAAAACCATACCAAAAAACTCATACCAAAAAATAGGGCAAAAGGGCGTATGACAATAAATGTTTAAGCTTTGCCTATGTCTCTATTTGGGCAAAAACAGGTTTTAGGCATAAACAGGCTTTGTATTACCAAGGGCCTAATGCTACGTTTTGTTCGTCATTAATGCTGTTAACACGTACATTCACTAGGCTGACAGAGTAAAGCTCACACAGCTTTCTAATCATTTCACTGTCTGTTGGTTGAAGGTCTAAATCGATGTTTTCCACATACAGTGTTTTACACTGGCCACCTGTAATCAGCTTACTGATCCATTCAGGCATTTTTTCTTTTTCAGGTTTCTGAATACGGATAGCGTGATCTACAGATTTAGAAAACGACACCGTATTTGAAAGCAGATAATTCCAACCTTTGTCGTTATTTCCTTTTCCATTACCTTGTTTTTCGCCAGGAAACCCTTCTATCGGCAAAGGTAGTTGAACAACATTTGAAACCGAAGCGCGTAAAGCATTGAATCGTGAAACTGAAGATGTGTTCATAGTAAAACCCTTTATGCATTTGCCCTTAAGTTCATAAATCGAACTTCAGGAATATTGTTATTAATTAATACTGGTTACTTATACAGTGTGTATGTGTATACAGTATTCATAAAAGAGGGATTTGGCAAGTATTTAGTTGTACTTTTTTCACACAAATTGGTGCTTTGTCAGTAACTATATAAAAGATAATGGTTTTTTTGTGCTATCGAATTCTGAAGGAAGTATTCATACTCCGATTAAGGTAAGATGCGCGCGAATCTTACATAGAACACTACTGTATAAAGCTGGAGGAGCGTTGAGCGTATTAATACATTTAGGCTACTTGGGGATGTTCTTATCAGCATTGTTGGCTGCCACTATATTGCCTTTCAGCTCTGAAATTGTGCTTAGTGCTTTATACAGTAGTGGGTTGAGCTGGGTGTTGTTGCTTGTTGTTGCTTCGTTAGGAAATGTACTCGGCTCGGTGGTTAATTATGCATTGGGCTTCAAGTTCGGAAAAGAAATTGCGACCGATAAGTTAAAAGTGAGCGAAGCAGCGTTTAATCGTGCAAGCTACACCTTTACAAAGTGGGGGAAGTGGAGCTTGTTTTTATGCTGGGTACCTATTATTGGCGACCCTATTACTTTAGTATCAGGTGTACTTAGAAGCCCGTTTTGGTTTTTTATCCTCGCGGTAACTCTTAGCAAAACAGCGCGTTATGCTGCGCTGCTTTACGTGCTTGTTTAGAAGGTTTTCGACTTTAGTTTTCTCACTCCACTGCGTTTTTGTCTCTCGACTTCTTTTGGCTTTTCTTCTGATACGTCACATACCACTGCTTCATTCTTGGGCTCATTAATGTCAGTCCAATCATCCAATACCAAACGGGCTCTTGCCAAAACGTCTTCTGCGACCAGCTGAAATGAAGTAGTGCAAGAGGCAGGATCAGGTAAATGCCGTTATGAAGCTTCTGCCACTTTCTTCCCATGTTGCGCTGGATACGCTTAAACGACGTAGCAGTGAGAGCTAAAAGAAGAAGTAACGCTGCCATGCCAACAATGATGTAAGGCCTGCTTACTATCTCGCTAGCCACTAGTGCCATATCAAGCTGGAGTTCAAACACAATGTAAGTGAGCAGGTGTGCAAAGGCGTACACAAAGGTGTATACGCCAATCATACGTCTAAATTGCATTGGTTCTGGGCTTGGTAGCCATTTAGCAAGTGGGCTTAGAGTAAGCGTTAGTAAAAGAAAGTGAATTGCCCAGGTTCCAGTCTCGTTGATGAGCGTGTTTACAGGGTCTGGACCAAGCTGATCGGTTACCCCTGCAAAAAACAACCAGGCGATATAGCCCAATGCGAAAAGGTGAATAAGGCCCTTCAAACTGCGACGCTGCCAAATAGAGAATCGAAATGGTTTTTTTCTTAACGGCATTAAATGAACAACTTAATAATAATGTTTAATAGCTTCGGTTATAAGATATTGGTTAAAAGGGCTAGCTATTTGCTCGTAGCCCTATAAAAAGTAGCAGCTAGTAATAACGGGATAAGTCCATATCTTTGTATAGCGGCGCGACTTCGCTGTAACCGTTGAACATTTGGGTGTCGATGCGGTTTCTGGCGAGTAGCCCACCTGTGGTTATTCTACGCTCGCTGGCCTGGCTCCACCTTGGGTGTGACACGTTTGGATTCACGTTGGCGTAAAAACCGTACTCGTTGGCGGCCAATCGATTCCACGTGGTAGGGGGCTTCTTGTCGGTAAGACGAATTCGTACAATAGACTTAATACTCTTAAAACCGTATTTCCACGGTACAACAAGCCGAATAGGCGCGCCGTTTTGAGGTGGCAAGGTTTTCCCGTAAAGGCCAACCGACATAAGCGTTAACGGATGCATGGCTTCATCAAGTCGCAAGCCTTCTACATATGGGTAATCAATACCACCACCGGTAAAGCGGCTTCGTTGGCCAGGCATTTGCTCAGGGTCGTATAGGGTTTCAAATGCTACATATTTGGCTGACATCAACGGAGCAGCTTGTTTTAACAACGCCCCTAACTCAAACCCAATCCAAGGCACCACCATCGACCACGCTTCAACGCAGCGCAAACGGTAAATGCGCTCTTCTAGGGGAAAGCGTTTGGTTAAGGCGTCGTGATCAAGCTCAATGGGGTTTTTCACCATACCATCAATTTTCAGCGTCCATGGATTAGTTTGAAATTCAGTCGCATTTTTGGCTGGCGCATCTTTTGAAGTGCCAAACTCGTAAAAATTGTTGTAGCTGGTGACTTTATCTTCAGGCGTTCGGGTTTCCGCTATTTGGTACTTTGGGGGCTGACTAAACTCCAGTGCTTTACCTTTAAAAGCAGCCTTTTCTTCCTCATCTTCCCAAAACCAACCGGCAGCACTTGCCGACTTTGCAAGTAACGTAGAGGCGCCCACAAAGCCCATAGATTTGAGCAATGATCGACGATTCATATAAACGCTTTCATTAGTTACGTCATTATCAGTTAATTTAACCGAGGGTTTAAATGGTTTTGCCATTACTCTACCTTTATCTGCCGTTAATAAACGCCATTTCTAAATGGGTTCTCTATGTATGTTTGACACTTGAGAATGTTCTAGCTCGCATTAAGCTGTATTTGATGTATTACCACTGCTGTTAATACGAGCGCACAGTAATTAAGTTTTAGATGCGTATAAAAATAGACCTTAGAACTCGGATTAAAATTTCAAGAAAGTATGGTGCTGTTACAACTCTTCGATTTTGACATGCTGTAATAATGGCAGTAGGGTTTGAATAATACAGGAAAGTTGATGTTAGTAGCAAAGGAAGGACCCTATGAAAATACTTTTGGCAACCCTGGTTGTCTTTTGTGCCCATGTGGCAAATACCAGTTGGGCTAACGAATTATCCAACATCGATGCATTTCCTTTTATAGAACGCACTTCAGATAAAAGTGCAGCCCTTTATCACTCCATTATTTCGGGTAACCTAAATCAAAGCGAAGCTTCTACGCTTAGCGCAATTGAGAACATATTAACTGACCCCAACGTGCAATTGCCCGATATGGTAGTCGCTTCACTCGGTCTTCAATTTTTATCTGCGAACATCGTTAACGGTACTTCTCCACTTTTTCTGGAAGATATATCCGACCTGTATGAAAAAGCCAAAGCAAATTTAAAGAACAATAGGGTGCAGCGACGAAATTTTTTAAGCTGTATGCTTTATGGAAATAAAAAAGTTAAATACACCCTTAAAGCGTTGGACACTTTGGTTGATGCAAATGATGAATATTTTAATCAAGTCCAAATGAGGCACTTTAGAGATACAGACCAGACAACGCAAAGTTTAGCTGCTCAAATGTACGGGATGGTTACCAGAGAAACAATTTTCATGGCGAAAACACATCGCGCAATTCTCAACTTTCACAAACGCTATCCCGAAAGCGTATTAGATGAGCGCATTGATGTTGCCCTGCTATTGCGAAACTTAGCCGTTGGCTATAATCAGATGCGTGCCCAATCCCTCGAATTGAGTACGAAGCGTTTGATCAAACAACTTGAAAATGAAGGTGTAATACCAGCAGCATCGCTAACAAACAGAGTGTACAGCTATATTGAAATTGAGCACCTTCCTTGGTTAGCAAGTACGTCTACTCGTTTGTAAATTAAGCTCAACGCTATTTCTAGAAACAAATATTGCTGCATGATTGGAAAATTAGTCGCTCAGTTTACATATGCAGACTATCTTGAATGCCGCCTTGTTTAGGCGAAAAGATATTACTGTATAGGCGAGATGCGAATTCATCGGTCATACCCGATATATAGTCGGCGAGAACGCGCATACCATTGTCGTTCTCACAGGCCTTACGCCAGCGAACTTGGGTGTTTTCGGGAAGTAAGCGGTCGGGATCTGATGCAAAGGCTTCAAAAAGCTCCATAACCACCAGTTGTCCTTTATATTCAAGAAGCTGCACATCGGGGCGGCGTATTACTTTGTTAAACACAAAGCGTTTGAAAAGCTCTAGAGCTTGCGCAAATTGTTCAGGCATCACAGCGTTGAACGCCAGTAACGGATGAGCAAAACCCTCAACGCCTTTTATTTCAATGGCTGTGATAAAGCTATTTACCAGCGCACCTATAGCATTTTTTCTTTCGTGATGTGCAGCGCTAAATAGCTTATTGGTAAGCACTTCTATATTGTCTGACAGCCAGGGTACATCTAGTGCTTTTAGCGGGGTGGTTACATCCTCGACAAAATGATGCTTGTCGACCATATCCATTACAATGGCATCTTCTAAGTCGTGAATGCCATAGGCGATATCGTCAGACAGTTCCATAATTGAGCAGTCGAACGATTTAAATTGCGTTTTACTGTGTGCATTCAGTTTTGCAGTAAACTGCATAAACCCATCTTTATCTTCATTGCTAAATGGCGCAAGTAGCCAGTCGAATAGGGGCTCATCGCAGCGAAACAGACCTTTTGGCGGATGCCATTCATGGGCCTTAACCTGACGAAGCGAGGCAGGGCGCTCAGGCGTAGGTCCTTTACTATGAAGGGCATCAATAAAGTTTGGGTATTTAACCAAGCCTAACACGCTTCTTCTGCATAAATTCATGCCGTGTTCGGCGGTATAGGGCTCTAGCTGAGTGATGATCCTAAAAGTTTGGCCATTTCCCTCAAACCCGCCGTATTGGTGCATCATGTAATTAAGCGCAATTTCACCACCATGGCCGAATGGGGGATGACCAATATCGTGAGCCAAGCAGAGGGTTTCGATTAACGTAGGATCAAGCGCTAACGTCGAGGCAATATCTGGAAATTTCACCCAAAGTTGGGCAGTAATACCGGTGCCAATTTGGGCGGCTTCTAGAGAGTGGGTTAGTCGAGTGCGATAGAAGTCGCTCAGCCCCACACCGAGCACCTGGGTTTTTGCCTGCAATCTACGAAAGGCAGCGCTGTGAAGAACGCGCGCCTTATCACGTTGATATGGATTGCGATGATCGCCGTCTCTTGTTTCGCTACGGGGTAAACGACGCTCGTGTAATGCTAATTCCCAATCGCTTGTTGCCAAAAAAACCTCGCTGCCTTGCTGTGTATGCTACTTCTATTCGTCAGTATAGTGATTTATGGGCTGTTAATCGCCTTGCTCACATATCGTCTTGCGTAATTTCATCAAGACTTAAAGAAAAGCTTGGTACGTAACGCGTTAAGAAGTAGTCCACCTCTTCAGAATGATATTCTTTAAGGGTTTTATCTAATCGTTTTTTAGCCAGCTTAAACTCTTGGTTACCAGCAGCTAATTCTTCAAGCGTTTTTAGGTAAGCGCAAAGTACGTCTGCTGCTTTCACAATAAAAGCTTCTTCTTCACTATGGTAGTGATGATCAATAAGCGCCGCATAGTCTTCTCGAAATGCCTCTGGTGCCATTTCAATTAGCTTGTTCTCTGCAATTTTTTCGATCTTTTTATATTCTTCTTTAATTGCAGGGTTAAAATATTTTACTGGGGTAGGGAGGTCACCGGTAAGTACCTCCGACACGTCGTGAAATATTGCCATGGTAGCAATACGATCAGGGTTTAGTGTGCCGCCAAAAAACTTATTTTTTATTAAAGCAAGTGCGTGGGCAACCATGGCCACCTGCAAACTGTGCTCCTGCACATTTTCTGTGCGCACGTTGTGCATTAGCGGCCAGCGATTAATAAGCTTTAAGCGCGCCAGGTGCGCAAAAAAGTGACTTTTATCAGACACGTTACGCCCCTTGCTTGTAGGTTCTAAAGAAGTTGCCTATACGATGCAGTGCAGGTACCAATACATCGCTGTGCGGTAAAAATACTAACCGGAAGTAGGTGCCTTCGGTCAGGTTAAAAGCGCGACCGTGTACCAGCAGAATTTTTTCAGAGCTTAATAAATCCAGCACCATTTGTTCATCATTGTGGATGTTGAATTTCTTCTCATCCACCTTGGCAAAACAATACATGGCACCTTTAGGTTTAACGCAAGAAATACCGTCAATGCCGTTTAGCATATCTGTAGTTACGTCGCGCTGAATGCGAAGGCGCCCGTTTTCTTTCACCAAGTCATCAATGCTTTGATAGCCGCCTAACGCTGTTTGAATGGCACTTTGACAAGGTACATTCGCGCACATTCGCATGGAAGATAGGATATTAAGCCCTTCAATATAGTCAGACGCTAATCGCTTGTTGCCGCTTACTACAAGCCAGCCAGAGCGAAAGCCCGCCACACGGTAGTTTTTGCTTAAACCGCCAAAGGTAACAAAAAACACATCGTCAGCCAGTGAAGCGATACTGGTGTGCTTTGCTTCATCGTAAAGAATTTTGTCGTAAATCTCGTCGCTAAATACCACTAGCCCGTGCTCGCGGGCAACTTCAACTACTTCTTGCAACAGGGCTTTGTCGTAAACTGCACCAGTAGGGTTGTTAGGGTTAATAAGTACTATTGCGCGAGTTTTACTGGTGATTTTACTTTTTATGTCGTCAATGTCGGGGAACCAGCCTGCTTGCTCGTCGCAGCGATAGTGAACTGGTGAACCTGACGAGAGGCTAACTGCTGCTGTCCATAGCGGGTAGTCAGGGCTTGGAATAAGCACTTCGTCGCCATGATTAAGTAAAGCTTGCATCGCCATCATGATTAACTCAGATACACCGTTGCCAATATAAACATCGTCTACACGAATGTCTTTAATATTGCGCTGCTGGTAATACTGCATCACGGCCACACGGGCGGCATAAATTCCTGTCGAGTCTGAATATCCTTGAGACGTAGGCAGGTTATGAATAACGTCTTTTACGATATCGTCAGGGGCTTCAAATCCAAATGGGGCGGGGTTACCGATATTCAGTTTTAATATACGGTGTCCTTCGTCTTCCATTTTGCGTGCTTGCGCAGCAATTGGGCCTCTAATGTCGTAACAGACGTTATCTAATTTATGTGAGCGAGATACAGTTTTCATGGTCTATCTGGTTGATTTACATACCCTGAGATTATCGCAATACAAAGTCATATGCGATGGCCTTTTTGCAGTATTTATACTTTAAACAGGACTTTTTTTACTAACTGGTTATTTATTGAGCGCATTGCGAGATATACATTCTAAATGTCACTTAAGTATAAAAAATATGTTAATAGCTTGTGAACTTTTCATTCTGCGCCTATCGTAGTAGTAAGGCGTGTATAAAAAACGCGTTAGTAACAAACAGGCTAACAAGCAGAGGTGATAAGAATATGTCGCACCATTTCAAAGAAACACCAGAGAATGCAATCACGCAAAGCGGTATAGCTCGCGTTATTCCCTGTAAAGAGTTAGACGTTGGCGACCCTATAAAGTGGTTGTCATTGGCATTACGAGACGCTATGCGCGCACCAGGTCTCACATTGTTTTATGGCGTTCTTTTCGCGGTTATTCCGTGGTTCATTATGTACTTGGTTGAAATGACAGGTTGGCACTTAGTTATTTTACCCGCCATTGTGTGTTTCATGTTGGTAGGGCCTTTTCTGGCTGCTGGTCTTTATGATGTAAGCTGGGAGATGGAGAAAGGTCATAAGCCTTCACTTCGTCATTCGCTGCGCGCAATGCGAAGAAACGCATTTAACGAGTGGGGCTTTGCCATACTGCTTATGGTAATGATGATATTTTGGTTGCGTGTGGCATCGCTGATTCATGCACTTTATCCACCTTATATAGAGAACGATTTAGAAAGCTTGTTACCGTTTTTAGCGTTAGGCACTATCGTTGGCGCGGGTTTTACCCTGGCAGTGCTATTTATTACGGCGTTTACCCAACCGATTTTAATGGAGCGTAAGGTAGATCTTGCAACTGCAGTGCTTACCAGTGTGAATGCAGTATGGCTAAATAAGGTACCCATGCTCATTTGGGGGGCTATCATTTTCACCACAGTTGCAATTGGTTACGTGACCGGTTTCGTGGGTTTCATCGTGCTCATGCCGATTATCGGCTATGCGTCGTGGCATGCTTACATTGATGCAATTGAGACTAAGCGAGAGCGTAAATACGAATAGTTTACTCCAATTTGTGTAATTAAATTACGTAAAATGGCTTTTATTTGTACAATGAGTGAGCGTTAATATCTTTAATTTTGTTAAAATTACACTTTTAAAGCCCCGAAAGGGGCTTTTTTATACTTAAGTTTTATACTTCTTTCTTCCTACAAATGCTATCGCTAGATATATAAGTAATATGCAATTTATATTATTCTAATTAATTCAAAGGCTTAGTGTCGTAACAACAGCGTAACAACTTGATTTACTATGCATTTACCCAGGTTACACAATCATTCAACAGAAAAATTTTCATTCTTGATGCATAAATAAAGGGCGTTGAGCAAATTGTTGATTCATTTAACTCTGCTCAACTTAATTTAAGAGTTTGCCACAAACTTACACAGCACCCTTAACCACACATTGAGGATTTTAAAATGAAACTATCTAACTTACTTAAAGTTTTTGCAGCTACTGCGACTGTCGCTTTTAGCATCAATGCAAATGCAGCAGCAGAGTCAAAAGACATTCGCTTCGTTGGTGAAACCCAGTTTGCAGGTTTTTGTAAAGCAATAATCAACGATGATGTAAGAGTTCTTCGTTCTAGCCTTTCACGTAACGTGGGTCGTATTGGCGCTAGCCAACGTGAAGTATTGCGCATGGTAACGTCTGAAGAAGGCCTAACATGTAATGGAAGCAGCCTTATCAAGTTTTCTGAAGAGCGTCACGCAGATGCGGTACACGAATACTTAACGTCGCGTAGCTAAGGCTTTGGTTGTTGTAACGATAAATCCAGAAAAAGCGGGCTAGCTTACACTTTTCGTCATCACGTTGACGTAAATGTTGAAAACTAGACCCGCTTTTTGTCTTTTTGCTCGTTTTAATATGCGTCTTAATTAACGATTTTTATATACGTGGCTACACGCGCTCTACTGGTTTTGAACAGACGTTGGGTTTTAAACCTAAGTTTTAGCAGCAGCACGTAAGCAAGTGGTACCAAGAACAAGCTGGTTAGCGTTGAGAACACCAGCCCACCAATGATCGCTATCGCCATTGGCGAGTAGGGAGGGCCGTCGCCGCCAATTCGAGTACTTCCCATAGCTAGTGGAATAAGCCCCAATACCGTGGTGGCTACTGTCATCAGAATAGGCCTGATGCGTGTTATACATCCCTCAATCACTGCGTCATACAGCGATAAACCTTCGTTGATTAGCTGATTGATTCTGTCTACTAAGACAATGCCATTGTTAACCACAATGCCCATCAATATCAGCATACCAATCATGCCCATAATAGACATTGAGGTACCCGTCACCATAAATGCCCAAAACACACCGGTGAACGAAAATAACAGCGAAGTGATCACAGACGTTGGAAGGATGAGAGACTCAAACAATGCAGCCATTACAACGTATATCATGCAAAGCGCTAATAGCATATTCATTTGCATGACGGCATTAGCTTCATCCTGGCGAGAGAAGCTGCCATCTAGCGTCCACTTATAGCCCGTAGGCAATTCGATATTAGCTAGTGCTTTTTCTATGCGTTCTCGAGCTTGTTCGGTGGTGGTTTCACCCTCTAGGTTTGCACCTATAGCAAGCGCGGTTTGACGATAGTTGCGGTTAATTTGCGAAAGCTGTGGCACCACAGAGAAATCGGCAATCATGTTCAGCGTTACCGATTGTCCCTGCGTAAACCCAATATTGATGTTCTTAAGTTCGCTTAGCGAGGCTTGAATATCGCTGCCAAACTTAAGCTGCACCGCCACTTCTCCGGCGTCACCATAGCGGAATGTACGTAAATTACTACCTCGTAGTGCTGTAGAGATAAGTTTAGCCACATCGTTCACCTGAATGCCGAAGCGGTTTGCTTTCTCTCTGTCTATGCGTATCTGAACTTCGTCGCGGGTAGAGCCAGTGTCGGCTTTTACATCTTCCAACCCGTCTATGGTGGAAAGAATAGGAATGATCTGCTCTGAAATATTCAGCAAGGTTTCTGAAGATTCACCCAACAGCGTTACTCTTACGCCACCACCGTTGCCGCTATCCCACTGGAAAGAGGGGCGAGCACGCACAAATGAAGGCATGTTTTCACGAATATCCTCCTTAATTTTACTCACACTTACGGGCAACTCTTCGTTAAGCGTGATACCACTTACTGCATGACCGGCAGTAAAATAGGTATACACCTGTTTAATGTGAAAGCGCTCCTGGTTTTCATATAGGTAAGCTTCCATTTTATCGACGGTTTTTTCCACTTCTTCCAAGGTGAAGTTTTGCGTTACATGATAGTTAAGCCAAATACGCTCTTGATTGTCGTTACCTTCATCGTCAGACGTTACCGCTTGCATGGGCACAATAGTCGACCCCAGAATAAATAAAGCGATAATGCAGGTTATGAGCTGGTGCTTTAACATCCAGTTAAGCGCGCTGCCATAGCCTTTTATGTAGGACGGTGTTTTAGGTGTTTTTACAACTGGGATCTTTACCTTAGTTGTCAGTAAGGGAATAAGTGTTTTGGCAATGAAAAGCGACGCGAACAGAGATATACAGATAGCCACAGCAACGTGCTCTAAAAAGATGGTCACGTCTATTTTTACCCCAATAATATTAGGTAAAAACACTATTGCCGTGGTTGCAGTTCCAGCAATGACCGCAAGACTGACTTTGTTTACACCAATCTGGGTGGCTCGTTTAATGTCTCCCTCTTGTTGGCGTTCTTGAAATACGCTTTCGGTGATCACAACGGCGTTGTCTACCAGCATACCTACCGCTAGCATGAGGCCCATGAGTGATAAAATATTAAGGGTATAGCCTAAAAGATACATTACGCCCAAGGCTATACAAATAGAAAACGGCACCGACAGCACTACAATTAAGGTGGTGGTTAACTGACGCAAGAATAAGTACAGCACAATAACTGAAAGCAACGCACCTAAAAGGCCTGCATTTAACAAATCGCTCAGCGACGAAGTCACGCTTTTCGCGGTGTCGTCCATTACAAACAAACTAATGCCTGTAAACTCGGGGTCTTCCTTGGCTTTTTCGATAACCTTCATTACCGCGTCGGACACTTCTACAAGATTGCTGCCCGATTCGCGAAATACGTTAAAGCCTACCGCAAAGGTGCGATCTAAATGACGCCCTTCGTTGCGCTGAGGAAGTTCGTATGTCACGCTGGCAATATCAGACAAGCGCACGCTGCGAGTAACCCACATGTTTTTAAAGTCGTTTACATCGGTGAATTCGCCAGTGGGGTTAACTAAAACTTTTTCACCGTTGTTGTACATGTAGCCCGCGGTTAGCGAGAAGTTGGCGTTTTGAAGCTGCTGTTCTAAACGGGTACCGTCTATTTGGTAGGCCGCCATTTTTTTAGGATCTAAGCGAATAGTAATTTGACGCTTCATGGTGCCATATAGCTCAACTTTCGATACACCTGGAACACGCTCTAGCGGACGCTTAAGGTTACGCTCAAGCAAGTCGTAAGCATTCGATAAGTCGCGGTCGCTCGATACGCGCAGCTGGAATATAGGCATATCGTTGGTGTTAAATTTATACACCATGATCCGCTCTATATCGTCAGGGAGTTCGTGGCGAATAGCGTCAATCTTTTCCCGCGCTTCAATACTTTTGGCTTTAAGGTTTTCATCCCAATCGAATTCCACAATGACCTCAGCCATATTGTCGTACGAACGTGCCCTTAATCGCTTTATCCCCGACATGGTAGCAACAGCCTCTTCAACTGGACGGGTTATCATCGTCTCAATTTCAACTGGCGTTGCATCAGGGTAGGGGATCTGCACTACCATTTCTGGAATATCAATCCCAGGGAATTTCTCTAAAGGTAATAAGCGGCCAGATACAATGCCGAACAGCAACATAGACAAAAACAGCATTCCGATGGTAACGGGCTTATTTAACGCAAAGCGTGCCAGCCCAGCGCCTATACCTGCAATTTTTGAAAGCTGCGGCTGTGAAGCTATGTCTGTCTCGCGTTGATTCGGGTCACGTGTTTGGCGCTTGTCAGTGTGGGTTTCAGAACTGTTATTAGCGTTGTGAGAAGGTGTACTCATAGTACACCTCCTTTCGACATTGCTTCTTCGTCACCAAAGCCCGCATTAGTATTAACAGACGTTTTCTGCGCAATGTTTTTCTTCACGTCGAACAGGCTGTAAAGCACTGGCAGTAAAATGAGGGTGAGCAAGCTAGCAAACAGAAGGCCGTAAATAACGGTGATGGCCATTGGCGTGCGAATTTCAGCACCTTCACCAAAACCAAACGCCATAGGCAATAGACCCAACACTGTGGTAAGTGTTGTCATGAAAATAGGGCGCAGGCGGGTATTTGCAGCATCTAGAATAGCGGTGTCTTTATCTACTCCTTGACGGCGTAACTGATTTATACGGTCAACTAATACAATAGCGTTGTTCACTACAATGCCGCACAGCATAATCAAACCGATAAATACCACCACGTTAAGCGGCGTATTGGTAAGCCACAACCCATACACAGAACCTGCACCGGCTAGCGGCACGGCGAACAAAATAAGCAGTGGGTGCAGCAACGACTCAAACTGAGACGCCATAACCAAATACACCATAAACACGGCAAGTGCTAGGGCAAACTGTAGGGAACGGAAGCTGCTTTGCATGTCTTCACTTTGTCCAGTTACTGTTGCACTTAAAGATAGAGGAAGTTGGGTTTCATCAATGACTTTATTAGCAACGGCAACTGCTTCATCAAGCTTACCTTTGGCTAAGTTTGCAGATACCAGCGCTACACGCTGCTGTCCAACGCGGGTGATTTCGCTAGGGCCTACGCTCATATACACGTCTGCAACGGCACTTAATGGAATAGGTTGTGCAGAGCCTGGGTTAACAACAATGGCACGCACGCTGGCGATGTCATCTCGCTGGTTTTGTTGGGTTCTTACCAGCACATCCACCTTTCTGTCTTCAACACTATACTGTGTAGCGACACGGCCACCTACTTTGGCCGCAATAAGCTGAGAAACGGTTGATGCATCAAGCTCAAGGCGAGCAAGTTTGGCGTGATGGAAAGCTATTTTAAGCTCTGGGTTCCCGTCACGAATGCTGGTCGTTACGTCTGCAAAATTATTAAAACTGGCTAGCTTGGTCGCAATAGCGTCACCATACTGTTGTAGTTGATTAAGGTCGTAACCCGCAATTTCAATTTGAATAGGCGATGCAAAGCTAAATAGCTCTGGCTCTGAAAACGTTGCCTGAACCTGAGGTTTAAACGCTAAATGATCGCGAAGGGCACGCTTTACCGCGTCCATATCGGCAGCTGTCGCCGAAGGCTGCATGACAATGTTTAAGCGGCCCCAATGATCGCCACCCTGATTAGGCGCGGCGCTTATAAGGCTACCCGTACCAGACATGGCATACGTGCGGAGCACCTTGGTTTCGCCGCCATCATTGTTATTTACTGCAACCGCAGCAAGCTCGCTGATAATAGCGTCGGTACGCGCTAGTGGCGAACCTGCAGCAAGGGTCACTTCTACCGAGAATTCTCCTTGTGATAGGGTAGGGATAAGTTCCATACCTAGTCTTGGTATAAGCATTATCGCGCCAGCAGCAAGAATAAAGGCAGTAGCTAACACCGCCGCTTTGGCTTTAAGGCTTATGCGCAGCAGTTTTTCATAAGCATAAGCAAGAAGGTCAAACCCTTTATTAAATACCCAAATAAGTGGTTTAAACGCAACGCTCAGTAATTTGCTAACGATATGCCATGCGCCTATCACCAAGGTAACCAAGGCTGCAGGTAAAAATACAAAGATAAGTCTGAATACCCAACGAACTGGCAGGGTAAGGTAGTACATAACTTTGCCCAATGTTGACGTAGGAGGGGTAGGCGCTGGTGTAGTAAACACATCTTCGTGATCTAGCTGTTGCTTTTTCTTCTTATGTGCCATCGCAGGGATAAGTGTGAGCGCAACAACAAGCGATGCAGCTAAAGCGAACGACACGGTTAACGCTTGATCTTTAAACAGCTGACCTGCAATACCTTCTACAAATATCAGCGGCACAAACACGGCCATAGTGGTTAGTGTCGAAGCCACAATTGCGCCAGAGACTTCTTTTGTCCCTTCACTTGCGGCGGAATCCTCTGCTTTAGTGTTTTCAGCTCTTGAGTTTTCATTAGCTGTAGCGTTGTCACTTCCAGCCGTTTTTAACTTTTTGTGACGGTCTATGTTTTCAAGCACAACAATGCTGTTGTCTACTAACAAGCCAACAGCAAGTGCGATTCCACCTAAGCTCATCATGTTTAAGCTTATGTCGTTGGCATACATCAAGTTGAAGGTAGCAATTACTGATACCGGAATAGAAACCGAGATAATAACGGTAGCCCAGAAGTCTTTAAGAAAAAGGTACAGCACTAACATGGCCAAAATACCGCCCATTACTGCCGCTGATTTCACGTTATCTATAGCTTGCTTAATGAACACGCTTTGGTCATAAATTTCGCTAAGCGTGTAGGTTGAAGGCAGGTTGTTGTTGACCTCATTTAACCGGCTAGCCACTTTTTGCGCAACGTTAACGGCGTTAGCATCGCCTTCTTTATAAATGGCAATTTCAATACCTTCATCGCCGTTAAAGCGCGTTACCACATCACGATCTTTATAGGCACTTTCAACTGTAGCCACGTCTTTAAGTTGAATGTTTCTGCCTTCAAAACGCCCAATGAAAAGGTTTTCTATATCGCTAAGCGTTTCAAACTGATTCAAGGTTCTGACCAAAAACGCCTGGGCTGCGTTATCAATTCGACCGCCCGCCGCGTTGATGTTTTCAGCACTTACTCGGTCAACAATGCGGGTAATGGGAATAGACAGTTGACTGGCTTTCTGCTGGTCGATAAGAATGTGAATCTCGTTTTCTAAACCACCGCCAACGCGCACTGCTGCCACACCCTCTACTGACTCTAGCGCTCGTTTTACTTGCTGTTCGGCATATAAACGTAATCGCTTCATTTGCGTTACGCTTAAACTTGACGTATCGCTTTGTGCCGTCAGCCCCAGTTTAATTACCGGGTCTAAACTTGGGTTAAAACGAAGAAGTCTTGGCTTTTCAATATCAAGGGGAAGCTGCAACACATCAAGCTTTTCGCGTACTTCCAAGCTCGCGAAATCCATGTCGGTACCCCACGAAAAAGAAAGCACCACATCAGACTGGCCAGCTCGCGATGTAGACGTGACTTTACGTACACCTTTTACTACGCCGATGGCTTCTTCAATGGGTTTTGAAACCAGTTGTTCTACTTCTCCTGGTGCTGCACCGTCGTAGTCGGTGCGAATAGTGAGAGTAGGGTAAGATAAGTCGGGCAGTAAGTTAACCGACAGTCTGCCTAACGACACCATACCAAATAGCAATACCGCAAAAGTGAACATACTAACGGCAACAGGGCGCTTTACAGCAATATCTACAATACGCATTGTGTGAATTCCTTGTTTGGCCGAATTAGCTGTTTACGACTTCAACGGGAGCGCTGTCTTTCAAATTCTGGTGGCCTGCAGTCACTACTTCTTCATTGCCGCTTAAACCATTGGTAACTTCAATTACTTCGTTGTTTTCAAAGCCAGTAGAAATATTCACTTTTTTAACTTTGCCGTTATCGACAACGAATACGCTATGACTATTGTCAATGGTGACTAAGGCTCTGCGGGGTAACAGCGTGGCGTTAGCGTGGGTCGCGTATTCAAGCGACACATCAGTAAACATGCCGGCTTTGAGTTGGTTGCCTTCGTTAGGTACTTTTAAGGTTACTTTAAACGTGCCGGTGGTCGCATCGATGACCGGGCTTATACGCTCTACGTTGGCTGTAATCGTTCTGTCGCCTAAAGCTGCCACAGTAAGCATTGCACCTTGTCCAATCACTACGTTGGGTAGCTCATTTTCAGGCAGGTACACAATGCCTTGAAGATTGCGCTGCTGAACGATATGAAACATTCTCTCCCGTTGGAACGATTCAGTCAGGTTACCTACCTTGGCATTCCTTTCTGCAATGTATCCATCAATTGGGGCTGTGATAGTGGCTTCTTTCAAATCAAGTTCAGCTAAGCGTACAGATGCTTTTGCTGATTCAAATTGCGAAGTGAGCTTGTCGTAAGTGTCATCGCTGATAAGCTTTTTAGAATAGACTTTGTTGACCTTTTCTAGTTCGCTTTCAATGCCAGCTAAATCAGCCAAAGCTTTTGATAAGTTCAGCTCGTAGCGGCGCTTATCAAGCTGTGCCAGTACCTGGCCTTTTTCAACATAATCACCTTCTTCTACGAAGATTTCTTCGATAATTCCAGATGCTCGCGCAACCACAAATGCCTCTTCACGAGCTTCTAAAATAGCGGTTGTATCGTAAGTAGACGTAATGTCGCCTGTAACAATGGTTTGGGTTTCAACGGGAATAGCAAAAACGGTTTCTTCGACTTCAGTGGCATTGGCTTGGTCGTTAACAGCATCAGCATCAGAACATGCTGTCATAGAGAGAGTGAGGGCAACAATACCGCTTCCAACAAGTAATTTGAGTGATGTTGGCGAAAACGGTAATAAAGAACGTATTGGTGCAAAAGAGGTGTTGCTGTGCGTTGTAGTTTCCATGGTCAATAACCCTAACGTAATTGTCGTTATATAATAATGACCACATACAGCAGCTAATATGCCAAAGATGTTAACTAATGTTAATTGTTATATATTTCAGAGGTTTACGATTGTAACAAACGGTGTCTACGAAAAAGCCAACCTAAACGGTTGGCTTTTTATACTAATGCTTAGCGAGAATCACTAAAAAGAGGTTGGTTCTACTATAGTTTATTAAACCAAAGTATAGCTTGTAGTGATCTCTACATTTCCCGTTAGCATTAGCATGACGGAACAGTATTTTTCTGCAGAAAGCTGCACAGCACGAGCAAGGGCCTTTTCACTAATGCCTTCGCCTGACACAGTGTAATGCGCGTGAATTTTAGTAAATACTCGAGGTGGCTCTTCAGCGCGTTCAGCTTCCAACTCACAATTACAGGCTTCAATGTTAAAGCGGCCTTTTTTAAGAATGTCTACCACGTCAATACTTGAACACGCACCAACTGCTAATAGTACTGATTCCATTGGTGACACGGCCTTACCGCTGCCGTCCATTACCGTTTTATATCCGCTGTCTGTTGTACCGGTAAACGTTAAATCCTGGTCCCAAGAAACACGTGCTTTCATTGTTTGTCCTAATGTCATAAGAATAAAAAAGGAAGCTGCAAGACAGGCTAGTTTAGCGCTTCAATGCAGCTGTAACATGTGCGTTTATTTGTTAAGGCGAACTGCATCTGGGCTAAGCGTGATTTTCTTTTGCTTATATAGCGCCCCTAACGCTTTTTTATACGCCGCCTTACTCACGTTAAAATGAGAGTAAATGGCTTCTGGCGCACTTTTATCTGTTAACGTAGAAATCCCACCGTGGGCTTCCAAATCATCCAAAATGGCTTGTTGAAGTGCATCACGGCCACCTTTGTCTATGCGCTGAAGGGCTACATCCACTTTGCCGTCTTCACGAATTGTTTTAATTACCCCTTCAGTAGCTTGCCCGACTTTAAGCGGCTTAAAGGCATCGCTATGGAAAATAAGACCTAAGCTTTTTTCATTGATAACTACCTTAAAACCTAAATCAGTTTTGGCATAAACCAAGCAGTGCACTGTGTCGCCCTCGTTGAGGTAGGCGCTACTTTCCTTTAAAAAATAGTGAAGCTTGGTAGCACCTAAAATACGCTGGGTTTTATCATCAAAAAAGGTGTGAACAACATAGTACATACCTGGATTAACAGGTTGGGCTTGGTAGTCGTTGGGCATTAAAAGGTCGTTGTCTAAACCCCAGTCGAAAAATGCACCAAAGTTAGTGGCAGACACCGCTTTAAGTACCTTAGTTTCACCAACTTGAATCAAAGGTTTCTTCATGGTGGCATAGAGATCGCCGCGCTGATCTGTGGCTACAAATACGTCTATCTGTTGTCCTTCTGCGAGGGAAGTTTCTACTTCGTCAATCGCAAGGGTAACAGTTTGCAGCTCTTCAGCATCATCTATTTCTATTACGCCGTCGCTTTCGTCGTTGTTTTCGACAAGTGGCGCTAAAGCGTAGCCAAAAGGGTATTGGGCTACCACGCGTAATGTATTAATTTTTCCAATATTTATCATCAGCACTGACTTTTTAAAAAGAACAGGTAACATGATACTGGAATGAACGTAAGAGCTAAACCATTATGAAGTTAAATTGCGATTTAGGTGAGAGTTTTGGCGCATGGTCTATGCCGGTGGAAGCGGCCATTATGGCAGAAATTGATCAGGCCAACATTGCATGTGGTTTTCATGCGGGTGATCCGTTAGTCATGAAGCAGGCTATTCTGTCAGCTAAAGAACATGACGTGGTCATAGGAGCACATCCAGCGTATCCAGACTTACAGGGCTTTGGCCGAAGAAGTATGGCGATTGCTGCCGATGAACTTAGCGCTATGATTCAATATCAAGTAAGCGCGTTAAGTGGAATGGCAAAAATTTGCGGAGCTAAAGTGAGCTATGTGAAACCTCATGGTGCGCTTTACAACGACATGATGAAAGATACTGCAGTCATGCGCACTGTCATGCAAAGCATCGCTGAAATAAATACGCAGTCTTCAGATTCGTCCCTTGCGTTAATGGTGCAGGCTACGTCGCACAATGCAGCGCTTAAAGACGCTGCGCAAGAGTGGGGACTGCCGTTGTATTTTGAAGCATTTTCAGACAGACGTTATACCGATGAAGGTTTGCTACAATCCCGCTTGATCGAAGGTGCCGTGTTAAGCGAGAGCGACGCACTACTTCAAGCTAAACAACTTATATCGTCGGGTACGGTAACCACAGCTTCGGGAGCAACACTTGCAATAGAAGCGGATTCTCTGTGTGTACATGGTGATACTAAAGGGGCGGTGAGTATTGCAAAAAAAATCAGAACATTTCTATAAATTTGCCTCATTAAAAACACAATTTAAAAGAACAATATAAAAGGCTGTTAACCTTTGTTGTACTAGGTGTTAGATACCTATTATCTAGCGCTCAATAGCAATAGTTATGGCCGTTAAGACAACAAGGACAGCAGATGCAAGCTTTCGGTCGCATTAAGCGAATAGTTACAGCAAGTGCAGACGCCATTATTTTGTATTTTGATGGCGCAAACCTGGATGACGCCAATAACGCTTGTCATCACATGCTGGCAGCGATAGATAGCAAAAAGGGAAGCAATCCGTGGGCTTGGCTGCGTGAATGTGTGCCGTCCTACGACAGTTTATTAATTGTTTTTGACATGACATTAATTGATAGCCACGGTGTGTACCGTGCCCTAAGCAACTTAAGCACTGAAGACATATACCAGCGGTCAGACTCTTCACAAGCAAAAGGAAACGAAAGTAGCGCAGTGATTGATATTCCCGTTTGGTACGGTGCACCTAATGCAAGTGATTTGAGTGTAGTGAGTAAAAAAACGTCACTGTCTATTGAAGAAGTTATCGAATTGCACACAAGCACGACTTATAAAGTATACGCAGTGGGGTTTTCTCCGGGCTTTGCCTATATGGGCGATATTCCAGAAGCGCTCAAATGTGCGCGACTAGGCACACCGCGCAAACGAGTACCCAAAGGTGCGGTCGCAATCGCTGACAGGCAAACTGCCGTTTACCCCAGTGAATCGCCTGGAGGATGGAATCTATTGGGGCTTACGGCATTCGACATGCTCATTCATAAAAAAGAGCAAAGTGAAGCCCGTTTAAAAGCAGGTGATGAGGTTAGGTTTGTTTCAGTTACTGAACAGGAATATAGAGCAGGATTGCAGGTTGAACGATGAGAATTGAAGTACTCAGTAAAGGACTGTTTAGCCTTATCATTGATAACGGACGGGTAGGGCGACAACGGGATGGTTTTTGTGAGTCAGGCCCTATGGACGGCAATGCCTATGACTGGGCTAATTTTCTCGCCTTTAACCTTGATGGTACGCCCTGCATAGAGGCCATTGGCGAAATGCGATTGCAGGTTGATGAAGATTGCATAGTTGCCGTTACTGGAAGGGAGCCAACCCTTAATATAGATGGCAGTCCTAGAGAGCCTTATCATAGCCACAAGGCAACCGCAGGGTCTGTTATCACATTTTCAAGTGGGTTACTTGGGAGCAAAGCTTACTTAGCCATAGGCGGAAACTGGCAAGTACCAAAAGCCGTAGGGAGTGCTTGTACAGTAGTGCGTGAGCAGCTAGGTGGGTTAAACGGTCAAGGCAGCGCCTTAAAAGACGGCGATTTAATCGAGGTTTTAGCTAACACCAGAAACCAAGACAAGGCTAAAATGCGCAGGCTTCCACACCAGCACATTGATGATTATGGCTTTATAGAGTCTATTCGTGTGATCCCTGGTTATCAATTTTCAAGCTTTAGCAAGGTTGCGTTACGTACTTTTGAAACCAGTAGCTACACAGTTTCATCATCTATAGACCGAATGGGATTTAGGCTTACCGGCGAATCAGTTACCGCCGATGTAGAAAATATGCGCTCTGAGGCAATTCATTTAGGGGCCATTCAAGTACCAGGTGACGGGCAGCCAATTGTAATGATGCGTGATAGGCAGACTCTGGGAGGCTACCCTAAGCTTGGCTGTGTAAGCCCCTGTGATATAAGTCGCTTGGCCCAAGCGGTGCCAGGTGAAAAAGTGAATTTCGTATTTCAAAACGAAGAAGAAGCAAGGGCGGATTGGCTACTAATGACAAGTAGGCGTCGTCGATTACAAGGAGAAATATTGTGACAATTGCGTTTTTAAATGGTGAGTATATGCCTCTTTCTGAGGCCAAGATTTCTCCGATGGACAGAGGCTTTCTTTTTGGCGACGGTATCTATGAAGTCATACCTACTTATTCAGGTAAAGCGGTAGGGTTTAAAGGGCACACTTCTCGCATGTCGCAAGGCCTTAAAGCGATAGAAATCGCTAACCCGTATACGATAGAAGAATGGCAAACCATTTTGTCCAGTTTGGTTGAGAAAAACAAAGCGTTTATTGAAAGTGGAAACATAGGTGTTTATTTCCACGTAAGTCGAGGTGCAGATACAAAACGACTTCATGCATACCCAAAGAATATAGCACCAACCGTATTTGGGTTCGCCTTTGAAATAGCGCCACCTCAGCCAACTGCCAAGGCTGATGCTAAGCCTTTTAAAGTTGCGCTTCAGCAAGATAAAAGATGGCAACGCTGCCATATTAAATCTACTTCCTTGTTAGGCAATGTAATGCACTACCAAGCAGGTGTTGACGCAGGTGTTAATGAAACTATTTTGTACAACAGCGAAGGTATGATAACTGAGGCAAGCTCATGTAACGTCTTTATGGTGAAAAATGGATGTATTTTTACGCCTCCATTAAACCATGAACTGCTTCCCGGTATTACTCGTGCCATTGCCATTGAGGCATTCAAACAAGCAGGGCTGGTGGTGACGGAAACCTGGTTTAGTAAAGGCGAATTGCTAGAGGCTGATGAGGTTTGGTTAACGTCGTCAAGCAAAGAAGTTGCCCCGGTAGTCGAAGTAGAGGGCAAGCAGATAGGTTCCGGAGAAGTGGGCGATGTATGGGAAAAGGCAATCAACGCCTACCATGCATACAAATTCAAAGCCTAATAAATTGAAAAAGCCCGCTCAAGCGGGCTTCTTACTAATTAATATTGCAACTTATTCAGGAGCGTTGTCGCAGTTACCGTCTGTACATTCGCCATATAGGTAAAGGCTGTGGTGAGTAAGCTTCATCTTATGCTGCTTAGCAATCATCTCTTGACGTTCTTCGATAATCTCGTCTTCAAATTCGATCACTTTACCACACTTAAGGCATACAAGGTGGTCGTGGTGATCTTTATGACTGATTTCAAATACTGACTTTCCACCTTCAAAGTGGTGGCGGTTAAGAATACCTGCATCATCAAATTGGTTTAATACGCGGTAAACGGTCGCAAGACCTATCTCTTCACCCTGTTCAATTAGGATCTTATAGACATCTTCAGCGCTGATATGTTGGTTTTCTGGCTCTTGCAGAATTTGTAAAATTTTAAGGCGAGGCAGAGTGACTTTTAGCCCTGCTTTTTTCAATTCTTTATTTTGATCCATTACAGCCTACTAAGAACGAGTGAATAAGTATTTGGTGGTTATTATAGGTAAGTTGAAACAATTTAAAAGCAAAACCGTGGAATCTTTGTCTTCTCGCCGAAAATTTGCCCAAGGCGCTAATTGCAAAAAATATTGTACTTAAGTGTGGGCCTTGCAACATGTGGCCTGACCAGAATGTAAGTGCTCGATTTATCTAACAAATAAGTAAAATAAATAAAACTTTTGATGTATTGAATTAACATCCTGTTAAACTAAACTTAAAAAGTTGCGTTCATTTGGTAGTTTTTTGCACGTATTTAAGTGGAAGTGTCCATGCGATTAACAATTATAAATAAAATCACTTTAGGCTTCGGCTTATTTGGCTGCTTGCTATTGCTTACAAGTATTCTTTCCTATTTCGGTTTAACTAGTATTAAAGACTCTGCACAAGACGTAGTAGAGCAAAAAATGCCAGTACAGACCAGTATGGTAAAAGTAAAAACTGAAATATTGTCTTTATCGGTAATAACGGCCAATGGTTATCACGTAGAAAGTAGAGACGAATTAGAAAAAAATAAGCAAACATTTGATTCGCTGTCATCAACCTTTTCAAACGATTTGTCGCGACTGAAATCTCTCATGCCAGAAAACTCGATAGCTAAAAATGCTGTTGAAGTAAGTTCGAGCTATGTGAGCGACAGTATTGAAATGTACATTGCAATTGATGAAAGAATGAATATTGAAAGCGCGCTTGCTACGCAGCTTGAAAAAGTACTTATGGCGGCAGACGAAGCAAGCGCATTGATGCTCGACCTCTCTTATTTGGAAAGTAATGACCCTAGTCTAGATACGCTTATTGGCGCTGGCACCGCCATTGATAATAAGCTGCTTACCATGAACGACTCTTTTATTGAGTTAGCTGAATCTATCGATGAAACCCAAAGTGCAAATATCATTGAAGACCTTAAATACCAGCTAAGCAATTTACAGGTAGATAAGGATTATGTGAACCGTTTGGCTTCAAGTGTGGATGATGGTGGCACAATAGAGGCGTTTAATGAACAATATGATTTATTAATAGACGCCGTAAACGGTTCAAACGGGCTAATTGCGTTGCAACAACAAAAACTTGCTGAAGTAGACAAAGCGGCGCAAGCACAAAAACAAGCAATGCAAGCATTAGAAACCGCGCTTACTGATATAAATACTCTGTTTGATACCGTTCAAGCGCAATCCCTCGAAGGGCAAAACGCTATACTCGAATCGGTACAAGAAAATTTAGTTCGCAACACTGTCGTTGCAATCTTAGGACTTACGGCTGCCATTTTTTTAGCGGTAATAGTAACACGCAGCATTTCAAAGCCACTTAAGCATATAAACAAAGGGCTAAACCAGTTAAGCCATGGTGATTTAAGTACCAAATTACCCGAAGAAGGCAACGATGAGTTTTCTGCTCTTTCAGCAAAGGTAAACAGCTTAACCGATAGCCTGCGAGAACTGGTAGGCAATATTCTTGAACAGGAAAAGCGCTTAATTGAAATTACTAAAGAAAGTGTTGAGCTTGGCAATAAGAGCTTATCTGAAGTGGATAAACAGCGAGAGCAAGTTACTATTACCTCCACCAATACTAAAAATGTTCAAGACAAAAGTCGCAGTAATCTTGCGCAAATCAATGAAGCGATGGATGCATTACGTACTATCACAAGACAGAGTACTGACATTGGGTTGCTGGTTCAAAAAAGTAGTGATCAAGTTAGCAATCAAGCCGAGCAAGCTGAGTCTTCAGCACAGGTTATTGGGCGCCTAGATGATAACTCTAGGAGTATTGGCAGTATTTTGGACGTTATCAAAACCATAGCAGAGCAAACTAATTTATTAGCCCTAAACGCTGCTATTGAGGCTGCGCGGGCAGGCGAACAGGGTAGGGGCTTTGCAGTTGTTGCAGATGAAGTGCGAACATTAGCAAATCGAACGCACGATTCCACGGAAGAAATCGAGCAAATGATTGGCAACTTACAAAAAGATGCAGCGCAGGCTGTAAAAGCTATTAATGCAGGTCGAGAGCAAGCGCAAGCAGGGGTAGAAATAACCCAACAGGTTTCTCAACAAGTAGAAAGCATTAGAGAAATTATTGAGCGTCTGAGCGACATTAACGAACATATTGTTGAAGATACAGAGCAGCAAGATGTGTTGCTCGGTGATGTGGCCACAAGTTTAAACCGCATTGTAGCGCTGGCAGATTCAAGTGCACAAAGCACCCGACAGTCGAACGAATCGACAATGATGCTAGACGCGCAAACAGAGAGCTTGAGAAAGGCGGTAGAGCGGTTTCAGCTTTAGTTAGTTCAATCAGCTAAGCTAATAATTCAAGGAGTGTTTCTATATAACAAAAAACCGCTCAATTAGAGCGGTTTTTTCAATTGATAGCTACTTTATAGCTTCTAAATAGCCAATTTATGGCTGATTCAGCTATGTCTACGCCAATTCCGCCAAGCAAAGCTCGTCGTGAATTTGCTTGCACCATGCTTTAACGCGAGAGTCTGTTAGCTCTGGTTGACGGTCTTCGTCGATGCCAAGACCCACAAAGTGGTTGTCGTCTGCCATACCCTTAGATGCTTCAAAGTCATAGCCTTCCGTAGACCATTGACCTACTAAAATAGCGCCTTTAGCTTCTACAATGTCGCGTACCATGCCCATTGCGTCAAGGAAGTATTCCGCATAGTCTTCCTGGTCGCCACAACCAAAAATAGCAACAAGCTTGTCGTTAAAGTCTATCTGCTCTAATTCAGGAAAGAAGTCATCCCAGTCACACTGTGCTTCGCCGTAGTACCACGTAGGGATACCGAAGATAAGCAAATCAAACTCAGCGATGTCTTCTTTACTGCTCTTGGCAATATCTTTTACATCAATTAGCTGTTTACCCAATTCCTTCTGGATCATTTTCGCAACATGTTCGGTGTTACCCGTGTCACTTCCGAAAAATAGGCCAACGCTTGCCATATCTAACCTCTATTAATCGTTACTAATTAAACGCCTGTGCTTAGCCAAAACCATTCAATAATGCCTTTCGCAAGAAATCCTAACGCGCCTAAACCCAGCACGCCATAGGTGACTACTCTTCCAATAAGAGGAACATCGTTCTTACGTAATACATCGTGTACGGCAAAACCCATCAATCCAAAAAGAATAGATAAGCCGCCATACAGCATAATGGACTCAATGAGTTCGTAATTTTCTGCAAGCATAGTGTTGTTACTTAAAAAAATCTGGCGCAACTATATCACAGTATATACGCCTGTAAGAGCCTAAAACGTTCAAAAATATGTAATAATAGTCATTCTCATCCTGTTGGATGAGAAATGTTCTACTTTATGACGATTTGTTGAGCGTTCTTTCTACAATACCGTTAAATATCGCTGGTTTTTCTGCGTGTAACCAGTGCCCTGTACCTTCAATAATATGCGCTTTCGCATTTGGAAAGTAGCGAGCTATCGCATCGCGATAGGCCGGTGTAATGTAGTCGGACTCGCTGCCCTTAATAAATAAGGTTACGCCATCGAACGTTTGATTTGTTTGTTCCCAATCAATAATGTGCGAGTAACTTTTGATTAGTCCGCTCACGTTGAAGCGCCACTTCCATGCTCCGCTTTCATCTTGATACAGGCTTTTTAACAGAAACTGTCTGACGCCCATTTCCTTAACGTGGGCAGCCATTTGTTTTTCAGCGTCCTTTCTACTTTCAATGGTATCTAAAGAAACAGAATTCAACCCATCAAAGACAGCTTGGTGGCTGTGGTCATAACTTACAGGGGCAATATCAGCTACAATTAAATGTGTGATATTTTCGTTGTGATTTAAGGCCAGCTTCATTGCAACCTTTCCACCAAGGGAATGACCCAATACAGCGCTTTTTTCAATATTTAAAGATTGCATAATGTCGTAAATTGCATCTGCGGCAGCTGTCATAGAAAAACTATCAGTCCACGGAGACTCACCGTGATCCGGTAGGTCTACACTTATAATATTAAAAGCTGATTCAAAATGCCGTTTAATCACGGCTAAATTATCCGCATTGCCGAAAAGCCCATGGATTAAAATTAACCATGGTGATGATGAATCTCGCTTTGAAAGTTTATAATTTAACTTCACGACTTATTTACCCATGAATAATTGTCTGCTAGACATTGCTTTAGTCTTAAAAACAAAATAAGGCCTGTAAAAACAGACCTTATTAGCAGGTTAAATAGTGATATTAATTAATAGCGTAATCGTTAAGTGATTTGCCGCTATCTAGTGCGTCTTTGTAAACACGTGGCATACGCCCAATGCCAGTCCATAAGTGCTCTTCACCACTGTCATCCACAAGTTTGTATTTGACAGGACGCTTCTTACCTACGTTTTTATTTGTACCGGTATCCAAAGCTTGTAAATCTTCTACGTTTAGACCAGCTTCTTCCATTTGCTGTTTAATAGCAGCAAGTTTTTCTAACTTTTCTTTTTTTAGTTTTTCTTGTTCTAGTAATTTTTCTTTTCTTTTCTCTATTATACCGCTAAGTTTTTCCTGAACTTGTTCAAGTTCTTCTATGCTTAATTCCTTAACAGCACCTTGTAAACGTCTTCCATGGGTTAAAATATCTAAAAATTCGCTCATTAATTAACCTTAATACGTTGTACTAAATTTCTATAAGATAATAATTAAAAGTAGCACAAAAAAAAAGCGAGCTAAGCTCGCTTTTAAAAAATATCAGTTAAATAACCAAATAACGCATTAAATTACATATTCGGGTAATTAGGGCCTCCAGCACCCTCTGGTACAACCCACTTAATATTCTGACTAGGATCTTTAATGTCACAAGTTTTACAGTGAACACAGTTTTGCGCATTAATTTGGAAGCGTTTTTCACCTTCTTCTTCAATAACTTCATAAACGCCAGCAGGGCAATAGCGTTGTGCGGGTTCTGCGAATTTTGGTAAATTAACCTGTAAAGGAATAGACGGGTCTTTTAATTTTAAATGACACGGCTGGTCTTCTTCGTGATTCGTATTCGACAAAAATACGGACGATAGTTTATCAAAGCTGAGCACGCCATCAGGCTTCGGATATGAAATCTCAGTAGCATCTTTCGCTTCTTTAAGCTGCGCGTAATCTTTGTGTTCGTCTTTCATAGTGAAGAACAAATTACCGTTAAAGAAATTTTGTTCTACCGTGTTAAATGCCCCCCCCCAGAAATTACCTAGCTTATGAATAGCAGGGCCGAAGTTACGAGAACGGAATAGCTCGTCATACAGCCAAGACGATTTAAATTTATCTGTATAGCTCGTTAGTTCTTTTACTGGTGCTTCTGCGTTTTCAGATAAAGCCTCGAAAATGCTCTCGGCTGCAAGCATGCCCGACTTCATGGCTGTGTGGTTACCTTTAATTTTGGCAAAATTTAGGGTGCCCGCTTCACAGCCTACCAGTAAGCCACCTGGGAAAGTCATCTTAGGTAAAGAGTTAAACCCACCTTTGGCAATTGCACGCGCGCCATAAGATACACGTTTACCGCCTTCAAGGTATTGTTTAAATACAGGGTGGTGTTTCAAGCGTTGGAATTCGTCAAACGGGCTCAAATAAGGGTTGTCGTAGTTAAGGTCGACAATTAAGCCAACAAACACCTGATTATCTTCAGCGTGATATAAATAGCTACCGCCTGTGGCGTCATCAAGTGGCCAGCCTGCACTGTGGACTACTAAACCCGGCTGGTGCTTCGCTGGGTCTATATCCCAAATCTCTTTAAAGCCAATAGCGTAATGTTGCGGTGAGCTGTCTTCATCTAGATTGAAGTGAGAAATGAGCTCTTTGCCTAGATGTCCGCGACAGCCTTCTGCAAAAACAGTGTATTTAGCACGTAGTTCCATGCCCGGCATGTAGCCGTCTTTTGGCTTTCCGTCTTCACCCACACCCATGTCGCCGGTAAGCACGCCGCCAACACTACCATCTTCATTATAAATAACCTCAGAAGCTGCAAAGCCGGGGAATACCTCAACGCCTAGCTGCTCAGCCTGTTCTGCTAGCCAACGGCTAACGTTACCCATAGACACTATATAGTTGCCATCGTTGTGCATAGTTTTGGGCGTAATGCCGTTAGGCAACTTCTTCGCTGACGTTTCATCATTAAGCAAGTAGATGTGGTCTTCGGTCACCGGCGTGTTAAGTGGTGCTCCTTTTTCTTTCCAATCAGGGAATAGTTCGTTTAGCGAACGTGGCTCAAACACTGCGCCTGAGAGAATATGTGCACCTACCTCGGAGCCCTTTTCGACCACACAAACCATAAGTTCTTGGTCTTTTTCATTCGCAAGCTGCATCAGCTTACAAGCAGTTGATAATCCAGCTGGGCCGGCACCGACGATGACTACGTCAAACTCCATCGATTCTCGTTCCACGGGAGGCTCCTTATGTTTGTATTTTTATAGTGCACTATTGATGAAACAAATAATGCTTTGTGTCAAAAACATGTAAATTAATTGTCGTTTTGCAAGGTAATGCAGGTTGACGTTTACGTCAACAGTAAGTACATTGCAAAGCAGTTTACGTTAACGTTAACTGGCAGCGCATTATACCTGCTCGTAAACGTGGTGTTAACGTCGTTTTAAGGCTAGCCTTTAAAAAACGTACGTTCCACAGTTTCTTTTTTAACGTATAAGCATTGTTAAAGTTTCAAAAAGCGTGGTGAAGTAATACGTTTTTAATTATTAATAGTTAATTATTAATGAAACGTAATTAGCACTGACGAACTCAACAATTGAGGTAAATATGAAAATACTCGTACCGGTCAAACGCGCGATCGACTACAACGTTAAGGTAAGAGTGAAGGCTGATGAATCAGGCGTAGATCTTACAAACGCGAAAATGGCTATTAATCCTTTTTGCGAAATTGCTGTTGAAGAAGCCGTTCGATTAAAAGAAAAAGGCGTGGCCACTGAAATCGTTGTTGTTTCAATTGGTGACAAAAGCTGCCAAGAACAAATACGTACAGCACTAGCCCTAGGCGCTGATCGTGGTATCCAAATTGATACAGACCAAAATCTTGATTCACTTCAAGTGGCAAAGCTTTTAGCGAAAGTGGTTGAGGAAGAACAGCCTCAGCTCGTTATTCTTGGAAAGCAGAGCATTGACTCTGACAACAACCAAACTGGCCAAATGCTGGCAGCGCTAACAGGTATGCCTCAAGGTACTTTCGCTTCAGAAGTTGTTGTAGATGGCGAGAAAGTGAATGTAACACGTGAAATCGACGGTGGCCTTCAAACGGTAGCGCTTTCGCTTCCAGCTGTTGTAACGACAGATCTCCGTTTGAATGAACCGCGTTATGCATCGCTTCCAAATATAATGAAAGCAAAGCGTAAGCCTCTTGATGTTAAAGCTGCGACAGATTTCGGTGTTGCGCTTGAATCAAACGTTAAGGTACTTAAAGTTACGCCTCCGCCTCAGCGTGAGGGTGGAATTAAAGTAGCAGACGTTGCTGAGTTGGTAGACAAGTTAAAGAATGAAGCAAAGGTGATCTCATGAGCGTACTCGTATATGCAGAACACGACAATGCAAGCTTAAAGACGGAAACGCATAAGCTTGTTAATGCCGCACAAAAAATGGGTGGCGATATCCATATACTAGTAGCAGGTGAAGGTTGCCAAGCGGTTGCTGAAGCTGCGGCGCAAATTGACGGCGTTGCAAAAGTACTTGTTGCTGATAATGCTGCTTATAAAAACCAGCTTGCAGAAAATACGGCTGACCTAGTGGTAGAGCTTGCAGGCGACTACAGCCACGTCGTTGCTGCCGCGACTACAACAGGCAAAAACTTCATGCCTCGCGTAGCTGCACTGCTAGACGTAGCGCAAATTTCAGACATTATTGGTGTAGAGAGCGAAGATACCTTTGTTCGTCCAATTTATGCAGGCAACGCTATTGCTACTGTTCAATCATCTGATGCGAAGAAGGTAATTACAGTTCGTGCCGCATCGTTCGATGCAGCTTCAACAGGCGGTAGCGCAGAAGTTGCAGCAGTGGATGTTGTAAAAGGCAGTGATAAGTCTGATTTCGTATCGGCAGAGCTGACTGAGTCTGAGCGACCTGAATTAACTGCAGCAGAAGTGGTTATTTCTGGTGGTCGCGGTATGCAAAATGGTGATAACTTCAAGCTTCTTGAAGGTATTGCTGACAAGCTAGGTGCTGCTATTGGTGCATCACGCGCCGCAGTAGATGCTGGGTTCGTTCCGAATGACATGCAGGTAGGCCAAACAGGTAAAATTGTTGCGCCTCAACTTTACATTGCAGTAGGTATCTCGGGTGCAATTCAACACCTTGCAGGTATGAAAGATTCTAAAGTCATTGTTGCTATCAACAAAGATGAAGAAGCGCCAATCTTCCAGGTTGCTGACTACGGGTTAGTAGGTGACTTATTTGATGTACTACCAGAGTTGGAAGGCTCTCTTTAATTAGCGCTTTAAAGCTAAATAAGACGAAGGCTGCAGTTTGCAGCCTTTTTTGTAGTATACATACTCAAAGCGAATCATTATTTCGCTTGGTATCGGACTAACTTTTTAAACACGCACAACCGAATTATCTTCTATGCTAACAGGTGAGGGGATATAAGCGTCGGCTTCCCAGTCATTTTCCCATTTTTCGCCATCAATAAGGTAACGAAACTGGTATTCGTGATCTTTTTCCAAGTCCACGGTTAAGGTGAAATCGCCGCTTTTAAGCTTTTTCATCGTCAGTGGCTGTGTTTTCCAATCGGTGAAATCTCCACATAATGCAGCTTCTTTCGCATCTTTTGCTGCTTCCGCATTCAGTCGAAATGTCACTTTGCACAGAGGTTTTGATTTAAGGTATTGTTTCTTAAGACTCATAATGTGGTTTCCCTTCAACGTAGCGAAATCATTCCCGAGGCTATTTCCTATTAAAGACTTAGCTTGAACAACAGCCATCGGTTAACTCATAACCAATGAGTGATTAAATAATCAACGAAAACCTGATAATTATCAATCTTACTTTGTATTCTTTTAAGAATTTTCTATATTAGAGCTTCGGATTTTTGCGTGCATATTAAAAACAATAATCAGACACAAAATTTAACAATCTAACTGAGCATAAAAAACGCAAAATCAGTACACTAGTGTTGAAACAATAATAATAGAATTTAGTGGGTAATCAGGTGGTAAGTGAGTAGCGCAGTAATTTACTGTTGAAATTTCACTAACTCGGATGCCTTCTCTTCCAGGGATAGTAAATGAAAAACTCCATGTTAATGAAAAGTGGTCTTCCATTAGTCATCGTGCTAGTCGCATTTATCGCCGCGACGGTTATGATCAAGTCACGTAAGCCGCCGGAACAGGTGCCCGTAGAAATCCCCGCTTTTCTTGTTGATGCTAAGGAAGTAACAGCAGAACCCGTAAATTTTGTTGTTAAATCTCAAGGCAATGTAGTACCACAAAATAAAACATCGTTAAGTGCACAGGTCAGTGGTCAAGTGATAAGCCTGTCGAAAGTTTTTGTTGCTGGTGGAACTTTTAAAAAAGGCGACGTACTTGCCACGTTAGAACAAGATGATTACCGCACTGACCTCAAACTAGCCGAAGCTGAATTGGCTCAAGCTAAAGCTGCCCTTCAAGAAGAAATAGCTCGCGGTAAAGTAGCCGAACAAGAATGGCGTTCAGTCAGAAACGTAGCCCCGCCTGAGTTAGGCTTAAGAAAGCCTCAACTGGCAAAAGAACAAGCCAACGTAAAAGCGGCAGAAGCTAAGTTGGAACGCGCAAAGCGAAACCTAGCTAGAACGCAAATAACTGCGCCCTATAATGGAATAGTGGTTGAGCGTAATATAGATCTTGGTCAGTTTGTTGCCATGGGATCTGTACTTGGCACCATTTACTCTACCGATACCGCGGAAGTTAGACTACCTATTACCGACAGCGACTTAATGTTTATTAACATTGCTGGGCAGTCTAGCGAAGGGGCACCTGTTACATTAACAGCGACTGTTGGTGGTGTTAAACGCGTTTGGGAAGGTCAGCTGGTTCGTTCAGAAGGTATTTTGGATACAGGAAGCAGAGTGGTGTATGCCATTGTTGAGGTGCAAGACCCTTACAATTTACAGTCCTCACACAAGTCACCGTTGCGTTTTGGTCAATTCGTTGAAGCGGAAATTACCTCCCGTCAAAACGAAGAGCTTGTTGTATTACCTCGCAGTATTTTACGTTTAGACAATACCGTACTTACTGTAAACGATAATCGCGAAATTGAAATTATGCCTGTCGAAGTAGCCCGCACCACAGCGCAAGATGTATTTATTCGCTCAGGTATTGCGGAAGGAAGTTTGGTGGTAACCAGTGCTGTGCCAAACCCATACGACGGAATGAAAGTGCGCCTGCCAGGTGACGAGCCCGTGCTTGCTGACACTGCTGAAGCAGATACTACCGAGAGCGCGGACATCGTTGAAAGCGAATCATCGGAAGGTGACAACTAATGAGTCGCATCGATACCAACAAAGGCTTAATTGCTTGGTTTGCGCGTAATAATGTAGCGGCAAACTTATTAATGATCTTGCTTATCGTTGGCGGGCTGTTCAGTGCGTTCAGTATACAAAAGCAAGTGTTTCCTAGCTTCGAAATTGACGTTATAAGCGTGCGCGTTCCTTATTTAGGTGCTGCACCTCAGGAAGTAGAAGAAGGTGTGCTTCTTAAAATTGAAGAGGCCATAAAAGATTTAGAGGGCATCAAACAGCTAAACTCAACTGCCGTAGAAGGCATGGGTACGGTAAGTATTCAAGTTGAGGAAGACTACGATGTTCAGTCTCTACTCGATGAAGTAAAGGTTCAAGTTGATGCCATTCCAAGTTTTCCAGCGGATACTGAAAAGCCCGTTATATATCGCCAAAAAATCCAACAGGACGTGATATGGCTATCGGTTTACGGTGATGCTTCTGAAAGGGAGTTAAAGGAGTTTGCTAAAGACTTACGCGATGACATTGCTAACTTGCCGGGTATATCAAGTGTTCAGGTTGTGGGTGCGAGAGATTATGAAATTTCTGTAGAACTTTCTGAAGTTGATTTGCAAAAGTATAACCTTACGTTTGCTGATGTGGTGGCGCGTTTGAGCCAAACCAGTGTTGACTTACCAGGTGGTTCAATCCGCACGGAAAACGGCGACATACTACTTAGAACAAAGGGGCAGGCCTATACCGGTTGGGACTTTTCCCAGATAGTATTAGTCACAAATTCAAACGGTACCCGCGTTACGTTGGGCGATGTTGCCTATATCAACGACGGCTTTATCGAAAACAATCAATATGCGCTGTTTGATGATAAACCAGCGGTTAGCTTGCGTGTGCAGGCTGTCGGCGACCAAAACGCATTGGAAATTTCTGAGCAGGTTAACAATTACGTTGATAGTCAAAAGTCTGAGTTTCCCGCACATATTACTGCCGATACGTGGGGCGATAGCTCATTCTATCTAGCTGACCGACTTAACATGATGCTTGAGAACATGTTCTTCGGTGCGCTGCTTGTATTTTTAGTACTTTCACTGTTTTTGAAAATTAAGCTCGCGTTTTGGGTCATCGTGGGCTTGCCAGTCTGCTTCCTTGGAACCTTGCTTGTAATGCCGTTAGATATGGTTGGCGTGTCCATCAACATGCTTAGTCTATTTGCATTCATTCTTGTATTGGGGATTGTGGTAGATGACGCAATTATTATGGGTGAATCGGCTTACTCTGAAATAGATAAAAAAGGACACAGTGCTGATAACGTTATTGTGGGCGTTAAGAAAGTTGCTATGCCTGCAACTTTTGGCGTTTTAACCACTATTGCCGCCTTTTCACCCATGCTTATGGTATCAGGGCCGTTCGGCATTATTTGGAAAACCATCGGTATGGTGGTGATTGTTTGTCTTATTTTCTCGCTTATTGAATCGAAGTTAATCCTGCCGGCTCACTTAGTGCACATGAAGCTTAAGCCTTATGATCCGGAAAAAGCCAATGCGTTCCAAAAGTTCCGAGACTTCTTCAGTGAAGGCATAAAGACATTTATTAATAATAAGTACGCGCCGTTTTTAGCAAAAGCAATACGCAATCGCTATACAACAGTGGCCGTGTTTTTGGCGATGCTGATCCTTACAGTGGGGCTATTCGGTGGCGGCATAGTGCGCTTTGTATTCTTCCCGAATATTCCTAGTGACTTTATGATGGCCAGCTTTGAGTTAGAGCCCGGTTCGTCACTAGAGCAGCGCGACAAGGTACTAACTACACTTCGCGAAGCTATGCACCGCATGGATGACAAAGTTGCAGAAGAGTCGGGCGAAAATGTCATTAAGCACGCTATTGCTTTTGACAATGGTAATTTAGGTGGTGAAATTTTCGCTGAGCTTACGAAAGGTGAAACCCGCACGCTTACTGACTTTGCAATTCAGGATATGTGGCGTCAAGAGGTCCCTGAAATTCCGGGCGTGAAGTCATTTAATATTAGCTCACCGGGTGGTCCTGGCGGCGGCGCTGACCTTAGCTTTGAATTTAGCTCAAGCGATATTAAAGCATTGCGGGCTATTAGTGACGACATAAAGAAGGCTTTGGATAAATACGAAGGCGTTACAGATATCAACGATACCTTCTCTGGCGGTAGCGAAGAAATTCAGCTAGCGCTGAAACCTCAGGCCGATGCGTTGGGCATTTCACTTCGCGATTTAGGTCAGCAAGTGCGCTTTGGTTTTTACGGCGCAGAAGTGCAGCGTATTCAGCGTGATGATGAAGAAATAAAAGTCATGGTGCGCTACCCGAAGGCGGAACGCAGCTCTATAGAGCACCTTGAAAATATGCGTATTCGTGCGCCAAACGGTCAAGAGATCCCGTTCGAACAGGTGGCTACATTCACCGTTGGGCAAGGGTTCGATTCAATTATTCGTGTTGATGGTAAACGGTCAGTCACCGTAACGGGTGTCGTGGATAAAGCATTGCTTGACCCATCAGAAGTGACTAACGATGTAATTGAAAACTTAATGCCAGACCTCCTAGCCCGCTATCCGAGTGTTGAATTTCAGCTTCAAGGAAACTCAAAGGAGCAGGCTGATGCTATGTTTAGTTTAATGCAGGGGCTGTTGTTTGCGTTATTTGCTATTTATGCCTTACTCGCTATACCGCTTAAATCATACAGCCAACCCTTGATTATCATGTCCGTGATCCCTTTTGGTATTGTTGGGGCCATAATCGGTCATTTGGTATTGGGCATGGCGGTTAGCGTTTTGTCTGTCTGCGGCATCATCGCTTTGTCGGGTGTTGTGGTGAACGATAGCTTGATTATGGTGGACTTTGTGAATCGCGCGCGTAAAGAAGGTATGGCGCTTATGGATGCGGCTATTAGTGCTGGTACGCAGCGTTTTAGAGCTATCATCTTGACGTCACTAACAACCTTTATGGGCCTTATGCCGATAGTATTTGAACGCAGCCTACAGGCTCAGGTTGTTATACCAATGGCGGTTTCTTTGGCCTTCGGTATCTTATTTGCCACGGTAATCACCTTGCTGCTGGTTCCTGCGCTGTACTTAATTCTAAACGACATTAAAAATGTGTTTAAAGGTCGAAAACACGCAGGAATTACGACAGAAAGTTAAATAGACGATGCCGGGTAACACCGGCATTTTCTTTTAAGGAATGACAAAATGAAGAAAAAGCTAATTTATGCTGCGGTGGTTGCAGCATCTGCAGGCTTAACCTTTGCCTGCACAAGTTCAAATACCGCTAATACTAATTTGGTTGAAAATGAAACCCAAAGCCTTGCTATGCCGAAAGTACCTGGCTACCCAGCAACCAAAACCGTTGCGCAGCAAGATAACTATCACGGCACTATGGTAAGCGACCCTTATCGTTGGTTAGAAGACGAAAAAAGCGAAGAAGTTAAAGCTTGGGTCGATTCACAAAACACTTTGGCTCGCCCTTATCTAGCAAATTTACCCTCTAGAGAGCTTTACAAAGAGCGCTTAACTGCCTTGTGGGATTATGAAAAGTATTCGACACCTTACATGGTGAACGGCAAGCTGTTTTATTCTTATAACGACGGCCTGCAAAATCAATACGTACTTTATATGTCCGACGGCGTGAACGGTGAACCTGAAGTACTTATCGATCCGAATACCTTGAGCGATGACGGCACCGTGTCAATGGCGTCGACTGAACTCAGCCCTAAAGCGTCTTATCTTGCTTATATGCTGTCTGATGGCGGCACCGACTGGAAAACCATCCACGTTCGTAACACCAGCAGTAAAACAGACTTAACCGATACCATTGAAGGTATTAAGTTTTCAAATATTGCATGGCTGCCCGATGAAAGTGGTTTTTTCTATTCTCGTTACCCACAAAATGAGGCGGGTAAATACGATGATAGCCAAACTGTATCTATCTATTTTCACGCTATAGGTACAGAGCAAAGTGCAGATAAAAAGGTCTTTGCATTTGAGAATAAACCCACTTGGAACCCATATCCATCAGTTGTGCAAGATGGAGATACCTTGCTTATATCCGTATTTGAGGGATATCAGGCTAATGGGGTTTATGCTAAATCTCTTGAAACAGAAAACAGTGAGCTAGTTCCCGTTTTCGATAAATGGGATGGACGATACGATTTAATCGGCGAACACAAAGATGCGCTATTTTTTAAGTCTACGGCGGGCACGCCAACTGGCAAAGTTATCAAAGTCAAATATGATGGTGGTGTTAAAGAAACAGGCACTGTAATTGAAAGTACCGCAGATACCTTATCGAGTGTCTCACTTTTAGGAGAAAAGCTTTTTGCTCAGTACCTAAAAGACGTAAAAGGGCAAGTGAGTGTCTTTGATTTAAGCGGCAAAAAAGTTGATGAAATTGCGTTTTCCGATATCGGTAGCGTGAGCGGCTTTTATGGTGGTAAAAATGCAGATACCACTTTTTATAAACTTACTGGGTTTACTAACCCGGGTCAGGTCTATGCCTATAACGTTGAAAGTGGTGAGTCGTCACTATTTAAAACTATCAACACGGGTATTAACTACGACGACTATGAAACCAAGCAGGTGTTTTATACCAGTAAAGACGGCACTAAAATTCCCATGTTTATAGTGCACAAGAAAGGCTTGAAGCTAGACGGAAACAACAAAACCCTATTGTACGGTTATGGTGGTTTTAATATTTCATTACTTCCACGGTATTCAGTGTCACGCATGGTTTGGGTAGAGCAGGGTAATGTGCTTGCCATCGCTAATTTACGAGGTGGTGGTGAATATGGACAGCAGTGGCACAAAGCTGGTACTAAGCTTAACAAGCAAAACGTTTTTGATGACTTTATTGCGGCAGGTGAGTATTTAGTTGAAAGTGGCTATACCAACCCAGACAAAATGGGAATTCAAGGTGGCTCGAATGGAGGCTTACTTGTGGGCGCAACACTTACCCAGCGACCTGATCTCTTCTCTGCAGCACTACCTGCAGTGGGCGTGTTAGATATGCTTCGCTATCATACACCGAGCGCGAATGCCCGCGCTTGGTCTTCCGATTATGGCCTAAGTGAAAACAAAGACGAGTTTGATGCGCTTTATGCCTATTCGCCACTTCATAACACTAAACCTGGCACCTGCTATCCGGCCACATTGGTAACAACAGGTGATCACGACGACAGAGTAGTACCGTGGCATAGCTATAAGTTCGCCGCGCAATTACAGGCAGATCAAGGATGTGATAACCCAGTACTTCTTCGTGTAGAAACCCGCGCGGGTCACGGCGCAGGCACGCCTACGTGGATGCGAATTGAGGGGTATGCCGACCAGTGGGCGTTTTTAGAATCAGCGCTTAATTAACTTCTCATTATTTCGAAAGAAAACAAGCCGCTGTAAAAAGCGGCTTTTTTGTTTGCATTTTAAACAAATGACCATATACTGTATAAATATCAGTATGGTTTATTTTGAGTCGTATTAGGTTGAGCTACGTCGCACAACCTTTAGGAGAAAATTATGCAAACAGGCATCAAAGCGGTAGATCAACTTATTTCAAAACACGGCATTATGGCTGATTTAGGTGCAGACACGTTTCAACGCCGCACTCGCCTTACCGGTGGCGATGAGCGCGCAAACGCACTGCCTTTTTGTATGTATCAAAAAGTGACACACGCCCCTTTATCAAAGCAATTTACCGTGCACCACTTTTATATGCCGGGTAATAAAGGGAAGTTAGCGAGCTTTTTGTTTGATGAAAAAGGGCAATTAATAGAACAGGTCTACTATCAAAAAGTCGCCCGCTGGGTACAGGTGTGCAGAAAGTTACAGCAGCTGGTACAAGTGCCAACCTCAGACGTTCACATGGCGGCCTAAAAGACATAAAAAAAGCGGTGCCGTTTTTTAACGTCACCGCTTTTTGATAAATAATGTAGCTACTGTAAATAAAGTTGCTACTTATCTTTGCTTAATAGTAGGTGTACTTGAACTCAACACCCCAAACGCGAGGCTCATTTACGATACCCGTGAGATTGTTGAAGTCGATTGCACCTTTAACGTTATCTTCGTCAGTAATGTTACGACCAAATAGCGCTACAGTGTAATTGTGCGCGAAGTTCTCATAACCAATGCGTAGGCCGCCTTCGAAATTGTCGTCAGTAGTGAACTCAACCGCTTCGTATAAGAAGATGTTTGTTTCACCTTGGAACGCCCAATCAGTAAATACGAAGAACTCGCCGTCGTCACCCATAGGGATGGTGTAACGGGCTGTGAAGTTGAAGATTGACTCAGGCGCCTGCGGGAACGGGTTGCCGTCGATAGAGGCAGCAAAGCCATCTGGACGAGGATCAGTTACTGTACAGTTACCTGTAGAACCAAAGTTAGGGTTAGTACCACACGGAGAAACAGTCAATGAATCATCTTTAATTTCAGTGTGGTTGTAGCTGTAACCTGCTGTAAACGTAAGCTCATCAGTAGCAAGCCACTGTGCGTCTACTTCAAAACCGTACGCTTCACCTTTGTCTGCATTTACAAGTGCAGTAAAGTTGTTGCCACCACCAATGGCCGAGAACTGCATGTCATCAACAGTATAGTAGAACGCAGCAGCGTTTAGACGTAATGAATCGTCGAACAAGTCAGACTTGATACCAAGTTCAAAAGAGTTGATGGTTTCAGCGTCTGCTACGGAAGGCGAGCCTTCAAATGCAACGTCACGACCTTGAATTGTTTGAGCACGGAAGCCGTTAGCATAGCGAGCAAAAACAGACATATCATCAGTAACGCGATAGTTTGCACTTAATTCAAAGCTAGTTTGACCATCGTCTACATCAATATCTTCGTATTCCTCAATTAAAGCATCCCCGGTAACTAATGCATAACCATTCAAGTTTTGGTCGCCAACTACCAAACTTTTTGAGTCATGTGTATAGCGTATTCCGCCCGTTACATTAAGCTTCTCATTTACTTGATAAGACGTTTGGCCAAATACTGCCCATGTTTGGTTTTCATGGAATACTGTGGTTGCACCATAGTAACCGTCGATGCTGGTAACGTTAAACGATGCATCGTAGTAAAAAGCACCTAGCTGCCAGTTCAGGGCATCAGTGGTGTTGCTAGCAAATCTAAACTCTTGGGTGTATTGCTCTAGATCGTTCAGGTTATCTTGCGTTACCGCTGAAAAAGGAATAAAGCCAGGGCCTGTCTCTTCAGCAACACCGTCGGAGTTAGTATCGATGAAATAGCCACCATCAACATCACCTAGGCTTGAGCCGTCAGCAGTCTCAATTGCTGAGATTGACGTGAATGTAACCTCATCCATATCGTATTCTAGTTTAAGTGAAGCACCAAAACCGTCGTATTCTTGTGGGTTGTTATCAATACCGTCGCCTTGTAGATCGCCATCGTAGTATACGGTTTCACGATCGTAATTCGCGTTAAGTTCATTACTGCCTTTGTCGAAGACATTAGCGCGGAAAATAGAGGCTGTACCTTCAAGCTCACGGCCGTGTACGTTTAGTAAGGCAGAGAAGTCAGCTGATGGTTCCCAAAGAAGCTGTAAACGATAAGCTTTTTCGTCGTAGCCACCAATTGCATCGTTTTCGCCTGTGAAGGCATTGTCGATATAGTCATCGCGTTCTTGCGACAATAATGACAAACGCGCAGAAAGCTCGTCAGTAAGACCGCCGCTAATTGCGCCTTCAAAGTTCATTGTACCGTATGAACCGAAACCCGCTTTCGCGTAACC
Organism: Alteromonas sp. HB246098; assembly: GCF_054890645.1. Lineage (NCBI taxonomy): Bacteria > Pseudomonadati > Pseudomonadota > Gammaproteobacteria > Alteromonadales > Alteromonadaceae > Alteromonas > Alteromonas sp. HB246098. The sequence continues at coordinate 42,994 of NZ_JBTZUG010000003.1, read as the reverse complement.
TTCAACATCTTGAGTTGGTTTTACTGTATCAAATTTGATGATACCAGCGGTGGTGTTACGACCAAATAGTGTGCCTTGTGGACCGCGAAGTACCTCAACTTGTTGTACGTCGAAAAGCGGGAAACTTTTCAGTACCACGTTTTCCATTACCACTTCATCCATGATAATAGAAACAGGCTGTGATGCAGCCAGGTCGAAATCGGTATTACCCAAACCGCGAATGTAGAAGCGTGGTGCAACACGACCGTTTGAAGACTCAGCGTAAAGGCCTGGAACGCGAACCGCTAAAGCAAGAATATCTTCACCGCCTGAGAATAGGCTTTCGAATTTCTCACCGCTTAATGTTGCAACAGAAATAGGGACTTCCTGAATAGACTGGGTACGCTTTTGTGCAGTAACGGTAATTTGTTCAAGTGAGGCTTCTTTTTTTTCTGTCGACGCGGCCTCTTGAGCAAGAACTGAAGAGCTGAACGCAGCACTAACAGCTAACGCTAGTGTGGCGATTTTATGTGTTCTCATGTTTCCACCAAGATGATTTTAAAATTATACTTTTGTAGTGTTTTTAGCACAAAAATAATCGATTCATGCTTGGCGCTGTATTTTACACAAACTTTGACACAAAAACTTCAAATTTGTGCAACAGAACGCGCATTCTCATCATAAATGCACAATATTAGTTAGGTTGCATATGCTCGAAACGCCTTAATGCACAGGCATGATACATATTGAAGCAATTAAGATACTTAATGGTGCGCTTTATATAGCCATGTTCGGTAAGTGATCAACTTCGTTTAAATTTCGCGCGATACTGAGAAGGCGACAATCCTGTCGTTTTTTTAAAAAGGCGAGTGAAAGAACTGAGGTCTTCGTATCCTACCGCACTTATCAAACTCTCAAGCGGCATGCTGGACGTTTCGAGGAGTTTCCTTGCGTGTTCAATGCGCAATGACTGCAAATATTGGCCAGGCGTGGTGTCACAAGCATTTTTAAAACGTCTAATGAGCGTGCGCTCAGTCATATTGTGTTGATGTGCTAGTTCACTTAGCTTGCATTTTCGCTGTAAGTTTCTTTCCAAAAAGGACTGGACCGCTTTAATATCTTTGTCGGTGTGAAATCGCCGTTGACGACTGCTTGCATACACAGTCTGACTCGTTCTTGACACATCTAACACATGAGACTTTGCGGTATCGCTGGCAATTTGGTGACCACAGTAGCGCTCTATCAAAAGTATGGATAGATCAATCCATGCCATACCGCCGCCCGCGCAATAGACAGTATCGTCCTCTGTCACCATTTTTTCTGGCTGCAGATTTACACTTGGAAACATGGTTTCGAATTTATCAGCATAACCCCAGTGAGTCGTTGCGGTTTTATTGTTAAGTAAACCTGTCTGCGCTAATAAAAAGTTACCCGTGCAATTAGCTGCTATATCCGCTCCCATTTTTTGAAGGCGCTTTATATGAACCAGTAGCGGCTGTGTATCATTCAGTACCTCATCAATATCGCCACCGATAGTTGGAATCAGCAAAACATCAGTGTGAGATACATCTTCAATAGCAATATTGGGCTGTAGCACAACTTGATTAGAGCACAGAATAGATTGCCCGTGATGACTCGCCAGCTGCACTTTAAATTGTGGTGCAGTGGGAAGATTGTGAATTCGCTGCCAACTAATACCAGCAAAAGCAAATACATCAAGTGCGCCTGTAATGGCAGACGCCAAGGCTTGATCGAACCCAAGTACAGTAACAGTGAATCTAGTGTTATTCATAAAAATAATTAAATTTATAAAAGAAAATAAAACACAGTGATTGTTGGCGGTATTAGCCATTATTGTGTCATAAATGACAATAATGGCACGATAACGAATATGACACAATGCGTTAACAAATATTCGTAGAGGACAGGACAACATGGCCGATCAACTTATTCCCCGCCGTGAAATGCAATTTCAGCTGTACGAGGTATTGAACACAGCAGTACTGTGCGAAAAGCCACGCTTTGAAGAACACAATGTTGAAACCTTTAACGCCGTTATAGATATGGCAGAAAAAATGGCAGAAGAGTTGTTTCTTCCTCATAACGCAGTAGCTGACAAAAACGAGCCTACGTTTGATGGCACTAAAGTGTCGATGATCGACGAAGTGAAAGTCGCTTTCGATACGTACAGGGAATCAGGCTTTATTGCGGGTCACTTCGATTTTGAAGATGGTGGTATGCAGCTACCCGTCACCGTAATGAATGCCTGTGCTGGATATTTTTTAGCGGCAAACCCGTCGTCTACTGCTTATCCATTTTTAACAGCGGCTGCCGCCAATGTAATCAAACACTTTGCCTCAGACGATATCAAAGACGCATTTTTACCAAAAATGCTGGCAGGCGATTTTACCGGAACGATGGCGCTTACCGAGCCTCATGCGGGTTCGGCTCTAGCTGATATACGCACTTCTGCGAAGCCTCAGGACGATGGTACGTACCGCATTAAAGGTAGCAAAATTTATATATCAGGTGGTGAGCATGAGCTTTCCGATAACATTGTTCATTTGGTATTAGCAAAAATTCCTGGCGGTCCTGCAGGTGTTAAAGGCATTTCATTATTTGCCGTACCTAAGTACCGACTAGATGCAGACGGCAACCCAGATGTACGCAACGATGTAACTCTTGCCGGCCTTATTCACAAAATGGGTTATCGAGGCACCACTTCAACGGCGCTAACGTTTGGTGAAAATGGCGATTGTCATGGCTACCTTATAGGTCAACCTCACCAAGGTTTGCGCTATATGTTCATGATGATGAACGAAGCACGAATTGGTGTAGGTTACGGTGCGGCAATGATTGGGTATCGCGGCTATCGATATTCATTGGAGTACGCAAAAGACCGTACACAAGGGCGCGCCGCACCAAACTTAGCACCTGAAGACGATCCAACGCCAATTATTAATCACGGTGATGTTCGCCGTATGCTGCTAGCGCAGAAAGCGTATTGTGAAGGCGGTATGTCCCTTTGCTTATACGGCAGCATGCTCATTGATGAAATGGAAACCGAAGCAGACAGTGAAAAACGTACCGAGCTTTCTCAACTTCTTGATCTCTTAACCCCTGTATTTAAGGCGTGGCCGTCAGAGTTTGGCCCTAAAGCTAATGACTTGGCGATTCAGATTCTAGGCGGCGCTGGCTACACCCGCGAATACCCGGTTGAACAGTGCTGGCGCGATAACCGCCTAAACCCAATTCATGAGGGGACTAACGGCATTCAGGCGTTAGACCTTTTAGGAAGAAAGCTGTGGCAGCACGACGGAAAAGGCCTTCAAGTGCTACTTTCTCGTGTCACGCGCGATATGAAGCGTGCAGAAACGCCTAGGGCGCAGGCGTTGGCGGCAAAACTTAAACCTTATTTGGACCAGCTTGGCGCACTTATACAACAAGCGGCAGCAGACCTACGCTCTGATAAACAGTCTGTGTTGCTAACCAACGCAAGCTGCTTCTTAAATATATTTTCAAGCTGTGTAGTGAGTTGGATTTGGCTGCGCCAAGCTAACGTTGCCGAGCAAGCGTTAAGTAATGGTGCAGACGATCAGGATGTTGACTTCTACGAAGGAAAACTTGCTGCAGCAGAATATTTCTTAAATTGGGAATTACCGCTAGTCAGTCGCGATATAGAAGTACTGACGTCACGAGAAGCATCTTGCAACGATGTAAAAGCAAGCTACTTCTAACTTTTTGATATTCCCATTTGCGCATTAGGACACTGCAAAGAAAACTACAGCGCACAAAATTTAAACTGGAGTACGGCTAATGAATGTAGCTGCAAATGTTGAAGGCAAACATATTCTTATCACTGGCGGTGGGTCAGGTATCGGTGCTGCATCGGCTCGCGTGTTAGCACAGCGTGGCGCAATAGTAGGAATTGCCGATTTAAATGAAGACAACGCGAATGCATTGGCTCAAGAAATCATTGCTGCTGGCGGCAAAGCCTATGCAGTGACAGTGGATGTTACCGAGCCTGCTCAGGTCAAAGCTATGTTTGAAACAGCGTTTTCTCATCTTGAAAAGATAGATGTGATCATCAATAACGCGGGCATCGATCATTTTCCTGCGCCACTTACCGAAGTCGACGACGCTATGTTTATGAAAAACATTCAAGTCAACTTAGCTGGCGTTTGGTACTGCATGAAAAACGCGCTGAAGCACATGACCACGACTGGTGGCGGTCACATAATCAATATAGCTTCCGTAGCAGGGTTACGTTCAGCGCCAATGATAAGTGCTTATAGTGCGTCAAAACACGGGGTAATAGGGCTAACTAAATCGGCGGCGGTGGAATACGCGCGAGCGAACATTCGTATTAATGCGGTATGTCCGAGTTTTGTTGATACGCCTATGGTTCAAGGCGTGTTATCTAAGCTAGATGAACGCGGTCAAAAAGGGTTAATTGCTGCCAACCCAATGAAACGCTTGGGTAAGCCTGAAGAAATTGCAAATGCTATTGCATGGCTGTGTAGTGATGAATCGTCATTTATGACGGGGCAGTCTGTGGTACTTGATGGCGGTATGTTGGCATAAGCGCCAAGTGTGATGAATATAAAACGATAAGCTTTTAGGGGAGCGTATTTTAGAGCCTTTAAAAGACTTATTACACGACAAATGCAGCTATCGTAGATAGGACACTGAGATACGTAGTTTGCGTAAAAACGGCAAGAGAAGGAATGTTTAATGAACAACCTATTTGATTTAACAGGAAAAGTGGCGCTGGTTACAGGTGCTAGTCGCGGTATCGGCGAATCTATTGCTCGGTTGCTCGCACAGTATGGCGCCCACGTTATTGTGTCAAGCCGCAAAATTGACGGCTGTGAAGCCGTAGCCTCTTCAATTCGCGACGCGGGGGGGAAGGCGACAGCGCTGGCGTGTCATGTGGGTGAAATGGAACAAATCACAGAAGCATTTAATGTGATTAAGCGCGATTTCGGCAAGCTGGACATTCTTGTAAACAACGCGGCAGCCAATCCCTACTTTGGACACATTTTAGATACTGACCTTGGTGCCTACAACAAAACGGTAGACGTAAATATTCGTGGTTATTTCTTCATGTCGATTGAAGCTGGCAAAATGATGAAAGAGCAGGGCGGTGGCGTCATACTCAATACCGCTTCTGTAAATGGCGTAACGCCAGGTGATATGCAGGGTATCTACTCTATTACTAAAGCGGCCGTTATCAGCATGACTAAGTCGTTCGCAAAAGAGTGCGGTAGCTTAAACATTCGCGTAAATGCATTACTGCCAGGTTTGACTGACACTAAATTTGCGTCAGCGTTAACAACCAACGAGCAAATCTTAAAACACGCGCTGAAAGTTATTCCGCTGGGCCGCGTGGCAGATCCAGATGAAATGGCGGGGACAGTATTGTACTTAGTATCCGACGCTTCAAGCTACACCACAGGCACGACAGTAGTAGTAGATGGTGGTATGCTAGCGTAATTAGTTTCAATTACGAGATACGACCATGCATATATGGGTTGACGCCGACGCGTGCCCTGCAGTGATCAAAGACATTCTTTTTAAGGCAGCCAGACGTACTAAGCTGCCTTTGTCTTTGGTGGCTAACCATTTTATGTCTGTCCCACCAGACAAACACATAACTTTAACGCAAGTGCCTTCTGGCTTTGATGCTGCTGATGATTACATTGTAGAGAAGTGTGAAGCGGGTGACTTAGTCATTACCAATGACATTCCACTTGCCGCAGATGTACTGGCAAAAAATGCCCTTGCATTAAACAACCGTGGTGAGGAATACGACAAGTCGTCTATCAAGCAGATACTGGGCATGCGAGATTTCATGGAAACCATGCGTTCAAGCGGCGAACACACAGGCGGGCCAAAGGCCTTCTCCCAGCGCGACAAACAAAACTTTGCCAACGCACTAGATCGCCTCCTCACCCAAGGCCTCCGCAACCTCAAATAAATTATGGGGTCAGAGTTAAGGCTCTGACCCCATTATTTGGCTTTATTTAACGATTGTCATCTCTTCGATGAGGTTTGTTGCACCATCAACGTATTCCATCACCCATAACATGTAGCGCGTGTCTACATGAATGGTACGGGTTGTTTTCGGGTCGAAATCCCAGTCTGAATTAACGCTTTCGAACGTACCGTCAAATAACAAACCAATTAGCTCTGCTTTTGCGTTAAGCGTTGCTGATCCTGAGTTACCGCCTGTAGAATCTAAGTCCGTTAGGAAGTTTACCGGTACGCTATTGATGTCTTCAAGTTTGTACGGACCGTATTGCTTGTCTTTAATAAGCTCAAGCTGCTTTTTCGGTGAATCAAACGGTGTTTCGCCGGTATCTTTTTCCGTAATGCCTTCAAGACGGGTAAAGGGTTCGTAGATAAGGCCATCTTTTGGAGAGCCGCCCATCACATTACCGTAAGTCACACGAAGCGTGCTGTTGGCATCTGGGTAAGCAAGGCTGCCTAAAGATTTTTGCCACTCGATAATCGCACTCATATATTTAGGGCGAAGTGCAGCAGCTTTACCGCTAAGCGTTTTGCTCTTATCTTCAATCGCCATTTCGGTATCAAATAGCGCAACGGCAAGTTTTATGAATGGATCATTGCTGTTTTCGAAATCAGCACGGCTTGCGGTTAACCATTTTAAGCGCTCCTCAGTGCTGGTAAGTGAAGTATTGTCATAAAACGCTTTTAACTTCTTCTGAAGCGTTTTTCCGTCAGTATCACCATCAATACCTACTGCTTTATCGAAAGCCGTAACTCGGTTTTCTTCAGGTTGCTCTAGGTACATGCTGATCATCTTTTGCCACACTGCTTGATCAACAACCGCATCAAAGCGGCGTTCTATACGTTCTGCGCTTTCTTTAAGGCGCATTTGATCGCGCTCTTGATACCCACGTTCGCGCTCTGCATCTGGCTTTTCTCTTTCAATTGCATTGCGATAAAGGGTTTGAGCAGAAGATAAAAGCTGTGCGCGACTTAGGTTGTTGTACCAGAAGTTTTGCTTGTTCATCTGCATTTGTTCAGCGCTAACCGCATCAAGAGCGGCCAATGATTGCTTCAGTTCACTCTTACCATTTTTATCTAGCCATGCTGCTAGTTGCTCTTCACGCTCGGCGCGGCGAGGAACAAGCCCGACACGCTTAGCACCAGAAAGCTGGCCTAAGGTATTTTTGTGAAAGTTATTCAGACCTGCAAGCGTTGCTTCATATTTAATGCGGGCATCGCTTCCTTCTTCAGACGAGCTTTCAATGGTCTTGATCCATTCGTCTACCAGTTCAAGGTAAGTAGGGTACAGCCAATCAAACATGTACGAAACTTGCGACAAACGGGCATAGCGGTTTGTAGAACCAGGGTAGCCCGCTGCCATAACAAAATCACCATCTTCAAGACCCGCAGCCGATACTTTCAGGAAATGATCAGGTTTATACGGCACGTTGTCTTCACTGTAATCAGCTGGTTTACCGTCTTTGCCAACATAAGCACGATAGAAAGAAAAATCACCGGTGTGACGAGGCCACATCCAGTTATCTACGTCACCGCCGTATTTCCCGATAGAGTCAGCAGGTGCATAGGCAATACGCACGTCACGGATTTCCATCTGCTTAATAAGCTTGTATTCAAGGCCTTGGAAAAATGAAGGTACAGAGCAGCGGAAGCCTGCTTCAGATTCACATTCTGCAATGAGAGCTTTGCGATTAGCTTCGATAAGATCGTAGCGCTCACGCCCTTGAACATCATCATCGATACCGCCAATAACTTTGTCGGTTACGTCAGAAAAATCCACAGTAACAAACATGCGAGTACCCGGTGCGGCGGGCAGTTCGTCACCAATTTCTTTTGCTAGAAAACCGTCTTTTAAGTAGTTATTTTCTGGGGTACTGTTGTATTGTACTGAACCGCGTGCGCAGTGGTGATTGGTTACTGCCAAGCCTTTGTCAGACACAAACGATGCTGAACACCCCCCAAGAGAAACAATAGCGCCCATTGGAAACGCGGTTAAGTCGTTAATACTACTTGCAGGAATTTCCAAACCGGTTTCTTTTAAATCGCCAGCAATTGAAGGGAGCTGTTCTGGCGTGAACATGCCTTCCTTAGCATCTACCTGCATAGCACTGCCTAGCAATGCGGCAGAAATACAAAATACACTTACTTTAGACATCAGTGATCCTTGTTCTTGTCGTTAATCTCATTGTTATACGTCAGTATTAATAAATACAAAGTTAACGTCTACGTCAACATTGTTATAGTGTAACGATAATATTCTATGCGCCCTATGAAAAAGTGTATAAAGCACGACGTAAATTTGTTAGGAAGTGTGACTAACTGCAATTGAAAGCATGTATGAATACGCTTGTCGCACGAAAAGAAAAGGTGAAAGGAAAAACGAATAACTTGAAAACAAAAAAGGCAGAGTATCAACTCTGCCTTTTGAAATTTTAAAACCGCTAATTTTCGCTTAAAGCACTGACACCAATGCTTTTGCTAGCGTTTCTACGTTTTCTTGGTTGATGCCCGCAATGTTTACGCGGCTAGAATCAACAAAGTAGACACTGTGCTTTTCACGTACTTCGCGCACTTGCTCAGGTGTAATACACAAGAAAGAGAACATACCTTTTTGGTCGTTCACGAAGCTAAAGTCTTTTGGTGAACCATTATCGTGAAGGTTTTGGACAAGCATGGCACGTAGAGACTTCATACGGTCGCGCATTTCGTTCACTTCAGATACCCACTCGTTATTAAGTGCTTCGTCAGCAAGAATGATGTCTACTAGTGCACCACCGTAGCTTGGCGGCATAGAGTAGATGCCACGTGCGATTGACTGAATTTGACCCTGCGCAATTTTACGGGTTGCTGAATCTTCAGTGATGATAGCTGCAAGGCCAACACGCTCACGATAAAGGCCGAAGTTTTTAGAGCAAGATGCCGCTACAATTACTTCTGGAAGATTTTCAACCAACAAACGCATGCCGTACGCATCTTCGTCTAAACCTTCACCGAAACCAAGGTAAGCCACATCGATGAAAGGCAAGAATTCACGCTCTTTCGCTACTTCTAGTACTTCATCCCATTGTGCATTAGTAAGGTCAGCACCTGTTGGGTTGTGACAGCACCCGTGAAGAAGAACGATGTCGCCTTTTTCAGTTTTGCGAAGGGTTTCCATCATAGCGTCGAAACGAATGCTCGCTGATGCTTTATCGAAGTACGGGTAGGTTTCAATTTTAAGGCCCGCAGAGCCGATAAGTGGAATATGGTTAGCCCATGTTGGGTCACTCACCCATACTTTGCCATTTTCATTACAACGCACTAGCAATTCTGAAAGAATACGCAGCGCGCCACAACCACCCGGAGCTTGAACCGCTGCAACGCGGTCAGCAAGAAGTACTGGGCTATTCTTACCTAAAAGCAAAGACAACATACCGTCGATAAAACCTTGGTTGCCCTGAGGCGTAATGTAGGTTTTGCTGGTTTCTTTGTCTAAAAGCACTTTTTGCGCTTTAGCGACACTTGAAAGAATAGGGGTATTACCTTGCTCATCTTTATAAACGCCAACACCTAAATCTATTTTATTTGGGTTGGTGTCTTCACGAAAAGCAGCTGACAGGCCAAGAATTGGATCTGGGGCGAGATGGGGTAATACTTCAAACACGATATGTCCTCACGTTACGTTGGTGTGCAATAATTAGCAGGCAGGCATTATGCCACCGATGGTAGAAAAAACGACCCCTAAAGGTTGAAAATATTTCAATTAACTTGCTTTATAAAGCGTAAACGAAAGTTTCATTTCAAAAATACCTTAAATTGAAAAAGAAAAGGCACGAGTTTCCACTGTTTTTCCTTTGTCTGAGAACCGACGTTCTTTCCAAGTGAGCATATTGTTTTTATCCACCAATAACAAAGTCGATGTACGCGTGCCGTATTTTTCGGTTTGAATAAAAATGGAAGATAACGCCTTTTCCCATTCATAACCTATACCCGTATCGGGTAGCAGGGCATCCTCTGCTTTGTTTTCGTGGCGCAAAATATTAAATAAATCGTCAGCATTGATTGTGCTTTGCTGCTGCACATAGTCATTTAACGCAGTAACCCCTTGAGTGACTTTTGGCCATGGAGTAGCAATATCAGCATTTGACAGCCCATACACACCGGTATCAATTGAGTGGGTCGAATTGTTTACGTTGTTGTAAACGCGAAGTGCAGTTACATCGCCAAATAGTAAGTTATATCCGTTGTACTGGTGACGAGTTTCTTCAAGGGTAGCTAAATATGCTGACTGTTCGGCATAATCTTTTTGGGCCGGGTTTTGTTTTAGCCAGTTAGCAACTAATTCGCCGCGGGATACAGCATTTTTATTGATGTTGTGTGGGTCTCTCACATTGGTAAGTGCTGCAATTTTTCCGTTACGCGTAACACCCATCCAAGTTCCATTAGCTTCTAAATCCTGCCCAGCAAGCAAGTGCGGGTGGCTTTCCCAAAATGTTGATGGTGCAGTTGGTCTTGCGTAAAACTCATCTCGATTTGCCGCAATTATAAGAGGGTAGTCATCTCGCATTTTGTTTGCGATAAATAAAATACACATTGCGTACTAGTGTCCTTTTCTTAACTTGTTCACACACATCGCTCAATCGCTTATGTTAACAATTGCGTTACATTTCCATTTTGATTACTCTTCGTCAATGTACGCGCAGTATGATGTGTTACGTAATAAAGGAATATGCGGGTAAAAAATAGAAAAAGAAAGCACTAAGGCCTATGAAGTATTTAAAGCAAACTGCCAATAGTGCCATGCCGTTGTAGCTCACCGGAATATAAAGCCCTAAAGCAAGCCTTAAATAAAACGCAATATAGAACAAAAGCAGAGCATAATAATAATGACAAAACCCTCGCACCCTAATAACCATTCTCAACCAGCCAGTAAAGTCATCGTAGGGAGCAGTATTCCTCGTAAGTGGCCAAATTGGCTGTCGTCGTTTGCCGCATGGGTACTCACAAAAAGAGGCTGGCAAGTAGAAGGCGAACTGATTAATCAGAAAAAAGCCATACTAGCGGTAGCACCGCATACATCAAACTGGGACTTTTTCATTGGCTTGTTCGTGGTTTTTTCATTCAAGCTGAATATTAACTTTTTTGGCAAACACACCATCTTCAAGCCACCACTAGGTGCCATTGTAAGGAGGTTAGGGGGCATTCCCATTGAAAGAAGCAAAGCCCACGGCGTGGTCACCTCCATTGCAAATAAAATTAAAGACGCGGATCAGCTTATTCTTGCATTAGCGCCTGAAGGTACACGTAGCCCCATTTATCCATGGAAAACAGGGTTTATGCACATCGCACAGCAAGCCGAAATTCCTATTCAAGTCATAGGGCTGGACTACGCTAGAAAAAGAATTGTATTGGGGCCAATTATTCAGAAAGTGACTAATATAGATGAACAAATGCAAACTATTTATACGTTTTATGATAATGTTTGCGCAAAATATCCTAAAAACTGCATTATAAAGCCATAACCATTTTTGTAAGTGGTTTGTACGCATCTGTTTAACATAGACTAATAGGGTGCGTATTTGGCTAGGTCGCAAACATCTATTTTCGGAGCTTCACCCGTGACAAAATTGGGATTCACAACCCGTCAGGTACATTCTGATCGCATGCTAAACACCCCGGAACATGGTGGTGTTCACAGCAGCACATCTAATTCGGTTCTTTTTGAGTTTAAAGATGCGCAAGGCATCATAGATGCGTTTCAAGGCAAGCGCGCCGCTCACGTCTACTCTCGTTCTTCTTCGCCTTCGGTGGCTGCATTACAAAATATGCTAAACGACTTAGAGGCCGGTGTAGGCGCGTTATGTTACTCAACCGGTATGGCGGCCATAAGCAGTTCTTTATTTGCCTTGTTAAAGGCGGGCGATCATTTAATTGTAAGCCAATACCTTTTCGGCAACACAAGAAGCTTTTTCGAAACGATTAAAGATTTCGGAGTGCAGGTTACCTACACTGACGTGACCGATATTCAACAAGTTAAAGAAGCGTATCAGCCAAACACAAAAGGTGTCTACACGGAAACCGTCGCCAACCCTGTAACTCAGGTTGCTGATCTTCATGCCATTGGTCAATTCTGTGAAGAGAAGCACATGCTGTTTATGGTTGATAACACCATGACACCGCCGCCAGTTTTCTACGCAAAAGACGTTAAGGCATCACTGGTGTTTTGCTCTTTAACCAAATACATCGCAGGTCACGGCAATGTATTAGGTGGAGCAGTGGTTGACACAGGCAACTTCGACTGGACAAAGTTTGACAACCTCAAGCCTGCTTATCAGGTTGCAGATATTGCGCAATGGGGCATCACTCAAATTAAAAAGAAAGGTCTTCGCGACCTAGGTGCTACATTGGCACCACAGTCAGCTACGGCTATTGCATTGGGCATGGAAACCCTTGATTTGCGTTTAGCACGAAGCCAGCACAATGCTATGCAGCTAGCAACGTTTTTAGACAATCATCCAAAAGTATCTAAAGTGTTTTATCCAGGTCTTGCCGATCATCCTCAGCATTTCATGGCACGGGAATACCTAAACGGTGGCTACGGAGCAATTTTAAGCTTTGATCTAATTGATGGTGCTGATCCGGTTGCGTTTTTAAACGAGATGGAGCTGGTAATCTGTGCCACCCATTTAGGCGATAATCGCACCCTTGCACTACCTGTGGCACCTACTATTTATTTCGAGAACACGGCAGAAGAACGTGAGCTTATGGGGATTTCCGATACCATGCTACGTATTTCGGTAGGTATTGAAGACACTCAGGATCTGATCGCGGATTTCGAAGCAGCGCTAAACACGATTTAGACAATGTTTTGCTAGGGTAAAGTACAGAAAAAGGGGCTTTCGCCCCTTTTTTATTTTGTTCTAATTGCGTTCAATATGATGAAAGCAATATGTTTGACTGAAATCTGTTAGTCAAAACCTAGCGTGATTTGACCGCGAATTTCACCACTCGGGAATGCGTCTGAATGGAAGTTTGTGTAAAGACCTCCGTCAGCCATCACGCCCATTTGTTCAGCCGTTAGCGTTGTATTAGCAGGCACCGTCCACATTCCATCTGAACCGTCAGTAAGCCCTAGTAATACACCACCATTAACACCCGCTGCACCTTCGTGAATGTGCGCCATATTGGCTGTCATACCAATTATAGTTACGCTACCGGATAATGCGCCTGTGGATGTGTTGAGCGTAAATGCGCCCGCACCGCTTGCTGTTGTTGTTACTGCAGGCACTTCTTGTAAGCCATCGGCAACGATGCCGTATACTTCAATGTTGTCAGGCGTGATCTGACCGCGAATTTCACCACCAGTGAATGCCGCTGTATGTACGTTTACATAGTGACCACCTGATAGTAATAGCGTAGCTGTGGCTTCATCTAGCATTACACTTCCGTCGGTCATCCAAACACCAGCTGTATCTTCGCTTTCCACAAGCCCTACAAGAACGTCTCCATTTACACCAGCGAAGCCTGTGTGAATGTGTGCCATGGTTGCATTTTCGATAGTGGTTACCGCCACAAGATAAACATTATTGTTGGTCGTGTCGAAAAGAGCATAGCCAGAGCCCATTGCCATAGTATCTACCGCTGGTACTTCTTGACTGCCACTAAGCGAGAATGTTAATACCGCTGTTGTGTCAGGCACGATTTGGCCACGTACTTCACCACTCGGATTGGCTGTGGTGTGCACGTTTAGATACCATTCGCCGTTAGTCAGTGCGTCTAAGTTGCTAGGTGAAATATTAGTTTCAGCGAGAACATAAGTACCATTACCAGCATCAGTCAGTGGGAAAGCAACTGGGCCGTTCATACCAATGCCGCCATCATGCACGTGCACACCAGTAACGTCAGTTAGGCCTGAAACATCAACGCTTACACTAAATGCAGGTAAATCTTCGTCAATTTCAACCACTGCCGTTGCAGTAGACATAGTATCAACAGCAGGCACTTCTTGAGATCCGCTTAAATTCACGTTGTAAGTCATGTCAGCGTTAAAAGCAGGTGGAGGTGGCGCAAGTCCATCAAGCAGTGCTAATTGAGGTAGGTCGCCGTCCATTGCTCCATCTAGTGCGATAGCGGTGTAAATTTCACCATTCTCAAGCGTCAAAACGCCTGTTTCGATGGCCGCTGTTTTAGTGCCTGTTGGTGTAACCGTCACCACGTAGTCACCTTCCGCTAAGCTAACGTAACCTGTTTCAACTAGCTCACCAGTTTCATAGGCAATGTCGGCAAATGCCGGGTCAACCGCATCAATTTCGCCATCTACGGTTACGTAGATATCGACGTTACCTGCTGAAGGTGAAGCATGTACAATACGCACTTTAGCTTCTGTCGCTACTGAGCGAGGCATATCAACAAGTACATCAAGTTCTGGTGCAGCTAAAACGTTATTTGCTATAGCGGTATAAGACATACCTACTTCTAGTGTCAACTCAGCATCGTCAATTGCCACAACACTGTTGTCGCTATCTGCTACCACGTCAATAAGGTAGTCACCTGCTGCAACAGACAAGTAGTCTGTCGTACGAGGGAACTGTATTCCGTCTACCAGCACAATCTCGTTATTTGCTAAAACATCTACCGCTGGTGCGTCGCTGATACCGTGCACTACGCGAATTTCGGCACCTGCTTCTGCATCCCATATCTTGAAGCTGCTGTCACCGTCTGCAGCTAAGAGCGTAACAGGTGAATCTCCGGTACCCACGTTATTAGTTGCGGCAATAAGCAAATCAGCACCGTCAGCTAAGTTAACCGTCCCCGAGTCGTATACAACCGTTGTTTCACCTGCCGGTGTAATGCGAATTTGATAATCGCCCGCAGGTACTTGAATCAAATCTGTCGAATCAGTAAATTCAGCGGTGACTAGTGGTTGTTCCGCAGTGATGTCGGTATCTGGCGCAGTAACGTAAATGTCGACCGTTGGTGCCATAGATGCTGCGTGTACAATCTGCACTTGTGCATTACCGGCTTCAACGGTGGTTTCCATGCTGGTTACCGTTAATAACGCTAGCGTTTCATCGCTTACATTCCCCACGGCAAAAATATCGTAGTTCATATCTGCTTCTAGCGTTACGTCGGCCTGGAGCACTTCAGCATTTTCACCTGGCAGTATACCGGTAACGCCAATGTCGTAGGTACCTGTTTCTACTTCAAAGCGAGATGAAGCAACTTGGTAGTCAACATTCTCTAATCCGTTAAGGATCGCATCATTAGCGGTAACATTAACCATAGGGGCGTCAGATGCGGCATGCACGACGCGCACATTTGAATATTCGATAACGGGGGCGGGGACTTCAACAACGTCATCGTCGTCATCGTCAGAGCAGCCGATTAAAAATAGTGGTAAGATTGAGCATGCAAGGAGCGTTTTGGTCCTTCTCATTTTTTGTATCCTCTTTATTGTGTTGTGGCAAACTCGATTACGCGAGGCAAATAAGAGAAGATCATCCTCCTTGCAACATTAACGTAATGTAATGTTTTCAAATAATTTACAAAGTTTTCGTTTTGCCTACTTTCGTTCTGAAAATTAGAATGGTTACCTCATATTTTTGAGATTTTCATCCAACCTTAATCCGCTAACATAGTTGTGTATTAACCAAACAACGAACATTGGAGTGCGGCATGAAAACAGTTTTAGCTATATTTTCCAGCCTTAGTGGCGAACAAGGCAATTCTTCAAAAATAGCAAACGAATATCTTTCAAAAATTGAAAGTGATGGCTCAGTACATATTAACCGCGTGGATGTAGCCTCACTGGCGCTACCTCACTTAACGGGCGTAGAGATGCAAGCGTGGATGACTGATGCAGCAGAGCGAGATGAGTCTCAACAAGCACTAGCGAAGATCTCGGACGATATTGTTGAAGCAGTAAAAGCGGCTGATGAAATTGTATTGGCAGTGCCAATGTACAACTTTGGTATTCCATCTAGTTTGAAAGCCTACTTCGATCGCATTGCACGAGCGGGCATAACGTTTAAATATACCGAGACTGGCCCTGTTGGTTTGCTGGAAAATAAATCAGCTACGGTTTTTGCTGCTCGCGGTGGAGTTTATGCTGGGTCGGACTTCGATACACAAACGCCATACTTAAAACACTTTTTAAATTTCATAGGTATTCGCGATATACAATTCGTTTATGCTGAAGGACTTAACATGGGTGAAGAGCAAGCAAACAAGGCTTTTGCCGATGCAAGTGAAAAAATTATTGAACTAACTAACGACTAAACACACTAAATTAATGCAGTTAGCTAAAACGTAGGAAGTATGTTTTCAGCTAAAAGTGTGTTCCAAGTTGAGTGTGCTTGTTTGCCCCGCGTATTACGCGGGGCTTTTTTATGACCAAAACTTTTTGCGAATATTCTTTTTGATTAAACGAAAATGAACAAGCGAAAACCTATTCACCCTTGATAAGTGCTTCAACGTCGGCAATGAAGTCAGGGTCTGTAGGTTTAGTCGAGCTAGGGTAGTGAGTGATTTGTTTACCTGTGCTGTCAATAAGGTACTTATTAAAGTTCCAAGACGGTGCTTTGCCAGTGGCAGTTTTTAGCATTCGATACATTGGGTCTGCGTCGTCACCTTTCACCGATATAGGTTCAAACATAGGAAATTTAACGCCGTAGGTTAGTTCGCATAATTCTGCCGTTTTGCCCTCATCGC
Source organism: Alteromonas sp. HB246098 (assembly GCF_054890645.1). Taxonomy (NCBI): domain Bacteria; kingdom Pseudomonadati; phylum Pseudomonadota; class Gammaproteobacteria; order Alteromonadales; family Alteromonadaceae; genus Alteromonas; species Alteromonas sp. HB246098. The sequence continues at coordinate 26,293 of NZ_JBTZUG010000003.1, read as the reverse complement.
TGTCTTCTTGATTGAAATCGTGTGAAGGGAAACCAAGTACGACAAAGTCCTTATCTTTATAGTCACTGTATAGCGCTTCTAACCCTTCAAATTGTGGCGTAAAACCACAATAGCTGGCAGTGTTAACGACAAGTAGTGTCTTTCCCCCATATTCACTACACAAATTCACCGTTTCTTGTGAATTGAGCTTACGCTTCATAAATTTAAGTACGCTAGGGCACTCGTTCGCAAAGCTAGCAGACGTGAAAAAGCTGAGTACAAGCAGTGCTGGTATAAAACCTCTGGCTTTCATAGTGTTTTACCTTATCAGTTAATTTTTGTTATTTTGTCAAAGTACAACGGACCTTATTGCAAAACCATAAACGAGGATGGTTTACGTTTGGTTCACTATCTCAATCGATGAACGTTAGCGCTTTAGCAACGGCTCTGCGTATAATGTTAACGATTTTTACATAACAATGACTTAAAATAATGAAAAAATACTCTTCTTTACTCATTGCGGCTAGTGTTACCTTTGCGCTAGGCGGATGTGCAAGCACTACTAACGAAACATCAAGTCAAACAACGTCTACATCGCTTCCTGCTGCCACAGTTCAGCAAACCGTCACACCAGATGTCGCGCCTCAGAACAGCACGCAAAAAGGTGAAATTACTTTAAAACAAATAATGTCAGACCCTCAATGGATGGGCGCGCTACCTGAAGGTATGGGGTGGTCGGTGAATGGCGATAAAATTGTTTTTGAAAAAGAAAGACAGAATAGTGCACTGACAGATGTCTATATTTCAGAACTTTCTAACCCTGCAAATGCCGTAAAAGCACCGCTATCAGATTTACACAAGTACCGTTTTGACGAACGCGTAGTAAGAAAAGATGGTGTGATTGCTTATTCATTTGAAGACAGTGTTTATGTGCAGTTTACCAATGGTGAAACCGTGCGTATCGCGCGTGGCGGTAATGCGCTATCTACGCTTTCATTTATGACCGATGGTCGTTTGATGGCGTTAAGCGGTAACAAATTCATAGCTATAGACCTATCTAACGGCACCCGCGAAGAATTGTTGAGCTGGGAGTTCAGCGACGAGCCTAAAGCGGTTGAGCCGCCTAAAGATTATATTGCCGAGCAGCAACAGTCGCTGGTGGAATACATCAAACTACAGCGCAAAAACAGGCAAGAAAAAGACGACGCTCAAAAAGCGTTGGCCAAAGAAAACAGCAGTGTAGCACCTACGCCGTTTTACTTTGATAAGTCGCATCGATTAGCGGGTATTAGCGTATCACCTGCGGGTAACTTTGCAGTAGTCGCCACCACTGCAAGCAAGCCGACCCGTGATGACAGCGACATCATGCCGCATTACATTCAAGAAGACAGTCGAATTGCTGCAAAGCCGGTACGCCAACGTGTGGCAGATGCAGAGTCGGTAAATCATGAACTGTGGCTGCTCAATTTAAAAACTGGCGAGAAAAGTGAACTTAAATACTTTAATTTGCCTGGCTACAACGACGATGTTCTTGCTGACGTAAAAGCTGAAAACGCGAAGGCAAAAGGCGAGACCTATGAAGTAAATCGTCTGCCTCGCGATATTACCTTGCTACAAAGCTGGTACTGGACCAAACCTTCAATTCGTTGGCACAAAAACGGTAACGCCGTCGCCGTTATGTTAGAGGCGTGGGACAACAAAGACCGCTGGATTGCTACGGTCGACCTAGCAAATAAAACGCTAGAAAACCAACATAGGCTTCATGACGATGCGTGGGTAAACTACCGTTTCAACGCGTTTGATTGGCTAAATGACAGCGAGACGCTTTACTATCAGTCTGAGCATACCGGTTACTCGCATTTATACATTCAAAAACCAGGCGAGAAACCTGTCGCGCTAACCAGCGGCCGTTTTATTGTTGACGATTTAACGCTTTCTAGCGATGACAACTATATCTACTTTAAAGCTAACATGGAGCATCCGGGGCTTTACGAAGTTTATCGTGCTGATTTAAGTGACAACACCATCGATACCATGACTGATTTGAATGGTATGACAGACTACTCACTTAGCCCTGATGGTAAAAATTTGCTGCTAAGCCATAGTAAAGTTAATCAGCCACAAGAGCTTTACATTAAGCCAGCAGATGAAACAACAGCAGCAAAGCAAATTACACAAAGCACCAGTGCTACTTTCAACGCACTTCCTTGGGCGGTGCCTAACATCGTTGCTATTGAATCGTCGCATACCGATGCACCTATCTACGCACGAGTGTATCTACCGGAAAATTACGATAAGTCGGCACCAAATAAAGCGGTAGTGTTTAATCACGGTGCAGGCTATTTGCAAAACGCCCACATGGGGTGGTCTGGTTACTTTAGAGAATACATGTTCCACAGCATGCTAGTGCAGCAAGGCTATGTCGTACTAGATATGGATTATCGCGCTAGTGCTGGCTACGGACGTGATTGGCGAACCGCTATTTATCGTCAAATGGGTACGCCAGAAGTGCAAGATTTACGTGATGGTGTGAACTGGCTTGTTGAGAATGCAAATGTAGATCGTGAGCGTATTGGCACATACGGCGGTTCATACGGCGGCTTCTTAACCTTTATGTCTATGTTTACCGCGCCAGATCTGTTTGCGGCAGGTGCAGCACTTCGTCCGGTAACCGATTGGGCCCATTACAACACGCCATATACGGCTAATATTCTGAATACGCCTGATATCGACCCCATTGCGTTTGAGCGTAGCTCGCCAATTTATTTCGCAGATGGGCTAGAAAAGCCATTGCTTATCAATGCGCCTATGGTTGATGACAATGTGTTTTTCCACGACACCGTGCGATTGGTGCAGCGCCTTATCGAGCTCGAAAAGGAAGATTTTGAAACGGCAATTTATCCGGTAGAGCCACATGGCTTCGTACAACCAAGCTCTTGGCTTGATGAATACCGTCGTATATACAAGCTATTCGAAGAAAACTTATAGGCAAAACTGCGAGTGCAACCCAGTGATTAAGAGCCACTGAGTTGCTCACAGCGCGATAGCTATTTAAGACGGATAAAAGCTTACAAAAAAGGCCCAAATTCAACGAATTCGGGCCTTTTTTAATATTATAGTTTTTTTGCTTAAACGCACTTTATTTAATTCGCAACTCAAAATGCGCAAAAAGAGTGACGCTATATCGCTCTAGTTTCTATTTTCTTTTCGCCGTAATAAACATAAGTAAAAAGATTGCGATACCGGTAAGCGCACCGAATAAATGCGCATCTACGGCAACTTTTGCGTCAATCAGGTTTGCAACTTGTTCACTACTACCGTCAATTTGTTCGTATCCTACTTTTATGGCTAAGCCGATAAGTAACAACCAACCCGACTTCATCTTTTCTTTAATATCCACACAAGCACCCCAAGCGAAAATTCCGTGCAGTGCGCCTGACAAACCGGCGTACCAAATCAGATCTGGAGAGAAGAAATAAAGCCCGACACTGGTTCCTAAGCAGCACCATACGAAAACTTTTAAGTACAACCCAATGCGATAATGTTCACCATGTAAGGCCCACAACAGCGCCAGACCTGCTAAATTTAAAAGTAGGTGGTAGCCATTGGTGTGTACTATATTGCCGCTGACTATACGCCAAGTCTCTAGGCCTTGAATGGCATATCTGTCGTAAGCCAAATAATTGCCTGACATAGGCTCAAAGAAAAACGCGACAACGGAGCATAGCGCTATAAATAAAGGACCAGCGCTATACTTAAGCGAAAACGGCAGTGACATCATCAGTGTTAGTTATTTTTGAATTCAGAATTTGCTGGCTATGATACAGAAATTGCCTACTGGGTGAAAACTGAAGTACACCCGAAATAAAAAAGACGATAGAAAAGGAGTGATCATGTCCTACATCATTACCGAAAATAATCAGAAATGCTTAACCATTACGCTCAACCGCACCGACAAGAAAAATGCGTTAACGCGCGATATGTACCAAGAAATGGCGAATGCCATATTAGGTGTTAAGAATGATGGTTTAACGAAAGTGGTGGTGATAAAAGGTGCTGGTGATTGTTTTACAGCGGGGAATGATATTGGCGACTTTGCGCAGCAACAAGATCACGCCCAAGTGCCTGAGACCGCTGCCTTTATGCGCGCACTTGCCGCCTGCCACTTACCGGTTATTGCACAAGTTCACGGCTTGGCGGTAGGGATAGGCACAACGCTTTTACTGCACTGCGATTTTGTATACGCCACACCAGATACCCGATTTGTTCTACCGTTCATCAACTTAGGGCTTGTTCCCGAGTATGCATCAAGTTATCTTTTGCCTAAGGTTGCGGGTCATATCAAAGCGGCAGAATGGTTAATGCTAGGTGAACCCTTTACGTCTGCCGATGCTTATCAATTTGGTATCTTAACTAAAATAATCGACGCGAAAGAAATAGAGCAAACTGTTCAATCAACGGTAGACAAACTCGTTGCCAAGCCTTCATTCTCGCTTAGACAAACTAAAGCGTTATTAAAAGGCGATGGGGAGCGAACGAACCAACAAATGAATGAAGAGTTCGATATATTTTTAGAAGCGTTGGGCACAACCGCAGCCCAAGAAGCGTTTGATGCGTTTCTAAAAAAACGGCCAATTAACCCCGAAAAATTTAAATAAGAGGAAGTATTATTTTGAGACGCAGTGCTTTGTTCAGAGCTTCAGTAGTTACACTTGCATTATCTAGTTGCTTCATTTTTGGAGCGAACGCTAAACAAGCTCGCGAAGTTGGTGAGCCTGAAGCGGCAACAGGCTACATAGAGAAAAAGGCCTTTGAAGCCAAAAACTATATGGTTGTGGCGGCAAACCCCTATGCGTCATGGGCGGGGAAGAATATTCTAGAAAAAGGCGGCAGCGCGATAGATGCTGCAGTGGCTGTTCAATCAATGCTTTCTCTGGTTGAACCGCAATCATCGGGCATCGGTGGTGGTGCCTTTATCCTTTACTGGGATAATAAGAACAAAGTACTTCACACCTTCGACGGACGTGAAACCGCGCCTAAAGCCGTCAATTCTCATTGGTTCATTGAAGGTAACAAGCCAATGCGCTGGTTAGATGCCGTAGTTGGCGGTAAGTCAGTAGGCGTGCCCGGTGCAGTAAAAGCGTTAGAAATGGCGCAGGGCGAGTTCGGTAAGCTGCCTTGGAATACGCTGTTTGACGATACAATCAAAACAGCTGAAGACGGCTTCAAAGTATCGCCGCGTTTAGCCAAACTTGTTGCATTGGACTATCACCCTGGTCTTAAAACGTTTCCTGCAAGTTCTACTTATTTCTTCCCTGCAGGCCTGCCGTTAAAAGAAGGCACGGTTAAGAAAAACAAAAAGTTAGCTAAAACCCTAAGAGGTATTGCGGAAAAGGGCAGCGACTATTTATTGAAAGGCGAAGTTGCCGAAAAAATAGTGGAAGCGGTTAATAATGCAGAGATTAACCCTGGCCAAATGTCGTTGGAAGATTTAGCAAGCTATGAACCAGTAAAACGTGAACCCGTATGTGGCTTGTACCACGAAAAGCGTATTTGCGGTATGGCACCGCCTAGCTCTGGTGGTGTGAACGTTTATCAAATTCTTAAAGTGTTAGAGGGTTTTAACCTTAGCCAGTATGCGCCAGATTCAGTAGAGTTTGCGAATTTGTACACGCAGGCAAGTGCGCTTTCGTATGCCGATCGCGAGAAGTTTATAGCGGATAGCGATTTTACTAACCTGCCGTTTGCGGCCATGATTAATACGGCTTACCTTGAGCGCCGGGCTGAGAATATTGCTGTTGATAAAGAGTGGCGTCGCAAGCGAGCGGGTAATCCGTACGCTGATGCGAATGTTGCACTTGGTACGTCAATGGAACTGCCTAACACCTCTCACGTCTCTATCGTAGACAAAGAAGGTAATGCAGTATCAATGACAACCAGCATTGAATTTATGTTTGGTTCTGGGATTATGGTAGAGGGCTTCCTGCTTAATAACCAACTTACCGACTTTTCATTTTCGCCAACTAAAAACCGTTTTCCTGTACCAAATCGCGTAGAGCCTGGTAAACGCCCTAGAAGCGCGATGAGCCCTACAATGGTGTTCGACAAAGAAGGGAACCTAGAAGTTGTTGTCGGCTCGCCGGGCGGCTCTAGAATTGTAAGCTATGTCGCTCAAACCCTAATTGGTGTTTTAGACTTCGGCTTGGATATTCAACAGGCTATCAACTTACCTAAAATAACTAATAGAAACGACTATACGGCGTTAGAGAAGGGCACGCCGATAGCCGAGCTCGAAGAGCCATTAAAAGCGCTTGGCCACAAGGTTAAAGTCGTCGATTTAAACAGCGGTCTTCACGGAATACAGTTTAAGTCAGGTAAACTAATTGGCGGTGCAGATCCTCGCAGAGAAGGCATTGCAGTAGGGCGCTAATTTGGCGTTTGCCTAGTTAAAACTAGATGCAGCAATGCGCTGTTGAGTGAGTGAAAGCGGAAGGTTAAATATCTTCCGCTTTTTTGTTCTCGATAGGGAGCGAGCATAGAATGTTTGGCTCTTTCTAGTTTTTACTTTTAACTATTCGATTTTTCAAGAAGGAGTAATACCGAACGAACATGTGCAGAAAAAGACGACACTGGTGTTACTTGAATAACACGCCAGCCCTGATTGTTGTATTTGGTAACTTCTTCGTTAAGGGTGTCTAAATTAAGTTGGCTAGACCAAAAGTTACGAGTTTTAAATTCAACGACTTTTTGCATTTATATAGTTCCTTCTACAGCTTTATTCTTTAAATTGTTAAATAGTAATATAACCTTCAAGGTAAGACACCGCTTGGCCTGAAATAAGCACGCGGTCGCCTGCTACTTCACATTTTACTGTACCACCTCGTTTAGATGCTTGATAAGCCATAAGCTTTGACCGTCCAAACACTTTTGCCCAATAAGGCGCCAGCCCAGTGTGAATTGAACCGGTTACCGGGTCTTCATCACCGCCGTTCGCAGGCCAAAAATAACGGGATACGAAGTCAAATTGAGTACCCGGTGCTGTCACTACCACATCATAGGGCGCAAGTGTTTTCAGTTGTTCACTGTCTTGAATTACGCTTAAAACGTCGTCTTCGTCGGAATAAACAGCAAAAAACGCTTGCTCATTTTTCAAAATGCTTTTGGGTTTTATTGAAAGCCCTTGTAGTAACGCTTCAGGCACTTCATCAACAGGGTGAGGCATTCTATTTGGGAAGTCCATTTGAATGAAACCGTCTTCTTTCTTAACGACTTTCATCATACCCACCGATTTGGCGAAAAGCGAAATGTGCGGTAGTTGATAATTTTCGCTAAAAATAACAAATGCAGAAGCCAGCGTTGCATGACCGCAAAAGTCGATTTCTGTTATCGGGGAAAACCAACGTATACCAAATACACCGTTATCGTCTTCTACTAAAAATGCGGTTTCTGAAAGGTTATTTTCAGCAGCGATTTCTTGCATTTTTTCATCGCTAAGCCATTTACCCGTTATAACTACAGCTGCAGGGTTGCCCTTAAACCTTACATTGGTAAATGCATCGACAACGTTAATTTTTATTTTCATTAGAATGCGCTTTTTCTAGAATCGTTTTTAAGTTTGGTTTAATTGGCATTGCCTTAAATGGGCTAACGTTAGCGCCACCTGTATTTCCATGAGGTACAAGCCCAAAAACAGTTTTTGTGGCAGCGCCAACAATTCTTAAAAGCTGACCAAAAAACTCACCAATATTGCCTTGTTTCACTGCCCATAAAAGCATTTGAACGTGTACCGCTACGTGCAGTCTTGTAGAGGCTTGACCAAGAACGTGGGCATTTTCTAAGTGTGTAAAAGCACATTGTTGGTTGTTTTGGTTTTGCATTTTATGAGCGTGCGCTAGTTCTGCTTCCACATATGGGCGAATATTGCGCGTAAAGCTTTTTGCTTTAAACATGGTGTAAGCACCTTTTACTGAGATTGATTTAAACCAAGGGCTTTTTGCATCTTTTTGGTTAATCCTAATGATACTAGTTTATATGATGCGCTTAGATAATATTTTAACGCTTCATCTTCATCGCTCTCACAATTGTATTGCTGTATCCACTTCATCCCTCGACTAGCAAGATAGGGCGCTGGCCTATAGCCAGGCTTTTCTTCCAGAAAATAATAGTTTTGCTCTGACGTTTTAAAGGTAAAAGTAGGGTGCCCGTCCTTGCCAATGTTCCCTATAGCAAAAACTTTCCCACCTATCTTCCATACATCTGAATTTCCCCATTGAACAACATGGGTAGTATGGGGTAGCGCTTTGCAAAAGAGATTGAATTCATCAAGGGTCATATCATTCTATTTATTGAAGAAGCTGACTAGTGGTTATAGTTCTTCTAAACTTGCTTAAACAAATTTTTTTAAATCACGTACATATTAAATGGCATCAGGTTACACCTAATAGCTTTGCTGCCAGTAGTGCCAACGATATTACAGCAATAAATATTTGTAAAAAAACTAATTTAGGTTTTGGCTTCTTTTCCGGCACCAAAAATTGTTTGATGTTCACCTGAGTAATCAAAAACAGCATTGAGATAAGAAGCATAGATATAGCAGCAAATGGCTTGTCTGATTGAAAATAGCCAGCAGCTAAATAGATTGGAGCTATTGCGAAGAAAGTTAGGATAATCCTAGCCGGTATTTCATTTTTTATCATAATACTTCCTTGTGTTGGTATGAACACTGTGCTTCACCGTAATGCTATAACCAAACAGGCGTTGAGCTTTGTTTCAGCTGCTAAGCCTTAATAGCGTCGATGATGAGTAAATAAATTCTGTCATCATTTATATCTACAGTTTTAACAGCAGTTCCTAACGATGTGTTATACGACAATATCAAACTATAAGTAACCAGCGCTTTTATATTTCCCGGTCATTCGGGCTTTTAAGTGAAGCCTCCCAAGAAACGAGTGCAGCAAATAGAGCAGATACGGTCAATATAACTATAGCGAAAACAAGAGTAATCACTCCCGTTTTGTATGTGCCTGCATGATAGGTTTCTCCTTGACCTCCAACCGGTACAATTGGAAATATATAATTATAAATTTCGGAAGAAAAAGCTAAAAGGGCTATACCTATAAAGAAATAACCGGCATAAGCTAACAAACGCGCAACAAATAGAATTATGCCTAGGTTCCTGGGCTTTAAATTAGAGTAAGGTATCAGTTTCATCATAAGTCTTTTACATTAACTTGTTGTGCGCTATCGCTTTCAGTAAACGACTGAGGCAGTGCGGCATATCATCAAATTCAGTGAAGCCGTTATTCATGCGTCTGCTTTTGTTAATAGGCTGCTACGCGTGCATTGCTGCCATCAAAAGAAGATAAAATGTAGCAATATCACTGCTCCCATCAAGAACATATTCAATAATCTAAACCTTTTAAACTGTCTTATTTTTTCATCGGCCACAGTCGAAAAAAAACCTGTTTTGAGTGATTCACTCAAATTTGCATTTGTCACTGACCACTGAGACCCACCTAAAGAGTTATGGGATAATTTCCCCCATTCTTCTGGGTAGGTGAAAGATAAATATTTACACATATCTCTAAATTTTTTTATTTGAAGAAAAATAAGTATAGATATTAGAACTAAGGGGATGAAACTTTCCATGTGATTGTAACCTCCTGTGCGCACGACGCTTAAATAAAGGGCGCATATATTAATTCTGTCTTTAAACAAAGCGATGCATTAGAGCCGCCGCTTTCGTGTCCCTGTGATACTGCGAGAAACTTACTTTAATTTTTATAACGCAGTTTTTCGAGAGATACTACAACTTATAGATTGGTTTATTTTGTATTGAAAGTAAATGACATGAAAAAAGCTGCTAAGAAATGGGTCTAGCCACAAATGAGTGCCTTTTGACGCTTTATTTACCCTATTAATTCTATTTCTAACTTTGATAATCCATACAATATGGAAAACTGCGGATATTAGATGAAGAACCTTAGCCGTTACTAGTAACGCTGCTGGTGCAGGGAACAGAAAATAGTAAGCAAGCCCTAGTAACGAAAGTATGTGAATCGAAATTGCACTGGATGTAAATGCCTTTGAAATGTGACTTTTCAATGTTGAATTCAGTATTTCGGTTAACTGCCACAGGCGATAAACAACGTAAGTTCCAAATGAAAAAACGCACAAAGCTAGAACCGCTACTATCGATTTTTCTTTAAACAAACTATTTATTTGTGGCATTTCTTCATCCTTGAATTAGTTGTTAAAGTATCAGTGTGGTCTGCTGATAGTTTTTCAAGGCTGAGAAAGTTACATAGTTAGTTCTTTGTGTTGCACTTCGAAGTTGAATTCGCGTTACATTTACTTGGCACGTTATGTCTCGTTGTTAAATTTCCCAGTATAGCCAATAACTTTCAAATTCTGGGCGCCCGTTCGTGGGCATAAAGGCGAAGACGACCAAAGGGGACTTATTCGAGTGGACGAACTTGCCTATTTATTAAATACCACTGGCTTTACTTATAGAAGCGTTTTGATTGATGAGCGCTGTCCATTGGGCAAAGGATTTTACTCTTGAACCGCCTTCAATAAGTATTCCTTGTGCATCTATCCGAATAATATGAGGCAGAGAGCTGGTAAAATTAGCAAATAAGCGCTCTTGAAATGCTAACTCTGCGTCAGCAGATTTCCATACCTCACCAGTGTAGCCCGTTCTTGCTAACATTCTTTCTAGGCTAGCCCAATCCCCGTCTAAAGAAATTGCAACAACGTGCACAGTTGGTGGGGTAGTTTCGATTGCTTTGTTTAAGTTCTCTAGCGCTTCATAACACGGAGAGCACCAAGATGCGAAAAAGTAAGCGACTACAGCTTCGCCTTTTAGGTTTTGGAAGGTAATTGGTTGTTTATCTAAAGTATAAAAAGTGTGTTCTTGAACAGGCTTTCCAATAAACGCTTTAGATGCAGCAATTTTCTCTTCGTATGTCTGACTCCAAGAGCTGTTTGAGAAAATAAGCAATAATAGTAATAAACCCTTCTTCATAATGACCTCCTAACTGTCAACGTATATAACTTTCTAATAGCGAGCGCCTTTCGCGTGCTATATTCCAAGCAATTGCGGCCTCTAACAACACAAACGCGAATAGATAAATCAAATATTTCCCTTTGATTGTGCGACTCGTAAAAATTGTTGGCATATAACAACCTAGCTCAAGAAAACAGAAGGTTGATTAGGTTGTTATTCAAAGAGCCAATTAATTCATAGAAAGAAGGCTACGAGGTTTAAGCTCTAAATTACTTTCCAAGCTTTCTATTTTTAAGAGAAGATCTTGATTAGCTTTGCTTGTTTGCTCAATTTGACTCTGAAGCTTGTCTACTTTGCCATGTAGAGTACTATTTGCTTGATTTTGCTGATACAGGATAAAGGACTGCAAGCTTATTACAGATGTAAAAGCAACGGCTGATAAAACTATTTTTGTACGGCGTTTCATAGAACTTCCTTATTTGAATAGAGCTTTTAGGTTACCAATGATTTTCTTATTTTTCACATTTATTCGTATAACTTTATACTGATGAAGCACAATAGCGAATCCGCCACGAGTGTATGCGCCCTAGCAAACAATGCTATTGTAAATTAGCATGTTATTTGCAGGCGAACTACAAACTAAAACAGTAAGTTTTTTAATAACTCTGCCGCTTTGTATGCAAAGACAAAAATGAAAATTAACTCTAATATTTTAGGAGCCTTTGAATGTTTGTTTTTAACCCATACAAACGCAGGTGATGTTTTAGCTTGTTTTAAATAACCACCAAAGAAAGCTATTCCGTAAGCGCAAACAACCATAATAATTAGGTAATTTAATAGTGTGGCAGTATTCATAGTACCTCCATGTGTATATGACGCCTGAGTTAAGGCGCTATTAATGCCTGGCTAAACTGTGTAGCAACGTGGAACTGAGCCAAGCTCTAGCAGTCCCGTAGCTATTCACTTCACTGGCAATCCATAAGCCTCTGCAACTACTTTCTTGTATTTCTCCAATGATGGCAGTCCAACTTCTGCTCTTCTGTGATTTACATTCTCTTGGTCTAAAATTGGTTCGAAAACTAATTCGCCACCTACAATACTTAGTTGGGTGCCATATAGTTGTGGTTTATTCTGATAAATTAAAACCCTGTCTGTTAGTAAGGCAAACTCTTGTCCCGTGACGCCTTCGCCATTCAAGAAGGATTGTTTTAAAAGTGGAAGCATGCTTTGCTTGAATTGGTAGTCTGGCGAATGTTGAACAATTAAAAACGCGGCTGAAACGCCTTCACTACCAACTAAATCTTGAGTAACCCATGAATGTTGTTCAACGATTTCTTTTAGCCTATTGGTGTTTTCTATATCAATACGCTTAATTTTTTCGAGCAAATCAGCTGGCGCTTTTTTCCATCCGGCTGTACTTATCTCATTTCTGACTTCTTGATCTGCTTTAGCCATAGATACTAGTTCTTTTTGTAGCTCTGTATTTGAAGCAGCTAAGCAGTTAAATGACAAGAATATAATTAATAGAGATATACGCATTTTTTGAAATCCTTTTAGTATTGTTCTTACCCACTAAAAATAAACATCCCTGTTAAGTGCATGTCACTTCGTATTCATATGGGCTGACAAGGCCGCCATATTTTTTCCCAGCTAGCTCGCTGACGACATAATTCTTTGCTAACTGTTTTTTCTTAAACGACCACTTTGTCTTCGTAGCTGTCGAGCCATCGCCTGAGTTGTTGGGTACTTAGGTAAAATTAGCCACAAAACAATATATAAAAAAACTGGTAAAACAAAGAAAAAGGAAGATATAAGAAACGCTATCCGAAGCCCCGCTTTACGGAGTCCATAATATTGAGAAAGACCTGAGCATACACCTGCGATAATGCCGTGTTCTCCGCGGGTGAGAACTGAGAATTCCCTATGTGGCATAAAACCTCCTGTTTCATGAAGAAAAAATCTTAGTAACTAGCTTACAGATTACAAGACAAAAATGACAGCTAGCAAACTAAAATACTAAGCGCAGACTCGAAGTAGACGCTTGTTTGTTTTAATAGAGTACTCATAAATAAGTCTCTACTAAGGCAACATCAGAACATCAGTGGAGCTGATTTCTGTTTATGAGTACCTAACTTTTAAATGATAAGAGCGAATGTTTGTGGAATATCGGCAAAACCGCTGCATGTATGTGTCCCTTCGCGAGCCTTATTATACTCCTTACGCATTGGGTATTTTCGCCAACAAATCTGTGACACCTAAATCTATACCAGACTGAAAAAGCAATGTAGAAATTTGACCTCGATGATGAGTTTGATGGTTAAAAAAGTGTTGTATGAGGTGCGAAAAAGGCTTTTTGAAAGGGACGCCATTTGAATTTTGATAGGATAAATCACTGTCCAAAAGCTCATCGCTGAGCTGATTAACAAACTCCAGAATTACGTCATCTAATCGGTTTCTTTCATTTTTTAGCTTTGCAAAGTCGCTAAACAGTATTGAATCGAGATTTTCTGGTAATGGCGTCATTGCAAGGCTATGCAATGAACTAAAATTTGAGGGATGAGACGCAAATCGTTTTAGCCAAATGACATCGGCGACTAATATATGATTAAGGGTTCCGATAATGGAACCAAAGAAAGCGCCTTTGTTTTCTGAAAGTGAATCTCTACTTAAATGTGACGCAGCCGAGTAAATGGACTCATTTATCCATTTATTGTACTCAGCCATTAATGTTAAATTGCTTTTCAAAGACATAATCTGAACTTGGGCATAACTTTAAAATAAGGGGCGTAGGCACGTAAGGTATAATGGCGAAACCGCGCATGAATTTGTGCCCCAAACCGCCTGCGGGCGACATAACTTTGTTGTTAGGTACTATGGAGCAAAAACAACAAAAGCAGCCCTAAGTAAAATAATAAAAACACCATATCCTAGAAGCGAAATAGAACGCCTACGGCGTTTAGGCAGTAGCTCTTTTACAACAACTGTATCGTCCTTTTTTAAAGACGCTCCCCAGATAAAAAACCAATATACACTGAGCGCATAAGAACTAGAACCGATTTGAACGGTAGCGTTATGCCTAGGCCAGAAACAAAAATACTTAGAGTAAGCAATAGTGCCACCGATCTTCACTTCAAACTTTGTTGTAAAGCGGTCATAAGATACGCAAACTATATTATCTTCTACGATGTGTCGATGTTTTTGAAATCTTTCGAAGCTCATATCCGTGTAGCACCTAATGCTGAGCTTTAGCGCGCAGAAGTGGGCCAAAACCGCGAAGTACCCAGGTAGTGTCTCAGTGACTGCAGGGAATGACAATAGCGCATCGTTAACGGCTTGCCCATATAACAATAAATGTCCCCACCGACCATAGACCAATGAACGTATAAAAAAACGCCAGGGCGGTGTTAAACCCGAGAACAGTATTCCAAATTAAGCCATTAAAATTATGACGCTCTCTAGCTTTTTTTCTTAAAAGAATAATCGAGGTTGGGATTAACAAAATTGCAGAGATTAATGCTAAAAAAAAGACAGAAAGAAGACCAATCCCAAGCGCCACTGAGCCTTGCGCATCAGGTGAGTCTAGTCGCTGCGCAAAAGACATGTAATAGGTAAAAGCTAAAATTGATATGATTAATCCGAAAATTTGAGTTACTTTCATACGACTCTATTTTCCTGGCTGCTAACGGCTCGAACAAAGGGAAAAATACGCGGCTACAATACGAAACGAAGTGTAGGGAGCCCAGGTAATTTTGTCCTTGGCAAGCGCAGCAAGCGTTAATGTGCTTGTGATGTGCGTGTAGAAAGCAGTTTTTTGTTTTGTATCATCTTATATGAAAAGTAGATAGTAATAAAAGGGCAAATAAACAGCGCTTTGTATGAAAAAGTGACTGGGTATGTATTTGGTAAACATAGTCCGATAGCGATAGCAAAAAGAAACGAAGTAATGCCTAAACAGCTGAAGATCAAAAGTGAATAGAGTGCAATTTTAAGCAGAGTGGAGGGCATTGGAAAAATTGCTTTTTCAATGAGCTTATACCCCGTAATGAAGAATACAATTGTTACCAAGTTTGCAAAAAATAGTTCCATTTAAACATTCTCTAGCACTTGCGCTTGAGCAGCTTGTTATAATGACTTTTCAATAGGCTTTGAAATTTCCTGTCCGCCAAATATAAAAGCTAACATAAACGTTAACTCATCTAATAGCCATAAATTAGCTAATCCCGTTAGAAGCAATACAATTATTAAGGCAATACCAGGTATAAAAAATGTGAGAAAACTATTTTTCCTTTGGCTTGGGAACAGTGTTAAGTACAAAAAAGCTAAAACTACCATTGAGAAACGTAACTTTTAAATAAAGGGCGATAGCACGTAGGGCATATTTTTTGTTATGTAATATTTCCAAAACATTAACTTTCGTCATGGCCCAAATCCAAGTGCGCAACTATGTAACCGTATTGCTTATCGGTGATTTTCTCTTGCTCATGTAGCGATTTTGCTAATTTGAAGCTCCATTGCTTACCTTTAGGTGGCTTCGGAATGGATAAGTCTAATTCGAGTAGTTCTCTTCGAATTACAGTATTACCTTTTTCAGCTGCCTGTTTTGCACAATAACTTAAAATGTACTCGACGGCATATTTGTCTACGCTAGGTTCCCAAGTATATTCCACTTCACAAGCGAATTTGGTCTCTCCTTCTGGAGTCATATACTCTAAGCGACCAGTCGTGCAACCCGCTAGTAACAAAAGAGAAAAAGCTATACTTGAAAACTTCACCTTATTTTTGATTTCCTTTGGTCACATAACCTTTACGAAGTGAGTGGCTTGTTTTTTGTTAGGTACGCAGTTTCAACTGCCAATAGCCGACGTCCAACCACTTATCAAACTTAAAACCGACATTGCTAAAGTGAGCAACTTTTTTCATACCCAGTTTCTCGTGCAATGCGACACTTGCAAGATTTGGTAGCGTAATGCCTCCGATTACGGAGTTTACTTCAAGTAAATTCAAATTCTTAAGTAATTCGGTGTATAGAAGAGTTCCATAACCTTTACCGTGATGCTTTTCAGAAACGTAAACTGAAGACTCTACAGAAAATCTGTATGCAGCTCTCTCTTTCCATTTGGTCGCGTACGCATAACCGACGATAGAACCACTGATTTCCATAACGAGCCACGGAAGATTGGAACTACGTGATTTTTCTACTCTATTTTGAATGTCGGTGCTTGAAACGGTCGTTTCTTCAAACGTAACAGAGGTATTTGAAACATAATGGTTATATATTTTTTCAATACTCTCATAATCTTCAGGTTGAACTTGCCTAATCAATTCATGCTCCATATGTCAATTAACCTCACAGTACCTAATGCCAGCATATAAAAAATGTCCCAAAGAGCGCCAGTGAACGCCAATATGCTCTTGTTAGGAGACCTCACCTGAAACATCCTTTTTTCGATAACCAACTTTTATTGCAATGAGCATCATCGAAACAGAAATAATAAAATCAAAATATAGTGTCGGAGAAGTATATATTTGCTTCATTGCCACGGATAAAAAAACATTCTGAATCATCGCACTGAATATATAAACGATAAATCCATGGCTATATGGTTTCGAATTCAAACCTCTAGCAAAAGACCAGTAGATTAAAAATGAGCTAATGCCAACCACTGGATAAGAAAATATCAAATAGGCAGTATCAAAAGAATTAATCTCTAGTCGTGCCAATAAGAGGTAGATCCCTGCGGCACAAAACGAGGGAATCAAAACACTCAGCGGTATAAACCAAAAAATCCTTTTAACCTGATACATACCTTGGTCTCCTAACTTTTAAATAGGGGGCGCAGGCATGTAGGGCATAATGGCGAAGCCGCCCTGCGTATATGCGTCCCAGCTAACGCCGTGAGTGCCAACAGTTGTTTGTTAAACACGTACCTAAAGCGATCTCGAAATTTGTTTGCATATAGATACGTCATTAGCGCTAGCGCTACTATATTTTTCGCCATTCTTTCTGAAAATTAGCCTACAGGTTTGGCTTCTTCCATCTGGATCGAAAGTTGATTTTGGATTATCCAATACTATCCGTTTATTTGCAGGGTAAACAAAGTGTAATTCGATAGCCCCACTCCCTTTGTTATGAAAAGCGTAAAAAACGTCAAGATATTGTTTGTAACCATAGTATGTACACAATATTGGTACCACAGGAGAAAACAATATGATTTTATATAAGCTCAAGGCTGTATCGTATTTAACCTTATAAATTAGGCCAACAACAACACTTAAAAATGCCGCTACAATGGAGACATTTCTGATGACCTCAAAATGGAAGAGAGGTATAGCAGGATCTGTTAATGTGATATCCATGACAAGTGTCTAACGCTTAACATTTAGGGATTTTAGGAGCGCTTTTCAGCGAGTAAAATTCCCACATAATATTTTTCTCAAGTGCGTTTTAAAATTATATTTCGGTCTTTTTAAATCTATAAGCAAAACGATCGTGCAAACCTTCATAATCACCCCACGGTTTAGTGTGATCATCTTGCTTGTTTCTGAGCACAGATGTTTGGCCATCAAATACAAAACCCGCTTGCTCCAGTTCTGATTTGACGAAATGCTCTCCAATCCGGTGAAGATCGCCTATATTAGTCAAACCCGAATCCGGCTTAGCTGCGTTGTCTAATATAATTAAGCTTCCACCTGGCTTTAATGCATCCATTAAACTAGTCAATAATTCATCACTCATCTCATTATTTAGATAGATGTCATGCAGAACAAAAAAATGATGATTGCATCCAATTTATTGGATTGAATTTCGTTTTCAGCAAGCACTTGCGCATGTTCATTTAAAGAGTGCTTACGAAGTGAAATAACATTTGACAGTCTATTGTTTTCAAGACGTTCTTTGTTATAAAGAAAGTGCGCATATACTTTGCCAGATTCGCCAACTAGCCACGATAGCAATTCTGTTGTGTAACCACCACCTGCACCAAGCTCGAGAACTTTGTCGCCCTTTTTCATCTGAGTAAAAGGAAGAATATCTAACGGTTTCCGCTTTTGATCGTAAGCGAAGTCTGCTTTTAGCCTTTCAGGGTTATTGATCGCTGCATCATATATGTCATTGGCACTAGCTTTTGAGAGCAATGAAATGCTCAGTATCAGAAGCGATACAATATGAAAACGCTTAGTGTGTCTAAATTCCATTTATTACTCCATATTTTGATTTGGCAAACAAAGCACTTAACTTTTATATAAGGGCGATAACGCGTAGGGCATAATAGCAAAGCCGCCCCAGGGAGGTTGCGACCGACTACAGCGGCTTGTTATATGCTCTTGATTGCTTACCCAGTAACTTTGTTTTGTTTAAGTTCGTGAGACTTTTCAGCGAACCCCTTGTTAACACCTTCAACAAATGGCCCCGCGGATAGAGATAGAAAAAGACAAAATGAGCCAAGTAACATCATATTCCGGTTATTTTTCCTGTACCCGAAACTGATAAAACAAACAAAAAAGATAAAAAGAATAACTTCAAAATAAAACATCATAATTCCTTTTTTTGCAAATGAAGTGATGGGCATATAACGTCCCGTCTTAAGTGGCTTGTTAGCCATACTTTGTTACCAAACCTTCCACCAAGGTTTTTGTATACCTGGGTGAGTTATTTTTAATAGTTGAGGTTCACTTTTATTCCCAGATCGAGATACAGCAATAATCTGAACCAAAATATTTATGGGTTCTTGTTCCTCATAACTCCCGTCTAACCAAAGAAAACTAAATAGCTTTTCATTTTCCATAAACTTCGATGGTACGACAGGGGATTCGTAAAAAAGCTGATCTTCAAATTCACCTTCAACAATTTTAAAAATATAACCTTGTTCATGAGAGGGTAAAGTCTCTAGTTTTAAATTGATAAAGCCCGCATCAGAACATGAACCATGATTTCCATCATCTGTTCCTCTGTGGATTGAATCAACTTTAAAAGTTGGTGTAGTAACTTCATCTGAAGAATTTTCGGATATTACGAAATCATCAAACGCTGGAGCAAAGGAACATGCTGCAGCCTTAAAAGCTAGGATATTTAATACCAATAATAGAAAACGACTCATAACTTCCTTGTTTAGCTAACTTTTAAATAAGGGGTGATAATACTTAGGGCATAATAGCGAAGCAACCCTGCGAGTGAGCGTCCCAGCCCGCGCAGCGGGCGAACTTAATTTTTTTGTTAGGTGCCATGCTAGGGAATACCTATATCCCACAATTGCTGTTCACTTAAAAGCAAAAGGTCTTGTGTTTCGGAGTATCGAAGGCCTAAACAGGTACTCGTAGAGATTAGCAACCCTTTTTCCTTTAGTTCAAAAACAACAACGCTATCTTTGCCATGAAAATCCTTCCAGCAATTCAACCGATAAATAGTGCTGCCAAGAGCACATTCTTTGTCGGTGAAAAGCAAGTCGTCATCTTCAGTAGCGATATATTGTTCGCGAAGCTTTTCTAAAAAAGAAACTGGATTCATAACTGTCCACTTGGCACTTAACTTTTAAATATGGGGCACAAACAGGCAGGCTATAATGGCGAAGCCGCCCCGCATATATGCGTCCCAGCCCGCGCAGCGGGCGAACTTAATTTTTTTGTTAGATGGCATTAGCCGCAAGAGTTCGAAGCTCACTTTCGTAGCCTTGCAAGTCGAAGTTCGTAGAACACTTATTCATAAAACCATGAAAGTAAGGCACCTGTCTAATTTTGGTTCTTTGTTTGGTGTGCAACTCTGAGATCAATTGTGATACTGAAAAGTGCTTCTCTGTTTTTGGGAAAACAAGAGTGACTGGAAATAATGGAACAACTTTTCGATTGTTTCTTATTTGAGACCCGTAAAAGCATATAGCTTTGTTTATATGCGAAGGCCCGAAACTTCCTGAGAGGTTCCAAATGGCAGCAGCACCAACGCTAAAACCCACGAGGTTTACAGAAGAATCTAATTTGGTTAACGAGTTTATCAAATGCTTGCTGTAATTTTCTAAGCCAATATTAGAGGAGAAATACTCATATGCATCACTTTCAGTGTGAAACATCTTATTTTGACCGTCATACGGGTCAACAATGATATGGTTCTTACAGATGGCATTTGCCAATTCTTCAAGAGCGGGAGTTTTACCAAAGATATCCGTAACAACTACAGTAGTCACTTTAATTTCCGTGCCATCTAACGCTAAGCTAACGGGCAGTGACGTAGCGGCATAATCGCGGAGCGCCGCTGCGTTACTGTCCCAGTAAACGGAGTGAACGTGTTTAGCGCCTTGTTATAAGTCACTTTTTAGGTCTTTCTCGTAACTATTTCTAAAACTTGTAAGTTCATCGAATATCTTTTTGAAATCATCTTTTTTATAGACGCTAAATAGAGCCTGAACCAGATTTAAATAAACCAACGAAAGCATGATAATTGTGCCTCCACTTTCTCTACTGTTTTGATGATTACGGCGAACAACGCTAACCTGCTTGTTATGGAATTTTTCATACTGCTTGACGATGAAAGGATCTAGGTGAGCCCATCTATTAATCTGTCCATAAAATGTTCCTGACTCGGGGAAAAATTCCTTAAACTTAGTAATACATTTGTTGGTTTTAATTTAAGTAGATCTTCTTCGTTTAGTCCCTTGGCTGAGTAAGCCCAAGCAAGCTGTTCCAATATTACTTTTGCGACTGCGTCAGTTTCGAAAATATATTCTTTTCGTACAAGACCATAAGCAGCTTTGAAGCTTGCTTCGAGCCTGCAAAGAGCAGCTTTAGCGCAGATACTGCTGAGTGAGTTTTCTACTTTAGTTTTTTCTAAATCGTAAGATACCTTGTTTATTATTCTAAACATTCCTCTTAAACTGAGGATCAATGGATCTCTTTCGTATGCTCCTTTTTTCCATTCTTGCCACGCATAGTCATAGCGTTTCATTACATTGTCGATTGACTTGTTACCGAAAGCGTAAGTTGCCATTGCGGCCCAAATGAATTTCCTGAATTCAAGATCTGAATTACTAGGGACTGCAGCTGACCTGTTTATAGTCGATAAAATATCGTAATCATCTAAGTCGCTTGATATTGATGTGGTTCTTATTGATTCATCCTCTGAAAAATCACTCATCTAAAACATCCTATGTGACTTATAACTTTACAATAAGGGGCGCAGGCATGTGGGCTAAAATCCGAACGAAGTGAGCAGCCCACATGTTTGCGTCCCAGCCCGCGCAGTGGGCGAGCTTGATTTTTTTGTTATACACAATTTAATTCGAAGAACTGCTTTCTTGCTGCAAAAAGAGCAGGATTTTTTCTAGAGAGTAGAAAAGTAACTGCAAAACTACATTTAAGCCAAAAATGATAGCGCCCCAAATAAAGCCTGTATCACTTGAATAGTATTCAAGGTCAAGCTCTGAGTGGTTACGAATATTTGAATCTATTAGCGCCCAGTTGGCAAACATTGCGATAATTAAAAAAACAAACAGCCAAAAAGATGAAAGAAGTTTGTATCGCTTTACAATTTTTTTAATATTTTCTTCTGACACGTAGGGTTCCCTCCTTGTGTATAACTTTCCAATAACGGGCGCAGACAAGTGGGGCATACTGGCGAAGCCGCCCCGCGTGTATGCGTCCCAGCGAACGTAGTGAGTGCGTTTATTGGCTTGTTGGTGCGTGCATATTTAAACAACTACTCTAGGGGCTTTGCCATGAAAGTCCAAGTATAGTTTTTTGAGATTATCTGGCACCAGAGGCCAACCATATTCAATACCTTCTCGAGTACCTTCCCAGAATAAGTGTTCTGTGTAATATACATCTATGTATTCGAACTCTGCTTTAGATGCAGTTTCAAGTTTTTCGCTCATGTACTGCAACTGTTCTAATGCTTCTTCTAAATTACCTTGGTTAAACAAAATAGTTGTCAAATTTGCGAACTCTTCCATTAGGAATGGATGTTCACATTTTTCATGTTTTTCCATGAGTGGCACAACGTTTGGAAACTTAGTGCAGATTTCATTTAAGAATTGTCTTATTTCTGATTTGGCCATGGATTTCTAAGAAGCACCTAGACACAATGACTCCCTGTAAAAGTGCTAGCCCCCGCATTTTCGTGGGTTAACTTTTCAGCCAGAGCCATAATTAGTTTGTTCAATACTAAATCAATTTGGAGGCTAGCATGAACAAACATAGCATGATTTTTATCGGGTTGGATACGCATAAAGAGTTTCATGAGGTTGCTTATTGTGAAGAACAACGTGGGGCTGTGCCTGTTCATTATGGCCGTATTTCCTCGTCTAAGGTCAGTGTGAAAAAGCTGCTTCTTCAGTTTGAATCTAAATATCCCGGCGCAACACTTCACGTTGTTTATGAAGCTGGACCGTGTGGTTATTGGATATATCGCCTTATTACCAGTCTAGGACACTGTTGTTATGTCGTGGCTCCGTCTCTTATTCCCAAAAAGCCGGGAGAGCGAATTAAAACTGACCGTCGAGATGCGCTTAAGCTCCTTAGGTCACTAAAGTCTGAAGACCTTACACCCATCTATGTGCCCGAGCCGGAAGATGAAGCTTTGCGGGATTTATCTCGAGCTCGAGAAGCAGCAATGAAGGATTTAAAAGAAGCCAAGTACCAGCTTAAAGCTCTACTTTTGCGAAATAACATACGCTATGAAGGTACTGCAAACTGGTCGAAGAAACACCTTCGCTGGCTCACGGAATTGATATTGCCTCACCCGGCTCAGCAAATTGTCTTACAAGAACAATTGCAAACCATAGAAGAGCGTATCCGGCGACTGGAAAGGCTCGACAATGAGTTAACCCACCATGTACACCAATGGCGTTATTATCCGGTGGTGAAAGCCGTTCAGGCGATGCGAGGCGTTCGATTGCTCGTTGCCGTTGGCGTGGTAGCAGAGCTTGGCGATTTAAACCGCTTCGACCATCCAAGAAAGCTCATGGCTTATCTGGGCTTAGTTCCCAGTGAACAATCATCAGGAGGAAAGCGACACTTAGGAGCCATTACAAAAGCAGGAAATGGCCGAGCAAGGCGTTTACTGATTGAGGGGGCGCACAGCTATCGGTATCCAGCGAATGTCTCTACTGAATTACAGTTAAGGCAGGAAGGCTTACCCAAAGACATCGTCGATATCGCTTGGAAAGCACAGCTTCGCTTGTGCAAACGCTATCAGCGTATGAGTAAAAAGGGTAAACACTACAATTTAATCATTACCGCGATAGCCAGAGAAATGGCGGCATACATCTGGGCTATTGCAAAGGAAGTGGTACTCACGCCGGTAAACCCAAAACTAAGACTAAGCCGAGTACCTGCATGAAAAACGAGTTTGAGCTAACACATTTGGATCAGGCCGCGGGATGTGGCACAACCTACGAGGGCGTTATGATGGCAACAACCTAACGGTTGTTGAACCACGAGCCTAGACTGATGAGAAGGTGCTACGGCGGAACATGTAAGGTCAGCTCTGCTTATTTATTGAATAAGTAACCTACGAATACCAGCATAATAACCGACGAAATTACTGCCTCATTCGGTGCGTTAGCTCAATTTATTATGGACGAGAAACAAAGCTAATTATGGGCTGAAAGAGTGCCAGGGAAGTGCTCGTTCAGGGTTGACAAAGGGAGTCATACCAACGCCCCATTAAGGGGAAATTTATCAGTTGGCTAAAATAACGAACGAAGTGAGAAAAAGCCAACTGTAAATTTTCCCGCTTGAATAGCTTGTTATGAGCCTACACGCTGTTTTTCATTTGCATAATCAAAGGTTTTATTAACAAAATAGCTCATCAGCAGAAATACTACGCTAGATATAGTCAAACCAGCCAGAACCCTTAAGCTTTCTCGTTCTGTAAAGTTTGTCAGCAAAATGAAAACGCAAGCCATCGAAGCGCCTGCAATTATTCGGTAAATACAAAGTAGGCTGGAACCTACGCCGTTTGCGACAGGCAAAACACTTCTTAAAGTTACTTTTATACCTTCATGCCACCTCGGTGCCCAAATCCATATAAGTGAAGCTAAAAAATGAAAAGCAGCCAGAGTAAAAAAGTACATGACGGTTCTGTCAGACGTATCTATAGATTTATAAAACGCTTCTACCCCTGTAATTCCATTATCAGAAAATGACCAAATACATGGGATCCCCCCAAGTAAAAAACAAATAATGGATTCTTGTAGATATTTCATCATGACCTTCCTTTGGCTCATAACTTTTCAATAACGGGCGCAGACATGTGGGGCATAATGGCGAAGCCGCCCCGCGTGTATGCGTCCCAGCGAACGTAGAGAGTGCGTTTATTGGCTTGATAATCATTGAGCCTCCTCCCTATCAGCATAAACTGAGTTTATCCTAATAGGCGACCAAACCAAGGGAGAAAACTCAATGAACTTTTATACTAATACACATCCGTACTATTGTGGAATCGATCTTCATACAAGACTGCTTTATGTCTGCATCATTGATAATGAAAACAACATTCTTGTTCACGAAAAAATAGATGATTCACCCGATAAACTGTTAGCGCTTTTAAAGCCATATCTGGGCAATATTGTTGTTGGAGTGGAATGTATGCACTGTTGGTATTGGGTCTCTGACTTCTGTGAAGAACACAGTATTGATTTCATCCTTGGCCACGCGCTTTATATGAAAGCGATTCATGCAGGTAAAACGAAAAACGATAAAATAGACGCGCTAAAGATAGCGAAGCTAATGCGCGGAGGGAACTTCCCGCTTGCGCATGCTTATTCGAAGGAGCATCGTTCGATTCGAGATGCGCTTCGCCGTCGCACGCACATAATGAGAATGAGTGCCCAGCTGAAAGCGCACGTTGCTAGCACAGTCAGTCAATACAACTTACCCGCTTTAGAAACGCGGTTAGATTTAAGAAACTCACCTGATAGAGAAAAGATGCGCCACTTTTTTCCAGACGAAGCAGTACAGAAAAGCATGGATTTAAACCTAAACATTATCGAAACCATGGTGAGTGAGCTCTACAAGATTGAACATTATGTAAAGACTCAGGCACAAACACACTGCGCTACAGATTTACATATTCTAAAGTCGTTTCCAGGTATCGGGAAAATTCTAGCCCTCACCATTTTATACGAAGTTGGCGATATTAAACGGTTTCCATCAGTTCAGAAGTTTGCCTCGTATTCACGGTTAGTCAAATGCAAAGCTGAGTCGGCCGGTAAAACGCATGGTACGCAGGGCAATAAGATTGGTAATGCTCATTTAAAGTGGGCATTTAGTGAAGCAGCAGTGTTGTACCTTAAAGGTAATGACAACGCGAAACGGTATCTAGCCAAGCTTCAAAAGCGAATGAGCAAGGCGAAGGCTTTATCTGCACTCGCTCACAAAATTGGGCGATGTACTTATTTTATGTTGAAGAACCAGCAGGTATTCGATGAAGAACGCTTTTTAAACGGGTAAGTAGCACAGTGGCATGAGCTTAAACGTCTAACTGGTTTAATGGTGAGTATCTCTTTTATCGCGCAATAGTCTGCAAAAGCAGCTTAGATAAATATACCGAAATGCCAAAACCTGTTGGTTTGATTAGACGTGTCACCGTTGCGCATTTCTACCTTTTTACGAATTTGCTTACACCTTCACTGAACCTGATACTAACTGGTCAATGCAGCCACTTAGGTTTGAATAGGACAGAGGAAGGTTAACCGATGAATGTCTAGTGCCGTTGCCAGTCAAAAGGAATTGAAAAGAGCGACAACAAGAGCCTCTATATGTGTTTGACGTAGGCAATTTGCTTAACATCAGCCATGACAGACGAAGTAAACGAGTTCTAAAAAGGCAACGGTATTGATCTTGAAATAGTGGTCAAAGGGCTATCTTTTTTCATTGACAGCCCGGAGGCTCATATGTGTTAGGGCCGTTTTCGTTTAGTGAAACCATATACTAAAGTTAATGCCCCAACCAATAAAATAACCAAACAGCCTATGATTCCTTTTGGTTCGAATTTTGTATTTTCAATTATTGCTAAAAACAGAATTACAATAGAAAAAAAGGTTAGAATTCCACCTATAGCCATAAATGAAATAGCACTTGGCTTTGCCGATTTTGTAAAAACAGCTCTAATTAATGCCCAAACACTAAGTGAAAACAACAAATAGTAAAATGTGTAATCAAGAGCTTCTAGTTCACCTTTATATGTCTGATGAATTCCCAAAAATGAAACGGCGCCCGTAATAGTAGAGCATATGAATCCGAGAAAAATCGCTAATATCCTTTCTCTTCTTGTAGGAAGTCTGTCAATAGATTGGGGGTGTGCAATTTTCATAGAGGCCC
>NZ_JBTZUG010000021.1:0-1050 GCF_054890645.1 Alteromonas sp. HB246098 | reverse complement strand
TCAGGGATGACTCATCTTTGGGCCGGCTTCCCGCTTAGATGCTTTCAGCGGTTATCCGTTCCGAACATAGCTACCGGGCAATGCGATTGGCATCACAACCCGAACACCAGCGGTTCGTCCACTCCGGTCCTCTCGTACTAGGAGCAGCTCCCATCAATCATCCAACGCCCACACCAGATAGGGACCGAACTGTCTCACGACGTTCTAAACCCAGCTCGCGTACCACTTTAAATGGCGAACAGCCATACCCTTGGGACCGACTTCAGCCCCAGGATGTGATGAGCCGACATCGAGGTGCCAAACACCGCCGTCGATATGAACTCTTGGGCGGTATCAGCCTGTTATCCCCGGAGTACCTTTTATCCGTTGAGCGATGGCCCTTCCATACAGAACCACCGGATCACTATGACCTACTTTCGTACCTGCTCGACGTGTCTGTCTCGCAGTTAAGCTAGCTTATGCCATTGCACTAACCTCACGATGTCCGACCGTGATTAGCTAACCTTCGTGCTCCTCCGTTACTATTTGGGAGGAGACCGCCCCAGTCAAACTACCCACCAGACACTGTCCACAATCCCGATTAGGGACCTATGTTAGAACATCAAACATACAAGGGTGGTATTTCAAGGACGGCTCCACACAATCTAGCGACTGTGCTTCAAAGCCTCCCACCTATCCTACACATGTAGGTTCAATGTTCAGTGCCAAGCTGTAGTAAAGGTTCACGGGGTCTTTCCGTCTAGGTGCGGGTACACAGCATCTTCACTGCGATTTCAATTTCACTGAGTCTCGGGTGGAGACAGCGTGGCCATGGTTACACCATTCGTGCAGGTCGGAACTTACCCGACAAGGAATTTCGCTACCTTAGGACCGTTATAGTTACGGCCGCCGTTTACCGGGGCTTCGATCAAGAGCTTCGTCCGAAAACTAACCCCATCAATTAACCTTCCGGCACCGGGCAGGTGTCACACCCTATACGTCCTCTTACGAGTTTGCAGAGTGCTGTGTTTTTAATAAACAGTCCCAGCCACCTGGTCACTGCGGCCTCCA
>NZ_JBTZUG010000020.1:0-1103 GCF_054890645.1 Alteromonas sp. HB246098 | reverse complement strand
CGGAGCCGTAGCGAAAGCGAGTGTTAACTGCGCGTTTAGTTGCTAGGTATAGACCCGAAACCCGGTGATCTAGCCATGAGCAGGTTGAAGGTTGAGTAACATCAACTGGAGGACCGAACCCACTGACGTTGAAAAGTCAGGGGATGACTTGTGGCTGGGGGTGAAAGGCCAATCAAACCGGGAGATAGCTGGTTCTCCCCGAAATCTATTTAGGTAGAGCCTCGGACGAATTCCATTGGGGGTAGAGCACTGTTAAGGCTAGGGGGTCATCCCGACTTACCAACCCTTTGCAAACTCCGAATACCAATGAGAACTATCCGGGAGACACACGGCGGGTGCTAACGTCCGTCGTGGAGAGGGAAACAACCCAGACCGCCAGCTAAGGTCCCAAAATATTGCTAAGTGGGAAACGATGTGGGAAGGCATAGACAGCTAGGAGGTTGGCTTAGAAGCAGCCACCCTTTAAAGAAAGCGTAATAGCTCACTAGTCGAGTCGGCCTGCGCGGAAGATGTAACGGGGCTAAGCAATATACCGAAGCTGCGGCAGCATAGTTTACTATGCTGGGTAGGGGAGCGTTGTGTAAGTGGATGAAGGTGAGTTGTAAAGCTTGCTGGACATATCACAAGTGCGAATGCTGACATGAGTAACGATAATGGGAGTGAAAAACTCCCACGCCGGAAGACCAAGGTTTCCTGTCCCATGCTAATCAGGGCAGGGTAAGTCGGCCCCTAAGGCGAGGCAGAAATGCGTAGTCGATGGGAAACGGATTAATATTTCCGTACTTATATAATCAGTGATGGAGGGACGGAGAAGGCTAGGCAAGCTTGGCGTTGGTTGTCCAAGTGAAAGTGCGTAGGCTGAAAACTTAGGTAAATCCGGGTTTTCAAGGCCGAGACACGAGACGAGCTCCCAAGGGAGTGAAGTTGTTGATGCCCTGCTTCCAGGAAAAGCTTCTAAACTTATGATTATATGAACCGTACCCCAAACCGACACAGGTGGTCAGGTAGAGAATACTAAGGCGCTTGAGAGAACTCGGGTGAAGGAACTCGGCAAAATTGTACCGTAACTTCGGGAGAAGGTACGCCTCTGTTTGTGAACACTT